>NZ_BLWK01000001.1:0-1114877 GCF_013374075.1 Cobetia sp. 5-25-4-2 | reverse complement strand
GAACGTGATCACCGCTTCAGTCGTGCTGGAAGAGGCTGACATCACCGCCGACAGCGTGGCGGTCACCATTGCCGCCGACGCCCTGACCGATGGCAGCAGTTACGCCGCGACAGCCGTGATCATCGATGTGGCGGGAAATCGCTCTGCTGCCTCGAACAGTATCGACGTCGCCATCGACATCACTGCGCCGACCGCGCCGGTCATCACTACCATCAGTGACAACGTTGGCGATCTGGCCGCCGCCCTGGTCGACGGTGACAGCACCGATGACACCACCCCGACCGTCTCCGGTACCGCGGAAGCCGACAGCACGGTCACGCTCTACAACGGGGAAACCGTGCTGGGNCGTCAGTGGTCTCGAGACCGATGCCACCTGGGAAGTCTCCCTCGACGGCGGCACCAGCTGGGATGCTGGCACTGGCACCACCTTCACGCTGGACGAAGGCAGCTACGCCGATGGCGTTGTGCAGATCCGTCAGACCGATGTGGCTGGTAACGTCAGCGACGCCGTGAACCTGGGCGCCGTGACCGTGGATACTACGGACCCATCCGCGCCGGTTATCACCACCATCAGTGACAACGTTGGCGATCTGACCGCCGACCTGGTCGACGGTGACAGTACCGATGACACCACCCCGACCGTCTCCGGTACCGCGGAAGCCGACAGCACGGTCACGCTCTACAACGGGGAAACCGCGCTGGGTACCGACACGGCAGATTCCGACGGCAACTGGAGCATCACGCCGATCACCGCATTGGACGAGGGCGATTACGCCTTCACCGCCATTGCCACCGATGCCGCCGGCAATGACAGCGTGCTGTCCAACGCCATCGCCATCACGGTCGATACCACCGCGCNCACGCTCTACAACGGGGAAACCGTGCTGGGCACCGACACGGCAGATTCCGACGGCAACTGGAGCATCACGCCAATCACCGCATTGGACGAGGGCGATTACGCCTTCACCGCCATTGCCACCGATGCCGCCGGCAATGACAGCGTGCTGTCCAACGCCATCGCCATCACAGTCGATACAACAGCCCCAGGCGCACCGCCGTCACTAGTGATTGGTGAAGCCCTCAATGGCGTGAACCTCGATGAGCTGACGGATGGGCTGCAAGCTGAAGTCGCGCTCAGTGCTGATACCGTCGCTGGGGATACAGCTACCGTCATCTTGGTGGACACCAATGATGTAGACAATGTGATAACTGCCGGTGTGAAGCTGGTTGATTCGGATATCACCGCCGGAAGCGTGGCAGTGACGGTACCCGCCGACAATCTTACCGACGGCAGTAGCTACAACGCCTCAGCTGTCATTACCGACGCCGCAGGCAATGTCAGCAATGAGGTCAATCTGGGTACAGTGACCATCGACACGACTGCTCCGATAGGGAGTGTCATCAACTTCACGGATGCTGATGGGGACGCTCTCAATGCTGCTGAAGCGACTGATGTGACATTCGAAGGCACTGTCGAAGCCGGCTTGACCAGCAGCAATCTCACGATCGTGATCACCGATACCGACAATGGCTCCGTCACCGTCCCTACCGAGAACATCACTGTCTCGGCGGCGGGCGAAGTGACTGTGTCAGGCGTCGACCTCACCGGTCTGGCAGAGGGACTGCTGACCGTGACCATGACCGTTACAGATGAGGCGGGAAATGAGAATGTTGACGCCGTGACCGATACGGCGACCAAGCTGAGTGACGTTTTCCTCGATCTGGGCAATGCCAACAGTCTCACGATCTCGGAAGAGGATATTGTCTCTGTGGCAGGCGCTGTTGCGAGCACTCAGGCATTCGCCGATACCAGCGGTGAGGCAACTCTCTCTCTCAGCTCCACCGAGTCGCTCACCAGCAACGGCCAAGCGCTTGATTGGGTTGTCACGGATGAAGGACGTACGCTCACACTAGCGAGTGATGTCGACAACGCTGCAGCGACGGCCGTCATGGTCGTTTCCGTCACCGAGGATGGCTCGGAAGTTGTCTACAGCGCAGAACTGCTCGGCAACATTGATCAGGTGAATGCCGAGTCATCCACGGTGGATGTGCTTGTCACTCTGACCGACGGCGCGTCGAGCACCAGCAGTACCTTGAATATCGATATCGCTGATGATGTACCGACGATTGCGGCAAGTACCGTCGTGGAGACTCTGAGCTCGAATACGGATTACACCGGCTCCATCTTCGATGGTGAGGGTGACTTCGGGTTTGGAGCTGATGCGGCAAATGGGCAGGTGCAGTCCTTCACGTTCAAGGGCCTGACATTCACTGTCTCTGATGATGGCACCTACGCGGATGTGACCGGCACCTCAACCGAGATTGGTCTGGAGGCTGGCGATACTGTCAGCATCGTCGATGGTATTCTGGCGGCCGAAACGCTGTCCGGTGAATCCTTCAGCCTGAATATCGACTCAGGGGACTATAGCTACAGCCATCAGGGCCAGTTCAGCGCAACAGAGGAGGCCAATACGCGGCCTGTAGTATTAGCCAATGAGACCAGTGACGTATTAGGTATTGTCGGTCTCAATGCATTGGATGTTATCGATCTCAATAATGATCAATTATTCAATGCCTATGATGTTGATGAAAACCTGACTTCTGTAACCATCAGCACGAATGGCTTAGTTAGCCTTGTACAAAATGTCACTCTTTTAGGGGGCTTAGTATCAGCATTGGTTGGCGCTGTATCCTGGTCCTGGAGCGAACAATTAGCTACTGAACTAGGATTGAATGTTGAGCAGAACACAAACACTGCTGGTGAAGTCGTCTTAGATATATCAGTATCTGAAGGTTCTATATCAAACCTCAAAGTCAACGAAATATTGAGTACGGTTGAGTTAACACTTGAGTCACCTACAGGCCTGGGTGCTGCACTCAATACTGCTTTAAACCTACTTGATCTTGATACTCTACTGCTCAATATAACAAGCAGCACAGTAATAACTGCCACTGATGCACTGAATGCGACATCTACTCCCGATGCAGATGCCACTCTAATCAATCTTAATGTGTTGAGCACAGATTATCAGCCAGCAGTAAAGGAAGGTGATGATACATCTAATTCACTAAATGCAAATTCCGATGGAGAAGGGCTATACGGTTACGCTGGAAATGATCTGCTAACTGGTGGTAATGGTAATGACATCTTGCGCGGCGGCAGCGGCAATGACGAACTGAACGGAGGTGGTGCGACTGACCTGCTGATCGGCGGCGCGGAAAACGACACCCTGAATGGTGGTGACGGAGTCGACGTCCTTCGTTGGGAGTCCGGTGATGAGGGTACTGTCGCTGCTGCGGCAACAGACACCGTGCTCAACTTCAATAATGGTGGCGTCGGATCAGGAGACATTCTTGATCTGCGCGACATGCTCAATGGAGCCTATTACGTCGATAGCACCACCAACAATCTTGCCAGCTATATCAGTGCCGAATATGTCTCGGCAACTGGTACGACCGTCCTCTATATCAACACAGAGGGTGGATTGACGGCTTCCCCTGCCACATCCGCCAACCAGGTCATCAATATCGATGGACTCGATCTGACCGACGGTGGCACCTTGACGAGCAGTGAGGTCATCGACTCCCTCATCAGCGGTGAACAGTTGTTGGTGGGCACGGAGGTCAATGAAACGGATGTCAGCGTCACGGTCGTGGATGGTGATGGTGATACGAAAACTGGAGATATCACCTTCATTGGCGAGGAGAGCCTGGACTCGGTAAGTAATGTCGCTCCTACCGTGACTGCAGATGATGATGAACTTCTCGGACTAGTGGGACTGGAAGCATTAGGCCTTATTGATCTTTACGATAGCAATGTCTTTGTTGCAGATTATGACAACAACCTGCGATCCGTGGTAATTGATTATAGTGCGCTAGTCACAATTGACGTGGACTCACTCATTACTGCTCCAGATTTCACCTGGAATGACGATTTGGCTATCGCTCTAGGGCTCAGTGTTCAAGACACAGGTGCCGAGTTTGAGGGTGTACTTGGCACCGTCGCTGCGAATGCTCAGGTCACTATCACTGCAGCTGATGGCGGTGATATTGACAACGAAGCGCTAAATCAACTTCTCGCGACGGTCACACTGGATCAAGGAGGTATCAATCTCATAGATGTGGAGCTCTTTGATGCTTTGAGCATTACTGCCACAGATGTTTATGACGCAGAAACGACAGGTACACTGTCGTCACTGGTTGACGTTGACCTTCTAGACAGCAGCTCGGTATTCAGCGGGCTTGATGCTTCCTCCATTCTTGTTGGAGGCGCAGAAGCCGATATTTTTGATGAAAGCGACAGCGCTACCAGTGTCTATCTCTACGGCTTTGCGGGAAATGATGTTTTGACCGGCGGTAGCGCAAGTGATGTTCTCCAGGGAGGTGATGGCGATGACACTCTGATCGGGAATCTAGGCGATGATTACCTCTTAGGCGGCGCTGGCAGCAATATCTTCGATGGCGGTGATGGCGATGACACCCTCGTGACATCCACCCTCACCTTCGAGGTCGACGGCGGCGCAGGCATTGATACCTTGAGCTTCGACAATACCGGGGAGAGCATTGATCTGACTGCGCTGCTGGATGCGGATGCTTCCGTGAACACTGCCGTCAATATCGAAGTGTTGGATATTTCCGCCAGCAGCGATTTGGCGACCACGCTGACGCTGGACGAAGTTACGGTATTGAACCTCACGGATGACGATAACGAGCTGTATATCGATGGCGATGAGGGCGACAGCGTGGAAGCTGATGGGGCGACCACAACAGGCGCCACTGCCGAGTTCAACGGCACCACCTATGATACTTATCAACTGGGTGACGCAACGCTCTATATCGACCAGGACGTTACCGTGAATACTAATAACGGCTAGTCCCGGGATGCGCCTCTCAGGAGGCGCCTTCCCGATGAACAAGTACACACTGAACACGAATAAAGCGTCAGGATGACGCAACTTCAGGGATCACCCTGGGGCCAAGGAGTGACATGATGCCCACCCTATTTCGTTGTCCGTCCGCCATCGGACAGGCAACAACTCTGCACATACGAATGAAGAGGCTTTCCATCGCCATCTGTGTCGTCTCAGCCGGTCTGGCGAGTTCGCTACCGGCCAGTGCTCAGACGACACGTGATCTCGCCGAAGTATTGAGCGATGTGCTCAGGCATGACCCTCGCATCGACGCCGCCCAGGCCAATGTCCGGGCCGCAGGGACGGATATCGAGATTGCCGAGGATGGCTACTGGCCACGTCTGGAAAGCAGCGTCGGCACCGAGGACAATTTCACGGAAGGCGGGTATCGCATCACGCTGAGCCAGATGCTCTATGACTGGGGTCAGGTGGAAGCCGAGATCGAACAACGCAAGGCCGAGCGGGATGTCGAGCGTGACACCCTGGATCAGACCCGCATGGAGATCGCCCAGGAGGCGATCACCGCCTATATCGATCTCGGGGCCAACCGCGCCATGATGCGCCGCGTACGTGATTACATCGAGAAGCTCGAAAGCCTCGAGACGCTGGCCAATGATCGCACCTTCTCGGGCTATGGTGACCGGGTCGAGCTGGACCGAGCCGCCGTCGACCTTGCCAGTGCGCGTGAATGGCTGGCACGCCTTCAGGGCGATGCTGATACCGCCCGACAGGAACTCGAGATTCTCAGTGGACGCCCCTTCCAGGGCGTGGCCTTGAGCGCCCCGAAGCCACTGCCGATCGTGGCGGACCTGGCCCGCGACCCTGCCACTACCGATGCCGCCATCACCAACGCGCCGGCCTATCGCAGTCATGTCAGCCAGCAGAATGCCGCGCGCCACGCCTTGAGCCTGAGCGAGGCCGAGCGCTGGCCGGAATTGCGACTGGAGGCGACAAGCTCACGTTATGAGTCGAACGACGACATGGTCAGCGACTCCAGTATCGGCCTGCGCATCGAGGCACCGGTCTTTCAGGGCCTGACACCCCTCCGTCAGCCCGAAGCGGATCGCGCACGCCTGACCGCCGCCCAGTTCGAGACCGCCTCCACGGCCCGTGAGCTGCGCCGCCAGATCCAGCGACTGTCTGCCAGTCAGCCAGCGGTCGAGGCACGCATCAAGGCACTGGATCAGCAGGCACGCAGCGGAGAGCGCCTGCGCAGCAGCTATCGGGACCAGTTCATCACCGGCTCACGCAATATCGAGGATCTGCTGACCATCGAAAGCGAGATCTTCGCGGCGCGTCGTCAGATGATCGAGCTCAACACCCAGCTGCTCACCGATCAATATGAACTCGCGACCCAACTGGGCGCCCTGCCACTGGTCACCTCACCCCTTCGCGCGCCATCCACCACTGCCGCGACAACCGAGATGACGAGTGCTCACCTGTCCCATTCCCATCAGCCTGTCAGCCAGGGAGTCAGCCAATGAGCTCCGTACAGTCTGCTGCCGATACCCCGGTGGCCTCCCGACCCGACCCGCTGCTGGAGAGCGTTCGCCAGTTGCTGCGCCTGCAGGGCCACGGCATCGACCTCGAACGCCTGCGCCATGGCATGCCACTGACCAAGGGGCAGCTCGCGCCACAGGATCTGGAGCAGGCCCTGTCACGCCAGGGCATTGCCGCACGTCTGAGTCAGGCTCCCCTCGACGAGATTCCTGCCAGCCTGATGCCCTGCGTCGTGTTGCTGGAAGACGGCAGCAGCCGCGTACTGCTGGCCCATGAGTCGTCGCATCAGTGGCCTGAAACGTCGAGCATCGAATCGAGCGGCGAGTCGAGCACCGAGTCGAGTGCCGACACGAGCGACACCCCGACAGACGATGATACGGAAGCAGCCCCCAGCGGCCCCGCCTATCAGTTGCTCGACCCGCTGTCCGGGGGAGAGTACTGGCAGCCACAGGCCGAGCTGGACGCCGCATACGCCGGCATCGCGCTGTTCGCACATGGCGAGATCTCGCTGGATCGCGCAGAAGGTTACAGCCAGACCCGCCAGGGTCATTGGCTGACATCACGCCTCAAGTCCCATTGGCGAGTCTTCGCCGAAGTCGCACTGTCCTCGTCGCTCGCTGCTCTGCTGGCCGTGGCCACGGCCCTGTTCGCGATGCAGGTCTATGACCGTGTGGTGCCGACCGGTGCCGTCGATACGCTGTGGGCGCTGGGTATCGGCGTGATTCTCGCCATCGCGCTGGAAGCGCTGTTGCGCGCACTGCGGGCACAATTGATCGAGAACTCAGGCAAGAAGATCGATCTCGAGCTCAACGATCACATCTTCCGCCACGCCGTGCAGATGCGCCTGGCCTCGAAGCCGCGCTCCACCGGCGCGATGACCAGCCAGATTCGAGACTTCGATGCCATCCGCGAATTCTTCACCGCCTCGACCCTCGGGGCCTGTGGTGATCTGCCCTTCGCCCTGCTGTTCCTGGGCCTGATCGCCCTGCTGGGCGGCCCGGTGGTCTGGGTACCGGTGGCCGCCATCGTGTTGATGCTGATTCCCGTGCTGCTGGCGCAACCCTGGCTGTCACGCCTGTCCCGTGAGGGCATGCGCGAATCCGCGGTCAAGAATGGCGTATTGCTCGAGACCCTCGACAACCTCGAGAACCTCAAGGCCTGCCGCGCCGAAGGCCATGCCAGTCGCCAATGGCAGCGCCTGACCTCCGAGCAGACCCACCGTGGCGTCACCTTCCGCCATGCCGTCGCCTGGCTGACCAGCTGGGGCACCGGCATGCAGCAGCTGGCCTACGTCGGCGTCATCATTGCCGGTGTCTATCTGATCATGGCTGGCGAGTTGAGCGTCGGTGCCCTGATCGCCTGCTCGATCCTGTCGTCGCGCGCCATCGGCCCGACCCTGCAGATCAGCGCACTGCTGAGTCGCTGGCAGCACGTCAAGGTGGCCAAGGAAGGCCTGGATGCGCTGATGGAGACCGATATCGAGCGACCCGGTGATCGCCGCTTCGCGCGACTCGCCCAGGCTCGCGGTCACTATCATGCCGAGAATCTGCATTGGCGCTATGACGAGGAAGCGCCGGAGGCTCTGGCACTGGATCGCCTGAGCATCGCGCCCGGTGAACACATCGCGCTGCTGGGGGGCAATGGCGCCGGCAAGAGCACCCTGCTGCGACTGCTGGCCGGCTATTTCACGCCTACCAGCGGTGAACTGACCCTCGATCACCTCGCCCTGAGTCAGATCGACCCTGCCGACCGCCAGCGTGCCATCGGCTACCTGCCACAGGACATCAGTCTGTTCAGCGGTACCCTGCGCGACAATCTGTGCATCGACGGACGGGATGTCAGCGACATGCGTCTGCTGGAGGTCCTCGAGATGACCGGTCTGGGCGACTTCGTGCGTCGTCATCCGCTGGGGCTGGACATGATGCTGCATGATCGCCACAGCCTGTCCGGCGGCCAACGTCAGAGCCTCGGTCTTGCCCGCCTGATCCTGCAGGACCCGGTCGTGGTGCTGCTGGATGAACCCACGGCCTCGCTGGATCAGGCCACCGAGCAGCACGTCATCAAGACACTTGGCCCGTGGCTTGCCGGCCGCACCCTGGTACTCGCCACCCACCGCAAGTCGCTGCTCAGCTGGGTCGAGCGCGCGCTGGTACTGCGCCATGGCAAGCGCGTCATGGATGGCCCGCTGGATCAGATCATGGCCAGACAGTCCGCCGGCAAGACACCGGCCACCTCCTCATCTCGCCAGCGCCAGGAGGCCTCATGAGCCAGCGTTTTGACCCCGAACTCATCAAACGTGAGCTGGGCGCCCCGGACCAGAGACTGGAAAGCCACTGGTCACGTCCGCTGCTGTGGGCCAGCCTGCTGGTGATAGCGCTCTTCGTGGCGTGGTCCAGCTGGGCAGAAGTCAATGAAGTGGCCCGCGGTGAAGCCAAGGTAGTCCCCTCCTCGCGCCAGCAGACCATCCAGAGCCTGGAAGGCGGCATTCTCGACGAGATCATGGTTCGGGAGGGGGAAATCGTCGAGGCCGGTCAGCTGCTGGCCGCCATCGATGAAACCCGCTTCCGCTCGGCCTACATGGAATCGCTGAGCCAGGCCCAGGCGCTGAGGGCGACCATCGGACGTCTGGAAGCCGAGGTACTGGACAAGGCCAGCATCGAGTTTCCGGAGGAGGTGCGTGACAACGAGGCGCTGACGGCCACCGAGCGTGAGCTGTTCACGGCGCGGCGCAAGAAGCGTGATAGCGCCTTGAATGCGGTCAGCAAGGAGATCACTGCGGCCCAGCGTCAGCTCGCAGTGATCCGCCCGCTGGTCAAGCGACGTGCCGTGGGCGAGATGGAGATGCTCAAGCTGGATCGCGAGATCGCCGAACTCAAGGGCCGTCAGGCCGAGATCCGCAATACCTATCTGCAGGATGCCTACGCCGAGCTTGCCGACAAGAAGTCCGAACTGGCGACACTGGAAGAGACTACCGTGCAGCGGCGTGATCAGCTGGATCGCACCCGGCTGCTCTCGCCGGTGCGTGGCGTGGTCAACAACATCGCCATCACCACGCGTGGCGGCGTCATCCCGCCCGGCGAGGAGATCATGCAGATCACCCCGCTGGAGGACACCCTGGTGTTCGAGACGCGCATCCGCCCGCAGGATGTCGCCTTCATCGCCCCGGGTATGCCGGCCACGATTCGCATCAGCGCCTACGACTATGCGGTCTACGGCACGCTGGAGGGCAAGGTGGAGCGCATCAGCTCTGACACCCTGGAAGAGGAAACGCCGCGGGGTGAGGAAAGCTACTATCGCGTGCTGGTCAGCAGCGAGACCGCGGCGCTTGAGCACAATGGCGAGACGCTGCCGATCAAGCCGGGCATGGTCGCCACGGTGGACATCGAGACCGGCGAGCGCAGCGTACTCTCGTATCTCCTGAGGCCCTTCACGCGTCTGGAGCTGCGCTGAGCGCAAGCCTGATCATCAGATAACGGGCGTCTGGCGCAATGCCAGCATGTCCGGCCACAACCGCGCGAAGCTGTCCTCAAGCATCGCGCGGTTATCCGCCAGCCACGGCGTCATGTCCGCCAGCGGATTGGCGCCTGCTTCCAGATCCCCCACCTTGTGCGTACGCCTTCCGCTTCGCGTATCACTTTGCCTTCGTGAATCACTTTGCTGGCGAGGATCACTTGTCTGGCGTAACCGGCGTCTGGCCGTCATGCGCTCGCCGATGCTGGCAATGGTCGAGAGCGTGAACTCCAGCTCCTGATAGCGCCTGAGCGCATCGCGCACCTGAATCCACTCGATGAGGCTCGTCAGGCGTGACGGCACCTCCTCACGCGCCAACAGGCGATAGAGGCGCTCGATATCGTCATCGTGCATCTCACCAGCCAGCAGGTGATCCCACATCATGTCAAAGGCGATGCCGGCCACACGACGTGACGCGGGCGGTACCTGAGTCAACAGCCAGCGAGTTTCGGGATGGGCATCGATCACCGCATCACAGCGGCGATGGAAACGGATGCCGGCTTCTATCTCAGGCGACCAGCCGCTCAGGTCACTGCCGCGCACGCCGTCGGCAATCAGGTTGCCAAACAGGAAGTTATCGCTGCCCGCCAGACTCAGGTGCGCATGACCAAGAAAGTTCAAGTTGCTAGACTCCTGATATCATTACCCATTATTCAATATCCCCGTCCTCTTCTGACTATCGAGACCTCTGATGCCATCTGCGTCCATGCCTGCCAAGGCGCCCATCGTGCGCGATATCGTCCTGATCGGCGGGGGACATAGCCATGTTGGCGTGTTGATGCGTTTCGCCATGCAGCCTGAGCCTGGCGTACGCCTCACCGTCATCTGTCGCGACACCGACACGCCCTACTCCGGCATGCTACCCGGTTACGTGGCGGGGCATTACACCTTTGATGATGTGCATATCGACCTGCGTCGGCTGTGTCAGTTCGCCGGCGCACGCTTCTATCGGGATCAGGTGATCGATATCGACCGCGGCCAGCGCCGCGTGATCTGCGCCGAGCGCCCGGCGGTGGACTATGACCTGCTGTCGATCAATATCGGCTCCACGCCTCGCCTGTCCCACATCGACGGTATCGGTGATCCCGAAGCGGCTGATGCCCCCGTGGTGGCGGTCAAACCGATCAGCACCTTCCAGCAACGCTGGCTGAGACTGCTTGAGCGCGCCAGAAGCGCCGAGCGGCCTCTCGACATCGTGCTGGTCGGCGGCGGTGCCGGCGGGGTCGAGCTGCTGCTGGCCATCCAGCAGCGCCTCGCCGCCGAGTTGCCCGCTGCTCTCGCGCCGAACCTGACGCTGATCACCCGCGGACAGCGCCTGTTGCCGACCCATTCTCCTGAGGTCAGCGCTGCACTCGCCACCACCTTGCATGAACGCGGTATCCGGGTGCATTTCGGTGAGGAGATCACCGCTGTTGAATCGTCCACGACGTCATCCCAACGCCAGCTGATCAGTGCCAGCGGCAGCCGCCATCCGGCCGACGAGGCCATCTGGGTGACACGCGCCGGGGGGGCACGCTGGCTGGAGAAGACAGGACTGAGCCTGGATGAGGATGGCTTTCTCAAGGTGCGCGATACCCTGCAGACACTCGAGGATGATGCCATCTTCGCCGCGGGCGATATCGCGCATCAGGTCAATCATCCGCGTGAAAAGGCCGGCGTCTTCGCCGTGCGCCAGTCACGGCCGCTGGCTGACAACCTGCGCCGCGCCGTGCGCGGAGAGTCACTACATCCCTATATTCCACAGTCCCGCTGGCTGGCCCTGATCAGCACCGGGGATCGTGATGCCATTGCCTCACGCGGCAATCTTGGGCTGGTGTCGCCGTGCCTGCGTCCGTGGCTGTGGCGCTGGAAAGACCATATCGACCGCCAGTTCATGGCACGCTTCAATGAACTGCCCAGCATGCAGGACGCCGCGGACACCGGCGGCCTGTCAGGATTGCAACAGCGCATCAGCGCTGCCTGGCAGGCGCTCAAGGGCGGCGATGGCAGGCTCCACCCGCGCCTGACCGCCGAGCTGGATGAGCAGGAAGCGCATCAGGCCCTGTCCGCACTGGCAATGCGCTGTGGCGGCTGTGGCGCCAAGGTCGGTGCCAGCGTGCTGTCGCGAGCGCTGCAGAGCCTTGCCCCGCGCGAGAACCCGGACGTGCTGGTCGGGCTGCATGCCCCGGATGATGCCGCCATCGTGCGAGTGCCCGAGGGTCAGGCACTGGTACACAGCGTCGACTTCTTCCGCGCCTTCATCGATGACCCTTACCTGTTCGGGCGCATCGCCGCCAATCACGCCCTGGGCGATCTCTACGCCATGGGCGCGACGCCCCACACCGCGACCGCCGTCGCCACGGTGCCGCAGGGGATCGAGCGCAAGGTCGAACCGCTGGTGCGCGAGCTGATGCAAGGCGCCACCGAGGTGCTCAACGAGGCAGGCTGTACACTGGTCGGCGGACATACCGGCGAGGGGCAGGAACTGGCGCTGGGCTTCGCCCTCAATGGCCTGGTGGAGGAGAGTCTGGCCGGCGTCACCTGCAAGGGCGGCATGCAGCCAGGCGAGGTGCTGATCCTCACCAAGGCCATCGGCACCGGCACCCTGCTGGCAGCGCACGCACGCCTGGAAGCGCGAGGCCGCTGGATCGACGCCGCACTGGACAGCATGCAGCAATCCAGTCAGCAGGCAGCGAATATCCTGCGCGCCCATCAGGCGAGCGCCTCCACCGATGTCACCGGCTTCGGCCTGCTCGGCCACCTTGTGGAGATGACCCGCGCCAGCGGCGTGGATGCCGAACTCGAGATCGACGCCCTGCCGATACTGGACGGCGCCGAGGACTGCGTCGCCCGCGGGGTGGTCAGCTCACTGCAACCGGCCAACCTGCGTCTCAAGCGGGCCCTGAAGGATCAGGCCGGCGTCATTGATCATCCGCGCTATCCGCTGCTGTTCGATCCACAGACTGCCGGCGGCCTGCTGGCCAGTGTGCCGGCCGGTGAGGCCGAGTCCTGCCTGGCCGCGCTCAAGGCCGCCGGCTATCACGCCAGCGCCATCATCGGGCGCATCCTGCCACAGGGTGATGCGCTGGCGCCGATCAGCATCAAGCGCTGAACGCGGCGAGACAACTCACCGACGACGTCAGCCGCCCCCTTGCCGCTGGTCTTTTGCCCCCCACGACAAGACGCCCGCCAGATCTCTCTGGCGGGCGTCTTGATCTCTGCAGCACGCAAGTCCGAGGGCTAGCTCACTTCGGCCATCTCACCTTCGACTGGCTCAGTTCGGCCATCTCGGTTCGCCCGGCTCAGGCTTCGGCTTCGCGCTTGAGCGCCTCGAAGGATTCAACGAAGGCATCCATCGTCTCGGCACAGTAATCCCGCAGCCCACTGACGACCAGCTTCTTGGAGCCACTGCCGATGCACTGCTCGCCATCATGGATGCCGAATTCGAGCAGGGTATCACCACGCTTGCCGTTGACCTCAAGCGAGGAGCGCACGAAATCGAGATGCAGATCGGCGATATCGAGCCGTTCGAAACAGAAGCCCATGCTGTCATAGATCACCAGCGGGCGTGCCGGATTGAACATCACCCCCTTCTCCAGCATCAGCGGCTGCAGGAAGTGCGGGAAGTTGCGCCCGGAGAAGGCGATATACTGGCGAGTGAAATTGGCGACCACTTCCTCGTCATGGGTGGTATCACCGCTGCGCTCGACCGTCAGATAGACCTTGCCGGCTTCATCGCGCACCAGCAGGGACACGCCATTCTCGTCGGGTTCTTCCAGCGCTTCGAAGATCAAGGGCACATCATTGCCGACCATGCCGCAGAAACGGATGGTCATGCACTGTGAAAGGCCGAATTTCGCCAGCAACAGGGAGAACAGCAGGTCGCCGGGCACACAGAAGCGTCGCGCATCCGGGTCATGAATGGGGTTGTAATCCCCCGCCATCTGCTTGGCGAAGCGACTGGCCTGCTCGGCGGTGATCCGCACGCGGCCATCTTCGACCCGGTGAAACTGATCAAGAAACATGGACTGCCTTCCTGCCCTGCTTGAATGATGATCGATGGCCCGTCCTGAACCATCGCGGAAATGCCTCCGAGGGGAGGAATCAAGGGTGACACGCTTTCAAGCCTGTCCAGCAGACGTGCCATGAGGCTGCCATGACACGTCGATCACGGGATTTTACCACTTGCTGACAGGCAGATGGTGACTCGTGACAGGCTTTGCAAGAGTTTGCAGCCCGACAGATGGCCATATACTGTATATAACCCCATGCTTTCGGGCAAACCGCTGCACTGCCCGCCACTTCGACAGGTCACCATGCAAGCCGCTCCCCTCGACAATCCGCGCTACTACCTGGCCAATTTCGATACCCTGCTCGATTGGGTCTGCCAGTGCCATGCCGATCTGCTGACAGAGACGGAGCGTGCCACGGTGGACGCCATCACGCGCCTGCCGGACGCCTCGCGGGCCCTGCTGGTCCGCCTGCTGATGCGCAAGGGCGATCATTTCGAGGTCACGCAGCTCCATTATGTCGAAATCGGCGCTATCGAGGCCGCAAGCAAGCCTCTGATCACACCGATCGCCGGCAGTGCCACGCCTGATGGGCTGTGCCGCCTGAACGCTGACCTGAGCCTGGAGGAAATGCTGTCACTTGTGACACTGCCGCGCTTGAAGGACGCCTTCCCCGAGCTGCCAAGAAGCACGCCCAAACGCCGGATGCCGGATGCCCTCAGCGAGCTGCTGGTAGATACCACGCCACGGTCACTGCCCGAGTGGCTGAATGACCCCACCGCCAACACGCTGAGTGTTGGGCTTGGTGAGCTGTCGCGACGCCTGAGCCTGATGTTCTTCGGCAACCTGCGCCAGACTCTGTCGGACTTCGTGCTCAGTGAACTGGGCCTGCTGCGCTGCGAGGCGGTCGCGCTTTCCCCAGACTCGCGCGCCTTCACCCAGCGTTGGGAGGTGGATCGTTATCTGGCCCTGGAGCAGCTGCGTGAGGGCTGGCAGGCGGCCAGGGAGCGTCTGAATCGTGAGACGGCGCATGCGGAACTGGAGCCGCATTGGCAGCGCATCATCTCGGCCCTGGACGAGCCGACATCGTCAGAAGCCGACGCGACAGAGGCGAATCGCGCCAATGCCTGGCTGGCACAGCGACGTGACCGGCTGCGTTTCTCGCTGGCGCGCGATGCCGAGCGTCAGGGCTGGCATCACGCAGCCGCACTGCAGTACGCCTGCCTCGAGAACTCCGCCTACGCGCCGCGTGCCATGCCGCGCCGAGTGAGAGCGCTGGAGCTTTCCGGCGATATCAGCGCAGCCCACGCACTTGCCTGCGAGCGTCTGGCGCGTGCTGACATCACGCTGGATGAGCAACTGGCACTAGAGCGCGCCCTGCCTCGCCTGTGCCGTGGCCTTGGCTTGCCCGCGCCCAGACGCGCCAAGGCGCCGGCCACGCCGCAGATCACCCTTACGGTGCCGGACCTTGCCACCTCGGCCGCCGCCGGCATCCATGGGGTCGAGCGCGCGGCCGCCCATGCACTGGCCACGCCCGAGGCACCGGTCTTCTACGTCGAGAATGGTCTGCTCCCCGCGCTCTTCACCCTGTTGTGCTGGGACGTGCTGTTCGCGCCCTTGCCGGGAGCCTTCTTCCACGCCTTTCATACCGGTCCGGCGGACCTCTACCGCCCTGACTTCGTCAACCGTCGCCAGGCCGCTTTCGAGGACTGCTTCGCGCGCCTGTCCGATGGCCGCTACCGAGAGACGATTCGTGAGCGTCATCAGCAGAAACAGGGTATTCAAGCGCCCTTCGTGCATTGGCCGCTGTTGAGCGAGGAGCTGCTGTCCCACGCACTGGACTGCATTCCCCCGGCACATCTGGAGGCCTGCTTCCGACACCTGCTGGCCAATCCCCGCGAGCATCGCGCTGGCCTGCCGGACCTGATCCAGTTCTTCCCCGAGAACAGCCGCGAGCGTTACCGGATGATCGAGGTCAAGGCACCCACCGACCGCCTGCAGGACAACCAGCGCCAGTGGCTGGCCCTGTTCGCCCGCCATGCGATTCCGGCGCTGGAGTGCCGTGTCGAATGGCAGACCGTAATCGCCTCTGATGCGTCCGTCGAGGACGAGGCCACGGCACGCAAGGCACCGACTGCGCGATGATCACCGCCGACACCTCAAGCAGCGCACCCGAGCGCTATCGGATCGCGGTACGCGAGCTGTGCGCCTTCGCCGCACGCGAGGGCGATCTGGATCTGCGCTTCACGCCCTCGCCCACCGCTCAACAGGGCATTCGCGGCCATCAGCGCATCGTGCGTCGGCGTGGCAAGGACTACGAAAGCGAGATATCACTCTCCGGCTGCATCGACAATCTCGAGATTCGCGGCCGCGCCGATGGCTATGATCCCAGGCGCAACTGTCTCGAGGAGATCAAGACCCACCGTGGTGACCTGTCCCGTCAGCCCGCGAATCACCGCGCCCTGCACTGGGCCCAGGCGCGTGTCTACGGTGCCCTGATGTGCCGCAGTCGCGATCTCGAGGGCATCACGCTGGCGCTGGTGTATCTGGATATCGCCGCGGACGCACCAGCCAGCGCTGCCAAGGATGAACCGGAATCCGGCGGTGACTCCATCGGGGCTTCACAGGATGAACAACGCCTGGAAGCCTGGTGGAGCCGCGAGGCGCTGGAAGCGGAGCTTGCACGTCTGGCCGCACGCTTCAGCGAGTTCGCCGCCAATGAACTGGCGCATCGCCGCGCCCGTGACAGCGCCCTTGGCACGCTTGCCTTCCCCTGGCCTGCCTGGCGCCCCGGTCAACGCCAGCTGGCCGAGCATGCCTACAAGGCGGTGATGACCGGACGCGAGCTGCTGGCCGAGGCGCCGACCGGCACCGGCAAGACGCTGGCGACGCTGTATCCTGCGCTGCGTGCAATGCCCAGAAACGGCACGGACAGACTCTTCTACCTCACCGCCCGCACTCCGGGCCGGGCCTTGGCGCTGGACGCGCTGACCACCCTGGTGCCAGAGGTGGTCGAGCACACGGAATCACCGGACACGCCTGCCGCAGCGCTGCGCATTCTGGAACTCGGCGCGCGCAGCAAGACCTGTGAGCACCCGACTCTCGCCTGTCATGGTGAGTCCTGCCCGCTGGCACGCGGCTTCCATGATCGCCTGCCTGCGGCACGCTCTGCCGCGCTTGCCGACCACCAGCCACTGACGCTGGCGACGACACGCCGACACGCCCTGGCCCATGAGATCTGCCCCTACTTTCTCGCCCAGGAGCTCTCGCGCTGGGCGGATGTGATCATCGGGGATCACAACCACTACTTCGACAGTCATGCGCTGCTGTTCGCCCTGACCCAGGCCAATGACTGGCGCTCCGTGGTGCTCGTCGATGAAAGCCACAACCTCATCGAACGCGCCCGCGGCATGTACAGCATCGAACTCGATGCCCGACAGTTCCACTTCCTGCTCAAGCAGTTGAGTCGCACGGGCCATCCGGCCCCGCTGCGCTCGGCCTCCCGCACGCTGGCCCGGCAGTGGCGAGCGCTGGAGCAGCTCGGGCCGGAAAACGGCAGCTCAGGGAATCCAAGCAGCGGGAACGGCAGCACCGATGACGGCAGTCAACAGGCACGTCTTGCGCTGGAGACGTTGCCCGGCGACTTCCTCAAGGCGCTGACGCAATGGACGGGCGCGATGGGCGACTGGTTGGCGGAACCTGACAAGGCCGCAACCCCTCCTGCGGCCAGACAACAGGCAGCGCGAGCAACGGCCACACAAGCCCCCGAACAGCTGGGCCTGATCGCGAGCGATGCCGTTCCCCTGGCCTCAAGCACCACCCCATCAGACTCCAGTCCGAGATCCACCGCGGCCAGCCGTCGCGTGGAGCCTGACGGCGAGATGATGGAGGCCTATTTCGCGGCGCTGACGCTCACGCGACTCGCGGAAGGCTTTGGCGATCACTCGCTGTTCGAGGTCGAACTCGCCGCTATGAATCCGGCGCGTCAGGCAACGCTCACCAGCGATTCAAGCTCACGCTCCGGCGCAGCATCGGCTGCAGGAGCAGAAGCAGGAGCAGCAGCCCGGCCTCGCAAGCCCCGAGGGCGAAGCGTGCGCCAGATACAGCCGCGACTGCGCTGCGTCAGCCCGGCGCCGTGGCTGGCCCCCCGCCTGCGCGCCAGCCACGCCACCCTATTGTTCTCGGCCACGCTCAATCCACCGGCCTATCATCACCGCCTGCTGGGACTGGCGGACAATGCAGTCTGGTTGAGTGTCGAGTCGCCGTTCAGGGCGACGCAGGTGCAGGTCAGTCGCCATCGGCTCTCGACCCGCCTGCGGGACCGCGAGGCCTCCTGCCGACCCATCGCCGAACTGATGGCCCGTCAATACCAGCAGCGCCCGGGCAACTATCTGGCATTCTTCTCGAGCTTCGCCTATCTCGAGCAGGTCGCCAGCACCCTGCAACAGCTGACGCCGGAGATTCCCCAATGGCGCCAGACCCGTGCCATGACGGAAGCGGAGCGCACCACCTTCATTCAGCGCTTCACCCCCGACGGCCAGGGCATCGGTTTCGCGGTGCTGGGCGGTGCCTTCGGCGAAGGGATCGATCTCCCGGGGTCGCGTCTGATCGGGGCCTTCATCGCCACCCTGGGGCTTGCCGGCTTCAGCCCGGAGAATGAAGCGCTCAAGCAGCGCCTGGCCCAGTGGCTCCAAAGCGATGCCCTGCGTCGTAGCCAGCCGGAACAGATGGAGGGTCCAGCGAGCGAGTCTCCCGACGATACCCGTGCACCGCGCCCTGTCATCCAGCCCTTGAATGCCGATGACTGCACCTATCTGTACCCGGGGCTCACCAGAGTGGTGCAGGCTGCCGGCCGCGTGATTCGCAACGAACAGGATCAGGGCGTGATCCACCTGATCGATGACCGCTTCCTGCGCCCGGAAGTCGCACGACTGCTGCCGCGCTGGTGGACGCCGACAGACTGACGCGAGCAGGATGACGCCAAGCGTGCCTTTGCCCCGAGATGGCACAAAGCCTGCACGTCAATGGGCAATAGAACAGTGCCTCATCCCCTTTCCGCTCCCCGGTCGCAAGGAAGCCGAACGATGCCAGACAACGACAATGCCCTGTGGGGCGACGACTATCCGCGTGATCTGATCGGTTATGGTGCCAATCCCCCCCATGCCAACTGGCCGGGTGGTGCCAGGATCGCCGTGCAGTTCGTGCTCAACTATGAGGAAGGCGGCGAGAATTGCTTGCTGCACGGTGACAGCGAGAGCGAGAAGTTTCTCTCCGAGATCATCGGTGCCGAGGCCTACCCCGCGCGGCACATGAGCATGGAGTCGATCTACGAATATGGCTCGCGCAGTGGCGTGTGGCGGATTCTTGATGAATTCAAGCGCCGGGAGTTGCCGCTGACGGTCTTCGGTGTCGGCATGGCGCTGGCGCGGCATCCGGACCTGGTCGCACGCTTCCTGGAGGATGGCCATGAGATCGCCAGTCACGGCTGGCGCTGGATTCATTACCAGCACATGGATGAAGCCCATGAGCGCGCCCATCTGGAACGCGCGGTGGAAAGCTATCGCGAACTGGTCGGTCATGCGCCACGAGGCTGGTACACCGGGCGCGACAGCCCCAACACCCGCCGACTGGTGGTGGAGCACGGCGGCTTCACCTATGACAGCGATTACTACGGCGATGACCTGCCGCTATGGATGGAGGTGACCACCGCCAATGGCGAGCAGGTGCCGCATCTCGTCGTCCCCTACACCCTGGACACCAATGACATGCGCTTCGCCAGCGCCCAGGGCTTCAACAACGGTGAGGACTTCTTCCAGTACCTGCGTGACGCCTTCGACGTACTCTATGCCGAGGGCGAGACAGCGCCCAAGATGCTCTCCATCGGGTTGCACTGTCGGATCGCCGGACGACCGGGACGCTTCGCGGCGCTGAAACGCTTCCTCGATTACGTCCAGTCCCACGACAGGGTATGGATCACCCGTCGCATCGATATCGCCGAGCACTGGCAGCGCGAGCATCCCTATACCCCCGCCAGCTGACATCGCAAAAAGAACGCCGCAGCCCTTTCGGGATGCGGCGTTTGTGGTTGAATCCAGAGAAGGTCAGCGATCGCACCTTCAAGGCTGCGCCAGTCAGTCTTCCAACATGCAGGCCAATGCCAGCAGGCTCTCATCACGACCTGGCAGGCCCAGCAACGAGACGCCCCAGGGCGGTGGTGCAGCCTCCTCAGGCAGGCGCGCTGCGTCATCGGTCAGCCACGGCAGACTCAATTGCGGTGCGCCATTCAAGCCGGCCAGTGCGGTGAGTCCCATCAGGCGATGACGATAGGCCTCCATCTCCTCGAGGCTTGCGCCCAGCAGCGGTGAAGCGCCCGGCGTGGTGGGCAGCACGAACACCGCCTCGCTGGTGGCCTCCGCCTGGGCATGGGCAGCCGCACTGCCATCGTCGCAGGCACTCTCGCCGCCCTCATGACTGGCTGCCAGCTGCTGGCGGTACCAGCGGCGCACGGTGTCTGCCTTGGCTTCTGCTGCCTGCTCGTCGGCATCACTCAGGGTCATGCACCATTTGAGGCGCGCCGCGATATCCGGATTCAGCTGCGGCCAGCGAGAGTCGGGGCCCTGCTCCGGCGTACTCAACCATGCCTGGTGCGTACGACGAATCTCGCAGCCCTGCAGAATCCGAAAGGCCTCACTGGCCCTCGCCATGAAGGCCTGGCTCAACATTCGCCGCTCGCAGCGAAAACCGAGTGATTCAAGGCGACGCGCCAGCGGCCCCAGCAGGCGCTGATAAGGCCCCGCCGCCAGCCCTTCCGGCACCAGCAGGATGAGTCTTGCCGGCAAACGAGTCGCTGTCGTTGGCGGCATCAACACCTCACTGACCTGCGTCAGCGTCGCGAGATCCCGCGTCATCCAGCCAATGGTATCGAAGCGCGGCGCCAGCGGCTTGAGGCCTGACATGTCAATGCGGCCATGGGTCGGCCGCAGCCCGTAGAGCCCACAGTAGCTGGACGGCACGCGGATGGAGCCACCGGTATCGGTTCCCAGCCCGATCTCCGCCTCACCGCGCGCCACCGCTACTGCAGAGCCTACGCTTGAGCCTCCCGGCAACCTAAGCGGCGCACGCGGGTTCTGCGGCGTGCCGTAATGGGCATTGGTGCCATTGAGGCTGTAGGCCAGCTCATCGGTCGTGGTGCGCGCCCGATAATCGGCCCCCGCCTTCTGAAGCGCCAACACGCTGGGCGCCGTCTCCCGCTCGATGGGAGCGCTCGCCAGCAGGTCAGGATTGCCCTGTCCGGTGCGCTCGCCCTTGATCGCGAACAGATCCTTCACCACCAGTCGCTTACCCTCAAGAGACCCCTCTCCCTTCGGCCCGGAGAAACGCGCCGGGGCAACATAGATACGCTTGTCCATCGGGACCGACTCCTTTCGACTCATCAGGGGGTTCGCCTTCGTGGCGTGGCGCGGTGCGGTGCGGTGTGATCACAGCACCGCGCCAAGAAACTGGCGCAGCTCTTCCGTGGCCGGATTGGCAAACAGCGTCGCGGGGTCGCCTGATTCATGCACACGCCCCTGGTGCATGAAGATCACGCGATCCCCCACATCGCGGGCGAAATTCATCTCATGGGTCACCAGAATCAACGTCATGCCCTCACGCTTGAGCTGCTCCAGCACCTTGAGCACATCGCCGACCAGCTCCGGGTCCAGCGCCGAGGTGATCTCGTCACACAGCAACACCTTGGGGTGCATCGCCAGGGCGCGCGCGATCGCCACCCGCTGCTGCTGGCCACCGGAGAGCTGGCTCGGCCAGGCATCGAATTTCTCCCCCAGCCCGACCTTGGCCAGCATCTCGCGGGCCTCGCGCTCCGCGACATCCCGTGCAACGCCCTTGACCAGCATCGGCGCCAGCATCACGTTCTCGCCGACGCGCTTGTGGGGGAACAGATTGAAGCTCTGGAACACCATGCCGACATCCTGCGCCAGAGCGGCGGCGTCCATCTCGCTACCGTCCAGCAGATTGCCGGCGACGTGGATGGCACCGCCGTCATGCTGTTCCAGCTGGTTGATACAGCGCAGCAAGGTGCTCTTGCCGGAGCCGCTGCGACCGATGATCGAGACCACCTCGCCCGGGCACACTTCAAGATCGATGCCCTTGAGCACCGTCAGATCGCCGAAGGACTTGGTGAGCGCCGACAGGCTGACCAGCGGCGCCTTTGCCTTCTCGGAGACGGCAGCACTCTCGGTGACCGAGGAATCGGATGAGACGGTGTCCAGCGGGGAAACTTCAGCGAGCAGTGACATTGAGACGTGCCTCCAGGTGGCGAGCCAGCCGCGAGAGCGGATAGCACATGGCGAAATACAGCAACGCGACCAGCGCAAAGACGGTGAAGGGTTCCAGGGTGGCGTTGTTGAGCATGGTGCCGGCCTTGGTCAGTTCGACGAAGCCGATCACCGAGGCAAGCGCGGTGCCCTTGATGATCTGCACCGAGAAGCCGACGGTCGGTGCGATGGCCATGCGCAGCGCCTGCGGCAGGATGATGTGACGCATGGTCTTCAGATAACCGAGCCCCAGCACTCGCGCCCCTTCCCACTGCCCCTTGGGCACCGCCTCGACACAGCCACGCCAGATGTCGTGCAGGAAGGCACTGCTGAACAGCGTCAGCGCGACCGCCGCCGCCGTCCAGGCCGAGACATCCAGCCCGAAGACCGCCACGCCGAAGAAGGCCAGAAACAGCTGCATCAACAGCGGCGTGCCCTGAAACAGCTCCGTGTAGAGGCGACAGAAGAGCGCCGCCCCCGGCCAGCGGGTCAGGCGCAGAAAGGTCAGCGCCAGCCCCACCAGACTGCCGCCGATGAAGGCGATCAGAGACAGCGCCAGCGTCCAGCGCGCCGCCAGCAGCAGGTTGCGCAGGATGTCCCACAGCGTGAAGTCGATCATGAGTGGGCCTCTCTCAGCACATGGGAAGACAGACGGCGGCGCGGGGCTGGCGTCAGGTGGCGAAAGCCGAACAGACGACGCCCGATGCGGTTGAGCAAGGCGCGCATCGCGATGGCCAGCAGCAGGTACATGCCTGCCGTCACCACGTAGCTTTCAAAGCTCAGGAAGGTACGTGACTGGATGAAGTTGGCCGCGAAGGTCAGGTCCGCCACGCTGATCTGGGAGACCACGGCGGAGCCCAGCATCACGATCACGCACTGGCTGGTCAGCGCCGGATACATGCGTTCCAGCGCCGGCATCAGCACCACATGGCGATAGCGCTGCCAAGGCGTGAGACCCAGCGCACGCCCAGCCTCCCACTGGCCGCGACCGGTGGCATCGACACCGGCACGCAGAATCTCGCTGCTGTAGGCCGCCAGGTTGAGTGTCATCGCGATCACCGCGGCCATCTCGGCGCTGAGTGACAGCCCCAGCGCCGGCAGGCCGAAGAAGATGAAGAACAGCTGGACGATGAAGGGCGTGTTGCGCAGCAGCTCCACCAGCATGCCCAGCAGCCGGCTGAAGACGCTGCTCGGCGCACGATGGCGCTGCCAGACACACATCACCGCACCGAGTATCCCCAGCGTGGTGGTCAGAATGGTCAACCAGACCGTCGTCATCAGCCCGGCCAGCAGGTCGGGCAGATACGGCAGCAGGCGCGAGAAATCCGGGAGATAGTTCATCGATCAAGCCTCACGGGAAAAGGGAGCCAGGCGTGCGACAGCTCGATTCAGGCATCCAGTGACGGCAGCGGCGCCTTGAACCAGGTCTCGGAGAGCGCGTTGAGCGTGCCGTCCTCGATCCCCTGGGCGATCAGCTCGTTCACGCGCGCCTTGAGCGCCGGCGTGTCATGCCGCATGCCCACATAGCAGGGAGAATTCTTGAGCGGCAGTACACTGACCGGTACGCGGGAGGGATTGCGTTCGGCGATGGCGGCGGTGACCAGGTTGCCGGTGGCGATCATCTCGACCTGCCCTGACAGGAAGGCCGACAACGTCGTGTTGTTGTCTTCGAAGCGCTTCACGGTGGTCGATTCCGGCACCACCTTGCTGAGCTCCATGTCTTCCACCGAGCCACGTGTCACGCCGATGGTCTTCTCGCTCAGCCCCTGGGCGGAGTCCACCTCACTGCCCTTCTCACCGAACACGCCAAGGAAGAACGGTGCATAGGCATCGGAGAAATCGATCGCCTTCTCACGCTCCGGATTCTTGCCCAGACTCGAGATCACCAGATCGACCTTGCGGGTCTGCAGGTAAGGGATGCGATTGGCCGAAGTGACCGGCACCAGCTCCAGCTTCACGTTCATCTCATCCGCCAGATAACGCGCCATGTCGATATCGTAGCCGCGTGGTTCAAGGTCCGGCCCGACTGAGCCGAACGGCGGGAAGTCCTGGGGCACCGCCACCTTCAGCACTCCGCTGTCGGTGATATCGCTC
This sequence comes from Cobetia sp. 5-25-4-2, assembly GCF_013374075.1. Classification (NCBI taxonomy): domain Bacteria; kingdom Pseudomonadati; phylum Pseudomonadota; class Gammaproteobacteria; order Oceanospirillales; family Halomonadaceae; genus Cobetia; species Cobetia sp. 5-25-4-2. The sequence goes on along the minus strand of NZ_BLWK01000001.1, from coordinate 1,090,559 downwards.
AGCGCATCCGCACGGGCCGTCAGGGCCGTGGCGGCCAGCGTGCCCCAGACAGCCAGCAGAATCCCCTTGCGCAACCAGTTGCCAAGACGTTGCGTGTTGCCTGTGCGTGATGCGTGCTTGAAGGCCTTGCTCTCGTGACGCTTGCTCATCGGTCAACTCCGGTGTCAGTCAATTCCGAGCGCTGAGGAGAACGACTCATCATGCGCTCGGCGCCCTGGGGCGTTTCATTGTTGTTGGTGGTTATCGCAGTGGTGTTTCGCGAGGGCTTGTCTGGCAATCCCTCTTCAACAAGCCCTGTCTGATGGGCCCTATCGGACGAGTCCTGTCCGCTGACTCCTCGTCGCATTGGCGGGCAACGTGAAACTCAAATCCTGACCAATGAAACAAGTGATTCCCTTATCCATCTTTGCAACGAGTGTGCCAACGCCACGCCAGCACGGCCCGAACGTGCACGAAGCGCTCGCCTGACAATGGTTCAGGTGATGAAGTGCAGGCGTGAAGACAGGCCAGATGACGGGCCTCAGAGAGCCTGGGGCGGGCTAGAAGGCGGGCTAGAGGCCGAGCTTGAACACGAGCGGAAAGGCAGTGCGAGGGAGAGAAGTTGCGTTGCACGCCCTCGATGACGCTTCTTCGAACGCACAGTGTCCGGGCGTCATCGACATGAAAAGGGACACTGTTGGTGCAATCAGGCAGCCCATGCGCCCTGCGGGTGCGCGCAACCCGCAGGGCGAGAAGCATCGTGATGGAATGGGCGGCAGCGCAGGCAACCGCCAGGACACTGCTAGCCGTCTCCCAGCTCCTCGAGTGACTCGAAGGTGTCCGTCACCCGGCGAATCTGGCTGCGACCAGCGACGAGGTCGTCATGCAGCAGGCGTGTGGCCAGCAGGTTGATCTGGCTCATGGCGGCGGCATAGCTGTCGAAGGCGCTGACACTGTCCAGCGGGCAGCGCAGCACATGCTCGATACCGGCAGGGATCTCGCTCAGGCTGTCATCGCAAACCAGCAGTACCGTGCAGGGGGCCTGGCCCAGCCACCCCAGCAGGCGTGCCAGCCCCTGCGGGCGCCGGCGCATGGCGAATATCACCACGGCGTCATTGGCGCTCAGCCGCGCGACCTCCTCCCCGAGTGACTGGCCCGGCTGGGGCAGGACCGCCACCTGCCCTCTCAATTGCAGCAGTTGCTGGCGCAGATGCAGTGCCAGCGGATAGGCGTTGCGAAAGCCGATGATCTGCAAGCGTTCGGCATTGGCCAGGGTGCGGCCCAGCGCTTCCATGTCGAGCATGTCCAGCGCCGCCAGTGCCTGACGCAGGTTGCGACACTCCTGCTCATAGTGGCGCTGATGGTGGTCTGGCGTGGGCGTGCTCGAGACGACAGGCACGCCCGCATGACGCAGGCTGCGCGCCTGATCACGTGCCTCCCGGAAGTCCTGATAGCCGAGGCGGCGAAACAGGCGACTGACGGTAGCCTTGGAGACATGCGTCAGCCGTGAGAGCTCGGCGGCATTGTAGAGCGCCAGCTCATCCTGATGCGCGAGCAGAAAACGCGCGATACGCTGCTCGTTGGGGGTCAATCGCTCAAGGTGGTGAGTCAGGCGCTGATGCAGGCTCTGGCCTGCCAGCGACGCTGCCGCAGCGCGAGAAGGCATCTCGGAGTCAGTGGCTGAAGCACTGGAGTCATCACGCGTGGCTTGAGTCATGGCGAAGGGTCTCTCTGGTGTCATGGCACCCCGTGGGCCGCCACTCAGGGTCTGATATGGCAACGGGGGACTGGCGTCGCGCCCGGGGCTCAAGGATGCCCCAGACGTCATTGTGCCTCATCACAGTGCAAGCGTCGGGCCAGCGGCAAGGTGACAGTGCATCAATTGCCCTCTCGGGTGGCGGTTGACCCGGGAATTCGGCCCATCACATGAGCTGCAGGGCGGGCGATGACAGGCACGGCCTCAGCACGTGTTCACCAAGTGATTGTTTTGGCGTAATTCTCCCTGGAGCGGCATGCAGATCGCTAAACATGAAGTGGGCACCCAGCGGGCACAGGCAATGCGCCACCCGACAGGACACCCACCGAACACCAAGATGGCAAATTTACCGATCAAGCGCTCGCGTGGCGCAAGGAGTTGTCTCATGGCCACCTCTACGATGACCACTCTGCTCGATACCTGTCGGGCCATGACTCACAAGCTTGCCGCACAGACCTTCACTCCTCTGACAGTGGGCGCAGAGAAAGCCGCTGATACCCCCGCTTGCGCCTCACAACTGCTGGGCGTGATGGCAATGGGCTACGAAGCTCCGCCCCTGCTGATGTCCTCGCAGGTGAGCGACACCCGTGCGGTCGGTGATATCGACGCATCACGCGTCGCCCAGCAACAGGCCGTCTTTGACCCGAACATCAACCACAAGGTGCACGCGGATTGGGAAGCCGAGCATCGTCATCAGACCCTGTTGCGTCACAGCATGGTCCGTCGGGGCATGCTGGCATGAGTGTCTATACCATCGGCATGGAATGCGGCATGCACATCCCGCTGGAAAACTGCGCAGTGAACGCCGAACCCGTGATGCGCGTGACCTTCGACATCAGCGCCGGACTGCATGCCGGCGAGCGCCTGGCGCTCGAGCGGGGCGCCATCCAGTCACTGGCTGACAGTGACAACGCGCTGCTGGCAAGCCTGGAAACCCAGCTGCCACGTCGCAGCCTCCTGTGGACCTCACGCGGCATCCTGGAAGTCGGCCGTGGCTGGCGCTGGCAGACCTCCCCCGCCAGCCCCAAGGCGCCTTGGCTGGACGCCGTGCACCACAGCTGGCCAAGCCATGCGCCACGCTGGCTGCTCAAGGCGCCGGTGGTCATCGTGTGTGCGGATGCTCTGCCGATTGCCAACCGCACCCGACATCAACGTGATCTTGCCAGACTCTGGCTCACTGCCGATGCCGCACTGATCTATCTGGCGCAGGACGCCCGCGATGGCTGGCAGATGCATCAGCATTGTGAGCCGGAGCAACGCAACGGCGCCCACCTGACGAGCAAGGCCGCGAATGCACTTGAGCTGGCCAGCTGAGCCTCCTGTTCCGGCTCCCCCTTCCCTCATCTCGACGACATTCCGATGACACGCACCAGCAGACACGACAACGCCCGCGCCGGGAACACCGGAGCGGGCGTTGTCGTGTCTGCCATGACCCATCTCGCCGAACCGATGGCTCAGCGCGGACAGAGACCATCACACAGCGTGCTGGCCACGAAGTCCGCCAGCTGTTCCCAGTCCTCATCCGTGCGCGGCGCACCGCCCAGCTGGTCGATCTGGGCGGCGAAGTCCGCGTAGTGCTGCGTGGTAGACCAGATCAGATAGATGACCCACATCGGCTCCGCCTCGCGCAGCTTGCCAGCTGCCATCCACGCCTTCATCACCTCGCAGCGCGCCTGGACCCACTGACGCAACTCTCCGCTGAGATAGTCACGCAGAAACGGCGCGCCGCTGATCACCTCCGCCGCGAACAGGCGCGATGCCTGTGGGGCCTGGCGTGCCAGCTTGAGCTTGACGCGCACCAGCGCCTCCAGCACCTCGCGCGGGTCATCATCGGCCGTGATGTCCTCAAGTGACGCATTCCAGCGCGTCAGCGTCTGCTCCAGCAGATGCACATAGAGCTTTTCCTTGGAACCGAAGTAATACAGCAGATTGGCCTTGGGCAACTCGGCCACGTCCGCGATCTGCTTGAGTGTGCTGCCACGATAGCCGTGACAGGCAAAGACACACTCGGCAGCTTCCATGATTCGACTTTCCGCCTGCTCACGGGGAGAGCTGGTCGGTGTCGGACTGAATTCCGCACTTCGGGAACGACGAACTTCGGCATACAGGGAAGAAGGAGAATCTGCAGGCATCAGCATCACTCATCAAATAGACGTTATCGTTCGAGCATCTTGACCACAGCACCGGAACATGACCTTCGATTTCGGCCTCACGTCACGATGCTGTGGTCAGAATGCTCACCCCGGGCAGGCGCGATACGCTCGATGCGTCGCGCTCCTGACGCGCACTTGCGCCACCCACGCAAAAATACCACACCATGGGCTGACCATTTGGTCAGATTCTTGCTAGAAATACAACATGAGCTGTTACATTGACACTCGAAGACGCCAATCGGGCCCGCAATGCCCAGATTCGGCTGTGCCATACGCCTGAAGGCACCACAATGACAAGACGACCTGACGGGATGCCTGCATGATCGACTTCACCTTGAACGGACACGCGCGTCAGCTGCCCGCGCCTGCACCGGGAACGACAACGCTTGAAGCCCTTCGCACCTCTCTGGGACATACCGGCACCAAGGAAGGCTGCGCGTCCGGTGACTGCGGCGCCTGCACGATTGCCTTGCAGGTGCCGGGCCAGCCCATGACGACGGTCAATGCCTGCCTGATGCCCGCCCACCAGCTGCAGGATTGCGAGTTGATCACCATCGAGGGACTGGGGTACGAGGCCGCCACCTCCTCGCTCTCCCCGGTGCAGCAAGCGCTGGTGACGACCCACGCCAGCCAATGTGGCTTCTGTACCCCGGGCATCGCCATGAGCCTGGCGGTGCTGCACGCCGATCATCAGCTGCGCAGCGCAGAGGGCGAGAGTCTCGATGCCGCGCGGCGCGATCAGATGATCGACCATGCGCTGGGCGGCAATCTGTGCCGCTGCACAGGCTATCGACCGATACGCGAGGCTGCCCATCGCCTGCTGCAGGGAGAATTCGGGCCGGCCACCCTGCTGTCATCCGGGCAGGCAGCTTGTCAGCCCGCCACTGGCGAGACGAATTCAGCGTCCCGTCGCGAGCGAGATAGCGAACTGGAAGCCTCGGGCACCTTCCATCGTCCCACCCGTCTTGAAGATTTGCTGGCGCTGCGCGCCGCACATCCCCAGGCGCCCTTGATCGCGGGGGGCACGGATCTGATGCTCGAATACACGCAACGCCTGCGTGACTTCCCGGCACTGATCGATACCACGCGTGTCGCGGCACTTGGCACCATCGAGGAAGGGGAACACGCCGGCCAGGCAGGCTGGTGGATCGGCGCTGCGGTGACCTACCGCCAGCTGATGCCACTGCTGCGTGAACACTATCCCGAGGGCGCGGAGCTGCTCACTCGCCTGGGCAGTGAACAGATCCGCAATCGCGGCACGCTGGGCGGCAACATCGGCAACGCCTCACCCATCGGGGACATGCCGCCGCTGTTGATCGCGCTGGAGGCCTATCTCCAGCTGATGAGTGTCGATGGGGAGCGCATCCTCAAGCTTGAGGACTTCTTCCTCGACTACAAGCGCACCCAATTGATGCCGGACGAGATCATCCATTCTCTCTTCCTGCCGCGGCCGGTTCACAATCAGCGGCTGGCGGTCCACAAGCTTTCCAAACGGCGAGATGATGACATCTCCACGCTGCTGGGGGTCTTCGCCTGGCGGCGCGATGCCAGTGGCCATGCTCAGCACTGGCGAGTCGCCTTCGGCGGCATGGCCGGCATTCCGACACGTGCACCGCATCTCGAGGCACTCCTGAGCCGTGAAACGCTGGAATCGCTCACGCCCGCCCAGCTCGACACCCTCACTCGCCACAGGATCGAGCAGGCCATCCAGGCCGATTTCTCGCCTCTCTCGGACGTGCGTGGCTCCCGCGAGTATCGTCTGCTGGCCGCCAGCCATCTGGTCCCCCGAGTGGCGCAGCGAATCCACAATGAACGTCACGCGACTGCCCCCCTCATGCCACTGGAGAGCCTCGATGCGTACCTTGCACAGTCTTGAGTCCGACCCCAGTGCCACTCCGGCCACGAACGCTTCGCCGTCACATCAGCATGAGAGCGCCGAGCGTCACGTCAGTGGCACGGCACGCTACGTCGACGACCTGCCACTCCCCGCAGGCACGCTGCACCTGGCCATCGGCATGAGCGAGGTCGCGCATGCCACTCTGGATTCCCTGGCTCTTGATGCGGTGCGGGCCGCCCCCGGCGTCGTCTGTGTGCTCAGCGCTTCAGACATCCCCGGCCACCGCGATGTCGGCCCGGTCTTCCCCGGCGACCCGCTGCTGGTCAGTGATCGCATCAGTCATCATGGTCAGGCGCTGTTCGTGGTTGCCGCCGAGAGCGAGCGGGCGGCGCGTCAGGCGGCGCGACTGGCCAAGGTGGCGGTTACCCCCTTGCCACTGACGCTTGATCCCTGCCAGGCCGCCAGTCGCGGTGATCTGGTGCGCCCGACCCATACCCAGGCACGTCTGGCCAACGGCCGGGCAGCGACACGCGAAAGCGTCAGCGAACGACTTGCCAGATCCGCCTGGCAATTGGACGGCGAGCTTGAGAGCGGTGGACAGGAACACTTCTATCTGGAGAGCCAGGCAGCGCTGGCCTTGCCGGGTGAAGACGACGAGATGCTGGTGCACAGCTCGTCCCAGCACCCCAGTGAAGTCCAGAAGCTGATCGCCGAGGTGCTGGGCGTGCCCTTCCATGCCATCACGGTGGAAACCCGTCGCATGGGAGGCGGCTTCGGCGGCAAGGAAACCCAGGCCGCGCCGGTGGCATGTCTGGCAGCCCTGGTGGCGCGTCGTACGGGGCGGGCCGCCAGACTGCGACTGCCCCGCAATGACGACATGCGCCTGACCGGCAAGCGCCATCCCTTCCATCACCGCTACCAGATCGGTGTCGATGACAGCGGGCGCATCGACACCGCCATCATCGAGCTGACCGGCGACTGCGGCCATTCACCGGATCTGTCAGATGCCATCGTCGATCGCGCCATGTTCCATGCCGACAACGCCTATTACCTCGGCAATGCCCATGTGCGCGGTATCCGTGCCCGCACCAACGTGGCGTCCAACACCGCCTTCCGCGGCTTCGGTGGTCCGCAGGGCATGCTCGCCATCGAGGCGGCCATGGAGGATATCGCAAGGCGTCTGGGGCGCGACCCGCTGGAGATCCGCAAGCGCAACCTCTACTGCGAGGGCCGTGAGACCACGCATTATGGCCAGCACGTCAATCAGTACCCACTGCTCACCACGCTGATCGACCAGCTCGAGGCGCAGGGCGACTACTGGGCGCGTCGTGCCGAGATTCGCGCCTTCAATGCCGCCAATCCGGTGGTGAAGAAGGGGCTGGCGCTGACGCCGGTGAAGTTCGGCATCTCCTTTACCGCCAAGCACCTCAATCAGGCCGGCGCCCTGGTGCATGTCTATACCGATGGCAGCGTGCAGGTGAATCATGGCGGCACCGAGATGGGCCAGGGCCTGCACACCAAGATCACTCAGGTCGCGGCCCGTGAGCTGGGCCTAAGCGTGGACAGGGTGCGCATCACCGCCACGCGCACCGACAAGGTACCCAACACCTCACCGACCGCGGCAAGTTCGGGAGCGGACCTCAACGGCATGGCCACACGTGATGCCTGCCTGCGCCTCAAGGCGCGCCTGCTCGACTTCGCCGCCGAACATCTCGCCCAGCCACGCGCCAGCCTGAGCCTCGACAATGGCGAACTGCATGGCCCGAGCGGCGTACTGATGACATGGGGGGAGCTGATCCAGGCGGCGTATCTGGAACGCATCTCGCTCTCCGAGAAGGGCTTCTATGCCACCCCGGACATCCACTACGACCGCGAAAGTGGCACCGGACACCCCTTCTACTACTACGCCTTCGGCGCCGCGCTGTGTGAAGTGGTCGTCGATACCTTGAGCGGCGAATACCGCCTGGAAAGCGCCGAGATCCTGCACGACGTGGGAGATTCGCTCAATCCGGCCATCGACATCGGTCAGATAGAAGGCGGCTTCGTGCAGGGCATGGGCTGGCTGACGACGGAGGAACTCAAGTGGAACGAGGAGGGTCGCCTGCTGACCGATGGCCCGGCCACCTACAAGATACCCGCCATCAGCGACGTACCCGACGGCGCGATCACGGTACGCCTGCTGGAAGGACATCCCAACTCGGCCGCCAGCATCTATCGCTCCAAGGCGGTGGGTGAGCCACCCTTCATGCTCGCCATCAGCGTGTGGGCGGCGCTGCGCGATGCGCTGGCCTCGTTGACCGACTACCGCCGCGCAGTGCGCCTGGATACCCCGGCCACGCCGGAACGCGTGATGCTGGCGGCGCGTGAGCAGCGTGACTGGCAGGAGCAGCACGCCACTGCCGGCGCAGAGCCAACGCAGGTGCCGTCATGAGTGCAATCAAGAGTGCAATCAAGAGGGCAATCAAGAGGGCAATCAAGAGTGCCGCGACGGGCCGCTGGTATCAGGCGCTCGCCGAGGCACAGGCAGCGCTGACGGCCCATGCCCTGGCCACCGTGGTGACGGTGGCGGGCTCCGCCCCGCGAGGTGCCGGCAGCAAGATGCTGATCACCATGGATACGCTGCACGACAGCCTCGGCGGCGGTCGGCTGGAGCAGCTGGTGGTGGAGCGCGCCCGAGCGATGCTGGCGCAGGGACAGTCGGGCTGTCATCTCGAGGAGATCGCGCTGGGCCAGCATGCTCAACAATGCTGTGGTGGCCACGTGCAGGTGTTGATCGAGCTGTACCCGGCGCTTGCGCCACGGCTGACCCTGTTCGGCGCCGGCCATGTCGGTCAGGCCATCGTCCACCTGCTGGCGCCGCTGGACTGGCAGATCGACTGGCGGGATTCACGCGCCGAGCAGCTCGAGTCCGCCACGATTCCTGCGGGCAGTGAGGGCCGTGTGCAGCGCCAGACATTCAATATCCTGACGGACCTGCCGCTCACGAAAGCGGCGCCGGCCTCCGATTCGCTGCCAGTGAGGGCGGGCAGTCATGTGCTGGTATTGACCCATGATCACGTCGAGGACCAGGCGCTGGTGGCGGCTCTTGCACCGCGCGATGACCTGGCCTCGCTGGGGCTGATCGGCTCCAGCAGCAAGTGGGCGCGTTTTCGCCAGCGCCTGCTCGGCGATCTCGACGAGCACGAGGTCGCCCGCATTCGTTGCCCGATCGGTGTGTCGGGGATTCCGGGCAAACGCCCCGAGGAGATCGCGATCGCGGTGGTGGCCGAACTGCTTCAGTTGCAGGCCAGCCGAGCCGCCCAGCAGACCGACGACGCGAACTCCCCAACCTCGTCACACCCCCCATCACTGGATGGCAATGGTCTGACGCGCAAGGGTGCCCGCCAGCTGCGCGCCCGCCTTGCCCCTGACGCGATGCACCAGACAGAACCGACACGGAAGGCCGAATGATGACTGACCAAGACACCCCGCTATCTGTGGCCTGCCACCTGGATGACCGCCGACTGACGGCGGCGCTGCGCTCGGCCGCAAAGGCCCCAGAAAGCGTCAGTCTGTTGCGTGGCGCCCTGCTGCACTTCCTGGATGAGCCTCTGGACGACTCGCAAGGAACGCTTGCGTCAGGCGAGCGGGACCCCGCCATCGAGTACTACGCGGATGCCCTGCTGGTGATGCACGCCGGCAAGGTGGTGGCGCTGGGCGACTGCTCCGCCCTTGTCGCGCACAGCGACATGCACGAGCTTGTCCGCCTGAGCCCGCCGCACAGCGTCACCGGTCTGATGATGCCAGGCTTCATCGATACCCACGTGCACTTCCCGCAGCTGGATATCATCGCAAGCTATGGTCACTGCCTGATCGACTGGCTGACTACCTACACCTTCCCCGCCGAGCAGCGCTTTGCCGACCCCGCGCACGCCGCCGAGGTCGCCGAGATCTTCCTCGATGAGCTGCTGCGTCATGGCTCCACCAGTGCCCAGGTGTTTGCCACCTCGCATGCCAGCAGTGCCGATGCCCTTTTCCGGGCCGCGCGGACCCGCGACATGCGTGTGCATGCCGGTCGCGTGATGATGGATCGCAATGCGCCGCCGGCACTGCTCGATTCAGGCGTCACCGCGCTCAAGGACGATGAGCGGCTGATCGCGGACTGGCACGGGCGTGATCGCCTCGGCTATGTGCTGACCCCGCGCTTCGCCCCGACCTCCACCCCCGAGCAGCTCAAGGCCGCCGGTCAACTGCTCAAGTGCCAGCCGGACCTGCACCTGCAGACCCATCTGGCCGAGAACCTCGATGAGGTGAAGTGGGTGGCGGAACTGTTCCCCGAGGCTCGGGATTATCTGGCGGTCTATGAGGATGTCGGCCTGAGTCACGAGCGCACCACCTTCGCCCACGGCATCCACCTGGACGATGGCATGCGCCAGCGCATCGCGGATCAGGGCGCCAGCATCGCCTTCTGCCCGACCTCCAACCTGTTTCTCGGCAGCGGACTCTTCGATCGCGCCAGTGCCCGCGCCATGGGCATGAACATCAGCATCGCCACCGATGTCGGCGGTGGCTCCAGCCTGTGTCAGCTGGAGAGCCTCAAGGCTGCCTATCAGGTCGGTCAGTTGCACGGTGCGGTCGCCCATGATGTGGCGGGGCTTGCGTCACGTGCCAACCAGCCACTGACGCCCTGGCAGGGCTTCTATCAATTGACGCTGGGCAATGCGCGCGCCATGCGGCTGGAGGACAAGGTCGGCAACCTGCGTCCGGGGATGGAGGCGGACGTGATCGTGCTCGACCCCACGGCGACTCACTTGCTGGCGCGGCGTACCCGCTGGGGACAGCCACAGCAGGTACCGCTGGGGGAGGTGCTGTTCGCCCTGATGATGCTCGGGGATGACCGCGCGATTCGCGAGGTGCATGTGGCGGGCCGCTGCCGCAAACGGCACGGCATGCTGCTGAGTGATCACACCGCTGCGAAGACACGCCCAAGGGCGGAAGCATTAATGCCCTGAGGGCATCACAGGTGTGACAACATGCTGACAAATGGTGCCAATTTATAGAATTGGTGCCATTTTTTCATCATAAAGGTGCGTGAGACATGGATACTCAACGCTGAGTCCACTCGTTATGATGGCGCCATCTTCTTCCAACGTCCTGGGCACCCTCAGAGGTGTCGACGCATTACGAGGTCCGTCATCATGACTCCCACTGCCATCATGCAACGTCGTTATTCCACCAAGGCCTTCGATCCGGCGCGCAAGATCAGCGCCGCCGACTGGCAGGAACTGGAAAACGTGATGCGCCTGAGCGCTTCCAGCGTCAATTCCCAACCGTGGCACTTCCTGGTGCTGGAGTCTGACGATGCCAAGCAGCGCTTCGCACGCGCCGGTACGGATGACAAGTACGCCTTCAACTCGCCGAAGATCACCAATGCGTCTCACGTCGTGCTGTTCTGCACCCGCACTACCCTGGACGACGACTACCTGAACCATCTGCTGGATACCGAAGCCTCTGATGGTCGCTTCAAGAAGGATGACGAGTTCAGCGCCATGATGGACGGCGCGCGTCGTCTGTTCATCGACCTGCATCGTCATGATCTCAAGGACATGCAGCACTGGATGGACAAGCAGGTTTACCTCAATTACGGCAGCCTGCTGTATGCCGCCTCCAGCCTGAACATCGACACCGTGCCGCTGGAAGGCATCGACCCGGTGGCGCTGGACGCCGAATTCGGGCTGCGCGAGAAAGGCTTCAACGCCCTGGTCGCCGTGAGCCTTGGCTATCGCGCCGCTGACGACTTCAATGCGGAACTGCCCAAGTCCCGTCTGCCGGCAGACGAACTCTTCACTCGCCTGTAAGCGCAGGGGACATCGAGCGGCGGGCAGCGCATTCCCCCACGGGGCTCCGTGCCTGCCGCATTGCATCCGCCCATCGGACATGACACCGTTTCTCCTCATGTCCCATCGTCTGCCGGTCACGTGGGGCATCCGCTTCACGCGTCATCATTTTCGTTCACGAAAGGATTCATGCCATGTCTCTCAAGCTTATCGCGACTCTGACCTTCCCCGCCGACCAGCAGGAAAAGGCCCGTGACATTCTCGCCGACCTGGTCGAGAAGAGTCAGTCCGACAAGGGCTGTCTGCAATATGAACTCTTCGCGGTAGACAAGCAGGTCGAGGAAGGCGAGCCGGTACCGGAAGGCGACTTCGTGGTACTGGAGGAATGGTGGGATGAAGAAGCGCTGGAAGCCCACGTGGCATCCGAGCACTTCCAGGGCTTCCTGGGGGCCTTCGCGGAAGGCGAGATCGGCCTCAAGATCCAGCGTCTGCTGACAGTCTGACGCCAGCCGCTTGACCCTGCGCCCGCTTGCCCGGGCCACAAGGACGTCAATTCCAGGACCCCGCCGAGTCACGCTCGGCGGGGTCCTGCGTTATCCGGCCAGTCATCGAGTGCCTCGGCGACAAGACGTCGTGACAGCAAAAGACACCTGATATTGGTTCACTTCTTGCTTATAATTGCCCGCCCGCGAATCGCATGGCGTGATCACGCATCGTCATCCTCGATCATCAGCCCATTCCTCCCGCATTTGCCGCGAGCCGACAAGGAGCGTCCCATGACCCAAGCTTCCTCCCAGCACAAGGGGATCGACGAGCCACTGCTCGGCCTCGAGAGCTGCCCCTCCGTTCCCATCTCGGCGCTCGCCGGGGCCCAGCATCTGCTGGCCAGTCTGGCGGGCATCATTGCACCGACATTGATCATCACCAGTGCGCTATCGCTCGGGGCCTACACCGCCAGTCTGCTATCGATGGCGCTGGTGGTCTCCGGTATCGCCACCTGGATTCAATCCCAGCGCCTGGGGCCATTCGGTTCGGGGCTGTTGAGCATCCAGGGCACCAGCTTCAGCTTCGTGTCGGCCTTGATCACCGCCGGCCTGATCGCGCGCAGCCAGAATGCCAGTGACGAACAGGTGCTGGCGGTACTGTTCGGCACCTGTCTGGCCGGCAGCCTGATCGAGATGGCATTGGGCACGGTGCTGCCATGGCTCAAGCGCGTCATCACACCGGTGGTGACGGGCGTAGTGGTGATGCTGATCGGGTTGAGTCTGATCGAGGTCGGCATGACGGATATCGGTGGCGGCTTCGGTGCCGCGGACTTCGGCGCCCCCGCCAATCTGGCGCTGGCCGGCTGCGTGCTGATCACGGTACTGGCCTGTCAGGTCTCGCGTCACCCGTGGCTGAGAATCGCCTCCATCTTCATCGGCATGGCCGTCGGCTGCATCATCGCGGCGCTGGGCGGCATGTACGATGCGCCACAACTGGCGGATGCCGCACTGATCGCTCTGCCGCACCCGGCGACGCTGAATACCGGCTTCGACTTCTCGCTGGCCGCCTTCCTGCCGGTGGCCTTCATCTTCATTATCACCGCCATCGAGACCGTCGGCGATCTCACCGGCAGCGCACGCGCCTCGGGGCTTGCCGTGGATGACGACACGCATCAGAAGCGTCTGCGCGGCGGCGTGCTAGGGGATGGCCTGAATTCCGCACTCGGCGCGCTGGCCGGCACCTTCCCCAACACCACCTTCAGTCAGAACACCGGCGTGATCCAGCTGACCGGTATCGCCAGCCGCCATGTGGGCCGCTACGTGGCGGGCTTCCTGCTGTTGCTGGGCCTGTCGCCCTTCATCGCCACCCTGCTCACGCAGATGCCGCGCCCGGTGCTCGGTGCCACCACCACGCTGATGTTCGCGCTGATCGCCGTCTCCGGCATCCGCATCCTGATGGCGCAGCCCATCGGGCGTCGCGAGATGATGATCATCGCGCTGGCCCTGGGGCTTGGTCTGGGCGTCGGCATGGTACCGGATGTGCTGAACGCGATTCCGGGGGCCTTCGCCGATGCCTTGCGCTCGCCGATCACCATGGGCGGCCTGACCGCCATCCTCGCCGAGTTGCTGCTGCCGAAGATGGAAGATGCCGAGGTGTTCAATCCCAGAGCGAGTGAGCGTGAGTCCACCGACAGCATCAGCGCGGAGCAGGAACACGCCTGAGCCGCAGACGCCGCAATGAGACATGAAAAAACCGGCGCATCATTGGCCGGTTTTTTCATGTCGGTCGCCTCTTGAGGCCAGTCGCGCTTCTACAGGTCAGCCACACTTCTTCACGCCATTCGCTGACGCACGCAAACGGCGTACACCTCGCACTTCCTGAGCAGGTCATCCAATCTCCACAATGGCAAGACAGACTCTTACAGCGGTGTGCCTTGCCATCGGTTACCCTTCACCCACTACACATAAGCGCTTTCTCATCAACAGTCTTGCAATCGGCACCCTGACAATCAGCACTTTCAGGCTGGAAGGCGCCATAGCGCCTCGGAGCCAGACACAAGGAACGTATCGCTCATGCTGAACACACGACTCACCTCATCAAACGCGCCGGGCTTGCGCGCATCCCCCCGCTCGCGCCTGGCGCTGAAGACCCTGCTGGGGGCTGCATTGCTGAGCACGCTCAGCGCCTGCGCCAGCCATCAGGACCATGAATGGCAGGCAGACACGTCCTATCACCTGACGGTGCTGCACACCAATGATCATCACGGTCGCTTCTGGCGCAGCAGCGATGGCGAATACGGCATGTCGGCACGCAAGACGCTGGTCGACCGTATCCGCGCCGAAGTGGAATCCGAGGGTGGCAGCGTGCTGCTGCTGTCCGGCGGAGACATCAATACCGGCGTGCCGGAGTCCGATCTGCAGCATGCCGAACCCGACTTCAAGGGCATGAATCGCATCGGCTATGACGCCATGGCGGTGGGCAATCATGAATTCGACAACCCGCTGGACGTGCTGCTCAAGCAGCGCGACTGGGCCGATTTCCCGATGCTGGCCGCCAACATCTACGACAAGGCCACCGGCGAGCGTCTGTTCGCGCCCTACAGGATCTTCGATGAAGACGGCGTCCATATCGCGGTGATCGGCCTGACCACCGAAGACACCGTGCGCATCGGCAATCCCGAGTACTTCAGCAATCTCGAGTTTCGCGATCCCAAGGAAGAGGCACGCAAGGTCATCGAGCAACTGAACGAGCATGAGCAGCCGGACCTGATCTTCGCCGTCACCCACATGGGGCATTATCAGAATGCCGAGCATGGCATCAACGCGCCGGGCGACGTCGCGCTTGCGCGCTACCTGCCCACCGGTGCGCTGGACATGATCGTCGGAGGGCACTCCCAGGAGCCGGTGTGCATGGAGGGCGTCAACCGGATGGCGGACTTTTCGCCCGGCGATGATTGCCAGCCGGACCGCCAGAACGGCACCTACATCGTGCAGGCACACGAGTGGGGCAAGTACGTGGGGCGTGCCGATTATGAGTTCCGCAATGGCGAGCTGACCATGCTCAACTATCAGTTGATCCCGGTGAACCTCAAGAAGACCGTCGAAGTGAACGGCGAGCGTCACAAGGTGCTGGTCAAGGAGGAAATCGCCGAGGACAGTGAGCTGCTCGAGTTCCTGCGCCCCTATCAGGAGAAGGGTCAGGCGCAGCTCAATGTCACCGTCGCGCAGAGCAACGGCAAGCTGGAGGGGGATCGCGACGTGGTGCGCTTTGCCCAGACCAATCTGGGCCGCCTGATCGCCACCGCCGCCATGCAGGCCGGCAAGGCAGACTTCGGCGTGATGAACTCAGGTGGCGTGCGCGCCTCATTGCCTGAAGGAGAGATCACCTACAAGGATGTGCTGACCGTACTGCCCTTCGGCAACACCGTGGGGGTCGTCAGCATGTCGGGCAGCGAGGTGCTCGACTACCTAAATGCCGTGGCGACCCAGCCGGTGGACTCCGGCGCCTATGCCCAGTTCGCCGGTATCAGCATGCAGGTCGACCGGGCCGAGGGCAGCGTCTCAGACGTGATGATCCAGGGCCAGCCACTGGACAGAAGCGCGCAATATCGCTTTACCGTCCCGAGCTTCAATGCTGCCGGCGGGGATGGCTATCCGAAGGTCACCGACCTGCCGGGCTACCTGGATACCGGCTTCGTCGATGCCGATGTGCTCAAGGCCTACCTTGCCGAGCAGAGCCCGATCGATGTCTCGGCGTACGCCCCGAAGGGCGAGATCGTCTATCAGTGACGCTCAACGCGTTCGCGACGCGATGTGATCGAATGAGATAGACCACTACGGGACGCCAAGGCGTCCCGTAGTCGTTTCCAGAGCCGGGATATCCTCATCAGAGGCTGACGTCGGACTATACAAGTGCGGATCGCACAGGTTTGATAAGCCATGCGCACCACCACCACTAAGACCGTCGAGACCCTGGCCCATGAACCTCAACCGCACCGACAGCGAACTGCTCAACCTGCTGATCAAGGACGGCCGCATGTCCTATGCCGACATCGCCCGCAAGCTGGGCATCTCGCGTGCTCACGCCCGCTCACGCGTCCAGGCATTGGTCGAGAGTGGCGTGATCGAGCAGTTCACCGCCGTCATCAACCCGGACAAGCTCGGCAAGGGTATCTCCACCTTCGTGGACCTGACCGTCGCGCCCAGCGCCATCGAGCGCATCGCCGAGGAGCTTTCCGCCTGTGTCGAGGTGGTCAGCCTCTACATCATGAGCGACCTGAAAAGCCTGCACATCCACACCCTCACCGACAGCTACGAAGCCTTCGACAGCTTCGTGCGCGAACATATCTTCAATCGTGACGAGATTCTCTCCGTCGACTGCAAGTCGCTGATGACACGCGTCAAGCATCGTCGTGGCGGCGCGCGGCTATAGGCACGCACCGGGGTCGCGAATCAGTGCATGCGACCCAACCCACGCAGCAAGCGCATGGTGACCCACAGAAAGCCCAACGGAAACAGCACCGTCTGGGTGATGAACAGCATGGTGAGATCGATCACCTTGTCGGTCATGGCATCAAAGCCCTCGGTGACACTGGTGATCGGCCCACCGACCCAGCCTTCCATGCTGCCCTTGAACTGCTGCCACCAGCTGCGCTCTTCGTGCTCGCCTCCCACCTGCTTGTCCGCCACTTCCGCCAGCTGCTGCTGCGTCACGCTCAGCTGCGCCATCTGCGCATCTCGGCTGTCATCGAGAAAGGCCTGGCCTGCCACACCACTGGCCAGCGCGACACTGAGCACGGCAAAGCGCAGCGCGATGCCCCATAGCGCCAGGCGCACGAGTGCCTGCTGCCACCAGGGAGGGACGCGCCCGGCTTCGCTGTCTGCCCGCCTGCCCTCGGCCAGCAGGCCGAACACCGCCAGCAGACAGGCCACGGTGGTCATGCTCTTGATGATCACGGAACCGGAGATGCCCAGCAGCAATTTCTGCAGCGCCAATGAGCCGGTGGCCGCGAACATCACCCACGAGAAGCGCTCGATCATGTCATTGGCGGGGTCCAGCGCCTCCCCGGGCGAGACCTGAAATACCTGCAGGTCGATGGTCGAGGACTGCAGCACCGAGATGGTCGCGTTCAGGCCCTTGGCGATGGCGAAGGCACTGAAGGCCTGCCCCAGGGTGGCATCGATGACATCGCGTGCCCACTGCTGGGGCAACTCCCACCAGGCAAGCACTGCCATTACCAGCAGGATGGCGATCAGGAAGGCGCGGGGTATTCGCGCGTCAGTGGGTGCGCCGGGGGCGGCAGGCAGGCGCACGCCAGCATGTCTCGCGAAAGGCGTGGAGGAGACGGCAGACGTGGCCGGCGTGGGAGAAGCGGAATCGTCAGAATCATGAGGTGACATGCAAGGCTCCAACAGGGCAAAGCCGCATGATGCCACCGGGCTTGCTGACTGTCGTCATCGCCCGGCAATCACCGGCCCCGTTCATGTCCCTGTCGGCTCTCTCCGCCCAGCTCTCTCTTCTCCCTGCCCCCCGTCCCTATCAGCCCACGCACCGCTCAGCCCTCTCGTGCCAAGCCCTTTCCTGACAGCCTCGCTCAGAGGTAATGCACCGCGATGACTCAAGCGCACCGTAATGCGGCAAGCATGACAATTGGTCATCACCACCCCACATTCGCGAGCCAGATGTCACCTTCCGTGATGCTATCGATGAACAAATGCCGCGATTGGCGTGATCTTCTGACATTTGTCAGGCACTGAACTCCGCACATCAGCGGCTCCACGGTCTCACATGTGCAACTCCGGAGACGCATGCGCGCATTCTCAACGGAAAGCAGCGCCCTCTGCCTGTACATATTTCATTGAAATAATTGGAAAAATTTCTCAGGCGGCGAAATGGCACACGGCTTGCAGAGTCATCCTCGTAGCGCGATGACAAATGACAGCCTCAAAACTGACAAATGAAAGACATCGCTACTCAAGAGCATGCAGAAACACCGACACAACAAGATCGCTGACCTCGATGTCAGCACGCCGTACAGGCTCCCCTTGCCGCATCCGCACATCCACCGCCGCAGGGGCACTACTGGTCATCCGTCCGCAGGAGAACCTCCCATGACATTCGATCGTCGCAAGTTCCTGGGTGCCGCTCTGGCAACCTCAACCGCTGGACTCGTGATGGGTGCGCCCGCCATCGTGCGCGCGGAATCCAGCAAGACCTATCAATGGAAGATGACCAATGCCTACGGCCCGGGATCGCCCTTCTATGTCGAGGGCCCCGGTAGCCCGACCGACTTCTGCCGCAAGGTGGAAGCCATGTCGGGCGGGCGCATGAAGATCCAGCACTTCGCGGCCGGTGAGCTGATTCCGGCACTGGAAGGCTTCAATGCCGTCGCCAGTGGCGTGGTGGAGATGAACGCCGGCAATGCCTATTTCTGGGCCGGCAAGATTCCCGCTGCCCAGTACTTCACTACCGTCCCCTTCGGCATGAATACCCAGGGCATGAATGCCTGGCTGTATCACGGTGGCGGCCTGGAGCTATGGCATGAGCTGTACGCCCCCAAGGGACTGATCGCCTTCCCGATGGGCAATACCGGCGTGCAGATGACCGGCTGGTTCCGCAAGCCGATTAACACGGTGGAGGACTTGAAAGGCCTGAAGATGCGTATCCCGGGGCTTGCCGGCAAGGTCTATGCCGAGCTGGGCGTCGCCGTGCGCCTGTTGCCGGGCGGCGAAATATTCCCGGCGCTGGAGCGCGGTGTCATCGATGCCGCCGAATTCGTCGGCCCCTATCAGGACCGCCGTCTGGGGCTTCAGAAGGCTGCCAAGTACTACTACACCACCGGCTGGCACGAGCCGACCAACGTGACCGAGCTGATGATCAACAAGGCCGCCTGGGAGAGTCTGCCGGAAGACCTGCAGGCCATCGTCAAGGCCGCCGCTCAGGCGTGCAATGTCGAGAGCCAGGCCTGGTGTGAGTCAGTGAACGCCGAAGCGCTCAATGATCTGGTGGAAAACGAGGGCGTCACCGCTCAGCCGTTGCCCGATTCCGTGGTGGCGCGCCTGAAGGAAGTCACCGAGAAGACGCTGACCGACATGGCGGCCGCCGATCCGGACACTGCACGTGTGCACGAGTCGTTCATGGCCTTCCGCGATCAACACAAGGAATGGGCCGCCGTCAGCGAGAAGACCTTCCTGGCACTCTGACGGCTGACATCGAACCTCCCCCGTGGCGGTACCTGTGGCTCACGCCCCCAGTGCCAGAACGGATCACCGCTGGTGTCATCCCTGCTCCCCCTGTCTACGCCACGGCCTGTCCCGTCGTGGCGTTCGTGAGGTCATGTCATGCTGCATGTCATCCACTGTCTCGAGGGCATCATCGAGCGGCTGGGCATCATTGCCCGTTACTCGCTGTTGGCACTCGTGGTGCTGGTCGCCAGTAACGTACTGTTGCGTTACTTCTTCAGCATCAGTCCCGTGCCACTCCAGGAATTCGAATGGCACCTGATTTCCCCCATCGCGCTGCTGGGCATTTCCTATGCCCTCAAGCATCGCGCCGACGTTCGCGTCGATGTCTTCTATGATCGATTTTCCCCCAAGGGGCGTGCGCTGGTGGATCTGCTCGGCGCACTGATGACCATCGCCATCGGCACGGCCATTGCCTGGCTCGGCCTGAGCTATACCGAGCAGTCGTATCAGCTGATGGAAGGCTCACCCGACCCCGGCGGCCTGCCCTATCGCTACCTGCTCAAGGCCTTCATCCCCATCGGTTTCGCCGCGCTTGCCCTGCAGGGCGTGGCGGATTGCCTGCGCGCCTTGCTGACATTGACGAACCGCATGCCCGACGCCTCTTCCACCACGTCATCCAACACCAAGGTGCCTTCATGAGTCCGAATGAGTGGATTGCCCTCAGCATGATCGGCGGCTTCCTGATCCTGATGCTGATCGGGATTCCGGTCGCGATCTCATTGGCGGTGGCCGGTTTCGTGGCGGGTCTGGCAGGCTTCGGCCCGCTGCTGTTCAGCCTGATGCCGGCACGTCTCTATGGTGTGGTCACCAATTACACGTTGCTGGCGATACCGCTGTTCGTGTTCATGGGGGTCATGCTCGAGAAATCGCGGGTCGCCGAGGACATGCTCGAGACCATCGGACGCGCCATGGGTGGCGTGAACGGCGGCATGGGCATCGCGATCATTCTGGTCGGCGTGCTGATGGGCGCCTCCACCGGGATCGTCGGTGCGACTGTGGTCACCGTCGGCATGCTGACATTGCCGACCCTGCTGCGCCGCGGCTATCACCCGGGCGTGGCCTCGGCCACCATCTGCGCCTCAGGCACCCTGGGGCAGATCATTCCGCCGAGCCTCGTGTTGATCCTGCTGTCGGAGATTCTCGGCGAGTCCGTCGGTACCCTGTTCGCCGCGGCCTTCGTGCCGGGCCTGGCGATCGCGGTCATCTACATCGTCTACCTGCTGGTGCTGGGCTGGTGGAAGCCGGAACTCGTCCCGGCCATTCCAGAAGAGGAACGCGCCGCCGCTGGCGGCATGAAGGAATTGCTGAGGGATCTGGCGCGCAGCGTGATTCCGCCGCTGATGCTGGTCTTCGCGGTACTGGGCTCGATTCTGGGTGGCGTGGCCGCCCCCACCGAGGCGGCCTCGATGGGCGCACTGGGCAGTCTCGTGATCGCACTGCTGGCGCGGCGCCTCGATTTCCCGATGCTCAAGGCTTGCCTGCACTCGACCCTGACCATCACCGCCATGGTCTATTTCATCCTGTTGTGCGCGCAGCCGTTCTCACTAGCCTTCCGCGGTCTGGGCGGCGAGAACATGGTGCATGACCTGTTCAATCTGCTGCCGGGGGGAGAACTGGGCGCTCTCATCTTCCTGATGGTGATACTGTTCGTGCTCGGCTTTTTCCTGGAGTGGATCGAGATCAGCTATATCGCACTGCCGATGTTCCTGCCGGTCTTCATCGGCTATGGCACCGACATGGTATGGCTGGGCGTACTGGTGGCGATGAATCTGCAGATGTCATTCCTGACGCCTCCCTTCGGCTGGGCATTGTTCTTCCTCAAGGGGGTCGCGCCACCGGAAGTCACGACACGCCACCTGTATCTCGGCGTACTCCCCTTCGTGGGACTGCAGGCCATGGCCGTCGTGCTGCTGTTCTGCTTCCCGGGTCTTGCCACCTGGCTGCCGGACGCCATCGGCTGGTAACCCGGTCACGATGGCCAGCCTGACAGGCGACTTGACGCCACCAACGGGGCCTGGCCATCACAAGGGCATTGAAAAGATAATTCAGCAACGCGTAATGTCTTGGCTCGCCAACCCGCTCGCACCCCCTCGGAGACAGCGCGAGAGAAAGCGCTCCAGGGAGATGCCTCGACTGCCGATGTCGTCTGTCGGCAACTTTCACCAGCAATGAATGACCCCGCGCCATACGGGTACTACAAGGAAACACCATGGAACTGTTCTCAGCCTATCCACTGCACTGGATTCTCGGTCTGATCGCCGCACTCATCGTCACTGGCATGATTGCCGGCGTGATGGCCGGCTTGCTGGGGGTCGGCGGCGGTATCGTCATCGTGCCCGTGCTCTTTCACCTCTTCAGCCTGCTGGGTGTCGATGAGGCGGTCCGCATGCACCAGGCGGTCGGCACCTCGCTTGCGACCATCATTCCCACCTCGATCATGTCGGCCAGGGCCCACTACGCCAAGGGCAATCTTGACCCGGCGATACTCAAGCGTCTGCTGCCGGGGGTGATCATCGGCGTGATCATCGGCGGCCTGCTGTCCAACCTGTTCAGCGGCGCGGTCCTGATGGGGCTGTTCGCCACCGTCGCCTTCCTCGTGGCGCTCAACATGTTCCGTCGTCAGTCCACCGTGCTGGGCACTGGCCTGCCGGGCCCGCTGGGCAGTGGTGCGCTGGGTACCTTCATCGGTGGCGTCTCGACCCTGATGGGCATCGGCGGCGGCACCCTGAGCGTGCCGACCCTCAGCACCCTGGGCACTCCGATGCACCTGGCCGTGGGCACGGGCGCAGCGCTCGGGCTGGTGATCAGCCTGCCGGGCACCGCCAGCTTCCTGCTCAATGGCATCGGGGAGCCGAACCTGCTGCCGGGCTCCATCGGCTACGTCAATCTGCTCGGTTTCGCCGCCATCGTGCCGGCGACCATGCTGTGTGCGCCGATCGGTGCCAAGCTGGCCCATGCGATGGATGCCGCCAAGCTCAAGAAGGTCTTCGCCATCTTCCTGATGTTCACGGCACTGCGCATGTTCTACGACCTGTTCACCGGCAGCTGATCTCCGCCCTCAGCGCACTGACAACGGCGCAATAACAACAACGACATTCACAGGAGCAAGACGCCATGATGCATACCCGACGAGGATTCGGCGGAGCCTGCGCTGCCCCCCATCATCTGGCAGCAGAGGCCGGCCGTGACATCCTGCGTGACGGCGGCAATGCCATCGAGGCGATGGTCGCGATGGCCGCGACCATCGCCGTGGTCTATCCGCACATGAATGGTATCGGCGGTGATGGCTTCTGGCTGATCAAGCGACCCGGCCTCGCCCCCATCGCCATCGATGCCTGTGGGCCGGCCGCGGCGCTGGCCAGCCGAGAGTTCTACGCCGCGCAAGGCTACGGTGTCGCCGATGACGAGACAGGCGCTCCCCTGGTGAATGGCGACAGCATCCCCACCCGTGGGCCGCTGTCCGCCTTGACGGTGGCCGGGACCATCGGCGGCTGGCAGGAGGCACTGGCCTTCTCGGCAGACACCTCCGACGCCGAGCGCGCGCCATTGCCTCTCGCGACGCTGTTGCGCCAGGCCATCCGGCATGCCAATGACGGGGTCGCGGTCAGCGCCAGCCAGCAAGCCTTGAGCGAGAAGCACCTGGCCGTGCTGTCACGGCAACCCGGGTTTGCGCAGCGCTATCTGGGTCAGAGCGAGTCAGGGGAGCCGATGGCGCTCGAGGAAGGCGCCCGCCTGCGTCAGCCGGCGCTTGCCATGACCCTCGCCCGCCTGGCGGATGCCGGGCTGGACGATTTCTACCGAGGCGAGCTGGCGGCGCACATGGCGCAGGAACTGCAGTCCGCCGGCAGTCCGCTGCGCCTGGAGGACCTCAACGGCTATCGCGCCCAACGCGTCACGCCGCTCAAGGTGCGTCTGCGCGACAGTGAGGTATACAACCTGCCCGCCCCGACCCAGGGTCTGGCGACATTGATGATTCTGGGGCTCTACGATGAATTGAGCGCCAGGCACGGCATCAGCGAAGCGGAGGGCAATACACTGCGTCACCTGCATGCGCTGATCGAGGCCACCAAACGCGCCTTCCTGGTGCGCGACAGCCTGATCACCTCACCAGACTGCCTCGAGGGCGGGCTGGAAAGCGGCATCGCTACGCAACAGGCGCATCTTTCACAGGATGCCCTGACTCAGCAGGCGGCAATGATCGACATGCAGGCCGCCCTGGAATGGCCCCACGAGCCCGCCGAGGGCGACACCATCTGGATGGGCGCCACGGACAGCGAGGGCACTACCGTCAGCTTCATCCAGAGCGTCTACTGGGAGTTCGGCAGTGGCATGGTACTGCCGAGCAGTGGCGTGATGTGGCAGAACCGCGGGCTGGCGTTCGATCTGGCGCCCGACAGACTGCGCAGCCTGGCGCCGGGCCGCAAGCCCTTCCACACCCTCAATCCCTCACTGGCGTGTTTCGATGATGGCCGCGTGATGGCCTTCGGCACCATGGGCGGTGAAGGCCAGCCGCAGACTCAGGCCGCTGTCTTCACCCGCATCGCCCGCCACGGCATGTCATTGCAGGCCGCGATCAGTGCTCCACGCTGGCTGCTGGGTCGCACCTGGGGCGATGTCAGCACCAGCCTCAAGCTCGAATCGCGCCTTGAGGGTGACATGGCGGAGGCACTCAGGGAGCTGGGGCATGAAGTAGAGGTGCTGGAAGACGCCTATAGCGATACGCTGGGTCACGCCGGTGCGGTGATGCGTCACCCCGATGGCCAGGTCGAGGCGGCGCACGATCCGCGCAGTGATGGTGGTGCGGCGCTGACCTGATGAAATCCGGCCAGCTCAGCGTCACGAGCTGGCCGAGATATTGCTGCTCAGATTGATGCTGGCAATAGTATGGTTCAACCCTCTCCCTCCCCCCGTCAGACCCCGGGGGGCAGGGATGAGACCTCGTCATGACATGAAACTTTCCTTATTCATGATTGAGGAAACCATGAGGCAAACCGCCTGCCTCTGCACAGACGCATCGGATGATCATTGGCCAGCACGGTATCGACAGGCCATTGGCATCGATAACTCCGACAACAACGACAAAGAGCGACTCACCACAATGACCACAGCTTCCTTCATGACTCCTCGCCGCCTTGTAGCTGCCATCTCGATCGCCGCCTGTTCACTGGCCTATGGCATTCAGGCCAATGCGGCGGATCACCCGGGCGTCAAGATCTACGCGACCGGCGGCACGATAGCGGGCAGTTCAGCCTCCTCCACGGACACCACCAACTACAAATCCGGCAGCATCGGCGTGCAGGCACTGCTGGATGCCGTACCGGAACTGGCAGACGTGGCAGAGGTGACGGGCGAGCAGATCGCCAATACCGGCAGCAGCAACATCGATCAGGAAATCCTGCTAAAGCTGTCGAAATCGATCAATGAGGCGCTGGCCACCGATGCCACACATGGCGTGGTGATCACGCATGGGACCGATACGCTGGAGGAGACCGGCTTCTTCCTGGATCTCACGGTCGAAAGCGACAAACCGGTGGTGATGGTGGGTGCCATGCGTCCGGCGACCGCCATCAGTGCCGATGGCCCCTTCAATCTGCTGGAGGCGGTCACGCTGGCCGCCGATGAAGGCGCGGAGGGTCGTGGGGCGATGATCGTGCTCAACGACCGCATCGGTTCGGCGTATTACACCACCAAGACCAATGCCATCATGATGGACACCTTCAAGGCGACCGAGCAGGGCTATCTGGGTGCCTTCATCAGCGGCAAGCCGCACTTCTACTACACACCGGCAACCCCGACCGACAAGCCACATTTTGACGTGACGTCCCTCGATGGCCTGCCCAAGGTCGATATCATCTACGCCCATCAGGACATGGACCCGGCGCTGTTCACCGCTGCACTCGACAATGGCGCCAAGGGTATCGTGATAGCCGGCAGCGGCAATGGCTCCATTCCGGACACTCTGAAGCCATTGGTGAAGCAGGCGACGGAGGATGGCCTGCCTGTCGTTCGCAGCACGCGTACCGGCAACGGCATCGTGACGGCCAAGGAAGAAGGTATCGGCAGCGGCGCACTCAACCCTCAGAAAGCGCGCATTCTGCTCTCGTTGGCGCTGACCGAAACCGATGACATGGACACCTTGCGCGCCTACTTCGAGTAAGCCATCCACCAGATGGCATGACGCGGCGTGAGAGTGACCCGCAAAGCAACAAGGGACTGCCACGGCAGTCCCTTGTTGCTTTTCCACACTCAGTGATTCATTCAGGCGCGTTGCGCTGCGAGGGGCTGCGCGTGAAGGCGCCGGGGCGTTTTTCACCCTCTTCACTCTCGTGATGACGCTTGGCCGCATTCGCCCACCAGGCAAGTTGTTCGAAGGCCCGCTCGAGATAGCCGCTCCATTTCTGGGCATCTTGAGTCTCGGTGTAGCTGCCATCCTCATCGAGCACGTCCTGGGCCCGGGGCACGTGGATCATCGCCGAGACCGGGAGGCAGCCCAGCTCCGAGAGGAAGGTGCGCATGTTGACCGCCGCCCGCACGCCGCCCCATTGGCCTGCAGAATAGGTCGCGATCACCGACGGCTTGTAGGAGTAGAGCGAGCTGCCGAAGTGATTCAGGAGATTCGCCAGTGCCGGACTCATGGAATGGTTGTACTCGGGGCTGACCATCACATAGCCATCCGCCGCTTCAATTTCCTGGGCGAGATTGAGCAAGTCCTGCGGGGCATTGCGTTGTGCATAGGAAAACAGCGGCTTGAAGGGGTCCGAGAGATCGTAATCCAGAGGGTCGATCAACACCGCTTCATGACCACTTTCCTCAAGCTTGGCCATGCAACATCTGGCGACCCGCTCTCCCAGACGTGCGGGGGATGGGGGGGAACTTGTCCGTACCGACCCCAGAAAGACCAGAATCTTGAGCGCCATTGTCAACTCCTTCAAGTGTGTCATGTAAGGTGATTCTGGCAGCGCATCACCCCTGAATCACGCATTCCCACCATGCTCCATTGCCATCTCGGCCGATTGGCAGATTGACCACAACCCCCTTCGTGGCATCTCGTGATCGGAAGCGACACATCAGACTCGATGTCTTCGCCATTTTGGCCCGTCACCCAAGGCTAACCTCGCGAACTCGTGATCCCTCTCGACGAATTCCTCAATAAGAAACGATACGCCACATCACCGTTTCCTCAGCACATCTCCGCCAGCAATGAGCCTTGGGTAGCGTTATGGCATATTCGAGGTTGCGCCATTTCCTTGCTGACGATGGACGACGATCCCCCCCGCCACTGGCAAGGCGGAAAGATGGCTCACGATGGATGACCGCGTCCGCCGAACCACCCAGAATCATGCCATCAACCCAATTTTCGCGACATTTTTGCCAATGATATCGCCAAATATCCGACCATGCCCTCTTCGCGCTTCAGTCCTGGCGTGATCCCGCAGGGCAAAGTCTCGCACAGACCGACATCCGGCTTCCCCCATCCTGAACCTGTCATGGCGACGCAACAAACATGCACTAAAACTAATAAAGTGCTAGCTTTACCATCCCACAAGCATGAGATATCTCATCCACCTCAGGAAACGAGGAGTCAGCAAGGGAATGAAAGACAGTCACGACGTCGCCGTCATCACGCAGTTCACCTCTTCTTTCACGCATCAGACCCATCGAGAGACGGTGTCATTCTTCGGTCGTCGCCATCCACTCTTCCAGCAGGTCCTCAAGCTGCGTGACCAACACCATGGTGTCGCCAAGGCATATCTCAAGAAGCACACGGACCACGATGACGTGATCGACAGCAACAGTCAGCATATCTGCCTGATGGACACACAGCACGATACCTTGCTGGGCAGCATTCGCATCACACCTGGCGGTCTCGAGTCGCGCACCCTCTTTGACGACAGTGATGTCGTTTCCATCCCAGAAGGTGCCATCTATGAATTCAGCCGTCTGGTGATGGCCCCGGAGGCCAAACGTTTCGCCCATGGCAATCTGTTGATGGCAGCAGCGGCACGCCATGTGAAATCCAGAAATGGTGATGGGATTCTGGCGTTGTGCAAGCGCGCCAACATGAAGATCTTCAAGCGCTTCGGTCTGTTGCCGCTTCACGATGCCACGCTAAGGACAGACAAGCATCTGGGAGAGCTCTACATGGTCTACGCCAGCATGGAGACCATCATGCACACGGCCAGACAGCGCTATGCCTCAGCCCCGACAGCGCCGCTGACACCTGAATGTCCGACACCCTCTGCCTCACCCGGGTCTGATGGCGGCAGCGACCGTCTTCCCCAATCGTCCCCGGCGACTGCCAGTCGTCAATGAGCCCTCCCATTCAAGCTCGGTGCTTCGCTGACATCACCTGCCTGGCCCAGCCAGCCTGAGACGTATCACAGGACGTCCCTGACGGTTTCTCCCTGAGCCCTTGCAGCAGTCGAGGTATTGCACCATCATTGAATGATAATGATTATCATAATCATGAAGATTGGCATGCTGACGACACCTGGTCACAGGAGGGCCTCATGGACCAATGGAAGCGTGAAACCCGCTCAGGCAATGCGTTGTTCGAACAGGGCGACTACGTCATGGCAGAGCAGCACTATCTCAGTGCCTGCCACCTGGCAGACATCTTTCTGATGCCCGGTGCAGACCCGGAAGGCGGCGTCGCGGCGCTGGTGGTGAGCTATCAGAACCTGGCGGAGCTCTATCGCGCCCAAGGGCAGCACCCGCAGGCAATGAGCGCCCTGCAGGCTGCCCATGCCCGCCTCTCCCATGCGCTTTCCGCCCCGGGCCTGTGCCATGCCCACCAGCAAGCCTTGCTGCGCGGCAGTGGCCAGGTGCGAATGGACATCATGAATACCGTGCAATGGCTGGGCGTCTCTCGTCAGCGGACTTATCGGCCAACCCCCGCGCGTCATGCGGCGACGCGGGTCCATCACTGATCCTCACCCCCACAGGAGATATGGCATGAAGAAACCCCTCATCGCGAGTGGACTGCTGTTGTTGACCGCCGCCAATACGGCACTGGCCCACCCGGGACATGACCACAGTGACTGGAGCAGCCCCCTCGTTCACACCCTGTTCTATGGCGCCATCGCAGCCGTCATCGGAACCGCGTTCTTTGTCATTCGTCAGTCGCGTCACAAACGTCAGGCCACTCAGCAAAAGGAGGATTGAACATGCTTCATGCCCTGCTCCGCACCGTTGACCGACTGGTCTCACTCCCTGCGGCCTCCGCGCACTGTGATATTCCCTGCAAGATCTATGACCCGTCCGCTGCGCAGATCGCCGCACTCAGCGTGATCCGCTTCATGGACCTCATCAATGAGCTGGGCCAGAAGGACAGCCTGACGCTGGCAGACCAGGCCTTGCTCGCCCGTCTGGTGGAGCAGAAGGAAAGCCACGCCGAGAAAGCCAAGCATGAGATCCGCATCATCTGGGGCGACTACATCAAGCAGCCGCAGCGTGACGCCTATCCGGACATCGATGCACTGGTCCACAGCATCATGCTGGCCGGCTCTGCCTGCAAACAGGGCATCGAGCGCGACAAGGGCGAGAAACTGCTGACCCTCATCAATGAATTCGCCGCGGCGTTCTGGGATACCAAGGGTCTCACCACCTTTACCGCCACCTGCCCCTATCCGCCGTCTGAAACTGTCGTGTATCCGAAGCTGGACTGATTCAGCGACATGATGCGCCAAAGAACTGATGAAGAGTGAATTGATCAAGAGTGAACGGATGCCCTTCGGACTCTATCGCGTCAATGGACTCAGCATGTCTCCCGGCCTTGCGCCGGGAGATTATGTCGTCACGCTGAAACGCTGGAGATCGCGCTATCGCGTCGGGGATATCGTGGTGGCACGGCACCCCCACTTCGGCCACATCATCAAGCGTATCTGCGAGATACAACCAGACGGCATGCTATGGCTGGAAGGTACCCATCCGGACAGTACCTCGACCGAAAAGATGGGCTTGCTGTCTTGTCGGCTGGTCAAGGGGCGAGTGATCACCAAAGTCAGTGGCCCGAGCAAAGGCACCCTCGCGCGATAGCAATCACTCAAACTACCCGGCGACTCATCTATTGTCGGCAACCTCGGTCCATCCCTCCCCCATGTCACCGGGCGAAAAGCGGCTGATACTCTCGATCCTGGTTGTTGTAATGAAATGAGAAAGCACTGGAGTATCATGATTTACTGCAGATGCTACCCACTTGGGACCAATTGCCGAGACCAACGCCTTATCACATCCTTCGCCTATGGTATCGACGCCAGTCGGCACCAGTGACAAAGATATATAGATAGTCGGTTTGTTACCCTGAAAGTCCTTGATTAACTGTGGTAACGACCTTCTCCTGGCATCGGCATCGACAGCGACAACGGTAAACTCTGTATTTTCGAGTATTGATGAATCACGCACGCGTAATTGACCCACAGCATCCTTTGATTGCGTGGATTTTGCGTAGAGTTTCAATACCTTTTCAGGCTCCAACAGCCCTTTGACCGACAGGAAGCATTGATCACGCTTCCATTGCAAACGTTCATCAGCGATGATTCTGCGCGACAATATCTGGGCAGTGGTCGGGTCCAAGGCAATTTCCATATCATCCAGACCATCAGCTTGCATATCAGACATCAACCTCTCCGGTAACGGATGCTCGCCCATTGCAGCCGCTTCCAGTGTCGCAATCAACATGGAGTTTTCAGACTTGCTGATCGGGCTTCCCGTAATGATTTCGAGACGCGTACCGGTGAAACGATAGCGGCTCGGGATCGTGACTCTCACAGTATGCCCACCCCCCCAATCCCCTCTTCCTCCGCCAACATGATAGTCAAGATTGTTTCGATACTTTTGCATCATTGGCGTCAGTGTGTGTATCAATCTTTTCTTGTCAAGATCCGACTCTGCTGTGGTATCGAATGTCAGGTGAGTCACTGGATAGCCTGTCCAATGTGCCATTTTGGTATTGAACTCCCCCTCATCTGGCAACCAGAATAAACTGACCAATATCAAGACGACAGGAAATACTATCGCCAACACGATCATGGAGGCATCTAAAGCTTCAATTTTCTTATCGACATTCTTCGGATTGAGTGACAAGAGTGCCTTACGAATCATATTCCGCAGAAGAAAGCCAATCAGGAGTATCGCCGCTAGCTCAAAGACTATCGCCAACATTTGCATCAAGAAATACATATAAAACCTTTTATCACATCCATTTGATAAAATATCATCATGATCACTGCTATCATCCAGATAGAATGATAAGACAGTCATCACGATCTACTTTATATACCAATGCCATTTGTCACGTCCAAGACACTACTATCTTTATTGCCATATCATGCTTAAAGCATAACAATGACTCTATCCTGTACACGATAGCCTCTGAAGCCATCCCGTGTATCGTGACTATCAATGCTGACATCGTCACGATACACGGCTTTAATTCAGAAGATAAGCGACCGAATCGCCATATAGTATATTGGTCAACAGTGCCCCATGGCCAGGAATATCAGTATTATCAATATCATATTCCATCTATTACGAGCTCATTCGAGTGTCTTCTCGCACTTATCGAGCGTACTGCCTTCTATCACCTGACTGTCCCAGCTCGTCTTCACCAGGCCATCGAACACGGCTGGATACAAAGCGGCCAAGTTAGGCCACCTCATAGTTAGTCAGGCGTCTATAGAGACTCAGCATCCCTCCAGCCCTTGCGCCGGGAGATTATGTCGTGACGCTGAAACGCTGGAAATCACGCTATCGTATCGGCGATATCGTGGTGGCACGGCACCCCCACTATGGCCGCATCATCAAGCGCATCCGCGCGATACAACCAGACGGCATGCTATGGCTGGAAGGCACCCATCCTGACAGTACCTCGACTGAAAAGATGGGCTTGTTGTCTTGTCACCTGGTCAAGGGGCGGATAATCCACACCTTCTCTCAAGACTCTCCGTGAGCCTTTCTTTGCCACTTGCCATGACTCCCCTGTGATATCCCACCTCTCTGCTCACCCTCACACCACCTTCATCAGCCTCAGCGCGTCATAGATTGCCGCATGGGTATTGCGGGTCGCGACGGCGTCGCCGATGCGGTAGAGCTGGAACTTGCCATCTGCTGTGCGTTGGGTGTGTTCCGGGCTCGGGCCGTCTGCGGGTTGGGCGAGTCCGTCGATCAGGGCGTCGTAGTCCACTGCCCCGCCATTGCGTGAGTGAGGCTTGAGCTCGAAGTAGAGATCTTCCATCGGGCGGGCGCCGTAGTTGACCACTACCTGATCGACGAGGCGCTGATCCGCGTAGGCACCGGTGCCCTTCCCCTGCGCCACGGCGTCATCCAGATAATCACTGCCGATATGGGCGATCAGCTGGCCATCCTCACTGCGCGTGACGCTGCCGAGGCGATAGGTCGGCGTGAAGGTGACGGCGAGACGTTGCAGGCTGCGCATGTAAGGCACCAGGTTCATGGCCATGATTTCCGGCGCGAAGGTGCGGTCTGGCGTCATCATCTCGAGCCTGGCACCGGTGTTGGCGATCATCTCGGCGGCCTGAAGTGCGGCGTGATCTCCCGCGTCATCAAACAGCAGCACGTTGCGGCCAGGCGTGACATGGCCGGAGAGAATGTCCCAGCTGGAGACGACCAGCTCACTGCCAACCTGCGGCATGTCTTCCTCGGGGTAGCCGCCCGTGGCGACGATGACCACATCCGGCTGCTCCGCCAGCACGTCATCGGCCTCGGCGAAGACGTTGTAGCGAATCTCGACGCCCAGCGCCTCGCAGCGACTGATGCGCCAATCGATGATGCCGATCATCTCGCGACGCCGCTCGCTCTGCGCGGTCAGGCGGATCTGGCCACCGGGTTGGTCCGCCGCTTCCAGCACCACCACCTGATGGCCGCGCTCACCGGCGACACGTGCCGCCTCAAGCCCTGCCGGCCCCGCCCCGATGATCACCACCTTCCTGGCGACCTCGGCCGGTGCGATGTCATGGGGTTGCTCCAGCTCACGCCCGGTGGCGGCGTTGTGGATGCAGTAGGCGGAGCCACCCTGATAGATGCGATCGAGACAATAGTTGGCCCCGACACAGGGGCGAATATCCTCTTCCTTGCCGGCCAACAGCTTGCGCACGATATGCGGGTCCGCCATGTGGGCACGCGTCATGCCGACCATGTCGACCTTGCCGGTGGCGATGGCATGGCGCGCGGTGGCGATGTCCTGAATCTTGGCACCATGGAAGGTCGGGAAATCCATCGCCTCACGAATCTGTCCGGCAAAGTCGAGATGCGGCGCACTGGCCATGCCCTGAATCGGGATGACATCGGTGAGGCCTGCATCAGTATCGATATGGCCGCGTACCACATTGAGAAAATCGACCTGTCCGCTATCGCGCAGCAGGCGCGAGACCGCAAGGCCATCACTGGCATCCAGACCGCCACTCAGGCATTCATCCCCGGTGTAGCGCACCCCGACGATGAACTCGTTGCCCACCCGGGCACGAATCGCGCTCAACACTTCCATGGTGAAGCGCAGTCGATTCTCGAGACTGCCGCCGTAGGGCCCCTCCAGGGTGTTGGTTAGTGGTGACCAGAACTGATCCATCAGATGCCCGTAGGCCTGCAGCTCGATACCATCAAGACCCGCCGCTTTCATGCGTTCTGCGGCGTCCGCATAGTCCTGGATCAGGCGCCTGATGTCCCAGTCCTCGACCCGCTTGGGAAAGGCGCGATGAGCCGCCTCGCGACGATGCGACGCCGACACGGCAGGTAGCCAGTCGGCCTTGTCCCAGCGCGTTCGACGCCCCAGGTGGGTGAGCTGGATCATCACTGCGGTGCCGTGCTCATGGCAGGCATCGGTCAGCTCGCTCAGCCAGGGCACCACCTCATCACGCCAGGCGAGAATATTGTTGAATACCGGCGGACTATCCCGGGCGACCGAGGCGGAGCCTGCTGTCATGGTCAAGGCGATACCGGCGCGCGCACGCTCCTCGTGATAGGCGCGATAACGTGCCTTGGGCATGCCATCTTCGGGATAGGCGGGCTCGTGGGAGGTCATCATCAAGCGATTCTTGAGGGTGAGGTGCTTGAGCGTGAACGGTGTGAGCAGCGGATCCTGAGCCATGCGGCCTCCTGAACGTCAGGTCATAAGACATCACAAACAGAGATGCCTTGATCGTGTACACATGTGTACATGAGCTGACTATAGCCCTAGAATCCAGATCGTGCGTCGCTGGAAATGGCATTCTTGTCCCGCTGGCGCAGACAGAATCATCGCTGTCGCAGACAGCATGCTCGAGCCACGCCACTCCCCCCGTGCTGGTGTCACGCTTGGATCTTCGAGCCGACGACTGCATCCCCCGCCTGTCAGCCCCTTCAGGAGCCCGCCCATGTCAGAGACCACCGCCACACGACCCGAGAATGCGAGCGCCAGAACGGAAGGACGTGGCAAGGCCGAGGATTGGCTGGAGGCCGCCTATCAGCAGCTGTTGCTCGGAGGAGTGGACTCGGTACGCGTTCTGACGCTGGCCAAGACATTGGGACTGTCTCGCACCAGTTTCTACTGGAGCTTCAAGGACCGCGATGCCCTGCTCGCCGCCTTGCTCGCCCGTTGGGATGCCCACAATACCGCCAGGCTGATCGGGCGCTGCGAGCAATACGCCGCCACGGTGGTGGAGGCCATGCTCAATGTCTTCGATTGCTGGCTGGATGAGTCACTGTTCGACTCTCGCTTCGAGCTGGCGATCCGCAACTGGGGCTTGCAGAACGAGGACGTTGCCGCCGTCGTCGACCAGGCGGATCAGACACGCATTCAGGCACTGACCGCGATGCTGATGCGTCATGGCCAGTCTGAATCCCAGGCCGATGTCCGAGCGCGCACCATCTACCTGACCCAGATCGGCTACCTTTCGATGCGCACCCGGGAAAGCGTCGCGGAGCGCATCGGGCGCGTCGCTGACTACGTGGAAATCTTCGTGGGTGAACCCTGCCAGCCACATGATCTGGCGCGCTTCGCGGCGCGTCATCCAGGCTGAAACGGCAAAGCCCCCGCCAGTAAGATATCGGCGAGGGCTTATCGAGGGCGACAGCATAGCAATGATGGAAAGGGGATGGTTGACTACTGTGTCGCCTGCCACCAGTCGTCCAGCATCTGACGCTCGGCATCGGTCATCTGGGTCATGTTGGCCAGCGGCATGCTCTTGTCGACCACCGTGCGCTGGTGGATGCGCAGTGCCTGACGCTGGATGTCCTCCCAGCCATTGAAGGCGACCCCTGCGGCCGGCGCGGTAAGCCCGATCAACGTCGGCGAATCACTGTGACAGCCGGCGCAGCGTTGCTCGACGATATGGCGGACCTTCTCGCGCAGAGCCTCATTCTCTCCCATCACCGCATTGTCAGCGGTGTTGCTGGCCGCCACGGACGGTGAAGACGCGGCGCTTCCGGCCATTGCCGGAACGGGCTGAGCGCGTGGTGCACACAGCACGATCACGCCGATCAGCGCCGCTACGGCTCCCACCGGCACCCAACGTCGCTTGACACCCTTGTGGTGATCCACCGTGGCGATGCGAATCAGCCCCCCCGTCACCAGCAGCAGCAGGATGACGCCGAGACGATAGTCATTGGCGTACAGCAGCGGGTAATGGTTGCTGATCATCATCAGGACCGCCGGCAGCGTGATGAAGGTGTTATGCACCGAGCGCTGCTTGGCGCGCTGCCCGTGGATCGGGTCCGGGGTCTCGCCACGCTGCGCGGCGGCAAGCAGCGCCTTCTGACCCGGGATGATCACGTTGAAGACATTGCCCGCCATGATGCTGCCCATCAGCGCGCCCATCAGCAGGAAGGCGGCGCGCCCGGAGAACAGCTCCGTCGCGAACCAGGCCGCCAGCGTCAGCCAGACACCGACCGCGACGAACAGCGCCGCAGCGCTGCGCTTGAGGGGGCTGCGACACAGCGCCTCGTAGCCCAGCCAGCCTGCGAGGAGCAGTCCCAGTGCGCTACCGACGGCCATGCTGCCGCTCATCTCGAACACGCGCGGATCAATCAGATAGGCCTGCGGCTGCAGCAGGTAGATCAGCGTGAACAGCCCCATCCCGGACAGCCAGGTGACGTAGGCCTCCCACTTGAACCAGTGGATCTCGCTGGGCAGCGTCTCACTGACGCCGTCATGGCGAAACAGATGGTAGAGGCCACCGCCGTGCACTGCCCAGAGCTCGCCCCCCGGACGACCATCCAGGGCATGACGGGCAGGCTCGCGGCGATTGTCGAGCCAGATGAAGAAGAACGAGGCGCCAATCCAGGCGATACCCGCCATGACATGCAGCCAACGTGTCAGCAGCATTGCCCAATCGAGGAGATATGCGCTCATGCCGGCTCCTTAGCTGCCGCGGTAGACGCTGTAGGCCCACGGAGTGACCAGCAGCGGAATGTGATAGTGGCCGTTGGCCTCCAGCGTGAACTCGACCGGCACCCGCCCGAGCATGCCCTTGCCCACCGGACGCCCGGCAAAGTAGTCCCCTATCTGGAACGTCAGGCGGTAGACGCCGGAGTGATCGTCGTCACTCGATGGCGCGTTCTCCAGCAATGGCGCCTCGACACGGCCATCCTGATTGGTGATGCTTCGGGCAATCTGCTGGAAGTTGCCCTGCGCATCCTGGCGCTCCAGGAGAATGGTGACGCCACTGGCGGCGATGCCTTCAGCCTGGTTGAGCACATGCGTGGTAAGTCTGGGCACGGTCATTTCCTTGTGATGGGTAGCGTGTGACATTGACGCGTTGTCCGTGATGCAGCCGCTGATCCGATCAATGATGCATGGCGCTCGGCATGTCACGGCTCAGGGCTTTGGTGGCATTGCACCGCAGGAGTGCACTCGCCTAATCTGACCTGACGGTCAAGGTGCAGGGGACACGTCTCCCCGGCAGGCGCACTGCCTCGAGGGCGAGTCCCGGCTTGTCTGGCGGCGGCATGTGCCTTGCAAGCAATGGATTCTTCACGTCTTTTTCTCTTTTCTTCTCTGGAGCAAGGCACATGCCAATCGAAACCCCGATGGAATATCTGGCAATGCTGGACACCCTCAACGCCCTGCCACCAGAAGCGCTTGCTCGTCGCTTGAGCGGCCTCTATGAGCACTCCGACTGGGTAGTGGAACGCGCCGCTGCAGAGCGCCCCTTTGCCAGTACCGAAGCCCTGCTGAGCGCCTGTGCCGAGGCGGTACGCCGAGCAAGCGAGACCGAGCGCCGCCAGTTGATCGACGCCCACCCGGAATTGGCGGCCGGCAAGCTTGAGAGTCTGACGCCCGCCTCTCAAGGCGAACAGCGTGGCGCGGGGCTGGACCAGCTCGATGACGCCACCCGCGAACGCTTCCTCAAGGCCAACGCCGACTATCAGGCCCGTCACGGAATCCCCTTCATCATCTGCGTGAAGGGCCATAGCGCCTCAAGCATCCTCGCCGAACTGGAACGACGCCTTCCGCAATCCACCGAGACGGAATTTCAGGAAGCCCTGAATCAGATCGATGCCATTGCCGCAGTGCGACTGCCGGGCCTGCTGGACGCGAGCTAGGCAGCCGCCTTCTGGCCGCCGATGATCAACACGAATATCTGGCGGCCACTGCCTCGATGCTGGCAATCAAGGCCGCCAGTGCTCTGGCGACATCCGCCTCCGTCACCGCCTCCGCAGGGTGGTGACTGATCCCCCGCTCACAGCGCAGGAACAGCATGCCCACCGGGCACAGGTGACTCACCGCCATGGCGTCATGGCCGGCACCGCTGGGCAGCCGGAAAGGCGCCTGTCCGGTAGCGGCGATACCGAGATCCACTGCCTGCATCAACCCTTCATCACAGGCGACGGCATTCGCGGCGTGGGTCTGCTCGCAACGGAAGGTGACGCCGCGACGCTCGGCGATCTGATGGGCCTGTTGCAGCAGCTCCTCCAGCGCCCGGTCACGTTGTGCATCGTCCAGGGCACGGATATCCAGACTCAACGCCGCGGCGCCGGGAATGACATTCACCGCACCGGGACGCAACTCGCAACAGCCCACGGTGGCCACCAGTGAGTGATCCGGCATGTCAGCGCGCTTGCCTGTCTGGACCTCTCGCGCCAGAGTCTCGACGGCCAGTGTCCACTCTGCCGCGGCACATAGCGCATCCTGACGCAGTGCCATCGGTGTGGTGCCGGCATGGCCGGCCTGACCGGCGAAGTTGACGGCAAAACGACGCGCGCCAGCGATACCCGTCACGGTACCCAGTGCCAGATTCTCGGCTTCCAGCACCGGCCCCTGCTCGATGTGCACTTCCAGATAGCCCAGCGGCGGAGTCGCTTGCAGGCTGGCACTGGCCGCCGATTGCCCCGAGAGCCCGAAGGCGGTCAGCGCCTCCCCCAGGCTGATACCCTCCTCATCTTCCAGAAGCTCCCATCCCGGTTGCCAGCTGCCCGCGATGGCATGGCTGCCGAGCAGGGTCGCGCCGAAGCGCGTGCCTTCCTCATCGCCAAAGCCGACCACCTCGAGCGCAAACGGCAAGCCGGCACCCTCCCGTTCAGCACGCTGCTGGAAGTGGGTCAGCGCCGCGACGCCCAGAAGCACGCCCAGAATCCCGTCATAACGACCGGCGTCCGGTACGCTGTCCAGATGGGAGCCGATCACCAGCCGCGGCGCCTCGCTCTCGCTGGAGAGCGTTTTCGGGCACCATCGCCCCCACTGATTGCCCGCCCCGTCCTGCCAGCTGTGAAGTCCTGCCGCCTTGAGCCAGGCCGCCGTGGTGGCATTGGCCGCCGCATGCTCAGGCGTCAGATAACGGCGATCGATCCCGCTGTCACTGCGTGAAATCGCCGCCAGGGCATCGCAGGCTGCCAGCACGTCCGCCGCGGTTTCCAGCGGGGCGATGCCCGCTGTCGTGCGCGCTCGGGACACATCAATGGTCATGGCCGCTCTCCCGCCGGCTGGTCCTGATGCTCTTGATAAAAGTCCAGCGCCGCGCCGACACCACCGCCGGCGACACACTGGACGCCACCGCGTCGCAGAGTCTGCTCCAGCGCCGCCAGCGTGGTGAGTACCGTGTCGCGACGCGCGTTGTAGCCCATCACGCCGAGGCGCCAGACCTTGCCGTGCAGCGGCCCGAAGCTGGTGCCTATCTCGATGCCGAAATCCTCCAGCATGCTGCGACGCAACCCCTCGCCATCCAGGCCATCCGGAATCCTCACCGCGCTGACGTTGTTCATGCGATGCGCCTGGTCACCGAACAGCGCAAGCCCCAGCCCCTTGAGTCCCTCGACCATCGCCTGACCGTGCAACGCATGTCGCGCGATGGCGTTGTCCATGCCCTCGTTGACCAGCAGTCGCGCACACTCGCGCGCGCCATACAGCATGCTAGTGGCCTCCGTGTGGTGATTGAGGCGCAGCTCTCCCCAGTAATCGAGCACCATGGAAAGATCGAAATAGTTGGAGCGAATACGCGCGCCCGGCTCCGCCAGTCGATCGCCCCCACTGCTGATCCCGGCCTCGACGTGCCGACGTGCATGCACCACCTCCACCGCACGCGGCGACAGCGTCAGCGGCGAACTGCCAGACGGACCGGCGAGACATTTCTGCAGGCCTGCGGTGACGGCATCCAGTCCCCACTCGTCCGTCTTGAGCGGATTGCCCGCCAGCGAGGCCGTGGCATCGCTGTAGAACAGCACGCCTTCGCGGCGACAGATGGCACCGATCTCCTCGAGCGGTTGGCACATGGTGGTCGAGGTATCGCCCTGTACCAGCGCGAGAAGCGTTGGCTGCACCTCGCGAATGGCGGCTTCGATCTGCTCGGGACGAAAGACCTCGCCCCACTCACATTCCAGCGTGTGCACCTGGGCACCGCAGCGCTCGGCAATCTCGCGCAGCAGATGACCGAAACGGCCGAAGATCGGCACCAGTACACGCTCCCCCGGCTGGATCAACGAGACCAGCACCGCCTCGATCCCGGCCCGTGATGTGCCATCGATCAACAGGGTCGCCGCGTTCCGGGTCTCGAAGACGCCGCGATAGAGCTGCATCGTCTCGTTCATGTAATGCGTCATCGCGGGGTCGTACTGGCCGATCAATGGCGCTGACAGCGCACGCAACACACGTGGGTCCGCGTTGATCGGGCCCGGGCCCATCAGGAGGCGCTGCGGGGGATGAATCTGGTCAGGGATCGGTGTCACGTTCGCTCCTTGTGCTTCAGGGCATTGAATGCGGGAAGGTTCGGCGGCTTGCCGAACGCCATGACCAGACTACTGCAACAAGTGCGCCAGAAATCAAAAAATGAAACGGATGTTGAATCCCCAGATCCCACCGGCCTGTCCTGACGAAGCCCCGGTCAGACACGTCATGCCGGCCAGGGGACAGGCTCTCCGCTACTGGCCGGGGCTGGCCGGGTCTTCGTCAGGGCCTCAAGCGGGATGCCTCAGGAAGCGTGACGAGAAAACGTCCCATCAAGATAACGGGATAACCGTTGAAGCGATCCTCGCCACCTCCCGCTGGCAGTGCACGCCTTGCAGGGAAAGCACCATGAAGGGGCATGCAACGCCTGAATCGGATGCTTGAGCACACCTTTCGTGCGCCCGCTCCCTCCCTCGAGGCTGAACTCACCACATGAGTCTGTTATACAGGAGGTCACCGGAGGGATGAGCGTCAACTCATCTGACCTGATCATCGCTGCTGGAGAGCCACATGACGCTGGAACAACGCCTGGAACGTGCAACGCAATTGGCCAGAGACGCGGGAGAACGCATGGTGCAAGCGCGCGAGGAGCAAGGGTTCGCGCACCACTACAAGAAAGGCGATGAGCTGGTCACGGACATCGATGTGGCGATCGACACCTTCCTTGCCGAGGCGCTCGAGGACGAATTCCCTGAAGATGCACGCCTGACCGAGGAACTATCGCCTGAGCGCGACGTCATCGGCACCAAGGGAGGCCTGTGGGTGATCGACCCCATCGACGGCACCGTCAACTTTGCTCACGGGCTGCGCCATGTGGCCGTCTCCATCGCCTGGTGCGAGCGTGGCAAGATCCAGATGGGAGTGGTTCACGCGCCCTTCCTCGGCGAGACCTTCACCGCCATTCGCGGCAAGGGAGCCTGGATGAATGGCGAGAGCATCACGGTCAGCGAGACCGAAGACATGAGCCGCGCACTGGTCGCGACCGGCTTTCCCTATAACCGGGACAGCCGTCCTCCCCTGCTCAAACGTCTCTCCGCCATGTTGCTGGTGTGTCAGGATGTCCGGCGCAACGGCAGTGCCGCGCTGGATCTTTGCGATGTCGCCTGCGGCCGCCTGGATGCCTACTATGAGAGCGTCTCTCCCTGGGACTTTGCGGCGGGCCTGCTGATTGCCCGCGAAGCCGGCGCACGTACCGGTCACCTCTATCGTTGCCCGGACGGCATCCCCGAGGAGCTGTATGGCGAGAATATCGTGGTAGCCTCACCGGCCCTGCATGCACCGCTCAAGCGCCTGCTGGAAGATGCCGATGCCAGTTCCGGCCTGCCCGGGCTTTGAGTCACCCTCCCCCACAATGCAAGAAGCCCCGCCAGTGCGGGGCTTCTTGCATTGTGGGCATCCCTCAGCGAGACGCTGGGCATCAATCGCCGAGGTTGCCGCCCTTCTTGCTGCGCTTGGCTCCCGACTTCCCGGAGGGCTTGCCGGAAGACTTGTCAGAAGGCTTGCCAGACGATTTCGCGGTGGACGACTTGGCTGTCCTGGCCTTGGAGTCGGTGCTGACCTCCGGCTTGTCCGAGGGCTGAGCGGACTGATTGGCAGTGGACGTGCCAGCGGTCGTGCTCGTCTCAGGCGTGCTCGCGTCTGCGTCTGCCTTCCCCTCACCAGCTGCCGGCTCCTTGAGCAGCCCGAGACGCTGGCCGACTTCCTTCCACAACTCTCGGTAGCTTGCCGCCGGAGCACTGTTGCGTGAGAAGACCGGCACCGGCTTGCGCTCGATTCCCATGCGCTCGACGATGCTGGAGTAAGGAATATGCCCACTGAGCTGCAGCGGATGGTCCTGCTTGAGGGACTCCATCACATCCTTGTGCAAGGTCTTGCGACGATCGACCAGCGTGAAGAATGGCCAGACAGGCACATCGAGATCGATCTCGGCCAGATAGGCATTGAGCTGCTCCAGCGTGCGCAGTGACAACACCGTCGGAATCATCGGGACCAGCAACGTATCAGCGGCCGCGAAGACCTGCTCGGAGAGAGTCGAGATACTCGGGGGGCAATCCAGGATGACGAGGTCGTAATCGTCACGCACCGGCTTCAATACCTTGCGCAGGCGAGAGCGCTTCTCTTCCTCGAGAATGTGATCGAGATTGCGATAGGAGAACTCGGCCGGCAGGACATCCAGATTGCGATAGTCGGTCGCCCGGATCACGCGTGACAGGTCCTGCTTGCCGCTGATCAGCTTCTCGACGCCGCCCTTGAGCTTGGGCTTGGTCCGCACATAGAAAGTCGCTGCGGCTTGAGGGTCCAGATCCCACAACAGCACTCTGAGACCACTGTTGGCAGCGACATACGCGAGGTTGATGGCAGAAGCCGTCTTGCCGACACCGCCCTTGATGCTGTACACCGCCGCGATTTTCATTGCAGATCAACTCCCTGTTTTTCTCAAGGCTACCACATCGTGGCGGCAATTCGAGTACAGGGAGATGTCGGACTGATCAGGCGCCTTCACGCCCGGCGATGAAGCCTCTCGCCAGCAGTTGACGCGTCAACCAGCCAAGCAACAGACCGTACATCGGGAGGAAGAGCAGCAGCGAAATGATCAACTTGATGGCGTAGTCCACCCAGGCGATCTCGACCCAATGCGCCGCCATGAAGACGTCCGGGCCATTGCGAAATGCCACCGAAAAGAAGGCGAAGGTATCGGCGAGATTGCCGAAGAGCGTCGATGCCATGGGCGCGACCCACCAGTGAGCATTGCGACGCAGACGATCAAAGACCTGAATATCCAGCAGCTGGCCGATCACATAGGCGATGAAGCTCGCCAGCGCAATGCGTGCCACGACCAGATTGAACTCGCCCAACGCCTCGATCCCGGCAAGGCTGCCGCCATGGAAGATCACCGAGATCATGTAGCTGACCAGCAATGCCGGCAGCATGACCAGCGCGATGATGCGACGAGCATGTACCTTGCCGAACAGCCGGACGGTCAGGTCAGTGGCCAGGAAGATGAACGGGAAGCTGAAGGCACCCCAGGTGGTATGGAAGCCGAACAATGTCATCGGCAACTGCACCAGGTAGTTGCTGGCCGTGATGATCAGGATATGAAACAGGGACAGTGCGACGAGCGCACGACGCGATTGACTCGCGGTGAGGAGGAGCATCTGAGGTCCTTTTTGGTTCCAGGCCAACAGCAGGGGTGAGGGAACCCTGACAGACGGCATAACAGCTGACGATTGACGGTATCTCGCGCGATATCTCGCCGTCGAGAACCAGAATGGCCGCGCATCGTATCACGATGCGCGGCCATTGGCATGTCAACTCACGGAGATTCTGACCGGGCGGTCAGGGAGAGGGGGACGCCTCATTCCGCACCGCGGGCTTTCATGGGTGACGCTCATTTCTTCCAGATGGCGGGGTCGACCTTGCCCTTGAGCTCCGGGAACTTCTCGGGGTCGAAGGTCGGCTCCTGACCGGCCTTGTGCTGACGGTCGTAGTCCTTGAAGATCCGGAAGGCCAGCGGCGACAGCAGCAGGATGGCGATCAGGTTGATCAGCGCCATCGCCCCCATCGACAGATCAGCGAAGTTCCAGATGTTCTTGAGACTGGCGACTGCGCCCAGCATCACCATGCCCAGCACCGCAAAGCGATAGAGCATGATGACCGGCTTGGCGTTCTTCTTGCCCGAGATGTACTCGATGTTGGACTCGCCATAGGAGTAGTTCGCCACCAGCGAGGTGAAGGCGAACAGCAGAATGGCGATCGCCACGAAGCCACCCCCCCAGCTGCCGACCTGCGAGGTCAACGCCGCCTGGGTGATCTGGATACCATCATTGCCGCCATCGTTGCCCAGCGTGCCACTCATGATGATGATGGCAGCGGTTGCGGTGCAGATGACCAGAGTATCGATGAA
The DNA here is from genome assembly GCF_013374075.1 of Cobetia sp. 5-25-4-2. Taxonomy (NCBI): domain Bacteria; kingdom Pseudomonadati; phylum Pseudomonadota; class Gammaproteobacteria; order Oceanospirillales; family Halomonadaceae; genus Cobetia; species Cobetia sp. 5-25-4-2. Next base: position 1,047,232 of record NZ_BLWK01000001.1, on the reverse strand, counting down.
GACGCCCAGCATCTGGACGAAGCCCTGGGAAGCCGGGTGCCGGGTGGTCGCCATCGCCGCGGCATTCGGCGCAGAGCCCATGCCGGCTTCATTGGAGAACAGACCGCGCTTGATGCCGTTCATCATCGCCTGCGCGATGGTGTAGCCCAGTGCACCACCTGCTGCCTGCTCAAGACCGAAGGCGCTGCGGAAGATGGTGCCCAGTGCCGCCGGAAGCTCGGTGATGTTGATCGCCACGACGAAGATGGCCAGCAGCAGATAGAGCAGCGCCATGATCGGCACGATCAGCTCGGCGGTCCGCGTGATGCGCTTCATGCCACCGAAGATGATCGGCACCATCACCACGACCAGAATCACGCCCATGATCCACGGCGGCACGCTGAAGGCCTGCTCCATGGCCAGCGCGATGGAGTTGGACTGCACGGAGTTGAAGGCCAGACCGAAGGCGATGATCAGACACACGGAGAACAGGATCGCCATCCAGCGCTGTCCCAGGCCCTTCTCGATGTAGTAGGCCGGGCCACCACGGAAGGTATTGTCATCGTGTGACACCTTGTAGGCCTGGGCCAGGGTGGACTCGATGAAACTGGTGGACATGCCGACCAGTGCCGTCATCCACATCCAGAAGATGGCACCCGGGCCACCCAGGGAAATCGCCACGGCGACACCGGCCAGGTTACCGGTACCGACACGTGCCGCCAGGGAGGTGGCCAGCGCCTGGAAGGAGGAGATCCCGCCTTCGCTACCCTGACGTGAGGTGGCCAGCAGTTTCCACATGTGCCCGAAGTAGCGGAACTGGATGCCCTTGGTCATGACCGTGAAGAAAAGACCCGCTCCGATGAGCAGGTAGATCAATACGCTGCCCCACAGCAGGCCATTGCCTGCATCGATCAACGCCAGAATCGGCGCTGGAATGATGGACGTTGTTTCCGACATGTCGGTCTCGCTTTGGCGGGTTTTTGATCTTGTCGACGCTGCCAGGCGGCGTGAAAAGCCATGGCCTTCCTGCCGCTGGCAGCGAGCAACCACTACGAAAGGGTTGCTCGACATGCTTTGGTGAGCGCCATTCTTCATATCCGACACGGATTAGCAAGAAGAGCATACTGAACATTGGCGTTTCACAGCGGGATTCTAGTGGGGAACCGGCGAAATGTCGGTCTTTTTCACTGCATCCTAGACTTTAGATGCACAAGGCAATGTTTCGCTGTCTGATCCTCTCGGGCATAATGCGCCCCCTTCCCACCTGCAGGCATCGGTCAGCCTGATGCTGCAGGACGTGTTCGGCGCATCAGCGACGCCCTCCCCCAGTTGCGACACCACGACTGCGGCCGGTCGGATGCGCCACATCAGGACGGTGCTCTTCCCTGACGCCCACGCACCCTAACAGCCATTACGGCACCCGGCAGCGCGCATTGTCCCGGCGCCTGCCTTTGAAAACAGGTGATACATGGAACTGACCAGCTACGCGGCGTCCCCGCTTTCGCTGCTCGCCCCGATCATAGCCATCGGTCTCGCAATACTGACACGTCGCGTCATGCTCTCCCTTGGGCTGGGTATTGTCTCTGGCGCTCTGCTGCTGAATGATTTCTCACCGCTCACCACGCTGGATTATCTCTGGCGCCAGCTGGTCGCGGTCTTCGTCGAGCTGCCGGACAGCGGTCAACTGGCCGATGTCACGCTCAACAGCTGGAATGTCTATATCCTGCTGTTTCTGCTCGCTCTCGGGGCGATGGTCGGTGTCATCACTCTGGCCGGCGGCACGCGCGCCTTCGGCAACTGGGCGCGTGAACGGGTCACTACCCGTCGCGGCTCGCAGCTGATGACCGTCCTGTTGGGAGTCTTCATCTTCATCGATGACTACTTCAACAGCCTGGCGGTCGGCAACATCTGCCGCCCCCTGACGGATCGCCAGGGCCTGTCGCGGGCTCGTCTGGCCTATCTGATCGACTCCACCGCCGCACCGGTATGCGTGCTGACCCCCATCTCCAGCTGGGGCGCCTACATCATCAGCTTGATCGCTGGAATCCTGGCCACGCACCACATCACCGATGTCAGCCCCTTCGGTGCCTTCCTGGAGCTTTCCGCGCTCAACTATTACGCGATTGCGGCGCTGGTGCTGGTGATCGCCTCGGCCTGGTTCGACATCAACTTCGGTGCCATGCGCCGACATGCCATCGCCGCGCGTGATGGCGAGCTGTTTGACGCCAGCCGTGGCAATCCTCCCGGCAACACCCATGTCGAAGAGTCGGAACGTGGCCGCCCCGTGGATCTGCTGATTCCGATCATCGTGCTGGTGATCGCCACCTTCTTCATGATCGTGCAGACCGGCGCCAGTGCGCTGGCCGCCAAGGGCGAGGCATTCGGCCTGGTGCGTGCCTTCGAGCTGACTGATGTCGCAGGATCGCTGATCATCGGCGGTGCCATCGGCCTGCTCGCCGCCGTGATGATGCTGCTGCGTCACCGCATGGGCACTGGCCGCAGCATCGGTGCCATCGTCCAGGGCGCGCGCTCGATGCTGCCGGCCGTCTATATCCTGGTGTTCGCCTGGATGCTGACCGGCATCATCGGCTCACTCGGCACGGGCGAATACCTGGCGACGCTGGTGGATGGCGTGGTCTCCCCCACCTGGCTTCCGATGTTGCTGTTCGTGCTGTCCGGCCTGATGGCCTTCGCCACCGGCACCAGCTGGGGCACCTTTGGCATCATGCTGCCGATCGCCGGAGACATGGCGGCAGCCACCGAGATCGCGATGATGCTGCCGATGATGGGTGCCGTACTGGCGGGCTCGGTTTTCGGTGACCACTGCTCACCGATTTCCGACACCACCATCCTGTCCTCGACGGGCGCGAGCTGCCATCACATCGATCACGTCATGACCCAGTTGCCCTACGCGCTGCTGGGCGCCTGCATCTCGTTGCTGGCGTACCTGGTGATGGGCCTGACCGACAGCACGCTGTTCGGCTGGCTGAGTCTGGCAGGGCTGCTGGTCGTCAGCATCGCCTGGCTTGCCCGTCGGGAACGCGCCAACCCCGTGGTCGCACGCACCTGATGGACTGATCGCTCCACGCAAGAACACAAGGCCCCCGTCATGGTTCATGACGGGGGCCTTGTGTTTGCGGCAGGCGCGATCTACGCCCAAGCGTTCACTCACCCGCAATGCTCACGTCACTCAAGCACTGCGCGCCTGCCCGGCCAGACCGACGCCTGCCTCGCTCAATGCCTCAAGCACATCCTCCAGACTCGCCGGGTCATCGATGGTCGAGGGAATCTGGTACTGCTCTCCCGCGGCGATCTGACGGATCATCTTGCGCAGAATCTTGCCGGAGCGTGTCTTGGGCAGCCGCTCGACGATCAGTACGTCCTTGAGCGAGGCGATCGCCCCTATCTCATCGCGCACACGCTGCGCCAGCGCCTGACGAAGAGCAGATTCGTCACCGCGCCAGGCATCCTTGATGATCACCAGTCCCAGCGGCATCTCGCCCTTGAGCGAATCCTCGATGCCGATCACCGCACATTCCGCCACTGCCTCGTGTGAGCCGAGGACCTGTTCCATTTCCCCGGTGGACAGGCGATGCCCTGCCACATTGATGACGTCATCGATGCGCCCCATCACGAAGAGGTAGCCGTCCTCGTCAAGATAGCCGCCGTCTCCCGTCAGATAGTAGCCGGGGTACGCCGCCAGGTAGGCGGCGTGGAAACGCGCGGGATTGTGATAGAGCCCCGTGAGACACCCGGGCGGCAGCGGCTGCTGAATGACCACATTGCCCTGCACTCCGGGTTCGACCTCATCCCCCAGACCATCGAGCACCTGCACATTGAAACCGGGCAATGGCCAGGTCGCACTGCCCGCGCGTGCCTCGACCGGCGCTCGGGGACCACTCGCCTGCCGAGTGATCATGTCGAGACCGAGCAGATTTCCCGCGACCGGCCAGCCGGTTTCCGTCTGCCACCAGTGATCCACGATCGGCACTGGCAGCAGGTCATTCAACCAGTGATAGGTGGGAGGATCGAGTCGCTCCCCCGCCAGGAACAGGCTGCGCAGACTGGACAGGTCACGCCCGGCCATCAGGCTGGCGTCGGGGTCTTCCTTCTTGATGGCTCTGAAGGCGGTCGGTGCCGTGAAGAAGCAGTTGATCCGATACTCCTCGATCAAGCGCCAGAAGGCTCCGGCATCCGGCGTCCTGACCGGCTTGCCTTCATACATGACCGTCGAGGCTCCCATCAGCAACGGGCCATAGACGATATAGGAATGCCCCACGACCCAGCCGATATCGGAGGCTGCCATGAAGGTGTCCCCCGGGCGGGTCCCGTAGAGAATTTCCATGGAGTAATGCAGTGCCACGGCGTAGCCGGCGTGATCGCGCACCACACCCTTGGGCGTCCCGGTGGTGCCTGAGGTATAGAGGATATAGAGCGGCTCGCTTCCCAGCATGCTGACCGCTTCCGTGGCCTGGGCATGCGCCAGACATTCCTGCCAATCGTGGTCTCGCGGCCCCAGGGTGGCTCGTTGCTGCTCACGCTGCAGGATCAGGCAGGCCTCTGGCGTATGCGTCGCAAGTTCGATCGCCTCATCCAGCCACGGCTTGTAGGGAATGACACGGTCGACCTCGATGCCACAGGAGGCCGCCAGGATGACCTTGGGCGTCGCATCATCGATCCGTACGGCCAGCTCCTTGGGGGAGAATCCTCCGAAGACCACGGAATGCACCGCCCCCAGGCGTGCGCAGGCCAGCATCGCCATCGCGGCCTCCGCCACCATCGGCATGTAGATGATCACGCGATCACCCTTCTCGACCCCCTTGTCACGCAGGGCACCCGCCAGCCTGGCCACTTCGTCGCGAAGCTCTCGATAGGTGTACTGGCACTTGCTGTCAGTGACGGGAGAGTCCCAGTAGAGCGCCACCTGATCCCCGCGGCCATTGGCCACGTGATGGTCCAGCGCGGCATGACAGATATTCATCTCGCCATCAATGAACCAACGGGCGTGCTCCTGGGCATCCCAGGCCAGGATGGTCGCTGGATCACGGAACCAGACGATGCGCCTGGCCTGCTCAGCCCAGAAGTCCTCTGGCGCTTGATTGGCACGCGAGACAAGTGATTCGTAGTGCTCGCGTGCGGATCGCTTGGCGGTCTCAGGCATGGCTTACCTCGTTGACGATGCTGGCACGGGGTTCATGGCATGGCGTTGCCATCAGCAAGCAGTATCACGCCTTACGCGCCTTCGACTCGGGGACTGCGCCTGGAAGATGCCGGCAGCTGGCGACCCCAAGTGTCCCACCACGCTGATGGCAGGTGACGCGCATGCGCACTATCAGAACCTTAGGCCAAAACCCGACCGTGTGAATGTCAGATGAGGCATCCAACTCTGGTCAGTTCGTCGTATGACGTCATCGACACGCAGTGAAACGAACGACCGTATGTCGACCAGCGTCAGGAAAAGGAAAAGTCCACCCCTGATCAGACCACCCTCGATGATTTATCGTTTAATATTGCCTTGGACGTAGCACGTGGAGTTATTGATGATTCACTAAAACAAGGATACTTCATGCCTGACACCACAAGGACGGCCAATCTGATGATGGAATCCCCCAGACAGCACCGGAGCTCACCAATGAATGCCAAGGTCTCAACCGCGAGGAAACCCGCCATGCCTGCGCAAGATGATGTCATCACGTTACACCAGGCAGGTGATCGCGTGATCGAGGAAGCCACTGCCCTGTTGAAGGCGATGGGCAACGAAAATCGCTTGCGAATTCTCTGCCTGCTCAGTGAAAGCGAAATGTCGGTCAGTGAACTGAATTCACGTCTCGAACTTTCCCAGTCAGCCCTGTCGCAGCATCTGGCCATTCTGCGTCGCGAAGGCATGGTGCGGACTCGCCGGGCGTCACAGACCATCTACTACTCACTGCTGGGCCCCAACGCTGCAGGCGTGATCCGCACGCTTCAACAACTCTATCGCTGAAAAAGGGCGCCAGTCGAAGACTGACGCCCTTGAGGGAAGCCATCGGGTCATCCGGTCACGCCCTGTCGTGACGTGGTGCCATGACCAGGCTGAGCCAGACCCGCAACATCACCGGGTCTCTCGCACCTTCCTCACTCCTCGATTGACGGATGGCCAGGGAATGGCCGCCATTGCCCGCAGACTTGCATTCGTGCAGGGCCTGGCGCCTGCAGATCACGATTCGCGCAGATCCTGTTTTCCGCAGGTCTCGATTCGCGAAGGTCTCAGTGCTGCTGCCAGCGTGACTCGACATTGCGCTCCAGCACGCGGTCAAGCACACGATCCAGACTCAGCGTCACCCCCTTCCCGAATCGATCCATCATGCGACGCGGCTTTTCAAGACTGACTTCGAATATCTTGAGATCCTGCTTGAGATAGCCGGCCAGCAGCGCCTGACTTGTGCCTACCTCATCGATCAGACCGATCGCGATCGCCTCGCTGCCATACCAGATGTCCCCTTGTGACACGGCCTCCACATCCAGTTGCGGACGACGGCTACCGACGTGCTGCTTGAACAGGTCATGGGTGCGGGCCAGGTCAGACAGGAACTTTTCACGCCCTTCTTCCGTATTCTCCCCCAGCATCGTCAGCGTTCGCTTGTAACGCCCAGCCGTCAGGATCTCCACATCGACATCGTGCTTCTTGAGAAGACGGTGCACATTGGGCACCTGTGCCACGACGCCGATGGACCCTATCACGGCAAACGGCGCCGCCACGACATGATCAGCGGCACACGCCATCATGTACCCGCCACTCGCGGCCACCTTGTCGACGGTAATCGTCAGACGCGCGCCTGCCGCACGCAGACGATCCAGCTGTGCGGCGGCCAGACCGTAGGCGTGCACCAGGCCACCACCAGATTCCAGTCGCAGTACCACTTCATCCTTGTCGGTCAGCACGCCTTCCAGCGCGGTGACCTGCTCGGCGAGGCTTTCCACTCCCGTCGCCTTGATATCGCCGACGAAGTCGAGCACGAACACCCGACGCCCGGCAGTGGAGTCCTGTTCCTGAACGTCATCGGAAGGCTTGCGCTTCGCCTTGGCCTTGAGCGCCTTCTTGAGAGACTTGGCCTCCTGCTTTTCCTTCTTGGCGCGTGCCTTGGCATTGGCGGTGCGCTCGGCATCTTCCAACCCGGCCTGTCCCAATTCCCGCTGGAGGTGCTGCATGCGCTCATGCCAGGGACGAATCTTGAGGCGAGCCTCGCGCTCACCACTATCCCCGTGACGGGCACGCACGATCATGAGGATGATCGCCCCAATGGCCACCACCACCGTGACTGCCTCGGCGAGAAAGAGGCCATATTCCGATAACCATTGCATGCACTTGCTCCTGAACGACATGGGTGTCGTCGGACACCGCGACCTGCACGGATCTGTCTGACGGACAACGACTTTAGCGGCCACCAGGCCAGCTGTGAGATTCCTGCTACATGGGGGCAAATGACCCTCTCTGCAAGGCGAGCACGGCGCTGCGAGGCAGGGTGGCACAACGCCGGTTGATCCGGTCAGCGCAAGGGCCACTGCAACGGAGGAGATCATCTTCGGCGCTTGATTGGAACGATCGTTTGAAATAGTCTGATGCACAGCCTTGAAAGTGCTGAACCCCATATCCACTTTCCCAGCCTTCACCATTGAAAAGGAATATTGCCATGGCAGACGCCAACGCCGTCATCGAGATGCTGAAAAGTCGCTTCAACCCGGACGCCGCCAAGGGCATGAACGACGTCTTCCAGTTCAACATCACCGACAGTGATGACTACTACATGGTCGTCAAGGATGGCACCCTGGACGTGGGCGAAGGGGAGCACGACGATCCGTCCGTCACGCTGTCCACTGACAGCGATACCCTCAAGGGCGTGATGAAGGGCGAAGTCGACGGCATGCAGGCCTTCATGACGGGCCGCCTGAAAGCGACCGGCAACATCATGCTGGCCACCAAGCTGACCTCTCTCTTCCCGAACAAGTGACGGCAGAACAGCGGATGTGACCTCTGCTGATCGGTATCGCTCGATGAGCGATACCGCCAATGAAAACGCCCCTGCCATTGGCAGGGGCGTTTTCATTGACAGCCCGGAGTGCCAGGCGTCAGCGGCCGCTGGCCACCGAGCGCAGGAAGTTGTCGATCAAGGCATGCGAGATCGAGAACTTCGGCGGCAAGCCAGGCAAGGATTCAGGTGTGAACCACTGGGCATCCTCTATCTCATGGCCATCAATGGCGATCTCCCCGCCCGCATATTCGGCGTAGTATCCCAACATGAAGGAGTGAGGAAATGGCCAGGATTGGCTCTGGAAGTAACTCACGCGCCCGACCTCGACACCCACTTCTTCCAGGACCTCGCGCCTCACCGCTTCCTCGGCGCTTTCCCCGGCTTCGATGAAGCCGGCCAGGGTCGAGTACATGCCGGGCCCGAAACGCGGACTGCGTGCCAGCAGCAACTCACGCCCACGCGTGATCAGCGTGATGATGCAGGGTGAGATTCGCGGATAGCTGCGATGCTGACAACCGGTACAGTGCATCGCGAACTCATGTTCCAGACGTTTCATTCGCTTGCCACAACGTCCACAGAAACGATGGTCCCGCGCCCACTTGAGCACCTGCAGGGCACTTGAGAGCAGCGGGAACTGCTCTCTGGGCAGTGAATGCAACCATTGCCGAGCGCCTGGCCACTCGGAAGACCCATTCTCGCCAAGCACGGCGATCGGCGCCCCCTGCCACTCTCCCAGTGCAATCGCGCCGGATGGCCAGTCGCATGGCGGTTGAATGATGCCGCCATCGGGCGCCGGGGCGACCCCGTCGCGCCCGATGCGAATCAGGTACCCCTGACGCTGGTTCACTCGTGACAGATCACGTATCAGCATCAGACAGCGCCTCCCGGGTTGCCTCTGCCGTCAAGGCTGCCCAGCGCGTCGATCGCCACCTTGTCGAAGGCACATTCTGTCTTGGCACGAATCTCCTCGCACCAGGCAGCATGGCGCTCAAGCTCCAGCGCCGAGAGCCCGGGCGTGACCAGACGCGGGCGGTCCGCCCGAAGGCGACGTACCCCGACAATGCCGCCTTCTCCCTCATCGCCATCGTCTATGTCGTCCAGCCCGAGCGCCGTCTGCCCGCCGGTCATCGCCAGATAGACGTCGCCGAGGATCTCCGCATCCAGCAAGGCACCGTGCAGCACGCGGTGCCCATTGTCGATATCGTAGCGCTTGCACAGCGCATCCAGGTTGTTGCGCTGACCGGGGTGCTTCTCACGGGCGAGCTTCAGGGTATCGAGGATCGCGCAGTGTTCCGCCACCGGCCCCAGCGGCTGGCTACGCCGTGGATTGATCAGGCCGAATTCATGATCAATGAAGCCGACGTCAAAGGGCGCGTTGTGAATGACGAGCTGGGCGCCCTTGATGAACTCCCAGAAGGCATCCGCCACGTCCGCGAAGACCGGCTCATTGGCGACCCGTTCATCGGTGATGCCGTGGACGCCGATCGCCTCTTCATCGATCAATCGTTCCGGATTGATGTACTGGTGATAAGTGCGCCCCGTCAAACGGCGATTGATCATCTCCACCGCACCGATCTCGATCAGACGGTGGCCTTCCTTCGGGTCGATACCGGTCGTTTCGGTATCGAGAATAATCTGACGCATCTCAGACCTCTTGGTGAACGGGACCTGGTGAACGGGTCCGGGTGAACTTGGCTCTGAAGACACTGGTCCTGATGTATCCGACGCTGGTGCTTCTGACGCTGAGGTTTGTGACTCGGTGGCACCTGACTCTGAGCTGCCGGGCCAGTGGCCGCATGCTCAACGGCGTGACTGCATCTCATCGATCGCTTCATTGGCAAGGCTATCGGCACGTTCATTGCCTTCGTCGCCACTGTGGCCCTTGACCCAGCGCCACTCGATATCATGACGCTGACTCTGTTCCAGCAACGCCTTCCACAGCGCCTCATTCTTGACCGGTTGCTTGGCAGCCGTCTTCCAGCCGCGCTTGACCCAGCCATGGACCCACTTGGTGATGCCATTCTTGACGTATTCGGAGTCCGTCCACAGCACCACGTCACAGCGCCGGGTCAACGCCTTCAGGGCCTCGATGGCGGCCATCAGCTCCATGCGATTGTTGGTGGTGTCCTGTTCGCTGCCCTTGAGTTCCTTGCGATGCTTGCCACTGACGAGAATGGCTCCCCACCCTCCCGGGCCGGGATTTCCCCGGCAGGCACCATCGGTGTGGATGATCACCCGAGGGCTGGGGGCGGTTGAAGAGGCATCATTGGCGAGATCGGACGAGGAGATACTGTGACTCACAGGGGAACACTCTTGGAGAAAGGACAGGACACAGGCAATGACACGACGCGACGTCACTTCGACGCAGGCTTGCTGCCAGGGCAACATTCTAACCGCTCATGCCGGATAGCGGCAAAGCGACCTGTGTGTCCTTACAGTCCATGTCAGCCCACCTGGCGACACGGACGGCGTGTCGGCATGCCCTGCACGGGTCACACCTTGCCCGAGTCACCCGACGAACGGGAGTCATGATTGTCGCGTGAATGCAGGCGGGTCACCTGCCCGATGGCGACACCGGGAATCGCCACGCGTGAGCGCTTGGCATTCAGAGGCTGCACGTACCCGACATTGCGACGGGCCCGTATCAGCATCAGGCTGCCCAGAGGCAGGTTGTAACGGCGTCCCATCCGCTCGAGCCAACCATGGCGCAGGCGCAAGCCAGGCAGGTGAAACCCCGCGTAGTCGATACGCTCGATCTCGAAGTCCACGAAGGCCAACCAGTCCCTGAGCGCCGCCGGGGTTCGCCAGCTGCCTTCCCAGGGAGTGATGTGTCGCCGCCGGGGGTCGAGGCGCAGCAGCCCCTCCCCGGACATCGGCTGCCAGGCGACGATGATCAGGCAACCGCTGGAGCGCAGGACACGCGCCGCTTCGCGCAAGAGGCGATGGGGCTCCGGTGCGACCTCCAGCAGATGATGGATCATCACCATGTCCATGCTTTCATCTGGCAGGGCCAGCTGAGTGAGCGGGCAGATGAGGGTCGATGGCGACTGGGCCAGGGCGGGCTCCGGCGCCCAATGGATGGCATGCCGGATGGGAGACAAGGAGAGCAGGTCATTGTCTCCCGGCCCCAGACACAGACTGTGGAAGCCGAAGCAACGCTCGAACAGTGGCGTCAACATCTCGCGCTCGGCGATGAGAATGTCCTTGCCGTCCGCCCCTTCAAGAAAGGCGCGCATCGCTCGCACGTGGGCGCCCAGCAGCCGCGCGTGCTGTCGGCGACGCGCTTCCGGGGTGAGTTGCGCAGCGGAATCCGCCCCGCGTGAGCGACTTTTCCACATCCCTGCATCTCCCGTCTCTTTCATGGGGGAGCGCCCCACGCGCAAGCAAGATGTCACACACTTCTACATTCTCACACCACAAGAGGTTTGACACTTACCCGCTTGCTCGGCAGGCTTTACGCCTTTGCATGGCGATACGCCAGCCGCTTGCGCGCTGCCAACGCCAGACACCCCGGAAAAGAGCGGCGATGAACGCCCCGGGCTGTCCGATGAGAAATCGCATCGTCGATGCCACGCCAAAACCTCCGTGAGCAATGGCCTCGACATCACTTGAAGACATCGTATCCACCATATGCCTGGCGAAGGCTTGCGCCAATCGCCAGCGGGACGGAACTGCCAAGTTCTTTCATTCGGTCACGTCACCGGCAGCCTCCCCCGTCACGCAATGGGATACCGACACGACAAGAGTACCTGACCACCATGATGAGCGTTACGCCCATAGCGGCCTTTCAGGACAACTATATCTGGCTGATCCAGAGCGACGACAGCGACACGGTTGCCGTCGTCGATCCGGGTGATGCCACGCCGGTGATCGAGGTCCTGGAAACCCGCGGCCTGACTCTGGACACGATTCTGATCACTCACCACCATCAGGATCACACCGGCGGCCTCCCCGAGCTGATCAAGCGCTACCGCCCTCGCGTGGTCGGCCCGCACAACCCGGCCATCGAGGGGATCGATGTGCGTGTCGCCGATGGTGACAGCGTGCGCGTGCAGGGACGCTTGTTCGATGTCCTGGAAGTGCCTGGCCACACACTGGACCACATCGCGTTCGTGAGTGCCGGCATGCCGGGGTTGCTGTTCTGCGGGGACACCCTCTTCAGCGCGGGCTGTGGCCGTCTGTTCGAAGGCACACCAGAGCAGATGCACCAGTCACTCACGCGCCTGGCATCACTCCCGGAAGACACCCTCGTCTTCCCGGCTCACGAGTACACCCTGGCCAACCTGGCATTTTCCCGCGCGGCGGAGCCTGACAACACGCAACGCGATCAGGTGATCGCCGAGTGTGAGCGCGCCCGCGAGACCGGCCGCCCGACCCTCCCGAGTCGCATCGCGCGTGAAAGACAGATCAACCCCTTCCTGCGCAGTGATGACCCCACCTTGCAACAACGCTTGCTCCAGCAAGGACGTCTCACTGCCTCAGAGGACCAGCCCCTCACGTCACTGGCAGCCTTCACGGCACTGCGCCAGTGGAAGGACAGCTTCTAGACCCGTTGACCGCGCACCTGCCCACGACCTGAAGATGGGCAGGCGTCTCGCGTGACAGCGGGTCGGGTTCTCGTGATCCCGATCAGCCCCCGCAGTCACAGTTTGCGCCGGAATGTCCGGCATGCTGAGCCCGTGTCGTGCCCATCCGACGCAGGCTCGCCAAAGAGTACTCCGTCAATGCATCAGCAAGACCTCCGTACCGACGACACCTCTGTCATCAAGACATCTGCCGCCGACACGCCGGCCCGCCTGCCACTGACTGCTGAACGTCTGCGTTACCTGATTCGCCTCGCCTCCCTCGGAGCCGGCCTGTGCCTGCCGCTGATGGCGACCCCTGCCAACGCAAGCTCCCGGGCGCTCGACGACCTGACACCCACCAGCGTGCATCAGAGCGCTCCTCTGAATTTCATGCAAGCCATCGATGCGGTGCCCGCGCGCTACGATGATGTGTGGGAGCGCCTGCGTGCCGGCTATCAGCTGCAGCAGGACACCGGACGCCCTCGAGTACGCAAATGGATCGACTGGTATGAAGAGCACCCGGAGCACGTGGAGCGTATCGCCGAACAGGCTCGCCCCTGGCTGCGTTACGTGACGCGTCGCACCGAGGCGCGCGGCCTTCCGGCCGAACTTGCCCTGCTGCCTTTCATCGAGAGTGCCTATGATCCGGATGCCGCCCACCCCGGCGGCGCCACCGGCATGTGGCAGTTCATGCCCCAGACCGGCGATGCCATGGGCCTGACCCGCAACCGCTGGTACGACGGCCGCAAGGACGTCCTGATGGCCACCGATGCCGCACTGGATTATCTGCAGTCCCAGGGCGAGCGCTGGTACGACGGAGACTGGGAACTTGCGCTGGCCGCCTACAACGCCGGCGCCGGCACCGTGAACCGCGCGCGCCGACGTGCCGGCTCAGGGGATGAGGATTACTGGAACATCAAGCTGCCCAGCGAGACCATGGAGTACGTGCCCAAGCTGCTGGCGCTGGCTGCGGTGATCCGTGAACCCGAAGAGTACGGCCTGAATCTGCCGGCGATTCCGGACACCCCGGAAATCGCCGCTGTCGATACCCGGGGCCAGCTTGACCTTTCCGTTGCCGCCAGACTGGCTGGCATCAGCGAAAGCGAGCTGCGCACCCTGAATCCCGCGTACAAGCGGTGGGCGACAAGCCCGGGAGACAGCTCGCTGGTGATTCCGGCCACGGCACGTGACACCTTCCTCAGCAAGCTTGAGACCCTGCCGCAAGAGACCCGCGAAAGCTGGGCGGAGTACCGTGTCCAGCGTGGCGACAGCCTGTCGGTCATCGCCCGTCGCAGTGGACTGACACTGGCAGAGCTCAAGCAGAAGAATCGCCTGAGCGGCAACACCATCCGGGTCGGTCAGCCTCTGTTGGTGCCTGACGCCACTCGCGGCGTGGCAGCGGCGCAACTCGCAGAAGCCAACGGCCTCAAGAAGGTGCGCGTCAAGCGTGGCGATTCGCTGTCGGTGATTGCGGCGCGTCACAATGTCACCACCCGCCAGATCGCGCGTTGGAACAAGCTCTCTTCCGCCGATTATCTGCGTCCGGGCCAGATGCTGACGCTCTACAGCGCCAACTGAGCGCCATCGCCTACGCAGCACCTACGCAGCACGTACGCAACATCAAGACGCCCCCGCCATGCTCCATGGCGGGGGCGTCTTGATATCAGGCACCTGTCAGCCTGGACTCCTCCAGCACTCGGTAGCCGGCACTCGGTGACCGACACTCGGTGGCCGACACCCGGTGACCGGCACCGCGAGGCAACAACAGACACTGAAACGCCGGCACTGACACCAGTCAGTCGCCCTCGTCGTGGCCGAACAATGGTCGATAACGGGGAACTTCGATACTCTTGGCGAGGTCGATGCTTGCGGACCCCCTGGCAGTGAGTTGACCTGCCGGCCTTGTGTCCACCAGTACCGCCCGACATTGTCACCTGGCCCTTCGCGCCATGATCCCCCATTCAAGGATGTCCTTTGATGCAGGCTGCTTCTCTTATCCCTCGGCATGCACGCCTACTTCGTGCACTGTGCCTCGGGGCTCTGATTCTCTCCGCCATTGCACCGGCGCATGCATCCTCATCGCGGACCACTGATCAGAAGACTCCCGTGGCCCCCCTGGACGTGCCGACCGTGCACGGACTGGCCATCTATGGCGAACCGGCACATCCGGCAGGCTTCACGCACTTCCCCTACGTGAATCCTGACGCCCCCACCGGCGGACGCATGACTCGCGCCGCCATCGGCAGCTTCGACTCCACCAACCCCTTCATCCTCAAGGGCAACTCGGTGGCAGGGCTCAATTATTTCGGCGGGTTGATCTATGACACCCTGCTCACCCAGTCTGCCGATGAACCCTTCACTGAATATGGCCTGCTGGCCAGCGGGATCCGACTGGCAGAAGACCGCAGTGCCATCGAATTCGATATCGATCCCCGCGCACGCTTTCATGATGGGGAACCCGTCACCGCCGAGGATGTCGTCTTCACCTATCGTCTGCTGATGAAGGATGGCCTGCCCTTCTTCAAGAGCTACTACCACGATGTCACTCGCGTCAGCCTGATCGACACCGATACCGTTCGCTTTGACATGGCCCCTGACGCCGCCCGCGAGCTGCCCTTGATCATCGGTCAGCTGCCGGTCCTGCCCGAGCATTACTGGAAGACACGTGATTTCACCCGCGCCACGCTGGAACTGCCGCTTGGCTCAGGGCCTTACCGCATGGCCTCGCTGGATGCCGGACGCCAGGTACGCTATGAGCGTGTCGCGGATTACTGGGGCAAGGACCTGCCCGTCAACAAGGGACGCCATAACATCCAGACACTGGTCTATGACTATTACCGCGACCAGAGCGTGTCGCTGGAGGCCTTCAAGGCCGGCAGCATTGACCTGCATGTGGAGAGCAGCGCCAAGAACTGGGCGACGGCCTATGACACGCCTGCGCTCAG
This sequence comes from Cobetia sp. 5-25-4-2, assembly GCF_013374075.1. Taxonomy (NCBI): domain Bacteria; kingdom Pseudomonadati; phylum Pseudomonadota; class Gammaproteobacteria; order Oceanospirillales; family Halomonadaceae; genus Cobetia; species Cobetia sp. 5-25-4-2. The sequence goes on along the minus strand of NZ_BLWK01000001.1, from coordinate 1,031,734 downwards.
AGACGGGCGTCTGAAGAAGCTGGAGGTGCCGGACAGCAATCCTGCCGGCATGCAGGGCTTCGTGCTCAATGAACGCCGCGCGCGCTTCCAGGACCCGCGGGTACGCGAAGCCCTGGCACTGGTCTTCGATTTCGACTGGGTCAACCGCAATCTCTTCTACGGCGCCTACCAGCAGACCCACAGCTATTTCGAGAATTCGGACATGGCCGCGAATGGCCTGCCTGAAGGACGGGAACTGGCCCTGCTTGAGCCGTTCAAGGACCAGTTGCCCGCCGCCGTCTTCCGCGACCCGCTGCCCATCGATGAGCCCACGGAACTGCGCCCGCGGCTGCGCAAGGCACTCAACCTGCTTCGGGACGCTGGCTATCGCGTCGCGGATGGCCAGCTGGTCAATCACGAGACGGGCAAGCCGCTGACACTGGAAGTCCTCAACTACGACACCCAGTTCGAACGGGTCATCCAGCCGTGGATTCGCAATCTGGCACGCATCGGCATCCAGGCGCGTATCCGCACCGTCGACGTCAACCAGTACATCAATCGTCGGCGAAGCTTCGATTTCGATGTCGTGGTCGGCAGTTACCCCCAGTCCAACAGCCCCGGCAGCGAACAGCGCGAGTACTGGACGAGTGACTACGCCGATGTCGCCGGCTCGCGCAACCTGATCGGCCTGAAGAGTCCGGTCATCGATGCACTCACCGATGCCCTGATCCAGGCCCAGACCCGCGAAGATCTGCTGAGCGCCACACGAGCACTGGATCGCGTGCTGCGCTGGGGCTTCCATGTCGTGCCGCAGTGGCATCTCGCGGCGACTCGCATCGCGCTGTGGGACAAGTTCGGCTATCCGCAGCCGTTCCCGGAGTATCTGCTGAGCCTGGACAGCTGGTGGATCGTCCCCGGGGCTGAGGCTGATGACGAGTCAGACGACTGAAACACTCGCGTGAAGCTGGCCAACTGCCGCGCATCCCTCGGCATTGGCCAGCACGACCGACATGGGGCGTCTGCAAGGCCCGCCCCGGCGATTGCTCAACCATGAATGAACACGATGCCATCCGGACCGCCCCGCACAAGGCGGCCGCATGACACGCAGGGAGATTGCTCTTGGGTGCCTATATTCTGCGCCGAGTCCTGTTGATGATTCCGACACTGCTTGGAATCCTGTTGCTGAATTTCCTGATCGTCCAGGCGGCTCCCGGCGGGCCCATCGAGCAGCTGATGTCGCGTCTTGACGGCCTCAGCGCCGGGGCCAGCACACGGCTGAACAGTGGGGGTGGCGATGGCGTCACCAGCGGCTCCGGCACCAGTTCCACCTATCGCGGAGCCTCGGGAGTCGACCCGGCCCTGATCGCCGAGCTGGAGCAGCAATTCGGCTTCGACAAGCCCGCCTGGGAGCGCTTCCGCGACATGGTGGTCGACTACGCGCAGTTCGATTTCGGCGACAGCTTCTTCCGCGACCGCCCGGTGATCGACCTGATGCTGGAGCGACTCCCCGTCTCGATTTCCCTGGGCCTGTGGACGACGCTGCTGGTCTATCTGGTGTCGATTCCACTGGGCATTCGCAAGGCACTGGTGCATGGCTCACGCTTCGATGTCTGGACCTCGGGTGTCGTCATCGTCGGCTACGCGATTCCGGGCTTCCTGTTCGCGATCCTGTTGATCGTGGTGTTCGCCGGCGGCAGCTATCTCGACTGGTTCCCGCTCAGGGGACTGACCTCCCCGGATTTCGAGGAGCTCTCGACGCTTGGCAAGGTCCTCGATTATTTCCATCACATCGCCCTTCCCGTGCTGGCCTCCGCCATCGGCAGCTTCGCCACCCTGACGATGCTGACCAAGAACAGCTTCCTGGATGAGATCCACAAGCAGTACGTGCTGACGGCGCGCGCCAAGGGGGCCAGCGAGAACCGCATTCTCTACGGGCATGTCTTCCGCAACGCCATGCTGATCATCATCGCGGGGCTGCCGGCGGCGCTGGTCGGCATCTTCTTCACCGGCTCGCTGCTGATCGAGGTCATCTTCTCTCTCGATGGCCTGGGCCTGCTGGGCTTCGAGGCGGTACTGCAGCGCGACTATCCGCTGATCTTCGGCACCCTGTACCTGTACACCTTGATTGGCCTGATCCTGAAACTGGTATCAGACCTGATGTATGTGTGGATCGACCCGCGCATCGACTTCGCGACCCGGGAGGCTTGAGATGCGTCACGACACACCCCTTCAAGGGGAGACCAACGTCGTCCAGGACGTGCCGGAACGCCTGCACCGCTCGCGCCTGTCGCCCATCACGCGGCGGCGTGTCACGGCGTTTCGTGACAACCGGCGCGCCTGGTGGTCACTGCTGATCTTCGGCGTGCTGTTCGTTCTGTCGCTCGGGGCGGAACTGATCGCCAATGACCGCCCACTGCTGGTCTCCTATCAGGACGAGCTCTACCTGCCGATGCTCAAGGAGTATCCGGAAACGACCTTCGGCGGCTTCCTGCCGACCGCCACGGATTATCGCGACCCCTATGTGATCGACGCCATCGCGGCGCAGGGCTTCATGCTCAACACCCTGATCCCGTATTCCTATGACACCCTGGATCTCAACCTGGGGTCTCCCGCGCCTTCGGCTCCCAATGCCCGTCATTGGCTGGGCACGGATGACCAGGGACGAGACGTGCTGGCGCGCGTGATCTACGGCTTCCGCCTGTCGGTCCTCTTCGCTCTGGTGCTAACCGCCGGTTCCATCGTGCTGGGCGTGCTGATCGGTGGCGTTCAGGGCTATTTCGGCGGCAAGGTCGATCTGATCGGGCAGCGCTTGATCGAGATCTGGTCTGGACTGCCGGTGCTGTTCCTGTTGATCATCCTGGCCAGCATCGTGGAACCCAATCTCTGGTGGCTGACCGGCATCATGCTGCTGTTCTCGTGGCTGGGGATCGTCGATATCGTGCGCGCAGAATTCCTGCGTGCGCGAAATCTGGAGTATGTGCGCGCGGCCCGCGCCATGGGCCTGCCCTCACGTCTCATCATGTGGCGTCATGTACTGCCCAATGCGATGGTCGCCACCCTGACCTTCATCCCCTTCCTGTTCACGGGCGCCATCACGACCCTGACCGCGCTGGACTTCCTGGGCTTCGGGTTGCCGGCAGGCTCCCCGTCGCTGGGCGAACTGGTCGCGCAGGGCAAGAACAATCTCCAGGCCCCCTGGCTTGGCATGACGGCATTTCTCAGTCTCGGCATCATGCTGACCCTGCTGGTCTTCATCGGTGAAGGGCTGCGCGATGCCTTCGACCCACGTCATATCAGTGCCCGGGAGCAGGACGCATGAGTCAGTCAATGCATGAAGCCACGACAGCAGCCAACGCCGAGCCGCGCCCCCGGGATCACTGCGTGCTGCGGCTGGACGATCTCTGCATCCGCTTTGGCAAGACACCTGTCGTCAGGCATCTGTCGCTGGACGTGAAACGCGGCGAATGTCTGGCCATCGTCGGCGAATCCGGCTCGGGCAAGTCAGTGAGCCTGCTGGCAAGTCTCGGCCTGCTGCCGGGGCATGCCCATGTCACCGGCACGCGGGAGTTCACCACGCTCGAGGGAGAGAGGCTGGATCTGTCAGCCCTGACGAGCCGCCAATGGCAATGCGTGCGCGGCAACCGGATCGGCTTCGTGTTCCAGGAACCGATGACATCCCTCAACCCCCTGGCCCGAGTCGGCGACCAGATCAGCGAGAGCCTGCGGCTGCATCAGGGCCTGCGTGGCCATGCGGCACGCCAGCGAGTGATCGAGCTGCTCAAGCAGGTTCAGCTGCCTCGCCCGGAAGAACTCCTCGAGGCCTGGCCGCATCAGCTCTCTGGCGGTCAGCGCCAACGCGTGATGATCGCCATGGCGATGGCCAATCAGCCGCCTTTGATGATCGCCGACGAGCCCACCACGGCGCTGGACGTCACGGTGCAGCAGGACATCCTCGCTCTGCTCGACAGGCTGCGGCGAGACCAGGGCATGGCCATGATCCTGATCAGCCATGACCTCAATCTGGTCCGCCGCCATGCAGACCGCGTCATCGTGATGCGGGAAGGCGAATGCATCGAGCAAGGGCCGGTGTCAGAGGTCTTCGATTCTCCCAGCCACCCGTATACCCGCGAACTGCTGGCCGCCGAGCCTGAAGGGGTGGCCGCGCCACTCGATACTGAGGATGCGGGTACGCCCGTTCTGGAAGCACGTGATCTGGAGGTGCGCTTCTCGCGTCCTCGCAAGCTGTTCCAGAAACGTCCAGCGGATTTCATCGCGCTTCAGCCGCTGGACCTGACCCTCGCGCGCGGGGAGACCCTCGGGATCGTGGGCGAGTCGGGCTCCGGCAAGACCACCCTCGCCCTGGCGCTCTTGAAGCTGCAGGCCGCACGCGGTGAGATTCGTCTGGAGAATGCCCGTATCGATACGCTGGATCGCAACGCCCTGCGTCACAAGCGACGCCAGATGCAGATCGTCTTCCAGGACCCCTATGGCTCGCTCTCGCCGCGCATGCCCGTCACGGACATCATCAGTGAAGGCCTGCGCTTTCATCAGCCTGAGCTCTCAGAGGACGAGGTACGCCAGCGCGTGACGCAGGTCATGCGCGAGGTCGAGCTGCCTGCCGAGTGCGCCGACCGCTACCCTCACGAGTTCTCCGGCGGCCAACGCCAACGCATCTCGCTGGCCCGCGCCCTGATTCTCGAACCTCACCTGCTGGTGCTGGATGAACCCACCTCGGCGCTGGATCGCAGCGTCCAGAAGCAACTCATCGCTCTGCTGCGCGATCTGCAGGCGCGTCATGGCCTCAGCTACCTGTTCATCAGTCATGATCTGGCCGTGGTGAGGGCCCTGGCCCACCGCGTGATGGTGTTGCGCGAAGGCAAGCTGGTGGAGAGCGGGACGACTGCCGAGGTACTGGGCAATCCGAGGGAGGACTACACGCGGGCCCTGATCCAGGCGGCAGGACTGACGTGACAATCCCGCTTGCCACTCAAGGGCGCGCCCGCCACCAAGGCAGCAGAGGCCTCGTCCCTCATGTGGCGAGTCTCGAGAAGACAGGCATCCTGCATTGCACTGAACGCACTGCTGAGTTGCCTGACTGACTCTGGACGATTGCAAATAATAAAGGTTCTCAATATGATTCCGTCAGAGGTGGGCCACGCGACACTAAGCACGACATGACACCTGTCACCGTCGCGTCGAGCCTTCACGACATCGCGTCACGCGATCTGCATAATAAAAGACTGTTCAAGGGAACCTCATGTCCGCACATTTCCGCCCTATCGCTCGCAAGCCGCTGGCTGCCGCCATCGCGCTCTCCGTGGCACTGATCGGCTCTGCCGCCCAGGCACATGAAGGCCATGCACACGATGATCGCAAGGTGAGCGCTGAAGCCGTCGTTGACCAGTACGCCAACGTGGCCCATGCCACCTACAGCGATGCCCTGGCCAGCGCCAATGCCCTGCGCGCCGCCAACGCCGCGCTGATCGAAGCCCCGTCCGAGGCGACGCTTGCCGCGGCTCGCACTGCCTGGAAACAGGCGCGCGTGGCGTACCAGCAGAGTGAAGTCTTCCGCTTCGGCAATGCCATCGTCGATGACTGGGAAGGTCAGCTGAATGCCTGGCCGCTGGATGAAGGCCTGATCGACTACGTCGAAGGCGACGGCTATCAGGCGGAACTGGGCAACCCGGGCGCCAGCGCCAACATCATCGCCAACGACAGCGTGCAGATCGGTGCCGACAAGATCGACACTACCGAGATCACCCCGGAGCTGCTGGCCTCCCTGAACGAGCTGGGCGGATTCGAGGCCAACGTGGCCAGCGGCTACCACGCCATCGAATTCCTGCTCTGGGGCCAGGACATGCATGGCTTCGAGTCTGGCGCAGGCGAGCGTCCGGCGTCGGACTATGCCAAGGGAGAGGACTGCACCGGCGGCAACTGTGACCGCCGTGGCGCCTACCTGCTGGCGGCCAATGACCTGCTGATCAATGACCTGGAATACATGGTCGGCCAGTGGGCACAGGGCGACAAGGACAACTATCGCGCCGAGCTGACCTCCCTGCCGGCCGGTGAAGGCCTCGAGAAGATGCTGTTCGGCATGGGCTCCCTGTCACTGGGCGAGCTGGCCGGTGAGCGCATGAAGGTCGCGCTGGAAGCCAATTCCTTCGAGGACGAGCACGACTGCTTCTCCGACAACACCCACTACTCGCACTTCTACAATGCCAAGGGCATCCAGAACGTCTATGAAGGCACGTACGTGACGCTGGATGGCCGTACCTTCGAAGGCCCGTCATTGCACGCGCTCGTCGCCCAGAATGACCCGGAGCTGGCCGAGAAGATGCACGAGGCGCTGGACACCACCATGGGCCAGCTGCAGGTGATGGTCGATACGGCAGACGCCGAAGACGGCATGAAGTTTGATCAGATGATCGCCCCGGGCAATGTCGAGGGCGCCGAGATCATCAATGCCAGCATCGAAGACCTGGTCGCGCAGACGCGCCTGATCGAAGAGATTGCCAACGACGTCGGCATCAGCGGACTGAAGGCCGATACCGCAGATCACGAATTCTAGGCACTCACCCGAGATTGCCAGGCCATGGGCGGTGATGAAACCGCCCATGGCCGCGCAGCCCCCTCGCCCGAACCTGTCTCGTACAGGTTCGGGCGTTGATGCTTTCGTGCCAGCATTTTATGCGCGCCTGCTAATTCTTCAGAGTGCCTTGCCCGAAGGCCACTGATGGACTCGCAGCCTGACCGCGCAAGCCAGGACCTACATCGATGCCACACGTCATCCCGAAACACCCGACCCTTCACGCGTTGTCGCTTGCCATCGCACTGACCGCCCTGCCCCAGGGCGTGGCACAGGCCGCCCAGACACCGCTGACCGTCAGCGCCTATCTGGCCGCATTGCCACTGCAGGACACCGCGAAGAGTGGTGGCGAGGGCAGCGTGCGCAAGCACGATACCAATGCCTACTCCCTGCCGGCCAAGAACCTGAGCTTCGATCAACGTCTGTCCTTCAGCGTCGGCAACAGCTTCTTCAAGAGCCCCTGGGTGATCGCGCCCGCCAGCACCACCGCTCGCGATGGCCTCGGCCCGCTGTTCAACACCAATGCCTGCCAGAACTGCCACGTCAAGGATGGTCGCGGCAGTCTGCCGGCCGAGGGCGACCCCTCGGTGGGCCTCTTCCTGCGCCTGGGCATGCCGGACAGCCACGAGGACAGCTGGAGCGATGAGGAGCGTGAATTCCGCCGCATCGCTGGAGTGATGCCGCACCCCGTCTATGGCACTCAGCTGCAGAATGCCGCGGTGCCCGGTATCGAGCGCGAAGGCCGCATGCAGGTCGTCCATGAAGAGATGCCCGTCCCGTTGGCGGATGGAGAGGTCGTTCTGCTGCGCAAACCGCGCTATTCCCTGGTCGAGGCTGGCTTCGGCGACCCTGGCCCCATTGCACTCTCACCGCGCCTTGCCCCGGGCATGGTAGGCCTCGGGCTGCTCGAGGCGGTCAGCGAGGAGACCTTGCTCGAGTGGGCCGACCCGCAGGATGCGGATGGCGATGGCATCAGCGGTCGCGCCAATACCGTCTGGTCACTGACCGAGCAGCACGAGGTCATGGGGCGTTTTGGCTGGAAGGCCGGCCAACCCGACGTTCGCCAGCAAAGCGCCAAGGCGTTCGCCGGCGACATGGGCCTGACATCGAATCTGGTCAGCTCCACCGATTGCACGCCGGTCCAGAAATGCGCAGACCTGCCCAACGGGGGCACCATCGAGGTGGAAGACAACGTCATGGACAATGTGGCGTTCTATTCGCGCAATCTCGCCGTGCCGACACGACGTGACCTCGATGACCCGACGGTGCGCGAAGGCGAGCAACTGTTCCGGGAGCTTGAATGCGCCAGCTGCCACCGACCACGCCTGACGACCGCGTCCGGTGGTGTGGCCGCCCAACTGGCTGACCAGACGATCTGGCCCTACAGCGACATGCTGCTGCATGACATGGGCGATGGCCTGTCAGATGATCGCCGCGAATTCGAGGCGACCGGCAATGAGTGGCGCACACCGCCACTCTGGGGGATCGGCCTGGCGCAGACGGTCAATCCCGCGACGGGCTTCCTGCATGATGGACGCGCCCGCACCCTGCTTGAAGCCGTGCTCTGGCATGGCGGGGAAGCCAGGGCCAGTCGAGACAAGGTCGTGGCGTTGCCGACTGACCAGCGGCAGGCGCTGCTGCGCTTCCTGGAATCGCTCTGATCTCCTCTCAGCCTCTACCCGCCAGCCGACTCTGGCACGCCCCCGACTTTCGCCTGGCGTGCCGTTCTGACAAGGAATCCCGCGACATGTCCCGTGACACCTTCACCTCTGCTGCCATCCCGATGAAACCTTTCACGCGCAAGCCCTCGCCCCTGGCGCTGATGACCTCCGCCATGACCCTGCTGGGCACCGCACTGCTGTCGACGAGCACACTGGCGGCATCGGACTCTTCTAGCGCCAACACCACCAGCGCGGACGCCGTCAGCCAGTTTGCCGCTGACACTTTGAGCGAAGCCCACCAGCAGCTCGCCAACCGCCTGGCGCAACTCTCGCAGCACAGCCAGGCGTTCTGCTCCGCCGAGGGTGACGTGACGCTCGAGACGCTCAAGGAGGATTGGCGCAGCGCCATGCTGGGTCTGAATCAGGTCAACTGGGTCGAGATGGGGCCCATCCTGCAGAATTCTCGCCAATGGCAGCTGTATTTCTGGCCGGACAAGAAGGACCTGGTGTCAGGCAAGACACGTGCCCTGCTCGCTGGCGATGCCCCGATCACGGCCGACGGCCTGGCGGAGCAATCCATCGTCATGCAGGGGCTGGGCAGTGTGGAATTTCAACTGTTCGATGCCCGCTATGCCGACTCGCCCCTCACCGCCAACACGCGGCGGTGTGAGCTGATGACGGCCAACACCGCCTACGCCGCCAGCACCGGCAAGACGCTGCTCGAAGAGTGGCAGCAGTTCGCACCACAACTGGCCGATGGCACTGGCGCCTTCAGCGATCCACGTGACGCCGTGCTTTCCCTGGTACGCGCGATGACCGTGCAGCTTGAGGCCATCAAGGACCGCAAGCTGCGCCGCCCGATCGGGCTCGACAACGGCGGCACGGCCAACCCCTACGCGGCAGAGTCCTGGCGTGGCGGCATGGGACTTGCCAACATCGGGGCGACGCTTGCGGTGATGGAGACGCTCTGGCTCGGCAATGACGAGGTCGCAGGCATTCAGGGCTACCTGAATCAGCAGGTCGACCCGCGCATGGTGGCCTCCACCACCGGAGACTTTGCCGATGCGCGTGACGCCTTCGCCGCCCTGCCGGCGGATCTTGCTGGCATGTTGCGCGACGACCCGCGCAATGGCGATCTGCAGCAGGCCATGATCCACCTCGAGACCCTGCAGGCAGGCTTTGCCGATACCCTCAACCCGGCACTCGGGCTGTCTCTGGGCTTCAACAGTACCGATGGCGATTGATTCGGGAGTGAAGCACGTGAGCAAGACAGGACATGGCATGCTGGAAACCCATCCAACGGAGGCACGTCAGCGCCGGCGACTGCTCAAGGCATTGGCCTGCACCCCGCTGCTGGGGTTACCCGGCGGCGCGGCACTGGCCGGTGGCAACAATGCCGCCAGTGCTCGAGGCCATGTGCCAGCCGGGGTGGCCATCTCGGCCTGTGACGATGACACGGGGCAGCACTTTGCCAGCTGTACCAGTTACCAGGGACAGGAACGCTGGCGTCAGCCCATCAAGGAACGCGCCCATGGCGCCACCCGCCATCCTCACAAGCCGTGGGCACTGATCTTCGCCCGGCGCCCCGGCACCGAAATCAATGTCTTCGATCTCGAGACCGGTGAGCGGATCACGCGCATCGAAGCCGCGCCGGACCGCCACTTCTATGGGCATGGCGTGTTCAGCCCGGATGGCGGTCTGCTCTACACCACCGAGAACGCCATCACCTCCGGGGAAGGCCGTATCGGGATCTACGACATGCATCGCGATTTCGCGCGACTTGGCGAGTTTGCCAGTGGCGGGATCGGCCCGCATGAGATCCGTCTGCATCCGGACGGTCGGCAGCTGATCATCGCCAATGGCGGAATTCTCACGCGCCCGGAGACCGGTCGCGTGAAGCTCAATCTGGAGTCGATGCAGTCCAATCTGACGCTGCTGGATCGCGTCTCGGGCGAGATTCACTGGCAAGGCGAACCATCGCATCATCAGCTGTCATTGCGTCATCTGGATGTCAGCCGCGATGGCACCATCGTCGCGGGGTATCAGTATCAGGGACCTGCCTCGGACCATCACCCCCTGGTGGTGATGAAACGCCCCGCCAGCGAGACCTTGCAGGAATTGCCGCTACCGCTGGAATACGTCCCTCAGTTCAAGCAGTACATCGCGAGCATCGCCATCGCCCCCGAGGGCCACCTGGCGGTGGCCACTGCCCCCAGGGGCAACCTGATCACGCTGTGGAACCTCGAGACCGGCGAGCTTGAGACGACACTGGACTTCGCCGACTGTGCGGGGGCGCTGGCAGTACCGGCCACTCAGGAGACTCCCGCGGGGTTCGTGGTCAGCAATGGTCGCGGAGAATGGCTGCTGATCGATGAGGACGGGCTGCCGGCGCTGGGGCCGGTGCGCCTGGCCAATACCCACTGGGACAACCATCTGGCGTTGATGTAGACGGCGCATCACGGGATGACCACTGCTCCAGGTCGCGGGCGAGAGTGTGGCACGCGGCAGGAAACGACAACGCCCCGCAGGCGGATGCCTGCGGGGCGTTGTCGTTCAAAAGGACATGATACAAAGGCGCAAGGAATCAGAAGCGATAGCTCAGACTGCCAATGATGCTGCGGGATTCCCCGTAGTAGCACCAGTAGCTGCAGCTGGCGACATATTCCTTGTCGGTGAGGTTGCTGACATTGACCTGAGCGCTCAGCTCGCGGGTGAAGTCATAGCCGACCATCGCATCGAACAGCAGATAGTCGGACACGGTGGTATCCCCATCCACCGATTCACCGACATAACGGGCACCCGCCCCAAGACGCAGCCCCTCCAGGGCACCACGCTCGAAGGCGTAATCCAGCCAGCTGGAGGCCTGATGGCGCGGTATCAACGGGGCACGCACATCGTCTTCCAGACGCGCATCGGTATAGGTATACGCCGAGGTCAGCTTGAGATGGTCCGTCAGATAACCGACCATTTCCAGCTCGAAGCCACGCGACTGACGCTCGCCCTCCTGCACCTGGATTCCGCCGGTGGTGACCAGCGTATTGTCTTCGGTGAGGTCAAAGACAGCCGCCGTCACGTAGCCGTCCCAGCCGGCGGGCTGATACTTGGCGCCCAGCTCCCACTGGCGACCTTCGCGAGGCTCATAGAGCGAACCGCGATCATCGGTCGCGCTGATCGGCTCGAAGGATTCGGTATAGCTCAGATAGGGGTTGAGACCGAAGTCACTCAGGTACATCACCCCGCCCGACCAGCTGATCTCGTCATCATCGGAGCGCTCACGTGATCCCGTCGTCTGATTGACGTTCTCGGTCTCGGCCTGGTCGTAGCGCACCCCCGCCAGCAGTACCCACTTGTCGTCGATGCGCAGCTGATCCTGCACGTAGAGGCCGATCTGCTCCTTGTCGATATCGCGCCGCGTGACCTGGTCATCGCTCAAGGCGGTGTAATTGCCGTATTGCGGGTCAAACAGATCGATCGGATCGCCGAAGGCATAGTCATCCGCTTCCTTGCCCGACAGGCTCAGATTCTGATAATCCACGCCCAGCAGCAAGGTGTTCTCGGTGCGCTCGCCATACCACTTGCCGATGGCCCGATTGTCGACGGTATAGCTGTCGATGGTGCCCTCGCGGTACAGCAGCCCCCGCTGTCCTTCGCGCGCCGAGGACTGATAGAGGATGTAGCTGCTGATCAGGTCGAGATCCAGCTGGCTATAGCGGAAATCCTGCTCCAGCGCCCAGGTGTCGTTCAGCTGGTGGCTCAGCTCATAGCCCAGGGAGGTCTGGGTACGCTCATCCTTGTCATACCCCGGTTCGCTGTAGTTGGTCTGCGGGTCCACCTTGCCGAACGGCGTATCATCATGGGTGCCATAGGCCAGCTTGAAGGCATTGGTGGGGACGCCATCATCCTTCTGGAGGCTGGCGAGCAGCGTCAGCTGGGTTGCCTCCGAGATGTCCCAGGTCAGACTCGGCGCGAAGTAGTAGCGCTCGTTCTCGGTATGATCCAGATCCCCATCACGTTCGCGATACAGCCCGACCAGACGATAGCGCACATCCCCGTACTCGCTCAGATACCCACTGGTATCAAGCCCCGTCTGGCGCAGACCGCGATTGCCGACCTGAATCTGAATCTCGCTCTGCGGCTCATCGGTGGGGCGCTTGCTGATGGCGTTGATCAACCCGCCGGGAGGCGCCTCACCATAGAGGATGGAGGAAGGCCCCTTGAACAGATCGACCCGCTCCAGCCCCCAGGTCTCCGGCAACCACTGATAGAAGCCTTCACGGTAGATGCGCAGGCCATCCTGATAGGTGGATTGATCAAAGCCACGCACCTTGAACCAGTCGGTATTGTTGTCGGACCCATAATGGCCAGACAGGACGCCGGCACGGTAACGGAAGGTTTCATCGAGCTGCTGGACGTTGCGCGTGTCGAGCTCTTCGCGATTGACCGTCGAGACCGGACGCGGCGTCTCCACCAGTGGCGCATCGACTTTCAGTGCCGTGCCGACCACGACCATGGTGTCATCGGTCTCGGCGGCCAGCGCGCTGGCCGACTGTGACAGGAGTCCCGCCGCGATACAGAGCCGTATGGCATGCGACAGAGGGGCGAGTGCCGGCCGGACAGGTGTCTGCCGTGATGTTGGATGTCTGGACATGTCGTGTTCCCTTGCAACGATCGTTTTGTGGTCAATCTCCCCTTCCGTCTCGTGGCGTCTCTCACTGGCACGCTCATGGCGAATACGGAATGGAATCAGGATGATTCGTATTCATCTAATGTGAACCGTGGTGACACACCGTTCTGCATGCACCAGCATGCAATCCCGAAAATGGCGCGTCTGACCGACTGCAGCACCCCGAGGGGCGATTCACGCTGCAGCCGGGCATCATCCCTGATACATCACATGAGACCGCCTCCGGGGCTCACGTCCTGCCACTGCCTGTCTGGTGATGTCGGGGGAAATGAGCGACCGCGGCATCCCGCGGCCGCCCCCGCCGCCAGCCCGAACGGGTTGTTTCAGGCCTCATCCAGACGCGCGACGGCATCCTGGCTGATGCGATCACGCTGGGCGCCCGACAACTCCTGCAACGTGCCGGCGCGCATCTCGAACAACCTGTCTGCCTGCGCGAAATAATGATCATCGTGACTGATGGCGAAGACCGTCTTGCCCATCTCGCGCAGACGCGGCAACAGATCGCGATAGAAGATACGGCGGAACTGCGGGTCCTGATCTGCCGCCCATTCATCCAGCAACACGATGTCGCGACGCTCTGCCACGGCCATCAACAGCGCCAGTCGCTTGCGCTGCCCTTGAGACAGCTCGGTGTTGATCACACGGTTCTCCTCGAGCACCAGCTTCTCGCGCATCTGCAGGTAGTCGATCCACTGTGCGATCAATGCCGGATCTGCCGGCTCACCGGTCGGACCCAGCAGGCGATCGAACTGATGGAAATCAGTGAAGACCGCCGAGAACTGCTGACGCCAGGCTTCCCGCTCGTCTTCTCCTATCGGGTGCCCGTCCCGCAGAAGGGAGCCTGATGTCGGCCGATAGAGGCCGGTCAAGAGTTTGGCCAGGGTCGACTTGCCGCTGCCATTGCCACCGATCAGGAAGACCAGCTCTCCACGCCTGAGGGTAAGATCCAGCGGGCCGACGCAGAAGGGCTGCGCGTCGTTGTGCGCAATGTCCTGTCCCAGGGTCTCGCGGCCGGCGTAGCGGAAACAGACACCCTGCAGACTCAGGGTCTGCCAGTCAGACCCGGCCGACGTGTCTGCGGCTGACGCATGTCCCTGCGGCGGTGCATCTTGAGGAGACGCGAAGTCGGCGTTGACCGGTGCCAATGCCAGCTTGCGCAGTTTGGCAAAGGCCACATCCGCCCCCAGCAGAGTCGGCAATGCCCCCACGGCCTGGATCAAGGGCGTGCGCAGAAACAGCAGCGTCAGGGAAAAGGTCGCGGCGACCTCACCGCTGGCCCAGCCCAGGCCATTGGCCAGATAGAAGACGATGCCGATGGCGCCCAGCATCATGATGTTGGAGAAGTTGACGGCGCTCAGGTGGTAGGTATCCGCGCGCACGACGTGATGGCGATACTCACGGGCATTAACGCTATAGCGGGTGTCGAAATAGTCACGCGCACGGGGTCGATTGAGCGCCAGCTCCTTGCGCCCATCGATGACCGCCTCATAGTCGGCGTAAAGGCGACTCTCCGCTTCACGCACCTCGGCCAGGTGGCGATAGACTCGCGTGACCAGCCAGCTGCCCCCCATGATGGTCAAGGTCACCCAGATGGCGGTGACCAGCATCATGCCGGGGGATAGCCAGCCAAGATAGAACACGGCCCCCAGAGTCAGCACGATGCCCTGCACCAGTTCCGGCAGGCGCACGAACGCCAGGGTGATGTTGCGGATGTCACTCGACAGACTCGCCAGCAGATTGGCACTGCCGAGCTGCTCGAGCCGCTCGATATCGGTATCGAGGATCTGCTTGACCAGACGCCCGCGCAGTCCGTGCACGAAATGATGCCCCAGCGTCGTCAACGCCAGTTGTGCCCCCAGCGTGATCGCCAACAACAGCAGAATCAGTCCGAGAAACTCCGGAAGCACCCCGACATGGGCCGCAAGCCCCTCGTCCAGGGGGACGGTGGCAGAATGCGCGATGAGTCGCTGGTTGATATAGGCAATGACACCGATTCCCAGCCCTGCACTGACAAGGCTCAGAAAGATCACACCAAGAAAGGACCAGCGATAATGGGCAAGAACCACTTTCAGTAACGTCACACCTGCTCCCGGGCACCATGGCAATCAGACCGCCACCAGAAGGCGGCGACGCAGCTCATGTGACTGCGCCGACAGGAATCTTACGGCGCGCATACTTTAATGCAAGAAATAATGAGAAATATTATCACTACGAAATGACAGCGGTAGGTGCCGTCGCGCGATCCTGCTCTCTGCACCTGTCCCCGCGAGGACCGCCCCCGCTCATGGCGCTCGGCGGTCACGGGCCACTCAAGTGGCCGTGAATCTCACCATAGCGTCATCTGGCGATCCAACAGACGATCGAAATCATCCTTCACGAACGGAAGAATGCCATCGGCAACGGGCTTGAGCTGACGACTCAGATAATGCTCCACATCGATGGGAGAGCGCAGGTACTCGACAGGCTCCGGCCCGGCAGTGGTCATCACGTAGCGAATCCAGCCGCCACGCTGGTAACGCAACGGCAGGCCGCGCCTACGATTCTCGTCATCCGCCAGACGCGCTGCCCGCACATGCGGGGGCACGTTGCGCTGATAGTCATCCAGACGTCGCCGCAGGCGCTTGCGATAGATCAGCGCATCCACGTCAGAGTGGCTGTCAGTCCCTTGAGCATGGCGCTGCAGAGACTCCTGCACGTAGCGCTTGAGATACTCCTGGTAGGGGCTTCCCTCGAAGATGCGACGGTACAGGCCTTGCTGGAATACCTTGGCCAGCGGCGTCCAGTCGGAGCGCACGGACTCGAGCCCCTTGAACACCAGCTCGCTCCCACCTTCCTCCCCCGTCTGCCGGAGGCCTGCATAGCGCTTCTTGCTGCCCTCCTCTGCTCCCCGGATGGTGGGCATCAGAAAACGCTGATAATGGGTCTCGAACTGGAGCTCCAGAGCACTGTCGAGCCCCAGACTGTCCTTGAGATGTCGCTGCCACCAGGCGGTGACATGGGCGGCCAGTTCACGGCCGATCTCACCGGCCTCCTCCTCCGTGTGCGCCTCGCCAAGCCAGACGAAGGTGGAGTCGGTGTCACCGTAGATCACGGTGTAGCCGCGTGCTTCGATCAACGCCACCGTCTGCTGGATGATCTGATGGCCACGCCGTGTGATCGAGGAGGCCAGACGCGGGTCGAAGAATCGGCAACCGCGTGAGCCCAGCACGCCATAGAAGGCGTTCATGATGATCTTGAGCGCTTGCGTCAGCGGCACATCGCCTGCCGCCCGGGCGGCGTCCCGCGCCTGCCATATCTCCGCGACGATGGCGGGCAGACAATGCTTGTCACGCGAGAACCGCGCACCGAGAAACCCCGGGACGCTTTGGCCCAACGACACATCATCCGACTCACGCAACCCTTCGATGAGCCCCAGCGGATCGATCAGGAAGGTCCGGATGATGGAGGGATACAGGCTCTTGAAATCCAGCACCAGTACCGAGTCGTAGAGTCCGGGCTGGGAGTCCATCACGAAGCCGCCGGGACTGTCCTCCCCCACCACATCTCCCAGATTGGGCGCGACCTTGCCGAGGCGATGCAGGCGCGGCAGATAAAGGTGGGTGAAGGCCGCCACCGAGCCACCGCTGCGGTCGGCTTCAAGTCCGGTGACACTGGCCCGCGCCAGCAGAAATTCCATCAGCCGCGTCTGCTCGAAGATACGCGTGACCAGCTCGCAATCCTTGAGGTTGTAGCGCGCCAGCGACGGCTTGTCCTCGGCGAACATGCGCAGGATCTCGTCCAGACGGGAATAGGGATCATCGATGGCCTTGCCTTCCTGCAACAGCTCACGCGAGACATTCTCGAGGCTGAACGACTCGAAATGCCAGAAGGCCGACTTGAGCGCCTCGATGCCGTCCACCACCCACCGGCCGGGAATCTCGGCGAAATAATGCTCCGCCTGACGCGAATGCGCTCGCCACTGCATCGTGCTGCCATCGCGCCCCAGGCGCAGAGGCAGATTCTCGGCCTCCGAGAGCCGCACCAACATGCGCAGATCGAACTGGATGACATTCCAGCCGATGATGACGTCCGGATCGTGGCGTGCCACCCAGTCGATCAGGCACTGCAGCAATTCACGCCGGCTGTCCCGATACTCGAGCCCGAAGTCGCATCGGGCAGTCGTCTCACCGTTCGCCGGGCCCAGCATGTAGACCTGACGCTGGCCGCAGCCTTCAAGCGCGATGGAATACAGGTTGCCCCGGGCATCGGTCTCGATGTCCAGCGATGCCCAGCGCAGGGGAGGACGGTAGCCGTCAAGCGGCATGAGGCGTGCATTGTGCAGACTGCCATCGGCGTGACGCTCACCACGCGCCGTGACGCCCGCCGTGATGAAACGCTCCATCAGATAGCGATCAGGCGGACGGACATCCGCCTCATAGACGTCGACACTGATCGCTTTCAAACGACGTGCCAGCTGCCCCAACGTGCGGTATTCGCGACAGTAAAGCCCCACCACCGGACGATGATGAAAGTCTTCCAGTGTCAACGGGCGCAGCTCGGCCCCGGGCTGGAAGCGGACCAGAGTCTGCGCCAGCACCTGCTGTTCAGCTGGCAGGAAAGCGACCACCTCCTGGGGCTGGGTCTGGACTCGCATCCCGCCATCCTCGGTGCGAATCCAGACGCTGATCACGACACCTTCCGACGTATCCCGCCAGTGTCGCGTCATCACGAAGCCCTGATGAGCCGTGGTGGGAGTCGCTTTCACGCCTGTGTCCGGCTCGAGGTCATCCTGGCGAGTGGACGGTTGGGGGAAACCTGACGATACGGCCTCTGGCACTGCAATACCCTTACGTTGAATATACGAATGCCGAGCAGGATGAGATCAAGACGCGACTGCATCCCCATACGTTAAGATGAATTCAGTAACGTGCAACAGCCGTCGCGACGCCACTGCTTGATGACGGTAACGTCCGTGCCTTCCCAGCGATGTGAATGACGACTGCGGCAAGGAATGCCCCTCCCAAGATACCGGCACGACTCAAGGAGCATGCGTCATGCAACGCTTTGAGATGATTCAAACCCTGCTGGGCCAGATGCTTGGCCAGATCGACGATATCATCTTGCTTGCGGATGATCAGCGACACATCACCTACATGAACGACAGCGCGGTAAAGGCATTCGGCTATCCGCGTGACGTGCTGATCGGCCAGCAGACACGCATACTGTATGCCTCCAACGATGAATTCGAGCGCCAGGGCACGAGACAATTCCGCACCGATGCCCTGCCCCCCAGGGAGGGGCGGGTCATTCGCTATCGACGTCAGGATGGCAGCTTCTTCTATGGCGAGACACTCGGCGGCCCCATCAAGGACCCCTCCAGCGACAACACCTTCATGTTCGGCCTGATTCGCGATGTCTCTCGTCGCGTGACAGCAGAGCACACCCTGCACCGACTCCACGCCATCACCTCTTCTCGCCAGCTGTCCTTCAATGATCGCATTGATGAACTCCTGAAACTGGGATGTGCCCACTTTGGCCTGCCCATCGGTATCTTCAGCCGCATCACGGATGGTGATTACGTCGTCCAGCGTGCCTGCCATCCGGAAGACCTGCTGGCACCGGGACTGAGTTTCTCCCTCAGCGATACCTACTGTGATCATGTCTACAAGGCCGATAGCGTACAAGCCTTCCACCATGTGGCAAGCAGCGAGATCAGAAACCATCCCTGCTACTCCAACTTCAATCTGGAAGCCTACATCGGCGCGCCGGTGATCGTGGATGGTGAACGCTACGGTACCTTCAACTTCTCGAGCCCCGATCCGGTGAAACCCTTCACTTCGCAGGATATCGAGCTGGTGCGCCTCATCGCACTGTGGGCCGGACATGAAGTCGCGCGTGCCAATGACATCAATGCTCTGAAGGAAGCCCATCAGGCGCTCGAGAAGGTCGCGATCACTGACCCGCTGACCGGCCTTTACAACCGACGTCATGCTCAGAAAGTGCTGGAGGAGAGCATCACCGCGCTGTCGACTTCCCAGGTCGACCAACCATTGTGCGTCGCATTGCTGGACTTCGATCACTTCAAGAAGATCAACGACAACTACGGCCATGACGCCGGTGACCTTGCCTTGCAGCAGCTGAGTGTCCTCGCCGAGGACATTCTGCTGCCCGGGGATACTCTCGCCCGCTGGGGAGGTGAGGAATTTCTGGCCATCCTGCCCAATTCACTGCTCAGCGACTCTGCCACACGCATCAATACGCTGCGTCAGCGCATGAAGGACAGTGTCCTGGAGCACGCTGGACAACGCCTGCCACTGTCATTGAGCATCGGACTTACCTGTCTTGCACCCAGCGAGCGTGCCACGCGCGAGCAGCTCATCGCTCGCGCGGACGAGGCCATGTATGCCGCCAAGGAAGATGGGCGGAACTGCCTCAGGATGGTGTGACAGAAAGTCTTGCTGTCTGCCTTCACGCCAAACGGGCCCGAGATCACACTCGGGCCTCTTGTTTCCCGCCAACCGCCCTCCCCCTGATGACCCGCGAGCGATCGAGCGGGGATTGGCTGACGCCTCGCGCTCTGCCAGCGAACAGGCTAATGTCATGGGCTTCGACTCGATGCCAAGCCACCCGACGCCTTCATTGCCAGAGCGTTCATGTCATCACACGACTCCCATGCCTCCTCCCCTGATTCCCGCAGCGCCGTCGGCCTGGCGGAAGATGGCGTTCTGTCAGCGCAGCCCACCGGCATCGCGCCCCTGACGGCAGCGCTCGCCTCGCCGACTCAGCACGAGCGCCACCAATTGGGCATCTTACTTCTGCCGGGTTTCGCGATGGTCGCGCTGTTCTCGATGATCGAACCGCTGCGCATCGCCAATCGCCTGCGCGGGACACGCCTGTATCAGTGGACACTCGCCAGTCAGGATGGCGCACCGGTCAAGGCCTCCAACGGCATGGTCCTGCCGGTGGACACGGCACGTGACGAGCTCCCTTCGGTGGACAAGCTGGTCGTATGTACCAGCTTTGCCCCGGAAGCCTATCTGGAAGATCGCACTCTCCAATGGCTTGAGCAGCGCTCCCGCAGCGGCTGCCAGCTCGGGGGCGTGGACACCGGCTGCTTCGTGCTGGCACGTGCAGGCCTGCTGACGGGCAAGACGGTCACATTGCACTGGGAGAGCCTGCCGGAATTCACCCAACGCTTCGATGAGGTGGATGCCGTGGAGTCTCTCTATGAAATCAGTGATGACGGTTTCTTCTGCGCCGGAGGCAGCGCCCCGCTGGACATGAGCCTGGAGCTGATCCGCCGCCAGCATGGCCAGACGCTCTATCAGGCGGTACGCGAACAGTTGATTCTCGATCAGGGACGACTGCCCGCCAGCCGGCAGCGCGGCCTCAGTCAACAATCGGCAGACCTGGCAGATCCGCTGCTCAGACGTGCCATCACGCGCATGGAAAACACCCTGGAGGCGCCACTCAGCATCGAGGCACTGGCCGAGGAGCTCGGGCTCTCATGGCGTCAGTTGGAGCGGCGCTTCCAGCAAGGGCTGGGATGCACGCCTCAGGCCTATCAGGGAGAACGTCGCCTGCTGCATGCGCGCAGTCTGCTTCATGACACCCGCCACGGCATCACCGATATCGCCCTGGCCTGCGGATTCACATCGCACTCGAGCTTCACCCGCGCCTTTCGTCGCCGCTTCGGGATCACCCCGACACAGGCACGACGCCAGCCACCGCGTCCCGTCTCATGAGCTGACACGCCACGCGCGCACCAGATGTCGAATTGGGCACAGATGGCGTCGAATTGGGCACAGAAGACACCTGCATGGACTGCCATTCTGTCGGGGAACTGATCACCGACAGAAGGAAGGACTCTCCATGGCGCTCCCGATGACACCCGACTACGACAGCTGGCCGATTGACGAGACTCTCGTGAAGGTCACCCACGAAGCGCGCTATCTCAGCGTGAGCTGGAGCGACGGGCGCGTCAGTCGTTTCCACAGTGTCTGGTTGCGCGAGAACGCCGCGGATGACACCACCATCAATCCAGCGACACGCGAACGCATACTGGATCTCTCCCAGCTGCCAGCATGGCCGGAGATCGCCAAGGCCAGCATCGATGAGGACGGTGCGCTCAGAGTGCTGTTCACGCCGGAAGACCGCCGCCTGCGCTTCCACCCGGGCTTCCTGCGTGCCAATGATTACGACAACCAGAGTGTCTTGCCGCCAGAACTGCCGCCGCTTGCTCTCTGGCATGGTGAACAGCTGGAACAGCCCCCGACCATCGACGCCGCCCGCCTGGCCAGTGCCGAGCATGGCAGCCAGCAGGAGTCCGAGATCCTCAATCCGGCCCTGCACGAGCTGCTCGGCAAGGGGCTGGTGCGTCTGCGTAATCTGCCGGCGGAGTCCGGCGCCCTGGAGAAGGTCGCCGAGCGCATCGGCTCGATCCGCACCACCAACTTCGGTCACCTCTTCAATGTCCGCGCGATCCAGAACCCGGACTCCAACGCCTACACCTCCATCGCGCTGCCACCGCATGTAGACTTGCCGACCCGGGAATACCAGCCGGGCCTGCAGTGTCTGCATTGCATCGAGAACAGCGTGGAAGGCGGCATGGCGGTGATGATGGATGGCTTCGCCATCGCCACGTCACTGAAGGAAGAACACCCAGAGGCCTATGAGACCCTCATCACGGTGCACTGGCGTTACGCCAATACCTCGCGCAATACCGATCACGTCTGGCATTCACCAATGATCGTGTTGGGCCAGGCGGGAGAGCTGCTGGAAGTGCGGATCGCCGACTTCCTGCGGGGCCCGATGATGGCACCGTTCGAGCAGACCGAAATCGCCTACGATGCCCTGATGACACTGCAGCGCATGCTGCGTGAGCCGCGCTTCGCCCTGCGCTTCACCTACGCGCCAGGTGACCTTGTCATCTTCGACAATCGCCGCCTTCTGCACGCCCGCGATGCCTTCGAAGGCGACAGCGGCAGCCGCTGGCTGCAGGGCTGCTACCTGGAGCGTGACGAGGTGCGCTCTCGCTATCGCATGCTCAAGCGTGCCGAGCGCGCGGAGCGGGTCGAGGCAACGCCTACGGTCTGATACTCGAACATCAAGATGGCGTAAAGAAATGGCAGCCCCGAAAGTTTCCATACAAGCCTGGGGCTGCCCAGTATCGCACGCGATTTCAATGTTGATGCTCCTGATCATGCGCGGCGTGAGAATGACGATCTGCATCACCGTTGCTTTTCAGATCATGACTTTCCTGAGCAGGGCTTACCTGCAAAGCATCATGATGTCCATCATCATGGGGTAACTCTCCAACCCCATCAGCATGGTGCGATGACTGCGATAGCGTAGTCTCACCTCCGCCATGTTGATGACCATCACTTGCTGCCACAAGGGCCGTATAACGCGCAGCACTCATGTCAGGAAGTTCTTCCATGAAGGCGACCATCTGCCAGATGTACTCATCCTGCATGCTCTGACCCCATGCCGGCATTCCGCTGGCTTTTATCCCATGCTTGATGACCCAGAAACGCTCATGAGGCTCACTGCTCATGGTAGATGCTGCGAAATTCGGGGGACTGGGATAAAGCCCCCTACTGAGTTCTGTCTCTGACATACCAGGTGCCAGATGGCAGGAGGCGCACATCGAGGCATAATTGCCTGCACCGGCGACAATCATGGCTTCATCATCAAGCAGGGGAGCCTGGATAGCATTGGAGTGGAACTCGATGGAGCGATCACGCGCCGTTTCAAATACTTCGTACACCCAACCCCAGTGCGGGTCATCCGCGGCCACACTGATGACCCCGGAATACACTGCCCCAACACCAAGTGTTGCCAGCATCATCAATGTCAGCCACACCCCCAACAGTATCTTCTTCATGTCATACCCCTTGAGACGACAAGAATATTCAATGACAAGGCTGCCATTCAACGTGCAAAAAAGGCCGACAAATGCCGACCATCAATACGATCTAGAGTGACGCTTTATTTATCATGACTTACCATGGACATCTCTTATTCAAAGGCAACGTTCAGAGAATATCCACGCCCACTCTCGTCTGCAGAACCACTGATTGAATTACCTGAGACCTCCAGTTGGTAATATCCTTCTTTGACATTCTGTTCCAGTAGGAAATGACCATCATCGTCAGAAGCTGTCGCCACGATATTTCCTTGCGGGTCTCGCAACACAGCATTGATCAGGTTGTTCTGACTCGAATCAGCTGCAAAATGTCGGCTACTGATCTTCAGAACTGCATCATGTTCAACGTCTATTTGGAAATGCAATGGCTTTCCAGCCACAAGTCCATATGTTTCTGAAGCTCCAGCTGAAAGAGTCGGAAGTCGGCTATGCTCATCATTGGCCTGCGTCACAGCGGTAAAAAAAGTCATGGTCGCAGCAAGTAACAGCGTTGATGTTTTCATGGAAATTATCTCTTGATGGGTTCACTTATCATCATGGCAACACAATCTGAAAACATGCTGAAAATTAAATGAATTATCATCACATTGTGCAAAACCATAAGACATAACCTCCTAATCAAAAGGCCATTCTGCATATTCATGTAAAACATGATCACGCAGCTACACCACCGCTCTTCAATTGAAAAATGTCACTGCCATCTTGACTCCTCTAGAACATCATGCGCATACCAAACACGACACCCGTATCTTCTACTGCCTCATTTCCCTCACGCCGCATATCAGCAGTTTCGCCATACTCTCGCTGCCAATAAACACCTACATAAGGAGCTACTCGACGAGTCACCTCATAGCGAGCACGCAAGCCAATACGTACAGAATTGAGACCCGCTCCGATAGACTGTTGTCTGGATTCATTGGCAGCAAGGACAATTTCACTACGTGGCTGTAGATACCAACGCTGTGTCAGGTGTATATCATGTTCAAGTTCCAGACTGGCAGTGACTACGCCTCCCTCTCGATATTGGACTGCTGCATCCGTCTCGATTCTGTAGGGTGCAGTCCCTTGAAGCCCGAAGACCCCATACACGCTTTCATCATGATCATCGCTGAGTACGCCGCCCTGATAGCCACCTCCAATCTGAAACTCCCAGAAATCGGCAATCAGGCGACTATAAAGAAGCTCAAGTGACTCAAACTCGGCGTCTTCGCCATCGCCCTGGGTATTTTCCCCTTCTGACTTGAGATAGACACGATGGGTATCTCCGCCATACCAGGCCTGAAAATCCCATACCAGTGAGTCCTCGCCCTTATTCGGAAGGCTATATTCCAGGCGCTCGAATGCGGCACTCCACTGGAGATGTTCTGCCATGGGTGATGGCCATGACTGCGGGGCATCATAGTCATCCTGAGCGAACGCTTGAGAGACACCAGCACTGGAGAACAGAAACGCCGTCACGCTGGCAAGACGAAATGAATGATGACTTATTGACATGATGACTCCTCAAGAAACCTTTACGACACGGAACATACCTGCGTCCATGTGATACAGAAGATGGCAATGGAAAGCCCAGCTACCTTCTGCATCTGCAGTGATCAACGCTGACACTCGCTCACCCGGTTTGACATTCAAGGTATGTTTGCGAGGAATCAGATCTCCTTGACCATTCTCCAACTCCATCCACATGCCGTGCAGATGTATGGGATGTTCCATCATGGTGTCATTGATCAGGATGAGCCGAAGTCGCTCATCTTTCTTGAAGTGAATCGGGCCATTGACTTCACTGAACTTCTTGCCATCGAAGGACCACATATAGCGCTCCATGTTGCCGGTCAGATGCAGCTCCATCTCGCGCGTGGGGCCACGTCTGTCCGGCCAGGGCGCATGGGCCTTGAGGTCCTGATAGACCAATACACGACGCAGCGATTGATCCAGACCGATGCCTGCCTGGTCGTAACGAGCCCCCTGCTGAACAGCACCCGCCATCAGCATGCCATCCTTGGCTACATCGGCTTGCAGGCCCGTCATCTTCGAATGATCCATGCCTGCCATCTGCGAATGGTCCATACCGGCCATCTTCGAATGATCCATACCGGCCATCTGCGAATGGTCCATGCCGGCCATCTGCGAATGATCCATACCCGCATGAGCGCCCATGGCCTCCATCCCGCGATCAGCGATCTGTCGTCGTTCAGGTACGGGCGCCTCCATCCCGGGGCGAGGTGCCAGCGTGGCTCGCGCATAGCCACTGCGGTCCATGGCTTCGGCGAAGATGGTGTACGCCTTGTCGTCTTCCGGTGTCACCAGCACATCGTAGGCTTCCGCCACGGCAATGCGGAACTCATCCACTTCTACCGGTTGCACTGGCTGGCCATCTGCAGCGACCACGGTCATCTTCAAACCTGGAATACGTAAATCGAAGTAACTCATTGCCGAGCCATTGACGACACGCAGACGTACGGTTTCCCCACGCTTGAAGAGCGCGGTCCAATTTTCCTCAGGCGATTGACCATTGAGTAGATACGTATAGGTGCTGCCGGTGACATCCGCGATATCCCGCGAACTCATGCGCATCTCAGCCCACATGCTGCGTGCCTCGATCGTCTCTACCAGCCCTCTACGCCGAGCATCCGCAAAGAAATCATCGACAGTCCGCTCCTGGAAGTTGTAATACCCCTCCATGGTCTTGAGATTGCGAAAGACTGTCTTGGGATCTTCAAACGTCCAGTCAGTGAGCAGCAGGACATGCTCACGATCATATGTGAAGGCTTCGGGAGTCGCTGAATCGATGATCAGGGGCCCAGCATGGCCTTCCTGCTCCTGAAGGCCTGAATGGCTGTGATACCAGTAGGTACCGCTCTGCTTGACAGGAAACCGATAGGTAAAGGTCTCGCCTGGTGCGATTCCCGCGAAGCTGATACCCGGCACGCCGTCCATTTCCGGGGGAAGTATGATGCCATGCCAATGGATGGAGGTCGGCTCATCCATCAGGTTCGTCACCTTGATGACAGCATCCTGCCCCTCTTTCAAACGCACCATGGGGCCGGGGCTGCTGCCATTGATCGTGATGGGACGCGCGAACTGCCCGTCGATGTCGAAATCTTCACGACGAATGACAAGCGAGACTTCGGGGCCATGCACAACCCCTTGAGAATACGTCGATGTTCGCCCCCAGGGATTGGCCCAGGCAGGTGCCATTCCCAGCGCCATTGTACCTAGCCCCAGGGCAGAACCTCCCTTCAGCAATTGACGACGAGATACAGAGAAATCAGACGTTCCTGATGCCATGGCCATTGTTGCCCCCGGGTCATGAATGATAAGTCATGACATGGATGAAGCCACGGCAAGCTGAAACGAACCTGAATGAAGAGACTATTTACGTGTTGGCAGATGCACGTTGACTCTCAATCCCCCTGCTGCTCCTGATGAGTAGCTCACGCAACCCGCGTATTGCTTGACGAGATGCGAAAGAATGGAGAGCCCCAACCCATAACCTGGGTAAGTTTCGTCCTGTCGCCATCCACGCTCGCCAAGATGGGCCAGTTGTTCCTGCGGCACCCCAGGACCATCATCCTCAATACAGAGTACGACCTGGTCACTCTCTATCGTCACTCGGCATTGCACCTGATTGACAGACCACTTGCCCGCATTATCCAGCAATATCCCGAGCATTTCGGTGAAATCCTGTGTCTCGACACTCACCCAGCCATCAGCATGCTCAACAGGCAAGTTCAGACATTCCAGCAAGAAGGTGCGCTGCGGATAGAGTCCCTGGAACATCTCGATCAATCGCCTGGCCTCTTCAGCAGGGCGCGTGGTCTGGCCCGTACGTGGGCCAGCAATACGGGCTCGCCTGAGTTCGGCCTCCAGCTGGGAGTGTATCGCTTCGACACGTTGCAGCATCTTGCCACGACGTACTTCATTGATCGGGCGTGTGCCCCGCAACACCTGCGTCAATGCCGCCAGAGGTGTCTTTAGAGCATGGGACAGGTTGGCGACGGACTCTCGTGAGCGAGTCAGACGGCGATCAAATTCATCCAGTAGCTTATTGAGCTGCGACACCAGCGTATCCAGCTCCGACGGCACCGTGAGGGCAATCCGCTTTCGATGGCCGGTTTGGAGTTCACTCAACTGATGACGCAAGCCACTCAAGGGCTTGAGACCCCGTCTTACCGCCAGCAGATTGAGTGACACGAGAATTCCCCACAACAACAAGGCGCTGGCACCAATCCACCAATGAATTCGGGTCAAGCCCTTCTCCACTGGCGAGAAATTCTCGGCAATCAACAATTGCACCCGTTGCCCGCGCAGATCAAAGCCATACCGATAGGCCAACATAGGCTGCTGCTGCAGCTGATGCATGAACAACGCATCCCCCTTGCCCTCAAGCAAGGGAAGCATCTCCGTCGGCATGGCAGGAAGCGAAGTACTGACCTCGTTCCCGACTCGCAACACATAGAAATGATGAAAGCTCAGAGACTCCTCGCGTGCCGCTACCATTAGCTGGGCAACAGGATGCTCATCTTTCTTGAGCAAGGTGACGATGTGAGATGCCTCATCCTTGAGACGCTCACCAAGAAAATCCTTCGCCAGCTCGTGCAGAAAGACCCCATGCAGATACCAGGCAAACAACACTACAGCGAGGGATGCCCCTCCCAGGCGTGTCAGCAGACGAAAACGAAGGCTACGACGATCGATGTGAAACAAGCAGGTACCCCTGTCCGCGACGGGTCTGTATCAAGTCCTTGCCCACGCGGCGGCGAAGACGAGCGATATAGACTTCCACCAGATTGGGTGCAGCGGCATCCTGCTCCAGTGCATAGAGCTGATCCAGCAACTGCACTTTGGAATGCACTCTGTCTGGATGATGCATGAGGTAGCGCAGCAAACGGAATTCGGTAGCCGTCAAGGTCGACCAATCCTCGCCGTCGCAACGGACACGTTGCGACTCCTCATCCAGCTGAATCCCGCTGACCTCAAGATACGTATGGCCTCCCCCTTGGCGACGCCGAAGCAGCGCATGAAGTCGCGCCAGCAACTCGGCTTCATGAAATGGCTTGGTCAGATAATCATCTGCCCCGCTGCGCAACCCCACAACCTTGTCCTCCCAGGTATCACGTGCCGTAAGAATCAGCACGGGAATATCCACGTGAGACTGTCGCCAGCGTTTCAGCAACTCCAACCCCGAACCATCCGGAAGCCCGAGATCCAGAACGACCAATGCATACTGTTCCGTCGCTATGAAAGCCTGTGCTTCATGCAGACTCGTGGAGACATCCAGTCGATAGCCATTATCTTCCAGCAGTTCAGCGAGGCTTTCTGCCAGCAGGTCATCATCCTCAAGCAACAACAGCTTCATGCCTACCCTCCTTTATCCCACTGACCTTCACTGAACACCGCTCCCATGACAAGCGCAACATCTGCAGAAAAGCCCCCATCCTGCAGGTATATGCTGAGTGCTGGCTGAAAAGCGCCAGCCACGGCAATGACAGGCACCGGACACTACACCATTGCCTTTGGAAAGCACCTCTCTGATGTCCAAGTCAGCCGACACTTGCCAGCTCATCAGCGGATGAATCTTCCAGGGGGGCCTGCAACACCCTCAGGTGACACCTGAGATACTGGGCAGAGCCTCTCTGTCACGGTAGCCTTGCACGCTTGTCAGGCAGGTCATGCATCATGTCGTCTGCCTGAGACCCTATCCATCTTTATTGGCTATCTGCACAGGATGCCTGCAATGCCCGCCAATTCCGCCGATATTCCCTACCTCGCAAGCCTGCTCGATGGCCTCGCGCAGCATTTCCCGCTCTCGCTGCCTATCGTCTGCGCGTTGCTGCTACTTGCCCTGCTGACGTCAGCCTTGTCCGCTGCTGTCGGGGTTGGCGGTGGGACGTTGCTGATCATGATCATGGCGCAGTTGATGCCTGCCGCTGCATTGATTCCTGTCCATGGGATGGTACAGCTGGGTTCCAACGGCGGGCGCATGGCGATGACCTGGCGCCATATCGACATGCGCCGTCTGTTGGCCTTTCTGCCGGGTGTGGCGCTGGGTGCGCTGGTGGCAGCCTGGGTGTTGATCCGCTTGCCTGAAGGGGTACTGGAGCTTTCCATCGCGCTGTTCGTGCTGTTCACCTGCTGGGGGCCGCCGCTGCCCAAGCGGGCATTGAGCCGCACAGGCACCTTGATCGCCGGTGCCATCACGACGTTCCTTTCGAGTCTGATCGGGGCCAGCGGCCCACTGGTCGCAAGCTTCATCAAGCAAGGCGGCGGCGAGCGTCACACCAAGGTGGCGACCTTCGCGGCCTGCATGGTCGCGCAGCACCTCACCAAGGCCTTCATCTTCGGCATGGCAGGGTTTCTCTTCCATGAGTGGTTGCCCCTGATCGTGCTGATGATCGGTGCGGGCCTGATCGGTACCCGCCTCGGACTGCGTTTTTTGGATCGTGTCTCCAACCGGCACTTCGATGGCCTGTTCAAATGGGCGCTGTCGTTGCTGGCGCTCAGGCTTGCCTGGCTGGGTAGCGTCTCTCTGATCAGTCATTGATCCGCCACCAGGCGGAACTCGGGGTGCGACATTATTGCGGGGGACACCACAGTGCTGGCTGAGGTAACGTGCCCCTTCTGCAAGTGCATACCTCTGGCCAGAGGGTGTGAATCCCCATGGCTGGACCATGCACAAGTCAACGCGACCGAAGTCCAGAGGACATCAAGATGACGCATGCAAGACATTGGCTCACCACACTCGTCGCTGGCAGCCTGCTGTTCAGTGGCCAGGCATTCGCTCACGCCCATGTCAGCAGTGCCAATCCCGCGGACGGCGCCAGAATCGCCTCGCCGACTCGCATCAGCCTCACCTTCAGCGAAGGGCTGGAGTTGCCCTTCAGTGGCCTGGGTCTCAGCAGAGTCGATGGCAACCCCGTCTCCCTGGGGGATGCCACTCTCGACAATGGCGGCAAGACGTTGAACGCTCCGGTCAGCAAGACGCTCGAGGCAGGAAAATATGCCGTCAAATGGCATGTGCTTTCCACCGATGGTCACAAGACCGAAGGCCAGTATCAGTTCACCGTCACGCCGTGATCGGCCCCGATAACGCCCTTGCCGCGAGCCGCTTCGTCCTTGACGGAGCGGTCGTGTTCCTTTGGGGCGTCAGCGGATTCCTGCTGACATCGTCATCGCGCGAGCTGCGCCTCTGGCTTGAGGAGCGCTGGTCGGGGGCCTTGCGCCTGGCACTGGCATTGGCCGTGATCGCCACTGCCTGCCAACTGCCACTCCAGACTGCCATCATCGGGGCTGGCTGGGGAGATCTCTCCAATGTCTCCCTGGCATGGAGCGTCATGACCCAGACGACCTCGGGGCTTGCCTGGGCAGGCAAGGCAGGCATCCTGTCGATGGCACTGCTGGCGCTGATGGTGATTCCCGCACATCGCCTGGTGGTCCTGGCGCTTGCGAGCATGGCAATGTTGGCAAGCCTTGCGTTCTCCGGTCACGCCGCCATGCACGGTGGCTGGCTGGGAGGTATTCACCGCGCCAATCAATGGCTGCACCTACTCAGTGGTGGCTTCTGGATCGGGGCGTTGTTCCCGGTGGTGTCCACCCTGCGTGCATTGCATGCCGAAACTTTGTGCCAAGCCGCCAGAGCTGCCTTGATACGCTTCTCCCGCATGGGCCACCTCGCGGTCGCTCTGGTGGTCGTGACGGGGGCCCTCAATACCGGGCTGATTCTCGGGACACCCCCGCTGGACTGGTCACACCCTTATCAAGGACTGCTGGCCATCAAGATCGGGCTGGTGCTCAGCATGGTCAGTATCGCCCTCTTCAATCGCTATTGGCTTGTGCCGAAGCTTTCCGGCCAGGGCGGCACCACACGAGCCCTTGAGTGGATGACGCGACTGGAAGTGATGTTGGCGGCGCTGGTACTGGGGCTGGTCGTGACGCTTTCCGCCCTCGATCCCTACTGATGATCGCAGCTTGCGTCTCTGTCCTCTCTACAGCGCCGCCCTTGCTGTCAAGATCCCTAGGCCTTCTTGCCTGCATCATCACCATGACATGTCTGCATTACTCACCATCAAAAACGCCCCGCTCAGCCAGAAGGCTGAGCGGGGCGTTGTTTGTCATGCGCAACTACAGATAAGAGGGATCAGAACGGATACTGACGTGGCTCGACCTGCAGACTGACCCATTGATCGGTGGTGAATTCCTCCAGCACCCAGTCGCCATTGAAGCGCCCAAGGCCTGAATTCTTCTCGCCGCCAAAGGGCGCGCGTGGATCATCATTCACCGGCATGTCATTGACGTGCACCATGCCCGCCTCGACCTTAAGCGCGAAGCGCTCGCCGCGTGCGATATCCGCGGTGAAGACGGAGGCCGAGAGGCCATATTCGGTGCCATTGGCAAGTTCCAGCGCATGCGCTTCATCACGGGCTTTCTGGATGCCGACCACCGGGCCGAAGATCTCGTTCTGCGCCAGGCTCATGTCATTGGTGACATCGGTGAACACATGCGGCGGCACCAGCTGACCCTGCGCCTCGCCCTCAAGCATCACCTTGGCGCCCTCGCCCTTGGCCGTCTCGATCATCTCGAGCAGACCATTACGCTGCTTGGCATTGATGATCGGCCCGATGACGGTATCGTCCTGGGCGGGGTTGCCGACCTTCAGCTCACGGGCACGCGCCACGAAGCGATCGACGAAGGCGTCATGGACCGACGCATCGACGATGATGCGGTTGATGGCCATGCAGATCTGCCCTTGATGCAGGAACTTGCCGACCAGCGCGGCGTCCACCGCCTGCTCGATGTTCGCATCGTCAAGCACCACGAAGGGGCTGTTGCCGCCCAGCTCCAAGGCAACCTGCTTGAGATGATCACCACCGACGGCGCGACTACCGATACCCTTGCCCACCTGGGTGGAACCAGTGAAGGAGATCAGCCTCGGTACCTCGTGATCCACGAAGGCATCGCCGATCTCGCTGCCGGCACCGACCACCACGCTCAAGACGCCGGCAGGCAGCCCCGCCTCCTCGAACAATCTGGCCAGCAGCAGGCCGCCGGTCAGCGGGGTATCACTGGCCGGCTTTATGACGACGCTGTTGCCGAGTGCCAGTGCCGGCGCCAGGGAACGCTGGGTCAGATGCAGCGGGAAATTCCACGGGCTGATGATGCCGATGACACCCAGCGGCTTGCGGAAGACACGGCTCTCCTTGCCCGGTACCTGAGCCTCCATCACCATCCCGGCCACGCGATTGGCCATCGCGGCGGACTCCAGCGTGATCGCACGGGCCGCCGCCAGTTCCGCCTGAGCCTTGAGGCGGGTACTGCCCGACTCACGCACCAGCCAGCCGAGCAACTCCTCGCGTCGCTCGTCCATCAGCTCCACCACCTTGTGCATCACGCCAGCGCGCTCGCTCGCCGGTGTTAGAGCCCAGTCAGGCTGGACATCACGCGCCCTGCGATAGCTGGCATCGAGATCCTCGGCATTGGCCATGGGAATCGAGAGCAGCGAGCTCTGATCGAAGGGATCCACCACCTCAAGCGTCCTGCCGGCTCGGCCGTTACGCCATTCTCCGGCGAGGGGTAGCTGCTCGAGGTTCTGATAGTCGCGGGACATGAGTCACTCCGTATCATGAGTATGATCAGGACATGGCGGTGCCGGAGCAAAACCCAACCGTTGCATCACAGCTGTGCCAGAATGGCACCTGCAACTGACCAGACCGTCCTTAACCGAGTGGAATGAGAGTCACTGGATGAGCCCCGAAGATCTGCAGAAACTGACGACCCGCCAGATGCCCTATGGCAAGTACGCCGGACGCTTGATTGCCGACCTGCCCGGCGATTACCTGGGCTGGTTTGCGCGCAAGGGATTTCCGCAAGGCGAGATAGGTCGCTTGCTGGCGCTGATGCACGAGATAGATCACAACGGGTTGAATGCCCTGTTGGAGCCGCTGCGACGTCGCTGACATGCAGAAGATGAGGTTCACGACAGGCGGCCGCTGGCCTCCAGTTGATCGAACATGTCGTGCAGCGTCGTCTCGAGGGGCCGGTAGATCAGCCCCAGCTGCTCACGGCTGCGGGTATTGTCGAACACGAAGGCATGCCCCACGTTGCGTGAGACGATCTTGCGGGTCACCGCCCTGTTGGCCAGCGGACCCGCCAGCCACACCAGCCATCTGGGCAGCTGGCGAATGGGAATCGCATATTGCGGGCCGGCGTGATGACTCAACAGGCGCCCCAGCGCGATGAAGCTTGAGGAGTGCCCGGCGACCAGATGACGCCCGGTGGCCGTGGGCAAGAATCCCGCCGCCAGATGCGCCTCGGCGACATCCCGCACATCCACCACGCCCATGCCGTAATCCGGCGCGCCTATCCTGAGCGTGACGTCACATAGCTGCGTCATCAGGCTGAAGGATTCGCCGTGCGTGTCATCGCTGATCGCGGGGCCGAGCACCAGCGAGGGATTGATCACCACCAGCCGCCAGCGCGACTGCTGCTCGGCGATCTGCCAGGCGGCCTGTTCCGCCAGCGTCTTGGAGTGGGAGTAGGCCTGGTGTGTCAGCGACGCCGTAGTATTCCAGACACTCTCGTCGAAACAGCCACGCGGGGTGTCCAGCGCATCGGCATTGTCACTGTAGATGGCAGCACAACTGCTGGTCAGCACCACGCGTTCGACACTGCTCTGACGATTGGCTTCCTGGAGCACGTTACGCGTGCCCTCCACTGCTGGCCGCACCAGATCTCGCTGTGCATCCTCGACACTGACGACAAAAGGCGAGGCGGTGTGAAAGACCACCGCACACCCCGCCATCGCCTCGGCGTAAGAGCCCTGCTCGAGCAGATCACTGGCGAAGACGCGCAGCTTGCCCGACATGCTGTCTTCCAGTGCCTTGAGTGCCGCCAGACGCTCGGTGTTACCTGGATCCCGCACGGCGGCATGCACTGTCAGACCCTCCTGCAGCAAGCGACGGATCAGCTGTCCCGCCACATACCCCGTCGCTCCTGTCACCAGAACGGGGTGCGACCTGTCCAGATGAGCCAATGCGGCTAGCGTATTGTCATTGAGCGGCATGGAGAGGCCTCAGGGAAGGGGAAAACAGCGGGAATCGCTCTCTGCCTGGGAGCCCCCTCTCAAGCGGACAGCTTGACGAACCAGGTCCACAGGCCGCCGAGAATCAGCGACTCGGCAGCAAAGCGGAACAGATGACGCATGTCGATGCCATCCAGCATCAACCCCATCAGGCGTGCCGTCATGATGCCGGCGATACCCGCCACGGCGAGTGTCACCAGCACCGGCAACACTCCCAGACCGATCGGCGGATACATCAGCAGGTACCCTACCGCGATGACCCAGCCCCAGCGAATCCGGCGAGAGATCGCCGCGCCCGTTTGTCT
The DNA here is from genome assembly GCF_013374075.1 of Cobetia sp. 5-25-4-2. NCBI lineage: Bacteria > Pseudomonadati > Pseudomonadota > Gammaproteobacteria > Oceanospirillales > Halomonadaceae > Cobetia > Cobetia sp. 5-25-4-2. Next base: position 997,535 of record NZ_BLWK01000001.1, on the reverse strand, counting down.
GGGCACGGTCAAGGGCGTGTCATCCGAGCCCTTGAAGCGATTGACCAGCTCCGGCACTGCCGCAAGCAGCACCCCCGCCGCCAGCACGAAGCCCCCCAGAATCTGCAATACCATCATCATCGTGCCATCTTCCCTTGTCCGGTAATCAATGGCGCACATGCTACCAAGACTGTGCGGGCTTTGCCTGACCGGAATACGCGCCCTCACAAATCCTCGAGAATGGCCAAGGGCTATCTGCACCCATTCTTTCCTCCGGGCACCTTCCCATATGCGGCACGCTGATCTATCATCGCACCATCGTCATTTCGATAAGTCTCGACATATGGACAAGATGATATGAATGATACTGACAGCCTGCCCGACCCGCAGGCCACGCTGGACACCTTCGCGGCGCTATCCCAGGCCACGCGTCTGGACACGTTTCGCCTTCTGGTACGCCATGAACCAGAGGGACTACCGGCCGGCGAGATCGCCCGTCGTCTCGAGGTGCCGCACAACACGCTCTCGACTCATCTGGGCGTGTTGAGTCGCGCGGGGCTGATCCACTCCCAGCGCGAGGGCCGTTCGCTGATCTACCGCGCCAACCTCGAGCACATGCTCGCCACCGTGCAGTTTCTGGTACGCGACTGCTGTGCTGGCTCCTCGGTGGTCTGCGATCCGTTGCTGGCCTCTCTCACCCTGCCCAGCTGCGGTAACGCCCACACTCCCGGTACGTCGCAGGAGCCCGGAAACGATGACTGAATCCACTCGCTCTTCCCACACGATCACGATCTACCACAACCCGGCCTGCGGCACGTCACGCAATGTGCTGGCCATGCTCAAGGCCTCCGGTGAGACACCGGAAGTCATCGAGTATCTGGTCACACCCCCGACGCGCGAGACGCTGGAAGCATTGATCGACGCCATGGGCGGTGGACCGCGCCCGCTGCTGCGCCGCAAGGGTACGCCTTTTGAGGAGCTCAATCTGGATGACCCGTCCATGAGCGATGCCGAGCTGATCGACGCCATGATGGCCCACCCGATCCTGATCAATCGCCCCATCGTGGTCACGCCCGCAGCCACGCGCCTGTGCCGCCCGTCGGAGACGGTACTGGAGCTTCTGGACAATCCGGTCGCGCAATACACCAAGGAAGACGGCGACGTCGTCCACGCCCCCAGGACCTGAATCATGAACGCACACACTCCCGACACGTCTCACCTGCTGACAGAAGACAATATGACCGACGCGATGAAAGCGGCACTGGCCGACCTGCCCAATATCGATGCCGAACACTGGCGACCGCTGGAAATCGACCGCCTGGTCGGCCCGGATGCTCCACGTCATGCGCCGCGCATACTGGTGCTGTACGGCTCCCTGCGTGAGCGTTCCTTCTCGCGCTTTGCCGCCGAGGAAGCGGCGCGCCTGCTGCGCGCCTTCGGTGCCGAGGTGCGCCTGTACTCGCCGGCCGGCCTGCCATTGCCGGATGACTGCGAGGCCGATCACCCCAAGGTGCAGGAGCTGCGCGAGCTGGCTCAGTGGTCCGAGGGCATGCTCTGGGCCAGCCCTGAACGTCATGGCGCGATGACCTCGATCATGAAGGCGCAGATCGACTGGATTCCGCTGTCACTGGGCGGCGTACGTCCTACCCAGGGCAAGACACTTGCCATCCTTCAGGTCAGCGGCGGCAGCCAGAGCTTCAACAGCGTCAACCAGATGCGCATTCTGGGGCGCTGGATGCGCATGCTGACCATCCCCAACCAGTCGTCCGTGCCGCGCGCCTTCAATGAATTCGATGAAAACGGCCGCATGCGCATGTCACCGCTGTATCTGCGCATCGTCGATGTCTGTGAAGAGCTGATGAAGTTCACCTGGATGAACCGCGAGCGCAGTGACTATCTGACCGAGCGCTATTCCGAGCGTGTCGAGAGTGCCGAAGAGGTCTCGAAACGCGTCAATCAGAGCACGATCTGACGCTGTCCGTGTTCGCACACGTCGTGCTTCTCTTGCTCTTCCCCCTCGACAAGGAGACGTCATGCTTGCCTTGGCAATCTTCGTCATCACGCTGGCACTGGTGATCTGGCAACCACGCGGTCTGGGCATCGGCACCAGTGCACTGGGCGGCGCCGTGATCGCACTGGTCTGCGGCGTGGTCACGCTGCCGGACGTACTGGTGGTGTGGGACATCGTCTGGGACGCCACCTTCACCTTCGTGGCGCTGATCATCATCTCGCTGATTCTCGATGAAGCGGGCTTCTTCAGCTGGGCGGCACTGCATGTCGCACGCTGGGGCGGCGGCAACGGACGCAGGCTGTTCCCGCTCATCGTGCTGCTAGGCGCGGTGATCGCGGCCTTCTTCGCCAATGATGGCGCGGCCCTTTTGCTGACACCGATCGTGATCGCGATTCTGGTACGCCTGGAATTCTCGGCGGCGGCCTCGCTGGCCTTCATCATCGCCACAGGGTTCGTGGCGGATTCCACCAGCCTGCCGCTGGTGATCTCGAATCTGGTCAACATCGTCAGTGCCAACTACTTCGATATCTCCTTCACGCATTACGCCGCGGTGATGGTACCGGTGGATCTGATCGCACTGGCCGCCACGCTGATCGTGCTGTGGCTGATGTTCCGCAAGGAACTACCGTCAGACTATGCGCTGGAGAAACTCGAGGCACCGTCGAGCGCCATCAAGGACCCCCAGGTCTTCCGCGCGGCCTTTCCGCTGCTGGGGGTGCTGCTGGTGTCCTACTTCGTGACCGCGCCCTTGGGCATCCCGCTCGCCGTCGTCACCGGCAGCGCCGCGCTGATGCTGCTGGCCATCGCCGGGCGCTGGCTGGGCAGCGGTGATGCCGTGATCGAACTCGGCCCGGTGCTGCGCGGTGCGCCGTGGCAGATCGTGCTGTTCTCGGTCGGCATGTACCTGGTGGTCTACGGGCTGGGCAATGCCGGCTTGACCGACCACGCCAGCGACATCCTCGCCTGGCTTGCCAGCCAGGGCAGTCTGATCGCCACCCTCGGTACCGGCGTGCTGGCTGCCGCCACCGCCTCGGTGATGAACAACATGCCGGCCACGCTGATCGGCGCGCTGGCCATCGACCACCTCACCGCGCAGCAGGTCAGCGACGCGACGCGTGAGCTGATGGTCTACGCCAACGTGATCGGCAATGATCTGGGCCCCAAGTTCACCCCGATCGGCAGTCTCGCCACACTGCTGTGGCTGCATGTGCTCGATCAGAAAGGCCATCACATCAGCTGGGGGCAATACATGAAGGTCGGCCTGATCCTTACGCCGCCGGTGCTGATCGCCACCCTGCTCGGCCTGTGGGCCTGGCTGGGCGTGCTCAATGGCTGATCAGATCTGCTGTCGGCCAAGAGACACCCTTGGCCTGAGGGCAACATTGGACTCAGGAATGAAACAGAACTGGCGCAGGGAGCAATCCCTGCGCCAGTTCTGTTTCATCCTCCCGAAGGTTTCATTGTCGCCGAAAAATGTACTGAAGCGCCTGACGTGGCAATCTGACAGTGGACGTCGTCCTTGCTCGATTTCATTATCCGACAATGCCGCCATCGATCCTCAATGAGAGACCAGACCTAACAACCCCGGGAGTCCTGTCATGAGTGATGTACCTGCCGCCTATCAAGCCAGCAAGGGGTCGATTCTGGACATCGATCGCGACTTCTACGACAGCCTCACCGAAGGCAAGGCCGAGCGCACACTGGTCGCGACCCATACCGTGCCGCTGCGCGATGGCCTGGCATGGGAAGTGCCGGCCGGCCACGTGCTGCGCATCAAGATCACCGAGGGATCACAGGTCGGTGATTTCAACATGTGGAATCTGCACAATCCGCGTGAACGCATGTGGGCGTCTCGCACCCGCCAGCTGCAGCGCGCGCATGTCAGCACCTATGATCGCCTGTGGTCCACACTGCCCTACCTGCGCCCGATGGCGACCATCATCGATGACACCCTCGCCGACTATGGTGTCGATGCAGAAGGCGGTCGCGTGCATGACCTGCTGGGCACGCGCTGCGACCCTTACGTCAATCGCCTGCTGACCGGCGAGGACTTCGATCACCACTGCCACTCCAATCTGGTCCGCGCGGTGGCGCCCTGGGGCCTGACCGAATTCGATATCCACGATGTGCTCAACATCTTCCAGTGCACCGGCCTCAACAACGAAGACAAGTACTTCATGAAGGCCTGCCCGGCACGCAAGGGCGATTATCTGGAGTTCTTCGCCGAGACAGATCTGCTGTGCGCGATGTCCTGTTGTCCGGGTGGCGATCTGTCAGTGGACCTGTGGGGCCCTGATGCGCGTGACCCGCTGGAGACCTGCAACCCGCTCGGTGTGGAGATCTACCGGCTGGAAGGTGATGTTCTCGCAGACTGGGAGTCGCCCAAGATCGCGGCCTATGCCGGCAACCACGGCCGCCAGCACCCCGCCACCGATTGGGCCGCCATCAAGCGTGAGCGCTGCTGTTGATGACGCATTGCTCGCATGGCACTTAAACTTCAAAGGCCCCTGTCGATGTTCATGACAGGGGCCTTTGAATGTCCCGAAGAGACATCACCACGCTCAATCACTTCGTGTCTGATCAAGCAACTGATGATGCACCGCGAGCAGTTCCTTCCAGAGGGGTGAGAGGCGACCGATCAACTGCGGATCGAACTGACGCCCGGCCTGGGCAACGAACAAGGCGATCAATCTGTCCAGCGGCCATCCCGCCTTGTAGGCCCGAGGAGACGCCAATGCATCAAAGACATCCATGAGCCCGACCACTCGGCAATGCAAGGGCAGTGCCTGCGTCATGATCTGGCCAGGGTAGCCAGAGCCATCCCAGCATTCGTGATGCCCTACCGCAATCTCGATACTCAGCGTACGCAGCGGCTCCCCTAGCGTGTCGAGCAGCAGGCCACCTTCACTCGCATGGCACTGCATCAGGCAGCGCTCCTCTGGTATCAGCGCTCGTGGCGCCTGCAGTAACTCGCGAGGGATAGAGAGCTTGCCGATATCATGCAGCAGCGCCGCATGGTGCAGTGCCTGCAAGGAAAGACTGCGCGCCTGCGGGTCGAGCAGCCTGGCATAGAGCGAGGCCGAAAGCCCTGCCACCCGCCAGGAATGCGCCAGGGTGTCAGCGTCATGTCGGTACAGCCGTTCCAACAGGTCAAGCGCCTCCGACGCGAGCGTCGCCACACCGTAGGGCGGTTGATGAAGGTAATTCGGCAAGTGGCGCATTCAGACTGACAACGCACTGGCCAATGCAGCGATCAGGTTCATGAGCGACTCCCTGTCAGATTGATCCCACCTGGAAACTCCGTGACTTGCCGCCAGCACATCGCGCACGCAATGCGTGAATCCCCAGCGGTTTCCCACTGAAGGCCGACATTCACAGGAGCATCGTGCTCCTAATCAACTCAGCATGACTCACTTGGTAATGAAGCACACAATCAGGCATTGCGCTCATCAAACCAGGTGACCAGATGTTCGATCAGACGCATGGTACGCAGCGGACGATGGCGCTCACGATGGTAGATCAATGACAACGGCACATCCGCCGGCTGCCAATCCTGCAGGATTTCCTTGAGCTCTCCGCTTGCGATGGCGTCATCACAGTAGAGTCTGGGCACGCGAATGATGCCGTTGCCGGCCAGGGCACCACTGACCAGCACATGCCCGTTGCGACACTGCAACTGGGCACTGATATCCACCTGTGTCTCGCTTTTCGGGTCATGTCGGGCGCGAAAGCTCCAGCGCGCGACCGAGCCCACCAGGCAGCGGTGAGCCTGCAGGCCACCGGGAGTTTGCGGTGAGCCATGCCGCGAAAGATAGTCAGGACTCGCCACGACCACATAGGACAGAGTCGCCAGCGGACGAGCAATGAAATCGGCATCCTCGAGTGCACCCATGCGCAGGGCGATATCGAAGTCATCGCGAATCAGATTCACGCGATGACTGCTGAAATCCAGTTCGATCTCGACCTCCGGCCAGGCCTGCATGAAGGCGTGAACGGCTGGCCCCAGCAGACGCTCGCCGATGGGGCCCCCGACACTGTTGAGCCGAATCCGACCGCGCATGGCGTTACGCTCTTCACGCACCAGCGTCACGATCTGCGCCATGTCGCCCAGCGCACTACGACATTGCGCGTGGAGAAGATGACCACTCTCGGTGAGCCGCAACGAGCGAGTGGAACGCTGCATCAAAGTAACGCCCAGCAGCTTCTCCAGCGCGGTGACCTGCTTGGACACCTGTGAACGCGATACGCCCAACGTCTCGGCGGCCCGGGTGAAACTGCCGTGATCCGCTGTCATGACAAAGGCACGGATATCGGCAAGGGGAAGCGAGTCGAGCATGTGAAGCTCTCCGGACAGTAGTGACATCGAATGAAGGAAGAGACCCTCGAGACGTCAGTCTATCAGCCAATCCGATTGAATCAGCGGCAGGACCCGATACGTCAGGCCCCGATGTCGAGTCGTCGCAACGCATCAGGGGCGCATTGGAGCGCCCCTGGTCCACGACAGTTGCCTGTCGTCCCCTCTTCATAAAGAGCAATCAGCTCATAAAGAGCAATCAGCGGTGTTACCAGCCCACGCTGGCCGACAGGGTAATTCCCATCGGATCGCCCACCAGTACGCGCGTGTCACCGCCACTGCCGTAGTAATAGGCGGTATCGAACAGATTCTTCGCATTCAGCTTGAATTCTGTGTCTGGCCCGAAGATGTCGTGACGCCAGCCGACGAAGGCATCCGCCACGGTGTAGGCATCCATCGAGAAGCTGTTGTCGTCGTCACCTTCACGCTCACCGACGTAGCGCACGCCACCGCCGACACGCCACTCGCCGTAGGATGGATCAATCGCCAGATCATGTGCCAGATAGAGGCTGGCCGCGTTGAGCGCCGCGTTCGGCAGACGATTGCCCTCGGTGCCTTCGGTATCCTCCAGCACTTCGGTATCGGTGTAGGCATAGCTGAACAGCAAGGAAGTACGATCCGTCAGGGCGCCTTCGAGGCTGAATTCCAGGCCTTGCGAGCCGGCTTCACCGATGGTGCGAGTCACCCCATTGTCAGTGACTGCGACGTTTTCCTTACGGATCTGGTAGAGCGCCACAGACGTCGCCAGACGCGGATTCCACTGACGCTTGTAACCGATCTCATAGCCCTTGCCGAGCTCAGGGTCGAGGCTCTCGCCACTGTCGCTGTCGCTGCCGTTGGGCACGAAGGATTCGCTGTAGCTGAGGTACGCGGAGCTGGCATCGTCGATGCGATACAGCAGGTTCGCGGAGGGCAGGAACAGGTCATCGCTGTAATCGGGGTCAGACACGAAGTCCTCGCCCTGCCCGCTCTGCTGATCAAACCAGGTGTAGCGCCCGCCAAGGCCCAGAATCCACTTGTCACTCAGATACCAGCGGTCGCTGACATAGACCCCGATGGCCTGACTCTCGTCGAGACGATTGCTGCGCGAGGTGTTGATGTCGTCGGAGGTCACCTGAGCCAGCTGGCCGTGATTCACGTCGGTGACGGTGGAGACCGTGACGGAGTCGCCGAAATAGCGCTCATCCAGATAGTCGCGGGTGGTCTCGTAATCGGCACCGATGACCAGCTGGTGACGCTGCCCCGCGATCTCGACATCACCCATGGCGTCCAGCGCCGTGTAGTGCTCGCTGCGTTCATAGCCCTGGTTCTCTTCGGCGCGCACGGTCACATCACCGCTGTCGCTGACATTCGTGACGTTGGCGCGCGCATCGCTGTACTGACGACGCGTCCAGCCGTAGGTCAGCTTCATGTCCCAGTTGTCGGTGACTTCCTGCTTCCACCAGGCATTGACGGACTCGTCATGGCCATAGACGCGGTTCCAGGATTCATCGAAACGCGTGCCACGCGTGACGTTGGCGGCGCTGCCGTTGTAGAAGACGGTGCCACGATCGATATCCAGCTCGTAGTCCTGATACTCGTAGCTGATCTGGGCGCTGCTGTGCTCGCCCTCCCAACGCAAGGACGGGGCGATGGTGGTGCGGCGGTCATTGCCGTACTCGCGCCAGGAGTCCTCATCCTCATGCGACAGGATGAAGCGATAGGCCAGGCCGGTATCCTCGATGGGACCGGTAGTGTCCAGGGTGGTATTGCCACCGCCGAAGGAGCTGACTTCACCGCTGATCTCGGTGTGCGTCTCGTACTGCGGACGCTTGGTGACCATGTTGATCACGCCGCCGGGGTTCTGCTGGCCCTGGAAGAGCGATGACGGCCCCTTGAGGACTTCGACGCGGTCCACCGTCGCCGTGGTGTAGGTACGGCGCGGCTGACGGATGCCATCGATCAGCATCGAGCCATCGCTGTTGCTGCCGAAGCCTCGCTTGACGAAGCCATCCTCGGTGCCCCCCAGCGTATTGCCCAGCTGAATGCCAGCCACCGGCTGCAGCGACTCTTCCAAGTCATCGAGATTGAAGTCGTGCATGACCTGCCGGGTCACCACATTGATGGTGCGGGCCTGCTCGAGAAACTCCACCGACTGCTTGTTGGCAAGGCTTGAGGCCTCTGCACGGTAACTGCCCGGCGCCACTTCCGATTCCCGCTGGCCGGTGACCACCATCACCGAGCTTGCGACTGCCGAGGCGTCCTGTGCCGACTCACCTGCCGCCAGTGTGGTACTCGGCAATGCCATGAGGCTGAAGACCAGACAGGAAAATGGCCCCTTGCTCTTGCTGACGGTGCTCTTGCTGACGGTATTCTTGTTGACGACGTGGTTACGAGAATGACTTGGCACCTGGAACCCTTCTATGTGATGTGCCAGCGTCCTGCTGAATCAACATCTCGCCCTGTATTCGACAGAGCATGGCCATGACTGACGCCCCCTGCGCCAGCAAATTGAGCGCGAATGATAATCTTTACCATAAAGTGTCGCAACGTTATCTCGAGAATCCAGCCAGCAGGTGGCCGAAATCATCGCCATTGGTCGTGATGAAAGCAGTCTCTTGCGCTCTGGGGACAGGATGTCGTTCCTCATTGAGGACCGCACGTGGGTCGCCGAGCCATCAAAGGGGGGGGTGACGAGCGGGACAATGCTGCAGGACATTGACACAGGGAGAATGAACGCTCTACCCTGCAGAGGTAGAACAAACGCTCTCCCTGAAATCTTCGACGATGGTCCTTCCATGATTCAGCACGACATCGCCGCTCGCCTGGAAGCCCTCTTCAGCCAGCGTGGCTTCGCAGAACCCAGTGTGTCAGAGCTCAAGGCTGCCTCTGGCGTGAGCCTACGCACCCTCTACCGACATTTTCCTTCCAAGGAAAGCATGGTCATCGGTGCCCTCCAGCATCGCCATGAGCGCTACCTCGCCTTTCTTGAGGACGAGGTGCCCAGCGATGGCGCCGCTGCGCTCAGTCATCTTTACCGACGACTGGGCCACTGGATGAAGCACGAAGCCCCCAATGGCTGCATGTCGATCAATGCGTTGGCGGCCTTCCCTGACAATCGTGACGTCAGTGATGCCGTCACCCGTCACAAGCGGGAAACCCTCCATTGGCTTGGCACGCGCAGTCGCCGGGAAGATCTCGCCAACGAATTGTTCCTGATTCATGAAGGGGCATCCTCGGCCTGGCTGGTACTGGGCGACACAGCGATCGAAGCGGCACTTTCCACCACCCTCACCCTCCTGGGAGAGTCTCGTAAATGAGCGCTGTATCCACACGCCATGACACCATGCCGATATCTATCTGACCGGCCACGGCGGCCCGGAGGTGCTGGAAGTGCGCGACGACATCCCCCGTCCGGTTCCCGGCCCGCGCGACGTACTGGTGCGCGTCGGGGCTGCTGGCATCAACAACACCGACATCAACACACGCCTGGCGTGGTACTCCAAGGGCGATGGCGGCTTCGCCGAATACACCAAGGTGGCAGCACGCCATGCACACCCCATCAAGAGCGCACTGAGCGATGTGGAACTGGCCTCATTCCCATGTTCCTACTCCACCGCCGAGAACCTGCTGACACGCACGCAGCTTGCCAAGGGGGAACGCGTGTTGATCACCGGCGCCTCAGGGGGCGTCGGCTCTGCAGCCGTTCAGCTCGCCAAGGCACGTGGTGCTCATGTGATCGCCATCACCAGCGCTGCCAAGGCAGAGTCGCTGCCCAGGCCGTCTTCCAGCAGAAAGGTCATGTGGGCAAGGTCGTGCTCAAGGTTTGCCAGGACTGAGTCAGTTTCCTCAGGGACTGATGGCCAGAATGCAAAAGGGCTACCCGATGGGTAGCCCTTTTTGATTGCCAGACAGCGGCAACTTCACAAGACATTAGACATTGTGTCTTGAGGGTCAGTCGGCGCGCTTGTCTTCGGTATTGGTGTCGAAGTCACTCGCCGAATGGCGTTCGATCAGCTGCTCATGCGGCTCCCCCCAGAAACGATTGACCATGCGACCACGCTTGACCGCAGGACGCTCGGCAATCGACTTGGCCCAGCGCTGCACATGGGGGTAGTCCTGCACGGAAAGGAACTCGGCAGCGTCATAGAGCTTGCCTTCGACAAGCGCGCCATACCAGGCATAGATGGCGATATCCGCGATGCTGTATTCGTCACCGGCGATATAGGCGTTGTCGGCCAGCTGACGATCCAGCACGTCCAGTTGACGCTTGGTCTCCATCGCGAAACGGTTGATCGGATACTCCATCTTCTCCGGGGCGTAGGCATAGAAGTGGCCAAAGCCTCCACCCAGATACGGCGCGGAGCCCATCTGCCAGAACAGCCAGTTCATGACCTCGACCCGCTTGGCCGGCTCCTTGGGGATGAGCGCGCCGAACTTGTCCGCAAGATGCAGCAGGATGGAACCGGACTCGAAGACACGCACAGGCGTGTCGCCACTTCTATCCATCAGCGCGGGAATCTTCGAATTGGGATTGATCGCGACGAAGTCACTGCCGAACTGATCGCCATCACCGATGCGGATCGGCCAGGCATCATATTCCGCACCGGAATGTCCGAGCGCCAGCAGCTCCTCGAACATGATGGTGGCCTTCACACCGTTCGGTGTCGCCATGGAGTAGAGCTGGAAGGGATGCTCCCCGACCGGCAGCTCCTGGTCATGCGTCGGTCCGGCAATAGGCCGATTGGTGCTGGCAAACTTGCCGCCACTTTCACTTTCCCATGTCCAGACCTTGGGTGGCTGATAGCTGTCGCTCATACCCTTGACTCCTTGGCATCCTGTTGAAGCTTCAAGACTTCGATGGCGTCAGAAACGTCGGTGTTGTGGCGCTCTGACTCGGTAGCCCAGTTATGACGGTCAGACGCTTGTGACACAAGGGGATGAAACGACGAAAGTTTGTTGCTAACATGCCACCAGTTTTTGGGGAGTAGCCCGCTCTCGTTACCCAACGAGAGTCTCGGTTGTCAACATGGTCGGCAGGCATTGCCGTGGCACCGAGGACCCACCTATCCAGATCATGCCCATGATCGGTCAGGACAAGGTTCGGCGAGACCAATGACAGTCAGACGCTTCCGGCCGGTGGTGTCTCGCTGTTATTGACTCGTAACCGGCCTGGAACTTCCTGACACATGCCTTTGCTATCGACATTCCTGCTCGCCTTTTCCATGTCCTGCGACGCCTTCGCTGCTGCCTTGTGCAAGGGTGCGGCCATTCGACGGCCGTCCCTGAAAGATGCCCTGCGCATCGGCCTCATCTTTGGCGTCATCGAAGCCATCACCCCCATGATCGGGTGGCTGATCGGTCGCTCATTGGCCGTCTACGTCGAACAGTGGGACCACTGGATCGCCTTCGCTCTGCTGTTGCTGCTCGGTCTCCACATGATTCATGAGGGGCTCTCCAAGGACGAGGAAGATGAGGATTGCAGCACGCCGCAATCGTTGCCCCGCCTGATGCTGACTGGCCTTTCCACCAGCATCGATGCCATGGCCGTCGGTGCCGGGCTTGCCTTTGCTGGCGTGAATATCATCACCACTGCGCTGGCGATCGGCACCGCCACCTTCGTGATGGCCACCACCGGTGTGATGCTCGGGGGCGTATTGGGCAAGATGGTCGGCAAGCGCGCGGAAATCATCGGTGGCCTGGTGTTGATCGGCATCGGCACGACCATCCTGCTGGAACACACCGGCTATCTTGGCTAAGGCTTTCCCCAGCAGGCCAGAGCCCCCGGCAAGGGGGCTCTGGCCCGACCAGTCCCTGCCCCTGGCGATGGATGCATCTCCGCGTTCCGCCAAGGGTCCCTTGAAAACCCTGACAATGGCGTCATTCAAGAGGGAGATGTGGCGTATCGCACATCTTGATATCCAACAGGGGAGCCAGATTGCATGTATACACGCAAGCTTCATCCAGGTAGTGAATTTCCGGCCATCCAGGTCCAGCGCCACGATGGCGAAACCCTGACGCTCGGCAAGCCCCAGGGCGAGCATGATTGGCAACTGGTGGTCGTCTATCGCGGCAAGCATTGCCCGATCTGCACCAAGTTCCTCAACAAGCTGACGGAATATCGTGAGCGCTTCAGCGCACAAGGCGTGGATCTCGTCGCCGTCTCTGCCGACAGCCAGCAGCAGCTGAACGAGCACCTCGAATCTCTGGATCTCAATTTCCCGATTGCCGGTGGCCTGACGGTAGAGCAGATGGAAACGCTGGGGCTGTTCATCTCCACGCCACGCAGCGAGAAGGAAACCGATCACGATTTCCCGGAGCCGGCCTTCTTCATCGTCAATGGCGAAGGCAAGGTCCAGATCGAAGAAGTCGCCAATGCGCCCTTCGTGCGTCCTGACCTGGACACGCTCATCGGGGGTATCGAGTTCATCCGCAAGCCGGACAACCACTACCCGATTCGCGGCACCCGCGATTACGGCTGAACCTTTCAGGGTTCAGGTCGCGCAGGAAAGTCGCCCCGCAGCCTTGGTGCTGCGGGGCGGCTTTGTATCAGGGCCTTCAAACCTGCCCTGTATCGTTCATCACTCTTTCCTCTTTCTTTCGGCTTCCTTTCGTCTTCCTTTCACCACTCTCTCCTTCCCCCTCCCTTCTTTGATCATCCCGCTCTTACCTCAATCTGTCCTTGCCTCACTCCGCCTGACAAGCCAGAAACGCACCTCGAATAGAAAGCACGAAAAAATCTTGATCCCGTGACATCCAGACGGGAAAGGCCAGCGTTATGAGCAGTGCAAGGGAGACAACGACACACCTGCAACCGCTAGCTGAACCTTATCTGTCTACGGAGTCGTCAAGATGAAAACAATCGCCTGTATCTCTGGTATTTTCGCTGCCCTCGCAATGAGCCCGATGGCTCAAGCCATGGAAATTCCCGAAAGCGTCACGGTGCCGAAAGGCAATGACGTCGCCATGGAAACTGTTGGCGTCGGCAAGATCAAATGGGCCTGTGAAGCAAAGGATGATGGCACCATGGGCTGGGTCTTCAAGGGGCCGGATGCCGCGCTGAATGATGCTGATGGCAAGCAGGTCGGCAAATACTATGGTCCGCCCGCCACCTGGGAATCCATGGATGGCTCCAAGATCACCGGCACACAGCTGGCGGTAGAGCCCAACGGCAAGGGCAATATTCCGCTGCAGCTGGTCGAGGCCAATCCGGCCGAAGGTGAAGGGCATATGCAGGGCGTCACCTATGTACAGCGCCTCAATACCCAGGGCGGTGCCGCTCCTGACATGGCCTGTGATGACGCCCACAAGGACAAGGTCGAAATCGTGATGTACCAGGCCGATTATCTGTTCTACAAGGCCATGTAATCTTGAGCCAGAGATAAAGAAGATTCACCACTCGATGTCGTGTGACAGAGCGCATTGACACAGGGAAGGTGCGATCATGAAAAGCCCCGACATGCAGAAGCATGTCGGGGCTTTATCGTCATCAATCCCGACAGGAGATGGATGATTTCGCCTGGATTTTTTGATCAGTCTCGTCTGGCGACAACGGCGCCATGGCGAAGACAGACAGTCTGCCATTCAAGTGCAAAGCCGTGAGTCTGATTCTCCCGGGCAGTGAGAAAGCTTCTGAGCCGGCGAGCTGCCGTCAGACCAGCGCCAGCATCGTATAGGGCGCTTCACAGGAGTGGCGCTCATCCCGTTCATCCACGCTGCCCAGCTCATGGTTGCGATCATTGTCATAGACCACGAACAGCCGTTCGCGATCCAGTACCGCAAGCCCCTCCGCCTTGTGCTCGAACTCCAGCACGCGACCATCCTCATGCGTCACCAGCGTCGGAGGTTTCCCGGCGTGGAAGTCCGCCAGCGACAGCACCCACAGATATCCCCCGATCACCTCCTCACTGCCCTGCTCGGTCTCGAAGCTGGTCACCAGATAGAGGCGTGCGTGATAGGGATCATATTCCAGGCTAGAAAGACCACACTCGTGATCCACGCCGTCATACTCGGCCGGGTCGAAGGCATAGACGTCGTGAAGCTCCTCGATGAACTCGATGTTGTCGCTGTCGGTCATGGCATAGCGCGCCCCGATGACCCGACGCACATACGCGAAATCATCATGCGAATTGCCTTGTTCCCGCACCCCGAACAGGATCAACCCATCGCCCCTGTCACTCGGGACGACCGCCAGCCCTTCGATCTTGTAGTACGGCTGGCCAATGGCCGTTTCCAGCTTCTGACGAAACTCCAGTGAGCCCTCGACCCCGTCACGCGGGTCCGGGTTGACCACCTGTACCTTGTCGGGTTCGCCCAGCGGCCAGATCAACAGGTGGTTGTAGGCATTGAGGGCATGGCTCTCGCTGTCGATGCGATCAAACCCGGTAGTCGCCAACATGTGACGCCCATCGGTAGTCAGCGCGAAGTCTTCATACTTGACCGCCTGACGGATCAGCGGGGTGGTCAGATACTCAAGCTGGCTATCATCCGGCCCACTGGAATCCAGCGGCAATGAGAAGACGGCTGAACGCCCCTCGCCCGGAATCGGCTTGTCACTCGCCATCAACAATCGCTCACCGTCATAGGCCACGGCGGAAATCTCGGCATTCACCAGCTTGCCATCCTCATCCTTCAAGCCTGCCGGAAAACAATGGATCGTGCCCTGTTGCGTGATACGTACCTTCGCCATCCGTTGCTCCTCGAAACGAAACATCATGACAATGGGACAGGCCAGGCTGGATTGAGTTCGGGGCGAATACTGCAAGCTTGAGAGGACATGGCCCGGCAGCAATCAATGCATCACATTGCGAATGAAGCGCAGCATGTCAGTGCCGGTGTTGCGGTAGGCATAAGCCTGGTCACTGGGATAGACATGAAAATCGCCGGCGCGAATGACGATGTCCTCGCGTTCTAGCGTCAATGTCAGCTCTCCCTGGGTGACCACCAGCATCTCGTGCCAGCCGGCATCATCCGGGGCGGAGTCGTAACGCTCGCCGGGGGCCAGAGTCCAGCTCCATAACTCGACTTCCTGTGTGGCCGGCTTGCTGGCCAGCAGTACGGCTCGGCTCTCAGGTGCCTTCCCGACCCAGGCCACCTCATTGATACGTGCCGAATCCTCGCTTTCCGGCGGCTGCACCAGCGCGTAGAAGAGCACCCCGAGCGCCTCGGCGAGCTTGTCGAGCGTGCCGAGGCTCACATTTACGTCACCCTTCTCGATGTTCACCAGCATCCGCCGACTGATCTCGGCCTGATCCGCGAGTGCCTGCTGGCTCAGCTCGGCCGCCAGCCGCAGGCGGCGGACGTTGGCCGCGACGTGAACCAGTACATCAGGTCTCTGATTTTCGTTGTGCAATATAATGCGCATCCGTACAATCTTGCCGACGACGAGGAAGTGGGGGCATAACGCCCGGCCCGCCTCCTCCCTTGCTACCTCATTGTCCACGAATCATGCCGCATGTGTTGCTGACTGACCATGCCCATCACCCACTGGATCACTCAAGGAGACCCCCATGTCCGTTGCTGTCGCAGCCTCCTCTTCTCGTCTGTGGCCCGTCGCCATGCTGCTGGTCGCCATGTGCTCGATCCAGAGCGGTGCTTCGCTGGCCACTTCCCTGTTCCCGATGATCGGCGCGGCGGGCGCGACGGCGATTCGTCTGATCATCGCCTCCGTTCTGCTGCTGGCCATTCTGCGCCCATGGCGCAAGGCAGTGACACGCAAGGCCTGGAAGTCCATCACCCTCTATGGCGTGGCGCTGGGCGTGATGAACCTGCTGTTCTACCAGGCCCTCAAGACGGTGCCGCTGGGTATCGCCGTGGCACTCGAATTCACCGGCCCGCTGGCCGTGGCATTGTTGAGCTCGCGTCGTTGGCTCGACCTGGGCTGGGTCGCGCTGGCCATCATCGGACTGGTACTGCTGTTGTTGCTGGGTGAGGACACCGCCGCGCCGATCGATCCCGCCGGAGCCGCCTTCGCCCTCGGCGCCGGCGTGTGCTGGGCGCTCTACATCCTGTTCGGCCAGAAGGCCGGGGCAGGCAACGGTACTCAGAGTGCTGCGTTGGGCATCACGATCGCGGCGGTGGTGGTCGCACCCATCGGCGTGATGGAGGCGGGCAGCGCCATGTTCTCACTCGAGATATTGCCGCTGGCCTTGGCCGTCGCCGTGCTCTCGACCGCCCTGCCCTATACGCTCGAGATGATCGCTCTACCGCGCCTGCCCACCCATACCTTCGGCACCCTGATGAGTCTGGAGCCGGCCGTGGCGGCGCTGTCCGGGCTACTGTTCCTCGGCCAGACACTGGGCCTACTTCAATGGCTTGCCATTGGACTGGTGATCACCGCCTCGGTTGGCACGACGCTGACCGGTCGCCGCACGGACGTCTTCGACGCCCCGATACCGGACTGAACAACGTGTGAGTCATGGTCGTTTCTCATGGCCCAGCGTGGTATATCGTTCTTTCCTTCATCACGTCCCATGAAAGCAGGAGGCAGCCGATGACCTTGCAGCGTTCACCGTCCTCACCCCCCACCGCCCTGCGCGCCACCGTGCAGATGGGAATCTGGTTCGGGCTGAGCTTTCTCACTGCCGCCATCGGTGCACTGGCTTCGGTAGATGCCAAGGCCTTCTACGCAAGCCTCACCCAGCCGGCATGGGCACCTCCGGCAGGCGCCTTCGGACCAGTCTGGACGGCGCTCTTCGTGATGATGGCACTCGCCGCCTGGCGGGTCGCGCGCGACGGTCTGCATGCCAGCAACGGTTTCCGCTCGCGCCATCGTCTGGCGCTCGGACTCTTCGTGGTGCAACTGATCGTCAATGCCCTGTGGAGCTGGCTGTTCTTTGCCTGGCATCTCGGTCAGGCGGCCTTCATCGATGTGCTGGTGCTGTGGACGCTGATCGCCATCACCATGTTCACTTTCTGGCGCATCAATCGCTTCGCCGGGCTGTTGATGCTGCCCTATCTGGCATGGGTGACGCTGGCCAGTGCGCTGACCTGGTCCGTCTGGCAAGCCAATCCCGCCTTGCTGGGGAGCTGAGCGCTGCGCACCGTGAGCCTCTCGCCCTGACGAACACACCAGATACGCCAACGCCCGGCCGACACTCTGCAGGAGTCTCGGCCGGGCGTTGGCGTATGAAGCACTGTCTTTTGAATCGTCCTCTTGCTGTCGCGACCCTGCCGCCATGGGCTCTGATGAGTGATCAGAGCTGCTGACGCGCCTTCAAGCGACCTTCCTCCACCACCAGCACGCGATCCGCGACCTTGCGCAGCAGCGCCGCATCATGACTGACCAGCACCAGCGCCGTACCCTGCTCCCGCACCATCTTCACCATGCAGGCGATCACCTCCTGCTGGACCAGCGGATCGAGGCGTGAGGTCGGCTCATCGGCGAACACGAAGCGCGGCTTGATCAGCATCAGACGCAACAGCGCGAAACGCTGCAGCTCGCCACCCGAGACCTGTCCCGGCAGACGCGAGAGCAATTCCGGCGCCAGGCTCAGTTGCGCCATCAGCTGCGCAAGCTGGCTGTCATCGAGACGATGGCGTGCACTGAGATCCTTCAGCAGGCGGCCCAGTGTCCGGCGTGGCGGGAAGGTCGCCACGGGGTCCTGATAGAGCTTCTGATACTCAAGCATCTCGGCGCTGCGCACCACTTTCCCTGAATACGGAGCCAGCAGGCCGAGCAGCGCATCCCCCAGCGATGACTTGCCGCAACCTGACGCGCCCTGGATGCCGATGATCTCACCGCCCTTCACGCTGAGCTCCACGTCACGCAGCAGCGAGGTGCCCCCGCGCGCGATGGTCAGATTCTCGGCGCGGAGGATGGTATCGCCTGCCGCCTTGCCATCACGGCTTGCACTGTCCGCTGCCGGCTTGAAGGCGGCCTCCGGCCAGGCCTGCGGCGCGGCATTCACCAGGCGCTGGGTATAGGCATGTGTCGGCGCGGCCAGCACGTCACGCGTCGCGCCCTGCTCGATCACTTCGCCCTTGCGTACCACCATCAGGCGGCCGCCGATCTGGTGCGCCAGCGCCATGTCATGGGTGATGACCATCAAGCCGGCACGCGGTGTCTCGGCCAGTGACTTGAGCAGCAGCTCGCCGATCTCGCTGACGCGGGCGGCGTCCAGCCCCTTGGTCGGCTCGTCGGCGATCAACAGCGGCGCGCCGCCGGCGCGGGCGGCCGCGAAGGCCACACGTTGCGCCATGCCGCCGGACAGCTTGCCCGGCAACTGCTCGCTGGCGGCAGCGACGCCGAGCTGCTCCAGGTCACTGCGCGCGGCCCCATGAGAGGCCTGCGCCGAACGCCTCGCGACCAGACGATATGCCTCACTGACCTGACGAATCACCTTCATCAGCGGGTCCAGCGCCAGCCAGGGCTCCTGGGGCAATACCGCCAGGCGGCGACCCCAGAGCGGGCGACGATTCTCTGGCGTGTGCAGAGGATATTGCTCGCCGTCGAGCCACAGGCTGCCGGAGGCCACAAGCTCCGGAGGCAGCGTGCCCAGCAGGGCCTGAGCCAGCAGACTCTTGCCGGACCCCGTCTCACCGATCACCACTAGTGGCTCGCCCGCCTTGAGCGCAAGCGAGACAGGCGCCAGCAGCGCCGTCTGCGCGCCCTGAACCCGCACGCTCACGTCCTCGGCGCTAAGCACCGCATCATCCGTCGTTACCCCATGCTGCGAATGAGAGGCAGGCGTGGTCATTGTCGCGACATTCATGGGCGCGCTCCTTCGAGGGTGTCTGCGGCGGTTGACGTTCTGGCCTTGCTGCCGGACATCAGCAACAGCCCCAGCAACAGCAGGAAGGTGACCAGCACCGGCGTCAGCAGCGCGAACGGCGCTTCACGCCAATACGGCAACAGCTCGACCATCATGGTGCCCAGCTCCGGCGTAGGCTCCGGAATGCCGACGTGCACGAAACCCAGCGCGGCAATCGCCATCAGGGCGTTGGCCATGCCGAAGGCCATCGCCGTCATCATCACGGGCGCCATTTCCGGCCACAGGTGATGACGAAAACGGTACCAGGCCCCGAAGCCCAGCAGACGGCTGGCCTCGACGCCGGGACTCGCCAGCACGCTGCGACCGGTGGCACGTGCCAGGCGGAAGAATTCCACCCACAGCACCAGCGACAGGCCCAACCACAATGCCAGCGGCGTCGACGGCAGGATGACGCTGACCATCAGCACCAGCAGCAGCCCCGGCAATGCCAGCAGGCTATCTGCCACCAGGCTCAACAGGCGCTCGGCCCAG
This sequence comes from Cobetia sp. 5-25-4-2, assembly GCF_013374075.1. Lineage (NCBI taxonomy): Bacteria > Pseudomonadati > Pseudomonadota > Gammaproteobacteria > Oceanospirillales > Halomonadaceae > Cobetia > Cobetia sp. 5-25-4-2. Next base: position 977,968 of record NZ_BLWK01000001.1, on the reverse strand, counting down.
CCACCGCGTCCCGCGGCCAGCAGGCCCAGCGAGATGCCTGAAAACGCCGCCAGAATCACCGCCCCCGCAGCGATGGACAGCGACAGCCCGAGCGCCGCCACCAGACGGTGATACAGGGAGCGCCCCAGATGGTCATAGCCCAGCGGGGCGCTGGTGATCACCTCACCGGCATCAGAGACACCGACGGCGTCCGCGCCCTGCAGCGCACGATAGAGATGCTGTTCCAGCGGGTCCCCCGGTATCACCAGATTGCCCAGCAGAGCCAGCAGCACGAGACTCGCGACCATTGCGGCCCCGATCACCCGACGCAACGGCCAGTCAAGACGTGGACGACGCACGGCGTCCACGCGCTGCGGCGCAAGCCCTTCCACCACCTGATTCATTTCACACCCCGTGGGTCCAGTTGGCGACCCAGCAGATCGACCAGCAGATTGATCACGACAAAACCGACGCCCAGCACCAGGGCGGTGCCCTGCACCATCGGCACATCGCGCGAGAAGATGGCGTGCACCAGCGCATGGCCGATACCCGGCCAGCCGAAGATGCTCTCGATCACCACCACCCCTTCCACCAGGGTCACGAACTGCAGCCCCAGGTAGGTCACCAGCGGCAAGGCCACATGGCGCAGGCCGTGACGCCAGAAGGTCTGCGCATTGCTGAGGCCCTTCCAGCGCGCGAAATCATGGAAGGCCGTCTGGGTGACGGCGGCCATGGCATCGCGTGCCAGACGTGCCGATACCGCTGCCAGCCCGAGCGCCAGCGTCATCGCCGGCAGAATGAAGTGCTGCGGCTCACCGTGACCGGCGGCCGGCAGCAGGCCCATCTCCACCGAGATCAGCAGGATCAGCACCAGCGCCAGCAAGAACTGCGGCGTGGCGCGCAGCAGACTGCAGACGGCCAGCAGGCTTCGGTCCAGCCAGCCACCGGCACGCAGACCGGCCAGCAGCCCCAGCGGCGGGCCGATCAACAGCGAGATGCCCAATGCCGCGCCGGCGAGCGACAGGGAGTTGCCCAGCTGATGACGAATCTCCACCCACACCGATTCCCCGGAAATCAGCGAGGTGCCCAGCTCCAGGCGCAGGATATCGCCCAGCCAGTAAAGGAAGTGCAAGCCGCCCTGTGCCTCGAGACCCAGTTCGGCGCGTACCGAGGCCGCAGCGGCCGCATCCAGCGCGTCATAACCATAGCGACCGGCCGCAATGCGCCAGGCGGCATCGCCGGGCAAACTCTGCATCATCAGATAGCTGGCGCCGCCGACCATCAGCACCACCATCAATAGCTGCAACAGACGTGAAGGGAGATTCATGGTGCCCACCGCAATTCTGAAAGGCCGAAACTACGCTCCCAGGGGTCTACCTGAGCGCGTTGCAGTCGATGAGAGATCGCCAGGTTCTGGTAGTACCAGGCGATGGGGATCACGGGTAATGCCTGCTGGATCACGCCACTGGCCTGCGCTCGCGGGTCCTGCCCTTCAGGCGTGGGCTCGTAGCCCTCGCGTGCCATGCGCTCAAGCTCTGCGGTGAAGTCTGCATCGAACCAGCCCATCGCGCCCCAGTCGCCACCGGGGGCTTCAGGCGTTCCCGCGTAATCGCTCAGCACGTTGCCGATGGGGTCCGGCACCATGGCCAGATTGCGCGCGAACAGCGCCATGTCGAGGCTGCCGTCGTGGTGGCCGGCCGGAATCGCCGAGAAGTTGGTGATATCGAGGCGCGTCTGGATGCCGATGGCGTGGAACTGACGCTCCAGCACCGTGGCCACCAGTGGCAGCTCCGGACGGTCCGAGAAGGTGATCAAGCTGATCGCGAGGCGCTGACCGTCCTTTTGACGAACGCCATCCTCGCCGACGGTCCAGCCAGCGGCGTCCAGCAATGTACGCGCTTCAAAGACATCCTGATGGAGCTCGGGCAGCGCGGGGTCATGCCAGCCTTCCACCATCGGCGGGAACAGCTGGCTGGCCCCGCGCGGATATCGCAGCACGACCTGCGCGATGGCGGTGCGATCGATCGCCAGGCTCAAGGCACGCCGCACATCAGGGTCCTGGAAGGCCGGATGATTGGCGTTGACCTTCAACAGCATCGTGCGCGGCGTCGCGGCCGCCGCCAGGGTCACGCGCGGCGACTTAGAGAGACGCTGACGACTGGCGGGGTCCAGCCCATAGGTGAAGTCGGCATCTCCGCTCTCGGCGATCAATGCCCTGCCCTCGGCGCGACTGACCGCCTGATAGCGCGCCTGACGCACCTCGGGCTGCGGGCCCCAGTAGTCCTCGAAGGCGGTGACTTCCAGGCTCAGCGGCGGCGTCATGCGCAGCATGCGATAAGGGCCGGTACCAATGACCTGCTGGGCAGTGCCTGACTCATCGAAGGACGCCGGTGCCAGAATCTGCTGGCGATAATCGGCCAGATAGGCGGGCAACGCGGCGAAGGGCTCGCTGAGTTTGATCAACAGGGTCCTTTGATCTTCCGCGACGATCCGCTCGATCAGCACCGACTTCAACAGACCCGGCTTGGCACGGGCGATCTCGAGACTCTGACGCGCGACTTCGGCATCCAGACGGCTGCCATCATGGAACTGCACGCCGGAGCGCAGCGTGAAGCGCCACTCCAGGCCATCATCCGAGACCTTCCAAACGGTCGCCAACCCCGGCTGTAGCTCTCCCGTGGCATCCACCTCGACCAGTGTCTCGACGATCTGCATGCGCTGGAAGAGAATGCCGCTGAGCAGCGGGTCCGCCCCCTTGATGTCAAAGGGCGCGACGATCTCCAGACGACGCGACGTCGCCTGCTCATCGCCCGAAGACTGAGCGGATGCCTTGACGGCCTGAGGCATGCCAAGACCGAGCATCATGAGCGTCATTCCCAGCCAGCACGTGATCTGCTCACCCACGGGCCGGGAATGCCTTGCAGATCGGGAAAGATCAGCCGACACGGGAGCTGTCAGAGAGCGGAAAAGCGACTTGTACCATCGCCGTTCAGCGTCAGGAGGCCTGAGCCTGCTCAGAGGGTGGACCATCGTCATTGCGCATCCTGTCAAAAAGACATGTTCGCTGCCGTTAGACAGCGTGAGAAAAGCGCAATGTTATAGTATAACGAACCAGCGTTGGCAATCCCGAGCGGCATCTGGTACTGGACAGGCATTCACTTGTCAGGCTGTCCTGAAAACCTGAAGATAGTGCGCTTGAATTAGCACTCACTAACTGACTGGATGGTCGGCCTGCAGAAATTGCAACGTGACGGATGCTACTCCCTGACATAACTCTCAAAAGAATCGGAAGGATCATGGATGATCTCAGCATTTCCCCCATCTACGACACACCTGCCAACCGCTACCTGAATGCAGCGGCGCAACGGCTGAGTTGTGGCAACATGCTCGCGACCTACAAGCGTCATGGTTTCCATTGGGATGCAGAGCAATTCGAGGAAAAATGGCAGGACAACAAGAACTTCGCCGTGCGCCTCAATGGCGAATGGATCGGCTTCATCAGCCTCAAGTCGCTGAAAGACATGGTGTATCTGCGTGACCTGCAGCTGGTGGCCCAGTGGCAGGGACGCGGTATCGGCTCCACCTGTCTGAGCTGGTTGATCGATTGCCTCAGCAAGCGTCAGCCCCACGACACCCTCCTGCGGCTTCGGGCCTTCTCCGACAGCCCGGCCATCGCCCTGTATGAACGCCATGGATTCGTGAGACTCGAGGAGCCCTTCACCCCGACGCGCGCGGGAGGCATCATCGCCATGCAGCGCAAGGTCAAGACGGGGGCCAGGGCCATGACATCCAGTGAGATGTCTTTGCACCCTCTTCGCCATGACGCCATGGCAGAAAGCTCGGCAGCGTCTCTGCAATGACGACAAAACCGCCCGGTCTCATGACCGGGCGGTTTTGTTTGCTCTCTGGGATGGCGCCCGACACCCCGCTTGGGCATCGGGGCTGGCCATCTCTCAGCGTGCGAGGAAGTCCAGGATATAGCGCACGGTATCCTGCGGCTTTTCATCCGTCACCCAGTGACCGGCGTCCTTCACCCAGATCAGCTCGGCACCCGGGATGGCATCTGTGAGCATCGGGGCGTAATCCGGCTTCTGGAAGTTGTCCTTGTCGCCCCACAGCACCAGAGTCTTGATCTCGATATTCTTGAGCTCACCGGCAATGGCCTGGGTGTATTCCTTGTTGAGACGACGCATGTTGCGGAAGAAGGCTGCCTTGCCTTGCTCGCTGTTCCACTGGGACACGTAGCGCTCGACCATCTCTTCGGTCGCCACCGCCGGATCATGCACACCACTGGGCATGAAGCCGCGCATGGTGCTGATGAATTCCTCGACGCTGGTGGCTTCCTCGACGCCCGGCTCCAGCAGCTGCTTGAACTCCGGAATCGGCCAGGAATCGAAGCACACGCTGTCGATCAGCACCTGGCGACGAACGCGCTCGGGGTGGTTGACCGCCATCAGCTGACCGATACCCCCACCGATATCATGCGAGACGACATCCGCACTCGCCACACCCAGTGAATCCATCAGCTTGATGAAGATGCGTGTCTGGGCATTGATGGAAACATCAGCATCCACCGGCATGTCCGACTCGCCATAGTTGAGCATGTCCGGGGCGATGACCCGGTAATGTCTGGCCAATTCCGGCATCACATCGCGCCACATCAGCTTGTTGGTCGGAATGCCGTGAATCAACAACAGCGGCTGACCTTCCCCCATTTCCTTGTAGGCAATGCGGTGACCTTCGATCATCGCATAACGGGTTTCCAGGGCTTCCATTGTCACGTTGTCGTGGCTCATTGCTGACCTCCTTGCTTGCTCGATTCTCAATCACGGCCTCGGCGATCTCGATTGCCGAACCTTGTGCGCCGTGAACGTGGTGTCACCTTACGGATTCCTGAGCGATCACTCAAGCACGATTTTGATTGATTGCTCAAAATACGTTTCAATAGCCGCAATCTTCAAAGGGAAAGCCCAATGGCCCGTGTCATCAACCGTAGTCTGCTCGATCTTCGCCGCCTGACCATCAATCTGGTGACCTACCCCGAGGGCCACAGCGTGATGCGTCATAACGACCCGATGGGTAGCGGCAGCTACTACAAGCTCAATATCGTGCTCAAGAAGCCCCGCCAGGGCGGTGTCTTCGAGACCGATGGCAGCATTTTTTGCCTCACGGACCGCGTGGTGTTCTTCCGCCCCGACCTTCACGAACACAGCGTCAGCCGCATCGAGCGCGGCAAACGTGTGCTGTTGAGCATCGCCTTGCACGCGCCCTGGCGCTGATCCGCAGTGAGCCTGCGATCGAGAGTCGTGAAGTGAAAGCGGATAGTGAAACAGATAGCGGGTAACGGCTGGCGACAGAAAAACGCCAGTCAGCAATCGCTGACTGGCGTTTTTTCCCACCTGAATCAAGGCCAATAACTACGTGCTCGACAATGTGCTGCCTTGGCTATTTCATCCGGTCCAGCCCGACGCGATAACGGGCAAAGCCCATCTCGTCCTGATCCACCAGTGTCATCGGGTAGACGGCCTGAGCATCAATGAACTGCTGCGCATCCTCGCCGGGGGCGGTGGTGAAGCGAATGTCCAGCGGGGTATCGGTGTCGATCGCGGCCAGCCGCCAGTTGTGATCCGCCGCAGGGTCCACCGCGCCCTGCTGCTGTGTCTGTCGCGAGATGTACTGGGCCAGAATGCTGCGATTCTCGTCCGGTGACGCAAAGGCGACATGCGACTCTCCGGTACCGGGGAAGGCCTCGCCGTAGGCGCGATAGTTGTTGGTCGCGAGCAGGAAGACATCGTCGTCCTTGACCGGCTCGCCCTGGTAAGTGAGGCCCTGGATACGGTGGGCATCGGCGTCGATCAGCGCGCAATTGCCGTCATAACGCGCCGGCTGCGTGACATCCACCTGATACTCGACGCCGTCGATCACATCGAAGTTGTAGCTGCGGAAACCTTCCCAGTTGATCAGGGGCTGGGGCGTGGCGAGATCCGGGTCAATGCGATGGAACTGCCCGGCACTGCACTCGAGCCATTCCCGCACTTCCTTGCCGGTAACCTTGAGCGCCACCAGCGTATTCGGATAGAGATAGAGGTCGGCGGCATTGCGGAAGCTCAGCTCGCCGGCCTCCATCTCGGTGAACTGGGTCGGATCATTGTGACGGCCACCGACCTTGAACGGCGCGGCCGCCGAGAGAATCGGCAAGCCTTCCAGATCCGGGTCGCCTTCGACGAAGCGTTTAACGTAATCAGCCTGGGCACGATTGACGATCTGGATCGTCGGGTCGTCCTGCACCAGCGCCAGATAGCTCTTCATCGCCGCACTGGCGCGGCCGATGCTGCGATTGACGTACTCCCGCGTGGCGTCGTGCTCATGCTCGACCAACGCCGCCAGTTCGGCATCTTCCCCCACCTGCGCCTCGCCACCCACCTGAATCGGGCGTGCCTCTGTCTGGCCACTTACCACCCGCCACTGGCCCGAGTCATTGCTCAGTTCGAGATCCATCACGCCCACATGGCTGCCCCAATGCCCCGGCATCATCGCCGGCACCCCATTGAGGGTGCCCTTGGCGATATCGGCCCCCGGCACCTCAGCAAATTCCTCGCTGGGGAAGACCGCATGGGCATGCCCGAAGGCGATGCCATCGATGCCTTCCACCTGCGAAAGGTAATACACCGAATTCTCGGCCATCACCCGGTAAGGGTCAGTCGAGATGCCGGAGTGTGGGATGGCGATCACCACATCCGCGCCCGCCCGGCGCATCTCGGGCACCCAGCGCCTGGCGCTCTCGGTGATGTCCTCGGCCGTCAGGCGGCCCTTGAGGTGCTTGCGGTCCCAGGTCAACACCTGCGGCGGCGCGAAGCCGATATAGCCGACCTTCAACGTCTGAGCGTTGCCCTCACTGTCGGTGAAGGCATGGGGGGTGATCTGATACGGCGTGAAGTACGGCTCGCCGGTCGTGGCATCCAGCAGGTTGGCGTTCACATAGGGGAACTGCGCGCCGGAAAGCGCCCGTTCGAGATACTCGAGCCCGTAATTGAACTCATGATTGCCGATGTTGCCGACATCGTAATCCAGCTGATTCATGACCTTGTAGGCCGGGAAGACATCACCCTCCTCGAGACCCTCCGCCGCCATGTAATCGCCCATCGGGCTGCCCTGGATGAGGTCGCCATTGTCGAGCAGTACGCTGTTGACCACCTCGGAACGCGCCTGCTTGATCAGGCTCGCCGTACGCACCAGGCCGATGCGCACGCTGGGACGATCCTTGTAATAGTCGTAATCCATCACGTTGGCGTGGATGTCGGTGGTCTCGATCACCCGCAGTGACAGCGTCGCGGCATTGGCTGGCTGAGCGATCATCACGACACCCCCAATGCTGGCCAGACCGAGGATGGCTGCCCGCAGGCGACGCATTGCACGCGGACGCCGGGTGTCCCCCGCAGCCTCTTTGGTACCAGAGGCCGGCTGACCTTTTCTTCCGGATGATGCATTCGCCATCTCTCACTTCCTTGTCATGGGGGGATGTTCCTGTGGCCCTTCAGGGCATCGCTCCATTATTCAGATGCCGACGCCTCAGGCAACTGGCGGTCCCTGCCCGCCAGCCAGCCGATCCCCGCCATCAGCACACTGAGGGAGGCACACACCATCAATGCCAGCTGCCAGTCACCCTGCCGATCGTAGAGCGCGCCGATCAACGGCGGCCCCATGGCCGCGAGCAGATAGCCCAGGGTCTGCGCCATGCTCGACAGCGACGCCGATTGCATGGCATCGCGCGCTCTGAGCCCCATGAACGACAGGGCGAGAATGAAGCTGGCCCCGGACCCCGCACCGAGCAGTAAGACCCACACCAGCGCCCACCCCGGCATCAGCCACAGCCCGATGAACCCTGCCAGCGACATGCAAGGCGTCGCGAAGGCGATCAGGCGTTGATCCTTCAGGCGCGGCATCAGAGGCACCAGAATCAGCCCCGGCAAGGCCGAGGCCAGCTGCAGCAGGCCGTGCAACGATCCCGCCTTTTCCGGCGAGAAGCCATTGTCCGCCAGCATGCTCGGCAGCCAGCTGTTGACGGTATAGAACAGCAGCGAATTGATCCCCATGAACAGCGTCACCTGCCAGGCCAGTGGCGAGTGCCACACCGCTGCCTGACGCACCGGCCGCGCGGCACCCTTCTCGGCTACCTTCTCGGCTACCTTCGCCGCCGTCGGTAGGGAGCGATGCGACAACTGTGGCCACCACACCACCATCGTCACCACTGGCAGGATGACCACGATGAGCATCGCGAACTGCCAGCCGTCCGCACTATCCTGCGCCAGCGGCACCATCACCGCCGAGGCGATGGCGGCCATGATGCCCATGGTCAGCACATAGCAGGAGGTCAGCAGCGCGATGTGTCGGGGAAAGCTGCGTTTGACCAGACTGGGCAACAGCACATTGCCCACCGCGATGCCCGCCCCGATCAAGGCGATCCCCACATAGAGCGCCAGCGTGTTGCCCTGCACCCGCAGCACGATGCCGGCGGCGATCGCCAGCAAGGCAAGGAAGACACTGCGCTCAAGCCCCACATGCCGTGCAAGACGGGGTACCCAGGGGGACACCACGACGAACGCCAACAGCGGCAGAATCATCAGCAACCCTGCCGCCGTGGCATTGAAGCCCAGCGCCGCCTGCAGACGCTCAAGCAACGGCGCGATACTGGTAAAGGGCGCACGCAGATTCATGGCAATCATCAGGATGCCGGCGATCAACACGGCAGGATGGCTCAATCGCCGAACAGGAGAAGAGTGGCAGAGTTCAGTCATGAGACGCTCGCAGCGAACTTGGAACGGACAGATAGCGGGACGACACATCAAAGGTGAATTCCCGCGCAGATTAACGATAGCGTAATCGCCAATATCGCTGCAGAATTGAGCCATCATGACATCAGATACCTGAAATCAGACAATCTGCGAGCCGACATGTCAGCCACCTCCTCTAGGACCTCCGCGACGCCGATTTCCCTTGCCACGCGAGACGCAACCTCATCGTCGGGAGTCGTCAGCGGTCACTCCTCCGTGCCCTTCTCCAGCAGCGTCTGCGAACATGACCCGGACATCTACGAGATTCCGGCCAGTGCCCTGCATGTGGATACCGGACAACAGGTGATGGAAGTCCCGATCCACCAGCATCGCAAGGGACAGCTGGTCATCGCCCTGCATGGCGTCGTGACCAGCCGCGTGCCGGAAGGGCTGTGGATGGTGCCGCCGCACAGCGGCGTCTGGATTCCCGGCAACCTGCCCCACAGCAACCACCTGACCCGTGGCGGCCGCGTGTGCCACCTGTTCATCGAGCCCGGAGCGCTCGAGATGCCGAGCCACAGCTGTACGCTGTCGATCTCGCCCCTGCTACGCGAGCTGGTGCTGCGTCTGGCGGAGCTGCCCCAGCCATATCCTGAACAGGGGCCGACAGCGCGGCTGGTCGATGTCCTGCTGGAAGAACTGGCCTGCATGCCCAGCGAACGTCTGCATCTGCCCTTGCCTGAAGATCCGCGGCTGACCCGCATCAGCGATGCCCTGATCAAGACACCGGATGATCGGCGTACCCTGGCCGAGTGGGCGAGCGAACTGGCGATGAGCGAACGCACCCTCGCCCGGCTTATCCAGCGTGACACCGGCTTGAGCTTCAGCCGCTGGCGTCAGCAACTGCACCTGGTGGTGGCGATTCGCCTGCTGGCCGAAGGCATGAGCGTGCAGCGCGTCTCGGAAGACGTCGGCTATCAGTCCGTCAACGCCTTCATCAGCATGTTCAAGAAACTGCTCGGCACCACGCCTGCCCGCTACCTGCAGGAGCGCGAGCAACGCCGCTCGGGCAGTGAGCGGCCTCAAGAAGTGACTTGAGGGTCAGATTCATCCTCACGTTACCCCAGTTCAGATACCCTCCCCTGTTCCTCATTTTCCCTTTTCCTTTTTACCGACGAGACATTGCATGAACCGCATCAACCCCGAAAAGCTGTTGCAGAGCAAATGGACCGCCGTGACACCCAGGAATCGTGAGCGACATTTCATCGTCACGCGCGTGATTCGTGATGATCAGGATGAGCATGTGGTCGAGGTCGTGTTGCAGGCGGTGCTGACACATCGCGATCACGTGCTGGGCTGGCGTGAGCTGAAGCAGGACGATGTCTGGCAGATGGGCTGGAAATGATTTCCTGAAATGAGCATCGCTGAACGCACAAACGCCGCTCATGAGCGGCGTTTGTGCGTGAACCTGCACGAAATTGAGCGAAAGACTGTGCATAGCCGAAGTCGCGCCTCAGACGATGACTTCCCCTTCCAGCTGATCACACAGTGTCGCCATGCGCTGCACGGCTTCCAGCAGGGTGTCATCCGGCACGGTGAGGGCAACACGTACCAGTGGCCTTCCGCAGTCGCCGAAGACACTGCCGGGCATTACCGCGACCTGCTGCCGTTCCAGCAGCCGCCAGGCGAACTGCTCACCGTCCAGGCCGGTGCGTGAGACATCGACCATCAGGAACATGCCGCCCTGGGGCAGGCTGGAGGACAGCTGCGGGATGGCCGCCAGCGCCTCATGGACCAGACGCGCGCGGCGCCCGAGTGATTCGCGAAGACGCTCGGTGGTATCGAAATCCCCGCGCAGAGCGGCCTCGGTCATGTCGGCGATGAAGGGCTGGTTGCCGAACAGCATGGTCTCGGAGACAGGCAACAGCCGGCGGCAGAATTCCGCTGAGCCGATGGCCCAGCCACTGCGAAAGCCGGTGGCAGCATGGCTCTTGGAGATGGAGGACACCACCACGGTGCGCTCACGCAGTGCCTCGATCTCCAGCGGCGAGACGAATTCGCCCGCGAAGATCAGCGCTTCATAGACCTCATCACAGACGATCCACAGGTCATGCTCGCGACACAGCTCACCGATGCGCTCGAGCGTCGTACGGTCCATCACCGCGCCCGTCGGATTGTGCGGCGTATTGAGCAGCAATACGCGACTCTGCGGCGTGATGGCCGCGGCCAGATCTTCCGGCTGCAACACGAAGCCATGCTCCATGCGCAGCGGTACCGGCTGCAGGTCACCGCCGGCACCCCGGATCACGCCTTCATAGGTGGCGTAATAGGGGTCGCCGGTCAGTACGCCGCATCCCTCTTCCACCAGCGCCAGCATCACCGCAAACAGCGCCGTCTGAGTGCCGGGGAAACACAGCACGTTGTCTGCGCTGATCTCGGGCATGCGCGCTGAGTAGCGCTCGGCCAGTGCCGCGACCAGCCCCGGTTCGCCACGGCCATCGGAGTAGCGGGTACGCCCGGCGCGCAGCGCCTCGACACAGCGCTCGACCAGCGCCGGGTGTGTGGCGATGTCGGGTTCCCCGATGGTCAGCTCGATGATCGGCTCTCCCGCCAGAATTCGCTGACGAGCGGCACTGTGGACGGCCCATTTGTCACCGCCCAGTTCGCTCAATCGTTCGGTGATGGTGGCGTAGCGCATGCTCAACTCCTGTGAGGTGGGGGTGTTGTTGTCATCTCGACATGCTCAAGCAAGGTGCCCTGGGGCAGCCGCAGGATGCCCTCTGCCGCCCGTATCGCGATCGCGGGCAGGCGCTCGACCGGATAGAGGCCATGTTCCAGCCCACCTTCCAGCCACAGCCCATCGATCAAGCCATTGAGGGCGATCGCCTGCTCCTCACAGATGGCGTCATCAGCGGGCAGATCATTGGCGCTCAGAACGGGTTGGATCAGTAACCGCAGCAGATCGAGAAACTCGCGATAGGTTTCCTGATGGACCGCCGAGTAGGTGGCATCGTGATGTACCCGACCGATGAAGGTCGCCCACAGGGAGACCTTGTGGGCGGCCAGATTGGGCTGCGTGAGACTCGCCGCGATGAAGCGTGCCAGACGACACGCCGAGGATTCATCACTGGCCGGGCTGGCATCGGCGATATCGGAGGTCAGCTGGCCCATCATGTAGGCATAGGCGGCCCGCACCATGTCGTCCTTGGTACCGAAATGGTGGCGAATCAGCCCGGGGGAGACACCGGCTGCCTCCGCCACGCGGCGCACGCTGGCGCCGGCCAGACCATGCTGCGCGACACAGCTCAGCGTGGCTTCCAGCAGGTCGCGCCGACGCTGATCCTGGGAAAGGCGCTGGAACACCTTGCGACTCATCTGGGCCCCTCTCCTTCACTCAACGCCGGGATTGCCGCACTTGCCTCACTCTCAGGTGACAGCGGCCACGCATCGAGGGAAGGCTTATCGACGATAGTCACTGCCAAGGCTCTCCAGCAGACGCAGGTGGGAATCCCATTCCAGTGCCAGATCGCCATCCTCATGGATGGCCATGTCGTACTGGCCGACCACATGCGCACAGATCTCGGGCGAGAGACGGCGCACCGGCTGGCCCATGGACAGGGTCGCGACCTGAATCTCGCAGCTGCGCTCGAGGTAGAACATGTTGTTGAACATCTCGGCGGCAGAGGCACCCGTGGTCAGCAGGCCATGATTGCGCAGGATCAGCGCCGGATTGTCGCCAAGGCTTGCCACGATGCGTTCGCGCTCATCCAGATCCAGCGCGATGCCTTCGTAGTCGTGGTAGGAGACGCGACCATGGAACTGCAGGGCGATCTGATTCAGCGGCAGCAGTCCTTCTTCCAGGCTCGATACCGCCACGCCGGCGCGCGTATGGGTATGCATGATCCAGCTGGCAGAGTGGCTTGCCGCATGAATCGCCGAGTGAATGGTGAAGCCGGCTGGATTGACCCGCGCGGCGCTGTCATCGACCTTCTCGCCGTTGACGTCGATCTTGACCAGCGAGGATGCGGTGATCTCCTCCCAGCGCCAACCATAGGGATTGATCAGGAAGTGCCCTTCCTCACCCGGCACTCGCGCCGTGATGTGGGTATAGATCAGGTCGGTCATGCGGTAGTGCGCCGCCAACCGATAGCAGGCTGCCAGGTCCAGGCGTGCCTGCCATTCCGCGTCACTCATGGTTGATGCCTGCATGTCGCTGTCTCCTGTGATCAAGATGTCGCTGTCTGGGGTCGAGAAAGGCTCCGCAGAGCCCTGAAAAGCCTTGACGCCTCCACCTTCCGGTCCTCAATAGCCGAGGGCCACAATAGCCAAGGTCCTCAATAGACCAGGGCCTCAATAGCCGCGCTGGCGATCCACGCCCAACGTGAGCGGCAGGCCATCGCGCAACTCGCGCGCCGTGGCCACCACCTGCTCGGCGACCACCTCGGGGAGCGAGTCACTGGCGACATGCGGCGTGATGCGCAGGCGCGCGTCCTGCCACCAGCGATGAGTGGGCGCCAATGGCTCCTCGCGGAAGACGTCCAGCGTCGCGCCCGCCAGCTGACCGGACGCCAGTGCCGCATCGAGATCGGCTTCCACCAGGTGCTCGCCGCGGCCGATCTGCACAAGCCAGGCCCCCGGCCGCAGCTGGGCGAACAGGGTCGCATTCAGCACATTCTCGGTGACCGGAGTCAGCGGCAGGATGTTGATCAGGTAATCCGCCCCCTGAGCCGCGGCCATCACCGCATTGTCGCCCGTCAGATAGCACACGCCTTGCACTGGTGCGACAGGTTCACTGCGACAGGCGACCGTCACCGAGAATCCCAGTGCCGACAGCGAAGTGACCACCGCGCGCCCCATGCTGCCGTGGCCCAGCACCGCCACCTGCGCCTTCTCGGGCGCACGCATCGGCAAGGGCTGCCACTCACGGCGCGTGGCATTGTCTGCCATGACGGCAAACTCGCGCTCTTGATGCAGCACTTCATGCGCGGCAAACCCGGCCATCAGAAATGCCTGATGCGGATCTCGTACCCGTGCCACCTGAACCTCATCTGACAGCCCCGGATGACTGAGCAGAGCATCCACCCCCGCCGCGATCGACATGGCAAGCATGAGATTGGGGTACGGCGTGAAGGCGTCTTCTCCCGGCTGCCAGCAGATGGCGAACGCGACCTCCGTGGGGTCTTCGATCTCCTGCGGGTTCTGCAGCACGACATCCTCGCCCAGCTGGCGCAGCACCTCACCGTAGAGGCTGTCCAGGTCCAGGGATTCACTCAGGTAGACACCCAGAATCGGGGCTTGGCTTGGCATTGGCTCTCCTTGTGTCACGACTGGCAGCGAATGGATTGCGGTGGATCTTCCGCCACTATTGCACACTCGTATAATTACTGCCAGCCATCCTGTACTCCCCCGAGCCTTCATCGCCCTGCTGGCGCAGCGACGCCTTGAGCCACAAGGAGAGGCGCAAACGCCTCTCCACTCTCTCCCTAAAATCGAGGCTTCGCGCCGCCAGGGGGATTGAGCAAAGGGGATTGAGCAAACAATAACGCCCGCGATCATCGAGCAAGGGCTCATGAACGCGGGCGTCAATCATCGATGTCCTTTCACGGACTTCAGTCCTGCTGATTCTCCAGCAATGACTTCAGACCATGCGGCTGGCAACGCAGATACTGGGGCGAGACCTTGACGGTATCTCCCAGCGCGGCGGCCGCATGCCAGGGCCAGCGCGGGTCGTAGAGGATGCCACGCGCCAGCGCGATGGCATCGGCACGCTCGTTCACCAGCAGGTCTTCGGCCTGCTGCGGCTCGGTGATCAAGCCCACCGCGATGACGGGCATGACCACCTGCGCCTTCAGGGCCTCGGCGTGCGGCACCTGATAGTTGGGTTCCACCGGAATCTGCTGCTGCTCGCTGAGCCCGCCGCTTGAGACATGCAGATAGTGGCAGCCACGGCGGTCAAGCGCCTTGGCGAGTTCGATGCTCTGTGCGAGATCCCAGCCACCCTCGACCCAGTCCGTCGCGCTGATCCGGATGCCCAGCATGACCTCGTCAGGAATCGCGGCGCGAACGGCGTCGAACACCTCAAGCGTCAGCCGCATGCGATTCTCCAGTGAACCGCCATAGTCGTCCTCGCGCTGATTGCTCAACGGTGACAGGAATTGATGCAGCAGATAACCATGCGCCGCGTGCAGCTCGATCCCGTCGAGACCGATCACGACGGCACGCCGGGCCGCTTCCACGAAGGCGTCGATAGTCTGGGCGATCTGCTCGGCGCTCATCGCCTCTGGAAGCGGCCCCCCTTCACTGAAGGGAATCGCGCTGGGTGCCAGAGTCTGCCAGCCGTTGGGTTGTCCCGGAGCAATGGCAGTTCCGCCCTCCCAGGGCTTCTCGCATGAGGCCTTGCGGCCCGCGTGACCGATCTGCACGGCCAACGGCATCGGCGAATAACGACGGATACGCTCGACGACACCTTGCATCGCATCACGCGTTGCCTCGTCAAAGAGCCCCACATCGCCATGGGTGATACGCCCTTCGGGGGAGACGGCACTGGCCTCGAAGATCAGCAGGCCGGCACCTGACTGGGCCAGATTGCCGAGATGCTGGTCATGCCAGGCTTGCATCCGGCCATCCTGGGCGGAGTACTGGCACATCGGTGCAATGATGATGCGATTGTCCAGCGTGAGCGGGCCGAGCTTCAGCGGGGAAAACAGTGTGGACATGGATATCCTCCAGACACGTGCAGGAACAGGTTGGGCAAGGCTCATGAGCGGACATGACAGGGGGAACGGGTTCCATCTCCCCCGGCAAACCATTGCGGACATAGTTCAGGCACAATGCGGGCGAGAGGCAGGAGTCACAAGCAAAGGATGGCATCAGGGCCGGCAACGCTGAGTTGCCCAGGCTTCACGCAGGCTTTCTCAGGTACGCTCCTTCAGGCACGCTCTTTCAGCACGTGCTCTCACGCGTCACGCGATCAATTGTCAGCGTGCGTGTCCACACCCTCGTTGGCCAGTCCCTCGATGGCCAGTACCTCAGACACCAGCAGACGCCCGACATCGGCAATCGCGGCGTCACGCACCGCACGCTCGGCCTCGCTCTCGGTCAGATAGACCGCCACGATCAACGGGGCGTGATTCGGCGGCCAGATGATGGCGATATCATTGTTGGTGCCATGCCCCCCGCCCCCGGTCTTGTCAGCGATCTGCCAGTCATCCGGCAAGGCGGCACGCAGCTTGTCACTTCCCGTGGTATTGGCCAGCATCCAGCCCTGCAACGTGAGACGCGACGCCTCGCTCAGCGCCTCCCCCAGCAGCAGCCGCTGAAGGGTGGACGCCATCGCGTCGGGAGTGGTGGTATCACGGGGATCTCCCGGAGTGGCCTCATTGAGCGCCGTTTCACGACGATCCAGACGTGTGCTGTCATCCTTCAGAGTCCGCAGATAATTCGTCAGCCCGACAGGCCCACCGATGGCATCGAGAATCAGGTTGCCGGCGGTATTGTCGCTGGTGGTGATGGTGGCGCGGCACAACGCCGCCAGTGTCATGCCATCGCCCTCCACCTGACGTTCGGTAACGGGGGAATAGGACACGAGATCCGCCGGGCGAATCTCCACCTTGCGTGACAGCGACTCCTGACGGGCATCCACCCGCGAGAGCAGATTGCCGCATGCCAGCACCTTGAAGGTGCTGCTCATGGGGAAACGCTCATCACCCCGCCAGCTGACACGTCTGCCATCGGCAGTATCCAGTACCGTCACACCAAGGCGCGCGCCGACCCGCTGCTCTATTTCCTGCAGATTGGCGACCACAAGTCCCTCACGCTCCGCCTCGGAAGCGATCACGGACGCTGCGTGAGCCGGACTGATCATCAGCCATGACAGGCAGCACGCCAGCATCGCGTCACGCCCACGACGCAGGACTCTTGCCCTTGCCGCGCCTTGGGGCCTGGCCGGATCGCGCGGCGTTGTCGGGCGCCGACCATCGGCTGAGGCGCTACAGGCAAATCTCATGGGTCCATCACCTTTCATGGGGGCGCGACCTGACACCTCAGGCCGCGCAGTCAACGTGTCCGTCTGCAGACGTCGTGCAGCAGGTCGGTTGCATCATTGCCATGATGCTATGGCACAGGCGTCCTCGACAGATAGACGTATCGCCAATGGTGAACCCCCCATCCATCGGAGACAGTAAGCCCAGCATCCCCTTGGCGATGTCCCTGGACCTCGAACGATCCGCCTTCTCTCCTTGGATGGAGTTCTGCATGACCATCACCTGCATCAATGATCTGCAACGCCTGGCGAAACGCCGTGTGCCGAAGATGTTCTACGACTATGCCGACTCCGGCTCATGGACGGAAACCACCTATCGCGCCAACGAGGCTGATTTTGCCGCCATCGGACTGCGTCAACGGGTGATGGTCGACATGGACAATCGCACCCTGCGCACGCAGATGCTGGGAGAGGATGTGGCCATGCCGGTGGCGATCGCGCCCACTGGCCTCACCGGCATGCAGCATGCCGATGGCGAGATGCTGGCCGCGCGCGCGGCGAGTGACTTCGGCGTGCCCTTCACGCTCTCGACCATGAGCATCTGCTCCATCGAGGATGTCGCATCCGTCAGCACACGCCCCTTCTGGTTCCAGCTCTACGTGATGCGCGACAAGGATTACATCGGGCGGCTGATCGATCGCGCCAAGGCGGTGGAATGTTCCGCGCTGGTGCTCACCGCTGACCTGCAGATCATCGGCCAGCGCCACAAGGACCTGATCAATGGCCTGAGCGTCCCTCCTCGCCCCACCGTGGCCACCGCGCTAAACCTGGCGACCAAGTGGCGCTGGTGCGCCGGCATGCTGAAGACGAAGCGCCACAGCTTCGGCAACATCGCCGGTCACGTGAAGGACGCCGACAACCTCAGCTCCCTGTCGAAATGGACCGCCAGTCAGTTCGACCCCAGCCTGAGCTGGGATGACATCAAATGGATCAAGGATCGCTGGGGCGGCAAGTTGATCATCAAGGGCATCATGGAGCCGGAGGATGCCGAGATGGCCGTTCAGGCAGGCGCCGACGCCGTGATCGTCTCCAACCACGGTGGACGTCAGCTCGATGGTGCGGCCTCCTCCATCTCCGCTCTGCCGGACATTCTCGCGGCGGTCGGCGACAGGACAGAGGTCCACATGGATGGCGGGATTCGCTCTGGCCAGGATGTGCTCAAGGCGGTGGCGATGGGCGCCAAGGGCGTCTATCTGGGACGCGCCTTCCTGTATGGACTCGGCGCCATGGGCGAGCAAGGCGTGACGAAGACCCTGGAGATCATCCACAAGGAGCTCGACACGACGCTGGCCCTGTGTGGATTGCGTGATATCCATGACGTGGATACGCGGATTCTCAGGCCCGGCACCTATCCGGTGGCAAAGGGATAGTTTACTCTTCGATATTAAATCTCATGAGCTTTACAAGATACACTTTTACTGACAAAAGTAGAGTCGTAAATCACCATATCTCTAGGCAAGAGCAGTCAAAACAGCTCTTGCCAGATATATCGAGCCAATAAAAGGGCGCTTTTGAACCCTTATAAAAGGTCAACTGCGCCTGACAATAACCATACCAATACAATATACATCAGCGGCCAAAATATGAATGATATAGAGTTAGCAAACAATGTTTCACCTAGCATAGGAGACTTATACAAAACTGCTAAAGAATTTAGCTCAACTGCGCCCGCACTATCTATCACCTACCTTAGAAGCCTTGCTTCCGTGTTTTGTGATGCACTGGATAATGATTTAGAAAAACATAATCTTTCTAGTAAAATCCATTATCTTAAAGAAAATAGTATGCTAAGCCAGTCACTGACCAAGCATTTAAAAATACTACAACGAAATGGTAATAAAGCTGCACACCCAGAAGACTATTTACCAAAGAAAAAGAAACTGGATTTTTCTACATTAACTGTAGAATCTTTAGAGTCTGCCAGAAGTTTAATAGAGTACCTTTACTCCTTGAAACACTCTATAAAACCTGTTTATGTCATAGAAACATTAGAAACTAATGCATTTGCAGAAATGTGTAAAGGGGCCATGATTGATAGAAATGAAGAAATGATCAATAAGGCAGGGGTATACTTCAAGGAGAAGGCAAACAAACTGACAGAACAAGATAACGTTTTTTTAGAAAATGGTTATGGTTGGTCTGCTCAAAAGGATATCGAACAAGCTGTTTTTTTATTTAAGCAAGGGGCAGAATCTGGGCATGTTAACTGCATGTACGAATACGGTATTTATATTGCCAATCTCAGGGATAACGAAAAAAAATTAATTGGCGAACACTATATATTTAAAGCAGCTGATGAAGATCACCAAGAGGCAATATTGTACTGTGCGAGCAAAGCCGTCACTGACAACGACCCTCAATATGCTCGAGAATTATTACAGCGTGGAGCAAAGCTTCAACAGCCTAAAGCAATGTCTATGCTGGGCGAAATGTATGCAACAGGGACTGGCGGAGAAAAAGATAGCGAACTCGCAGCGGCACTTATATTAGGCGCAGCTAAACATGGTTATCCTCGAGCACAATATAACCTATTTATACTATATAGAGATGGTTCTGGCTTAGAGAAAAGTGATATTAAAGCACTAAAATGGCTAAAAGAAGCAGCAGAACAAAATTATCCTGATGCTGAATACTCCTTTGCTGAATATATCTCTAATGGATTAGTCGAAAATCACACCATTGAAGATGCAGTCTCTATATACATGAAACTTCTTGATCATGACAATTTCATATGTAGATCATCACTTGCATTAGCCAAAATAATACAAAGCAAAAGAAACATTACTACAGAGGACCTGATGAAAGCAGCAAATTATTTACAAATTTGCTACGAACATATTAATAGTGATAATGACACACAAATGCTGAAAAGAAGCTGCCTAGATACATCAAAAGTAATTGTTTCAACATTGCGCGACAGATTGAGTGAAAATGGACCAGATAGCGAACTTGAGCTCGCGGATATAATAGCATCATGCTTATTCAACGAGAGCTTCACGCCCTGTAAAAATAAGCAAGCAAGAATATCAGAAATCGCCCACATTATATCCGCGCAGAGTTTAAGCCCTGATGGAATTTCTGAAAAACTGCTTCGAGAAGCATGTATAAAACAGACTCCAACACGTCAGAAGAATAATTTATCCATAATGAATCATGACACCCTGAATATCGCCAACAACTCAAAAAAAGTTGGACGAAATGAAGCTTGCCCCTGCGGTTCTGGGAATAAATATAAACGCTGCCATGGGAAATGAATTGTCATGAGAATACTACGCATACAAATTGTATTTTGTATGCGTAGCATAATAGCCAAACCAATAAAGAATATATCTTATTACTAACAAAAACCTCAATGCACCTTGAGTCGCGGCCCCATGGCATGGCGCAACACGTCACTGACCACCTCGGCTGAGCCCTTGAGCGGCCCCAGCAGCAGGAACTGATGCTGACGCTGCAGTCCTTGATAGGCCGCGCGTGCAAAGCGCCCTCTCACCTGCAGATCCTCATGCCCATCGTTGCCTTGTGCATGGCTCAGCTTGCCGCTGAGCTTGCCACCGAGCTCACCGACGCTGCCCGCCCTGGCCAGCGACAACAGCGTGCCGCGATCCTTGAACTCGAAGACCTGAGCCGCCTCGCTCTGCTGGCGACGCGGGAGTTCTTCCGCCAGGAACTCGGCCTGTTCGCTGGCCACCTGTGCCGTGGGTGGCAGGGGTGCCTCATCGATGCAGGCACAGTCGCCCAGCGCGAAGATGGCTTCCTGCTCAAGGCATTGCAGTCCGGGCGTCACCTTCCATTGACGCTTCTTGTTGCTGGCCAGACCTTCGATCTCCTCGACGATGGCAGGCCCCACACGACCCGCCGCCCAGACCACCAGGTCTGCCTCGCGTCTCACGGACTCGTCACCTTCGCTGATCTCGACGCTGCCGGGTGACACCTTGGCGACCTGACGAGACAGCTCGATATTGATGCCCTGCGCCTCGAGTCGCTGATGGATCGCCTCGCGCAGTTCCTCGGAGACCCCCGGCATGAAGGTCTCGGTGGCCTCGAGGATCGTGATCTCGACCCGCGAGTCCTTCGGCGCAGGCGCATCATGTCTGCCACGTGCCTCATGCAGATACGCCGCGAGCTCGACACCGGTGGCACCGGAGCCGACGATCACCACCTGATACGGCCGCCCCGGAGACTCTTGAGCGCCACCCTTGGCGCCATCCTGAGCGCCATCCTGGGTGGCTGACGCGCCTGAATCCCCTGTCGGTGCTGTTTCCATCGCCACATGATTGGCCAGCAAGCCACGCGAGAAGCGCTCGGCAATACGTTCGGCGTCTTCGGGCGAGTCAAGCAGACAGGCATGCTCCAGCACGCCCTCGACGCCCATGTCAGGCGTCACCCCTCCCAGGGCCAGTACCAGCTGGCGATAACCTCTGACGCGGACCGGCACCTCGGCGGTCGCGTCATCTTCCCTGCCCGGTATGGCCGCAAGGGTGATCTGGTGCCGTGTTGGGTCCACGCCTTCGAGGGTGCCGCACTCGAAGCGAAATCCCCACTGCTCCGCCAGACCGGCATACCCCAACTCATCGACCTGACGCCGCCCGAGGCCCGCCGCGATCTCATGCAGGCGCGGCTTCCACACGTGACTGGTGTCGCGATCGATCAGCAACACGTCCTTGTGGCCTGCCTTGGCCAGGCGGACCGCCAGTTCCAGTCCGCCGGCACCGCCACCGACGATGACGATATCGGCGTCACGCGTTCGCTGAGAGTCATGCGTTTCCATAGGGCCTCCTTTCGCGGGGTCGAAGAGAGAAACCTTATGTCAGACCAGGCGCTTTTCAAGACTGCCACCCGGAACTTCGCCAATGCGCAGCCTTTGATGCGACGCGTCATGTCCTTGATCGAATTCGCGACGCTCACGTTCACATTGCGGGTTTGACAGCGCTCGAGTCCGCGACTAAAGCTTATTTATACGAATAAATATGAATGACTCGCCTCCGCTCAGGACATCGCATGCCGACATCGCCTCCACCACTGATCACGTCACGCACCAGCAATGGCTCTGGCGCTCCCAAACGCCAGAAACTGGCCGAGCTGATCAGCGATGATCTGAGGCGCAGCATCGTGCGTGACGGGTTGAGCGAAGGTGACCGGCTACCCAACGAGAAGGCGCTGATGGCCCAGTACGGCTGCGCCAAGGGCACGCTGCGTGAAGCCCTCAAGATTCTGGAAGTCGAAGGCTTGATCACGCTGAAGACGGGCCCCAATGGCGGCGCCGTGCTGAATGCGCCGAGCATGGAGCCCGCCAGTCGCATGCTGAGAAGCTTCCTGCACTTCAAGACGCTCAATGGCGCCCAGGTCTATCAGCTGCGCCGGCTGCTGGAAGTCGAGATGGCGGTATCGGTGGTGGGCCTGCTCAGCGAAGAGGATCTGGTCGCGCTCGAGCACAATGTCAGTGACTGCAGTTGCCATCAGCCACAGGACGAGGACCAGCGTCGCCAGCGTTTTCTGGAAATCGAGTTCCATCAGGTACTGGCGCGCGCCTGTCCCAACCCGCTGCTCAGCTTCATGTGCCAGTTCCTCAACGACATGCTGCACGAGCTTGTCGTCATCAAGAAGGCCTATCTCCCGGAGCGCAAGCAGTTCGATGCCGCCAATCAGCATTACCACACCGGCCTGATTACGGCGTTCCGCCAGCAGGACCATGAGCAGGTCCGTCAGCTCATGACGGAGCACATGCAGGATGCCGAGCACCATATGACGGCCCTCGAGGTGGAAATGGCCGACCAGCTGCTCGTCACTCCGGCGCAGCTGATGGCCGACAGCAGAGCCTGAAACCGCACGACACATCACAAGAACAATATTCACGAGAGGAAGGAAATCGATGACCACTGCCCAGATGGATACCTCCCCCGTCAGCACCCTGAGCGAGCTGCGCACCGACAGTGATCGCCTGTGGCAATCCCTGATGACCCTGGCCGAGCTGGGCGCCACGCCCAAGGGCGGCGTCAACCGCCAGGCGCTGACCGAACTGGACCGCCAGGCGCGCGACCTCTTCATTCAATGGTGCAAGGCCGAAGGCTGCACGATCCGTATCGATGCCATCGGCAACATCTTCGCGCGCCGCGCCGGCACCGACCCGGACGCCCCGGCGGTGATGACCGGCAGCCACATCGATACCCAGCCCACGGGCGGCAAGTTCGATGGCTGCTTCGGGGTGATGGCGGGACTGGAAGTGCTGCGCAGCCTCAATCAGCACGACATCAAGACCCGCTGCCCGGTGGAGGTGGTGGTCTGGACCAACGAGGAAGGCTGTCGCTTCGCGCCCTGCATGATGGGGTCCGGCGTGCATACCGGCCAACTGTCATTGCACGAGATGCTGGCCCAGAAGGACACGGATGGCGTGACCGCCGGCGAAGCGCTGGATGCCATCGGCTATCGGGGCAGCGATGAGATCCCCCGCGAGAACGTGCGCGCCTTCTTCGAGAGCCATATCGAGCAGGGCCCGATCCTGGAAGATGAAGAGACCACCATCGGCGTGGTGATGGGCGCGCTGGGCCAGCGCTGGTTCGATCTGTCGCTGACCGGCCAGGAAGCCCATGCGGGCCCCACACCCATGTCGCTGCGCCAGGACGCCATGCTCGGGGCGGCCGAGATCACCGTCGCCGTCAACCGCATCGCCATCGAGCATGCACCGCACGGTCGCGGCACCGTGGGCGTGATGCAGGTCCATCCGGGCTCTCGCAACGTCATCCCGGGTCAGGTCAACATGACCATCGACCTGCGCTCGCTGGAGCCCGACTCCCTCACCGCGATGGTCGCGGAGCTGAAAGAGGTGGTCGAAGCCGTCAGCCAACGTCACCGTCTGGCCTTCGAGCTCACCCCTACCGCCGACTTCGTCCCCGAGCACTTTGCCGACAACTGCGTGAACGCGGTGCGCAATGCCGCCAGCCAGCTCGGCTACTCGCATCTCGACATCGTCAGCGGCGCCGGCCACGACGCCATCTTCATGGGCCGTATCGCCCCCGCCGGCATGATCTTCGTCCCCTGCGAAGGCGGCATCAGCCACAACGAGATCGAGAATGCCGCCCCCAAGGACCTGCACGCCGGCTGCAACGTGCTCTTCCACGCCATGCTGGATCAGGCCGAGATCGTCAGCTGAGGCGTGATTTCCCTTGCACAGGGTGACAAGACGCCCCGCTCGAGAGGTCATCGAGCGGGGCGTCTTGTGTCTGGCGCTGTGCATGGCCAATCCGTGCGACCCGCCATGAGTCGCTATTGCAGAGACCGCTTCCAGAGACTCTCGATACTGTCCATCTCCGCCGGACCGAAGAGTGCCTCGGGCTCGCCCCGGTACCAGGCCCAGAGCTGATCCCCGAAGTCGAAGTGCCACCATTCGCTGGGCAGGTTGGTGAAACCGGCCTGGGTCATGACGTGATAGAGCAGCCGCCGGTTGTCGCGTGCCGCAGCCTGGGGCGTGTCTGCGCCAGGCGGATGACGTTCGAAATAGTCCGCGTGGGACTCAGGTGTCGCCTCATCGAACAGCGTCCCCATCTCGAGCAGCAAGCCATCGGCATCGCAGATCGTGACATCCACGGCACCGCCTGTGAGGTGCGGGCTCGGCGCGTCAGGATCACGGCTGGGCAAGGAGACGAATTCCCGCGTACGCGCCAGCAGCTGGGCCTCGCTAAGCGAGGGGTCATGCGTCTTGAGCGACTGATACAGCGTCTCGAACAGATACTGCTGTACCCGCCAGGGTCGCCAGCCATCCATCACCACCAGCGACAGCCCTTCCGGCAAGGCGCGTGCGGCCTGCAGCAGGCGCTGATACACCGCACGCCGCACCAGACATTCATTGACCGCCCCGGGAATGCCGAGGCGTGCGTAGGCGGGATAGACCTTCAGGCATGACGGCCCGAGGCTGGTCGGCACCAGTGGACTGTCACAGCCCTTCACGGGGATGCAGGTCACCTGCGACCAATCCGGCTCGTCATGACTCGGGATGGCAGGAGGCGTAAAAGTCAGTGATGACGTCATGAGGTGTTATCCAGACAGGGTCGGCAACCACAGAGTTAAGGGCGGGAAGACGATCAGCATCAGCAGTACCGCGACCGCCACCAGCACGAAGGGCCAGATGGTGCGAAACAGTGAGGTGATCTCGAGCTTGCTGACCGCGGCGGCCACGAAGACGCAGGCCCCCATCGGCGGCGTGATCAGCGCGATGGTGATATTGAGCGTGATGATGACACCCAGATGCACGGGGTCGATGCCGGCGGCCATGGCCACGGGCACGAAGATCGGCGTCAGCAGCATCAGCGCCGAGACCTCTTCCATGAACATGCCGGTGACGAAGGTGATGGCGCTGAGCAGCAACAGGATCAGGATCGGGCTGTCGATGTAGGGCGTCAGCAAGGCCACGAACTGATTGGGCACCTGGGCATAGGACAGCAGCCAGCTGACGATGGACGACACCGCCATGATCACGAAGATGGCACTGGTCAGACGCGCCGTATCCTTGATGGCACCCCATACCTCGACAAGCTTGAGCGGCCCCTGACACAACCCGCAGAGCAGCACGTAAGCGACGATCAAGGCGCCGGATTCCGTCGGGGTCACGATGCCCAGCACGATACCGGAGACGATGATCACCGGTGCTACCAGTGCCGGCAGCGCGCCGATGATTGCCGAGATCACTTCACTGCGTGCCGGTGCCTGACCGCGCGCCTGCAGGCCATGCCGACGGGCATACCAGGCATTCATCGCCATGAACGCCACCGCCAATACCAGTCCTGGCACGACCCCGGCCAGGAACAGGCTGCCCACGGAGGTATTGGTCAGCGAGGCGTAGAGAATCATGAAGATGCTGGGGGGAATGATCGGGCCGATCAACGAGCTGCCTGCGGTCAGGCCTGCGGCGAAGGACGTCGAATAGCCCTCCTTGCGCATCGCGGGCACCAGCAACGAGCCGAGTGCGGAGGTATCGGCGACCGCCGAGCCATTGACGCCGGCGAAGAAGACGCTGGAGACGACGTTCACGTGGCCCATGCCACCGCGAAGATGCCCGACCATCAGCCGCGCCAGGCGCATCAGGCGCTCGGTCAGACCACTGTTGTTCATCAGGTTGCCGGCAAGGATGAACAGCGGAATCGCCATCAGCGAGAAAGCATTGATGCCACCGAAGAACTGCTGTGGTCCGAGACGTTCCAGCATCGAGATATCGATGAACAGAAAGCCGGTCACGGCGGTGGCGAGCAGGGAGAGAAACAGCGGCAGGCCCAGCAGGACGTGCACCACGAAGATGGCCAGCATTGCCCAGATCATGTGCGCGGCCCTCCTGTCTTGTCATCATGCGCCGGAAGGTCGGCGAGCTCCTCGTCCGGTGCGATCTCCAGTGTCTGGGATCTCAGCGGCCGTGGGCCATGCAACAGCACCTGGGCCGTGATCAACGCGAAACCGATCGGCATCGACAGCATCGGCACGCTGCGGCTGATGCCCAGCCCCATGGTGCGGAACATGCTCGCCGACATGGCGTAGTGCCAGGTCATCCAGGTCGCGCCGGCCATCAATACGAGCGTCAGCCACCATTGGTAATGGATCAGCCCCCTGGCCATGCGCGGAGGCAGACGCCGTTCCAGCAGCGCCACGCGCATATGCGCCCCTTCCGCCCAGACGACGCCGATCGCCAGCATGACACTGGCGATGATGAGATAGCGGGTCAGCTCATCGACCCAGATGGGCGCGCCGCCCAGTACATAGCGCATCACCACGCCGTAAAGCATGATCAGCACCGTGGAAGCCAGCAGTACCGCCGCTATCGCCAGTGTCACGCGGCCACAGGCAAGCAGCAGGCCTTCCCGCAGGGAAGGCTGTCGTGAAGGAGTCATGGAAGTCATTTACCGCAATCCACCAGCAAGGAGGGAAATTCAGAGCCTCGATGCCCGGACTGTCATTGTCCGGGCACCGGGTACCGCAGCGGGATGCTCGCTGATGCCTGAGCGTCACTCGCCTTTCACCGAGTCAGCGTGTCAGGTCATCTCGAAAGACCATCGCAACAGACCATCACGAGGTCAGGCCAGCATCCTTCATGGCGGTGTCGATCAGCTCTGGCGCGATGTCCTGGCTCTTGAGCCATTCCAGATAGGCTGGCTGGCCCTTGCTGCGAAATGCCTCGAGGTCTGCCTCGCTCGGGCGGATCACTTGCATGCCCTGCTCTTCAAGCAAGGCGATGCGTGACTCGACCTGGCTCTGGTTGTCCTGACGGGCCTGAGCATTGGCTTCCTTGACTGATTCGAGCAGTGCGGTGCGCTCTTCATCAGACAGGCTCTCGAGCAGCTGACCATTGGCGACCAGGAACTGATCCGAGTACTGGATGTTGGCCAGCGTCAGGTACTTCTGCACCTCCTGCAGACTGCCCAGCAGGATGTACATCGGCGGGTTCATCTGACCATCCGCCACCCCGGTGCGCAGCGCCATGTAGACTTCCGTCCACGGAATTGGCGTGCCCGAGGCGCCGAAGGCCTCGTAGAGCGCTACCTGGCTTGGGTCCATCGCGCGGAAGCGAAGCCCCTCGAAGTCATCGGGGCTGGTGATCGGACGTTTGTCGTTGGTAAAGGCCAGAAAGCCCCCCTCCTCCACGACGGCCAGAATCTCGGCGCCGTTGGTGCGCTCACTGAACAGTTGCTGCACCTGCTGCCAGTACTGACCTTCATCGAAGAAACGACGCGCCTCATCAAAGCCGTCGAACATGAACGGCGTGGCGCTGACATAGACTTCCGGCACGATGGGGGCCATGCCCGCGAAGGAGGCGATGTTCAGGCTCGGCGCGCTGATGACCTGTTCCATGCGTTCCTGCTCCTCTCCCAACATGCTGTTGGGGTAGAGCTTGAGCTCCAGCTCACCATCAGTCTTCTCTTCCACCAGCGTCTTCAGGTTGCTGGCAAAGACGTGCACGGCATTCTTGTCGGCATCCGGTGCGCCGTTGTAGCTGAGATTGATGGTCTGGGCCTGCACGCTGGCCGCCAGCAGGCTGAGCGCCAGAGTGGAACCGGTAAGCGTCTTGCGCAGCAGAGATGTCTTGGACAAGGACATGTGGATTCCCTTTTGTTGTTGTAGATATCTGTTATATGCGGCCGGAGAAACGCCGTCTTGGTGGTATGGCACTGTGGCCAGCCAGACGTCGGGCGTTGCTCCCACGCATCGAAAGTAGCGTTGTCGCTGTAGACTAATCAATCGTGCAGGTGTTGTTTTTTCGTCCACACCTACTGGACCTGACAAGCCCATCTCTGGCTTGGCGTTCCCACAGACCTGACATATCCAAAGACCTGACGTACCCCAAGACCTGACGTACCCAAAGACCAGAATGGCCCCGAAAACCGGAGTTTTCGGGGCCATTTCAATGACATGGCGAGGCCGTGCTGAACGAGGCAGTGTTGAGCGAAGCAGGGCTGAACGAGGCGCTACATCGTCAGTGGGTATGCTCACCCTTGAGATCACTGCGCCAGCCCATGCCGGACTCTTCCATCAGACGTTCATGCACGCCTTCGATGTTGAGACCGACCCACTCCTCAAACTGAGCCAGATCACTGTACTCGGAGAGATCGACCTCCTGCTGGATCTGCTCCAGTGACTTGCCGGCGAGAATGCCCTCCGTCACCTGAGAATACAGTGACTCCAGATAGGTCAGGTAGCGTTCGACATCGGCGTGATCACCGATCTCGGCATGCCCGCCAACAAAGGTGTCGAAGTCATATTCCAGCACTTCACGCGTCGAGTTGATCATGCCCTGGATGTCATAGCTCCAGAGCTTCTGCCACGGCATGCGTCCGATGACGATCCAGTCGACCACGAACATCGTGGCATGGTCCTTGAAGTACATGCTGATCGACCCCCGCCCGTCATTCGGGCCGTGATACCGCAGCTGGACTTCCTTGCCGCCCAGTCGCAAGGTCATTTCATCCTCGAAGACGAGATCCGGCGGTACGGCCTTCGCCCGGGTATTGGCGATATCCTGTGCCGCCAGCCGGTGCGCGATGAAGGTGGTGTCCGGGGTGTCGAAGACCTCGCCGCCATAGATGTGATCACTGTGGTTGTGGCTATACACCACATAGCGAACCGGAGTATCGAAGCGCTGCTTGATCTCGTTGTTCAACCAGCTCGCTGCGGCGTGATTCATCGGGTCCGTCACCAGCGCGCCCTGATCGGTGATCATGAACACGGAGCGATGGCGATCATCGATGAAGCGATAGAGCCCCTCTCCGAGAGGTTCTATCTCATAGGCCTGGGCCTGCAGACTGAAAGGAAGCGCTGCCAGCGCCAGTAGTGTCTTGAGGGGGCTCAGCATCGGAGGAAATCCTCGCATCAGGTGTTGTTGTCGTGAGATATCACTATGCCCAGACTCTGATACGAGAAGCCGTCAAGACTGGATGCGCCGAGGATTGACCCACTCGCGGCGCTGTCCAGCGGGTGTCACTTGCCGAGCAGTCGCGGCGCATCTGCGGTGAAGAACCGCAATCCCTGCTGCAGGTGGGTAAGGCAGGCCTCGACGGCCACCGTCATCTCACGCCCGCGCCGCGTACACATCTGCGCGCGGGTCTGTGCTAGGGCCGGATGCTGCATCGGCAGCAGGCAGATATCGCCACGCCGCAACTCCTCCACCACGCTGAGCTCGGGCATGAAGGTGACACCGATTCCCGAGCGCACGAAGTTCTTGAGCACCGAGACGGAATTGGTGCGCAATTGCGCGCGCAGCGAGACCCGCTCCTGCTGCGCCGCCTGATTCACCATCTGGCGCATGCCGGTGCACTCGTCGATCAATGCCAGTGGCCAATCCGCCACCTGTGCAAGCGTCAATGGCTTGCCGATCTCGAGCAGCGGATGTGCCGCCGGCACGATCAGATCCAACGGCTGACAGGTCTCCACATGACAGCAGAGAATCGGGTCTACCGGCGGGGCGTAGAGAAGCGCGATATCCACCTCGAAGTCGCGCAACAGCTCGGTCGCCTCATTCACGCCGGCCATGCGTACCACCACCTCGATGCCGGGATGACGTGCCATGAAGCTCTGCAAGGGCAGCGAGATCAGATCGGCGATGAAGCCCTCGCCCACCGCGATTCGCACCTCACCGCTACGCAGCCCCTGCAGGGCACTCAGCTGCGAGAGCGCTGCGGCCTCCGCCGCCTGCTGACGATGGAAATGATCCAGCAGCAACACCCCGGCCTGGGTCGCACGCATGCCCGTCTCGCTGCGCTCGCACAGCGCGACACCCACCTCTTCTTCCAGCTGCTTGATCTGGCGGCTGACCGCGGAAGGGTCGAGATTCAGGTGCCGTGCCGCACGGCGCAGTGAGCCGCGACGGATGATTTCATTCAGCGCCGTCAGCGCCTTGGGATTGAGCATGGAATACGGTACCCGCCAGCAGCAGTGGAGGAAGAGGCAAGACTCGGATCACTCAGGATATCCTTGCAGATCAAGCGACTCCAGAGGCCCATATCAGGAAGCGAGCGACAACGAAAAAGGAGCCGCATGAGCGGCTCCTTGTGGTTCGACGTGATCAGCAGTTGCCTTTCTTGGCCTGCCCCGGCGGACAGAAGTCGCCGCCTCCACGCTTGTGATCATGATGTCCATCACCGATTTCGATGATAGCCTCGGCATCGATTCGCGCCGGCGTATAACTGCACCCCGCCATGAAAAAGGTGCTCAGCATCACAAGGCTGACAACTCGCACGCTAGACTGCATCATCATTTCCTTTCTTGAAAATACACATTTCTCGATGCTCCACATCGTACCGGAATGCATGCCATCGAGAACGCAATTTCTCAACGAGTGGTAATGTGAGCCCCAAGCTTGCGGCATCAATCACGACAGGATCTGGCCATGTTCGATTTCAAGGAAGTGGAAGCCTTCGTGTGGATCACCCGCCTGGGGTCGTTCCGACTGGCTGCCCAGCATCTGCATCTGACCCAGCCGTCGATTTCCGAACGTATCAACAAGCTGGAAACCACCCTGGAAACCCGCCTGCTGGAGCGCACTCGCCGACCGGTACAGCCCACTCTCAAGGGGCGCGAATTCTATCGCCACGCCGAGGCGCTGCTGGAAGCGCGCCAGAAAGCGCTGTCCATGATGGCGTTGAGCACGCCCTTCCAGGGCGTGTTGCGACTGGGCGTCGTGGAGACCGTGGCGCACAGCTGGCTGCCCGACTTTCTGGCCGAACTGGCGCGCCGCTACCCGGATCTCACCCTGGAACTGGAAGTCGACAGCTCCCCGGGGCTTGCCGCCATGCTCACCGCCGGCGATATCGATCTCGCCTTCCTGATGGGGCCGGTCACGGCGGAGAACGTGCTCAACCGCTTTCTGTGCAACTACACGATGGGCTTCGTGACCAGCCCGTCTCTTGGCTTCACCGAAGACAACTTCTCCTTGCGGCGCCTGAATGCTCTGCCGCTGATCTCGTTTGCCCGCAACAGCCGGCCGCACCATGAACTTGGCTCCATGCTGCATCAGATGGGACTCGATGACGTGAAGCTGCATTGCTCAAGCTCCTTGTGGACCATCGTGCGCATGACGCTGGATGGCCTGGGCGTCGGCGCCATCCCGCCGCGCATCGTCGCCGAGGAAATCCGCCAGGGCACCCTGCTCAGCCTGCCCTGCGACCTGCCCGAGCTGACCTTCACCGCCTCCTGGCCGACCCATATGGAAAGCGCCCTCGCCGAAGGGGTCTGCGAGCTTGCCATCGAGATCGCCCGCCAGGATCAGGAGGCGCATTCACGCCTGTCCTGAGCATCGCTGTCTGCCAACGACGCTCTCGCATTCCCCATGTTCCTGCTCCCACGTTTCCTGTCTCGCTCACGTCTCGCGGGCCTGCGACGGGCCATTTCATACACCACATGAAAGGAATTTCCGATGGCTTGACTCGATAAAAATCGATTGGATTTATCTGGGCGTGCTTCTTATGGTGAAGACAGACAACAACAACTTCACAAGAAGCCCCCACGATGCCCCAGACACTTCTCAGTGCCGCGTCGTCCCCCCGCGAGGCGCGCGAGCAGATCCGCAGCGGTCATTGGGCCAGCCACACCAGCGGTATCGCTGCAGGCTTTGCCCAGACCAACCTGATCATCCTGCCAGCCGAGGCTGCCGGCGAATTTCTGCAATTCTGCCAGGCCAATCCCAAGGCCTGCCCGTTGCTGGATGTCACGGCCGTCGGTTCTCCCGCCCCGACAGGGCTCGGTGAGCACATCGACCTGCGCCACGACCTGCCCGCCTATCACATCTACCGTCACGGCAAGCTTGAAGAAACGCGCACGGATATCGCCGCCCTGTGGCAGGACGATTTCGTGGCGTTTTCCATCGGCTGCTCGTTCTCGTTTGAAGAGGCGCTGCTCAACGAAGGCGTCGAGGTTCGCCATGCGCGCCTGAAGCGCAATGTGCCGATGTATCGCACCAATATCCCGCTGATCAGTGCCGGACGCTTCCACGGCAACCTGGTGGTGTCCCTGCGTCCGATGTCGGCGGCGCATGCCATTCGCGCGATCCAGATCACCACCGACATGCCCCGCGTCCACGGCGCGCCCGTCCATCTGGGTGACCCCGCCTTGATCGGCATTTCCGATATCAACACCCCTGATTTCGGCGATGCACCTACGCTTGAGACAGGCGACCTGCCGGTGTTCTGGGCCTGTGGCGTCACGCCGCAACTGGCGCTGGAGAATGCGCGCCTGCCGTTGGCCATCGCACACAGCCCGGGCCACATGCTGATCACCGATATCCCCAATCATCGTCTCAAATACGGATGACCGCTTGTGGGAGCCACGGACCTGCTCCGCAACAGACAAGACCGTCAGATTCTTTCGATAACACCAGATGCACAACAACAATGGTGACTCCCATGAAGACACGTTTTGCCCTCTCCGCCCTTGGTCTCGCGCTCGCCGCTGCCGGTAGCGCCAATGCTGCCGACACCCTCAACGTGGTAGGCAGCTGGAGCAGCCTTGAGCTCAACCGTCAGTTCGAGAAGCCCTTCTGGAGCGAGACGCTGCCAGCGGCCAGCAGCGGTGAACTCAGCACCCAGGTGACCACCTTCGACCAGATGGGCATCCCCGGCTCCGACGTCTATCGCTACCTGGGCGATGGCGTCTTCGATGTCGGCATGACCGTGGCTGATTACACCGTGTCGGACGCGCCGGAACTCGAAGGTCTGGATCTGCCGATGATGGCCCCGACGGCCGAGGAGGCCCAGAAGGTGGCCGAAGCCTTCCGCCCACTGGCCGAATCCGCCATGAACAAGCGCTTCAACAGCCATGTGCTGGCGATCGTGCCGTATCCGGCCCAGGTGCTGTTCTGCAATACCCCGATCGAAGGGCTCGATGGTCTGAAGGACAAGAAGGTACGTGCCAGCGGCCGCTCCACCGGTGAGTTCATCGAGGCGCTGGGCGCGCAGAGCCTCAACATCGCCTTCAACGAGGTGCCGGGCTCCCTGGAACGTGGCGTGATCGACTGCGCCGTCACCGGTTCGCTCTCCGGCTACAGCGCCGGCTGGCACGAAGTCTCCAGCCATCTTATGCCGCTGCCGCTGGGCGGCTGGGATTACGTGATCACCGCCATCAATCAGGACAAGTGGCAGAGCCTGAGCGCTGATAGCCAGACGCTGATCCAGCAACAGGTGGACAGCGAATTCACCGCGCCGGTGTGGGAAAACGCGCGTGGCGAGACCGCGCGTGGCGTGGCCTGTCTGACCGGCGAAGGCGATTGCCCGCTGGGCAAGAGCGCCGACATGACGCTGGTCGACTTCAGCGATGACGATGCCAAACGCGCACGTGCGGCGCTCGAGGACACCGTTCTGCCTGCCTGGGCGGCACGTGTCGATGCCGAGACGCGCACGGCCTGGAACGAGAGTGTCGGCAAGGTCGTCGGCCTGACCGCCACCGCGGAGTGATCCAACGGCCCCTGCTCGCGAAGGGCTGTTCGTGAGCAGGGGCCGATAGCCCCGCCCTGCCCGGATATGGCAGACATGCTCCCCAGAGACACGGCGCTGAACGCCCGCACCTCGCCTGATTGGCACGGATCAGCGTCGTTCACCGCCCCAGCAGGACCCGACTCATGAACTCCTTCCTTCACGCACTCGATGTCCTCGTGTCCCTGACACGCGCGATATCGCGCCACGCCGCACGCCTGATGGGCCTGCTGTTGCTGGCCGTCGTGGTCTTCATCGGCGCGGAAATCCTCATGCGCCAACTGTTCAATCATCCGCTGCCCGGCGTGCACGAATATGCCGGCTATGTGCTGGCGATGCTCTCGGCGTGGGGTCTGTCCCATACCCTGATGGAGCGTGCCCACATCCGTATCGATGTCGTGCATGGCAAGCTGCCGGCCTTCTCGCGCCACACCCTGGATATCCTCGCGATGCTGGCGCTGAACCTGGTGGCCTGGGTGATCCTGATCAATGCCTGGCCGGTGCTCGGCAAGTCGTTGAGCAACGGCTCCACCGCCAATACCCCGCTGGCGACGCCGCTGTGGATTCCGCAGCTGCTGTGGCTGTCCGGTTACGCCTGGTTCGCGATCACCACCAGCGTGCTGGGACTGCGCGTTCTCGTTGCCGCCTGTCTGCGTGATACCACCACGCTGGAGACACTGGCCGGCCCCGATCACGGAGAAAGCGAAGGGGCTCTGGCCCAGGCGGCCTCCACGACCAAGGAGACACGCTGATGTTGGGCTTTCTTTCGGTAGGTATCCTCACCCTGCTGCTGGCCGGCATTCCCGTTGCGGTCACCCT
Organism: Cobetia sp. 5-25-4-2; assembly: GCF_013374075.1. NCBI lineage: Bacteria > Pseudomonadati > Pseudomonadota > Gammaproteobacteria > Oceanospirillales > Halomonadaceae > Cobetia > Cobetia sp. 5-25-4-2. Next base: position 943,421 of record NZ_BLWK01000001.1, on the reverse strand, counting down.
CTTCCTGCTCGCCTTCGGGATCGACCAGTTCTATTCCTTCTTCCCGCTGACCAAGGCGCTGGGCCAGAACCTGTGGTCTGCCGCGGACTCCTTCCTGCTGATCGCGATTCCGCTGTTCGTGCTGATGGGCGAGATCATCGTGCGCGCCGGCATCGCCGAGAAGGCCTACCGCGCCATGGACCACTGGCTGTCGTGGCTGCCGGGCGGTCTGCTGCACGCCAACATCACTACCTCGGCGCTGTTCTCGGCGACCTCCGGCTCCTCGGTAGCCACAGCGGCGACGGTCTCGACCGTGGCGCTCCCTCAGGGCAAGAAGCTCGGCTACGACCCCAAGCTGTTCTGCGGCAGCATCGCCGCGGGCGGCACCCTCGGCATCCTGATTCCGCCGTCGATCAACCTGATCGTCTATGGCTTCCTGACCGAGACCTCCATCCCGAAGCTGTTCATGGCCGGTCTGGTGCCGGGCCTCGGTCTGGCGGCGCTGTTCATGCTGGCTTCGCTGCTGCTGTGCGTCTGGAAGCCATCACTGGGCGGCCCGCGCAAGAGCGCGAGCTGGAGCACCCGCCTCAAGAGCCTGTCGTTCCTGCTGCCGCTGCTGGTGCTGTTCATCGTCATCGTCGGCTCCATCTATCTGGGCTGGGCGACGCCCACCGAAGCCGCCGCCATCGGCGTGCTGGCCTCACTGGGCCTCGCCGCCATCAACCGCTCGCTGAACCTGTCGATGATCAGCCGCGCGCTGGACGGCACCGTCAAGACCACCTCGATGATCCTGTTCATCATCATGGCGGCCTCCTTCCTCAACTTCGCGCTGGCCTCCTCCGGCATGGTCCAGCAGGTCACCGGCCTGCTCGAGGCCTATGACCTGGGCCCCTTCGCGCTGCTGATGGCGGTGATCGCGCTGTTCATCGTGCTCGGCTTCTTCATCGAGACCCTGTCGCTGATGGTCATCACCATTCCCATCGTCACCCCGCTGATCGTCGCGGCCGGTTACGACAAGGTGTGGTTCGGCATCGTGATGATCCTGTTCGTCGAGCTGGCGCTGATCACCCCGCCAGTCGGCTTGAATCTTTACATCGTGCAGGCCTCACGGCGTGGCGAAGCCTTCGCCGATGTCATCATCGGCACCCTGCCGTATCTGGGCGCGATGCTGGTGATGGCAGCGCTGCTGGTGGCCTTCCCGCAGATCGCGCTGTGGCTGCCTTCGGCGCTGTAAAGCCGCTTTTGTGTGGCACCTGCTGGCAAGCCGGCAGGTGCCATTGACGCCCCACCGTTCATTCAAGAATTTTTCAAAGAACAACGACAACCCCGATAACGGAGCGATAAACCATGCTGACCTTTACCCATGACAACGGCGAATTCACCCTTGATATCCAGCGCGTCGCGATTGCCGGCTGGGCCGGACGCGACCAGGCGGGCGTGCAGCACCATATCGACGAGCTCAAGCTGCTGGGTGTGGCACCGCCCTCCCAGACTCCGCTGTTCTACCGCGTGAGCCGCGAGACGCTGACCCAGGCCTCTCAGGTCGCGATGCTCGGCGGCGAAGGCTCCGGTGAGGTCGAGACCTGTCTGGTCAGCGATGCCGAGGGCACCCTGTGGGTGACGATTGCCTCGGATCACACCGACCGCAAGCTCGAGGCCGTCGGCGTCGCCGAATCCAAGCAGCTGTGCGCCAAGCCGATTGCCCGCCATGCCTGGAAGCTCAGTGAGGTCATCGACCACTGGGACAGCCTCGAGATCGAAAGCGAGATCGAGGACGCCGGCAAGACCGTGCGCTACCAGCAGGGCACCCTCGCCGAGCTGCTGCCGGTCGCCACCCTGATGATGCGCCTGCCCGCCGCCATCGCCAAGGATGGCAGCCTGGCCCCCAACAGCGTGCTGCTGTGCGGTACCGTGCCGGCGATCGGTGGCATCCGTCCCAGCCCGAGCTTTACCATGCGCCTGATCGACCCGCAGACGGGTCGTCGCATCGAGCACCGTTACGAGGTGGAAGAACTTGAGGTGGTGGCATGAGTGATGAAGGCATGAGCGCTGAGCGCGTGAAGATGGACAACGCCCGTGAATTCTGGGCGCGCTCGCCCCGCCAGCGTACGTTGACGCAGCTGCTGGCCGCCTATCAGGCAGGCAGTTTCGGTCCCGAGCAGACTGCCACGGTGCTTGCCGAGCGCCATCAGGCCCTGGGCGAGACCGCCTGCCACAGCATCATCAGCCGCGATGACGCGGTCATGAGCGCGCAGGCAGCGGCCCAGCAGCAACTGCAGGCGGCTGCGACGTCGTTGCCGCTGGGAGGGGTCCCTGTCTCGATCAAGGATCTCTTCGATGAGGCCGGCATGACGACTCTGGCAGGCTCTCGCGCACTGGCAGAGAGTCACCCGGCAAGCCAGGATGCCCCGGCGCTGGCCCGCCTGAAAGCCGCCGGCATTCTGCACGCCGGTCGCACCAGCATGAGCGAGTTCGCGTTTTCTGGCCTTGGCCTCAACCCGCACGTCGGCACGCCGCCCAATCCCTTCGATGGCGAGCGCATCACCGGCGGTTCGACCTCCGGCGGGGCGGCCTCCGTCGCCTTCGGGCTGGCCGCGGCGACCCTGGGCAGCGATACCGGCGGCTCGCTGCGGATTCCGGCGGCCTTCTGTGGGCTGACGGGCTTCAAGCCGTCACAGGCCAGCGTGCCGGGAGATGGCGCCTTTCCGCTGTCACCGAGCCTGGACTGTATCGGCCCCATCGCGCCCAGCGTCGCCTGCTGTCGCACGCTGTGGGAAGTCCTGAGCGGTGAGGTCGCTGACCCGACGCCGCTCACTCGCCCGCTGACGCTGCTGGTGCCGGAGAGCGAGCTGGTCAGTGAAGTGGACGCCGATGTAGCCGCCGACTTCGCCGCCCTGCTGGAACGGCTCGAGGGTCTGGGTGTTCGTCTCCAGCGCGCGCCGGTCGAAGCCATCGAGGCCGCTTACGCCATCAATCAGCGCGGCGGCCTGGTCATTCCGGAAGCGGCCGCCGTGCATCACGAACTGCTGGCTGCCCATGAAGATCAGTATGATCCGCTGATCGCCGAACGCCTGAATGGCGGGCGTGACATCACGGCCAGCGAGTATCTGGCACGCCTGTGGCCGCGCACCGCCATCCAGCAACGCTTCGCTCAGCAGGTGCAGGATGTCGATGCGGTGCTGATGCCGACCGTGGCCATGCTCGCCCCGCGTCGTGACCTGCTGGAGCAGGATGGCGCGCTGTTTGCCCAGCTCAACAAGCGTGCGCTGCGCAACACCAGCGTCTTCAACTATCTGGATGCCAGCTCGATCTCGATTCCCGCGCCGGCACCACAGAACGAGGAACCGCTGGGCCTGATGCTGTCACGCCCCCAGGGCCAGGATGTGGCGCTGCTGCGCGTCGCCCAGGCGCTGGAGACACTGCTGGCCCGATGATGCTGTCCCGGCTGACCGCAGCGACGGCTGACCGCAGCGACGGCTGACCGCAGCGACGGCTGACCGCAAGACGAAAAAAGGGGCCTCCATCGGGAGGCCCCTTTTTCATGACACGGTTCTGATGACACGGTTTTCATTGTGCGATGCCATGGCGTGGTCAATGGACTGTCAGTCCAGGCGGCATCACTGATTGAGAATGATCGCCGTGATCACACCGGTCGCGACGGCCGTCAGAACGTAGCGGCCATCCACATTCAACCAGCGATGCCCTTCCGGCGGCCGGGACAGGTGGTGTGCCTTCCAGTCACTTACCCAGTAACGCTTGTTGCCGTAATAATCGCGCGAGACGTGGTCGCCCCGCTTCCAGTGCTGGGGCCCAGCGGAATGATGCCCCGCACGGGCCTTGCCGTGTCCTTGCGCTGCATGTTGCTGCTTGGCCTGGTGCTTCTGACCTTGCTGATTGCCTTGATGGTTGCCTTGCTGATTGCCTTGAGAGTGCTTGCGTTGCTGTTGCTGCTGATGCTGGCCTTGCCCACGATCATCACGATCATCAGGAGCCGCCTGCGCGACGGAGGCGCTCATCAGGGCAATCACCATGCTGCAGACTGTCAGGGTGCGGTTGCGCATCTTCGATCTCCTCGTCATGCCCGGGCACGTTCAACACCGGGAATTAGAAAACACTGTTCCCTAATTCTGATGACTTACGCTGCACTCTGCAAGTCTGCGCAGGTTTCTTCACGTTTCCCGACAATGTGACCGAAGTTGTCGCCAAGATACCCAAGGATGTCGCGACTTACCGACAGCAATACCACGAAACACGACGAGATCCTGTCACGGGTGTCATGTCAGAAGTGCGGTTCACGGCCCAAGCAGTATCTCTTCAATGGTGCCGCTCTGAATATCCGTCAGGACGAATCCGCTGCGAAGCTGGAGCCAGCGCTGACCTGCGCCAGGTTCGGGTAGCTGATGTCGCTGCCAGTCCTCCACCCAGAGCGCCTTGTCAGACGCCAAGGCATCGGGCAACTGACCGCCACGTCTGAGCAGAGGCCCAGGTGACGCTGCCTTCGCATCGGACTTTCCTGCCGGAGGAGTCTCCGGGGCGGCCTTGTCCGCAATGGCCTTGGTCGGGACAGCCTTGTCCGCAACCGCCTTGGCCGGGGCACCCTTGTCCGCAACCGCCTTGTCCGCCTGCGCTTCTGCAGCCTGGCGTTGTTTCTGAATCTGCTTCAGCTCATGCATCTGCTCGGCCTGAACGCGTTCAGCCTTGGCCTGCCCTTCTAGCGCTTCGTGCTTCTTCTTGAGCTGCTCTTCATGACTCTTGCCGTCATCCGCGGCCTCGGCCTGCACCACCGAGGCACCCAACAACGCCAACGCCAGAGTCAGCCCCGTCAATGACCACCTGTTCATGTCTTGTCTCCTCGTCAGGCTGTATGCCTCTGGCGCCCTGAGCCCGGCTCAGACAACCATGAGTGGTCTCGGGAAGCGATGTCAGGCCCCCTGTTCTCCCCTCTCAGCATAACGCGTCAGCAGCGCAATGTGCGGTCGGATAACTCTCATCGGAACGATCTTTTATATGCCTGACAAGCACTTGACGCCAGATATCGCCCATCTGACCCAGATGAGAGGTGATCCCCGGGATCTCGGCAACGTACTGCCGCCACCGTCTCGACTCACCCCGTGAGGCGGTCAGGGAGCCAAGGGTTGCCGTGTACGATGGCCTGCGCGCCTTCATGCGCCAGCGATGCCCGGCGCTCGTCGCTGACCAGGATATTGGCAGCCCCTCTCCCGGACACAGGCGTGCGACCGGTTGCCCGGCCGCACGCCTTTCACGTCACCGCCTCAGCAGTGGGTTCGATCAGAAGCCTTCAAGCACGATCTTGCCCCTGGCCTTGCCGCTTTCCAGCAAGGCATGTGCGCGCTTGAGATTTTCGGCATTGATGGTGCCGAAGGTCTCCGTTGCCGTGGAGGTGATCTTGCCAGTGTCCAGCAGACCCGCCACCTTGGTGAGGATCTCGCCCTGACGCGCGATATCAGCGGTGGTGAACAGTGAGCGAGTGAACATCAGCTCCCAGTGGATGGACACGGCCTTGCCCTTGAACGGCACCACATCGAGGGTCTGCGGATCATCGATCATGCCGAAACGCCCCTGCGGCGCGATCAACTCAGCCACTTGCGGTGCGTAGTGCTCGGAGAAATTGGTCGAGAACACGAAGGCCGGTGCACCGATGCCCAATGCCTCGATCTGCGCCGGCAACGGCTGGCTGTGGTCGATGACGTGATGCGCGCCCAGCGACATGACCCACGCTTGGGTTTCTGGACGTGACGCGGTGGCAATGATGGTCAGATCCGTCAGTGCGCGCAGCAGCTGGATGGTGATGGAGCCCACGCCACCGGCCCCGCCGATGATCAGGATGGCACGTGCAGCGCCGGGTACCGGCTCGGTGACACGCAGGCGATCGAAGAGCATCTCGAAGCCGGTCAGCGTAGTCAGCGGCAGCGCAGCCGCCTCATGGACCTCAACGGACCTGGGGGCATGACCGACGATGCACTCATCCACCAGATGGAATTCGCTGTTGGTACCGGCGCGGGTGATATCGCCGGCATACCAGACCTTGTCACCTGCGGCGAAGGAAGTGACCTTGTCACCGATGGCGACGACTTCCCCTACGGCGTCCCACCCGATGACGGCAGGTTCGCCTTCGGCCGGCTCGCGGCTCTCGCGGATCTTGTAGTCCACCGGGTTGACCGAGACAGCGGCAACCTTGACCAGCAGGTCGTGACCGGTCGCGACCGGTGTCTCGAGTTCGATATCGACCAGGGCATCATCACGATCGATGGAACCGGCAGCGTAGTAACCAATGGCTTTCATCAGAGTCTCTCCTGAGATCATGTCAGTCACGGCAGCGCTGAATGGCTTTGCCGTGAAGCGATGACACCATGCTAACTCCATGGGCTGAGCGTAAAAACGACCCATATCCGCAAAGTTAATCCGGATAAAGCGGATAATGAGCAGCGAGTTTGCGGGTTGCCTCCAGGGAGACACCAGCGGGTCGTCGGCTACAGAGGCGAGGGACAAGAGACGACAACGCAGGACGGTCATCAGACACGTCCTGCGTTGGGGAAATACGCTGACAGGCAAGACAGGGCGAAGGACTGGCCAGACAAGCCCTTCGCCTGCCGCAAGCAGAGCCTGTCAGTTGGCGGGTGTCAGCTTGAGCAGGTAGTAATGCTTGTCGCTGCCATCGACACGCTGATTGAGCGCCGGGTGAGCATTCAGCTGATTGGTGGTGAGGTAGAGGCTGCCATCGGGCGCGAAGGCGAAGCCATCCGGCCAGCGCAGACGCCCATCATCCTGGGCAATGACCGACATGCCTTCGGGAGAGGAGAAGGTCAGCGCATTGTGCTCTGCGTCACCGGAGATGATGCCGCCGCGACTGGCGTCGAAGATGAAGCCATCATTGGGACGCTTAGCGGCGTAATGGGTGATGGCGCGCGACAGCTCCGCCTGCGTGGCAGTGTCATCGGCCAGCTCAGCCGCCGGCAGACGATAGATATCACTGCCGTTCACGCCACCGAAATAGACGACGTCATCTTCCGGATCGAAGGCGATGGCGTTCAAGCCCAGGTACCAGGGCTTCGGCCCGCCACTCTGCTCTCCCTCGCCATCACCATCGCCCTTGGCCGCCATCAGACGCCCATTGATGACCATGTCATGCGCCACCGGCATCAGCCTTTCATCGCTCTGCAGCACACGGCGCGTCTTGCCACTGGCGATATCCACCACCACGAAGGCCGGTTTCATGTGGGAGGCGGGGGCAGTGAAGGTCATGTCCGCGATATAGATCTTGCCGCGCCTTTCATCGATGACGAAATCCTGCAGGAAGGAGATCGGCAGCACGCTGTCTCCCCCAAGCGGGATCACCTTCTTGAGCGAATCACTGCGGGTATCCCAACCCACCAGCTTGGGCGCACTGTCCTGACTGCCCATGTCGAGCATCCACACCACGCCCTGACGGTCGGAATGTACGCCGATGATTGACGCGATGCCGACCTCGCCTTCTGCCGGGCCATCGGCCCAATCCAGGGTCGGGAATGGCACACGCTTGCCGTCCTGAGTGATCTCGACCACGCGCAGCGCCGGAGCATCGAGTGGCTGCTGGGACATGATCAAGCGGCCTTCCGGCGTGAAGGTGATGTTGCCGGGGCGGGTGTCCGAATACTCGGCAAAGGTACTGAGGGTCGCGTGGCTCCAGGCACTGGCTGCGGCGCTCTGGTGGTTGTCGGCGGAGGCTTCAGCCGTTGTGGCATCAGCCTGCACGGCAGAGGCAGCGCTGACGCCCAGCGAGGCGATGAAGATGGCAGTCTTGAGGCGAGAAAACGGCATGGGGGCTCCTTGCCCGCCGGTTGGCGCTGTGCGCCGGGCCGGCAGGGTCGATGAAGATGAGATAGAGAGACTGGACGATGACGTGGTCATCGCCCGGGGGTTGTAGAGATTCAGGTGCGACGAATCAGGCGCAAAGAATCAGGCGCGACGGCGCAGTTCATCTTCCAGTTCACTGAGACGCGGATTGCCGATGTAGTGCTGGGAGAGATCCTTGAGCGCCGCGGCGCCGATGAGCTGGCGAGCAAGCCTGTATTGCCTGCGTGGAATATCAGGACCAACTATCACCCGGAGGCCACACCTCAGGCGAAAGCCGTCATCTCTTGCAAGGTGAACTCAGTGACCGCGCCTTCTGTCGCTGCCACGTACTCTTCCAGATGCGGTGCCTGCATGTGCTGCTGCCACAGCTCACGCGAGACCCAGTTCTCGTGAAAGGTGAAATGTGCCGGATTCTCGTTGTTCTGATGCAGGGTGTAAGTGAGACAGCCTTCTTCAGCGCGGGTGATCGGCACCAGCTTGATAAGCGCCGCCTTGACCTTCTCGATCTGGTCCGGCTTGGCGTGGATATTGGCGATGATGGTCAACTGGGACATGGAAGGAACTCCGTGATGTGTCAGGAAGGCTTGAGTTGCTCAAGCGATGTGATCATCCTAGTCACAAGCCTTGTCCGTATAAACATCCCCTTTTCGCAAAGATAATTCGGAAAAACCGCACAATGCTACTGGACAACATCGCGCTGTTTCTGACCATCGTCGAGAAAGGCAGCCTGACCGCCGCGGGGCGCGAGACGGGACTGTCGCCGACGACGGTATCGGAGCGTCTGGCTTCACTGGAGGCGCACTACGGGGTGGTGCTGCTCAACCGCACCACACGTGCCATCAGCCTGACCGAAGAGGGCCGCACGCTGATCGAAGAAGCCCGTGGTCTGCTCGACAGTGTCTCGGAGCTTGAGACCCGTATCCGCCTGGGTGCCCAGACACTCACCGGTCGAATTCGCATCAGCGCACCGAGCGATCTGGGTCGCAACGCCCTGTCTCGCGCCATCACCGAATTTCAGCGTCAGCACCCCACCATCGAGATAGAGCTGCTGCTGTCGGACAGTTACATCGATATCGTCAGTCAGGGGATCGATCTTGCGCTGCGTTTCGGCACCATCATGGACAGCACGCTGCGCGTGCGGCATCTGGGCCAGAAACGTCGCCTGCTGTGTGCCTCTCCCGCCTATCTGGCGCAGCACCCCGCACCGCTGACGCCGGCCGATCTCAAGCACCACAACTGTCTGGTGATGCGCTTTGGCAAGAGCCTCGACAATGAATGGCACTTCGGCAACCACAAGGTGCCACAGATCGTCACCGTCAGCGGCAATCGCATCGCCAATGATGGGGAGCTGGTGCGTCAATGGTGTCTGGAAGGGTTTGGTATCGCCCTGAAATCGGAAGTCGACGTGGCGGACGACTTGCGCGAGGGTCGCCTCGTGGAGCTGCTGCCGGAGCACGCTGCTCCGCCCTCACCGCTTCAGCTGCTGTTCCCGCCCGCCCGCGCTCAACCACGCCGCGTGCAGGCCTTCGCCCAGCATCTGGTCGAGACCTTTTCGGACCACTGATCTGCCAATGCCCGTCTCGGCTCGCCCATTCTCCTCATGACGTGCCGGGCAGAACGCACTTCCCGGCGAGAGGCGACTCCTGCGCGGCCTTGGGGATCCCCCCACGAAAAAGCCCCCGCCAGCCTGAGGCTGACGGGGACTGGGTGTCACATGACTCCCCCGAATCCAGGGGGATCAGATCACTTGAACTTGTCTTCGTAGCTGGACTTGGTGGACTTTGCAGAGCTGACCTTGTCACTCGCCTTGGTCTTGGCAGAGCTGACCTTGTCACTTGTCTTGGTCTTGGCAGAGCTGACCTTGTCACTTGTCTTGGTCTTGGCAGAGCTGGCCTTGTCACTTGCCTTGGTCTTGGCAGAGCTGGCCTTGTCACTTGCCTTGTGCTTGGCAGAGCTGACCTTGGAAGAGGCACTGTCAGTCCGGGAAGTCACCTTGGAACTGGCGTTGTCCTTGGCTGTGGTGTACTGGGACTTGGCACTGTCCTTCGCCGCATCAGTGTAGGAATTTGCCATTGCCACTGAGGAGCCAGCCATGCCCATTACCATGAGTGCTGCAATCGTCATCCTGCGCATCGTACCTACTCCTCTCTACTCGCGAATTGTCCCCTTCCTGACCTGAAGACCAGAGTCCAGGGAGACAGGGTGGTGGCACACTAACTCCTTGATATTTATGTTCGCAAGCCAGTCAGGCTCGCTTGACGAATGCTTGCATCTTGTCGAGGCGAGCGTATGAAACACGCGACGTCAGCGTCTGATGACGCACACCAGAGGCACATCGCCTGCCGCGCCAGACGGGCGCGGATCTCAAGGAGCGTGCCCGGCATGCAAAGACCCCCTGCAACCGGAGGCTTCAGGGGGTCTTGTCAACAGCGGGCAACTGCCCGACTCAAGCCGTGGCGAGCAAAAGCGTCATGCCATCAGTGGCGCTCGTTCTTGAGCACGTCAGCATAGTTCTTCTTCTGGTAGCGGGAATTGGTATCGCTCGCCTTGTTGCTCGCCTTGGACCTGGCATCGCTCGCTTTGGACCTGGCATTGCTCACCTTGGACTTGGCATCGTGAGCCTTGCTGGCAACGTGAGAGGACTTGTCAGCCACCTGCCCGGAAGCGGCCGCCTTGTGGGATTGAGCAGAGGTCCTGACGCTGTCCTTGTGCTGGGTGTACTGGGACTTGGCAGCGTGGCCATCATCAGCCGGGTTGCCGGCCATCGCCACGCTGGAACCGGCCATGCTGGCCACCATCAGTGCCGCGATCGTCAATGTGCGCATCGTGTCTACCTCATTGTCTTGCAGGAATACCGGCTCAAGAGGTCACACCTCAAGGCATACAATGAGTGCACACTAACGTGTTGATATTGCAGCCAGCAATTGCCCAACCGGGATATGACGATTCCTTTCACGTTGCTCGCAGGCTGTAGCCAACTCGAGACGAGCGTGTCTCATCAGGCACATGTCCCACCCTCGCCCGCCTCATGGCTTTACCCTACTCCGCGATCCGCCAAAGCGGTAAAAATTCATCAGTGAATCATTATCTTCATTTCATGGACACTAACACCGGTCGACGTGTCGATCAGGCTTGACCCAGCGCCAGAAAAACATTGTTATTTACTTGAGAAGAAAATTAAGTCACTGACAGGAAATAACCGAATTGAAACCACGTCAGTGAATGAAGTTCTTCATATCACAACAACAATGCCTTTCTGCCGACATCGGAGCCCAGAATGCCTCACGCGACCTGCACCTCAGACGATCACTTCATCCTCACCATCAGCTGCCCGGCGACGTCCGGCATCGTGGCGGCCATCACCACCTTCCTGACCACTCACGAGTGCTACATCAGTGAGCTGGCGCAGTACGATGATGAGGACAAGGGGCAGTTCTTCCTGCGCGCACGCTTCCGTTTCAACACGGGCATCGAAGGCGATATCGAGCGTATGCGTCAGGCCTTTGAAGATGTGGCGGCGCCCTTCGAGATGCAGTGGCAGATCCACGGTGGCAAGGACAAGATGCCGGTGCTGATCATGGTCTCCAAGTTCGACCATTGCCTGGATGATCTGCTCTACCACTATCGCAAGGGTGAGCTGGACATGCAGATCACCGCGGTCGTCTCCAACCACCTGGACCTGCGCCCGATGGTCGAGCGCGAAGGCATCCGCTTCGTCTACCTGCCGATCACCAAGGACACCAAGGCGCGCCAGGAAGCGGCCTTGATGGACATCGTCGAGGAAACCAGCACTCAACTGGTGGTACTGGCGCGCTACATGCAGATTCTCTCCGATGAGCTGTGCCAGAAGCTGGCCGGGCGCGCCATCAACATCCACCACTCCTTCCTGCCCGGCTTCAAGGGCGCCAAGCCCTACCACCAGGCACACGCCCGCGGGGTCAAGCTGATCGGTGCCACCGCCCACTACGTCACGGCAGACCTCGACGAAGGGCCGATCATCGATCAGGCCGTACAGCGGGTCGAGCACAACTTCGCTCCGGATGACCTGGTCGCCGCCGGCCGCAATACCGAGACCCAGGCGCTGACCAATGCCGTGCGCTATCACATCGAACACCGCGTCTTCCTCGCCAATGATCGCACCGTGATTTTCAAGTAAGGCGTCAAATAAGTCTTCAAACAAGGCGTCAAACAAGTCTTAAAGCAAGTCTTCAAGACAGACCACGCGTGAATCATCGGCCGTCACCCAAGGGAGGAAGCGCAGTCATGAATAGCCAAGCGACACCCACCGCGATCGCGGACGAGACACTCGCACAGCCCACCGCCGCCGTGATCGATGGCAAGGCCGCCTCGACGCGACTGCTGGAGGAAGTCACGGCAGAGGTCGCAAGCCTCGCGCAGCAAGGCGTGATACCGGGGCTTGCCGTCGTGCTGGTCGGCGAAGACCCGGCAAGTCAGGTCTACGTGCGCAACAAGCTCAAGCGTACCGTCGAGTGTGGCATGCAGTCCTTCGAGCACATCCTGCCCAGCGAGACCCGCGAGGCCGAGCTGCTGGCGCTGGTCGCCAGACTCAATGCCGACGCTGATGTGCACGGCATCCTCGTCCAGCTGCCGCTGCCGTCGCATATCCAGGAAGACGCGGTGCTGGAGGCCATCGACCCTGCCAAGGACGTCGACGGCTTCCATCGCATGAACGTCGGCGCACTGGTGCAGGGGGCCGATGCCCTGGCGCCCTGCACCCCCACCGGCTGCATGCGCCTGCTGCGTGACACCTTTGCCGAGCGCGGTGGGGATCTTTCTGGCCTGCATGCGGTGATCATCGGACGCTCCAACATCGTCGGCAAGCCGATGGCCAGCCTGCTGCTGGCCGCCAACTGCAGCGTCACCCAGCTGCACTCGCGCAGTCAGAATCCTGCCGCGCTCTGTCGTCAGGCCGATATCGTGGTGGCTGCGGTCGGGCGCCCGAACATGGTCAGCGCCGACTGGATCAAGCCCGGCGCCGTGGTCATCGATGTGGGCATCAATCGCATCGCGCAGTCCGCCGAGCAAAGCCCTACCGGCAAGGCGCGCACGCGCCTGGTCGGGGACGTGGACTTCGCTGCGGTCAGCAAGATCGCGGGTGCCATCACGCCTGTCCCGGGGGGCGTCGGCCCGATGACCATCGCCTGCCTGCTTGCCAACACCCTGACTGCCGCGCGTCGCCAGTCGGCCTGAACCACTAGAGGTACGCCTGCGCGTACCGGGAGTGAATGATGCCCTTTTCCCTGCTCAAGTACGGCCTGTCCTCCGAGTATCCGGCCGAAGTCGACCTCCCACCGCCCACGGAGCTGAAGTCCCGCTACGATGTGGTCATCATCGGCGGCGGCGGACACGGCCTGGCCACCGCCTACTATCTGGCCAAGTATCACGGCATCACCAATATCGCCGTGCTGGAAAAGGCCTACCTGGGCAGCGGCAACACCGCGCGCAACACCGCGGTGATTCGCTCCAACTATCTGACGCCGGAAGGCGTGCGCTTCTACAGCGAATCGGTGCGCATGTTCCAGGGACTGTCCAACGAGTTCGACTACAACATCATGTACTCGGAGCGTGGCCAGCTGACCCTCGCGCATACCGATTCCACCGTGCGGGCCTTCCGTCAGCGCGCCGAGGTCAACACCCACTTCGGTGGGCGCACCGAGATGCTGGATCGCCAGCAGATCCGCGAGCTGGTACCGAGCCTGAACCTGGACCCCGGCCACCTGCCGGTCATGGCGGGCCTGTGGCATATCGATGGTGCCACTGCGCGGCACGATGCCGTCGCCTGGGGATACGCCAAGGAGGCCGCCAAGCGCGGTGTCGAGATCCACCAGCTCACCGAGGTACAGGACCTCGTGGTCGAAGGCGGCAAGATCCGCGCGGTGAAGACCAATCGCGGCACCGTGCAATGTGGCTGCGTGGTGCAGGCGGTGGCCGGGCACAGCTCGGTGCTCGCCAGCAAGGCCGGCTTCACCATGCCCATCATCAGCTACCCGCTGCAGGCAATGGTCACCCAGCCGTTCAAGCCGTTTCTCGATCCGCTGGTCAGCTCCTCGGCCCTGCACTGCTACGTGCAGCAGACCAGCCGTGGCGAGGTGGTGTTCGGCGGTGGCTCCGACCCCTACCCGCTCTACAACACCCGCTCGACGCTGGACCTCAAGGAGAGCCTGATCGCCGCGGCGCTGGAGATGTTCCCCTTCCTGTCCCAGGCCCGCCTGATGCGCCAATGGGCAGGCACGACCGACATGACCCCGGACTACAGCCCGATCATGGGCGAAAGCCCCGTCGAGAATTACTACCTGGACGCCGGCTGGGGCACCTGGGGCTTCAAGGCGACGCCGATCTGCGGCAAGACCATGGCCGAACTAGTCGCCTCCGGCGGCAAGACCCCGGACCTGATCGCCCCCTTTGCGCTGGAACGCTTCGCGCGCTTCCGTCAGGTCAACGAGATGGGCGCGACTGCCGCCAGCCACTGATGCCTCGCGACGGCTCGACCTACAAGGCTCGATGACTGCCCGGGAATGCGCACCCCACGCTGGTTGTACAAGAACAACGGTCAAGGATTTCCGCGATGAAGATCATGCCCTGCCCACTCAATGGGCCCCGAAATATCAGCGAATTCGTGTATGGCGGCGAGCTTGCCGACATGCCAGACCCCGATACCTGCAGTGATCGCGAGTGGGCCGACTACGTCTTCTTCAGCGACAACACCGCCGGTGTCGTCACCGAATGGTGGATGCACGCCGCCTCCAGCTACTGGTTTCTCGCCGAGCGTCACACCGTGACCGACGAGATCCTGCGCACCTTCGATCCCTCCGAGCGCTTCACCCAGCGCGTGGAGTTTCCACTGCACACCACGGATAGCTCGGGAGAACGCGCATGAACGCCAGAGTCCCCATGACCCGAGGCGCACGTCTGCCAGCCCCGCTGGGCCGACTGATCGACCGTGACACGCCGGTGACCTTCAGCTTCGATGGTGTGAGCTATCAGGGCTTTGCCGGCGACACCATCGCCAGTGCCCTGGCCGCCAATGGCCGCTGGCTGCTGTCGCGCTCCTTCAAGTATCACCGCCCGCGTGGCGCCCTGACCTTCGCCGGCCAGGATGCCAACACCCTGGTGCAATTGCCGGATGAGCCCAACGTGCTGGGCGATGAGCGCCAGATCAGCAGCGGCTTGCAGGTCACAGCTCAGAACGTGAATGGCAGCCTGGACAATGACCGCGACATGCGACTGGGCAAGTTCTCGAAATTCATGCCAGTGGGCTTCTATTACCGCGCCTTCTACAAGCCCAAGGGCGTCTGGAAGTACTGGGAGCCGCTGATTCGCCGCAAGGCCGGGCTCGGGACCCTGAATCTGGACGTGCGCGGCCACTATCACGACAAGGCCTATCTGTTCCACGACGTGGTGGTGGTGGGCGCCGGCCCGGCCGGCATGACGGCGGCGCTTGGGGCTGCCGAGGGTGGCGCCAACGTGCTGCTGGTCGAACAGGGCCGTCTGCTCGGCGGCGCCTTGACCTATGCGCGCTTCGACGCCGAAGGCCATGAGGCCAACCAGACACTGCAGACGCTGAGCGCGGCCGTCACGGCGCATCCGCGCATCGACGTGATGACCGAAGCGACCTGCAATGCCTGGTTCACCGACAACTACCTGCCGGTGATCCGCGGCAAGCGCCTCTACAAGGTGCGCGCCAAGGAATGCATTCTCGCCAGCGGCGCCTTCGATCAACCGGTGGTATTTCGCAACAACGACCTGCCGGGCATCATGCTCGCCAGTGCCGCCCAGCGCCTGATGCAGCACTATGGCGTGTTGCCGGGCAAGCAAGGGGTGGTGATCACCGGCAGCGATGATGGCTATCTGGCGGCACTGGACCTGATGGAGCACGGCGTCAACATCGTCGCGCTGCTCGACATGCGCGCCCAGCCCGATGAGGCAAGCCTTGCCGATGCGGTGCGCCACTGCGGCATCGCCCTGAAGCTCGAGCACGCCATCTTCGAGGCGCAGGCGGAGAAGTCGCTGCATCACGTCACGGGCGTCGAGGTACGCAAGATCATCGCGCGCGGCGAACTGGCCACCGAGGGAGAGGTGATCCCCTGTGATCTGGTCTGCATGACGGCGGGCTACATGCCGGTCTATCAGCTGGCCTGCCAGGCGGGTGCCAAGCTCTCCTATCTGGATGATGATGCACGCTTCAGCCTCAGCGGCCTGCCGGCACACCTGCACATGGCAGGCTCCGCCAATGGCCTCTATCACCTCAAGGACGTGATCGCCGATGGTCAGCGTGCCGCGAGCGCCGCCCTGAACGGGCTTGCCGCGGCAGGCAAGATCGTGGATGCCACGCTTGAGGCGAATGAGACGGCGGCCGTCACGCCGTCACGCCCCTTCCGTCAGCATGGCTGGCCGCTGTTCGCGCACCCCAAGGGCAAGGAGTTCGTTGATCTGGACGAAGACCTGCAGATTCGCGACATCCTCAATGCCACCCGCCATGGCTATCGCGACATCCAGCTGGTCAAGCGCTTCTCGACACTGGGCATGGGTCCGTCCCAGGGCCGTCACTCGGCACTGCCGGCCGCGCGTCTGGTCGCGGAGGCCACACAGCGCAGCGTCAGCGAGACCGGCGTGACCACCGCGCGCCCGCCCTTCGTGGCCGAACCGCTGCCGCTGCTGGCCGGTCGCAGTTTCGACCCCTACCGCCAGACACCGATGCATCAGCGCCATCTGGCTCTCGGTGCCAGCATGATGCCGGCCGGCCACTGGGCGCGCCCGGCCTTCTATGGCCGCCCCGAGCAGCGCAATGACGCCATGCAGACCGAGGCGCTGGCCGTGCGCAATGGCGTGGGCCTGATCGATGTCTCGACCCTCGGTGGCATCGAGCTGCGCGGGCCGGATGCCGCCGAGCTGCTCAACCGCCTCTACACCTTCGCCTTCCTCAAGCAGCCGGTGGGTCGCACGCGCTACGCCACCATGGCCAACGAGCAAGGCGTGATCATCGACGATGGCGTCTCGTGCCGCCTCGGTGAGGAACACTTCTATGTCACCGCCACCACCAGCGGCGTGGACCGGGTCTACCAGCAGATGCTGAAGTGGAATGCCCAGTGGCGACTCGATGTCGATATCACCAACGTCACCGCCGCTTACTGCGCCGTCAATCTGGCCGGGCCCAAGGCCCGCGAGGTGCTGAGCAAGGTGTGCCGCGACATCGACCTGAGCCCCCAGGCCTTCCCCTATCTGGAGCTGCGCACCGGCCATCTCGAGACCGAGCTGCTGGGCACGCAGGGCAGGATTCCCGCCCGCCTGCTGCGGGTCGGCTTCGTCGGTGAACTGGGCTACGAGATCCACGTGCCGAGCCGTTTCGGCGAAGCGCTGTGGGACCTGCTGATGCTGGCAGGCGAGCAGGCCGACATCCGCCCCTTCGGCGTCGAGGCCCAGCGTCTGCTGCGTCTCGAAAAAGGTCACATCATCATCGGTCAGGATACCGATGGCATGAGCCATCCCGGCGAGATCGGCCTTGAGTGGGCAGTCAGCCACAAGAAGCCCTTCTGTGTCGGCCGTCGTGCGATCGAGATTCTTGCCGCCCAGCCCCAGACCCGCAAGCTGGTCGGCTTCATGCTGCCCAAGGACAGCCCGCAACCGCTGGAAGGTCAGCTGGTGCTCAGCGGCGGGGAGCAGAGCGCCGACGCCGCCAAACCCGGTGGCGACATCACCGGCAACGTGACCTCGTGTGAATACAGCGCGACGCTGGGTGCCATCATCGGCCTGGCCTACGCCGGAATCGACAGCAGTACGCCCGGCAGCAAGATTACCATCCGCACCCAGGGCGACGTACTGGTCCAGGCCGAGGTCGTGGCATTGCCCTTCTTTGATCCCAAGTCTGCCCGCCAGGAGCTGTGAAATGACGACATCAATGACGGACCACCTGGATGGCGCCACGGCGTTGGCGCGCTGTGCACTGCCGGCAAGCCTCACCGGCGCGTCGACAACCGACGCATCAAGTGATTCGGTGACGGCAACCGTTCTCAGCCACTGTGCGCTCGCCGACATGAGCGCCCTGGGACGCGCAGGCGTTCGCGGCCGCGAGGCCGCCGACTGGCTGGCCTCGCTGGGCTTCACGGTGCCGGATACGCCCAATACGGCAAGGCTCCAGACGGATGGCAGCTGGCTGGTCAGGCTGTCAGTGGGCGAGTTTCTGCAACTGACGCCGGCCATCACCCCCGATGCGGGCGTGGCCGAGCTGCCGCTCATCGCGCAGGCGGATGACGCACTGTCCCAGGGCAGGCGCGTGCATTCCCTCCCACGGCGGGATTCCCACGCCTGGTTCAGCCTGAGTGGCAGCAGCGTACCGACGCTGATGGCCAAGCTGTGCGGGGTGGATCTGCGCAGTGAGGCCTTCCCGCCCGGGAGCGTCGCCCAGACGTCAGTGGCACGCACCAACGCGATCATCGTCAACGTGGGAAGCCATCCGTGCCCCTGCTTCCACCTGCTGTTCGACATCGCCTCCAGCCACTATCTGTGGGGCGTCATGCTCGATGCCATGCGCGAATACTCGGGGCAGACCGTGACAGCCGCTGCCCTGCTGGCCCATCATCACGGCTAGCGATTGCGACGCAACCTTGGCATCCGCTCGCGCATGCCTCTCACGTTGTCACCCGCTCCCCGTCGTTGTCTGACTTCCAGGCAGCGACGGGGAGACTGCGTTTCACCTACGGCTCGCCATACGCAGCAAAAGGAACCAGGTATGCCCGATTCCCACGCCTCGCTCCCTTCCGGGCAGGATGTCGTGACCGATGACCCATCGCTCTCGACCGCGCCTGCTCGCGAGAATGATTACACCGTGCCGGCGCTGTTTCGCGGGCTGAGAATCCTCGAGATGTTCAGCAGCAGGCGCAAGGTGCTGACCACCAATGACTTCGCCGAGGAACTGGGCACCACCAATTCGGCCATCTATCGTATCGTCATCACCCTCACTGACATGGGCTATCTCAAGAAGATCGCTCGCAACACCTATGAACTGGGGCCACAGGTCATCTCGCTGGGCTTCAGCTATCTGGCCAGTCGTGACCTGGTCGAGGTGGTGGCACCCCACCTGGACACCCTGCGCGATCAGACCACCATGTCATGTCACCTGAGCGTGCGTGAGGGCACGGATGCCATCTATCTCTACCGCGCCTTCGCCGCACAGCGCATGTCGGTCAACATCCCCATCGGCTCCCGTCTGCCGTGTCATGTCAGCGCCATGGGGCGCATCCTGCTCACGGTGCTGGGCGAGGATGAACTGCAGCAGCTCTACCGCCAGATCCGCCTGGATGACTACCCACCGCCGGCGCCCCAGAACCTGCCGGCCTTGAAGGATGCCATCGAGGAAGCTCGCCGCCAGGGATGGGTGGAAAGTCGCTCGGACTACGCCACCGCCATCGCCACGGGGCTTTATGACCACACCGGCCTTCTGGTGGGCGCCATCAATATCTCGGGCCCCGATGCGATGATGGCCGACGAGCGCCGGCGCCTGCTGTTGCGCGGCGCGCTGATGGACTGCGCCCGCCATATCAATCATGAGCTGGGGGGACTGCACCGCCGCTGACAGGCAGTTTCCGTCTGGTCGCTGCTTGTTCTCCCGGGACGTCCATCATCCCTCTTGTTTCCCTCTTGTTTCCCCCTCCTTTCCCTATCCCTTGCCCACCCTTTCCCCTTACGCTCCCCCTGGAACACGAGAAGGCCCGCCAATTGGCGGGCCTTCTCGTATCACACGCTGACAGGACTCACCTCACTCGGGGAATCCAGCACTTGGGGGGCAGACTCAACGCGCCGCCCCCTTGAGCACCGCAGCCGGAACTGCAGCGCTCGCCTTGCCGGCATGCCCGGACGCAGTGCCTTCTCCCTGTGACGGGGAGGACATGTTCACGAATTCCGGGTAGGCCCCCATGCCACATTCGTGCATGTCCATGCCTTCCAGTTCCTCTTCCTCGCTGACACGCAGGCCACCGCAGACCTTCTTGATCACCAGCAGCGCCACCAAGCTTGCGCCGAACATCCAGGCGAAGATGATCAGCGTGCCCAGGATCTGGGTGCCGAAGGCCGCATCCGGATTGGAGAACAGCACCGCCATGATGCCCCACAGGCCTGCGGAACCATGCACGGAAATCGCACCGACCGGGTCATCGATCTTGAGACGGTCCAGTCCCACCACCGACAGCACCACGATGATGCCGCCTACCGCACCGACCAGCACCGCAAGGCCGGCAGACGGCAGCAGCGGTTCCGCGGTGATCGAGACCAGACCGGCCAGGGCACCGTTCATCACCATGGTCATGTCGGTCTTGCCGAACATGGCGCGTGACAGCAGTGCCGCGGCCACCATCCCTGCCGAGGCCGCGGCATTGGTGTTGACGAAGATACGCGCCACGCTGTTGGCATCATCGAGACTGGCGATCTTGAGCATCGAGCCGCCATTGAAACCGAACCAGCCCATCCACAGAATGAACATGCCCAGCATGGCGATCGGCAGATTGGCACCCGGGATGGCACGTACCTTGCCGTCCGCGCCATAGCGCCCCTTGCGCGGACCGACCAGCAGCACCGCCGCCAATGCCGCCGCCGCGCCCGCCATGTGCACGACCACCGAGCCTGCGAAGTCCTGATAGCCCATCGCATCCAGGAAACCGCCGCCCCACTTCCAGTAGCCTTCCACCGGATAGATGACCGCGACCATCACCACCGCGAAGATCAGAAACGGCCACAGGCGCATGCGTTCCGCCACGGCCCCCGAGACGATGGACATGGTCGCGGCGGCAAACACCGCCTGGAAGATGAAGTCCGCCATGCTGGAGTAATAGGCCGCCCCTTCGCCAGCACTGATGTCGCTGAGGGTATTGTCAGCGCCGAGCATGAACGACAGCCCCGGAATCACGCTGCTGATGGCGTTGTCACCGGGATACATCACGTTGTAGCCCACCACCAGGAACACCAGACAGGCGATGCCGTAGAGCAGCGCATTCTTGGTCAGGATCTCGACGGTATTCTTGGAGCGCACCAGCCCGGATTCCAGCATCGCGAAGCCGCAGGCCATGAACATGACCAGCGCGGTACACATCAGGAAGTAGAACGTATCCAGCGCGTAGCTGAGTTGCAGCACATCAATATTCACCAGCGTTTCCCCTTTGTTGTTATCCGCAAGCGCTGTGGTCAGTGGCTTGCGATCCATTCCCTATCACGCCCTCGGCGCCGAGAGCGGTTTGCCGAGAGCTCTTTATCAGGAGCTGTCTGCCAAAAGCAGCTTGCCGAGAGCGTGGTCTAGACCGCTGCCTGCGCCGGTGCTTCGGCCTTGGCCGCAACGCTTGCCTCGCGGGCTTCCAGCCACTCGAGCACGCTGGGCAGATAGCGCGTCAGCCCCTTGTAGTCGATCAGCTCTGCCGGCAGGGTCTTGAGCACCTTCAGCAGACGCGTCTGCCAGACCGGGTTGGTACACAGGTCCTCGAGGCTGATCAGATAGGTGCGGATACCGAAAAACAGCGCATGACTGCGCGGCATGCGCACCAGCGTCTGCAGCTCGACGCGCAGATGCACATCACGACCGGCGTTTTCGGCGGTGATGGTGGTGCGATCACTGCCCCACTCGGCATAGGTCTCCGGGGAGCTGTCCATGCGCGGATGGATGGTCATGGTCCAGTTGAGGCGTCGCACCGGCCCGCCGACCTGGATGGCGCACAGGTATTTGAGCGCGCGATCGAACACGCCCATCTCATGCGCCAGCGGCACCGGGCCATGCCACTGCTTGAAGCTCATGCCGGCATCGAAGGCCAGTGACCAGTCCGCCGGACAGGTGATCATGCCGGCGTCCATGAAGAGGTCACCGTCGCGCTGGTCGAGCAGCGCGATATCGCCCTGCATCTGCCGACCGATATAGTCCAGTGGCGGCAGTGGCAGGCTGGTGTCATCGCCCATGCAAAAGGCCTGCTCCAGCCCCAGCAGATGGTTGCGCCACACGCAGTCATCGCCCTCGCGCTCGAAACTGAAGGCCTGCGGATAGTCCCGGGCGTAGTGCGTCATCACGAATTCGAGAAAGTCCCAGGCTGCCGGCTGCATGTGTGGCATCACCAGGCAGCGTCTGGGGTCCTTGGCCAGCACCCGCTCACGCTCGGCGATCTCGCTCAGGTAGTGCTCATCGATATCCAGCATGTGCTCGGTGATGGAGCCCGGCTTGCCCGGCAAGACATGCGGCTCGATATTGACCGAGTAACGGTACTCATCTTCCGGGAACGGGAAGGGAAAACGCTGGATGGCGTAGTCGGAATTCTTGAAGGTGAACTGACCATGGAACGCCTGGTCATCTCGCGGGGAAAATTGCATGTTCCTGCTCCTTGGGGGTCCATCTCGCGAAAGACGGTTTCAGAGATCCAGCACCAGCCGCTGGCTGCGTGCCCGGGAAACGCAGGGCATCACGCAGCGCTGACTGGCCCGCTCCTGTTCATCGAGGAAGGCATCACGGTGCTCCGCCTCCCCCTCCAGCATCTCGACCCGACACTGTCCGCAGACGCCGCCACGACACAGGCTTGTCACCTCGACACCGCTGCGCTCCAGCGCTTCCAGCAGGGATTCCTGGGCACCGACCGCCACTTCCACGCCGCTGCCACGCGCCACGGCCGTGAAGGGGGTCCCCGGTTCCGGGGCGGCAAAGACCTCGTGATGAATGCGCGCGAGACTCCAGTGCAGCTCGCGCGCCGCGTCCTTCACGGCATCGATCATGGCCTGCGGGCCGCAGAGGTAGACGTGCGTGCCGGCGGGCTGACGCGCCAGCAGGGCCTTCAGATTCGGACGCTCGAGACGGTGCTGGGTGATGTTGCCACTCGCCAGATAGGGCGCGGCCTCCGGGAAGCGGGCGACGTCGAGGTCCTGGCTGCGCAGGTGCAGCTCCCAGCTGGCGCCACGACTCTCCAGCTCCGGCAGGTAGGAGAGAAACGGCGTGATGCCGATGCCGCCTGCCAGCATCAGGTGGTGACGCGCCTGCCAGTGCGGCAGAAACAGGTTGGCCGGCGGGCTGAGCTCCAGCTCGTCGCCGACCTGCACGCGTGAATGGATGGCTTCGGAGCCCCCACGCGAGATCGGCTGACGACGCACCGCGATGCAGTACTGCGAGGGATCATCCGGCGGGCTGATCAATGAATAGGCGTTGCGACACACCCGCCCTTCTCCTGGAATGCCCAGCACCACATGACTGCCCGGTGAGAACGGCGTGAAGGGTGAGGCCTCATCGGCAGGCACCAGAGTGAGACGGCGCACGCTGCTGCTGAGCTGATCGACCGCGGCGACCCGCGCCTTCATGAAGCGAGACATGGTGCCACCTCCTCCTGTGGGGGAATCTCTCCCGGGGCTTCCGCATCGATTCGCACGCCCATGTAGGCGCCGAGACGCTTGGAAAAATGATCACGCACTTCCAGCATCAAACCACAGCCATCACAGGCCGCCGGTGAGTGGATGACGTGCTCACTGACCTGCTGACAGTGCACGCAGAACACATGCCGCCCCAGGGCAGCCACCGGCAGCATCACCATGTCATCCAGCAACAGACCCTGCTGCTGAGCCAGATTGGCGACCTGCCACACGAAATGCTCACTGCCGATGATGACCAGACACCCCGCGACACCGATCTCGCTGATGGCGCCGACCAGTGCGTCGCAGGCCTTCGGGCGGTCATCGACGTCGTACCAGCGATGCAGGCGGGCGCTGTCGGCGGGCCCCGTGGGTAACGCCTCTGTTGCCGGAGCGGATTGCACGGCGTCTCCCACCTCGCGGCTACCGAGCTGCCCCAGCAGCGTACTGATCAGCTGACAATGCATCTGCAGTTGCTGACGGGCGTTGCCCGCCGCCTCTCCAGTGCCTGGTAGGCTCTCGGGAGACTGACAGGCCACCAGATACCGTTGGGCATCGGGCAGCGCCTCGATGCGTGGATAGTGTTGCCGACTTCGAATCCCGGCAGTGACAGAGGATGATTGCGGGCTTTTCATGACACGACCCTGCTCTGAGAAATTGTCCTTGTTGTAATGCCGCCGTCTTGACGATGACGTGCATCCGACTACCACTCCATTTCTTGAGCATATTTCGTGCCATTGACGGCAAAATCATTACCCCGAATGCCCGGCAAAATCGTCTGAAAACCCCATTTCACATATGAACAATCAATAGAGGTATTCACGCACCAAAACAGAACACAAAGCTCATGAATATCGGCTTGCATTCACCATTATTGCCCTGACCCAACCTGACCTCATAAGCCAATCTCTACGCCTGACATATTTCTCATTTAATGTCTTCAAGATGCTGAAAGAATGGAAAAACTTTATCTTGGGAGAATCACGATCTCACAATCGACACGACACTACGCGCTTCTCCACCGTCAGCATTCTGATGCACTTTCGCTTGCATGATATTGGCCTTTTTCCTTGATTGTACTCACCACCAAAGAAAGCGCCTCACCGAAGGGTGAGGCGCTTTGATAACTCAATATCGTCAGGTCATATTTTTCTACATCAACCGGAGCAGAGTTCTTGTCATTGCGACATTTTGCCTGGACAACATTGCGGCGATCTTGCTGACAAAAGGCTTCGCAGCTTTGCCATGACAATCATGCGCAATGGCAGCCATGCACGATCGCTCTCATGCGCAATGGCACACGCACGATAGAGATCGTGCCATCAGTAACCGCCCTGGCCCGGCACCCAGTTGGTGCCCGCCAACGGAACACGTGCCATGGCGGCCGCTTCCACATTCAGGGCGACCAGATCTTCCGGCTCCAGATGATGCAGGTGTGACTTGCCACAGGCACGTGCCAGGGTCTGGGCTTCCAGCGTCAGCACGCGCAGGTAGTTGGCCAGACGCTTGCCGGCCGCGACCGGGTCCAGTCGCTGGCTCAGCTCCGGGTCCTGGGTGGAGATACCGGCCGGACACTTGCCATCCTGGAAATCGTCATAGAAACCGGCGGCGGACCCCAGCTTCTGATACTCCTCGGCGTAACGCGGATGGTTGTCGCCCAGCGCGATCAAGGCGGCGGTACCGATGGCCACGGCGTCGGCACCCAGCGCGATCGCCTTGGCGACATCGGCGCCGTTGCGAATCCCGCCGGAGACGATCAGCTGCACTTCACGATGCAGGCCCATTTCCTGCAGTGCCTGAGTGGCCTGGGGGATGGCGGCCATGGTCGGAATGCCGACATGCTCGATGAAGACATCCTGGGTGGCGGCGGTGCCGCCCTGCATGCCATCCAGCACGATGACATCCGCGCCCGCCTTCACCGCCAGCTTGACGTCGTAGTAGGTGCGGGTCGCGCCGATCTTGACGTAGATCGGCACCTGCCAGTCGGTGATCTCGCGCAGCTCGGCAATCTTGATCGCCAGGTCATCCGGGCCGGTCCAGTCCGGGTGGCGACAGGCGCTGCGCTGGTCGATGCCCTGCGGCAGAGTGCGCATGCCCGCGACTCGCTCGGAAATCTTCTGCCCCAGCAGCATGCCGCCACCACCGGGCTTGGCGCCCTGCCCGAGCACGACTTCGATGGCATCGGCCTTGCGCAGGTCATCCGGGTTCATGCCGTAGCGCGACGGCAAGTACTGATAGACGAGGCGCGAGGACTGGCCGCGCTCTTCCGGGGTCATGCCGCCATCGCCGGTGGTGGTGGAGGTGCCGATTTCCGAGGCACCACGCCCCAGCGCTTCCTTGGCCTGGGCGGACAGGGCACCGAAGCTCATGCCGGCGATGGTCACCGGCGTGCTGATCACCACCGGCTTCTTGCCATGGCGCGTGCCAAGCACGACTTCGGTCTCGCACTTCTCGCGATAGCCTTCCAGCGGGTAGCGCGACATGCTGGCGCCGAGGAACAGCAGGTCGTCGAAATGCGGCACCTTGCGCTTGGCGCCCCAGCCACGGATATCGTAGATCCCTGTTTCCGCCGCGCGCTGGATCTCGTGGATGACATCGCGGCCGAAGGTCGCGGATTCGCGCAGTGCCGGGTTGTAGGGCTGTGTTTGAGTCTCGTCGGTCATGTTGGGCATCCTGATCAGTAGGCTGAGGCGTTGTCGACCTTGAAGTGATAGAGCTGACGCGCAGATCCGTAGCGCGTGAAGCTGGCCGGGTCTTCATCGATACCGGCACTTGCCAGCAGCTCCGCCAGTTCTTCCAGGTGCTCGGCACGCATGTCCTTGGCGATGCAGTCCGCGCCCAGCGATGCGACCGTGCCCTTCACGTAGAGTCGCGCTTCATAGAGCGAATCGCCGAGGCCTTCACCGGCGTCGCCGCAGACCACCATGCGTCCCGCCTGGCCCATGAAGGCACTCATGGCCCCGATGTTGCCCTTGACGACGATATCCACGCCCTTCATCGAGATGCCGCAGCGCGCCGAGGCATTGCCTTCGATGATCAGCAGGCCGCCGTGGGCGGTCGCGCCCGCGGACTGGGAGGCATCGCCCTTGACCCGCACGCAGCCGGACATCATGTTTTCCGCCACCCCGACCCCGGTGTTGCCGTGGATGGTGACGCTGGCCTTCTGATTCATGCCCGCGCAGTAGTAGCCCGCGTGGCCATCGATATCGACACTGATGTCGTCATTGATGCCGCAGGCGATGTTGTGGGCGCCGTCGGAATTGACCACTCGCCACTCACGCGCGTCCTTCAGGATGTCGGCATCGTGCAGGGCCTGGTTCAATTCGCGAAGCCCATCAACGGCCAGATCGTGAGTCTTCATCATTACGCGGCCTCCGAACGGGCGGTGTCTTTTTCCCACAGGTACAGGCGGCCGGGTTCCGGCTCCCACACGCGGGCATCCTTGATGCCCGGCAGACTGGCCAGGGCACGGTATTCCGAGGCCATGGCCACGTAGTCATCGGTCTCGGCGATCACGGCAGGCTTGCAGGCGATCGGGTCACGCACCACGGCGAAGCCATCACGGGTGCCGATGGTGAAGGTGAAGAAGCCATCAAGGTCCTTCAGGGCGCCGGTGATCGCGGCTTCCAGGCTGTCGCCCTGCTCCAGACGCCAGGTCAGATAGCCAGCGGCGACTTCGGAATCGTTGTCGGTCTCGAAGCTGATGCCCTCACGCTTGAGCTTGGTGCGCAGCCAGTTGTGGTTGGACAGCGAGCCATTGTGGACCAGGCACAGGTCACGCCCGGTGGAGAACGGGTGGCTGCCCTGCAGGGTCACGGCGCTTTCGGTCGCCATGCGGGTATGGCCGATGATGTGACTGCCCTGCATGCCCTTGAGACCATAGAGGCTGGCGATATGGGCCGGCAGGCCCACCGCCTTGAGGATCTCGATGCTCTGCCCCACGCTCAATACGCGAATCTGCGGGGCACTGTCGGCAAGCCAGCTGCGCACGGCACTCTCTTCCCCGGCGATCTTGAATACCGCGACACTGGCATTGCTGAACCAGTCCGCCACCGTGCCGACCTGCTCGCCCAGGCCCTTGGCGATCGCGTCCCAATCCTCATCGACACCATCGCTCTGCAGCGTCAGCTTGATGCCAGCGTCAAATTCGTCGCCATAGATGGCGAAGCCAGCGCTGTCCGGGCCGCGATCGGTCATCGCGATCAACATCGGCTCGAACAGCTCCCCCAGGCGCGATTCCAGCGCCGGGTTCTTGAGATAAAGCCCTACGATTCCACACATGGTGATGTCCTCTCACGGGCAGGAGGCGTCTCCTGCCTGATGTCTTGAGCGTGGTGGTGACAGTGGCGACCCTCGTCTGACATGACCCGCGAGATCCGCGAGCGCCGCCGGATGAGATCAGAAGAATTCGGCGTAGCGCTGGACTTCCCAGGCACTGACCTGCGCGTTGTAATCCAGCCATTCCTCGCGCTTGAGGCGCATGAACTCGGCGCAGATCCCCTCGCCCAGGCTCTCGCGCAGAATGCTGTCCGCCTCGAGCGCATCGATGGCCAGGGCCAGATTCTGCGGCAGCTTCTCGATGCCCTTCTCGGCGCATTCGCTCGGGGTCAGCGAGTAGAGATTGATGTTGTGGGGCGTGCCCGGGTCCAGCTTGCGCGCCACGCCATCCAGCCCCGCCGCGATGATGGCGGCGTGCACGAGATAGGGGTTGCAGCCGGCGTCCGGCAGGCGGAACTCGAGGCGACCGTAGGGCACACGCACCATGGCCGAGCGGTTGTTGTCACCGTAGGCGATGAAGACCGGCGCCCAGGTCGCGCCGCTGGTGCTGCCGCCGCCGACCAGACGCTTGTAGGAATTGACGGTCGGCGCGGCAAAGGCACACAGCGCCGGGGCATGCGCCAGCAGACCGCCGAGGAAGTGATACGCCAGCGGCGACAGGCCCATGCCCTGGGAATCGGAGTCATCGCCGAACAGGTTGCGGCCGGTGTCATCACACACGGACAGGTGGAAGTGCATGCCGTTGCCCGGGCGGTCCGCCAGGGGCTTGGGCATGAAGGAGCACACCATGCCCAGGTCATTGGCGATCTCGCCGGCGGCCATGCGCACGAAGGTGAAGCGGTCTGCCGAGGTCAGCGCATCGCTGTAGGTGTAATTGATCTCGAACTGGCCGTTGGCGTCCTCGTGATCGATCTGATAGACGTCGAAGTCCACCGCCTGCAGCGATTCGACCAGACGCTCGAGGAATTCACGCGAACGTGACAGGCCCTTGTAGTCGTAGCAGGGCTTGGCGAGGGTATCGCTCTCATCCACCGGCAACAGCTCACCCGCTTCCCCCCGGCGGAACAGTGAGAATTCCGGCTCCAGCCCGCTATTGAGTGTCCAGCCCTTCTCCTTCATGCGCTCCAGCTGCTTGAGCAGTACCACACGGCTGTCGTTGGCGAACGGTTGCCCATTGACGTAGCCATCACAGGCCAAGCGCGCATAGCCCGGCTGCCACGGCACCAGGCACAGCGAGTCCAGATCGCCACGCGCCATGAAGTCCGGCCCCTCCGGCGACATGCCGAGACCACTGACGGCGAAGCCGGCAAAGCCGGCGCCCTTCTCGACCACATCCATCAGGCAATTGGCCGGCACGGACTTGGTCTTGGCAGCGCCATGAATATCCACGAACTGCGCCAGCAAGTAGCGAATATCGTGATCCTTGATGAACTGTTGCGCCTTTTCGGGTGACATCTGGGTTTCCTCTGAGAGCGGACCGGGTTCCATCTCCCTCGACACTGTCTGCCACCCCGGGAAACCTGACCCCTTGTGGTGACACGCCACGCCAAGATAGCGGATGAAACGAGTTTTTGTGATTCCTGCTGGTCAACTTTATTTCCCCCAAAGAAAAGCATGCAGCATGCCATTTCGTCAGCTGTCGCCCTGAACTTTTCATCAACCTACTGTTTTGCATGGAAATTTATTTTCCATAGGCGTTTTACCCCACAGGAAACTTCAGGTGATTCTGAGTGAAATCCTGCCGGTTTCTCGAAATAGGCATCATTTCGGTGCCCAAAGCCCCCTCTTCGCACCAGCATGACGCAAAGCGCTGATATTCACGCCCGAATTCGTGCTGCCAATCGCCGCCTGACTCGCTCCAGGGTTGCCGTGGCCATGGCCTTTGACGGAATTGGCAAGCCCCTTGCTTAACCATGAGGAATGTTTCTTTCCTTTCAAGAATCGACGCTCATGCGATCAGGCAAGGCAAGCAGCAGGCACAAGCCCTTGTGAAGCGCCTGAAGAGGCGCCTGAAGAGGCAACAGAACAACAACACCTCCTGCGGCGGATGCGCGTCTTGCGCGCCATCTCCGCCAGCACCAGCAGGACTACGGCACCACCCACTTACGCTAGGCAGCACGACTCACAGGAGAAAGGGACGCATGGCGAATTCATGGCGCATCTCGGCATTGGCCGAACAACACCGCAAGCTGGGCGCGGAGCTGGAAGACTGGAATGGCATGGGCACTGCCTGGAATTACGCCGTCTCGGACACGGCCGATGACCACGAGACCATCCGCACCCGCGCCGGTCTGATGGATGTCTCGGGACTCAAGAAGATCCACTGCAATGGCCCGCACGCCCAGGCCGTGCTGGATTACGTCACCACGCGGGACATGTCCAAGCTGTATCCGGGCAAATCGGTGTATGCCAGCGTCTTGAATGAGGCCGGCAAGTTCGTCGACGACTGCATCGTCTATTGCCTGGCGCCGAACTCCTACCTCGTGGTGCACGGCACGGGCACCGCGAATGAAATGCTGGCCAAGA
The DNA here is from genome assembly GCF_013374075.1 of Cobetia sp. 5-25-4-2. Classification (NCBI taxonomy): domain Bacteria; kingdom Pseudomonadati; phylum Pseudomonadota; class Gammaproteobacteria; order Oceanospirillales; family Halomonadaceae; genus Cobetia; species Cobetia sp. 5-25-4-2. Next base: position 913,409 of record NZ_BLWK01000001.1, on the reverse strand, counting down.
GTGCCCTGGGGCGCGCCGTCAGCCTGACCTTCGATGACGACATGCATGACATGTCACTGCAGGGGCCGGTCGCGGTGGATTTTCTGGAGCGTCATGTGCCGGGCATCCGTGAGCTGCGTTACTTCCACCATCTGCAGACCCAGCTGTTCGGCTACCACGTGATGATCTCGCGCACCGGCTACACCGGCGAGCGTGGCTACGAGATCTTCTGCAAGGCCAAGGACGCTCCCTCTCTGTGGGAACAGATTCTCGAAGATGGCGCCGACATGGGCATCAAGCCGTGCAGCTTCGGCACCCTTGACTGGCTGCGGGTCGAGAGCCACCTGCTGTTCTACCCGGCGGACAATTCCGAAACCTACCCGTATCCCGACCAGCCGGTGGGCGATACCCTGTGGGAGCTGGGCCTGGACTTCACCGTCTCGCCGGGCAAGACCGAATTCCGTGGCGCCAGCGAACACTTCGCGCTGCAGGGCAAGGAGCGCGTCAAGGTCTATGGCGTGCTGTTGGACTCGAAAGACGTCGCCCAGATCGGTGACAAGATCTACGCCGACGGCAAGTGTGTCGGTGTCATCACCCAAGGCATGTACTCGCGCCTGAGCGATCGCTCCATGGCGCTGGCACGTCTCGAACCCGGCTATGCCGAGCATGGCACCCCGCTGACCCTCAAGACCGGCACTGACGGAGAGACCAGCCTCTCGGCCATCAGCCATTCCCTGCCCTTCGATGACCCGGAAAAGGCCAAGCGACTGGCGCGCGGCTGAGCACACGCACCATGTCGGGCACTGCAAGACCTGCAGTGACAACCGGGTGAAGTGGCAGGACGCATTGCGAACGCAAGACGCAAGAGGCCTCCTCGACGTGACGTCGAGGAGGCCTCTTGCCTCACACCCAGTCCAGGTGATTGAGAAGGACTCTCGAAAGGTACTCCCGCCCCCTTGGCAGACATCAAGGATGAGGGTTGACGGCAAAGTTGGTAATGTCACGCCATACCCCGCTCGCGAGCCGATGCGCCGCATGCCTCACAAGGGCATGCCGCGTCCTCGCCGGCCATCCCCTTCCCATTGCCACCCTCTCCGCTACAGGAGTCATCATGCCGCGAAAATCCCCCGCTCCCTCCGAGAAGTCGGAACAGGACAGCTCCGACACTCTGCCCCGTGAACCAGCGACCGACCCCGCTGCGCAGTCAGAGAGGAAAGACACCATCACGGCGGCAGCTGACGAGACGCGTCTCGGACTTGAGCAGCACATCGCGCGCGCGCTCAAGCAGCAGCGTGTCTCGCAGGGCTACAAGATTTCCGACGTCTCGCGTATCGCCGGTGTCAGCCAGGGCATGATCAGCAAGGTGGAGAACGCCCAGGTATCCACCAGTCTCGATACCCTAAACAAGCTGTGCAATGCCTTGAGTCTGCCGATCTCGAAGCTGTTCAGCGATTACGATGTCAATGGGCGTGGTGCCCAGCACATCAAGGCCGGGCAAGGCATGCAGGTGGTACGCACCGGCACGGAAGTCGGCCATGCCTATCAACTGTTGAGCTACAAGCAGGGCCCCAAGAAGCGCTACGAACCCTTCCTGATCACCATGGATGATGCCAGCGAAGTCTTCCCCAACTTCTGCCATGCCGGGCATGAGTTCATCTATCTGCTGTCAGGACATCTCACCTATCGCCACGGTGACAAGTTCTATCAGATGGGCCCCGGCGACAGCCTGGCCTTCGATGCCGGCGTTCCGCATGGCCCCGAGAAGTTGAACGAGGTCCCGATTCAGCTGCTGTCGATCATTCACTACGACGACAACGAATAGGTCACCCGCTTCACCGCGCCTGATGACCCCGACAGTCTCCCCGCCCCTGGATGGCCCACTTCCCCTGATGGTGGTTCATGACCGGCCCTCCTGGGTAGATGGCGCTTTCCGTGTCGGTGTCGCCTGGCGCAGGGCGTCCAGCTCGGTCAGATAACGCTCCAGCACCAGATTGGGCGCGCGGCTCTTGCGCGTGATGGCGCTGTAATAGGTGACATAGGAGTTGGCCACCGGGCTGAGCGCCTGCATCTGGCCATCGCGCACCCAGCGCTCGGCATAGTGGGTGGGCAGATAGCCGAGATAACGCCCGGAGAGCACCAGAAAGGCGATGCCCTCGCGGTCGGTCGCCGAGGCGGATGCCCTGAGTGGCTCATGCAGCGTCTTGATCGTGGGTGTCTGCGCGTAGGCAGGCAGCACGGCATCATGCTGGCGTATTTCCTCCTGCCCCACCGGGCGTCCGCGCGCGCGAGTGTCGCCTTCCCGGGGCTCGCGAAACAGCACATGGCCCCGCGCGCAGTAAAGGCAGGAGGTTTCCTCGTAGAGCGAGCGATACTCGAGTCCCGGCAGCGTCTTGAGCGTCGGGATCACGCCGGTATGCAATCGCCCATCCAGTACGGCACGTTCGATCTCATTGGGCGGGATCATGCGGATGTTGATCTTCACTTCCGGACCGTGCTTCTTGAGTGCGCTCAGGGCGTGAGTGATGTGCATCTCCGGCATGGTGACCAGGTTGTCGGTGATGCCGATGTTCAGCTCGCCCTTGAGCCAGGCGTGCAGTCCGTTGATGCGCGTGCGAAAGCCTTCCGCCGCTGCCAGCATCTGCATCGCGGCTTCATGGACGTCTCTTCCCTCATTGGTGAGCGCGAAACCACTGCGACCCCGCTGGCAGAGCTTGAGGCCAAGCCGCGTCTCCAGGTCACTCATCGCCATGCTGATGGCGGAGCGACTGATGTTGAGCTCGATCTCGGCCGCCGAGAAGCCGCCGCATTCCACCACCTTGCGAAAGATGCGCAGCAAGCGCAGATCGGCATCGCCAAGCTGTCCTCTCATGCCGTCCTTGCGCATGGTCTGCCCTCCTGAGTTCCACGACATGGAAAGTTAAGTAAATGCTTTCCTGAAGATAAAGACAACGGCATTTATCTTATCAAAAGGGCTTTCTAATCTAGCCAGACAGGAACCGAGATCCAACAACAACAGCACTCTTCGGGAGACATCATGACCGCCTTCGACACATCCCCTTCCGCCCAGGCAGGATTGAGCAAGGAACAACTTGACGCCTACTGGATGCCCTACACGGCCAATCGGCAGTTCAAGCAGGACCCGCGCATCATCACCAAGGCGCAGGGTGCCTACTTCACGGATTCCCGGGGACGCCAGATCTTCGATGGCCTGTCGGGTCTCTGGACCTGCGGTGCCGGCCATTGCCGCCCGGAGATCGCCGAAGCGGTCAGCGCACAGCTGCGCGAGCTGGATTACGCGCCATCCTTCCAGTACGGCCACCCCAAGGCCTTCGAGCTGGCACATCGCATCACGGGACTGATGCCCGAGGGGCTGGATCACGTCTTCTTCACCGGCTCGGGTTCCGAAAGCGCCGATACCTCACTGAAGATCGCGCGCGCCTACTGGCGCAAGAAAGGCAAGCCGACCAAGACCAAGCTGATCGGTCGTAGCAAGGGCTATCACGGCGTCAACTTCGGGGGCTTCAGCGTCGGCGGCATCGGCGCCAACCGCACGCTCTATGGCCAGGGGGTCGATGCCGACCATCTGCCGCATACCCTGCTCAAGGAAAATGTCTTCACCCCCGGCATGCCCCAGACCGGTGCCGAGCGCGCCGATGAGCTGCTGGAGCTGATCGCGCTGCATGATGCCTCCAACATCGCGGCCGTCATCGTCGAGCCGATGGCAGGCTCCGCCGGCGTGCTGCCGCCGCCAGTGGGCTACCTCAAGCGACTGCGCGAGCTGTGTGACCAGCACGATATCCTGTTGATCTTCGATGAGGTCATCACCGGCTTCGGGCGCATGGGCGCCATGAGCGGCGCCGAGGAATTCGGTGTCACACCGGACATCCTCAATGTCGCCAAGCAGCTTACCAATGGCGCGGTGCCGATGGGTGCCGTGGTCGTCAAGGGCGATATCTACCAGACCTTCATGGACAACGGCGGCGCCGATTACATGATGGAGATTCCCCACGGCTACACCTACTCCGGCCACCCTGTGGCGTGTGCCGCGGCACTGGCGGCCCTCGACGTGCTCGAGAATGACCAGCTCATCCCCCGTGTCCGTGAACTGAGCCCGGTCTTCGAGAAGAAGCTGCACGAGCTCAAGGGCACTCGCTATATCAGTGACATCCGCAACTACGGCCTGGCCGGTGCTCTGCAGGTCGAGGCCTATCCCGGCGAGCCGGCGCGGCGTCCCTACGAGATCGCCATGCATTGCTGGAAGGCCGGCTTCTATGTGCGTTACGGCGGCGACACCATCCAGCTGGGTCTGCCGTTCATCACCGAGCACGATGAACTGGATCGTCTGATCAATGCCCTGGGCGATGCCTTCGCCGCACAGGACTGATGATCGACGCTTAAGACTGACAATCACGTTCAGGACTGACAATCACGTTCGGACTGGCGATCGACGCCAGCCCCATCACTGCCCTTTTTCTTGCAAGTCATTTCATGGAGCCCACAACAATGAAAACGCTCGGTCACCTCATCAACGGCAACCTCGATCACAGCGAAGGCCGTACCCAGGACATCTTCAATCCCTCCACCGGTGAGGTCGGCGGTCAGGTGCGCCTGGCCAGCAAGGCGACCGTCGAGGAAGCCATCGCGGCCGCCGCCGCCGCCTTCCCGGAATGGCGCAACACGCCGCCGATCAAGCGCGCCCGAGTGATGTTCCGCTTCAAGCAGCTGCTGGAAGAGCACGCCGACGAGATCGCTCGCCTGATCGGCCAGGAACACGGCAAGATCTGTCACGATGCGCTGGGGGAACTCCAGCGCGGCATCGAGAATGTCGAATATGCCTGCAGCGCCCCGGAACTGCTCAAGGGTGAGCACAGCCGCAATACCGGCCCGGGCATCGACTCCTGGAGCGAATTCCAGCCACTGGGCGTCGTTGCCGGCATCACGCCGTTCAACTTTCCGGCCATGGTGCCGCTGTGGATGTACCCGATGGCGATCGCCTGCGGCAACACCTTCGTCCTCAAGCCCTCCGAGCGCGACCCGACCTCCACGCTGTTCATCGCCGAGCTGCTGATGGAGGCTGGCCTGCCGGCCGGCGTCATGAATGTCGTCAATGGCGACAAGGAAGCCGTCGATACGCTGCTGGATGACCCGCGCATCCAGGCGGTCAGCTTCGTGGGCTCCACGCCGATCGCCGAGTACATCTACAGCCGCGCCGCCGCCAACGGCAAGCGCTGTCAGGCCCTCGGTGGCGCCAAGAACCACGCCATCGTGATGCCGGATGCCGACATGGAATACGTGGCCAACTCACTGAATGGCGCCGCCTTCGGTTCCTCCGGTGAGCGCTGCATGGCGCTGTCCGTCGCGGTGGCCGTGGGCGATGACGCCGCCGACAAGCTGATCGCGCAGATGAAGCAGCAGATGGAAGGCCTCAAGGTCGGTATCTACAGCGACAAGGGCAATGATTTCGGCCCGCTGATCACCGCGGCGCATCGCGACAAGGTGGTGGGCTACATCGACAGCGCCGAGCAGCAAGGCGCAAAGGTGGTGGTCGATGGCCGCAATCCGCAGGTCGAAGGCGGCGAGAACGGCTTCTTCGTCGGCGGCACCCTGATCGATGGCGTCACCCCGGAGATGACCTGCTATCAGGAAGAGATCTTCGGCCCGGTGCTGCTGGTCGTGCGCGCCGATTCGATGGAAGCCGCCATGCAGCTGATCAATGATCACGAATACGGCAATGGCACCTGCATCTATACCCGAGATGGCGAAGCCGCCCGCTACTTCAGTGATCACATCCAGGTCGGCATGGTCGGCATCAATGTGCCGCTGCCGGTGCCGGTCGCCTATCACAGCTTCGGTGGCTGGAAGCGCTCGCTGTTCGGCGATCTGTCCGCCTACGGCCCGGACGCGGTGCGCTTCTATACTCGCCGCAAGACCATCACCCAGCGCTGGCCTTCCGCTGGTCTGCGTGAAGGCGCCCAGTTCGCCTTCCCGTCCTGATCGATCGCCTTCCCGGCCTGATCCCTCACGATCACGGATCATTGCCTGGTGACAACTGCGCCGGACAGCCCTGCTGTCCGGCGCTTTGGTGTGCGCATCACGCGAGATCATGCCGGCAGTCAGCCGCCGCCCCTTGCAGTGGCCAGAAACGACTCCACATAGTCAGGACATCTCATCACGAGAATCCCTGCCACAACTGCGGTCAACACCGTCACAAGGAGCCAGGATGATCTGGGTAATCGCCACCGTTACCGCCAAGGAAGGTCACGTTCAGGATGTCTTCAATGAACTCTGCGCCGTCGCGCCCACCGTGCGCGAGGAAGATGGCTGCCACGCCTACCACCCGTGCCTGGACTCCGAGCGCGCCGCCGACAAGGACAACGACCCACGCCCCGACACCATCACCGTGGTAGAAGCCTGGGAATCCCACGATGCCCTGCAGGCCCACCGTGAGACCGAACATATGCAGCGCTTCCGCGACAACGCCGGTGACTGGATTGCCGATGGCGATATCCGCATCCTGAGCCCGGCGGGCTGAAGACGCCCCTCAGTGACGTGCTCTGCACTGAGAACATCATCTTGCCGCTCCCGTTCAGGGGGCGGTTTTTTTGACTCATCGGCCAGCAAGGTGGCGTACAACCGTCGAGACAGCCTTCCCTTTTTTCCATGTTTTCCTCTCGCCCTCTCCTTGCACTCTTCTCGCCCTCTCTTCGTACTCCTCTCGCGCCCTCCTCGTCATCACAGTATTCATGAGAACTGGCCGAACGCTGAGCAATAATAGACAAATAACCTTTAAAACAATCACTTGCGTGAAATCATTGAATATCCATCAACATGAAACCCCACGATGAGGCAGAGAAAATCCCTCAAAGATCCGAGAGGCATCACGAGAAAAATAAGGGGAATTAACACAGTTCAATGACATTAAATGACAGACTTTGACGCCCTGAAACACCAAGAATTACACTTGATTTATATTGAATGAAGATTCAATAAAACGCCAGATACCTCTGGGCATGACGCCATCTTTATGGACCTGGAGTTCAGGCAATACCTGAGAGCGATCTGCTGGAATCTGTCAAGGGTGGACATGTCGCAAACCAGACACTAAGGTATGCAGCCTTCATTAACTCAATCTTAACGCTCACCGAAAGCACCAGGACTCGCGACCCACTGGATCACCAGTATTTTCGAAAGACTGTCGAAACCTCGACATTATCGATAAGAGAGGGAATCCATGACGCAGCATTACGCTGATGAGGGCAAGTGCATGCCACGACGCCCGCCACCCCGCACTTTCTTCCCTGGAAAGTGCTGACACCTCGTAGCTCGCAAGTGTGACAGGGTCTGCCTGTTCACCAGACGAAGACGCCTTGGACACGACAACCATCTCAAGGCAAGACGGCTCAGAACCTTCCTTTCATGACTCTCATCACCGCACTCCTGAACAGCTCGCTGCTCAGGTCAACAGGTGTTCTGTCATCCATTGGAGGCTCCGTACTTGAACAACGACTCTCTCTATCAATTCTCGACCATTACCGTTCTTCTCCTGCTGATCGCCTTCTATGGCGGTACCTACCTGATCACTCTCACCATTCGCAAGAAAAAGGAAGATGCTGACGAGTTCATGGTGTCCAACCACCGTGTCGGCTTCGGCATGGGCGCCGCCAGCATGACCGCCACCTGGATCTGGGCCGCCTCCTTCTATGCCGCTGCCACCTCCGGCTATACCTATGGCGTGTCAGGCCCGATCCACTATGGATTCTGGGGCGCGCTGATGATCCTGTTCATCTATCCCTTCGGCCGCCGCTTCCGCAAGCTGGCCCCCAACGCCCATACGCTGGGCGAGCTGATCCATGCACGCCACGGTTCGAGCAGCCAGCTGATTCTGGCCTTCTCCAACGTGCTGGGCAGCATCATCAGCCTGATGGTCAACTTCACGGCCGCCGGTGCGCTTGTCTCGGTGCTGTCGCCGCTGTCCTTCCAGACAGGCGTCATCCTGGCGGGGGTCGGGGTGCTCTGCTATACGCTCTGGTCGGGCTTCCGCGCCTCGGTATTGACGGATTTCGCCCAGCTGGTGGCACTGATGGCCATCGCCATCGTCATCATTCCGGCCGTGTTCTTTGCCATGGGTGGCCCTTCGGAGCTGGTGGAAGGGCTCAAGCATGTCACGCCGCAACAAGCCGACTTCTTCTCGACGGATGCCATCCTCAATCAGGGGGCGCCCTTCTTCGTGGCCGTGCTGGCGTATGCCATCGGCAATCAGACGATTTCCCAGCGCCTGTTCGCGGTCAATGAAGATCACATCAAGCCGACCTTCATCACGGCTACCGTCGGCTACGGTGCCATCGTGATCGGTCTGGGGATGATCGGTCTGATGGCGCTGACCCTCGGGGTCGAGCCGCTCAATGGCGACATGAACAACCTGATTCCGCAGATGGTGTCGGAGTACCTGCCGCCCTTCTTCATCGCCCTGTTCTTCATCCTGGTGATCGGCTCGCTGTCCTCCACCGCTGACTCCGATCTCTCGGCACTCTCGGCGATCATGATGGCGGACGTCTACGGCAAGAACATCGCCCGTGGCAAGGCCGACCCTCGCCGCATGTTGCTGGTCGGGCGTCTGACGATGATCATCGCCACCGTGCTGGGGATCGTCTTCGCCAGCTTCTCCCTGGATATTCTGGTGATGCTGGTCTTCGTCGGCGCACTCTGGGGCGCCATCGTCTTCCCGGTGATCGCCAGCTGCTTCTGGGATCGCATCACCAATCTGGCCTTCACCAGTTCCGTCCTGGTCGCCATGGTGGTGTTCTGCATGGCACGCTTCGAGTGGGTGCCGCTGGAGGGTATCAGTGGGCTGATCTTCGAGCTGCTCGCCAGCATCGGCGGCGGCGTCATCATCGGCCTGATGGTCTTCGGCTTCCTCGGTCGCATCGCCGGACTGGTCGCCGGCGTGCTGGCCATGCTGGCCATGGTCATCTTCGCGACCGGCGAACTGCGTGACTACACCGTGCTGCTGGCCTCGCTCACGGCCTACGGCACCAGCACCCTGGTCTGTGTGATCATGAGTCTCGCCAGCCGCCAGCCGCGCTTTGACTTCACCACCATCACCGACAAGGTCGGCCATTACGACGAGTCCCTGACCTGATCGGGATGCTTGCCACAAGCGCCCCGGCGGCCCTTGGCGTCGCCGGGGACTTTCCTACTGCACATTTCAGGAGACACACGCCCATGACATTCCTGTTTGCCACCTATGTCCTCATCTGGCCATTGCTGACCCTTGGCGTACTCGCCGTGATCTGCGGCGCCGTGGTGCGTGACAGTCGTCGCGCTCGCAAGGAGCACCGCGAGCTGGTCTGATCGGTCCGCGCGCAGAAGCCGAAACGCCCGCCTCGAGACTCTCGGGGTGGGCGTTTCGTCTTCAGACAGGGCACTCCAGCTCGCTGCCCTCTGGTCGGAGTCACTCAGCGGCCAATCCGGTCAAGCATTCTCTCCATCGTCGCGACCACTTGACGGCACAGCGCATCATCGAGTGCGTCGGCGTGCGGCGGTGCGAAACGCTGGGCGTCGTTGTCGAAGTACTGACCATTGGCGCCGGCGAATTCCTCATCCAGTGCCGCACGTACCAGGATATCGGCACCGATGCCAAGATCCTTGCCCGGTACGCCGAAGCCTTCCTTGACCATCTTGCTGGCCAGCAGAGAGCCCGGGTTGACCGCGATCAGGATAGGCCCCTGACCTTCCCAGTCCTGGGCAAGCATGCGGGTCCACATGGTGATCGCGAGCTTGCTCTGGGCATAGGCCGCGTAGTGGTCGTTGAACGCGACCTCGCCGGTCAGGGCCTTCAGGTCCACGGGGGATTGAGCCGCCGAGGACAGATTGACGACCCGCCCAGCCGGACGCAGTGCCGGCGCCAGTTTCTGGGTGAGCAGATAGGGGGCAAGGGTATTGACCACGAAGCGCAGGTCGAGACCGTCCGCCGTCACGACGCTGGGGGCCTGGAAGACACCGGCATTGTTGATCAGGACATCCAGACTGGCATTGGCCGCCAGCACGTCGCTTGCCAGTGAGTCGATGGCGACCAGGTCGGACAGGTCGGCCACGAAACCGGCGACACGCTCAGCCCCTGCCAGCGTCGCAAGTTCGGCGACGACACCATTGACCTTCTGCTCGCTACGCCCGTGGATCAGCACGCGATGGCCGCGCTCCAGCAGGGCCTTGGCCGTGACCAGGCCGATGCCATCGGTGGAACCGGTGATAAGAATGGTTTTCATGCGCTCTCTCCTTGATATGTCCCACGACGCTTGAGACGCGAACGACAGGGTGTGCCGTATGGCCACACCCTGTCGTTTGTCTGTGCCAGCGCAGTGTCAGGATGATCCTGCCAATGTGGCTTTCGGTTACGGTATCAGACCTCGACGATGACCTTGCCGGTTGCCTGACCGCTGCCCAGCCGCGCGTGGGCCTGGCCCACTTCCGCGAGCGGGAAGACCTGATCATCGATGATCGGCTTGAGTGCGCCGGCATCGGCGATACGCGCCATGTCGGCCAGAATCTCGTGGTGCTCCTGACGACGGAAGTCATGCAGCATCGGGATCAGCATGAAGACGACATGCAGTGACAGGCCCTTGAAGTGCGCGGTGGTCAGATCGATGTCCATGAAGGACACGGTCGTCGAGACATGGCCATTGAGCGCGGCAGCCTCGAAGGAGGTCGGCAGGTTGGCGCCGCCGACGGAGTCGAACACGATGTCGAAGCCCTTGCCGTCGGTGTGCTTGGCCACATAGTCGGCGACCTGCTCATTGCGGTAATTGATGGCACTGGCACCCAGCCCTTCGACCAGCGTCTCGTGCTCATCACGACCGACGGTAGAGGCGACATCGGCACCGAAGTGACGGGCCAGCTGGATGGCGATGTGACCCACACCCCCCGCACCACCGTGAACCAGCACCTTCTGACCGGCCTGGATGTTGGCGCGCTTGAGGCCTTCATAGGCCGTGATGCCGACCAGCGGCAGCGCCGCGGCTTCCACCATGCTCAGGGACTTCGGCTTGTGGGCGATCAGGCGAACATCGGCGGCGATGTACTCGGCCAGCGTACCCGGCAGGTCGGCCAGGCCACCAGCACAGCCATAGACTTCATCCCCGATGGCGTAGCCTTCGACGCCCTCGCCCACGGCTTCGACAGTACCGGCGAAGTCCATGCCCAGCAGCGCCGGCAGTGCCGGAGACAGCGGAAGCTCTGCGCCCATCTCGCGAATCATGGTGTCGACGGTATTGATGCTGGTGGCGGCGATACGCACCAGTACCTGACCTGCCGCCGCTTGGGGCTTGGCGATTTCCGCCGCTTCGAACACTTCGGGACCACCGAATGACGTCACCAGCATCGCTTTCATGAGTCTGACTCCTGCGTGAATGTTCATGCCATGGTAATTATCTTCGGCATGAACAATAAACGGCGAGTTGATACAATCAGTTTCTATATTTTGTTGAATATCAGTCCACAACACCATCGCCTCGGGGGGAGATGACATGAATCTTGAGCACCTGAAGCTGTTCGTCCGTCTCGCCGCCGTGAACAGCATCAGTCAGGCCGGCGAGGACCTGGGACTGTCGCCCGCCGTCGCCAGCTCTCACCTGCGCAAGCTCGAGGACAGTCTGGGGGTACGCCTGTTGCATCGCACCACGCGTCATGTGGCACTGAGCGAAGAAGGTCGCGCCTTTCTCCCCCACGCAGAGGAGGTGCTGGCCAGTGCCGAGGCGGCGCGGGCTGCCGTCGGTGCCGGCACCACCACCCCCACCGGCACCTTGCGCATCACGGCATCGGCCTCCTTCGGACGCATGCATCTGATCCCCGGGCTGGCCGGCTTTCTGGCACGCTACCCGGACCTCGAGCTGGATCTGCGCCTGACGGATACCATCGTCGATCTGGTGGAAGGCGGCTTCGACATCGCCATCCGCAACTCCGCTCTCAAGGATTCGAGTCTGATCGCGCGGCGCCTGGCCCCCGACAAGCGTATCCTATGTGCTTCTCCGCAATACCTGCAGCGCCATGGCACTCCGACCCGCCCTGCGGAACTGAAACACCATGAATGCCTGACGCTGATCGGGATGGATCAATGGAGTTTCCAGCACGAGAATCGCGTCGAGGTGATACGCATCAAGGGCCGCATACGGACCGACAATGGCGAAGCGGTGCGCGATGCCTGCGCCGCGGGCCTGGGCATCACCCTCTCCTCGACCTGGAGTCTCTATCGTCATCTGGCGAGGGGCGAGCTGGTGGAAGTGCTGCCCGAGACACCGCTGGTCAACGAGACCGGTATCTGGGCGATCTATTCAAGCTCCCGACAACTGGCCCCCAAGATCCGGGCGTTCCTGGACTACTTCTCCGAGTACTTCGGTAGCCCGCCTTACTGGGACTTCCCCCAGTCCTGAGCCGAAGGCGCGACGATTTCGCTGAAGACGGGCCCGCACGTCACAGAAGATGAGCGGCGTGACTCAGGCGATCTTCCAGCGCTTGAGCATCGGCCTGGAGTCTCGCCAGCCGCCAGCCGCGCTTTGACTTCACCACCATCACCGACAAGGTCGGCCATTACGACGAGTCCCTGACCTGATCGGGATGCTTGCCACAAGCGCCCCGGCGGCCCTTGGCGTACTCGCCGTGATCTGCGGCGCCGTGGTGCGTGACAGCCGTCGCGCTCGCAAGGAGCACCGCGAGCTGGTCTGACCTTGCCCACACGTAGAACAGCCACGGAAAGGCCCGCCTCGAGCATCTCGGGGCGGGCCTTTCCGTGGCTGTCGGGTCAAACTGATCCACTCAGGCCACCCGATGGGCAGATGTCATGACCAGCAGACTCAGCAGTCGGTGGGCGATGACGGTTGGCGCTCGCCAGGCACGAGCATATCATCGTCGCAACGCAGGATGACCGCGACACGAGGACGAACCACATGGACATGATGAGCAGCATGAAAGGACTCGCCGGCGGCGTTCTGATCGGTCTTTCGGCAGTGATGCTGATGGCCTTTCTGGGACGTATCGCCGGTATCAGTGGTATCACGCGGGGCGCGCTGCTGGAATCAGGCCCGGACCGCCGCTGGCGTATCGCCTTCGTGCTCGGGTTGATCAGCGGCCCGCTGCTCCTTGTGCTGTTCAATCTTGACTGGGGCAATGTGGCCGAGGGCACGGATGCGCTGATCGGCGATCCCACCAGCGGGGTACTGAGCATGATGTTCGCCGGCCTGCTGGTGGGCCTGGGAACAGGCATCGGCGGCGGCTGCACCAGTGGCCACGGCGTCTGCGGCATCGCGCGTCTCTCCCCCCGCTCGCTGGTGGCCACGGGGGTATTCGTGGCCATCGCCATGCTGACGGTCTTCGTGACCCGACATCTACTGGGAGAGTCACCATGAAAGCTGTCACCGGCTTCATTACCGGGCTGGTCTTCAGCCTCGGCCTGACACTCAGCGGCATGACCGACCCCGCGCGTGTCGTCGGCTTTCTCGACGTGGCTGGAGACTGGGACCCCACGCTGATCTTCGTGCTTGGCGGGGCGGTCATCACCACCTTCCTCGGTTATCGCCTCGCCTGGCGACGCAGCACTCCCCTGTTGGGTGAGCGCTTCCAACTGCCTACGCGCCGCGATATCGATGGCCGCCTGCTGCTCGGCGCGGCCCTGTTCGGTACCGGCTGGGGCCTGAGCGGATACTGCCCCGGGCCTGCCATCGTCTCCAGCAGCGCCATGACTCTGCCATTGGCGGGTTTTCTACTGACAATGCTACTGGGCTGGTGGCTGGCCACGCGCCTGACTCGCGCTCACTGATCCGAGCGCCATGCAAGAGAAAATCCTTGCATGAGAAACGCCCGCCGAATGGCGGGCGTTTCTCATGCAAGGCGAGTCACCACGACCACACGGCGCCCTTTCTCTCACGGGACCTCATTGCGATGATCTCGCTGATCAGCAGCCCCGTGGGTCGTGTGCTGGATGAAGTCATATCCACATGAAGCGTCGATAAGCCAAAAAAAAGCCCGCCAATGGCGGGCAGGGAATGTCGGGACAGGACATTCAGGACAGGAAAGCGTTTGAGCAAGGGTTCTGCCATTGACGACGAGTGCGGTCTTGCGTTCGGGTCAAAACACTTGCTCAAGCGTTCTTCTCTCTCACGAGTTGTTCTCTGGAGCACTGACCATCAGGAGACAACGTGATGGTCAGTGGGTCCATTCAGCAACTGACAGAGGTAGGTCGATGGCATATCGGCGTCCTTGGCTGTCTTGCAGAGTCGGGGACTATTGCGTTGCCGCGAGCGGTTACGCGCTCTCGTTCAAGGCATGTTCGACGCGTGTGGCAGAGACACTCTTGCCGGCATCGTTGACGTAATCCGCCGAATCGCTTGCCAGTGCACGGGTGGTGCCCTGGATGCCGGCGTTGCTGATGGATGTCTGGACGCGGCTGGCAGCGACACTCATGCCGGTTTTCACGACATCATCATGGTGCAGTGTGGCTTGCTGAGTGACCGGCTGTGCCTGACCCATGATCACGCGATCACTGAGGGTGGCACGTACGCGGGCATCGGCTTCGCTGTCATTGGCAGAGGCCACGCCAGTGGCGGCAACGGACAATGCGGCAATGGCGAATAGAGACTTGAGAGATTGCATGGGGGTTCTCCTATTGAAAAAGGTCATGTCAGTGCAGACACCTGGCCTGCAAGCGCCTGACGCAGACATCGGGCGTCTCAGACGTTGACGTCGCTCACGGCGTGACGAACACGGGTGCCGGCAACGCTATCGCCTGAATCATTGGCGACATCGAATTCCTGCAGATGGATGGAGCGGTCATGACCACGGATCTCGTCGTCACCGGAGGCAATCTGGAAACGGCCTGCAGAAGTGCTCATGCCGGTTTCCGCGAAGGTCGCCTGGCCTGTCGGTGCCTGCTGAGCGGCACCATGGATGACACTTTCACTGACGTTGTGCTGGACACGCTGGGCGGCCGGGCTGTCATCCGCCGCGAAGGTGGCGGTGCTGACGGTGGCGAGAGCGGCAGCGGCGATCAGGGTCTTGAGAGTGTTCATGATGATTTCCTCGATGAAGATGATGTGATGATCAGGCCTGGAAATGCAGGTCGGGGATGATGGTCAATCAGACGTTGCTATCGCTCAGGGCGTGCTGAACGCGGGTAGCGGCGACACTCTTGCCAGCGTCATTGTCGAAGGCCTGTTCACGGCTGGCGGTAGCGCTGCCGTGCCCTTCAATGGAGGACTGGGTCAGAGCAGACTCGACACGACCTGCCGCGACGCTCTTGCCGGTTTCCGCGAAGGTGGCCTGAGCCGTCGGGGCCTGCTGGGCGATGCCGACGACGACGTCCTGGCTGACGGACTGCTGGACACGCTGGGCGGCCGGGCTGTCATCCGCCGCGAAGGTGGCGGTGCTGACGGTGGCGAGAGCGGCAGCGGCGATCAGGGTCTTGATAGTGTTCATGATGATTTCCTCGATGAAGATGAAGTGATGATCAGACCTGGAATGCAGGTCAGGGATGATGGTCAATCAGACGTTGCTGTCGCTCAGGGCGTGCTGAACGCGGGTAGCGGCGACACTCTTGCCAGCGTCATTGTCGAAGGCCTGTTCACGGCTGGCGGTAGCGCTGCCTTGCCCTTCAATGGAGGACTGGGTCAGGGCGGTCTCGACACGACCTGCCGCGACGCTCTTGCCGGTTTCCGCGAAGGTGGCCTGAGCCGTCGGGGCCTGCTGGGCGGTGCCGACGACGACGTCCTGGCTGACGGACTGCTGGACACGCTGGGCGGCCGGGCTGTCATCCGCCGCGAAGGTGGCGGTGCTGACGGTGGCGAGTGCGGCGGCGGCGATCAGGGTCTTGATGGTGTTCATGATGATTTCCTCGATGAAGATGAAGTGATGATCAGTCCTGGAAATGCAGGTCAGGGATGATGGTCAATCAGACGTTGCTGTCGCTCAGGGCGTGCTGAACGCGGGTCGCGGCGACGCTCTTGCCAGCGTCATTGTCGAAGGCCTGTTCACGACTGGCGGTAGCGCTGCCTTGCCCTTCAATGGAGGACTGGGTCAGGGCGGTCTCGACACGACCTGCCGCGACGCTCTTGCCGGTCTCCGCGAAGGTGGCCTGAGCCGTCGGGGCCTGCTGGGCGGTGCCGACGACGACGTCCTGGCTGACGGACTGCTGGACACGCTGGGCGGCCGGGCTGTCATCCGCCGCGAAGGTGGCGGTGCTGACGGTGGCGAGAGCGGCGGCGGCGATCAGAGTCTTGAGATTCAGAGTTTTCATTGGGTTTTCCTTTCTATGTCCTGGGCAATATTGCCCTTGTGATGTCGTATGCAGTCTTGGCTGCATCCGTCTAGCTTGTTAACAGACTAATGATTATTGCGCTATCACACTAGCCGTGCTGCTGGCAGCTCACTGTTTCCATCAAAGAACCAGATTGCGTTGCCTGGGCATTGCCCTGCTCCTGAGGATTGTTGGTGAACCTCAAGAGGTACAACCTTCAATCCTCTTCTGCATCACTTCTGTACAACCTTGAAGGTGCGGACATCCCATGATCGAGAGCGGATCAGATGCTTGGCACTGTCCAGGACACTGCCGTATGACGTTTAAACTTTGGTCGCAATCATCAGAAAGGCATTCATCAGCAACTTGTCCTCTTACCCTGCTGAAACCCTCACCGTTGTGCTTGATGAGTATTACGCTTGAGCAAACGGGTTGGATGCATGCCATCTTCAAAAAAGTCGCAGGCGTCTTGACAGGTGCCGGCCGTCGACCAGATCCAGACTGCCGTTTCGTGCAATGTGGAGTGAGCGCATTGTGGACGAATCCCGCATCGGCACATATCCCCCCACTGGAACAGCATTGATTCCACTAGCGAACCAATAAAAGCCTGTATTGAACGTCTGGTCAGGCAGCAGTCTACGACTTTGGTAATAACCGCAGCGTTATCAATCGCTTACGAAATCCTCTGATGTTGTCCTCGGATCGCCCACTTGAGGCATGCCCTCACCTTTGCGCTACCGACGTTTCGTGACAGCCGGCAAAAAGGCATCGTCAGACACGAAAACGCGGGGCAATCCAAGGATTGCCCCGCGTTCAGTCAGCTAGCGTTGCGCGTATCTCAATAGCCCGGGTATTTCTCCCAGACCCACCGCTCGTCCTTGCCACCCCCGTCGGTATAGAGCTCCCAGCGAGCGCAATCGTGCAGGTCCTGGGCGACCTCGCCGATGACCTCTCGCAGTTCAAGCGGCTCCAGCCAATCAGCAGGTATCGCCTCTTCTCCCCATTGCGCCCCGAGCAGGTTGCCCGTGATGGCCCCCGTGGAATCCGAATCCCCATCATGATTGACCGCGATCTGGATCGCGGAGCGGAAATCCCGCGCGGTGAGTGCGCAATACACGGACATCGCCAGGGCCTCTTCCGCGATCCATCCCAACCCCAGCATCACTACAGCCACCTGCGGCGCAGTGTCGGACTCGGCAAGCTCGCAGGCTTGCTTCAGGGCCTGCATGGTCTCTTCGCAGCCTGATTTGCGCTCGAGAATGCGCATGGCGTGCGCAAGTGCCTGTGCCATCGAGTCACCCGCCACCAGGCATTGGGTCATCACCGCCAGCACCCCGCCCGTCAGCTGACCGGTCACGTGGCCATGGGTCAGCGCGCAGACCTCTTCCCCGAGCGAGAAGCACATCTCATGGGAAGCCCCCATCACATGCGCGAACAAGCCGACGGGGGCCACGCGCATCACACCCCCACAGCCCTTGCTGTCGTTCTGCGCCGTGTCACTGTAGGTGCGCACATGCTTGAGCGCGGACAGACACGTCATGCCCGGGGCGCGGCGCGAATGCAGTGCCGGCTGCTTGATCAACCAGCCACTGTCCAGCCATTCCTGTTCCGTTGCCTTTTGCGTGCGTTCCCCTTGGGTGTACAGCCAACGTTCATAGGCACTGTTGACCAGGCTACCTTGCGTCGTGATGCCTCTCAGACAGCCGCGCACGTGGCTACGCAACAGACCCTCGGCGGTAAACAGTGTCATCTGCGTATCATCGGTAATCCGCCCCAGCCCGCCATAGGCCGGTGCGTAATCGCGTATTCCTTCACTTCCGAAGCGCGCCTGGATCTCCTCGTGCGACAGGAACTCCACTGCCGCCCCCAGCGCATCTCCCACCGCACCACCCAACAGGCAACCCCGAAACCGCGATGTCGTCTCAAGCGTCATGTCCCTTTCCCCTTCAATGGCCATCAAGATGGCATCAACGACCCTCAACACGGATTACGCTAGCAGCAACGGCACCTTTGCGGAAAAACGCCCACATCCGGTGGTGCACATAATCAGGCAGAACTGGATGGGCGCCCAGTATCGGTGAGCACTGAGGATGATAGCGGCGACGATGGCCACCTTATATAGAAGAACGGCCGCCCAGGGGCGGCCGTTCTTCTTGCTGCAGTCATGACCTCATGCCGTCATGCCCTCATGACGTCCTGCCGCGTGCCTGTCAGCGATGACTCGGCTGCTCGGCGCAGGCAAATTCTCAGGAGGCAAGCTCGAGAATGTCGTCATACAGCGCCCGGGAGAGTGTGACGCCCTCATCCAGATGCTTCTGGCGAGCCTGATAGCGACGCTCGGAGGAAAGACGCGCGCCCTGCTGCTTGACCAGGTCGAACAGCCGTTCAGAGCGCAACATGTGCTGCTGGGGGCTGCCCCCCGTGAGACGCGCCGGGTCCATCGCGATGATCATCTCCCCATGATACGGCAGGCTGCCCTTGCCTTGATCATGCTCGCTGGATTCGATACTGAGCATGTCACCGATCAGCGGCCCTGCGATCAACTCGATCATGATCGCCAGCGCAGAGCCCTTGTGCTCACCGAACGGCAGCATCGCGCCATGATCCAGCACCTCGGCCGGGTCACGGGACGGCGCACCGTCTCGATCAACCCCCCAGCCCAGCGGGATCTCATCGCCCTGACGACGATGCAGCTCGATATCGCCACGTGCGATGGCACTGGTCGCGAAGTCGAACACGTAGGGATTGCCATCCCCGCGCGGCCAGCCGAAGGCAATGGGGTTGGTGCCCAGCAGGGGCTGGCTGCCGCCATGAGGCGCCATGTACGACTGGGTCGGGTTGCAGGCGATGGCTACCAGCCCTTCACGGGTCAGGCGCTCGATCTCGACCCACAATGCCGTGCCATGCACGCAATGGTTGATGGCCAGAATGGCGATCCCATTGGCTCTCGCCTTGCTGAGCAGCTCAGGCACGCCCTGCTGGAAGGCCAGCGACGAGAAGCCACCCTTGGCATCCACCTTGACGATGGAGGGCGCCGTATCCTCGACCACCGGCACGGCGTCCGGCACCACTCCTCCATTGTTCAGCGTGGCCACGAACCCCATCAGGCGATAGAGCCCATGGGAGCGACAGCCATCCATCTCGGCTGCGACCAGCGCATCACTCATGGCCTCGACATTCGATTCGCTGAAGCCATGGCGTGTCAGCACCTTGTGGCATAGCGAGGTGAGCGCCTCTCGATCGAGATTGATGTCCATTTCAGTATCTTCGTGCTTTGCATCACTCATGCGAACGCGTTCCTTTTCGATAAGGCGACCATCATTTCCAGGACGGCCCGCTGATGGCATCAGGCAACCACAGCGCAAGCCCCGGGAATGTGAGAATCAACGCCAGTACCACCAGCTGCAGGACGATGAAAGGCACGACCCCCTTGTACATGTGCTTGAGCGTCACTTCGGCAGGCGTGATGGCGCGTAGATAGAAGATGGAGGGGGCAAGCGGCGGGGTCAGATAGCTCGTCTGCATCACGATGAGGAAGGCCACGCAGAACCAGATCTCATCAAACCCGAGCAGACCGATGACCGGCATGGCCACGGGGATGACGATCAGCACCACCGAGATCATGTCGAGCACGAAACCGGCCAGGAAGGCGATCAGCAGGATGGCACCGAGAATGAACCATGGGCTCATGCCGGTATCCAGCAGCAGCGACTGAACGGTCGCCATGCCACCGGAGGCGAAGAAGACACCGGCGAACATGTTGCCACCCAGCACGATGAGCAGAATCATGGCGGTGATGTTGAGCGTGCGTATCGCGGCATTCCACAGGATGGACAGCGTGAGATTGCGATAGCCCAGTGCCAGCAAGACGGAGCCTAGCGCACCACAGGCTGCCGCTTCCGTCGGCGTGGCGATGCCCATCAGAATCGTGCCCAACACCACCATGATCAGACTCATGGTCGGCAGCAATGCACTCAGGGTGATGGTGAGCAGCTTGCCCCAGCCCGGATGTTGCTCATCTTCCTTGAGTCGCGGCGCAAGTGCAGGCTTCAGCGCACAGACCACGACGATGTAGACGAGGAACAACAGCGCCATCAGAAGCCCCGGAATCAGCAGACCACTGAACAGTGATCCGACGGAGACACCCGCGACAGGCCCGAGAATGACGACGGTGATGGAAGGCGGAATCGCCGTGCCCAATGAGCCACTGGCGCAGATGGTGCCGGAGATGAGTGACTTGTCATACTGATGCTTGAGCATGACCGGCACTGCCAGCATACCGATCACTGCCTCGGTCGCACCCACCACGCCGCTGGCAGCCGCGAAGATGGTCCCCATGATGACCGCGCCGACCCCCAGCCCACCGGGCAACCGGCGCGTCCACAGATGGATGGCACCGAACAGCCGCTCGGCGATGCCGGAATTCTCGAGCATCGCGCCCATGAAGATGAACAGCGGCACGGCCGCCAGAATGGAGTTGGACGCCGTGTCTTCGATCTTGGTCAACAACTGATAGGCCGCAGCATCACCGAACTGGGCGACGCCGAAGACCGTCGCGACGACGATCATCGAGAAGGCGATCGGGAAGCCGAGCACGATCAGCGCGATGAGGGCCGGGAACATGATCAGGGCAAGGAAATCGCTCATGAGGACACCTCCGCGCCATGATCATGACCCAGCAACGTGCTCCAGAGTTTGAACATCTCCGCGATCACCTGCAGCGTCAGATAGACAAAGCCCAGCCACCACACCCCGAAGACCGGCCAGATCACCGGATTCCAGGCCGAGCGACCAGAGCGCTCATTGCTGGAGAAGGCCTCGATCGCATAGAACGAAAGCTCCCAGACCAGCCAGCCCAGTACGGGGAGCAATACGCCATAACAGGCCAGATGCACCCCGGCTTTCAGACGTGGCGAAAAATTCTGACTCAACACATCCACACTGACGTGCTGGCCCACGCGAAGTGCATTCGCCATGCCAAACATGAAGATGGCGCCCATCACCATGTAGCTGACCTCGAACGCCCACAGGGTGGGCCTTCCCAGCACATAGCGACTGAAGACCTCATAGACCAGCGCAAGCACCAGCGGCAGTATCAGGACAGCCCCCAGATACCCCGCCCAACGGGTTTGACGCTCAATGGCATCGACTATTTTCATGACAACCTACCGAATGACAGCCAGGGGGAAGCACAGGCAAGGGCCTTGCCTGTGCCGGAAACGTCAGTTCCTGCGGGGGTCAGCGCCCCATTTCCCCGATCGGCAGACGGTAATCCTGCCAGGTGGTCATGCTGTCCTTGAAGGCACGTTGTGACTCGAGCACGCGCGCGAACCACTCGTTCTCACCCGCCTTCTCATCTTCCCAGGCACGTGTCTCTTCGTAGATGGCATCGATGAAGGATTGATCCAGCTGCACGATTTCGTTGGGCCCCTCTTCCAGCTCCTTGAAGGCCTTGAGGTCGGCATAGGAGCTGTCGAGCCAGGATTCGAACACGCTCAACTTGCCGGCAAGACGCAACTGACTCTGCTGGGCTTCGCTCAGGCCATCCCAGGCATCGACATTCACTTCGCACTCGAGGATGCCACCGGACTGGTGGACGCCGGGCAGGATGACGTACTGCGCCACGTCCTGGAAGCCGGTCGGCTTGTTGAGCTCCGGGCTGCCCCACTCCGCGGCATCGATGACGCCACGATCCAGCGCCGTGTAGATGTCACTGCCCGCCATCACCACGGTAGAGGCCCCCAGGCGCGAGGCGATTTCCGCCCAGGCACCGGATGTTCTCAGTCTCAGTCCCTGGAAGTCTTCCAGCGTCTGTACCTTCTTGCTTGAGTGCAGGAATATCTCGGTGCCCAGGGTGGAGCACGGGAAGGCCACGACGCCGAAGACTTCACGACGGAACGCTTCATAGAGCTCGACACCGCCACCCTCGTACATCCACAGCATGAACTCTTCCGGCGTCAGGCCACTGGAGTGCCCAGCCAACAGCGCCGCCGTCGGGTCCGTCCCGTAGTCATAGTTGATGTAGTTGTGGCTGACCTGCGCGACACCGGACTTCACGGTATTGGTCACGCGCAGCGCGCCACCCAGCGTACCGCCCGGGAACACCTGAATGCTCACGTCACCATTGGTCAGCTCATTGGCATAATCGGCAAACGTCTTGGCATCTCGCTCAAGCCAGGGGCCGCCCCCCCAGGGAGTTGCCATCTTCCACTCGATATCGGCGGCCTGGGTGGTCGCGGTGACCAGCAGACCGGCTGCGATGCCCATGCCGAGCACATTTTTCGTGAGGCTATGCATTCTTGTTTTCCTCGTATTGTTCCAGTCGAAGGTGATTCCGTCTCTGAGCGTCTTGCACCGCAGTGCGGGCATCCCCCATCTCACGATGCCCGCGATCACACATTCTCTCGCTGGAAGACCTCCACCGGGCGCGACATGACGTCCACGAAGGCGAGCAGATCCACCACCAGCAATTTCACTTCAGGAACCAGAGTTGCATATACGCAACATTGCGTCAAATGTGAATATTGGCTCGACATTTTGCACGAGGAAGCTCTAAATGAACCCTATCAAGACCTACGAGCACGCCGCTTCCCCATGACTCGGCACGCGGTGGCAAGCGCTTTTCAGCCGACAGGCGCTGCGCACTGACAACGCTCAGGGACCCGACAATTGCAGACGATCACGATGGAGCACGCTGACATGACATCTCACCAGGAAACGCCGATCGCTCTGAAGCACCGAGAACGCAAGGCAGGCGCCATTGGTGACAACCTCAAGGCGCTACGCAAGGAGAAGGGACTGACCATCGCGGCCGTGGCCAGCGCGTCAGGAATCTCGGCGGCCAGCGTGTCGAGAATCGAGAATGGACGTATCTCACCGACCTTCGAGGCGATCGTGAATCTCGCCAAGGGCCTGAAGGTGGATGTCAGCGAGCTGTTCTATCACACGGAAGACACGTCATTTCGGGGGTGGCTCGCCCTGACGCGAGCGCAGGAGGGAGACGTCATCGAGACGCCCAACTATCGGTATCGGCCGCTTTGCAACAATGTGGCGTCCAAGGAGTACATGGTATTGGAGACCACGGTGCTCAATCGCAGTCTCGAGGAATTCGGCGGCCTGCAGAAACACTCCGGCCAGGAACAGATCATCGTGACCAGCGGCGAGGTGACGGTCTGGACCGAACTCTACGACCCCATCCAGCTCAAGGTCGGCGATAGCCTGGCCTTTGACAGTACCCTCGGACACGCCATCACCTACAACGGCGACACCCCGGCGACCATGACCTGGGTATGCAGCGCCTACGCCTGAAGCCACTGCCGGCAAACGGCGCATGCAAAAAGGGCCTCATGAGAGGCCCTTTTCTTGAAGCTGGCTTGAGCAGCCGAGAACAACGATCCGAGTGATCAGCGATTGAGGATGATCGCAGTGATCGCGCCCCCGGCAACGGCCGCCAGCACATAACGCCCATCGATGTTCAACCACCGATGTCCGCGCGGCGGCTTGGACAGGTGACGGTGATGCCAGTCCTTTACCCAATAACGCTGATCGGAATAATAGTGACGCGGCAGGTGGTCGCCACGACGCCAATGATGATCACGGCGCGCCTCGTGGCGGCGTTCTTGATGCTTGTGGTGTTTCTTGTAGTGCTTCTTGTGATGATGCTTGTCGTGATGACCATGTCCATGGCCATGACCACGATCATGCGGCCCGGCCTGCGCCAGGGGAGCGCCCATCAGGGAAACGATCATCATCAGAATGGTCAGTGTGCGTGTTCGCATGGCTGGCCTCCTCGCAGTGCCCCGCCGCCCTGTCGGCGCCGGGTGTCAATAAGGGCATTTCCTGATTAGGAAACAGTGTTGCATAACCTTATCGACATCCCGAGGAGGCCGCAAGATGTCTCAATTTTCGCGATCTTTGTCGTTATTTCATGCATATTACGTCGCCTGGCGCCGAAGTTGATGTCGCTTCTACCCAACACCCTGCTGCCTTGCACCATCTCTCTCGGTGAGCGGTCACGGTACCGCCATGCCTGCCTTGCGCACTTCGCTCGCTCCTCCATTGCCTCCCCCATTGCCTCCTCAGTGCCCGAGTACCTGTCAGGAAATCGATAGCGAGTCATGCACCACATTGGTTCACCCAAACCATGCTCGACTCGGTCTTTCATCACCTTCTCTATAGGCAGGTTTCGCCAGGACACCAGGTTTCCATCGCCGGACAGAGCGTGAGAACGGAAAAATCCACTTTGCTGAATCGTGTCATTGAACACCGACATTTCCCCGTAACCTCACGTTTCATGCGGCCTTCAGCCCCTTCGAGACCAGAATCTCCGAGATCACCCGGGGACATAGCCCAAAGTTCAAGCACGCGGGCTTTGCGTTTTGATGACCATTCATCGATCATTTGCACCACACCTGAGTCATTTGATCGATAAAAGACGATCTACCCCTGTCATCGCCGATAGGAACGCCAAGGCGGCTGCGTGACACCTCGGGTAGGAGCAGCAAGACAAGCCGTAAAAAAACAGGAGCCAATCATGGCCAGTACTGCGCCAGATTTGGATCGGCAGATCGCCCATATGGACGACGAGCTACTGCCGGTACCACGTCACAAACTGCACCGGTGGCCGCACTTTGCCGGTCTCTATGCCGCCGAGCACGTTGCCGCGACCGAGTTCGTCATCGGTGCCACCTTCGTGGCACTCGGTGCCGGTATCTGGGATATCCTGCTGGGCCTGCTGATCGGTAATGGTCTGGCGGTACTCAGTTTCTGGTTGATCACCACACCGATCGCCATCGAGACTCGCCTCAGCCTCTTCACCTATCTCCACCGCATCGCCGGTGATTCGATGTCACGGCTGTACAACTGGGCCAACGTGATCATATTCACCGCCATCTCGGCGGCCATGATCACCGTCTCCGCCACGGCGGTCAGGCTGTTGTTCGACATACCCGCCCAGACCCAGGCCTACCCCACCAGCTTCGAGTTCATCCTGCTGGCGCTGGCCGTTGCCGCCATCGTGGTACTGGTTGCCGTCTATGGCTTCAATGCCCTGACGGAATTTGCCAGCATCTGCGCTCCCTGGCTGATGCTGATGTTCACCGTCGGCGGCCTGGTGCTGCTGCCGGAACTGGCCGAGTCCGTCACCGGCAACACCAGCCTGGACAGTTTCTCGAGTTTCATTGATGTCGCAGGCAGTACCGTCTTCACCGGGATCAATTCCCAGGGCGAGGCAGGCATCGGTATCTGGGAAGTCATCGGCTTCTCCTGGGCGGCCAACACCTTCTCCCACTTCGGTCTGATCGACATGGCGCTGCTGCGTTATGCCAAGCGCATGCGCTCCGGCCTTGCGACCAGCACCGGCATGATGTTCGGTCACTACGTCGCCTGGATCTCCGCCGGTCTGATGGGCGCCGCTACCGCTGCCGTCGCGGGTATCAGCATCGATGTGCTGGAGCCGGGTGAAGTGGCACTGCACGCCCTTGGCGCCGCCGGCTTCGTGATCGTGGTCGTCGCAGGCTGGACCACCGCCAACGCCAACCTGTATCGCGCGGGCCTTGCCGCACAGTCAGCCATGCCGAACCTGTCGCGCAACAAGGCGACGCTGGCCGTGGGTATCTGCGTTGCGGTACTCAGCTGCTTCCCGTTCGTCTATCGCAGCATGCTGCCGCTGCTGACCTACGCCGGTCTGGTACTGGTGCCGGTCGGCGGGATCATCTTCGCTGAGCATCACCTGTTCCCGAAACTCGGCTTCAGCCGTTACTGGGCGCGCTACAAGGGGGTGAAGCACAACACGCCGGCGCTGGCGACCTGGGCGCTGTCTCTGATCTTCGGCTTCGGTCTCGAGATGGTCGACGTGATCCCGTTCTATTATCTGTTCCTGCCGACCTGGTTCGTCTCCATCATTCTCTACACCCTGATGGCCAAGTCCGCCGGCGCCGCTGAGTCCTATCCGGAAGCGGAAGCCACCGAAAAGCACTTCCAGGAGCGAGTCGATGCCTTCCACGCCAAGCAGGCCGACACGACCAATCATGCCCCGGTCAAGGACACGTCTGGTCTGACCAAGGTCATCCGAGCCATCTGGATGGTGATCGGTCTCGTCATTCCCCTGGTGCTGGCGCTGCGCGTGCTGTTCGGCAGCCCGGACCTGGCAAGCTACGAAGCGAACCGCGAGCTGTTCTATGACGTGACCATCTGGTCGACGATCATCTACTTCATCTTCGCGTACTGGGAACTGCAGCGCAGCAAGGCGCTGTTCAACAAGCAGTCCCCGAAGCAAGCGGCCACCGCTGGCTGAGTCGGCAGGGGACACGCAAGTCCCCTGCCTGGTCCGCGGCGAAGGTAGCCTGACTCACGAGGGCAACCTTCGCCGCTGGCCGTTACGACCTACCCTTTCTTTACCCATCTTGACCCGACCGCGATATGCGGCAGGAGACCTCCCCCCATGACTCGTCTCTCCAATGCCAGTCTGACTCAGCTGGACGCCAAGGTTGCCACCCCGAACTATGATCGTGCGGCGGTCAGCGCCGGCATCGTCCACTTCGGCGTGGGCGGCTTCCATCGTGCACACCAGGCCATGTACCTCGACGAGCTGATGAACCAGGGCAAGGCACTGGACTGGGGCATCGTCGGTGTCGGCGTGATGCCGGGCGATCGCCGCATGCAGGAAGCCCTGTCCTCTCAGGACCACCTCTACACCGTCGTGCTCAAGCACCCGGACGGCAACTACGAGCCGCGCGTGGTGGGCTCCATCATCGATTATCGCTTTGCCCCGGACTCCCCGGATGCCGTAATCGAGCTGATGGCCGACCCGGCGATCCGCATCGTCTCGCTGACCGTCACCGAAGGTGGCTACAACTTCCACCCGGTCAGCGGCGAATTCAATCTCGAGAACGCCGACGTCCAGCACGACCTGGCCAACCCGGGTGAGGCCAAGACCAGCTTTGGCCTGATCACCGAAGCCCTGGCACGTCGTCGCCAGCTCGGCGTTGCCCCGTTCACCGTGATGTCCTGTGACAACATCGAAGGCAACGGCAACGTCGCTCACAAGATGTTCACCGCCTACGCGCGTGCACGCGATGCCGAACTGGCCGCCTGGATCGAAGCCGAAGTGCCCTTCCCCAACTCCATGGTCGACCGCATCACGCCGGTGACCACCCCGGATGACATCGAAGAGCTGTCCTCACGCTTCGGCGTGGAAGACGCCTGGCCGGTGGTCTGCGAGCCCTTCACCCAGTGGGTGCTGGAAGACCACTTCGCCAATGGCCGCCCGGCCTTCGAAGATGCCGGCGTGCAGCCGGTGGAAGATGTCGAGCCCTATGAGCTGATGAAGCTGCGTCTGCTCAACGCCGGTCACCAGGCGCTGTGCTACTTCGGCTATCTGGCCGGCTATCGCTACGCCCATGAAGCCTGCAACGACCCGCTGATCGTCGACTTCCTGCTCGGCTACATGAATGAGGAAGCTCGCCCGACGCTGGCCCAGCTGCCGGGTATCGATCTCGACGCCCACTGCCGCACGCTGATCGAGCGTTTCGCCAACCCGGAAGTCAAGGACACCCTCGCGCGTCTGTGCGCCGAGACCTCCGACCGCATTCCGAAGTTCCTGATCCCGGTGGCCCACGCACAGCTCAAGACCGACGGCGAACTGCGTCGTACTGCAGCCGTCGTGGCCAGCTGGGCACGTTATGCCGAAGGCGTGGACGAGCAAGGCGAGACCATCGACGTGGTCGACCCGCTGAAGGACGAGCTGATGGAACGCGCCAACCGTCAGCGCGAAGAGCCGACCGCTTTCCTGGACAACCGCGAACTGTTCGGTGATCTGGTCGATCAGCCGCGCTTCCGCGATGCCTACCTCAAGGCCCTGAAGAGCCTGCACGACAACGGTGCCCGCGCCACGCTGGAAATGCTGGTGGCAGACGCCAAGTAAGCTTCACGCGAAGTGAACTGGCCTGTGGGGGATGACGAGACTGTCATCCCCCACAGGCGTCAGCAGAAAGACAAAAAGCGAGACAGGCCACCGCCTGTCTCGCTTTTTTTGTGCCTCATGCCACGCCTTTCCTCACACCAGCGCGACGGTCCACAACCCTGCCAGCATGACGCCGATGCCGACCCACTTGACCATGGCCGCACGCTCGCGCAACCAGACCACGCCGAGTACCACCCCAAGCGGGATCGACAACTGACGCATGGCGACCACAAGGCTGACCTCTTCCGTCAGCGTCATGGCGATCAATACCAGCCCATAGGTCGCCATCACCATCACGCCGGTCAGCAACATGCTGCCCCGCTCGCCCCGCCACAGCATCGGAAGGCGACGACGCTCAGTCGGCAACAGCATCACCAGAGGTGCGCCCCAGGCGACCGTCATCATGGCCTGCAACACCAGAAAGACAGCGCCTGCAGACGTCGGCGAATAGCCGACACTCAGCATGATGTCGAGCGCCTGCTTGTCGATCAGCGAATAGCCGGTGGTCCCCAGCGCTGCCAGCAACGCGAACCCCAGCGCGGGGGTCAGATAGGTTCTCGTTCGCAAGCCCTGCGGACTGCTCAAGGGCAACATGAGCGCACCGAGCACGATCAGCCCCATGCCGGTGAAATCCGACACTGTCAGCGCCTGGCTATCCAGCAGGCTCAAGGAGACCAGCGGCACCAGCACCACGGGCAAGGCACGCGCGATGGGATATAGCACACTGACCTCGCCGCGCGCATACGCCCAGGCGAGCCCGCCCATGTAGAGCGCCTGACACAGCCCCGTGGCCACCAGCCAACCCCAGAACTCATCCGGCAGCTCGTTGAACGCCGGCCCCAGTGCCAGCAACGGTGCAAAGATCAACGCCCCACTGCCCATGGCTAGCATGAAGAAGGCCAGCGACGGCGCTCGGCCCTTGCCCAGCAGGTTCCAGCCGGCATGCAGACAGACCGAGATCAGGATGAGTCCCAAAGCCAATGAACTCATGAGACACGCATTGCGTTCAGGATTCCCCTGGCATGGGTCATCGCCTGAACACTGTGACGTGAGCGGCAAGCCAGGCGGCGATTATGATTACGCATGTCTTCTTCCTTGTACGAGAAAAACGCCATCAGCTCGCAGAGACTGGCTCCCACGTGACGGCAAGGATGAAGCGCTTGCTGACGGAATGCCGTCAGCACAGCTCGTCCCCAGGCAGTGGACAGGTGATCGCGGAAGACACCAGCGCGAGCCATCATCAGGCAAGGTCACCAGCCAGAGTGCGTTACCAGCCTTCAGCTGCGGCGTACTGGGGGCATCGGGCCGCCGAGGAGTTGGATTTGCCAAGACGCTATCACATTCGCAAGGTTCGCACTGATCGGGCATAGCTTGGCCTCACGGCTTTCTGGCTCGCCTAGCAAGCGCTCCCCCGCGGGCATTCGTGGTCGCCCTCTTTCTGCAGTAGGCTTGCGTGAGACCTTACTGATATAGGAGCCGCGACATGCATGACGTCAAACCCTTCGACCTCAGTCATCAGACCGCCGTGGTGACCGGTGCCAGTCGCGGTATCGGGGCCGCCATGGCGATCGCCCTCGCCGAGGCCGGCGCCGATATCATTGCCATCAGTGCCAGCATGACCGCCGACGGTGGTGATGTAGGTGAACGCATCCGCGCCCTCGGGCGCACCTTCCAGGGCATCGCATGCGACGTTTCCGACCGCAGCGCCATCCAGCAGCTGGCTGTGCAGTTGAGTTCGACTCAGGTGGATATCCTGATCAACAACGCCGGCACCATCGAGCGCGCCCCGCCCACCAAGCACACGGACGCGCAATGGGATCGCGTCATTGATACCAACCTCTCCGCCCCGTTCATCCTGACCCGCGAGATCGGCAAACAGATGGTCGCGCACGGCAGCGGCAAGATCATCTTCACCGCCTCACTGCTCTCCTTCCAGGGCGGCATCACCGTGCCGGGCTACGCGGCCAGCAAGGGCGGCATCGCTCAGCTCACCAAGGCTTTCGCCAATGAGTGGGCCGCTCACGGCGTCAACGTCAACGCCATCGCACCGGGCTATATCGCTACCGACAATACCGAAGCCCTGCGACAGGATGCACAGCGCTCCCGCGATATCCTCGCACGCATCCCCGCCGGGCGCTGGGGCTCACCAGACGACCTCAAGGGCCCGGTAGTATTCCTCGCATCATCTGCCTCGGACTATGTGCATGGCACCGTTCTGACGGTCGATGGCGGCTGGATGGCACGCTGACGCTCATGTCGACTGGAAACCACTGAAATAGACAAGGCGCAGCCCGAGGTGGCTGCGCCTTGTCTTCAAGATGGAGGTGTAGAGAGAGTATGTCCTGCCAGTCAGCTCAGAACTCGCTGACGATGTTCAGGTACTGCTGCATATCACCAACCATGGCCTGCTCCAACAGTTTGCCTGTCTCGATGGCATAGGGCTGCTGGAAATGAATGTCCCACAGGTCTGATTCCGTGCGCCAATGCTCGTATATCACCAGCGTGTCGACCTGGCCTTCGATGGTATACAGATCAAACACGAGATTGCCCGGCTCCTCACTGCGCGTCTTCGCCACATGCGTGGTGAATTGCTGCAGCAACCGAGCGCGATATTCTTCCTTGATCTTGAAGATGAAGAAGATACTGAATACCTCATCTTCCGGCTGCACGTGCCTGGGGTTCGCCTCATGCAATGGCGCCGGGTCAGTATCGTTCAAGGGCATCACCTCGAATGGCGATGCCAACACCGTGTCAGCTAGTTTCAGTAGGGCTTGCGCGTAGGGCTGATTCACATGTGCCTGATGCGCTTCGGCGCTTGCCCAGCGCTCGTAGGCGAAGATGGTGGTGGGAGAATCCTTGGCCGCGAAGAAACGCATTTCCAGCATCCCCGGTTCAGCCGCTGAGCCCAGCTTATTGTCAGCCAAGGCCTGCTTGAAGGTATCGAGTTGTTCGGGCTTGACGTCAAATTTCACGATCAAGGTGAGCATGGAGATGCCCCTTATAGTCAATGGTTGTCATCGGCCCAACGGCAAGATCTGCTGCGTCACGTGGCAGCAGCTCTGTCTCGGGAAGTGACTGACACTATCTTTCGCTGCCTGGCTGAAAAACCCGCGGCACGGAGAAAGACTTTCAATGAAACCTTGAACGTGAATGCAGCCCCCGCCACAGCAATGCGCCGCTTGAAACATGAGACCGCGGCGCTCACGCAGATCCAGAACGAAAAATCCCGCAGCCAGGGCTACGGGATCATCGAATACAGATAACTCATCGACCAGCCCACGTCCTCATCCCAGGCCGTGCTTGCCACTGGCTGTAGAGATCAGCGCCGCTCCACATGCCGTATGGCAGCCATGAAACGCTACCGGCTTGCCATTCAAGCTGATGGTGGGATGCCCCTCGATGATGCTGCAGGTGCTGTGGCCATCCTTGGGGCACGTCACCATGTCCCCCACCACTGCCACCGGCTTGCCCTCCAGCAGATAGTTGGACTGGGCAGACACCACCTTGCCGCCATGTGTTGTGCTGTCTCCGAGCACGATGACACCGTCGCCTGAACTGAACATATTACTCTTCTCCATGAAACGCATTAGAAGTCATAAAAAATCGACATCACCTATAGTGCTATGTCACTAGAGATTTATAAAAATATAGCAAGGCGACAACATCCACAAAAAAGCCAATAAAGAAACAAACAACAGGCCAAGCACCTATCCAAAAATTATCTACTTTATTATTGCTCCAATCCATATACATTTCGTCGTCTTCTAATCTACAATCACTTTTTGCCTCATTAGACCACTTAGGAAGCTTGGATGTGTAGATAGCAAACCATCTACCTAATACTATAGCAGAAATAATAGGCGAGCCAATTAATTTTAAAGCCGCAGTATGGATAACCGAAAAAGCATGGATGATCCCAAACATAAGCCCTTCACGTCTTGTCGATCCTGGTGAACAGAAATCGAGATCTACAGAATTTAAATTATTTCTGTAGTCCATAAAATTACTAATCTCAAGCAGCAACCTTTCCAAAAGCTCACGACGATTTAATGAATCACTTGCTATGGGGGCTGAATCAATAATTTCATTAGAATCTTTATCAATTAAATTGGCCCACATGGATGCCATTGCTCCATTAAGAGCTCGTTCTTGACCTGTAGAAGATACAATAGTAAATCTTACATTTTCCCAAGACCATTTTACGCAGGATTTATTATGCCTGAATATATAAATACACTGCGACTCCCTATTCACTCTAACAGCATATTGCGTTAGTCTGAAAGCATCAAACATTAGCGATTTTAATAAAAAAACTAAAAAAATAAAACAAAAAATGAGGCCGATACTACAAGTCCACATTAGGTAATTTGGCCCTCCATTAACGAGAAAATAAGTCGATAAAAAAATCATGCCAGATATAAACAGAATAAACATTAAAGCTAGCGAAGTATTTCGCCCCCTAATGTCATTTATAGTCCCAACCAATTCGATATATTTATCATTATAGCATGTTATAAAGTAACTCAAATCTCTTGAGCTTATGAACTTACTCATAAAATTACTCTTTATGATAAATAAGGCTTAGGGGTTTATACATGATGTGCTGATTTTACAACAGGGCTATCCTTTGTTAAATTTTATACGAAAAGTTATTTTTACTCCTATGATCCATACATATCCAGCATAAGTGCGATAAAGAGGACACTACAAAATCTCTGCTAAAAATCCCGCAGCCAAGGCTACGGGATCATCGAATACGGATACCTCATGGACAAGCTCACGCCCTCATCCCAGGCTGTGCTTGCCACTTGCTGCAGAGATCAGCGCCGCCCCACATGCCGTATGGCAGCCATGAAACGCTACTGGTTTACCATTCAAGCTGATAGTAGGATGCCCCTCGATGATACTGCAGGTGCTGTGGCCATCCTTGGGGCACGTCACCATGTCCCCCACCACTGCCACCGGCTTGCCCTCCAACAGATAATTGGACTGGGCAGACACCACCTTGCCACCATGAGTGGTGCTATCTCCGAGCACGATGACGCCATCTCCGGAACTGAACATAGCTTATAACAACCCCACTAAACTATAGCACCCAATATAAATCAAGGCGCTTGATATAATGCTGCCTACAACGAAACATATGATAGGCCAAGTACCTTCAACAAACTTCAATTGGACATTATTTTCAGAGCTTTTACTAAATTTATCTACACTCACATTTTCGTATTTCTCCTTAATATAAGTGGGCCATTCGGGTGTTTTACTTGTATACACCGCGAAGAGACGACACCAAGCTAGAACTGCCATAAAAGGAGAAGTTATAAATTGCAGCACAGGGTTGATGGATGTCAAAAGCATTGCTCTGAAGATACAAAATAAAAAACCCTCTCTTTTATTATCTATCGGCATGCATATATCTATAAGTTTCGAATTCTCATTATACCCTGCAGGCTCCTCCATGTATTTCCTGATAAACTCCCAAATTGCATATGTATCATTTTCATCACCCCAGGCGGGATAACCTAAAGAGAATGTTTCTAGAACAGTCTCTTTATCTTCAGCCAACACATGTGCTTTTATTTCATAATAATCTTCGCTAGAAAAGGGTATGTTGTTAGCCTCGATGTAAATAAACAAGTCATCCCAGTTTTCGCTTACGAATTTACCTCTAGGTAAAATTGCATACACTTTATGCTCCACTCGGTCAAACCTGACTGGATAGTACGTTTTTTGAAAAGATTCCAACCTTAAGTATTTATATCCAATATAACCGAGCGGCGATAGAATCACCAACATACCCATAAGAACGATCCATGCCCCAGATTCTTCTTTATCAATAGTAGCTAATAACAATGCAATTGATGTAAAGAAAAATAGAACCAACATCCCGAAAGCATATATTAATGAATGTCCTTTATGAGAATACCAACGATCCACTACTTCCAAATATCTATTATTCATTTTGACAACCGATAAAAGATCTTTCGGCAGGCATTGAATTTTATGCTTAGGATTTAATTGCCTTACTTTTTCATCTTCAGTCAACTTCCTATTTACGGAGTATCTAAGAAGCTTACCTTGAGTTAGACCTTTGAAATCCACAGCAACTCCCAGAGATAATCTCCAACTTCAATAAAGCTTAAAACATTCCTTACACTCAAGTAACGAGTACAGCATCTACAGTCACCAAAGATCCTGAACACTCCCCCCAAAATATTTGCGCTGGTGTTCGATTGCCGAGGTATTTTTCGGGAGATAATCATTCAGCTTCTCGACCAAGTTGCATAGCTCTGCATTGCTGACCTGTCGATAGTCCGTTCCCTTAGGAAAGTACAGACGTATCAAGCCATTGGTGTTTTCGTTAGCCCCTCGCTGGCCCGAGCAGTAGGGGTCACAGAAATATATCTTTGCTGGCAAGGCCTTCGCGACAGCTTCATGGTCGCGAATTCCGGGCCGTTATCCAGGATAACGGTCAGGCCTACGCGTCCTCACAGATATACCTACTTGGTAAGTTCACATGGGTTCCTGACGAAAAATCCCGCAGCCAAGGCTACGGGATCATCGAACACAGATACCACGTGGATTAGCTCACGCCCTTATCCCAGGCCGTGCTTGCCACTCGCCGCAGAGATCAACGCCGCCCCACATGCCGTATGGCAGCCGTGGAACGCTACCGGCTTGCCATTCAAGCTGATGGTGGGATGCCCCTCGATGATGCTGCAGGTGCTGTGGCCATCCTTGGGGCACGTCACCATGTCTCCCACCACTGCCACCGGCTTGCCCTCCAGCAGATAGTTGGACTGGGCAGACACCACCTTGCCGCCATGTGTCGTGCTATCACCGAGCACGATAACGCCATCGCCTGAACTGAACATGGATAATTTCTCTACCTGGTCTGATAAGTGTGTTGTATTCCATGATTGCATTCAAAAAAGATATAGCTATTTTAAAACTATATCTTCACCGCACTCATCGATAATTTCCTGTGACCATTGTGGAATCTTACCATATCGACAGATGAGATAATGCCCAAGTATTTGCCATGAGAAAAAGACACACATAGAGCGATAAAAAACGGTAGAAAGGAAATTTATAGTCGAGTTATCTGTGATGAGCCTGGGTATCGTATGTCGAGCGGATTCAGATAACGATGGTCGCCAAGACATGAGTTTAGGCGGTTGTTCAAACTGATCATCATACTCCATGAATGCTTGTATATAATAAAAAAGATAAAAAACCTCATTCTTGGGGGCTTCTTTCATTTCAAGAACAGTATCACCGAAGGAAAAACTATCCTCGACACGATGTCCGTCCATTAAAAATCCACGCAACTCATATTGGCAGGCCATAATAGACCTTCCTTTATAAGCAACAGCATACAAACAATCTTGCCAAGGCATTTCCTTGGGCTGGTAATCTTTATTGCTGAAAAAATAGACTTTACTAGTTTCACGATTAAAGACTACGGGATAGACTGAGTCTTTTTTCACTTCAAACCATGCACCTAAAATAAATGGATGAAATACAAATATAGCAAAAAAAAACGAAAAAACTGCGTAGAAGTATTCTTGAGCCGAAAACATAAAATAAGCAAAAATCGAACAAAGTGTCACAATAACTGGAACATATAGAAAACTTGCTCCAAGTAGCCTTCCTCTTTCTCTAAAATCAGTATCCCCAAGAATCATATGACTCTTACCAATATAAAATATTGATTGAGGCGGTGATTTAATTCCTTCTCCTTCCTTAAATACTGGAATTTCAATATCAGGATACTCACCTTTTTTTATCATACCCGTAACACGAAGATACTTTTCGATATTCATCACATTACTCCAGCACGTTAGAAAGTTCTTTATCAGAAGCTGATATACTTTTGAACCTATCCGCTTGTCCATACAAGCAGTGATTTAACCAATTCTGGGTATCTTCAATAGAGAAGACTGAGATTAATATAGACAACAGAAGACCAACGGCAAAAAGGAATGCAATAGCTTCAAGAGAGACCATTATCAGAGCAAAGCCTAAGCCAATTCCGGAAAGTGTAGACAGGAAATATAAAAACGAAAGCCAGCCATTTCCTCGTTTAGCCTCATTTAAAGCATTCATGCCATCCCACCCCGCTAAAATCCACGCTCCTATGGCCCCAAAGACACGGCCGAAAATATCAAAAGTAACGACGAATCCACGCCTTACCCTTAGGTAACCGCCTACTTTTATCGCATTGAGGCCCTTGGAGGTCAGTTCGCTTATACCTCCTATTATTGTAATGATTGATGAATTAAAACGCCACTGCATCTCTTTATTCTTAAAAGGACTAGCTTTGTCTAGTGCGCTATTGGCATAGTAAACAGAGATAGCGGAGAAAAAGAGCCCAATACTACTCATTCTCACGTCACTATCTATTATTTTTCGGAAGTTGGGTAAGATTGATTCACGCATACTCTTGGGAGTCAAAAGTATATCTTCTGATGAGCGAAGCAAGCGTAATGTCGCCTCACCTCTTGAGCCGTGCCCTTCTGCGGTGGCAGTCAACATCGCTTTATCCAGATAGAAGAAATGAGGTACCTTCATATCTGAATTGATACCTGACTTTTTCAGCCATTCTCTGATTATTTTTTGCATCTGTTTCTGAGTTGGGCGTTTATTGGCCGGTATCAACTCCCGACTTTGATTGGCCATCATGGCAATATGTTGAGCAGAGGTGCCTTTAAGATCTCGTTGTATCAGAATACGGTCGGTCGAAAGCATGGAAGCTGCCATGAATGTACGCGTGACAGCTTGGTCAAGCTTATTCGATAAAAAGCGGGCTATTGGTGCTCCACTTTGGTGTATCAGGCGTGCATATGCATTGCGTGCAGCATTTTCCACATTATCAGATAAAAAGATTTTTTCTCTGCTACTTTCCCATACTCGTCGATATCCGTCCAACACATTGGCTGCGTTCTGAAGAGTAACAGGAGAGGAAGTCTCTTGTATGGAAGATATATGACTGTCTTGATTATGACCAAGACAGCGCAAATAAACATTAGACGATTCAAAAATATCACCCGCACTGACCCACTGCTGAAGGACCTCAGCGCATTCATGACGATCAGCTGCATCCTCGATGCATTCTATGAAGTCCTCGACATATTCAACCCCTGAATCTAGACGATTCGTGACATAGTCGGTGCTAAATACTTTAGATAAACTTTCGGACTTCAGCCATGTAGCATGATCGATCGACAAGAGATCACTACATTTTTTTGCGGCCTTTTGTATATTATCGAGCGCCTGATTGTATGCCTCATCAATGGCTTCATCACTTTTGCGTAGATAGGTATCCCCATCTCTCGTATCATTCCAAGCTTGCCGGCGGATGCGCGTAAGGCGAGCTTCATCAATCTTGTTTTTCTCCAGATATTCGAGACGATATTGAATTCTATTGCGATTCTCTTCGAGCATGGTTCTGCGGTTAAGTATTTCTTCATGATCTTCGACATTATCGTACCGACTATTTATTTCCTCGATCTGACTATTCGTATAATCAAGGTTATTTTGCTCTCTACCAAGAATGCTATCTCTGTAATCTCTTTCAGCATCCCCTTCTACGGCGGCACGTATACTACGAATACCGTGAGTCGAGGAAAGCACCCAACTATACCGCTGCAACGACGCGGATACTGCCTGTATCTGCTCGGCATTGAGCTCAACGGTGATACCCCGCGGGTCATGAGTCGCAAAGAGAATGGACCGCCCCTGCGATGCTCGCTCGGCTGTACCGATCAGATCATCTGCTTCAAAGGCGCGCCAGTGATAGGGGTAGACGGATTCGAAGGTAGCGGTATTTTGTTGATCATCCTTGTCAGCCACGGTACTGCTGAAGCTTTGGGCCGTATTATGGCGATATTCACTTACCCAATTGGTCACTGTCGAAAGCGGTGCGGTGTGGGGCTGACTCGTTGCCGGGGAGATACAAAGAGAAGGGTCAAGAAACTGCATACGCTGGGAGGGATTCTGTGCAACCTGATCCCGCACCGTGTTATCCCAGTCAGTGTCTGAAAATGCCAACCATGCCTGTGTCACCTTCTCCGGCTGGCTGATCGTGACACAACGGGCCATCTGCCAATCGCTGCCACTGCGACAAGCTACGGTTTTCTCTATACCAGGTGCTGCTAGACCATCGATCGGAAGAGGAATGAAATTGCTGTCACTGGTGACACGATACTTGCGCCATTTGACACCGTCCGCATCGCCATTCGGAAAGTGCAGATAAAAGTATCCGAATCGCATGCACCGCAGAATATAGCTGGCTTTCTGCATCGACTTGTCGAGGACGCCATCACCGAAGTTCCCTCCACTTGTTATCGGGACGAGTCCATCAATACCGTGAGCGTGGCTTTCAGCAATTGCCGCGTAACGTACCGGGAGTATGACCAGCCCTGGGGATTTCTGGCACATCTGACAATCGCTGCAGCCTCCTGTATCGGAAGAGGCATCGTTACTTTGACTGGAAGCGTTTGCAGTAGCAGCTGCCACCACTTCGTTGATGTTCGGAATCGCGCTCATACTACGTCATTTCCCGATTGGTTAATTGTATCTGAATAGATTCCCAACGTGCCGCTGACCAGCCCGCCGTCACGTGTCGATAGCCCTCGCCACCCTTCGCCAGAACAATCGCGTTCTTGATGTCAGGGTGCTGGCAGATATCTGGATGGATCAGTAATTCATGCAGAGTCAGTGCGATTTGATCACGTTCATCCCTCAATCCGTGCTCGCGTGCGCGATTCAGGCAGTCGGCAACACGAGCGCCAGCTTGTGCGTCATCTTGCGGGGCCAGTGGGTCATGAAGCCGCCACTGTTTCAGGCAGTCCCGCAGCAATGGCAAGACGGACAAGGTACGCTCCTGATTTTTATCGAATACCAACCTCAATTGATACTTAGATTGTGGGGCACTATTCAATACAACCCATTGCGCGCGTGAATCCAAAAACTCCCATCGTTCAATTTTACCCAACAGAGATTGGAGCTGATGGGGTGTCAAAATCCATCGCAGATGAGTCATGACTCGAGGGTCGAAAAAACGGCAATACATCCACTTTGCCGTTGGAGTGGCTACCAGGCAGAAACGGCTCAATTGATCCAACAAGGCGCTCGCATCGACATCTGCCTGCAATAGCGCACAATGCGAAGGTGGCATTTCATGGCGCGACATCGCCTCTGCTTGCTCTTTGACTTGAGCTGCCGCCGACTCAGTGATGCGATAAAGATGTGGTGTCAGCGCGTGCAGATCCAATCGACGCCGTGGCTGGAACGCACCGACAAACTCGACACCCTCAAGTGTCAGCGGTCCATTCAGATGATCGTGAATCAGCCAATTTGTCATTCTGTGACCTCACCCATCGACC
This sequence comes from Cobetia sp. 5-25-4-2, assembly GCF_013374075.1. NCBI lineage: Bacteria > Pseudomonadati > Pseudomonadota > Gammaproteobacteria > Oceanospirillales > Halomonadaceae > Cobetia > Cobetia sp. 5-25-4-2. Next base: position 873,796 of record NZ_BLWK01000001.1, on the reverse strand, counting down.
AATGCCGAGCCGCGACCTGCAGCGCCTTTATGCTTGGTTTCACAATCAGTAGTACCCTCCGGTAGCTCGCCCAACGTCGCCTCCAGACTCGCAGGCCCGCCAAAACTATGTTGCGCACCTTTGACATCGACCTTACCCGGCCCGTGCACTTCGATATTGCCGCCGCTCAGACGGATATAACCGCCGCCGCTGGTGAGCAGAATCTCGTTCTTGGCCTGGAGGGTAACGGTGCCTTCGGTGGAGGTGATGGTCATGTCCTTCTCGGACGTGAGTTCCATCGCGTCACTCTGCGCCTGCACTTCCACCTTGCCCTTGGCGGCGAATAGCTTGATGCCGGCACGTTGCACGAACAGCGAGAACTTCTCGGAGAGCGAGGCGATCAGGCTGCGGCCGGTAGCCAGATTGATGTCTTCGCCGCTGGTGATGCTGAGTGACTTGCCCTGGGCCAGATGGGTGGATTCCGGCGTACTCAACGCGATGCCCGCCGGTGAGCTGACATGCAGCCAGGGGGCATCGAGACGAGCGGCTTCACCGCGCCCGCCCGCGCTGGCGCTTGCGGCGGAACTGCCATCGAAGTTGGTGCCGCTGTCTGCCGCACCGTAACGCCCCTGGGCATCGTCACTGGCCTGCTTGAGGTTCGCGCGCGACTCGAGCGCCTCAGCGTTGTGGCTGGTGGCGCTGTCACTGAGCGTATTGGAGAGCTGATAGGCGCTGGCCAATTGTTGCTGAGCGGGCGTGAGATCGAGCTGCTCGCCACTGGCGGCGATCTGGCCCCAGCTGGTCAACAGCAGGCCCTGATGCGCGCGGATTGCGCCGTAGGCGTCCGAGCGCAGCTCGAAGCCGGTACCACGGAAGCTGCCGCGTGTGTTGCCCTGCTGGTGGATCAGATAGCCGAGGTTGAGCTGGGACTTCTCGTGCTCCGAGTTCAGGCGCACGCGCTCCTGATCGGTGGCGTCATCGAACACCAGCTCGTTGTACTTGTTGCCGCGGTAGGTCTTGCTCTTGAGGCCGGAGAGCAGACCGTTGGAGTGCCATTGCGGGGCCTGGTCGCCGTTGTAGACGCGCCCGGTGATCAGCGGGCGATCCACGTCGCCTTCGAGGAAGTCGACGATGACCTCCTGACCAATGCGCGGCACGAAGACACTGCCCCAGCCGGCACCGGCGTTGGGTTGCGCGACACGCAGCCAGCAGCTGGCGTCGGCGGCGCCCTTCTCGCTGCGGTCCCAATGGAACTGCACGCGCACGCGGTTGAGCGAGTCGGTGTGGATCTCTTCATTCGCGGGGCCGACGACGATCGCGGTCTGCGGGCCACCCAGATTGGGGCGCGGATGATCGAGAGACGGACGGTACGGCTGACTGAGGCGCTGGCTCTCGAAGTCGATCAGGTACTGGCCGGTGCCGACATCGGCGTAGTCTTCGTGAGCGCTTTCATTGAGGCCATGCGCCTTGCGTGCCTCGGCCATGCGCGTCTGCAGGCTGCCCGGCAGCGCCTTGAGGTGCGCGGAGACCGGCAGCGCGTTCTCGGCGCAGACGGTCAGGCCCAGCACGAGGAATTCGCGTTCACTTGAGTCGCCGTCTTCATGGCGGGCGTGCTGACTGAGTTCGAACCAGCGGCCGACCTTCAACTGGCGGGTGCCCCCGGCGCCATAGAAACGCTTGGCGCGGGATTCATGCGCCTCGAGGCGATTGACGGTCAGGCGTTCGCCGCGCGAGTGATCGTCGAAATAGTACTCGCCGGGGTAGTCGTAGACTTCCTGCTCGCTGAGGTTGCCTTGATCGCTGCGCGTGTCCTGGCCGGAGCGCTTCTCCAGGCCCGGCTGCTTGTAATCGAAGGTGCCGAGGCTGACGCGCGTCGGTTGCTGCTGACGGCGGCCGCTCCACTGGGTGATGGAGTCTTCCAGTTCGGTGGCATCCTGACGGTGGAAGCGAATCACCTGCGGCTCGACCGGTGCGCAGGTCGCGACATCGTCGGTGATGACGAGGCGGTGGCCATTGAAGTCGCTATCGTCAGTGGCATGTTCGAAGTAGTAGAACAGCCCTTCCTGCTCCATCAGGCGATTGACGAACTGAAAGTCGCTCTCGCGATACTGCACGCAGTAGCTGCGCGCCGGATACTCGCGGCGCAGATCCAGCCGCCAGCCGCCCTGGGCTTCGCCTTGCGCGATGGCGTGCTTCGAGAACACCGACTCGATCACCTCAACCGCGGTGAGGTCCTGGAAGATGCGGCTGTCGCGGCCGAGCTTGAGCATCGCCATCCACGGCACCAGCGTCAGCTGGTAATAGAAGACGCCGCCATCCTCACCGAGCAGTGCGGCCGACTCGACCAGCCCCGAGAGCTTGCGGTAACTGCCATCGGCCTGACGCACCGAGAGCGCCGCCGGCTGCGCCATCAGGGTCTTGAGTTCGATATCACCGTTCTGGGAGATGCAGTCGAGGGTATAGGCAAAGGGACGCGACATGCGCTCTTCCCCCACCAGGCGATGCGGGATGAAGTCCGCACCACTCATCTCAAGCGTGAGCAGGCGCTCGTTCTGATCCAGTGAAATCTCGAACGACTCCAGCAGGCTATCCAGCCAGGAATTCTCTGCCATCCTTAACATCCTCACGGTGCGCGCGCTTCTTCGCTCGGCAAGCGAGTGCACCGGCTTGTTCAGTTCGGGTCATGCGTCTCAAGACGCAGCGATGTGCAACATAGGACGAGCACAGTCAACATAGGACGAGCACAGTCAACACAGGACGAGCACAGTCAGCACAGGGCAAATGCAGCGCCGTCAGCGCTAACCGGCACAGGGCATGAGTGCCAGTACCTGAGTCTGAGTATCGTCTCGCAGCGATACGACCAGGGCGCTGTCGTTGTCTTCCAGTTCCGCGATTGCCAGCACCAGCGCCAATGCCAGCCAGGCGTCTCCCGGCCAGCCGCAGAAACTGTCGAGCGTGGTGCCGTCCTCGATCATGTCCAGCCCCGGCCAGCGATTCATCAGGCTGGTGCCGGCTTCCACCGCGCGACCGGGCAGCCCGAGGCTATCCATCACCAGACGCATGGGCTCGAACGGCTCGCGGGTAGAGGCATGCTCGTCATTTTCCGCCTGCACGGGCCACTGGCGCTCGATCAGCTGCATCAGCGGTGCCGGCGAGCGGCGCAGCTCGCGGCTACCCCGCGCCGGATGGGTCAGCGTTGCCGCCAGCGGCACCTGCCAGCCCTGCAAGGGAGCCGATGAGTCAGACGCGAGACGCTCGAAGAGCAGCGCCGCGACAGCCTCACCGGGAAACAGACCGCTCGGGCGGGAGGCATACGCCAGCTGACCGCATCGCGACAGCTCCGAGACGCTGCTGTCGAACAACAGCGAGTCGACGCTGAGCCAGATGACATGCGGCATGCCACCCGACGCTTCGGCGGCCAGCAGTTCATGCAGGTCCTGCTCGGCCGCCGCGCGATGCGTGACGCTGCCCAGCGCGTCGGCGAAGGGCGTGGCCGCCACCGTCTCGCGCAGGCGTGCGATGAACCCCTCCACCAGGCTGGCATGACGGATCGGCGCACTCAGCACGATATCGAAGGGCGCGCCCTCCGGCAGCGCTTCCAGCATCAGCAGCGCGTCGATGATCAGGGCCTGGATCAAGGTCTCGAGCCGCTGATGGCGGCGATCGAGGCGTGCCACCTGCTCGCCGGAGGCAGGCGATGCGCCCGCCTGCCCCAGCGCGATTTCGTGTACCAGCAGGCCATAGCCATCCGGGCCACGCAGGGTCGCGGAGATCTCGGCCGCCGCCGATGACGGCAACTGCCCCTTGGCCACCGCCCCTGCCGAGGTCAGCGCCACGCCATCCAGCAGACACAGGGTGTCGGTGCGGTAGTCGCTGCGCACCTTGACGACCGGCGCCTCGGGCTCTGCCGGGCGCACCTGCTGCAGGCGGTCATAGATCGAGCTCTTGAACATCATCAGTGATCATCACGCCGCTGAGTGCCCAGGGTTTCACGGATGCCGTCGACGACATGTTCCTCGCGGATGACATCACGCAGCCATTCCTCCAGCGGCATGCGGCCCCAGCGCACGGCGCGTTCGACCAGATACGGTACCGGGCTGTGCGGCTCGCTGCCCTTGAAGTACTGGGCGACGCCATTGAGCATGTCGAAGGCTTCCTCACGGGTCTGCGGCGTGGTGCGCAGTGCCGCCGGCGCCATGCCCGCCTGAGCGGATGGCGTGACACTCGCATCCCCAGTGGAGGCATCGCCACTTGCGGCGTCCGTCACTTCTGCATCGCTCTCGGCGGATGCCTGGGCCTCATCGTCCAGGCTGACCCCGCGCTCGCCCAGCAGTCGCTCGATCAACTGGGTGCAATCCGCCAGACCACGCTGCAGCTGGCTGAAGGTCGGCGCGCTCACCCCCAGCTGCGCATTGAGCTGCGCCACCAGACCGGCCAGCGCCTGCTGGCACTTGACGATCTGCTGGTGACGCTCGCGGAAGGTCGCCGTCTCGGTCAGCACCACGGAACGCTGGAAGATATCGGCGTTGATCTTGCCATCCGCCAGCGCGCTTTCCATGGCATCCACGTCGGTACGTGCCAGGTTCTCGACCTGACGCGACTCCTCATAGCGGTCGAGCCCGTAGAGCTGCCCTTCCACCAGCGGCAAGGTGCCGATCATGCCGGCGAGGGTGTCATCCAGCCAGGTCAGACGGGCGACACGCTCTTCATCACCTTCCTCGAGCGTCGGGTAAAGCGTCTCCCAGTACTGCTCACACAGCGCCGTCATCAGCGCCAGCCCCCAGGCCAGACCCATGAAATGATCCCGGTGCGCCAGGCCTTCGCAGAGCCAGCCCGCCAGCGACAGGTCCTTGCTCTGCTCGGCCAGACCGTCGGCAGTCAACGAGATGACGGCATTCCAGTCGGACTTCTTGAGATCGGCCTGCCATTCGCCCTGACTGAGGTAGGCCGGGTCTGCGCGACGCGCTTCCTTGATCTCGTCAAAGAGCAGCGAAAAGCCCAGGTCCTCTCCTGTCCCATGAGCGCCGATTGGCGCGAGCAGTTCGTCGCGGTCCCATTCGTCGGCCATCTTGTCTCTCCTGAATCACGTGTTGATCGCGTTGCGAGGCAACGCCTGCGAAATCACTGTGGCGCAGTGCTGTTGTGTCAGAGCCAGTTAGCACAGTGCTATCGGTACAGAGCTATTGGCACAGACCCTGTTGGCAGAGAGCTGTTGGCAAAGAGCTGTTGGCACAGAACTGACAGCACAATGATTTCGCAGGCGCTCATCGAAACAAACGGGGATGCGCAAGGGGAAAACAGACATGCCGGGAGAGCCTTTCGCTCCCCCGGCATGCCTTCTACCCGGACGTGATATCCCCTGAAGACGAGCTCACGCCAGCACGCTGGCCAAGCCCCGGGATGCCACTCTCCTGTTCATGGACGGCGACTCACGCCGCCGCGCCATGAGCCGATACTCAGGAGTAGACGCGGTTGCGCGTGCGATCCCAACCACCGGTGATGTTGCCGCCACCCTGGCCATCGCTGCGCTTCTGCTGGGTGTAGGTGACCTTGATACGTGCGAAGTTCAGCTTGATCTCTTCAGACGGCAGATCGTGACGCGCATCGTGCACGGAATCGGTCGCACCGCCACCGCCGGCCTGGGAGAAGGACGCCATGCCTTCCAGGTCCACGGAAGACACGATGACTTCCTCAAGCTTCACTTCCATGTAACGCACCTGCTCGCCACCGGCACGGTGAACCTGCAGGGTGATTTCCTTGATGTGCTGACCGCGGCAGCAAGCTTCGAACAGCTTCGGAGAAGCCTTGTCGATGAACTTCTTGATCGCGAACTCACTCAGGTTGACCCGCTCGGCAGACGCACCACCGGCGGAGCTGGCCGTCGCGGAAGTCGCCTGGCTGGCGCCGAATTCGAAGCTCAGCAGCTCGATCCAGTCCTTGTGGTTGGTATCCAGACTCTCGCCCGGGATGCCGTCGATCTTGAGGTAGGCGTCAAAAGCCATGGTAAAACTCCATTTCCGTCATGTGATGGGTGGGCATCACGGGTAGCAGCCCTCCCTGGCTGCTACCTGCAACGCGTGTTCGGACACGCTACCGCCAGGAGATGCCATCCAGGCACCCCCACTGCGTATGTCCATGCTTCTCCGCTCTCTTGCGCCGGGCCTGCCTTCAGGCCTGTCATCCAAGAGCTCGACTCCTCCGTGAGTCGGCAAAATGAATCCGGTTGGGCGCTGCCCGTCAGTTCTGTTGTGCTGTGTTCTGTTCAGGTCAGTTCAGTGCACGCACTTCAATCTCAACACGACGATTGGGCGCCAGACAGGCGATTCTCTCCGCTCGTGACATCTGGCCATCGCACTTGACCAGCGGACGATCGCTGCCGGCCCCTTCCGCACCGATCAGCTCACCCGGCAGCCCCTTGCCCACCAGATAGGTGCGCACGGTCTCGGCACGTTGCAGCGAGAGCTGGCGATTGACCACGGCCGAGCCGATCGGGTCGGCGTGGCCGGTGATGGTGATGCGCCCCAGATTCAGCGTGTTGGAAAGCCGCTCGGCGATGGCATTCAGCTGACGCTGCCCCTCGCCCTGCAGGCCCGAGTAATCCGCACGCCCGAAGGCGAACAGGGTGTCGGATTCCAGCGTGATGGTCTCGACGGTGCTCAGGGAGCGGTCCAGCAGGCCATCGATGTAGTTGCGACTGGATGACACCAGGAAGGTGTTGTCTTCCAGACGCGGCACGTCCGGGCGCACGACCTGCTCGGCATAGAAATTGACCTGACGGCTGGCATATTCCAGATCACGACTGTCGCGCGGCACATCCTCCCCCTGGGTGATGGCCGGATACCAGTAGACCGGCATCTCGCTACGCAGCCAGTCCGCCTCGATGTCCTCGCGCGGCGTACGCGACAGGGACAGGTAGGTCTTCAGGGTGTTGTTGCCGAAGTCCGCCAGCGCCTGGGCCGAGTTGTCACGCGGCTGGGCGTGATCCTCGACACCCGGAACATGGATATCCGTCTCGCGCGGGCCATCCTCGCGGTCATGCACGCTGATGGTCGGCAGCATGAACAGCGACTGGTTGAGGTTGCTGGCGATCGGCACCAGCATCGTCTGACGCAGCGCGCCGAAATAGACATCACGCAGCTCAGGTTCCAGCGTCTCGCCTTCATAGAGCCCGAAACCGAGCGACCAGGGCACGCCATGCTCGTGATGGCGAGCATCGTAGCGGGCCGCGCTGTCACGCAGGGCATCCAGCGTCGCCCACTGGGCATAGGCATCGGGCTCGCCGGCGTCTTCCTCGTAGGCGGCATCCAATGCCTGATCCAGCGCGCCGAGCTCGCGGGTGTTGGCGGTGAAGGACACCGCCCAGGCCAGACACATCGCTCCGGCAAGTGCCAGCGCCAGCCACACCCAGCGCAGCTGACGCCGACGCTGCAGGTTGGCGCCGCCATACAGGCCGACCAGATGCTGATCCGGCAGCAATACCCGCGAGAACAGCCCCGAGACGAACAGCGGCTTGCCATCCTGATGGCCCGGCGCATGACGCTCGGTGACGGCAAAGCGTGACGCCACGTTACGCCCATGGGCTGCCGTGCTGGCCTGCCCCTCGGAGAGCGCGCTGGTGAAGTAGAACCCGCGCAGCAGCGGCGCTGCCTGATAGGGATTGACCTTGAGCAGCTCGGTGACGAAATCGGTCAGATGCGGTGCCAGCGCTTCAAGCTCACGCGGGAATTCCACCGCCGCCGGGGCCTCGCGGGTGCGCACGATGTCACCCTCGACCAGACAGCGCTCCCCGGTACCCGAGCAACGTGCCACCAGGCGAGTCATCGCCTCACTGAACCGTGTACGCCAATCCGCCTCGGCATAGCCCTGGTGCGGGAAGCTCATGCCCAGCACTTCATCGCGCTGCGCCGGTGCCAGCTGGGCATGGAACTCGCGAAAGCCCGGGATGTGGTCACTCTTGGTGAACACCAGATAGATGGGCAGCGCGGCGCCCAGACGCTCGTAGCTTTCCTGGATACGCTCGCGCAGCTGATGGGCCAGTGCCTCGACGTCATAGCGGTTCTGGAGCACCTCATCGATGCTGACCGCGACGATCAACCCATTGAGCGGCTGACGCGGACGATAGCGACGCAGCATGTCGAGGAAGGCACGCCACTTGCCGACTTCCTCCTCGGAGCTGACATAACGCCCCGCGGTATCCAGCAGCACGGCCTCACTGCTGAAGAACCAGTCACAGTGACGGGTGCCACCGATGCCCGCGACACGTGCGCTTTCCCGCTCCGCGAAGGGGAAATCGAGTCCGGAGCGCGACACCAGCGTGCTCTTGCCCACGGCCGGCTGACCGATCACCAGATACCAGGGCAGCGTATAGAGCAGATCACCCTGACGAGTGAACCAGCCACCGCGTTTCTCGCTGGCACTCTTGCGCATGCGATCCAGCGCGGCCAGCAGGCGCTCGCGCAGCAGGCTGACTTCCTCGCGGTCCTGGGGTGCGGCGCTGAGCACGGCGTCATCGGCGTTCTGGATCAGCAACGACTCGACATCCTTGCGCTCTCCCACCCCGCGATAGAGCAGCAGCAGATACAGGGCAGAGGCCACCAGAAACGCCAGAATGCCGACCAGCAGACTGTCCAGTGACGAGAAGCCGAGCCCGACACCGGCGCCCCAGACCACGAAGATGCCCAGGAAGAACAGCACGCCCAACCAATACGGGCGGTACTTGAGGAGGTAGTACTTGAGAACGTGAAGCTTGAACTTGTTCATGTCGGTGCCGATTCATCCTTGGGTATGTCGCCGAATACCGTGTCGTCACTGCCCGCCCTTGTCCCCTGCGGCCCCGGGTCATCTTTCCGGTCATCTGACAGAGCGGCGATGTAGGCTCCCATGCCCAGTGTCGAGGCGTGAGACGCATCCAGCGGGCCAGCGTGAGGCTCCCCGCTGCCGAGCAGGCGCCAGGGCCCGAGCACCTCGAAGGCGGAGCCTGCCAGAATGCGCAGTGCGTCATGATCGTCACGCGTGAAGCGCATCAATGTCGGGCGCATGAAGTCATCGACGATCACGCTGATCTGCCCCGGCGCGCCATTGTCATGCTCCAGCCAGTGCAGCCACAGGTCCGCTGCGGGACGCTTCAGCGCGCGCTCCGGTGGCAGTGGCAATGCCGCCTGCCCCCGGGTGTCATCACGCGCGCCCCCTGTCGCCAGCTGCCGGCGCGATGCCTGCATGTCCTGCGTCAGTCGCTGGGCGCTCACGTCGGGGAAGCCACTGGCCAGCGCCCGCGTGAGGTCCCCATAGCGCACGTCTTCCAGAAAGCGCGCGAACAGACGCCGATGCAGCTTGAGATCGGAATCATCCAGCGGGCGTAGCGCCTCGATTCCCGTGAGCAGACGCTCCTGTGCCTTCTGGGGATCTGCGCAATGCATCACATCGCGCAGCAACTCCCGCACCTGCCCGGCGAAGGTCTCGCCGAGGGTATGCACCCCGACACTGCCCTCCACCACCGGCGAGACGGCCAGCCGCTGGAAGACCAGCAGCGGGTAGCGTCGCCCGGAGGCGTCCTGCGACGGTGACATGGCGCCCATCAACCAGGCCCCACCGCTGGCGCGGTAGTGAAAGAAGCACAGCGGCAAGGCATCGAAACGTGCCTGCCAGTCTTCGTCGCGCTCGGCCATGCGATTCAGCGCCCGCTGCCACCAGCCATCCAGTTCCCGGATGTCCTTGTGGCCCGCGTGATGGGCGATGAAGTCAGCGCTGCCGGGCAGCTTGCCGAAGAAGCCGATCATGCGGTCATCTCCCGGCGACCGAAGGCATCGACAGGTTGCGCACCTGCTTGAGATCCGTCAGCTTCACGCCGCCGAAGTTGCGCGCCTCGAAGCTCACCGGGCCGACCGGGGTGTACCAGGTGAAGCGCTGACGGGCGGTATCCAGATCGGTCACGTCCGCGGATTCGATCAGCTTCAACAGACTCCAGCGATTGGGGAAGTTGAAGACGGTGATGCGGCGGCCGTCACGTGTCACCACCTCCAGTCGGGCGCCGGAGACTTCCGGATCACCCGGCCAGACGAAGCGCTGCCAGTGTTGACGACCATTGCGGTACACCTGCTGCTGGCCATCCAGTGTCAGCTGGATCGAGATCAGCCGGGAGGAAGGCCGGATCATGATCTCGAAGCCGTTCTCCACATCCGCCAGACTCTCCAGCACTCGGCCCACTGCCGTGCCCTTGGTGATGGTGGCGGTGATCTTGGGGTCCACCAGCGGCGTACCGTCCTGCTCACCCTCTTCCAGGTTGCCGACTTCTTCATTGTCGAAGCGGGTCAGCAGACCGCTATCGGGGTCGATGAACTGACGTAGGTCACGCACCGAGGTCTCGTTGGCGGAATCGCTGACCGGATAGCGGCCACTGACCATGCGATGCCAGGGTGAGACGACCTGCTCGCCCCAGGCGGCGGCCAGCTGTGACGCCACCGGCCCCTGCAGACTGGCCACGGAGTAATCGATGGGCGCACGGAACAGACGCTGCAGCGACTGCACCAGCGGTTCCTGCGAGGTATCGACATTGGCGGCCACATAATCACGCGCCGCCGAGATCTCATTGGGCTTGCCGCCGATCATCTCCGCCAGCAGCTGCTTGGTACGCTTGCCGACATCGCCACGCTCCAGTCCGTCGAGACGTACCTTGAGCTGACGCAGGCGCAGCTGGTAGCGATTCATGACCGAGGCATCGCCATCCTGCCCCTCATCCTGGGCAAACAGGCTGGCGACCGGCGCGAAGTGGTCCGCCAGCTTCCCATCGTGCACGTGCGGCAGGCCCTGCAATGCGCCGGTACGCTGTGCCAGCTGACTGCCATCCTCCTCGACCCACGCCAGCGCCTGATCCCACAGGCCCGTCGACTCGGCCGCCGGGGCCGGAGCGTCACCCTCGGCTTCGCGTGGCTGAGGCGTCTTGCGGGCCTCGGCATCGCGGCTGTCCCAGCGGGTGTTGTCATCCACCACGGCCAGCAGCGTCTTGAGCGGTGAGCGCTGATAGTCGCTGAAGCGCGCCAGACGCTGACGCGAGAGCGCCAGACCTTCGAAGCGACGCACGCCGACATCGGCCAGGAAGCGCTCCCAGGCCTCGGCATAGTCACGCTTGTAATGCGCCAGAATCGCCTCGGCGAATTCGGTCTTGCCCTGCTCGGCATCCGGGTTCTCGTCTTCCAGCACCCAGTCATGCTCCACCGGCAGGTCAGAACTCAGCGTCTTGAGCAACTCGGGACGCACGAACTCTTCCCACACGCGACGCGTGAAGAAGGCCGGCACGGATTCGCCGGCGTACAGCAAGCCACGTGCGCCCTCTTCGGGCAGCATCACCGAGAGCGTCATCGACGGGAAACGGGCTTCGGCCGCCAGACGCAGACGCAGGTATTCCCGCTCCGCCGGCGAGTTGTCGAGCAGGAAGGCCTTGAGGTCACGGCGGGAACGCGCGACGCGATCCTCATCCCGCACCAGGGCAGGTGCCTTGCCCTGCGCCAGATATTCGCTGTAGAGCGCGACATTGTCGGCGATGCGTTGATCTCCCCCCGGCACACGGCGGTGACTGTCCGCCAGCTGATGCCAGGCGCGCGGCAGGGCTTCGCGCACGAAGGCGACGTCCGGATGTTCCGCAGGCTCGCTCAGGATCAGATACAGCTTGAGCGCATCGTAGGCATCGATCAGCCCGGCGACCTGCTCCGGCGTCAGCTGGTTGAGCACTTCACTGGAGAAGGCCGGACCGCCCGGCATGCCGCCGTCCGGGATGCCCCCCTCACCCGCCACGGTGCCATCGCCGCCCAGTCCCGCGGACGAGCCACGGAAATTCTCGGCCTTGTCACGCAGCGCTTCACGCCCCTGCTGTCGGGTGCTCCAGTAGGCGTCATTGACGCCGCCGCGCAGGCGGTAATCCGCCTCGCCCTTGAGCTGACTGGCCAGTTCGCCCGGTGAGCGCGGCACGCTGCCCAGCGTCGGGCGCTCGGTGAGACGCTGACGCAGGCGCTCGCCGCTCGAGGTCAGCAGTGACTTGCCATCGGCGGCCAATGTCCGCGAGGCATCGCCCCCGGGTCCAGCGCCCTCACCGACGTCCTCGCCACGGGTGCGCCGCGAAGCGGACTCGGAGACGATGCCCAGCGAGACCGCCAGACGCCCGACCGCCCGAAGGCGAGCGTCGAGATCTTCCGCCAGCGGTGCCAGAATCTGCTGCTTGAGCGTCGCGAAGTACTGTGCTTCAAGCGTCGCGCTCAGACGCTCTCCGCCATCCAGTCCCATGTGCTGATACCAGGGCAGACCGCCCTCTTCGCGGGCCTGACGCACACGCGACAGCTCAGCGTGGAGCAGGTCCAGCTGCACGCTGGGGGTCACGGCGCCATCAAGCGATGTCAGCTGCGCATCGACGGCCTCGAGACTGGTGCGACTCTGGTAATAGGCGTTGCCGAGCAGGCCCAGCGTCACCGCACCTGCCACCCCGCCTACGCCGATCAACAGCGGGTTCAGGGAACGCCGCTGACCATCGCGCGCGTAGTGACGCACCAGGTTGCGGTCCGGAATCATCACGTCACGGAAGACACCGCCGACGAAATAGGGGCGATCACTGACCGTCGCCGTCGCTGAGGCTGGCGTCGCCGCCTGGGTGCCCGCCGGTTCCTTGAGCGCAAAGCCCTGACGGACCTGCTCATCGAGAATCGCCGGCATCGCACTGCCGTCCTGCAGTGCACTGGTGAAATAGACGCCACGCGTCAGCGGCCCGCGGGCACTGTTGCGACGCAGATCGAAGGGCTCCAGGAAGTCGGCCAGCAGGCCTTCCATCTCGGCGATATATTCCGGGAAGTGCAAAAGCTCGCTGTCCGCCTGCTGGCCACGCTCACGCAGGGCGGCTTCCACATGACCACGCAGCCCCGCCACCATCTTGGGGAAATGCCGGGAGAAGGCCGCCACGACACCCTCGCGACGCGCCTCGGCCACCGAGAACGTCATGCCCCACGGCGCATGGCGGGCATCGCTGTCCAGCGTATTGAACGCGGCGGTGAAGCCCGGCAGCTGATCAGCCTTGGTGAACATCAGATAGACCGGCGGCGAGGCATCCAGCGCATCACGGAAGTCATTGATGCGCTCGATCAGCTGGCGTGCCAGCGCATGATTTTCGTCACGCGGCGCATGCAGCAGTGCCGGCAGATCCACTACCACCACCAGACCATTGATGGGCGCACTCCGTCGACGGCGTGCCAGCAGACGCAGGAAGTCGGCGAAGGCACGCGCCGGCTGCTCTTCGGCCACATAACGCCCGGCGGTGTCGATCATCAGGGCGTCGTTGCCGAAGTACCAGTCGCAGTACTGGGTGCCGGAATCCCCGCCCAGCCCCGCCACGCTGGAGCTCAGGCCGGAGCGCGTCAGCAGCGAGGTCTTGCCGGAGGACGATAGACCCAGCACCAGATACCAGGGCAGATCGCTGAGCGAGGCACTGCCACCCTTGTGCAGACCACGCTGGGCACGCAGCATGCGCAGCGCCGACTTGAGACGCTCACGCAGCACTTCGTAATCGCCGGCTTCGGTGGCAGCATCCGCGGCTTCGCGGTCCACTTCCAGCTGGACGAGGTCTTCCAGATCCCGCTCGGCGCGCACCTTGCGATACTTGCGCAGCACGATGGCCAGCAGCCACACCGCGGTCAGCAGCGCCACGGCGATGGCCAGGCGTTCCAGCGAGCCACCCAGACGTGGCACCCACCAGACGCACAGCACGACACCGGCCAGCCACAGCAGTGACGACGCCAACCAGAAACTCTTGAGGAACCCCAGCACCCGTTTCATTCCGTCACGCCTCATGTCGTTGCGAACAGGGACGACAGTCGCTCGATGAGCGCCGTGACCTGAGTATCCAGCAGGTTGTCGAGCACCAGATAGACCGCCCCGCAGCACAGCGCGATCACCAGCAGATAGACCCAGACCGGAATTTCATAACGCAGCAGCTGACCGACCTGGTCCGGCAATTGCCAGCCCGGTGCCAGCACGTCGGATGTCTGACGGTAGCGCGCGATGTCCTGGCCCAGCGTGCTGGCCACGTAGCGCAGCTGATCACGGTGTTCGAGGCGGAACTTGCCCTCGAAGCCCAGCGCCAGACACAGGTGATAGACCTCCAGCACATCCAGGTTGGCCTTGACGTCGGTGCGCAGTGCCTCGAGACGCTCGAAGAAGCCCTCACCCGCCAGATGCACGCCGAAGTAGGTGTACTGCAGCGGATGCAGCTCCAGATGCTGGCGAATGTTGCTGGCACCGGCCCCCAGCACGCTTTCATCGAGGAAGGCGCACAGCGCGTACTGGGCGTCACGCACCTGATCCATGCTGTAGCCGACCGCCAGTGCCTGGGCTTCCAGCTCGCGGAAGTAGTCGGCGACCCGGGTCAGGAACTCATCGACGTTGCGCGCTTCACTGCCGCGACGAATCATCAGGATCAGCGAGAAGAAATCCTGGGACAGCGTGCGCAGACGCGTGTCCGCCGGGACCGATGCGCCGGATCTACCCGCGCCGCCACTTCCCTGGGAAGGCGCCCGGGAAGGATGATGTGCCGCCGTGTCGCTCGGCTGGGTTGCCGTGGTCTGGGTCATTTCAGCACCGCCATCAATTCAATCTTGAGGTTGTGGAAACCGCCGGGCACGTAGAAGGCGATGGCCTGCGCGGCCATCATGCGTTCATACATGCGGCCCTGGGGTTCCAGCGCGAAATAGTGGTTATCGAGGCGCGAGGGAATCGCGGTGGGCAGACGCGAGGCGTGTACCAGCGAGCCGCCGGGCATGGCGCTGTTGACCACCACCTCGATGTCATCCGGCGAGCCGACCTTGAAGGCACGCGGCACCAGCTCCAGCAACTTGGCGCCGGGCATGTCGGCATGCACGCTGATGTAGAAGTCGGCGTCCACCAGACGCGCATCGTGCAGGTGAGCGATGTAGTAGGACGGCTTGGTCTGTTCCAGCGCGATGGGGATGTACTGGTTGGGCACCACGGTGTCCAGCAGCTCGCGCGCCATGGTTTCCAGCGTCGTCAATGACTGGACCGGGTCTTCATGGCGGTACGGCGGCAGGTCACTCAGGCGGTAATCCATCGAGAAGGTCATCAGGCTGGCGACCAGATCCGACAGGAAGGTGTAGAGCTTCTCGGGATGCTGCTGCGGGTGTTGCAGCAGATGCGCCAGGGCCGGGTAGGCACGGTTGACCGTATGCAGCAGCCAGAACAGCGCCACGTCGCTTGAGCCGAATTCCGCGACCTGATCGGCGCGCTCGCGGCGACGGCCTGACAAGGTCTCGTGCTTGGCCTGCAGCATGCCGGCCAGGCGCTGGCCCATAGCCATCAGTGTCTCGCTGCTCGAGAGGTGCAGCGCAGGCGGCACGAAGCGCGGCGAGACCGAGAAGCCACCGGCGGCATTGCGCGTCAGCACGGCCAGCGGACAATGCGTGCTGCCCTCCAGGTCATCGCCTTCCAGCAACAGACGCACATTGAGTTCCAGCAGGCTCAGCTCGTTCTCGCCATCGCCGTCCAGCAGGTCCGGCAGGGAATCGAAGCGCTGACGGAAGCGACGACGGGCACCGCGCTGCTGCTCATCTTCCTGCACATTGCCGGCGTAGGGTTGTACCAGGCTCAGCGCAGCATGCACCTTGATCTCGCTGTGACCGGCCAGCTCTCCCAGGTCACGCGCCCGCGGCAGACTATCGTGCTGGGGGGCATCGAACAGCGTGCCATCCGGGAAGACCAGTTTGAGGCGGCTGAGCTGCAGGCGGCCCTGGGCCAGCGCGCTTTCATCGATCTCAAGCTGCTGCACGCCGAAGGCGAAGGGCCCGCTGCGCGTGCTGGCCTCGCCGAGCTGCCACTGGTGATATTCGTCCTGATACTGGAAGTGCTGGGGCAGCAGGAACATGCCCTCGGACCACCTCACGCGATTATGCTTGCTCACGAATCCATCCTTTATAAAGTCCGTCCGGTGTCGCCAGTGACGTGCCGCCCGTCAGGCGGAATGGCTCACGCCTCATGGCGGTGTCGTCGTCGCCAGCAGGTCTTCGCTGTCGGGCGCCACCGTGATGTAGTGATCGGCCAGCGTCAGTTCGACGCCGTCCGGTGAGGTGAACAGGCCGTCCTTGCGCATCGCATCGGCATCGAACAGCACGCGCCAGCGCGCGTCCGGGGTCTGGCGGAAATAGGCCGCGACCGCCACGTACCGCGCGCCCGGCTTCAGCGGCGCCTCATCGACGACATGCCCGCCCGGCACCATCACCACTTCGCGGGTATCCAGCAGGGAGTCGCCCAGTACCTTGTCGGCGTGATCCCAGAGGCCATCGGGCGAGGCGCTGGTAAAGGCCTCACTCGCATCCAGTTGATAGATGCGAACCACCACCGACAGTGACGCCTCATCGACATCCGGATTGAGCGAGTCATCGGCATCGAGGGTGAAGGCGACCGTCTCGTCCTGACGGAACAGGATGTCCCCCACCGTGCCATCCATCTGCTGGCCAAGACGGCTGCCGACCCCGCAGCCGCCGAGCAGCAGGCTGGCGCACAACATGACGGGCAGCCAATGGCGCGGACGCAGAGACGTGGTGCGCCGCTCAGCCTTCACGTGATATCCCCGGAATGACATGTGGGCTTCCTCACTGCATCTCGTAGGTGAACTGGCCGGCGTCATCCAGCGCGATGCTGACATCGCCCACCGGCTGCTGATCGGCCATGCGTTCCAGCACCCACTCCACCAGCGGCGGCATCAGCGAGCCACTCAGCAGGTGATCGATGCTGCGCGCACCGCTGTCGGTCTGGGTGCAGCGCTCGGCGATATGCGTCGCCAGCGACGGGGCGAAGCTCAGGTGGGCGCCGTGGTTGCGCGTGAAGCGTTCCGCCAGACGCGACAGCTTGAGGTCGACGATGCGCGCCAGGATGTCGCTGTGGACCGGGTAGTACGGCACGACCTTGAGGCGGCCGAGGAAGGCCGGCTTGAAGACGCCATTGAGGGTGTCGCGCAGCTCCTCGACCAGCGCTTCCGGTGCCGGCGGCGTCGCCACGCCCAGGCAGCGGTTCATGATCTCGTCGGTGCCGACGTTGGAGGTCAGCAGGATGACGCAGTTGCGGAAGTCGATCTCGCGCCCTTCGCCATCCTCCATCACGCCCTTGTCGAACACCTGGAAGAAGACTTCCAGCACGTCCGGATGCGCCTTCTCGACCTCATCGAGCAGCACCACGCTGTACGGCTTGCGACGCACGGCCTCGGTCAGCACACCGCCCTCCCCGTAACCGACATAGCCGGGCGGCGAGCCTTTCAGCGAGGAGACGGTGTGGGCTTCCTGGTACTCGGACATGTTGATGGTGATGAGATTGCGCTCACCGCCGTACAGGCTGTCGGCGAGAGCCAGCGCGGTTTCGGTCTTGCCGACCCCGCTCGGGCCGAGCAGCATGAAGACACCGATCGGCTTGTCGGGGTCTTCGAGCCTGGCGCGCGACAGGCTGATGCGCTGGCCGATCTCTTCCAGGGCGTGGTCCTGCCCGAGCACGCGCTCGCCCAACAGCGCCGGCAGACGACGCACGGTGTCGATCTCGTCACGCTGCATCTTGCCCAGCGGAATGCCGGTCCAGGCGGCGACGACCTCACCGATGGCGTTGCCATCGACACAGGCGTGCACCAGCGGCGCCTCGCCACCGGCGGCTTCCAGCACCTCACGCGCGGCACGCAGCTCGGCCAGCGCGGCGTCACGCCCGGTGGCATCATCGGATTCGTTGGCCGCGCTCAGGGCGGCGTCAGCCTTGAGCACCGCCTCGACGGCCTCACGCTGACGTGTCCAGTCGGCTTCCAGCGCCGTCACCTGCGCGGTGATCGCCAGCACTTCGCTGTCAATCTCGTCCAGACGCGGAGCATGGCGGTCATCGCCGCGCTCGTGCTCGCGAGCCAGTGCCGCACGTTCGGCCTCGAGATCGCGCAGGCGCTGACGGGCATCTTCCAGCGGTGCCGGCGTGGTCTGCTGGCCCAGCGCGACACGCGCACAGGCGGTATCCAGCACGCTGACCGCCTTGTCCGGCAGCTGACGGCCGGTGATGTAGCGGCTGGAGAGACGCACCGCCTGCACGATGGCGTCATCGAGAATCTCGACCTTGTGGTGATCGCGCATGCGCGTCGCCAGCCCGCGCAGCATGTCGATGGCCTGCGGCTCGGCCGGCTCCTCGACCTTGATCACCTGGAAGCGACGCGCCAGGGCGGCGTCCTTCTCGAAGTACTTCTTGTACTCGGCCCAGGTGGTGGCGGCGATGGTGCGCAGCTCGCCACGCGCCAGCGCCGGCTTGAGCAGGTTGGCGGCATCGTTCTGGCCCGCCTGACCGCCACTGCCGATCAGGGTGTGGGCTTCATCGATGAACAGGATGATCGGGTGCAGGCTGCGCTTCACTTCCTCGATCACGTCCTTGAGGCGCTGCTCGAATTCGCCCTTCACGCTGGCGCCGGCCTGCAGCAGGCCGAGATCCAGGGTGCGCAGCTCGACACGTGCCAGCGGCGCAGGCACTTCCCCGGCGACGATCTTCTGTGCCAGTCCTTCGACCACGGCGGTCTTGCCGACCCCCGCCTCACCGGTGAGGATCGGGTTGTTCTGACGACGACGCGTCAGGATGTCGATCATCTGGCGCACTTCGTCATCGCGCCCCAGAATCGGGTCGATGTTGCCGGCGCGCGCACTGGCGGTCAGGTCGATGGTGTATTGATCCAGCGCCGGGGTCTTGTGGCTGCCCGGGCGTGCAGCGCCACCGCCCTCGCCTGCCGTCTGCTCGCCGCTGCTGGCGGCGGATGGCGTCGGCTGCGAGCGCTCGGCCTCGGGACTTGCGGCCAAGAGGCTGGTGAAATGCAGGCGCAGGTCTGCGGCATCGATACGCGCCAGCGGAGTGTCGTGACGTGGCTCGAACGAACGCTCCAGCGCGGAAGCTCCCAGGCCTGCGCGCTGGGCCAGTTCCGGGTCTTCCAGCAGGGCCAGCAGCAGGTGTCCGCTGCGGATATGCGCGACTTCGTGGTCGATGGAGGCGATCAACCAGGCCTTCTCGATCAGCCGCGTGATATGCGGTGAGAGTGCCGGCGTCGCGGTGCTGCCCGTCTTCAGACGCTCCAGCGAGCGGTCCAGCTGATCGGCGAGTTGATCCAGCCCCAGCGAGTAGTGACGCACGATGCGCAGCAGGTCGTTGTCGTCACCGTCCAGCAGCTTGATCAGCAGATGCTCGACATCGACTTCATACTGGCGCTTGGCAAGGCACAGGCCAGCGGCCTCTTCCATGGCACCGCGGCTGACATCATTGAGCTTGGCGAATAGCGTCTTGAGACTCACGGGGTCACTCCATCGAAGGGGATTCGTAGCAGCACATTGCCTGTGGTACTGCGGGGTGTCTGGCCCAGCCAGCCCAGGCGGCCCAGCGAGATGCCACCGGCACCTCCCAGGCGGGCCGGCGGCACTTCACTGGGCTCGAGCTGCAGCTCCAGCTCGAAATCGAGCTCCGGCCCGACATAGAAACGGATCAGTTCCGTCATGCGCAGATGGTCCTCACCGCCGTGCAGAAAGCGGCGGAAGTCCGCCAGGCGCAAGGGGCCGACCGCGATACGCACGCAGGATTGGTAATCCCAGGCGCGCTTGCCGGCCACGGCGCTCTGTCCCAGCCGGGCATTGGCCTGCCCCAGGCGCGTCAGCTCCGGCTCGCTGATCTCGAGCCAACGCCCCTGGAAGGGCTTCACCTCACACGGCACGCCGAAGAAGCTGCCCAGCAAGGTGGTCAGGTTCTGCTGATTGCGGGGCCGCTGACCGAGCAGCCCGGCGAAGAAGGAGAACAGCTCGCGCGGCAGTTCTCGGCCGTCCTGATTGCCGAGCCCCCGGCTGGGTGCCGCGTTGTCGCGATTCTCGTCGACAAGGGCATCGTCCCCCGCGAACAGCAGCTGCGCGGAGCGCCCGGAGACACCGCTGAGCGCGAGCAGCTGGCGCTCGAAGTCCGTCTCGCCGCGACGCTCATACTCGATGTGGAAGCGATACTTCTGCCACGCCTGATAGAACAGCGCCGTCATGCGGTGAGAGAACAGATCGAAGAAGGCATGAGCCCCGTCATCGCGCAGCTGCACGTGGCGGTCGATCAGCGTCTCGGTGTACGGACGCGGCAGGACACCGGACGGGCCCACCAGCCCCATGAAGGTGACCTGCACCTGGGTCAGCGGCTGGTCGGTCGGAGAGCGCGATGTCTCGCTCTCGAACACGAGGTCACTCACTTCGCTGGCCGGGAAGTTCAGCGACAGCTGGCTGCGAAAGCGCAGCGGGTCCTCGTGGGGACGCAGCTCGGGTTCGAGGCGTCCGGCACGGCTGTAGTGCAGCCGGAGCAATCGCACCAGCTGAAAGAAGCTGAACCGGTAAGGCTCAGCGCGCGCCTGGTCGATCAGACCAGGGGCTGAGTGCCGGTTCTGGCGGGCCATGTCACGACGTCCTTTTCGCGCTGGCGGCTGCGCAATGTCAGCCGAGTGAAACTGTTGAGCGAGCAGTACTGCCCGAAGAAGTGATCCAGCACCATGCCGAACACGAAGATGCCGCTGCCGATGAACTCCTGTTCATCCAGCTCCAGCGTGATGCCGGTACCGCGCACGAAGGCCGGGCGAGGATGCCCGATCCGTGTCATCGCCGGTGCGCTCTGGATGCTGGCGATGCCGTTGATCTGGCGACGCGTGGCCTCGAGGTCGCGATAGTTGTAGAGCGAGAGCATTTCCAGCAGCACATCGCGGCCACGCTCCACCAGCGACAGATGGTTGAGCGAGAGATGCGAGATCAGGCGCCAGATGACGCCCTTGCCCATCGGCGGCCGCGCCGAGGGCGTGGGCTTGCGCAGGCAGCGGATAGCCTTGACCACCTGCTCGCGCGGCAGCGTGAAGTCACCGCGCGGATGGCCGAAGCTCAGTCGCTGCGGCAGGTCACGATTGCTGCAGGTCAGCTTGAGGCTAAGCACGTCACTGGTGGCGTCGATGGCATTGAGCTCACGATCCGCCAGGCGCAGCAGCAGCTCGGTGCCGGCATCCCGCTCACGGGCGGACGGCACCCGCCGCGACAGCCAGTAGCTGGTCTCGCGTGACGGCGCACTGCCCTGCGGCTCGAAGAACGGCGGGCAATAGCGCACGTGATCGCGTTCGGCGGTCTTCTGTACGCGCGTGACGCGGTCGATCGAGATCACCTCGGCGCCGTGCGGATTGCGCACATCGGCCACCACCGGATATTCCGCCTGGGTATGGGTGAGCAGGATCGGCTCGGCCTGTCGCTCGAACAGGTTGATCACCGGCGTGCAGCCGAGGCGGAAATGATTGCGCCCCAGACTCTGGGACAGCCGCGACAGACGCTCGTCCAGCGCATAGTCCGCGAAGTGGAAGTGCAGCTCGAAACGCGTGCCGCTGGCGCGCGCCAACAGACGTGTCAGCCCTTCGACATCGAAGAACATGAACTTGTCGGGGAAGGTGAAGTACTCGTGCAGCAAGCGATAGCCGAGGAAGGAGCGCTCGGGGTAATCGATCAATCCTTCCTCGGGCGCGAACCCGACCGGCTTGAGCGAATCCGTCGGCAGCGAGACTTCACGACGCTGCCCGCCTTCATCGAAGCTGACGCTCAGGCGAGTCAGGTTGTTGAACAGCAGTTCGTACATCGGGTGCATCAAGGCACCCTCGCCGTCCAGGAACAGGCGCAGGCGGTCGATCCCGAAGCTGCCCACCGACTGGTCATTCAAGGCCTCGAAGGCCAGGTCCAGTCGCGCGACGCTGTCCTTGTCGCGACCATTGAAGGCCGAGCGTTCCAGCAGTGAGAAGCCGGCGCTTTCCACGCGCAGCGGCCACACATCCACCGGATAGCAGGTACGGAAACGGCACGCCACGCCTTCCACCGGGCGCGAGAACATCTCGGTATGCCGCGCGACCTGATAGCGCCCGGTCAGCGAGGTCTGCTCACCGGGGTCGAGCTGGGCGATCGACAGCGACGGCGTCGGTCGCAGGTAATGGGGGTAGAGCACATCGAGGAAGGCCTCGACGATTTCCGGCAGATCATCATCCAGCTTCTTGTGAACCCGTGCCGACAGGAACGCGAAGGACTCGACCAGGCGCTCGGTGTGCGGGTCTTCGCAGTGGTCGCCTTCCAATTGCAGCCGCGCGGCAATCTTGGGGTACTCACGAGCGAACTCCCGGCCCAGAAAGCGCAGGTGCGAGATCTCTTGTTCGTAGTAAGGCAGCAGTTCATCAAGCATCAGGAAAGGTTCTGCACTTTGTATTGCTGAGTGTCGGCATGCAGCACGGCATCGAAGGCCACTTGCCGCGTTGCATCCTTGAGGACGAGGAGCGTCTCGACGCGAAAGCGCAGGAGTCGATCCTGACCGTCCTGGTCAAGCAGCTTGACCTGCACGTTGCGAAAGCGACGGTCATTGCTTTCGATGGCGTACTCCAGCTGACGCTGGATCAAGCGGCGGTCTTCACTGCTGTGCAGGCCTCGGCCGAGAAAGTCCGGCAGACCGAAGCCCAGCACCGTGCCGCGCAACCCGGGAAAGTCATTCAAGCGCCCTCCCAGCAATTCGCTGCGCGTGTTCACCAGAATCTCGAGGTCACGCACGATGGTGCGCTTGTACTCGTCGAGACTGACGAAGCGTTGCTCCTCCGCGGCTTCTCCCTGATGCGGAGCATCGTCCTGCAACCGATCCCACAGGGTGGGAATGAGGCGGCGGGTGCCATTCATGCGCATGTCGCCTCCTTCATGGCGATAAGCCGCACCGTCAGGCCGGCGTTGGCCAGTCTGACGATGCGGGCGTGCAGGACACGCAGGGAAAAGAGCGAGGGGTCTTCAGTGACGAGACGTCATCAGCTACGAGTGGACTGCGGCAGCTCTGCGACCAGGCGCAGCGAGGCGGTCAGTTCATCCAGCTGGTAGTGCGGCCGCAGGAAGGTCACGGCCTTGAAGACACCCGGCTTGCCCGGGACTTCCGCGACTTCGACACGTGCTTCACGCAGCGGGAACTGCGCCTTGGCTTCCTGGCTGGCGTTGTCGTCCAGCAGCACGTACTGGGACAGCCAGTCGTTCAGGTAGCGCTCGACACTGGTGCGCGAGGCGAAGCTGCCGACCTTGTCACGCATGATCGCCTTCATGTAATGCGCGATGCGTGAGGTGGCGAAGATGTACTGCATCTGCGAGGACAGCCGCGCGTTGGCGTTGGCCACGTCGGTGTTGTACGTCTTCTGCTTCTGGGCGGACTGGGTGCCGAAGAAGGCGGCGTAGTCCGTGCCCTTGCAGTGCACCAGCGGGATGAAGCCCAGGTCTGCCAGCTCCTTCTCGCGACGGTCGGTCACGGCGATCTCGGTCGGGCACTTCAGCGCCACTTCACCATCGTCGGTCTGGAAGGTGTGGGTCGGCAGGTTCTCGACCAGGCCGCCGCCCTCGACACCGCGAATGGCGACACACCAGCCATAGTTGGCGAAGGCGTCAGTCACGCGAGAGCCCATGGCATACGCCGCGTTCATCCACAGATACTTGTTGTGCTCACGGCCATCGACGTTCTCGACGAAGTTGAATTCCTCGACCGGCGTGGTGTCCGGGCCATACGGCAGACGGCCCAGCACGTGCGGCAGCGTCAGACCGACATAGCGCGCATCTTCGGAGTTGCGGAAGGACTTCCACTTGGCGTATTCGACGGTGTCGAAGATCTTGGACAGATCACGCGGACCGCTCATCTCGGTGAAGGAGTCCCAGCCGAACAGCTCCGGAGACGCCGCGGAGATGAAGGGAGCGTGCGCCGAGGCGGCCACGTGGGAGATCTGCTCCAGCAGATAGATGTCTTCCGGGCTGCGCGAGAATTCGTAATCGCCGACCAGCATGCCGAAGGGCGCGCCACCGAAGGTGCCGTACTCTTCCTCGTAGACCTTCTTGAACAGCGCGCTCTGATCGAATTCCGGCGCCGATTTCAGGTCACGCACCAATTCCTTCTTGGTGGCGTTGAGCATCTGGATCTTCATGTTGCTGCCGGTCTCGGTCTGATCGACCAGATAGCGCAGACCGCGCCAGGAGGATTCCAGCTTCTGGAACTCACTGGCGTGCATGACTTCATTCATCTGCTCGGAGAGCATCGCGTCGATCTCGGCGATACGCGCATCCAGCACGGCGATGAGGTCCTTGCTGGGCATGACTTCGCCATCCAGCACCTGGGCGACCAGCTCTTCGATCAGGTCGCGTGCACGGGTGCGCTCGGTCTCGGAGCGCGCCACGCGGCTCTCGGAGATGATGCTGTCGAGCAAGGAAGACTGCGGCGCGAAGACGGTATCCTGTGCCTGCGGTGCCACTGCTGATTCACTACGATTGTCACTCATGGTCTGACTCCGCAATCAGTTGTCGTCTTTGCGCACGGCTTGCTCGCGACCGAACTCGTCGCCCAGCGTCTTGAGCTTCTCGCTGTTCTGCAGCACGTCCATCAGCAGCTCTTCCAGCTTGTCATTGCCGCCCATCTTGTTGCGCAGATCGGCGAGCTTGTTGCGCACATCCAGAAGCTTGCGCAGCGGCTCGACCTGCTTGACGACATTCTGCGGCTCGAAGTCTTCCAGCGAGTTGAAGTTCAGCTCGACCGGCAGCTGGGTACCATCCTTGCTCAGCGTGTTGTCGACGCGATAGGCAAGGCGCGGCTTCAAGCCCTTGAGGACGCCGTTGAAGTTGTCGCGGTCGATGGCGACGAACTTGCGGTCCTTGAGCTTGGGCGGCGGGCTGAGCGGGTTGCCGGTGTAATCACCGACGGCACCGACCACAAACGGCAGTTCCTTCTGCTCCTGGCTGTCACCGATCTCGACGTCGTAGGTGATCTGGACACGGGGTGCGCGAATGCGTCCCAGCTTGTGTTGTGTGCTATCCCTCTCCGCCATGGGGCATTTCCTTATGTGCAGTTGTGAAGTGGTTGCGCGAAGCAAAAATGGGGTCCCGCTGAATCAGCCGGAACATCGCCGCTGACACGCCACTCAGACAGCGGCGATCGCCCTGAGCAGCCGCTGCTTGACGGCGTCATCCATTGACTCGATGTCCGCGACATCGATCAGTTCTTCAAAGGTGTCATTGCCGGCGATTTCGGTACTGCGCAGGATGGTGTCCTGCTCCGGCAGGTGCGAGGTGATGGGCGACCCCACCACGCAGAACGGCATGCTGCCGAACTCGCCGAGCTTCTCGAAACTGACCGGGAAGCGCAGCCCCAGCAACAGTCGCCCGAGGCCCGGGGCACGATTGACGCAATAGAACAGCATCAGATAGTGCACCACGTAGCGCAGCAGCTCGGCGGTGCTGCGATTGGGGTCCTTGATGATGTGACGGAAGCGTTGCAGCGAGAAGCCATCGAAACCCACCACCCAGCGGGTCGGGCTGGTGACGCGAATCACCTTGCCAGTGGACTCGAGACGTACATCATATTCATGCGGATAGAGACGCGGGGCCGTGCTCAGAAGCTCCAGCGGCACATCCAGCTCCTGCAGCAAGCGGAAAGGCTCGGCATTGGCCGTGGAGTCATAGAGGGCGGTAAATTCCTTGAAGGCATGCTGTGCCTCACGGCCGCTACCGCGCGGTGCCCCTTGCAGGTATTCGCCAAAGATCATCTGCGGGCGAATCAAGGCCCCCAGGGTCGTCAGATAATCCGAGGCGTTCTCATACAACAGGTCACTGACCACACGCGTCTGCTTGCGCTGTCGAATGAAGGCTTCAATGTCAAAGGACGAATCCATGTCAGATACTCTCCGTGCGCAGGTCCTGCGCAACGCGTGGTGAACCTCAGCCAAGCGGCTCGGCACGGGTGAACTGGTAATCGCTGTCAGCGCCCTTCTGCCCCATCAACTCCAGGGTATCGCCGCCCTCCTGCATCTTCAGGTTCAAGGGCGTATCCCGCTCGAGATGCAGATAGGTGGTGCTGTCGGATGTCTCGGCCTCGAAGTCGCCCCACTGCGTGGTCACGAAGTCTCCACCCACGGCATCTACATGCGCTTCCTGCAGGAAGAACGCCGTGGGCTCGCCACTTTCGGGATCACGATGCAGGGTCAGATCCGCACGGATGAGGCGGCAATCCTGGCAGGGAAGCGTGCCGACGAAACGCTCGATGGGCGGGGGGACATAATCAGTGGGCCCCTGCTCCGGTGTCGAGCTGCACCCAGCCAGCAATGACAGCAAGCCTGCCATGAGCAGACCCGCGATCCTGAAAGATGGCAGGTGGAATGATTCGCCGCGCAGTGAGGGCTCGACACCAGTTCTTGACATCAATCTGCTTCCCTGTCAGATAAATCAAGTGTGTTGCATACTCCTGCCACCTTCAGATGAAAGTGCCCGAAAAGGATAAATGGAAGGCGTCCGACGGCAGGCATTCAAAGCGTCAAGCACAGGCTCAACGTCTATCGTGTTTCAGTATATTTATTCTATCGCACACGCGAATATGGAAACATATTGCAGTTGCAGATTCCAGCAAGAAACGCAATCCCGCTATCGTTTAAGCATCGATTAATCGCGTTGTTGCCGCTTGCTAGCGCTGCTCATGAGCTTCTATCGTGGCTCACGAAGTTTGCAGAACAATGGGACACCAAGCGCGCCACAGCGGGAGTGAAGACTCAATCCTCACCCGTCACCCGAGCCTGGATTGCCGAGCATGCAATACCTCCATGAAGGATGAGAACTCAAGGACATTCCCTGAATCCTCTGGGATAACAGAACTGTTACGTATTCGTAAAAATTGGGTAACAAATCTCGTGTCGGAAGATTGCTGACAAGATTTTGCCCTTTAACCTTAAAAACAGCACCGCCTAATATAATAACTCCCACTGCTCTTTCAATGAACAGGCTGGGCCGATGGCAACCTGCACCGCAGAATATTCATGGATGGCATATGGCTATAATTCTTGACTTGTACCGATGCGACTCCTTGACTTGCCCCCTCACGGTAATACCTGCAGACCCAGAGCCAGGCCCTACTCGCCGTATGCCATCGAAGGCTAGCCTGACCGCCTTTCCCTGCTACAGCCTGATGACACCTCCACCCTTCCAGCGAGCCTGAACCTCGACCGCCTGCCAGCATCTAGAGCCCCAAGCACGAAAAAAGCCCGAGCCTTGGAAGGACTCGGGCTTTCTGCACAACACTGAAATCAACTGAGTCGATTAGCGGTAACTGCCATCAGACTGGCGTTGGAGGCCGTTATAGCCAGGATTGAAGTGGCGATGCTCTTCTTGCCACTGCCTAGACTGCTGCCTGGCTTCAGCGATCTGTTCATTAGTCATTTTTTTAGAGAGTCGTGAACGCCCTGCACCACCGATACTACCGCTTAAATCATAATACTTATAGGCTTGGATCAAGTCGACTTCAGTGCCGTAACCCTTTTCATAATACCTACCAAGTGGTTGAAAATATCCCAAACTGAATTCACCGTAAGGCAAACTACTAGCTTTTAACCTCCACTTGAAAGCCAAGCTAGGATTTTCATCACCCGCTAGTCCATGTTCATAAAAATAAGCTAAACCTATTGCAGATGGGGCATCGCCATTTTCAGCAGCCTTTTTCAACCACTTCTTCGCCTCAGCAAGATCAGTGACAAATAGATCTCGAGTATTCTCCCTCCAGTATGCTCTTGCTAATAAAGCCTGGGCTTGTACATAACCTTTGCTACCGGCTTCGATAAACAACTCACCGGCCTTATCTACATCCCTCTTTACGCAAGCACCATTATAATACATAGTCCCAAGCACAAAGATCGCATCTGCAATATAATTATCGGCTGCAAATTCAAAATTCTCAAACGCTTTGCAATTATTTGTTGCTTCCAAGACATGATCATAGTTTCTGAGGTAAGCAATCCCAAGATAATAACTTTCTATAGGCGTCCTAATATCTTTCATAGATAGAGAAATATAATCAAAAGAACTATAGTCATCATTAAAGCTTTCAGTATCATTGTCTTGATGAAGCACATCTGCTTGTGTGGCGCAGCTAATAAAAATTAGCAACAACAAACACCATATTGATCTATTCATTTATTACTCTACCAAATTTTAACATATGATTAATATACCACCTATGACTCTATCCGCGAAAATTGATGCAAAATATTTTATATAAACCAACAGCGACTGAACTTTGACATAAATGCACCAACGACCTTAGAAAATATAGCATCTATAAAAGCCCGAGATCTAGATAGACTCGGGCTTTATGTACAACGCTAGGGTGGACTTAATCTACTAACGGTAGCTACCGTCAGATTGACGCTGAAGGCTGTTGTAGCCGGAATTGAAGCGACGATTTTCTTCTTGCCAGTGTCTAGATTGTTGCCTGGCTTCGGCTATCTGCTCATTGCTCATTTTTTTAGAAACTCGAGAACGTCCTGCGCCACCGACACTACCGCTTAAATCATAATACTTATAGGCTTGAATCAAGTCGGCTTCAGTACCGTAACCCTTTTCATAATAACGAGCCAAGGGTTGAAAGTATGCCATTGCAAATTCACCATATAGAAGACTACTTGCTTTTCGTCTCCATTTGAAAGCTAACTCTGGGTTTTCATCTCCACCTAAGCCATGCTCATACAAATAGGAAAGTCCTATAGCAGAAGGAGCGTCACCATTATTAGCGGCTTTCTCCAGCCAATGCCTGGCTTTTACAGTATCCTTCGCAAAAAGGTCTCTGGCATTCTCTCCCCAATATGCTCGACCTAGTAATGCTTGAGCCTGCACATAACCACTACTTCCTGATAGTATTAGAAACTCTCTAGCTTTCTCTAAATTCCGATCAACACACAATCCATCGTAGTACATAATAGCCACAACATAAGAGGCATCTGCAACATCATTTTTTGAAGCAATTTTAAACCCATCCATCGCCTTGCAATAATCTATATCATCAAAGACATTATTTTTATTTCTAAGATATGCATAAGATAAGAAATATTCTTCTCTAGCTGTCCTTGCCTCCCCTTTTTCAATCAGGTCGTTATAGTTATAGGATGCATACTCTTCACTAAAAGCTTTCACATTATTAGTCTGATAGTAAACCTTTGCGCTAGCGGGATTCACGCTAAACAAAATAATGCAAATAGAAAAGACAATATATTTGACAATCAAATCACTAGCCTCATAAAACTGTCACTCCTATAAAATATATTGGTACTTAAAATTAAATTATCAATAAACCTGATAGTAGAATAATCCGTAACATTGAGTTATGAGCATAAAATAAGCTCAATACTCTACAAGTTAGCTAAAACATTACACCTAGGTTCCAAAAACTAACCCTTTCAAGTATTGAAGAGTATTAGTAATTGAATTTTAATTCATCACAAGTAACTCAGTAGAAGGGCACATTCGATATGCCCCCTTACTTTAAAATAATAATTTACTACCTAGGCATAACGTAAGTATTAGTTTCTTCCTGCAGCTCTAAAGATAGTCGCTTTGCTATAGCTATTTCTTCATTAGTCATGCTTTTCATTATTCTAATTTTATCTTTATCTTTAGCAGGCTGCAATTGGTCATAATACTTATATGCTTGCACTAGATCAATATTAGTACCGATTCCTTTTTCATAATATCTACCTATGGCCATATAGACACTAGTATTACTACCTGCTGGCATCTTAGTAGCCTTAAGGAGCCATTCAAAGGCTTTTTTATCACTCTTCTTTACACCCACTCCGTTATATAACATATAAGCAACATTGACCGCTGATAACTTATCATTATTTTTTGCAGCTCTAACGAACCATGCAAAAGCTTTTTCTGAATCTTTATTCAATAGATCATCTATATACGTATCATCTCCCGAATATAACAAGCCTAATTTCCTTTGAGATGCAAAATACCCTAACTCAGCTGACTTAATCAGGTAAGATAAAGCTTTTTGCTTGTTCTCATCCACTAACTCACCTTGATAGTATATGTTAAATAAATTAAACCCCGCATCTACCAACCCATTTTCCCACACGTCTCTAAGTACTTTTAGGCCCTTTTTTTTCTCATCTATGTCATTTTTGCTTTGAAGCAAAAGTAACGCATAAAAATAACCCTTAACCATATTTCCGCTAAGGTATTCCTTTCTTACGTATTCAATATCTCTCAATTTATCGTTTTTAAAAAAAGAAGGCCCTGTATTATCAATTTGAACCACAAAAGGCTCATGGATCATTTTTTCGGCTGTTGAACTTTTATTTTCTATATCGTTTGAACATCCTAACAATAGCGTCAAAAGCACAATAGAAATGAATAGTTTCACTATAACCTGCGCAAAATAAGTTGAATTATATGTTTTCAAGATAATATTGTATGAACTTTGTCACAATATCACCAATGATCTTAAAATATAGCATCTATAAAAGCCCGAGGCCTAGATAAACTCGGGCTTTATGTACAACACTAAAATGGAATTAGTCCACTAGCGGTAGCTACCGTCAGATTGACGCTGAAGGCCATTATAGCCGGGATTAAAACGACGATTTTCTTCTTGCCAGTGTCTAGATTGTTGCCTGGCATCAGCTATCTGCTCACTGGTCATTTTTTTAGAGACTCGAGAAAGTCCTGCGCCTCCGACACTACCGCTTAAATCATAATACTTATAGGCTTGAATCAAGTCGATTTCAGTACCGTAACCATTTTCATAGTAACGGGCCAAAGGGAGAAAATAACCCATAGCAAATTCACCATAGGGTAAACTAGAAGCTTTGAGTCTCCATTTGAAAGCTAACTCCGGATTTTCACTCCCTCCCAAAGCATGTTCATATAAATAGGAAAGCCCTATAGCTGAAGGAGCATCGCCATTATTCGCTGCTTTTTCAAGCCATTTTCTGGCCGCTGCATTGTCAGTTTCATAAAGATCTTCAACATCCTCTCCCCAATAAGCACGCCCAAGTAGCGCTTGGGCTTGAACATACTGTTGTTCTGCTGCACGAGTTAGGAAACTACGTGTTTTATCTAAGTTACGCTCAACACACTGTCCATTATAATACATTATTGCAACATTAAAGGTCGCATCAACAATTCCACTTTTTGATGCGCTTTCAAAACCATGAAAAGCTTTACATACATTAGTTTCTTTAAGCACATTATTTTCGTTTATCAAGTACGCAAATGCTAGAAAATACTCTTCTCTAGGGGTTCTCTTTGAACCTTTATCGATGAGCTGATAGTAATTATAAGATGAATATTCTTGTCCAAAGCTGTCAGACAAATTATCTTGATAAAGAATATCGGCTTTAGCACAATTAATACCAGCCAATAATATAAAAATTGACACAGCCACTTTAAGCATCGCTTAGAGCTCCTCTCTTTTAATATAGATTGTATCTTCTAGCTGGGATTCACCCTGTGATAACACTACTCTAAGAGCTAGATCTTGAGCATCTAACTGACTATATATAGATTTAGAGCCAATCACATATCGATTGTTACTATTAGAAACATCTACCTTTATACCATTATCTGTAGATGATCTACTATTTGGAGTTAAGACTCTATTGTTATGACCTTTTACTTCCTCGATCGCATCCTCAGTGTAATCAAGATTTATACTTGCATAAGTTTTAGCTTTATCTAAAGAAATGTATTGAATACTCAGGGTAGAATCGTTCATATCAGGAGTTTTGATCACAAACTCAACAATATAATAAACCGATAACTCGCCACCCAATGTAACGGCTAGTTGATCTCTCACATCTTCATCTATGTCTGATGATATATCTTTTATGTAGAACTCGATTTCAATACCACTAAACACCATATTCAATCCGTTTAGCTCAGAACTTGCGTTCTCATACTTCTGAATACCGCCGGTATCATACCCGATGAAGCTTCTACTAATCCAAGTCTCAACAGCACCAGGGACATAGGTCTTATACCAATTAATACCGATGGCAATAACCGCGAACGCTATTACAGCCCCTACGAGCAAACTTGCCATAACTCCAGCGATGAGATAGCCTGCAATTAAACCGACAGCTGTAGCGCTTGCGGTTACTGAAGCCATCATATTATTATTTTCTTCGCTAATAGCTCTGCCATTATGTTTATCGGAGTTGGCTTGATCAAATTTATCGACTATATCATAAAGAGCAATCAAACCAGAAACACGCCCTAAAAAATTCCCAAGTACAGTCCATCGTGTACTCAATGAGAAGCTGGCCCAAGAATTAGCAGGAATATGGGCCGAAACACCTTCTGCCAACTTTATTGATGCAGCACCTATTGAGGCTATGTTTGATACTATCGCGTGAAACTTTATTTCTTCACCTTCCACCTTATTCTTACTGACAGATAATGCTACTCCGGCCATAGCGAGTACAGCAGGTACAATTTTGCCATAGCTACTAGAGGTTATTTTTTCTTCTGTTATGCCTTCTAATACAGTGGCCGCAGCCCCTGCATATTCAATATAATTTCCTGTATCATTAGATAGGCTATAGGCCTGATTGATATTATCTTTCTGTTTAAGCGTATGGGTTGGAATTACTACTTCTATACACTTACTTGTACCAGACATACATCTCAGAAGAGGAATATTAGACTTTCCACCATTGCTAGCTGGTTCTGATTTAAAATTCTCAGCTTTCCTTTTCGAACTATTTATAATCTTATCCTGATAATCATGCAACCATTCTTCATAGTTTGATAGTGTCACCGTCTTACGCTCAAGAAGAATAAACGAAACTTCTTTCGAAGAGGCATTTCCTCCTGCCATACATGACATTTGCACTAACTTCATGAATTTATCAAGTGCTTTTTCTTCTACTGTTTGATTAGCATTCGAATTAAAGAGATTAACGTTAACAGAGTGCTGCAGAAAATAGACAAACGAATACCCAATAGATTGGATATTTAAAACTTGAGAATTGATAATCGTCTCGTATAATTCTTCTTTATTTTTTGTCTGATATGAACAACTTTCAAAGATAGCATCGAAGACTGCAAGCCATTTCAGGAGCTTACTTTCATCCAAGTAGGTACCGTCACTCAGCTGCGAAGTATCCAACGAGGCATCAGCGATCAGATCCTTATCGAACATGAAAAGGACAGATATAACAAACGAATCATCTTTCAGTACATCTTCCGTTAGCTCTTTCCAACAGGATGCACTGGCAGGTGACAATATCCCACCCTTGATTAGCCGTGAGACTATATCTGTGTATAACCCTCCAATCTCCAAGTTATTGAAAAAACACCCTGGAACTAAGGATTGTGAATATTTGTACAACCACTGCGCATAATCATCATCATGCACACGCATCAAAAAATCACATTTCCGAGTATGATCTTTATACTTTCTATCAAACTCTATCAGCGCTTTAGAGTCATATATTCTATCAATCTGTTCGTTAAAGTTCTCATGGGTGCTCTCCTGCCTAGACTTCAGTATGTCATAATCTATTTGTTTTGCTACAGAAGCAGGACCAGTCACCTTAGGACGATTTTCATCCACAAGTTTATATGATGTAGCAAAACTATCCTTGAATTCCTTAATAGCATTGCTACACAACTTCATCCTACGACGCTCTTCATTTCCTTTCTCAGGATCAAAATATTCATCAATTGCAGCAAGCGCCTGGTGACGATAAGCGTTGAGCTCTTGGATAATACCTATTTCGTCATTGACCGCGAGGATCAAGCCTCTGCCCTCGTAGTCCGTCGAGGCATATCTGAGACGCTCGCTCATCGTCTGCTTCATTTCTTCTGGGCTATAGAGATCACGCTTTGGTCCACTGGACCAGAATTGCTCATCCAGCCCTGCTGCACCGGGACTATATTCAGCGACCTGATCCAGCTCTTCCAAGCTGAAAGCATGATCTTGTGCTACCCCTGCTTTCCAGTCAGTAACATTGAATTTCTGCAGATACTTGTCACACCAGGGATCACCGCTGAGAATTCTGGATTTCACCTCATCCAGAAACCCTTCAGGCCATGCATGTTCCGTGTAGGCATAATACACATCACCGCTCTTGTCAGGAGTCGTGATAGTGACCAGAGAGGCTTGTAACGATTCATTCTTGACGCGTGTGACTTTTTCTTCATCACTCTCGCCATCTCTATTGGCTGACTCGAGCGTACACGGCATCGCCATCTTGTCCAGAGATGGGGGCTGCTTGACAGGGAACTGGTAATATTTACCATCGGCGGTAATCGCAAACGCAGACCAATACATGCCATCGGGGTTGTCTTTATCGAACAAGTAAAGATAACCGCTGCGCAATTGGCGCAGGATATATTTATTGACCTGACTGGAGGTGCTATGAGCTATCTCTTCCTTGACCTCAGAGGGAACCACGCGCGTGGTGCGCTTACCGTTTTCAAGTGTCTGGTCCAGCTTTATATCAGTAAAAGCCTTCACCCTGTCTTCTGACAATTCAGGGATTTGCTGATTGGCATCATTACGTTGGCAGACAGCATATCGAACAGGCAGGATCGGAAAGCCAGTACGCTTGCAGAAACGACATTCGCCATTCACGACACTCAAAGCGACATGCTGATTTACTATTTGACCTGACATGAGGTTATACCTTTTCCCTGCTTTCCATGATCTTGTCCCAATCGGCGCTCTCAAGCTTGCTGGTCAAGCTGATATAGCTGTGAGTGCTGCGTGAATCAGGTGTCGCTCTAGCGCTCAGTAACTGGCGCATGATCGGATGCTGATAGAACATCGGGGTTGTGACCAGCCCGTGGAGCACGAAGACCGAGATATCCTGTCGCTCTTCCAGACCACACTCCTTTGCGGCGACCAATAACGCATCGGCAGTTGCGGCATCCACAGAACCTGCCTTGCTCTCTTCCGGCAGCGTGCGATAGAGCTCCAGACAATGGTTCAGCATCCCTATCCGTCTAATGGCAGACCACTGCGGCAATGTCAGGTTCAATCTCCCGAGGCGACGCTGCTCACTGTGTGGTGCGATGCTCTGCAGTGCGTGGGCGTTATCCAGGTAGATCCACTGATCGATAGGTCCCAGCAGTGCCGATAGCTGCTCGCGGTCAAGAATGGCCTCGAGGCGCTCCAATACTCGGGGGTCATGAAAACGCAGCAGCGCCTTCTTGCCTTCCGGGGTCGTCTGCTCAAGTTGGCGCTGGATATATGACACCACGCTGGAGAGCGGCTGGGCTGTGATGACCCAGCCACCGAACGCGACCGGAGTGGTGAGGCTTGCAGAGCGTTGCTGCCTCTCCTTCTCCAGCTCTTTGCCCAGGTGCGTTTCTGGCGGCACCGGTTGTAGATAGAGTTTCTGCGATGGCGTCTGGGCATAGAATCCGTTGCGTACCAGGCCCACGGATTTCTGGTCCTTCGCACTCAATGCGCGCTGCGGCGTATTGCTCGGATCTACCACGCGATATAGGCGTGACTCGGTAGCCGCTTGTCTTGCCACCTGCAGGAATTCCGCCTCATCCAGCATGGCCATATCAGGACTCCACCACACCGTCGCCATTGGCGGCAGCGCTTTGTCCTTTGCTCGGACACAGCAAGTCTTCGCCTTCCGGCAATTCCGTCATCGCGGCATTCAGACTCGTCGGCCCACCGAAGCTGTGCTGCGCGCCTTTGACATCAATCTTGCCCGGCGCGTGCAGTTCGATATTGCCGTCCTTGAGGCGGACGTAGGCACCACCACAGGTGAGCAGAATCTCCTTGGCGGCATTGATATCGATGTCGTTCTCGGTGGAGGTGATGGTGACGTCCTTTTCCGCCGTCAGGTCCATCGCATCGCTTTGCGCTTGAACTTCGACCTTGCCCTTGCCGGCAAACAGCTTGATGCCGGAGCGCTGCACGAACAGCGAGAACTTCTCGACCACGGCGCCTACCAGGCTGCGTCCGGTGGCCAGGTTGATATCTTCGCCGCTGGTGACGCTGAGCGAGCGGCCCTGTGTCAGGTGCGTCGATTCCGGCGTACTGGTGGCGATGCCGGCGGGGGATGTGAGATGCAGCCAGGGTGCATTCAGGCGCGCCGCCCGCCCCCGCCCGCCATTGGTAGCGCTCTGGGCTGAACTACCGTCGAAGCGGCTACCGCTGTCATCGGCGCCATAAGTGCCTTGGGTATCGTCGCTGGCCTGCTTGATCTGCGTGCGCGCCGCAAGCGCCTCGGCGTTGTGGCTGGTGGCGCTGTCGCTGAGCGTATTGGCAAGCTGATAGGCGCTGGCGAGCTGCTGATGCGCAGGAGAGAGATCCAGCTGTTCGCCACTGGCCGCGATTTGCCCCCAGCTACTGAGCATCAGGCCGCTGTTGGCACGAATCGCCCCATAGGCGTCCGAGCGCAATTCGAAGCCGGTACCGCGGAAGCTGCCGCGTGTGTTGCCCTGCTGGTGGATCAGATAGCCGAGATTGAGCTGGGATTTCTCGTGCTCCGAGTTCAGGCGCACACGCTCCTGATCGGTGGCGTCATCGAAGACCAGCTCGTTGTACTTGTTGCCGCGGTAAGTCTTGCTCTTGAGGCCCGAGAGCAGGCCGTTGGAGTGCCATTGCGGCGTCTGGTCGCCGTTGTAGACCCGCCCGGTGATCAGCGGACGATCCACGTCGCCTTCGAGGAAATCGACGATGACTTCCTGGCCGATACGCGGCACGAACACACTGCCCCAGCCGGCACCGGCGTTGGGCTGCGCGACACGTAGCCAGCAGCTGGCGTCGGCGGCGCCCTTCTCGCTGCGGTCCCAGTGGAACTGAACACGCACGCGGTTGAGCGAATCGGTGTGGATCTCTTCATTCGCGGGCCCGACGACGATCGCCGTCTGCGGGCCACCCAGGTTGGGGCGCGGATGATCGAGAGACGGACGATACGGCTGACTGAGCCGCTGGGATTCGAAGTCGATCAAGTACTGACCGGTGCCGACATCGGCGTAATCCTCATGAGCACTCTCATTGAGACCGTGCGCCTGGCGCGCCTCGGCCATGCGCGCCTGCAGGCTGCCCGGCAGCGCCTTGAGGTGTGCCGACACCGGTAGCGCATTCTCGGCGCAGACGGTCAGGCCCAGCACGAGGAATTCGCGCTCACTCGAGTCGCCGTCTTCATGGCGGGCGTGCTGGCTGAGCTCGAACCAGCGGCCGACCTTCAACTGGCGGGTGCCCCCGGCGCCGTAGAAGCGCTTGGCGCGGGATTCATGGGCTTCGAGGCGATTGACGGTCAGTCGTTCGCCGCGCGAGTGATCGTCGAAATAGTACTCGCCGGGGTAGTCGTAGACTTCCTGCTCGCTGAGGTTGCCCTGATCGCTGCGCGTGTCCTGGCCGGAGCGTTTTTCCAGGCCCGGCTGCTTGTAATCGAAGGTGCCGAGGCTGACGCGCGTCGGTTGCTGCTGACGGCGGCCGCTCCACTGGGTGATGGAGTCTTCCAGTTCAGTGGCATCCTGACGGTGGAAGCGAATCACCTGTGGCTCGACGGGTGCGCAGGTCGCGACATCGTCGGTGATGACGAGGCGGTGGCCATTGAAGTCGCTGTCGTCAGAGGCGTGTTCGAAGTAGTAGAACAGCCCTTCCTGCTCCATCAGGCGATTGACGAACTGGAAATCGCTCTCGCGATACTGCACGCAGTAGCTGCGCGCCGGATACTCGCGGCGCAGATCCAGCCGCCAGCCGCCCTGGGCTTCACCTTGCGCGATGGCGTGATTCGAGAACACCGACTCGATGACCTCGACCGCGGTGAGGTCCTGGAAGATGCGGCTGTCACGCCCGAGCTTGAGCATCGCCATCCACGGCACCAGCGTCAGCTGGTAATAGAAGACGCCACCGTCCTCACCGAGCAGCGCGGCGGACTCGACCAGTCCCGAGAGCTTGCGGTAACTGCCATCGGCCTGACGCACCGAGAGCGCCGCCGGCTGTGCCATCAGGGTCTTGAGCTCGATATCGCCGTTCTGGGAGATGCAGTCGAGGGTATAAGCGAAGGGACGCGACATACGCTCTTCCCCCACCAGGCGATGAGGGATGAAGTCCGCGCCACTCATCTCAAGCGTGAGCAGGCGCTCGTTCTGGCTCAGTGAGACATCAAACGACGACAGCAAGGCGTCGAGTACCCATGAATCTGACATGTTCTGCATCCCTGGCAATTGACGTAGACGATGGCCTGAGGTCACTGGCCCGTCCCTGGCTCTCGATCAGG
This sequence comes from Cobetia sp. 5-25-4-2, assembly GCF_013374075.1. Lineage (NCBI taxonomy): Bacteria > Pseudomonadati > Pseudomonadota > Gammaproteobacteria > Oceanospirillales > Halomonadaceae > Cobetia > Cobetia sp. 5-25-4-2. The sequence continues at coordinate 835,719 of NZ_BLWK01000001.1, read as the reverse complement.
TGGCACAGCATATAGGAATGCTCTCATTTAGTTAATGACTGAACAGAGTGAACACTTACGCTGAAAGCGCGTTAATTCCAGCGAAAGATGCGCCATGAAGGGCCAGAAAGAGGCAACTCGAATGTGGGAATTCTCGCCTGACATTCCTGCACGCGCGTCATGACATCGTGTCAGAACCAACGGCTTTCCCACTCTCTTTTCGCCGGCAGCATGTAGCGTGAAGCACTGCCATGGCAGATGACATCGCTGAACAGGACATGCCCCAGGATGCCAGCGGAAATCTCTCGATGGCATGGCCGCCGCCACAGGCAGGCATAACAGCCCTGGAAGACATGACGATCAAGGTAGTCCCGATCAAGAATTCCATATAAGGAATTTAACTTCCGTATGTGAAAAACAGTTTGACAGTCTTGGCACCGCTTCATAGCCTGTAAGCCAAATTCAGGAGGAGTGATGCATGCGCACTGACAAGAACTTCATCAACAACGAATTCGTCGCCTCATCCCAGGGCGAGATGATTTCGGTCTACAACCCGGCCACCGAAGCACTGGTAGGTCAGGTGCAGGCAGCAACCACTGACGAAGCGCTTGAAGCGGTGAGCATTGCGGCCAAGGCTCAAAAGGACTGGCGTGCCAAGACCAGCACCGAGCGTGCCGGCTACATGCACAAGCTTGCCGAGGCCCTGATGGCGCGCAAGGATGCCATCGGCCAGGCATTGGCAGATGAGTCGGGCAAGAGCCTGGAAGACGCCACCAATGAAGCCGTCTACGCCGCCGACATCACGCGCTACCACGCCGAGTGGGCACGTCGTATCGAGGGCGAGATCGTCCCCAGCGACACCCCCAATGAAAGCCTGCTGCTGCAGCGTGAGCCCATCGGCGTCGTGGCCTGCCTAATTCCGTTCAACTACCCGGTGTTCACCCTGCTGCGCAAGATTGCCCCGGCGCTGATCACCGGCAATGCCGTGGTCGTGCGTCCGAGCAACAACACCCCGACCTCCGCCTTCGAGATCGCCAAGGCGATCCAGGATGCCGGCATTCCGGCAGGCATCGTCAACATCCTGGCGATGGACCACGGCACCGCGGAAGCCGTCTGCACACACCCCAAGGTGGGCATGATCACCCTGACCGGCAGCGTCGGCGCCGGTCGCAAGGTGCTGGAATATTCCCAGGTCAACATCGCCAAGTCCTCGTTGGAGCTGGGCGGCAAGTCACCGGCCATCGTCGAGCCGGATGCCGATCTGGCCAAGGCAGCGGCACAGATCGCGGCCTCTACCCTCACCAACTGTGGCCAGCTATGCACCGCCATCGAGCGTGTCTATGTGCACGAATCCGTCTATGACGATTTCGTCGCCCAGCTGAAGCAGCAGATGGAAGGCGTCAAGTTCGGCAACCGTCTGGACGATGCCAGCCTGATGGGGCCGCTGATCAACGAGAATTCGCGTCTCAACATCCATCAGATGGTGGAACGCGCCATCGATGACGGCGCCACTCTGGAAATCGGCGGCTACATCCCCGAGGGCAAGGGTCACTTCTACCCGCCGACCCTGCTGACCGGTTGCCGTCAGGACATGGAGATCGTGCAGGAAGAGATCTTCGGTCCGGTGCTGCCAGTGCTGACCTACCGCGATATCGATGAAGCCCTGGAGCTGGCCAACGATCACCAGTTCGGCCTGGCCTCCGTGGTCTTCACCGAGAACTATCGCACTGCCATGAAGGTCGCCAACAACATCGAAGCCGGCGAGCTCTACATCAACCGCACCCCGGCGGACCCTTACCAGGGCTACCACGCCGGCTGGAAGCGCTCTGGTCTGGGCGGTGATGATGGCAAGCACGGCATGCTCGACTACACCCAGACCCGTCTGGTCGTGATGAACTACTGATCACGCCATTCCGTCTTGCCTGTCACGCCTCCGGGGAGCCCTCTCCCCGGAGGCGCTGACGCCCTACCCCATTTCTTTCCGGAAGCGCGCTGTTGGCGTCGAATGACGGCATGCCAGGCAGTGCGCTCCCACACCATCCTGCTAGCCAGTGACCACTGAAAGGCCTGCCACCATGAAAGTTGTCAGTTGCGAGACACACATCGTCGCCACTCCGCCGCCCCACGTCGGCGGCATGTACTGGATCTTCGTTCAGCTACGTACCGCTTGCGGCATTGAAGGGGTGGGAGAAGTCTATGCCGCCACCTTCCATCCGGAAGTCATGAGCAAGGCGATCGCCGATGTCTTCTCGCGTTATCTGGAAGGCAAGAACCCGCATCATATTGAACGCCTGTACCGCGAAGCCTTCTCCAGTGGCTTCACCCAACGCCCTGATCTCACCATGATGGGCGTGCTGAGTGGTCTTGAGATGGCCTGCTGGGACATCGTCGGCAAGGCGGCTGGCCTGCCGGTCTATGAACTGATCGGTGGCAAGGTCCACGACAAGCTGCGTTCCTACACCTACCTGTACCCCAAGGATGCACGCGGCAACTACGACTATGACAACGTCGAGCTGGCCGTCGAATGCGCACTGGAAAACCGCGAGAAGGGCTTCACCGCATTGAAGTTCGATCCGGCTGGCCCCTACACCGCCTACTCCGGTCAGATGCTGTCTCTGGAAGGCATGGACAAGAGCGCCACCTTCTGCCGCCGCATCCGCGAAGCGGTCGGCAACAGCTGTGATCTGTTGTTCGGCACCCACGGCCAGATGACACCGGCGTCTGCCATTCGTCTCGCCAGGTATCTCGAGCCCTATGACCCGCTGTGGCTGGAAGAGCCGGTACCACCGGGGCAGAGCGAAGCCATGGCGCGCGTGGCAGACCACACCTCCATTCCGGTCGCGACCGGTGAGCGCCTGACCACCAAGTACGAATTCCACGATGTGCTCAAGAACAACGCGGCCTCCATCCTGCAGATGAACCTGGGGCGCGTCGGCGGCATTCTGGAAGGCAAGAAGATCGCGGCGCTGGCAGAAGTCTATTACGCCCAGATCGCGCCGCATCTCTACAACGGCCCGGTCGGCGCCGCGGCCAGTATCCAGCTGGCGACCGCCACGCCCAACTTCCTGATTCAGGAAAGCATCGGCACCTGGGATGGCTTCCACGCCGATGTGCTCAAGGAGAAGATCGAGTGGCGTGATGGCTACATCATCCCCTCCACCAAGCCGGGGCTTGGGGTCGAGCTGGACATGGACGTGGTCAAGGCCAATTCGCCTTACACCGGCCGGACACTGCACCTGAGCATGGACCCGCGTCCCTATGACGTGAAGGAACAGTCCAGCACCGACTGGAAGCGCAAGCCGGAGGCGTAACGCCGATGCAATACGATTTCATCATTGTCGGTGCCGGGTCGGCGGGGTGCATCCTCGCCAACCGGCTGAGCGCCAACGGTCGCCACAAGGTGTTGCTGCTGGAGGCCGGCGGCAAGGACACCTCGCCCTGGATCAAGGTGCCGGTCGGGTTCGCCAAGACCTACTACAACCCGGCCTACAACTACATGTATTACAGCAAGGAAGAAGCCGCGATGGGGGGGCGCAAGATCTATACCCCCCGTGGCAAGGTGCAGGGTGGCTCCGGTTCCATCAATGCGATGATCTATGTCCGGGGTCAGGCCTCGGACTTCGATGACTGGGCGCGCGCCGGCAACGACGGCTGGTCCTATCGCGAGGTACTGCCCTACTTCAAGCGTCTTGAATGCCACCCGGGAGGCGATACCGAGTATCGCTCCGGCCAGGGCCTGATCGGCATCACGCCACTCAAACATGGCGCGCACCCGATCTGTCAGTCGTGGCTGGAAGGTGCCCGCGAGCTGGGGTACACGCTCAATGATGATTTCAATGGCGAACACTTCGAGGGGGCTGGCATCTATGAGGCCAACATCCGCAAGGGACAGCGGGATTCCAGCAATACCGCCTACCTGAAGCCGGCACTGTCACGCGACAACCTCACGCTCAAGCATATCTGTCGGGTGGAGCGCGTGACGCTGGAAGAGACGCCCGATGGCGGCAAGCGTGCCACGGGTGTTGCCTACCGGCTTGATGACGAAGTCATCGAGGTGACGGCGCGTCGCGAAGTCATTCTCTGCGCTGGCGCGGTGGACTCCCCGAAGCTGCTGCAGCTTTCGGGGATCGGCGGGCGTGAGGCGCTGGCCACGCATGGTATCGAGACACAGGTAGACCTGCCGGCCGTCGGTCAGAATCTGCAGGACCACCTGTGCGCCAGCTACTACTACCGCGCCAATCGCACCACACTGAATGATGACTTCGCGTCCTTCTGGGGCCAGGCCAAGGCGGGACTGCAGTACCTGATCAACCGCAGCGGGCCGCTGGGCATGAGCGTGAATCAGGCCGGAGGGTTCTTCCGGGGCAGCGAGGCGGAGTCAGAGCCGAACATCCAGCTCTACTTCAACCCGATGTCCTATCAGATTCCCAACGACCCGAGAGCCAAGCTGACACCGGAGCCATATTCCGGCTTCCTGCTGGCCTTCAATTCCTGCCGACCGACCAGCCGTGGCAGCATTTCACTGTCCTCGGCAGACCCGGCAGACCCGGCGACGATCTGCCCCAACTACCTCAGTACCCAGAAGGACATCGATGAGGTGATTCAGGGCAGTCGTCTGGTGCGCAAGCTGATGGGCGCGCCCGCTCTCAAGGCCATCACCGAGTGCGAGGTCGCCCCAGCCGAGACGGTCCACGATGAGGACAGCATGCTTGCGTACTTCCGCTCTCAGGGTGGCTCCATCTACCACCTGTGCGGTTCCTGCGCGATGGGGCCGGACAGGGCGAACGCCGTGGTCGACAGCCGGCTGAAGGTACATGGTGTGGCGGGGCTGCGGGTCATCGATGCCGCCATCTTCCCCAATATCACCTCCGGCAACCTGAATGCGCCGGTGATGATGGTGGCGGAAAAAGGCGCGGATCTGGTGCTGGCCGACCACGCAGACTGACCCGGCGGATAGCCGCCAACCCCACGAACGGCCCATGGGTCTGGTACCCTATGGGCCGTTCCCCTTTCCACGGATGGGCGATGCAGCCCGAGGCATCGCCCATCCGTCGTCACAGTGTCACAGCCTTCGGTCAGAAACCGCCTGTGACCGAGATTCGCGTTTCGGAGTGACCCCGCGTTCATGAATCACGAGAAGACCAAAGCCCCTGCCGTCGACCACAGTGTCATGATTCTGGATCTGCTTGCGGCAGCCTCCTACCCGCTGACGCTCTCGGAAATCTGTGAGTCCACCGGCATCTCACCCGCTACCGGTCACCGCGTGATCAATTCCCTGCTGCACCATCAGCTGGTCGCTCACGATCCCGGTCGCAAGAAGTCCTACTGCATCGGCTCGCGCATCTTCCAGATCTCCTCGACGATCTACAACAAGCAGAGCCTGATCCCGGTCTTCTACCCCATCGCGGAGATTCTCAAGAACGAGATTCACCGCTCGATCTTCCTGTGCATCCCCATCGGGGACCAGGTGGTGGTGATCTCGAAGGTCGATGCCTCCGGCAGTGGCAGCTACAACCTCTATATCGGCAAGACCATGACCCAGCACGCCTGCGCCGCCGGCAAGGCGATTCTTGCCATGCGCCCCGAGAGCTCGCGTCAGCTGTACCTGGAGGCTGCCACGCGTATCACGCCCGAACTGGCCGAACGCCGTGACGAGATGGATGCCGAGCTTGAGCGTGCGCAACGCCTCGGGTATGCCGTGTCCAGTGGCGATGCCGAGGGACAATTGAGCTGTATCGCCGCGCCTGTACTGAACATGCGCAATGAGCCCATCGCCGCCATCAGCGCCGTCATCAGCCAGGACTGGCTGAATCCGCAGCAGGCACGCGCCTACTCCAAGCATCTGGTCCAGGCAGCGCGTCAGCTGTCCTCGCGCATCATCTGAGGCCGAAAACGTTGCCTGGCGAGCCCGTCATGCTGCACCGCACAAAGTCTTGCCACTATATATAGGTATTTTCAGCGCCCAATATAGGTATTTTTCAGCACTCAGCGATCTGACAGACGTTATCGGTGTTGCGCTGATGGCGAAACGCGGCTGCGACAGCCGACAAGCACCTTGAGGGCGCCTTTTGTCCATGGCGCGAATGCAAGATACCCGTGATTCACGGGCCACTCTGGCCTCACGAATCACGGGTATCTTGCGTGGCATCACGGCTGCGTCATTCGCCTTCTGTCAGGCGATGGCCGGCGCGCCGAGCAGTGCCTTGACCTCGACATATTCCGCCAGGCCTTCGTCACCCCATTCACGGCCATTGCCGGAACGCTTGTAGCCACCGAAGGGGGCATCGAAGGAGAACTCTGCCCCTTGCAGATAGCATTGCCCTGCCTGCATGCAGCGGGCGATGGGCAATGCTGCCTCGGCGTCACGCGCATAGACCGCAGATGACAGGCCATAGACGCTGTCATTGGCGATGGCGATCCCCTGCTTCACATCGTCGTAGGGCAGGATGCACAGCACCGGGCCAAAGATCTCCTCGCGGGCGATCTCCATTTCATTGCTGACATTGGTGAAGATGGTCGGACGCACATAGCAGCCCTTCTCGAGCCCTTCGGGCGGCTCGACGCCACCGAGCGCCAGCTCGACACCATCATCGATGGCACGCTGCACCAGATGCAGGACACGTTCGCGCTGACGCTCGGAGACCAGCGGCCCCATGGTGGTCGCCGGGTCGTTCGGGTCACCCACCACCTGCTCATTGGCGATCTCGACTGCCAGGCGGGTCGCCTCTTCCAGTCGCGAACGCGGCACCAGCAAGCGAGTGAAGGCGTCGCAGGTCTGGCCGGTGTTGGCCATGATGTTCTCGACATTCAAGCGCACGGCCGCGGCCAGGTCGGCATCTTCGGTCACCAGCAGCGGCGACTTGCCGCCCAGTTCCTGACAGACCCGCTTGACGGTGGGCGCGGCACTCTCGGCGACCTTGCTACCGGCAATGGTGGAGCCAGTGAAGGACACCATGTCCACTTGCGGATGGCCGGACATCACCGGACCGATCTCGCTGCCCTCGCCCGTCACCACATTGAAGACACCTGCAGGCAGACCGACCTTCTCGAAGATCTCGGCCATGATGAAGTCCTGCAGCGGGGTCTGCTCCGCCGGCTTGGCGATCACGGTGCAGCCTGCCGCCAGCGCCGGGGCCAGCTTGCCGATCAACTGATGCAGCGGATAGTTCCACGGATTGATCAGCGAGCAGACGCCGATGGGCTCGCGCATCAGCGTCACATCGCCCTTGCGCTCGTCCTCTTCCATCTGGAAGGCGCGTTCAGCGTAGTAACGCATTCCCTCGATGGGGCCTTCCACGTGCAGCGCGCCGGCCAGTTGCACCGGGCAACCCATGGTGAGCACCTGGACGTCGCGCAGCTCATCGAAGCGACGCTGCATCTCATCCGCTGCCGCCATCAGGATGTCGTGGCGTTCCTGCGCGGATGTCGTGGACCAGGCAGGCAGCGCCTGACGTGCTGCCATGATGGCAGCCTCCACATCCTGCTCACCGGCGCGCGGCACACTGGCACACAGCTCGCCGGTGGCCGGATTGATGACCTCCATGCGCTCGCGCCCGAAGGGTGCCTGCCAGTGGCCATTGATGTAGAAGTTGTCGTGATGTTGCATGCCAGACCTCTCGTTGCTGGTGGGAGATAACACTTTCCCTGAGGGTGAGTCTCAAACGCAAATGCCCCGGAGGCCATTCGCACGGCGCTCCGGGGCAGTCTTCACGGCTCAGCTGCGGCCGGTAACGCCGACCTCGTAGCCGACTTCTTCCGGCTCGTCATCGGTCAGCTCTGCCGGGAAGCCGGTGCCGAGCACACGGACATCGGCGGCTTCCTCGAGACGACGGATGATGTTGGAGGACCACTCACGCGGACCGAAGCGTTCCTGACCATCGCGGAAGATGTCCATCAGCATCGGGGAGATTTCCAGCGGCACGTCAAGGTTCCTGGCCAGGGTGTCGAACAGGCCGACATCCTTGAGCACCAGATCCATGGTGAAGCTGATGTTGCGGCTACCGTTCAGGATGACTTGGGACTCGGTCTCGTGGACGAAGGAGTTGCCAGAGGAAATCTTGATCGCCTCGTAGGTGGTATTCATGTCCATGCCGGCCTTCTTGCAGACGGTCAGGGCTTCGGCGACGGCGCACAGGTTGGCGGTGGCCAGGTAGTTGGTCATCACCTTGAGCACCGAGGCGGTGCCCAGTTCACCGGTGTGCAGGACACGGCGACCCAGGTTGGTCAGCACCGGCAGCACCTGCTCGAAGGATTCGCGGTCACCGCCGACAAAGATGGAGATGTTGCCAGTGGCGGCGCGGTGGCAGCCGCCAGAGACCGGGGCTTCCAGTGCCTTGGCACCGGTGGCCAGCACCTTGTCGGCGATGCGACGCAGTTCGCCGTCATCGGTGGTACTCATCTCGAGCCAGATCTTGCCTTCGCACAGACCGGCAATGATGCCGTCATCGCTTTCCATCACGGCGCTGCAGGCAGCCGGAGATGGCAGGCAGGTGATGACCATGTCGTTGGCTTCGGCGAGTTCCTTGGAAGAATCCGCCCACTTGGCACCCTGCGCGAGGAAAGGCTTGGCGGCTTCCGGGTCAAGGTCACGCACGGTGACGTCATGCCCATTGCGCAGCAGGCTACCTGCCAGCTTGCCACCCACGTTACCGAGACCGATGAATCCGACTTTCATGTGCTGTCCTCTCTGCTGTCTGCCTGCTGGCTGTCCGGTGTACTGCACAGGGCCGCTCGGGACGGAGGGGAATCCTGTCCAGTGTGGCCCATGTCATCTTGAGGCTCACCCTACTGGCCGACCTGCCTGCCAACAATTCATAAGAATTTGGCGATTGGTAACAATTTTTGTGAACCCGCCCAGACCCCGCGCCTTCGAACAGCGATCCGCGATCCGCCCACAAACGTCATAGCCTCATGCGCCAGAACCCAGAACCAGATGTCGGAAACAAGAACGCCACCCGAAGGTGGCGTTGTCACGTAATCGCTCTCGCTCTGGCGGATCAGGTAGGCACGCTGCGACTCTGCGACGCCAGCCAGCCAAGGAGGGTCGCGACGCGCGGATCCCGCTCCAGCTCGCGGTGACAGACAGCACCCCATTCACCGCGCCCTGTCGTCACCTGCCCGGTCGGGTTGATGAGTCGACCGTTCGCCAGGTCATCGTCGGCAAAGGGCCCGTTGACCAATGCCACGCCCTCCCCCCGCGCCGCCATCTCCAGGGCGACAGCCAGGGTGTCGACCACGATGCAATTGCGGGTAGGACAAGGGCCTAGCGACAATGCCTCGAAGTAACTCTCCCAATTCCAGCCCTCGGTGTAGACCCCGATCAACGGCAGCGTCTTCAAGACATCGGCGGGGACCGGGCGTGCATCGTCGCCCAGCAGCTGGGGGCTGCAGACCGGGAAGAGGCGTGACTCGAACAACGGCTGCCAGTGGAGGTGATCCGCCAGCGGCGCATCGCGGAACACGATACCGACATCGGCATTGGCCTCATCGAACTCCCAGCCGAGACTGCACGTCATCAGCTTGAGCTCGACTTCAGGATGCATGGCCTGGAAATGCGACAAGCGAGGTGCCAACCAGCGAATCGAGGTCGTCAAATAGACCTGAATCGTCAGCGGCTGGGCATGCTGCATCTGGCGCAGGGACTCGGCGCCTTGCACCAGACCCGCCAGCGCTTCACGCACCACCGGATAGAAACGCTCGCCAGCCGCCGTCAGCACCACATGACGGCCTTCACGGGCAAACAGTTTCACCTCCAGACTCTCTTCGAGACGCTGAATCTGGTTGGCGATGGCCGGATGCGTCAGGTTCAGCTCCTCGGCAGCCGCGCGGAGACTCAGCAGACGCGCAGCCGCTTCAAATCCTTTCAGCGAACTCAAGGGCGGCAGTTTCTGCAGTGGCAGAGGGGTTGGCATAGACGACACTCACGAAAGGCGAAAGGCGAGCAGGAAGCAACCGGTACCCATGAACGATAGACGTTCTCGACGCTCTCTCCCGTTCACGGCACATGGCCGCCCTCTGGCCTTCTTTCGCCATGAGACAATGGCAAAGCGGGTGACCGTCGCTGACAGCCACCCGCACAATTGACCTCATGTTACCAAAGCCGCCATGCCGCGTAATGCCGATGCGCGTCGGCAAGCTACCTGGGCCCGGCTCAGCCGGCCTGACTCAACCGGCCTGACTCAGACGGCCTGGCTCAGCAGGCGCTCATCGAAGGGATAGTCCGACAACAGCTCCACCTGACCATCGTCACGAATGTACAGCTGCTCTTCGAGCTTGACGCCTTCGCCGCCGGACTCATGTCCGATATAGCTCTCCACGCATAGTGTCATCCCCGGTTGGAGGATGCCGTCGTAGCCCTTGTCCTCGATATCCTCGCGATGAACGATGTAGGGATACTCACCGTTCATCCCGACACCATGCGCCAGGGCAAAGTAACGACGCGCGCGATAGCCGGGAGGGATTCGCCAGGCACGTTCGGCGTACTCCTTGAAGCTGACCCCCGGCTTGAGATTTTCCATGTTGGTCTGGATCTGGTCATACGCCATGCGATAGAGCGATTTCTGCTCGGCGCTGGCCTCCCCCGTGCCACACAGGAAGGTTCTCGAGAAATCCGCGTAGTACCCATAACGCCCGACCACATCGGTATCCAGCGCGACCAGTTCTCCCGCCTGGATGATCCGGTCGGAACATTCCTGGAACCAGGGATTGGTGCGCGGCCCGGAATTCATGAGGCGTGTCTCGATGAAGTCGGCGTCTGTCTCGATGATGTGCTGATGCAGTCGGGACCAGACGTGATTCTCGGTGACCCCAGGCCGTATGGAGGCCTCCAGTTTGCGCACTCCCTCCTCGACCGCTCTCAGCGAGGAGCGAATCATCTTTATCTCGTTGGGCACCTTGAAGGCTCGCGCCTGCTCCAGAGACTCCTGAGCATCCAGCACTTGATAGCCTCGCTGCTCGAGCATGAAAGCGGCTTCCGCGGTCGCGCTCTCGATGGCGATCCGCTCACCTCCGCCGCACTGACGCACCAGATCGATGATTTCATCCGCCCAGGCTCTGGTGACGGCTTGTGTATTCTTCTCGTTGAAGTAATAGGAAATCGCCTTGGCCGGGCGAATCTCGTCCACGGTCGGTAGATGGCTGGCCAGGTGTTCGCATCCCGAGAACTCGAACAACACGACCGGCCCTGCCACGGGGACGAATACGTAGCGAGCGGGATTGCGCGAACTGTATACCTGCATGTTGCGAGACCCGGTGGCATAGCGGACATGTGCCGGGTCGAACAGGACTGCCGCCGTGATATCGCGTCGGGCCAACTCCTGGCGAACACGCGCGAGTCGGTCACATTGGATCTGCGCAATCTCTTCCGACGTCGGTTCGCAGTCTTCCAGTGCATGGGTCGGAGCGAGGATGCCCATCGCCGTCAGGTCCATTTTCATGTGGGATGCCCTGTGGGGAGTGTTCGATCAAGCGCCCGAAAGGCGCATGCAAGTTGAGAAGGCGTCACGGGTATACCGGACATCGATCAGTCGAGCAGACCGTCGGCGCGCTGGACGTATCGGGCTTCCGCCAGAATGTGCTGCTCCGAGACGCGCCCATACAGCTGGCGCGTGCGTTCCAGTCGCCCCACCACTCCCGGCGTTTCGGAATAGGCGAAGATCGCCGTCAGTCGGGGCACCTCACCCGACACCTGCGTGACGCGGTGCAGACTGAACCGCCCCTTGAACAACTGCAGATCCCCCGGGTTGAGACTCAGGGTCTTCACCGCTTCACGCGACTCTCCCCGGATCACTTCGCCCACGGCAGCGTAATGCTCATCGTTGGGGGTGCGGATGCCGGGACAATACTCGAACTGACCACCGCTTTCGGGCCGTTGGGTCATCATGGTGACGATGAATTCGTTGGTGTCGTAGTGCCAGGGTTGCTCGGTGCCCTCTGGCAGCACGTTGAGCACGAGCCCGGCAAAGGGGTCGGCATACTCGTACACCCGCTCGCGCCCAAGACAGGCCGACACCAGTTGCTTCATGGCCTGCGAGACGTACAGCCGCTGCATCAGGCTATCGGCAGGAATCATGTCGCGCGTCACGAAGCCACTGGTGCGGGTCATGAACAGGCGACGCGGATCCTGGTGGGGCAAGCGGTCGTCATCGGCCGTGAAATAGGCATTCACCTCGCGAGTGTTGAAGAACGCGCACTCGGCGAGACGAGCCGTTTCCGCCTGCATCTGCGCCAGGCGCTCCGGACGCAGAAAACCTCTCAATACGGCGCATCCCTCACGCTCGAGATCTTCACGCGCCTTGGCGATCGTGGCCTCAAGCGCTGGAGATCGGGGGTCATGCAGGGGGTAACGCTCGGTATCGACCAACGCGGAGAGATCGACGGTCTCGGCATCGGCCAATGGCGGGGGCATCGCGGAAGTCAGGTCAGTCACGGAGGTATCCTCACGTCATGGGGCTGGGGGGCAAGACAGCTCGTGGGTCAGGCACTATGCTGGCCAGAATCCATGCATTTGAGAAACGAGTCATTCCAATGAAATCCATCGGCAGACCCGATACATCAAGCGTGAACGCCCCTCGCCCCTTGCCTTCGCTGGATACGGATCTGCTGCTGGCATTCGTGACGGTGGCCGACAGCGGGAGCTTCACTCAGGCGTCACGCCATCTGCACCGTACCCAGTCCACCGTCAGTCTGCGCATCAGCACCCTCGAGGAACGGCTCGGCTACCGACTGCTGATACGCACCAGTCGGCATATGGAATTGACCGATGCCGGCCGAACCTTTCTGCGCTACGCACGCCGCATCCTGCAACTGCAACGTGAAGCCGTGGCTGCCCTTGGCGAAAACGACCACCCGATCACGTTGCGCCTCGGCTTGCCGGAGGACTACGCCACCACCTGGCTGCCGCAGCTATTGGCACAGATCAGTGAGCGTCATCCCCAGATCCGGCCACACATCCACTGCCGGATGTCCACGGAACTGCTGGAACAGCTCGATGCCGGTCAGCTGGATCTGGTCATCGCGGTCAGTCACAACCCACAACGCCAGGGGGAGTTGCTGTCTCGCGAGCCTGTGGTGTGGGCGGCGCATCAACGCTTCGTGCTGGACCCCGGCGCTCCGCTGCCATTGGCACTGTTCCCTGAGCAATGCATCTATCGCGAACGGGCCTTGTCCGCCCTGACGCAGGCCGAGCGTGGTTGGCGTATCGATTCCACCAGCCAGAGTCCCAGCGGGTTGAGGGTCATCGTCAATCAGGGCCATGCCATCACGGTGGCAGATCGACGCTCGTTGCCTGAAGACTGGTATGAACTGGGTGAGGACATGGGTCTGCCAACGCTGCCTACCGCGGAGATCGAACTTCATCGCTCCCCTAGCCTGACGCACCCGATATTCGATACCTGTGCGGAGATGATTCGCGAATTGTTGCGAGACGAGGCTCAGACCTGAGGCGAGAAGGTGCCGCCCATGCGGTCTTGCTGCTTATGCACGAATTTTCACTATCCCGAATACGCCCTCCACGCATCCATTGACGACAGCCGAGAAGATTTTTCTCTTACCACTGCCCTACGCTGCACGGCAGTTCACTGCATGCCCCTGATCGACTGGCGCCCTCCCCGGCAACATCGCAAGACACGACAACAAGAACGAGGAAACTCACATGTTCGGAGCATCCGTGCGTCCACTGGTCTTCTGGCCACCTTTCATTCTGCTGTTCGCCTCCGTATTGGCGAGCTTGATCGATCTGGACAGCTTTCTGGCTGTCACCACCAATCTCAACAACCAGGTACTCAGCAAGTTAGGCTGGTTGTTTTCCATCACGGCGCTTAGCATGGTGGTGGCCTGCCTCATCGCCTATCTTTCGCCACTGGGCCGTACCCGTATCGGCGGCGAGAACACGACGCGACTGTTGTCCCCATGGCGTTGGTTCTCCATCACGTTATGCACCACGTTGGCCGTAGGCATCATGTTCTGGTCGACCGCAGAGCCGCTTTATCATCTTCACTCGCCGCCCACTTCGCTGGACATTGCCGCCAATAGCCCGGAAGCCGCGCGGTTCGCGCTCTCGACCATGTTCCTGCACTGGTCGTTCACGCCCTATGCGATCTACACCGTCCCTGCGCTGATCTTTGCCCTGATGCATTACAACCTCGGCAAGCCCTTCTCGCTCGGCACCCTGTTCGTGCCGCTGCTGGGAGACCGACTGATCGGTCGCAAGGGACGTGTGCTCGATGCACTCGCGCTCTTCGCCCTGGTCTGTGGCATGGCGTCGTCCCTCGGCACAGGGGCCATGACCCTGGCAGGCGGCATCGACCGCTTCCTCGGCACTGGCTCGGGTCCGCTGATGCTGGGCATCGTCACCCTCGCGATCGTGCTGTGTTTCACCGCTTCAGCGGCCAGTGGTCTGCAGAAGGGCATCGCACGCCTGTCCGCCATCAACGCCAAGGCCTTCTTCGCCTTTCTCATCTTCGTGTTCGCCTTCGGTCCGACGCTGACCATCCTCGGCTACGGCACGGAAGCGGCTGGCGAGTACTTCACCAACTTCATGAGCAAGAATCTGTTCACCGGGGCCTTCGACAATGACCCCTGGCCACAGAGCTGGACCATCTTCTACTGGGCCAACTGGATGGCATGGGCACCGATTTCCGCCCTGTTCCTGGGCAAGATCTCGCGGGGCTATACCGTGCGGCAGTTCATGCTGATCAACATGGTGGCGCCCTCGCTCTTCTCGATCATCTATGTCGCGGTGTTCAGCAGCACCACGATCAAGCTGGATATGGAAAGTGGCGGCGCCCTGTATGGCATCCTCTCGGATTCCGGCGCGGGCTCGGTGATCTACGCACTCTTCGATGAGCTACCGATGAGCTCTCTGGTGGGGGGGATCTTCCTGGTCATCGCCTTCCTGTCCTTCGTGACAGCGGCCGACTCCAATACCGACGCCATCAGCCAACTCTGCAGCTCGGATAGCCAGGAGGCTCTGGCAGGCAACGAAAGCGAAGACCGCAGCAAGGGCCGACTGATGATGAAGATCATCTGGGGCTCGACCATCGGCGCCGTCGCCTGGATCATGACCTCCTTCGTCGGCATCGACGGCATCAAGATGCTCTCCAATCTCGGCGGCGTGCCGGCGCTGTTCATCGTCATCGGCGCGACTGCCTCGTTGATTCGACTGGTCTCCATCGGTACCGCCAAGATCGGCCTCGAGCACACGCCGTCACGCAGTTATTCGGCAGAAGCCCATCAGCGTTGGCAATCTTCCCAGTCCATCTGAGCCAACTCGAGATGGCGTGATACTGCAGTCCTCAAGGAGAAACCACGACACCCCCGGGCCGAGAGGCGACGGGGGTGTCGTGGTTTTCTCTTGAGCGTCATGGCCCGCACGGTGGCGTAGACCCTGCGGTCCGCGTGGCGGTCAGAACGCGCGCACTTCTGGAGTAAGTTTTGACAGAACTTTCCGCAAATCCTGCCAGCGCATTACATGAACGCGCGCGTATATACGCCGTTGAGGAGCGAATCTCAACGCTGACAAAACAGAAATTTATGAGTTAGCATCCGCATCCTCATAAGAAATTATAGGAATGCGCATGTTTGGTTCATCCGTCCGCCCACTCGTCTTCTGGCCACCGTTCATCCTGCTGATGGTTGCGGTGGCCGCGAGCCTCATCAATCTTGAAGGATTCCTCGCGACCACCACCACCCTGAATGACTGGGTGCTCGACAAGTTCGGTTGGCTGTTCTCGATCACGGCGCTTGCCATGGTGGTAACGTGCCTGGTGACATACCTTTCACCATTGGGACGCACGCGAATCGGCGGAGAAAATGCCAGTCGGATTCTGACACCATGGCGCTGGTTCTCCATCACGCTGTGTACCACCCTGGCCGTTGGCATCATGTTCTGGTCAACCGCAGAACCGCTCTATCATCTGCATACTCCGCCAGGTTCACTGGATGTGGCTGCCAATACGCCTGAGGCTGCCAGATTCGCACTATCGACCATGTTCCTTCACTGGTCATTCACGCCGTATGCCATCTATACCGTCCCCGCCTTGCTGTTTGCCCTGATGCATTACAACCTGGGAAAACCCTTCTCTCTGGGGACGCTTTTCGTGCCATTGATCGGTGACAGGCTGATCGGTCGCAAGGGGCGTGCGCTGGATGCATTGGCGTTGTTTGCGCTGGTCTGCGGCATGGCATCTTCGCTGGGAACCGGTGCCATGACGCTTGCCGGCGGCCTGGATCGCTTCCTGGGCACCGGTACCGGCACCATGATGCTGGGTCTGGTGACTCTCGCCATCGTGGCCTGCTTTACCGCCTCCGCGGCCAGCGGTCTGCAGAAAGGCATCGCGCGTCTATCCGCCATCAATGCCAAGGCCTTCTTCGTCTTCATGGCCTTTGTCTTCCTGTGTGGCCCGACCCAGACCATTCTCGGCTACGGCACGGAAGCGGCTGGCGAGTATTTCAACAATTTCATGCAGAAAAGCCTGTTCACCGGTGCCTTTGATGGTGATCCGTGGCCGAAGAGCTGGAGCATCTTCTACTGGGCCAACTGGATGGCATGGGCACCGATTTCCGCCCTGTTCCTCGGCAAGATCTCCCGTGGCTATACCGTGCGTCAGTTCATGCTGATCAACCTGGTCGCACCCGCCCTGTTCTCGATTACCTATGTCAGTGTCTTCGCAAGCTCCACCATCGAATTCGATATGCAGAGCGGCGGCGCGCTGTATCAATTGCTGAATGATTCAGGTGCCGGTTCCGTCATCTATGCCCTGTTCGATGAGCTTCCGATGAGCGGCCTGGTCGGCATCGTCTTCCTGATCATCGCCTTCCTGTCCTTCGTGACGGCGGCTGACTCCAATACCGAAGCGATCAGTCAGCTGTGCAGCACCGACAGTCAGGCTGCCATGGCCGGAGACAGCGATGAAAATACCAATGACCGCCTGCTCATGAAGATCATCTGGGGCTGCACCATCGGTGCCGTCGCCTGGATCATGACCGCATTCGTCGGGATCGATGGCATCAAGATGCTCTCCAACCTCGGCGGTGTCCCGGCGCTGTTCATCGTGATTGTCGCGACAACCTCCCTGCTGCGCCTGGTGTCGATCGGTACCGCCAAGATCGGTCTCGAGCACACGCCTTCCCGCAGTTACTCCCCGGAGGCCCACCAACGCTGGGAGAGCACACGCAAATCGTCGGCAACCTCGCAGTAGACTGCGATTGATGCGTCACAACGAAAACGCCCTGCACATTGTGCAGGGCGTTTTCATGAGAGTGTCGACAGTGAGGCAGCTCTCATCATGCGGCTCGGGCATCATTTCATGTCGACGATCCACTCATGCGCGGGGTCATTCTTGAATTTCCAGACCCGCTTGGGGCCAGCCATGACATTGAGATAATAAAGCTCATAGCCGTGTGGAGCGGCGGCGGGATGATACCCCTCCGGTACCATCACACAGCAGCCATCTTCCACCGCCATGGTTTCATCCAGGGATCGGTCATCGGTATAGACGCGCTGGAACGCAAACCCTTGTGACGGATTGAGCTTGTGGTAGTACGTCTCCTCCAGGAAAGACTCTTCCGGCAGATTGTCGGCACAGTGCTTGTGCGGAGGGTAGCTGGACCAGTTGCCAGGGGGCGTATAGACCTCCACCACCAACAGACTATCGGCGGGCTCCGTCTGGGGAAGAATGTCCTGCACGTGACGTGTGTTGGTCCCCTCGCCACGTGTCGAACAGGCCACCTGCTCGGGGCGAATCAGGCGAGCGGCATGATTGCCATGCCCCGGAGCACTGCAGACGGCTATCTCCAGCTCCGTCAGTGCTTCCACTGAATAGGCTATCCCGTCCGGAAGATACACCGAGTACGGCGGCAGGTGTTCAAACACGCTCATGCGTTCACCGATGTTCTCGAACGTCTGGTCACCGGTACGCACGGTTGCTCGTCCCGAGAGCAGCACGAGGCACTGTTCGCGACTCTCGGTGTGGCGCTCGAAACGCTCACCTTGTTTCAGGCGATGTACGCGAAAGCCTACGTGTGTCCAGCCTGCAGATTCCGGAGTGACTTCCAGTAGCGTTCCATCTTCACCAGGGGCATGCGGTCTCACGAGAAGTGTCATGTTCTTGTCCTTTTCAGCAGCAGGGAGAAGTGGGCTCAACGAATCTCACTGAGCAGTACCCGGCGCCCTTCGCGATAGGAAATCAACGCCGCTTCGGCCAGTTCAAGCGCGGCGAGTCCATCCTGCGCGCCGGCCAGCGGGGCACGACCTTCTTGCCAGGCAGTGACGAAATCTCCCACTTCACGCACATAGGCCTGCGCGTAACGCTCGAGGAAGAACCACTGTGGACGCTCTTCCACCACACCTTCCACGCCGGTGAAGCGCAGGCGCGTATCCGTCTCGTTGCGCGCCTCCAGCATGCCCTGGCTGCCAAAGACCTCGATCCGCTGGTCATAGCCGTAACAGGCACGACGCGAGTTGCTGATGGAGACCAACTTGCCGGAAGCACTCTTCAGATTGATGAGTGCGCTATCCAGATCTCCCGCTTCACCGATGGCTGGATCCACGAGGCAGCTGCCACTGACCGTCACCTCCGTGACCGGCTCGCCCAGCAGCCAGACCGCCATGTCCAGATCATGAATGCTCATGTCACGGAAGAGTCCTCCCGAGGCTGCCACATATTCTGCGGGCGGCGGCTCTGGATCACGGCTGGTGATGGTGATCATCTCGAGTTCGCCGATTCGTCCCGCTTCCAGCGCCTGCTTGAGCGCCGAGAACTGAGGGTCATGGCGACGATTGAACCCCAGAGCACAGGTCACGGGGTACTCCGCCAGCACACCAAGACAGTGACGCGTTCGCGCAAGATCCAGATCGATCGGCTTCTCGCAAAGTACCGCCTTGCCCGCACGGGCCGCACGCTCAAGGAAGTCACAGTGAGTCGGAGTGGAGGAGGCGATCAGAACGCCATCAATCTCCGCTGACGCGAAGATGTCCTCCGCCGTCATCACCGGCACACCATATTCCGCAGCGAGTGAATTGGCAGCCTCCGGGAAGGCATCACTGACACATGCCAGTTGCGCCAGGGGGTGATCAGAGATGGCGCGAGCGTGAACACGGCCGATGCGACCGGCGCCCAGCAGAGCGATTTTCATGTGAAGCGTCCTCCATATCTATGGCGTTTGTTGTTGTTGCGTCTCGAACGAATTGAGAGAGATTGTCGGCAAGCACTACCTCCTGTAGTGCTCGCCTTTGCCGTACTTCAGCCTCGAAGGTTGGCAGCGCCCTCTTCCTGCAATGAGATGTCGTGCGGTGTGGTGCCCTGCACTTCCTCGCTGCCCTGCTGGCGAACGCCCAGTCCGATGGCAAGTGCCTGGGCCAGGCATAGCGTGGACGTCAGGCCTCGGAAGCCTTGCACTTCGGCTTCGTTCACCACCAACACGACATCTGCGTGGTGAGTCAGTGGGCTCAGGGAAGAGTCGGTAATGAGTATCGTGGGGGTACCGCGCTCACGCGCCACATGGACGGCAGACTGCACCTCTTCTGCATAGGGCGCGAAGCTGGTGACCAGCAGACAGTCCTGGCGGGAGATCGCTTCTGCCTGCTCGCGATACATCGCCCCCATGCCATCCATCAGGAAGGCGCGTTTGGCGATATGCCGCAATGAGTAGGCCAGGTAGCTTGAGACGACGAAACTTCGCCGTGCTCCCAGAAGGTGAACAGCCTCCGCGGCTTCCAGCAGATCGAGAGCTCGCTCGATATCCTTGGGCGCGATACGTCCTGGCAGTTCGCCAAGTGCCTGCTGATTGGCGGCCGAGAAACTTCTCAACAGCTCGTGAGCGCCAGGACTCTCGCCGGTCACCTCGCGGGCGACCCTGATGCGCTCACTATAACTGGGCTCCGCTTCGACCAGGCGAGCCCGAAACAGCTTCTGCATCTCTGAAAAGCCCGAAAACCCCAGCGCGTTCGCGAATCGAATAAGCGTCGAGGGAGTGACATCAGCCTTCTCGGCAAGCCCCGCCACCGTGCCGAAAGCCACCTCCTGGGGGTGATCCAGCAAAAAGCGCGCGCTTTGCTGAAGACGGCGCGACAGATGCGGATACTGCTGCGTGATATGCGCTTCGAGAGATTCAAATGACTGCAATTGGCGTGCAGTCGTCTGCAAGGGGGTTATCTCAGCCATGGGAACTCCTGTCGCGGCTCACCTGCCAATGCGGCGTCGGAGCGGCCGTACCTCGAGTGAGCGATGATTGGCAGTGTAGGCATATGGAATGAAAATTCCAATACAAAAATAAATCGAATATTCCTGTTGCATTCCCCAATTCTGGAATCTACATTCCATAAGCAGATCAAAACGGAACGCCATGTTCCTGCCTTGTGTCAGGGCGCCCACTGAGTGACAGGCACCACCGTGACGGCACACCACCTCACACAATGAAATGATCCTGCTTGCGCCCATAGAGGCACTGAAACGGGATGCCGAGACGCCAATCCGGCAGCCCGTACTGACAACGACAATAATCAGAGACGTCAGGAGTCATCGATGAACCACGCCAATTCACACGCTCATCCAGTTCCAGCCCATCCCCGTACCGGAAAGCCCCGCCACGAAACGTCCCGCTTTCGTCGCATCACCGCCGGCATCGTCACGGCTCTGCTGGCAGCCTCAGCCGCCAATGCCGTGTGGGCCGCGGACTCCGAGCGCTATGTCATGATCACCCATGGACAGAACTCCGACCCCTTCTGGTCTGTCGTCAAGCGTGGCACTGACGATGCGGCTGAAGAGCTTGGTGTCAAAGTCGAGTACCGCGCACCTTCTACCTTTGACATGGCGAAGATGGCGCAATTGCTGGATGCCGCAGTGGCCTCTCAGCCCGATGGCCTGATCATTTCATTGACCGATGCCGATGCACTGGGCAAGGGCATCAAGAATGCGGTGGACCAGAAGATCCCCGTCATCACCATCAATTCCGGTGGCGACAAATCCAAGGACGTCGGTGCTCGCCTGCATATCGGACAGAGCGAGTATGAGGCTGGGCGTGCTGCGGCTGAGCGCATGATG
This sequence comes from Cobetia sp. 5-25-4-2, assembly GCF_013374075.1. NCBI lineage: Bacteria > Pseudomonadati > Pseudomonadota > Gammaproteobacteria > Oceanospirillales > Halomonadaceae > Cobetia > Cobetia sp. 5-25-4-2. The sequence goes on along the minus strand of NZ_BLWK01000001.1, from coordinate 814,699 downwards.
GACAGTGGTGCCAAGCACGGCCTGTGCATCAACCAGGAACAGGGCAACGTGGGGCTGGATGCCCGCTGTGCAGGCTTCATCGAGGGGTTTGACGGCAGTGCAGACGAGCTGGCGACCAGTACCGATCCGACCGAGATCAAGAATTCCCTGGTGGCATATCTCAATCAACACAGCGAGATCGACTCGATCCTGGCTCTGGGGCCCCTCAGCTCTGAACCCATGCTCAAGGCCATGCAGGAAGCCGGTGCCACCCAGAAATTCCAGCTGGGTACCTTCGATCTCTCTCCCGACATTCTCGCTGCCGTCCAGGCCGGGGAAATGAACTTTGCCATTGATCAGCAACAGTACCTGCAGGGCTATCTGCCGGTGGTCTTCATGCATCAGTACCACCTTCACGGTCTGATGCCGGCTGGCGATGTCGCCACAGGGCCGGGATTTGTCACCGCCGAGAATGCCGGTCAGGTCATCGAGCTGTCAGAGCAAGGCATTCGCTGAGCTCTCCCATCTGGCAACACTTTCATTTCCGTGAGATGGCGCCTTCCTCGAGGAGGCGCCAGGAGAGAACATCATGACCGATCACGCCATGAGCGCTGTTTCAGAGACGGATGACGAGCGCCTCCGCCGCGTTCACCCCTTGAAAGCCGCACTGAAACGCCCCGAATTCGGTGCCATTGCCGGCACTATCCTGGTATTTGCCTTCTTCTCTGCCGCGGCCTCAGGGACCGGGATGTTCAGCCTGGCAGGCATACTCAACTTTCTGGAGGTCTCCGCTCAGCTGGGGATCCTGGCCATCGCGGCATCATTGCTGATGATCGGAGGGGAGTTCGATCTTTCCCTTGGCTCCATGATCGGCTTTGCCGGCATCCTGATCGCCATCCCTGCCGTGCAATACGGTTGGCCACTCTGGTTGGCCATCACCTTCGCCTTTGCCAGCGCCGTGCTGATCGGCTGGATCAACGGCTATCTGGTGATGCGCACCGGCCTGCCCTCCTTCATCGTGACCCTGGGGTTCCTGTTCATTCTTCGTGGCCTGGCCATTGGCCTGACGCGCTGGACGACCGGCCGCACTCAAGTCGGGGGCATTCAGGAACTGGCGGATCACGATTGGCTGGCCCCGCTCTTCTCCGGCGAGGTATTCACCGGCCTCTTCAGCTGGATGGCGGCGCAGGGCTGGATCGCGACCAACTTCGCGGGCAACCCTAGCGTCACGGGTGTACCGATCTCCATCGTCTGGTGGATCGTGCTGGCCATCGCCGCGACCTGGCTGCTGCTCTACACGCGATTCGGCAACTGGATCTTCGCGTGTGGCGGCGACGTGAATGCCGCTCGCAACGTCGGCGTCCCGGTCATGAAGGTCAAGATCGTGCTGTTCATCTTCACGGCTGTCGCCGCCACCATCTTTGCCTGCCTGCAGGTGATGGATACGGGGTCGGCTGACACGACGCGCGGACTGCTCAAGGAACTGGAAGCCATCATTGCCGTGGTCATCGGCGGCGCTCTCCTTACCGGCGGCTATGGGTCTGCCGTAGGGGCCGTCTTCGGTGCGCTTATCTTCGGCACGGTCCAGATGGGCATCTTCTACACCGGGGTCAACACTGACTGGTTCAAGGTCTTTCTCGGCGCCATGCTCCTGATCGCGGTGCTGTTCAACAACTACGTGCGCAAGAAAGCCCTGGAGGCCAAGTGATGACTGCCAATGCCAACCTGCAACAGGCGCCGGAACAGACCACGACCGCCGCAGACCGCGCCAGAGGTAACACCCCGAAAGCCGTTGACACTCGCACGCCATTGATCGAGATGCAGGCCGTCGACAAGCACTTCGGCAATGTGGTCGCTCTCTCCGACATTTCGCTGAAAGTGTACGCAGGCGAAGTCATGTGCCTGCTGGGCGACAATGGCGCCGGCAAGTCCACCCTCATCAAGACCCTGTCAGGGGTACATGCCCCGACCCACGGTGAGCTGCTGCTCGAGGGCACCCCTGCCAACTTCACGACACCAGGTCAGGCGCTTGATGCCGGCATCGCGACGGTCTTTCAGGATCTGGCGATGATTCCCCTGATGTCGATCACCCGCAACTTCTTCATGGGACGTGAGCCCACCAAGGGGGTTGGCCTCTTCAAACGTGTCGACTGGGCATTCGCTGACCGTGTCGCGCGGGAGGAAATGGCCAAGATCGGGATCGATGTCCGCGATCCGTCCCAGCCGGTGGGTACCCTGTCCGGTGGTGAGCGTCAGTGCGTGGCGATCGCAAGGGCCGTCTACTTCGGTGCCAAGGTGCTCATTCTTGACGAGCCGACCTCGGCACTGGGGGTCAAGCAGGCGTCCAAGGTGCTGCGCTATATCGCACAGGCTCGCAATCGAGGGCTCGGGGTCATCTTCATCACGCACAACGTTCATCATGCCTATCCCATCGGCGATGCGTTCACCCTGCTCAAGCGCGGTACCTCTCTGGGTAGCTGGCGCAAGGAAGACATCACACGTGAGGAAGTGCTCAACATGATGGCCGGCGGCGAGGAAATGGCCAGCCTGGATGCGGAACTGGCGGAATTCCAGCGGATGGACGCCGCCACGGTGGCCTGACACGGCATCATCGCGCCGGTCACGCTGCAGCAGAGACGTCGAGGCTGCTCCAACGCCTCGACGTGCACCGATTACTGTCAATGCCGGTCATCACCGGCCTATATCAAGGGACATGCCAATGACGCGCCACTCACCTCACTCACCTGACCTGGATGTCATCTGCCTCGGCCGCGTCGCCGTCGACCTCTATGCCGAACAGATCGGTGCGCGCCTCGAAGACGCCACCAGCTTCAAGAAATATCTGGGCGGCAGCTCCGGCAACATGGCGTATGGCACGGCACGCCTCGGACTCAACTCCTCGATGCTGGGTCGCGTCGGCAATGAGCAGATGGGCGAATTCCTGCGCGAGGAACTCGCCTCGGTCGGCTGCGATGTCAGCCATCTCAAACGTGACCCCGAACGTCTGACCGGACTGGTGCTTCTGGGCATCAAGGACAAGGACCAGTTCCCGCTGCTCTTCGTACGCAACGACTGTGCCGACATGGCCATTGATGAAGATGATGTGGACCCGGCGTTCATCGCTCGAGCCCGCGCCCTGGCGATCACCGGCACCCACCTTTCCACTCCCCGCACCCAACGTGCCGCCCGCAAGGCACTGGATGCCGCACGCGAGGCTGGCGTGAAGCGCGTGCTGGATATCGACTACCGCCCCGTACTCTGGGGGCTGACCAGCATCGGGGATGGCGAGACGCGCTTTGTCGCGGACGAGAGTGTCAGTCAGCACATGGCCCGTTGGCTGGGTGACTTCGACCTGATCGTCGGCACGGAAGAAGAGTTTCATATCGCGGGCAACAGTACCGACACGCTGGACGCGCTGCGCGAGGTTCGCCGTCACAGCGATGCCGTGCTCGTGTGCAAGATAGGGGCACGCGGCTGCGTCATCTTCGAGGGCGACATCCCACGACATCTGGAAGACGGCATTCTGGTCGAGGGCGTCAAGGTCGAGGTCATGAACGTGCTTGGCGCTGGTGATGCCTTCATGAGTGGCTTCCTGCGTGGCTATCTTCGCGATGAAAGCTGGGACACTTGCGGTCATTACGCCAACGCATGTGGCGCATTGGTCGTGTCTCGCCATGGATGTGCACCTGCCATGCCCACGGAAGCGGAACTGTTCGATTACCTGAGCCGCCGCGAGTCCGTGCCACGCCCGGACCTTGATGATCATCTGACCCACCTGCATCGCGTCACCACTCGTCGGGTAGCGCACTGGGAGAGCGTGCTGGGGCTGGCATTCGATCACCGTCGCCAATTCCTGGACATGGCACGCGATGTCGAAGGCGACCCCGAGCGCCTGCCACGCCTCAAGCAGCTACTGGTAGAGGCCACCCGCAGCGCGGCGCAACAGGCCGGTATCCAGCGCCCTGCCATTCTCTGTGATGATGTCCTGGGACAGGATGCGCTCAATGACACGGCAGCACTGGACTGGTGGGTAGGCCGTCCGGTCGAGCTCCCAAGCTCGCGGCCTTTGCGCTTCCAGCATGGAGATGACATCGGTAGCCAGTTGCGACGCTGGCCGCGCCACCACATCGTGAAGTGCCTCGTGTTCTATCACCCGGACGATGAGGCCACGCTGCGCCTCGATCAGGAAGCCCGCCTGCGCCAGCTGTATGACGCCTGCTGCATGTCGGGGCATGAGTTGCTCATCGAAGTCATCCCGCCACGTCAGGCAGACGCACCCGCCTGTGATGAGACCACCGTTCCCCGTAGCCTGGAGCGTCTCTACAACCTTGGCATTCGCCCGGACTGGTGGAAACTGCCCGCTCTGACGACGCAAGGTTGGGAACGCGTCAGCCGAATCATCAGCGCTCGCGACGCCTGGTGTCATGGTGTCGTGCTGCTGGGGCTTGATGCGCCGATCGAAGAGGTCAAACGCGGTTTCGAGCAGGCAGCGCGTTTCCCGATCTGCAAGGGGTTCACCGTCGGGCGCACCTTGTTCACTGCCCCCAGCCAGGCCTGGCTGTCAGGCAGCATTGACGATGCGACCCTGATTCGTCAGGCCGCTGACAACTATCTCGACTTGATCACCCATTGGCAGCAACTGCGTGATGCCCATTGCGGCGCAGCGGATGTCAGTCCTGCCACATCGCTCGCAGAAGGAGTCCTGCAATGAGCCCCGTTTTCCACTCGGCGGCGGCGCCGGGTACCGTGCGTCTGACCGTCGCCCAGGCACTGGTGCGCTACCTGAGCCGGCAATATATCGAACAACATGGACAGGAAGTCCCCTTGTTCGGTGGCTGCTTCGCCATCTTCGGCCACGGCAACGTGGCGGGTCTCGGCGAGGCCTTGCACGCCGCGGGCGATGATTTTCCCACCTATCGCGCCCACAACGAACAAGGCATGGCCAATGCGGCCATTGCCTACGCCAAGGCCAACAATCGCCGTCGCATCATGGCGTGTACCTCGTCCATCGGGCCTGGTGCCACCAACATGGTGACGTCTGCCGGGCTTGCTCATGTCAATCGGTTACCGGTGCTGTTCCTGCCCGGCGATACCTTCGCCAGCCGCGCACCGGACCCGGTGCTCCAACAGGTCGAGCACTTCAATGACCCGGGCCTGAGCGTCAATGACTGCTTCCGCCCCGTGTCACGCTTCTTTGACCGCATCACGCGACCGGAACAATTGCTGACCAGCCTGCCCCAGGCGCTGGCCACGCTGCTGGACCCCGTGGATTGTGGCCCTGCCACCCTGTGTCTGCCACAGGATGTCCAGACGCTTGCGTTTGAATGGCCGGAAGACTTCTTCACCCGTCGGGTGCATCACATCCGTCGCGCTCCCGTCGCCCAGGAAGAGCTGGTGGCAGCCCTGGACACACTGCGCACAGCCAAGCGGCCACTGCTGATTGCCGGGGGTGGCGTGCATTACAGCGAGGCGTGCGAGGCCCTCGCCGCCTTTGCCCAGCAACACGGCATTCCAGTGGTCGAGACACAGGCAGGCAAGGGCGCCCTGCCCTGGGACCACGCTCGCAACATGGGCGCAATCGGTGTCACCGGCGCGGCCAGCGCCAACCAGCTGGCACGTGAAGCCGACGTCATCATGGCCATCGGATCACGGCTTCAGGATTTCACCAGCGGCTCTCGCACGCTCTTTGAAGCCGCCGGCCAGACACTCATCAACCTCAATGTCGGTCGCTTCGACGCCGTCAAGCATGGCGCACGGCAACTGCAGTGCGATGCCCTGCGGGGGCTTGAGGCCTTGACGGCAGAGCTGGGTGACTGGAGCGCGCCAGACAGCTGGGTGCAACGCCAATCCGGGCTCAAGCAGGAATGGGAAGCGGTCCGCGAGAGTGTCATGGCTGATCAGGGGCTCTCGCTGCCAACCGATGCCCAGGTGCTCGGGGCCGTGAATCGTCAAGCGACAGATGACACCACGGTGGTCTGTGCTGCCGGCGGCTTGCCAGGTGAGCTTCACAAGCTATGGGCAGCCAGTGTCCCCGGCAGTTATCACGTGGAATATGGCTTCTCATGCATGGGCTATGAACTGGCCGGCGGGATGGGCGTCAAGATGGCACGCCCGGAGCGGGACGTCGTGGTTGTGGTCGGCGATGGCAGCTACCTGATGCTCAACTCTGAGCTTGCCACCTCCGTGATGCTCGGCCACAAGCTGACCGTGGTGGTCCTCGACAACCGAGGCTACGGCTGCATCAATCGCCTGCAACATGCCACCGGCGGCGCCGGCTTCAACAACCTGCTCAAGGACTGTCGCACCGTTCCGGAAGGCGCTCCCAAGGTGGACTTTGCGGCGCACGCTCGTGCACTGGGTTGTCAGGCCGAACAGGTCACGGGGATTGGCGAACTGGACGCCGCGCTCGAGCGTGCTCGGTCCTCATCGACGACCTACGTCATCGCGCTCGACACGGATCCATTGCCCTCCACCCAGGAAGGCGGGCACTGGTGGGAAGTCGCCATTCCCGAAGTCAGCGAACGCGAAGCCGTCCGCGACGCCTATCAGGGCTATCTGTCGCACAAACGCCAGCAAGCTCGCTGACGCATTTCAGGGCCGGCCAACCGCCATTGCGACATCCGTTGGCCGGCCTGGACGATACGCCATCTCTCGGAGGCCACCGTGCCTCCCTGCACTCTCGATATCTCAATATCTCAATATCTCAATATCTCGAAGAAGGATACCGCCATGAGCATTCGCCTGGGCATCAACCCGCTGACCTGGACCAACGACGACCTGCCAAGCCTCGGCGCGGATACCCCGCTGGAGGTCTGTCTTGCCGAGGGGCGTCAGGCCGGTTTCGCAGGCTTCGAGCTGGGCAACAAGTTCCCGCGCGAGGCGCAGGCCCTGTCTCGCGCACTCGGCGCGCACGATCTGGCACTCGTTTCCGGCTGGTATTCCAGCCGCCTGCTGGAACGCAGCATTGACGAGGAAATTGCCGCGCTGGATGACCACCTCCAGCTACTGAAAGCCTGCGGCGCGACAGTCATGGTGTACTGCGAGGTCAGTCGTTGCGTGCACGGTGACCAGGACATGCCTGTCTCGCGGCGCCCGGTCATGAACGATGCCGATTGGCAACGACTGACCACCGGGCTGGATGCCGTGGCACGCCACATGGCAGACCAGGGCGTGGAGATGACCTATCACCACCATATGGGTACCGTCATCGAGAGCCAGGCCGACATTGAACGGTTGATGGCCTCCACCACACAGGTACGACTGCTGCTGGACGCCGGCCACCTGACCTATGCCGGTGGAGACCCCGTCACCATCGCCGAGCGCCATGCGGACCGCATCAGCCATGTGCACTGCAAGGACATTCGTCTCGCCGTCATGGATAACGCCATCAACCGTGACAAGTCCTTTCTGGATGCCGTACTCGATGGCGTGTTCACCGTGCCGGGGGATGGCGGGATCGACTTCGCCGCGCTGTTCGCCGTACTGGCACGCAAAGGCTACGGCAAGGATACAGAGCGCTGGCTGGTCGTGGAGGCCGAGCAGGATCCCTCCGTTGCCGACCCGCTGACCTACGCCACTCTGGGCTACCAAAACCTCTCCCGGCTTGCCCGGGACGCAGGCCTCATCAACTGATTTCCCCCTTTTCAGACATCGCCACACCTCCTGAACAAGACGCAAAGGATGCCTCATGCAACAGTTACATCACTTCATCAACGGTCAGATCCAACCCGGCGACAGTGGTCGCAATGCGGCGGTCTTCAATCCTGCGACCGGTGAGCAGTCCGCCAGTGTCGCGCTGGCCAGCGCCGAGGAAACTCGCAGTGCCATCGCGGCCGCCAGCGCCGCCTTCCCTGGCTGGTCGAATACCTCGGCGCTCAAGCGCTCACGCATCCTGTTCCGTTTCAAGGCGCTGCTGGAAAAGCACAGCGACGAACTCGCCACGCTGATCTCCCGCGAGCACGGCAAGGTGCACTCAGATGCGCTTGGCGAGGTGACTCGCGGCATGGAAGTCGTCGAATTCGCCTGCGGCATGCCCCACCTGCAGAAAGGCGAGCACTCGCTGAACGTGGGCACCGGGGTGGACAGCCACTCTCTGATGCAACCGCTGGGGGTGTGTGCGGGCATCGCTCCCTTCAATTTCCCGGCCATGGTGCCGATGTGGATGTTCCCCATCGCCCTGGCCACCGGGAATACCTTCATCATGAAGCCGTCCGAGAAAGATCCCTCTGCCCCGCTGCGCATGGCAGAACTGCTGACAGAGGCCGGCCTGCCGCCGGGCGTGTTCAACATCGTCAATGGTGACAAGGAAGCCGTCGATGTCCTGCTGACCGATGAGCGCGTCGAGGCCGTGTCCTTTGTCGGCTCCACCCCGATCGCCGAGTACATCTATTCCACTGCCTCGGCACACGGCAAGCGAGTCCAGGCCCTGGGCGGGGCGAAGAATCACATGGTCGTGATGCCGGATGCTGATCTGGATCAGGCAGCGGATGCCCTGATGGGCGCGGCGTACGGCAGTGCCGGTGAGCGCTGCATGGCCATCTCGGTGGCAGTCCCGATCGGCGAGCAGACCGCAGAGCGACTGCGCGACAAGATCCTCGAGCGGATGGCCACCCTGCGAGTCGGCCCCGGCGAAGTCGAGGGTCAGGAAAATGACATGGGACCGCTGATCTCCCGCGTACATGCTGACAAGGTCATCGAGTTCATCGACAGCGGTGTTGAGCAAGGTGCGGAGCTGGTCGTGGATGGCCGTGACATCACGGTGCCCGGACACGAGAACGGCTATTTCGTGGGCGCGACCCTGTTTGATCATGTCCGCCCAGACATGCGCATCTATGCCGAGGAAATCTTCGGACCGGTCCTGTGTCTGGTTCGTCAGGAGTCACTCGATGAGGCGATCGCGCTCATCAATGCCCACGAGTATGGCAATGGCACGGCCATCTTCACTCGCGACGGTGATGCTGCCCGCCAATACACCACTCGCATCCAGGTCGGCATGGTCGGCGTGAACGTGCCGATTCCTGTACCGATGGCATTCCACAGCTTTGGCGGCTGGAAGCGCTCTCTCTTTGGCCCGCTTCACATGCATGGCCCGGATGGCGTGCGCTTCTATACCCGCATGAAAGCCGTCACCACCCGCTGGCCTGACGGTCTGCGCAGTGAAGCCAGCCACTTCACCATGCCGACACTCTGATCCACCACTCTCAGGGTCGGGCATGACAGCGTCATGCCCGACCGCTTTTCATCGCGCCTTGCCAGACCGGCAAGGCACATGACCGCCATGGAGGCACGTCATGACGCACAACATGAAAGTGGGTGTCTGTACCTGGACCTTCGGCCCGCTGCCGATCGAGGATATCTTCGCGCGGACCGCACGCCTGGGATTTGACGGGGTGGAACTGCATGGGGATCTCGACGCCTTCACACCAGACATGATCCGCGCCCTTTGCCAAACGCATGGGCTGGAAGTGTTCTCACTCACGCCGGGAGATTGCGATCCCGCCTCCCCCGACGCGTCGGATCGCGAGGCTGCCGAGACCTACTATCGACAGCTGATCGACTTTGCCCAGGCGCTCGGCGGCGCGCGAGTCTCACTGCACGGACTCGTGGGGCGAATCCGTCCCGCGGATGGCAGCGATCAAGACAGCGAATATCGCCACTTGGTCGAGGCACTGAAACCACTCTGTGAGTACGCCGCCGAACGCAGTGTGCCCTTGGTCTATGAAGTCCTCAATCGCTACGAATCCCACCTCATCAACACTGCAGCCCAGTGTCGCAGGCTCATCCAGGACATCGGTTCTCCCCAGCTCAAGGTATTGCTGGATGCCTACCACATGAATATCGAAGAGCCTGACCCCGTGCGAGCGCTGGCCGAGACTGGCGATCACCTGGGGCTTTATCACGTCGCCGACTCCAATCGCGGCGGTATCGGTCAGGGGCATAGTCAGCTGGCGGATCAATTCACCCAGCTGCGGGCCATGCAATACGCCGGCCCGATCATCGTCGAGGCACCGGCCATGGGTCCTGACCCCTTCACGCCGGTCAAGACGGGCGATTATCTGACAACACTGGAAGATCAGTTGTCACGCAGTGTCTCGGCGCTTCGCCAACATTTCGCGCTTGACGTACCTGCCTGAGCCTTCAGGCGCCTTACCTCCCATGGAGTGATACCTCATCACCTGCATGGGCATAACAACATCGCGGGCAGCGAGTCACGCCAACCCACTCGTCTGCCTGTTGCCATCTGCGCGGGACGCCTTCACGTCCCAACGCTGGAGATTTCACATGACTGCCAAGCTCTCGCCCGACAGGGCCGGACATTCCCTGTCACGTCAGCAACTCGGCTATCTGATACGTATCACGCTGATCGCCACTCTAGGCGGGTTGCTCTTCGGTTATGACACCGGCGTCATCTCCGGAGCCATCGGCCCTATCGCTGAATATTTCCAACTGACACCCGCCGAAAAAGGCTGGGCGGTGTCCTCCGTCGTCATCGGCTGTATCGCAGGGGCCATCAGCGCCGGCTGGATCTCCATCCGATTCGGCCGACGCAAGGCCTTCCTGATTGCCGCCATCTTGTTCCTGCTCTCCGCCATCGGCTCTGCCACGGCGACTGATTTCCACTATTACACCCTGTGGCGCATCATCGGCGGGATGGCGGTGGGGCTGGCCAGTGTGGTCGCGCCGATGTACATCTCTGAAATGTCCCCCGGGCATCTGCGAGGTCGTACCGTCAGCCTGTTCCAGCAGTCGATCGTCTTCGGACAGATGGTGGTGTTCTTCGTGAACTACTTCATCGCCAAGGGCATGGCCGAACACTGGATGATCGACCATGGCTGGCGCTGGATGCTCGGGTCCGAGGCCTTGCCCGCCTTGCTGTTCGGCGCATTGCTGTTCTTCATTCCGGAATCGCCACGCTGGCTGGTGCTGAGAGGTCGTCCCGAGCAAGCCCGCAGCATACTGAGCCGCTTCACTCCTGCCGAAGACCTGGACCAGACACTCAACAGCATCATCACCTCCTATCGTGACTCCTCGCGGGACAATCTCATCAGTCTGCGTGAGCGCGGCCTGCTGGGGCTGGTGATACTGGGTGTCTTCATCGCCAGTGCCCAGCAACTGACCGGCATCAATGTCGTCATGTATTACGCGCCGGACGTATTGTCCTCGGTGACCGCCAGCAGCGAGGATGCCCTGCTGCAGACCTCGATCATGGGTGTCACCTTCGTGGGCGGCAACCTGCTGGGGATGTTGCTGATCGACAAGGTCGGGCGTCGCCCACTGCTGATTGCCGGCAGTATCGGCAGCATGATCGGCATGTGTGCATTGGGCATCATCATCGGGCGAGATGCGGTGGGCTATGGCGCGCTGTTCGCGCTGATCGTCTACGTGGTGTCCTTCGCCATTTCCTGGGGCTGTGTCTGCTGGACACTATTGTCGGAAATCTTCCCCAACGCGATTCGCGGACGCGCCATGGCGCTGGCCGTGGCTGGCCAATGGTTCGCGGGTTTCATGGTCACGCAGACCTTCCCGATGCTGCGCGAGAGTGACTGGCTCAACCACCTGTTTGGCAGCGGTTTCAGCTTCTGGCTCTATGCCGTGCTGACGCTGATGAGCCTGCTGGTGGTATTGCGCTATGTGCCGGAAACCAAGGGCAAGACCCTGGAAGAGCTTGAGAACATCACAGGCACTCGCCTCAGCAAACGTCGGCGGGCGCTCGCCAGCACAAGCTTGAGCAGCTGACGGCGATTGGTGACGCCCAGCGTCGTCTGGGCATCATGACCCATGTGCCCAATGACACATGAGTTGCATGCCACATGAGTTGCATGACACATGAGCTGCATGCCACATGAGCTCCTTGCCGACCACCTGATCACGTGGCCTTGGCAAGGAGCTTTCCTGTAGGGAGCCCGGGTGGGGAAAATTCAGCAGTACAGCACAGGGCACCCTCCTGGCATTGCACATGCGCTCAATACGCCATCTGCCCCACGAATCCGGCCTCATCTCGAATCCCTACTCGATTACCATCCTGGTCATGCAGATGGATCGTCCTCCCCCAGGGCGTCTCTTCGATCTCGGCCTCGATCCCCCATGCCCTGACCTCCGCCAAGGCCTTTTCGATGTCGCTGACATTGAAGCGCAGCTTGGCGCTACCTTGCTCGGGACTCTTGCCTCCCTCAATCGCCCTTCCGCCCTGCTCGATCATCAAATATCCGTCTCCATAGGCCAGGCAGGTCAGCCTGAAACCGCCATCTTCCTTGTTGAAAAGAAGCGGCAGTTCAAAAAGGCCCTGGTAGAATGCGACACACTCATCGAACCGCTCTGTATTCAATATCAGGCCATACCGTGCGACGTTATGCTTCATCCCTGTGTCCTCTGGAGTGTCCTCTGGAAGCAGCTCGGGGTCTCTTGAGCATGCCACCGATGACAAGGCAGGACGATGTCGCTTTCACAAGAATACGCTCCCGCCGGCGCATGAAGATTGCCAGCGGGAGCGTCGCGCAACAGAGTGATGGCAAGCCTTGAGCGCTGCTGTTTTACTCCGTTGTCAGCGGCAAGCCTTGACGCGCCAACCGGCGACGACGTTTGCTGAGACGAGTCCCGGTGATGCCTTCCAGCTCTTCCAGGGTCTTGCCCTTGGTTTCCGGCACGTACCGCAGCACGATCAGCAGACTGAGGAAGGTCAGCACCGCATAGAGCCAGAAGCTGAAACCGCCACCGACCAACTCATTGAGGAAGTCGCTCTGGCGCATCATCGGGAAGGTCTGGGTGACGATGAAGCCGAGCAGCCACTGTGCGGCGACGGCCAGCGACATGGCGCGTGCGCGGATGGCATTGGGGAATATCTCGGAGACCAGTGTCCAGCAGACACAGCCCCAGGAGATGGCAAACGAGACGACATAGACGATCAGGGCGATCAAGGCGCTGATGCCCGGTTCGCCATTGCCGATCACGACACCCAGGAAGGTCATGCCGACGATGCTGCCAAGGCTCCCGGCGATCAGCAGCGGACGGCGCCCGACCTTGTCGATCAGCAGCATGCCCAGCAGGTTACCGGCGACGAAGGTGACGCCCATGATGGAAGTCTGCAGCAAGGCGTCTTCATTGCTGGATGTCACCGTCGACAGGACATCAGGCGCGTAATACATCACCACATTGATGCCAGTCAGCTGTTGGGCGGCGGCGATAAAGACACCGATGGCCACCAGCCCCAACATTCCCTTGGTGCGCAGAGACGCGTGGCGTTTGCTCTCGTTGTGCTGGAAGGATTTCTGGATCTCGCCCAGGGTGCGCTCGATGGCATCGGCGTGATAGAAGCGCGCCAGTACCCGCCGCGCATCATCCAGACGTCCTTTCAACACCAGCCAGCGCGGGGATTCCGGTACGAAGGGAATCAGTACCGCGAACAGGATCGAGATGATGGCTTCCGATCCCAGCATCCAGCGCCAGCCATGATTCAGGATCCAGGTCTCGGCCATGCCCTTGGCGATGAAGTAGTTCACGAAGAACACCACCATCTGGCCAAACACCACGGATTGCTGGAACAGGCTGACGGTGCGCCCACGCATGTAGCCCGGTGACATCTCGGAGATGTACATCGGTGCCATGACGCTGGCCATTCCGACCGCCAGCCCCCCCAGAATCCGCCACCAGATATAGGCATCGAAGGAGCCCGCCAGGCCAGAGCCCAACGCGGAAGCCGTGAACATCACGGCTGACAGCATGAACACGGCCTTGCGACCATAGGCGATGGACAGGCGACCGGCGATGAGGGCACCACCGATGCAGCCGATGACCACCGAGGAGACCGCCCAGCCCTTCTCTGCGGCGGACAGGTCGAAATATTCTGCGATCGGCCCGATGGCCCCGGAGATGACCCCCGTGTCATAACCGAACAGCAGGCCGCCCAGGGCAGCCACCAGAATGATCTTGATCAGAAAGACGAGCTGGGTTGGCGTGAGACGCTCTTGTGCAAGTGATGTGGGTGAGTTGGCTGAAGAGGCAGCGGTTTCGCGGCCAGGGTGTGAAGTGGGCATGACGACCTCTCGTGATCGATTGTTATAGTATTACGAGAACTGCTGAAGCAGATGTGGCTCGTGCATTCATGGCCCGTGACGGACCACGCTGGCGAGACAAGTCATTGCGGTACCTTCCATGCCCTGCCGTCTTCTGGCGTGATGACGGCAGGGCTTCTTGCGGATCAGGCTTCGGCCAGCCCTTTCTCCAGTATGCTGCGTTCGATGAATTCGCGGCTTTCGCGGGCGTTTTCCAGCGCACTGTTGTCCTTGGTCGGGTCCACGTCCTGCTCGACGGTGATCCAGCCTTGATAGCCGATGGAATCCAGACTCTCGCGGACCGCGTCAAAGTCCACACAGCCCTGTCCCAGCGGGCAGAACACGCCCTGGCCGATGGCGGTATAGAAGTCGATGCCATCCTTCACCACGCTTTCGAGTACTGGCGCCTGAATATCCTTGAAGTGGATATAGGCGACGCGCTCGCCGTAGGTGCGAATCAGTTCCGCCGGATCGATGCCTGCATAGGTGCAGTGCCCGGTATCGATGCACAGCTTGACCAGATCAGCATCCAGCTCAGCCATCGCACGGTCCACTTCATCGCGATACTCGATGTAGGTGCCGGCATGCGGATGCAGCACCGGTGTGACCGCATATTCCTGACAGATTTCCGCCACCTGACGGATAGTGACCATCATCTCGCGCCACTGCGCATCATCGAGACGGGTCGCGGTTTCCTGCTGGCCGGCTTCATCAGTACGTGGCGAGCTGACATGGTCGATGATGACCATGTAGTTGCCCTGCTGAGGCTTGAGCACTTCACAGGTCGCGCGGGTGTAATCCAGGATTTCCTGACGGCGTGACGCATCGTGCAGATGCTTGAAGATGGTACCGGCGATCAGCTCGAGCCCTCGACTGTCCAACGCGGACGCCAGTGCGGCCTGCTCGGTCGGCAGGTAATTGAGCGGGCCAAGCTCCGTCGCCTTGAAACCGGCGCCGGCGATTTCGTCGAGCACGGTCTGCCAGCTGGGATTGGCGGGGTTGTCGGCGAACTCGATACCCCAGGAACACGGTGCGTTGGAAAGCTTGATGTGCATGATGATGTCCTTCTTATTGGCGTTGTCGTTGTCTTTCGGGATGACCATCGTCAGTGACGTGGAAATGAGGCCTCACATCGGGTGCCGACCGAGTGGCAACGGTGGAGCCGACATGAGGCGCTCCTGATGTCGCAGTCAGATCAGAACGCGACCCAGCGATTCTCGTTGTCAGAGGATTCCACACAGCACTCCAGCAACCGCACGCCTTCGATGCCTGCATCGATATTGGGGAACCAGAGAGACTCCAGCTCCTGCTCCGACAGGCCAAGGTGTTGAGTACCTGTGCCATTCCGGCGTGCTTCAGCGCCCTGCATGGCGAGGCCATAACGGTGATAGACATTGGCCCAGGATTCGAAGAAGCCTTCCGCGTGGCCGCCGCCGATGCGATTGCTGTTCACGGCGTTGTCGCCCTCGGCCAGATAGCCCATGCCACGTTCCAGAATCCGTACCGGTTCGCCCTGGACCTCGTAGCGCAGCTGGTTGGGATATTCATCCCACCATTCGATACTGGCCTTCTCTCCCACTACACGAATCTTCTGCTGATGCATGGATCCCGCATTCACCGCACTGGCCCACAGTGATCCCACCGCGCCGTTCTGGTACTGGAGCAACACCTGGGCGTTGTCTTCCAGCGGTGCCCGCGAGGCCACGAAGCTCTGGCGGTGGCACATCAGGCGTTCGACCTTGAGTCCGGTGATGAACTGGCCGGCATAGAAGATGTGCGTCCCGAGATCCCCCAGCACATAGGTCGGCCCGGAAACGGCAGGACTGGTACGCCACTTGGCGCCGCTGCTGACCTGTTCGACCGGCTGGCTATGGAAGCCATGGGCAAATTGCATGTTGACCATGCGCACCTGCCCCAGCTCACCCGACTGCACCATGGCACGTGCCTGATGCAGCATCTGATAGCCGCTGTAGCCATACATGACACCGAAGACCAGACCGCGCGCCTGTGCTTCAGCCTTGAGCTCCTCTGCCTCGGCAACCGTGAAGGTCACCGGCTTTTCACAGATCACATGCAGGCCAGCCTTGAGCGCCGCCAGGCTGATGGCATGGTGGGTACTGTTGGGTGTGGCGATGCTGACGGCCTGAATGCCATCGTCGCGGGCAGCTTCGGCCTCGAACAGGCTGGCGTAATCCGGGTAGCAACGCTCTGGATCGAGCCCCAGGTTGGTGCCGAATTCACGACCGCGTTCCGCGTCGAGATCGAAGGCACCGGCGACCAGCTGGAACAAGTTGTCACGATGGGCAGCAGCACGATGGGCGTGGCCGATTTCACTGCCACGGCCACCACCGACCATGGCCCAGCGCAGCGGCGCGAGATTGTGTTCTTCATTGAACATCAGAGATTCTCCTGGCAAATGCATGGGTGCTGATAATTGGCGTTGTCATTGCAGAGGTGTTCATGAGGCCCGTTGCTGCGTGCGCCCGGCCTCACGACTCACGCAGAATCAAAGCCCGCGGCGCTGATGGACACGGCCGGCATTCATGGCGGCCACCTGCGCTTCATCCACGTCCTCGCGGACGACTTCCGGTAGCCCCACATCCCACCAGCAGTCACAGGAAGACCACTTGGTGGAATCGATATCCACCACGATGACGTAGGTACGTGGGCTCTCCTTGGCGCGCTGGTAAGCGGCCCGGAAATCACTGATGTCACTCAGGTGCTCACCGTAGGCACCTTGCGACTGGGCATGCTGGAGGAAGTCGACGCGTACCAGCTCGTCGGCCTGGCTACGACAATCGGCCAGCATGTTGTTGAAGGAAGGATTACCGCTGTTGTTCTGCAGCTTGTTGATGACCGCGAAACCAGCATTGTCACAGACGACAACGATCATCTTGTGGCCAGTCAGTACCGAGCTGTAGATATCGGAATTCATCATCATGTAGGAGCCGTCGCCGACCAGGACCACGACCTCGTTGTCGGGGTTGGCGATCTTGGCACCCCAGCCACCGGCCACTTCATAGCCCATGCAGGAGAAGCCGAACTCGATGTCGAACTTGCCGAGCTGCTTGCTCTGCCAGTTCATGTTCAGTTCTGCCGGCAGGCCACCGGCGGCCGTCAGCACGGTATCACCGGGCTCCTGCACCGCATTGACGCTGGCAATGACCTGGGCGTAGGACGCCATCTGCCCCGCGACGATCTCCCCGCGGTTGGCGCACAGGGATTTCCACTCGGCGACTTCAGCCTGGCCCTTTTCCAGCCAGCGCTGATCGGCCTGCCATTCACCCAACCCTGAATCAAGACGCACCAGCGTGTGACGAGCATCGCCGATGACCGCCATGGCGCGATGCTTGATGGCATCCATATGCGCCACGTTGACGGATACGATCTTCACCGCCGGATTGCGAAATACCGACCAGGATCCGGTGGTGAAGTCCTGCAGACGTGTGCCGATGGCCACCAGCACATCACATTGTGCTGCCATGGCATTGGCGGAATTCGATCCAGTCACGCCGATGGGGCCCATATTGCAAGGGTGAGATTGCAGCAGGGAAGAACGCCCTGCGATGGTCTCGACCACCGGGATATTGCGACGCTGAGCAAACTCCGCCAACAACTGATTGGCTTCGGAATAATGCACACCACCGCCAGCGATAATCAGCGGCTTCTCGGCCTTTTCCAGCAGAGAAATAGCCGCTTCAATCGAACGTGTGTCAGCTTCCGGGCGACGAATATGGTGAATGCATTCTTCGAAGAGCGCCTCTGGATAGTCATAAGCCACGCCCTGGATATCCTGAGGCAATGAAATCATGACCGGGCCGCAATTGGCGGGATCCGTCAGGGTCGCGATCGCGGTCGGCAAGGACTGCATGAGCTGTGCGGGGTGAGTGATGCGATCCCAAAAACGAGTGACGGGCTTGAAGGCATCATTGACGCTCAGGCTGGGCTGATGGGCATGCTCGACCTGCTGCAGCACCGGGTCCGGCAGGCGCGAGACATGCGCATCGCCGGCAAACATCAGCAACGGCAGTCGGTTGGTATGCGCGATACCCGCCGCCGTGATCATGTTGGTGGCACCCGGCCCGATGGAGGTGCTCGCGATCCCGATCCGCTGACGCTTGTTGGCCTTGGCGTAGGCAACGGCAGCAACCGCCATGGATTGCTCATTCTGGCCGCGCCAGATCGGGATGGTGTCCTGGATGTTGTGAAGTTGTTGCCCCAGGCAGGTCACATTGCCGTGACCGAAGATGGCGAACCCGCAACCGAACAAGGTCTCGACCTTATCGTCGATATCGATTTTCTGCGCCGCCAGATATCTGGCGATGGCTTCGGAGACGGTCAATTTTATCGTTTTCATTCCTCTCTCCCGACGAGCATATGGCGTTGTTTTATTGTGTGCATTCAGGTCGAAAAATCGGCACCTGAAGCTCAGTGATCATGACGCAGGAAAATGATGGTCAGCGCTGAATTCTTCACCGTTTGGAAAGACACTAGCAGTGCTTGAAAACGTTTTCATCCAAATTTCAAAAAAAAGGCCCCGCCTTGGATCAAAGTTCAATAAGGTCATTCATGCATGATTGAAGTGGCCTATCCGACAGGCAGAAAAGACACGTTTCACCTATCGAGAGGCGTATCAGCAACGTCGCCTTGCCCCGGCCCTCTTCCCCACGACACAGCCCATACAGACCCGTCCCTCTAGACCCGTCCATCTAGACCAGTCCCTCTAGACCAGTCCACCATCCACGATATAGGTCTGCGCGGTGATCATCCGGCTATCGTCCGCGGCCAGGAACAGCACCATCCGTGCGACATCCTCCGGCTGCACACGTTGATGCAGACTCTGATTTTCCAGCACCTGGCGCTCAAGCTCCGGGTCCCACCACAAGGCTTTCTGGCGCTCGGTGATGACCCATCCCGGCAAGACCGTATTGACGCGAATTCCGGCGTCTCCCATGTCACGCGACAGTGTCCGCGTCAGGCCGATGGTAGCGGCCTTGGCGCTCGAGTAGCCCGTGATATCACGCGAACGCCGCAAGAAACTGGGAGAGCTGAAGTTGATGATCGATCCGCCGCCCGCTGCCTGCATGCCAGCAAACACCGCCTGGCTTGCGAAGACCACATGTCGCAGGTTGGTGGCCTGCAGGTTGTCCCATGTCTCGACATCCAACTCCGACAAAGGCACACGCGTATCCCGAGCCGCATTGTTGATCAGTACTTCAATCGTCCCGAACTCATCAGCGGCGGCACAGATGACAGCACGAAGCTGTGTAATATCGGTCACGTCACAATGCTGATAGCGTACCTTCCCACCTGTGCCAGAGAGCTGCTCCACCAGCGCTTCGCCTGACGCATCATCGATATCGACGAAGCTCACACAGGCCTGTTGCTTGCAGAAATGCTCGACCAGCGTGGCGCCAATGCCACTCGCGCCCCCACTGATGAAGACATGTCGCCCCTCAAGACTCGGATAACGTGCAAATTGACTCATGTTGCCTCTCCTCTCCTATCGCGGGTTCGTGACTTGCAGGTAACGCACGCATCGATCAATACCCTTCGCGGTGATCCGTCTCGCGCTCCATGGCACTCAACAACTCGCGGGCCCCTGCCATCAGCAGACGAGTATCTGACCCGACGGTGACGAGGTCACAGCCACGTGCCAGCATTCGCTTCGCATGCGCTGCCCCCCCATTGTGGATACCGACGATCTTGTCATGCAGACGAGCCCGCTCGATGAGCTGACCGATCAAGGTATCCATCGGGCCATCCCCGTGATCGAACCCCGGAGCATGGCCATGAGAGAGCGCCAGATCCGCGGGACCGATATAGAGGCCATCCAGCCCCTCCACGGCAAGAATCTCTTCCAGGTTCGCCACACCTTCACGGGTCTCGATCATGCCCAGCACCAGCATCTCGTCATTGGCATGCTTCGCATAATCCGCACCGCCATACAGCATGGCGCGATGAGGGCCGAAGCTGCGCATCCCCAGCGGGGGATAGCGGCAGGCAGCCACCAGTGCCCGGGCGTCATCGGCCGTGTTGATCAAAGGCGCGATCACGCCATAGGCCCCCGCATCCAGCACCTTCATGATCAAACCGGGTTCCAGGCTCGGCACTCGCACCAGCGGAACAGTGTCAGTGGTGGAGATGGCCGTCAGCATCGGCAGCAGATCGCTGTAATCGATCACCCCGTGCTGCAGGTCGATGGTCAGACTGTCCCAGCCCTGATGGGCCATGATCTCTGCCGAGAAGGCACACGGCATGGAGAGCCAGCCATTCACGACGCCCTCCTTTTGGGCAACGCGTTGCTTGAGGCGATTGAGGCGCATGGGGTCTCCCTCTGGAGTTCATCAATGGTGGAAGTCACAAGGGACAGGTCACTCGTGAGGCTCACGAATCGTGACCCGGGAGGGTGAGCGTTCCCCACTCGGCATGTCGGGTGATGCTGGAGAGCGAGAGGCAAAGGCGGCGACGGGGACGCCCGGCACTTCGACCTCCAGCGCGAAGACGCTGCCGGACAACGGGGCCGCGGCCAGCGCCTCAGGGCTCATGCCCTTGCGCAAGGTGGTCACGTAAAGCGTTGTCATGTCGGCCCCGCCGAAGCACGGCATGGTCGGGCCGGGACATGGCAGGTGGACCTGGCGCGCCAGACGTCCCTCGGCATCCCAGTAATTGAGCACTCCGCCAAAGACGCCTGCACTCCAGTAGCCTCCCGCCATATCCATCGCTCCGCCATCGGGGCGGCCGTGCAGTGCAGGCTGGGTCTCGGCGAATACCCGCGGTGTGCCCATGACACCACTTTCCGGGCAGTAGTCCGCGACATGGATGGTGTCGCGTCGCGTATCCGCAAAAATCATGCGCCGTCCATCAGCGCTCCAGGCCAGGCCATTGGCGACGATGAGACCTGGCTGCAGCCGTTGGGTCTGTCCAGTGGGAGCGACATCATAAAAATGCCCCAGCGGCCGTGAACGACTCGCCTCATCCATGGTGCCGATCACGAAGTGTCCATTCGGCGCGACCTTGCCGTCATTGAAGCGCGTGCCAGCCAACGGCTCTCCGGGTGGGCAGGCCAGAAACGCCAGGGCGCCAGTATCAAAATCAAGCAAATAGATGCCGGAGCGCATGGCAACGATCAGACGCCCATCGGCACAGCGCCCGAAGGCACCCAAGGTCTCTGGCAGCACGCGACGCTCTCGCTTGCCATCACTCAGGCAGTAGCGCTCGATCGCCGGGGCATAAAGGTCTGCCCAGAACAGGCTGTTGCCACTGGCATCCCAGACCGGGGATTCCCCCAGTTCCGCCCGGGCCTCTATCAGCAGTTCGATTTCCGCCATTTCCTGGACTCCCGTCGACGATGGCCATGGCACCTGCGTGCGCGCACGCCTTCCATACCCCTGCTCCGATACCCTCGACCTCATCTCCCTGCTTCACACAGCGACGCTCAATAGATATCGGGTTCAGGGGTACTGCCAGGCGCGCCATTGGCAAAGTCGAAGTCACAGCCTTCATCCGCCTGGGTGACATGTGCCTTGTAGAGAGAGGCATAGCCGTGAGGGTGCCGATCCCTGGGCGGCTGCCAATCCGCCAGTCGGCGCTGGATCTCCTCTTCGTCGACCATCAGGTCCAGCCGACGATTGGGGACATCGACCGCGATGATGTCACCGGTCTGAACGATGGCCAGCGGCCCGCCGACGGCGGCTTCCGGCGCCACATGCAGAATGCAGCTGCCATAGCTGGTGCCGCTCATGCGCGAGTCGGAGATCCGCAGCATGTCGCGCACGCCTTGTTTCAGCAGCTTGGCCGGAATCGGCATCATGCCCCATTCCGGCATGCCGGGGCCGCCCACCGGCCCGCCATTCTTGAGCACGATGATGCTGTCGGCCGTGACCGGGAGGTCCTCATCATCGATACGTGCCTTGAGGTCGGCGATGTTCTCGAACACATAGGCAGGCCCTTGATGGACATGCAGGCGAGGGTCCGCCGCGGTCGGTTTGATGATGGCGCCCTTAGGCGCCAGGCTGCCGGTCAGCACGGCAGTCCCGCCCGAGGCATTGACCGGACTGTCCAGCGGGAGAATGACGTCCGGGCGCCAGACCTTGGCACCCTCGATGTTGTCGCCCAGGGTACGGCCGGTCACGGTCATGGCGGAGAGCTTCAGCTCACTGCCGATGTTCGTCATCAAGGCCGGAAGCCCTCCGGCATAGAAGAAGTCTTCCATCAGATATTCGCCGGAAGGCTTGAGGTTCAGCACCAGCGGCACACGACGCGATATCTCGTTGAAGCGCTCCATCGGCAGCGTGATTCCGAGACGCCGCGCCATGGCCACGATGTGGATGATGGCGTTGGTCGAGCCCCCGATCGCCATGTCGACGGCAATCGCGTTATCAAAGGATGCCTCGCTCATGACATCGGTCGGCTTGAGATCTTCCCAGACCATTTCCACCGCTCGCTTGCCGCTGGCGTAGCACATCCGGTTGTGATTGGCGTCCACCGCGGGAATGCTCGAGGCCCCCGGCAGGCTCATGCCCAGCGATTCCCCGATCGACATCAGTGTCGCGGCCGTGCCCATGGTCATGCAGGTGCCCGGAGAGCGGGCAATACCGTTCTCGATCTCGTTCCAGTCACTCTGACTGACGTTGCCGATACGCCGTTCATCCCAGTACTTCCAGACATCCGTCCCGCTCCCCAATACCTGACCACGATAGTTGCCGCGCAGCATGGCGCCGGCCGGCACATAGATGGTCGGCAGATTCATGGAGATCGCGCCCATGAGTACGCCCGGCGTGGTCTTGTCACACCCGCCCATGACCACGGCACCATCCACGGGGTAGCTGCGCAGCAGTTCCTCGACTTCCATGGCCAGCATGTTGCGATACATCATGGCGCTGGGCTTCATCAATTGCTCACCCAGTGACATGGCAGGCAATTCGACAGCAAAGCCCCCCGCCGCCGTGATGCCACGCTTGATATCCTTGACCCGCTCAGGGAAGTGGGAATGGCAGGTATTGAGGTCATTCCAGGTATTGATGATCGCGATCACCGGCTTGCCGACGAACTCCTCTCCCCAATAGCCCATCTGCTTGACGCGGGAGCGATGCCCGAAAGAGCGCAGATCATCCTGCTTGAACCAGCGATTACTGCGCAGATCGTCGACCCCTTTCCTGTTCATCCCGTACTCCTTGCAACGTGATTGACCGAACAATGGCGTAGCAGAACCCGCACCGGCTGCCGCGAGGGCGACCCGTCATTGCGTCATTCCTGAATGAAGTGGCGTTGGCTATCTCAATGGAACCATCGAATCAGCGCGCCAATTGACTGTCCCGCCGCGAGGGCAAAGACACCCAGTCACCATTGCGCCGACTTGAGTCGAGCGCGGTGGCGGCGAATTCGACACCGCGGACCCCGCTACGGATGTCGGGGTACCAGAGGGCAAGCGGATCGACAGGGATGCCCTGCTGGCTGGCCGTGATGTCTTCATGAAGATCGCTGTACAGCGAGGAAAAGGCTTCGCGATACCCCTCGGGATGTCCAAAGGCCACTCGCGAGATACGCGTGGAGGCATCATGCAGGCCGGCCGCTCCCTTGGAGAGCAGTAAAGGGGCGCCATCGAGCCGTCGGAACAGGAGCTGATTGGGGGTTTCCTGGTGCCACTCAAGGCCGCCGAGACTGCCGAAGATCCGGAAGCTCAGGCCATGTTCTGCGCCGGCCGCCGCCTGGGTAATCCACATCAATCCGCGGGCGCCATTGGCATAGCGCAACAGTACGTTGGCGTTATCGTGAGCGTCACGTCCGGCCACGCTGGCCGTGACATCGGCACTCAATTCACTTGTCTCAAGTCCGGAAACATACTCGAGCATATGGAAGGCATGGGTCGCGATGTCATTGAGAATCATCGATTCTCCCGCGATGGCCGGATCCATGTGCCAGTCATGTCCCGCCTTCTCGGCATCCGTCAGGCTCGCCAGATGCCCCTGGACGTAGTCACATTGCAGCTGACGAATCTCGCCCAGTTCCCCGTTCTCGATCATGGCGCGTGCCTGACGCACCATCGGATAGCCGGTATAGCCATAGGCCATGCAGAAGCGCAGCCCTGCCCGCTCGGCGATCGCTTCAAGCTCTTTCGCCTGAGCCGGATCATTGACCAGCGGCTTTTCACAGACGACATGAAAGCCCAGCTCCAGAGCCAATCTGGCCAGGGCGAAGTGACTGTCATTGGGCGTGAGAATGGCGATGACCTCAGCCCCATCTTCGCGAGCGGCTTCCTCGCGCAGCAGTGACTCACCATCGCCATAACCACGTGCGATGTTGAGTTGCTCCGCCTGCTGGCGTGCGCGCTCAGGATTTGAGGACAGCGCCCCTGCCACGACGCGATACCGCCCATCCATCTGTGCCGCTGCACGATGGACCTGACCGATGAAGGACTGGACACCGCCCCCTATCATCCCCAGACGCAATATCTGTGGAGTCTCGTCATGAGACTGGGTCTGGAGGCGTTCGGCGCAAGCGGTTGTGGTCGGCTGAGTCATGGTGCATCCCGGCTTCAGGCATGAATGGCATTGTTGTTTTCTCGCGCACCACCGTCGTGAACCTCTTGGCGTCGGTGCGCGGCATACCGAGCAGCCTAGCGCAGCCAAACCGGCTTTGAAAATGTTTTCAAAGCCATTTAGACCAAGGGACGAGACGGGAGAAAACCAGGTGATCCGTTGGGGTTCAGCGCATGCCATCTGGAAGATGAGCACCTGAAAGATGTAGCCGCTGTGCAAGCGCTGGAAGACAGGCGCGAAGTCCAGAGAGAATCCTCTGAGGCTTCATCCAGAGTGAGACGTATCCAGAGCAGGTTTCGTCGAGAGTGGGTCTCAGCCGACGTGCTGGGTCGTGCCGCGCTGGGTGATATGACATGGCATGATGATGCGATCTGGCGCCGTATCCCCTTGCTTGATGCGCACGAACAACAACGACACCGTCTTGTTGACCATTTCCGTGAAGGGCTGGCAAATCGTCGTCAGATCATAGGATTTGCTTGAGGCAAAGCGGATGTCATCCACCCCGACGATGCCGATGTCCTGCGGAATCCGGTGAGAGAATTCGTGGCGAATCGCATCCATGCCACCACAGGCCATGATGTCATCGAAGTAGAAGATACTGTCAGGAATGACCTCGGCGGCAGCGAGCAACTCACAGGTCGCTTCATATCCTGCGTCGTAGCTGTGACGATGCCCCTCGCCCACGCCATGCAGCGTGAGTCCGCGCTGCTCCAGGCGCTCGATGAAACCACGCTTTCTGTCCAGCGTGGCCTGTTCCTTGGTCGATGCTCCCACATACGCCAGGCGACGATAGCCATGATCAATGAGATGATCCGCCGCCATTCGGCCCATCTCGACATCGTCACAGGTGACGACGCTTGCACCGGAGTCTTCGCCATCACGCCCAAAGATCGCGACCGGCGTGTTCTGCCTAGCACAGGCTTCGACCAGCTCAGGAGGGACAGAGGCCGACGTGACGATCAGTGCATCGACGTGATACTCCATCACCAACGAGACGGCTTCCGAAATGCTTTTCTCGGTGTTCACGTTGATCAGCAACGTATGGCAGTTGTGTCGTTGTATGGCCGCCGAAAACTCGCTGAGAATCGCCAGATAGACCGGATTCTCGAAATTCGTCACGAGAATGCCGATCAAGCTGGACTGTGACTTGATGCCTCTCGCCAACCGATTCGGCTTGTATCCCAGGCGCTCTGCTACCGCCAGAATACGACGGCGCATCTCGGGTGAACTGCTCCCTTCCGGATTCATGGCACGCGAGACCGCCGCTATCGAGACATTGGCCTCTCTGGCCACATCCGTGATGGTGACGCGCTTGGTGGCAGGTGCGCTGTCAGTTTTTTTCATGCTCTCTCCCTAACGAGGCTCAATGCCCAATATCTCATCAAGGCATCCCACCCCACATTGGATAATCATTGGCCGACCATATCGCGGATCACGCAAGCATGCAGCAGGCACATGATGAAGGATACAGCCGTATCACGTTGGCTTTGACGTGTGCCACCAGAGAGTCAATATCCTCCTTTCGATAACACGACCCTGGCGACTATCTCTAGCAGCATGAGTGCTCAGGACCACAGTAGAACTGACGCAACAGACGATGCATCGGTTACTGAAGCCTCGTCGTGGTACACCCAGACGATGACCTTGGATACGACTTGGAGGTCGCCGATCACGAAGATATTGCAAAGGGCTTTGGCAGTAGATGTGTTTCTATGCCCCTATAGCCCCCTCCTGGCAATGGGCCAATGAGCACATCAATGGCTTGGCACGGCAGTACTTCTCCAGAGAGCAGTCTCCAAGAATGTCAGTACAGCTGAGCTACGCAAGATGCGTCGAGAAACCGAATGACCATTCCCGACAACGCCTCTGCTGTCGAATAGCCATCCCAGGTATTCTCGAGAAAATATTTTAAAACCCTGCATGCCATGCGTGCTGCTCTTGTTGTTGGAGCTCAGACACAAAAAACCGATGCCTGCAAAATGCAAGCATCGGTAACATGAAATATATATATTAAAAAACTTCACGAATCGGACAGTTTATCCCATTCTTTTTCAGCATCTTCTTTCTTCATGCCATAACGCTCTTGAACCTTCCCGACAAAGTGCTCCTTGCGACCCGCAATTTCGTCGACATCTTCATCGGTAAGCTCTCCCCAACCTTCGCGCACCTTACCTTTGAGTTGCTTCCACTTACCTTCGGCGATATCGCTATTCATGGCAGCCTCCTAAATAAAACAAGTAATGCAACAAATAAAAATCAACCAATGACCCGTCACATGCTGTGATTGAGCCTCATGGCAGGCCACGAATATAAGCTAGCACAGATATTAGTGGTCAACAACAGCCCTACCGCTTCAACTCATTGGTGGCGCTGCCATTGACTTGAAATGAAATATAGCGCGAGCCAGCAAATCCGATACAACATCATCGACAAAAAGTTCCCTTCATCTTTCCGTGGCATATCGTCATTTACCGACTCCCAACAATTAATATAAAAACCGTCATTAAATGTATAGGAAAAAACGTTCAGCATAACTCATCGACAACTCACTGTAGGGTGCCGGATGATCTATTTTTACAACGAATTTATCCTTTATTAGCCTCTCGTAAACGCATCAAGTAATTCATACAGGAAAATCATCATGGTTATCAAGCTGCATAAGCAAGGGATAACGACACCGAAAATTCATGCCGACTTCCCAAGCAGCTCCTTCCAGCATTACGGAGAAAAGATATCGCTGGTCAGCTTGGGGTCAGCGTCTCAACCATCCAGCGCTAGCGTTACAAAAAACCCGCGGCTAACCGCGGGCAAGATCGAAACACTGGCAGGCGATGACTGGCTTGGCATCCTGCTCCTAGAACCATACCTCGCTCTGGACGCCGAAGGCCCATTCACCTCCCGTGAAACCTGCACTCCCGAGCGCATCTTCATCCGAGAAGTCATTGAGCTCCTCATCCCAGTCACTCCAGGACGCGAACAGGCGGATTTCCGGACGTTTCCAGAAGCCACCAACTTCAGGCTTGAAGGTCGGCGCGATGGTGAATTTTCGATAGCTCCCTTCCACGGCAGTGCCTGAGGCACCGGGGTCAAGATCCATCCATTGATAGCTGAGTTCGTATTGCATCTCGAAATTCGACGTCAGCTCATTGGCCAGACGCGCATTGAACGTCGCCCATGAGTATTCGTCGCCTTCGGCATAACGGTCTTCACTGACTTCCGCCAGCACGGCCGGTGCCAGACGCCACTTGGGCGCGAGATAGGTCGTGCCATAAAGGCCGAGTCGAGTCGAGGTCGCGTCATCTGTCAGATTCCCGTCCCCCCCGATGACCTTCGTCTCCGCGCCAAGCCCTCGGCCATGCAGCACGGCGGCCTTGAAGCTGCCGTCGGCGAGACCAAAGAAGCTGTCGCCATGATAGGCCAGCATGGTATGGAACCCGGAATCCGCGGCTGTGGCGCCCGTGTCCATGGCGCGCTCTTCGTTGTCTGCGGCAGACAATGCACTGACCATCCACTGCCAGTTGCCGACGTAGTTGTTCATCGTGAAGGTCAGGTTGTCGGTATCGCCGCCAGTGTCGGAATCCTCGGTCGGATATTCACTGTAACTGCGTCCGTAGACCGAGAAGTTGGCTTTCCAATCATCGGTGAGCTGGACGTCGTAGATACCCGCGCCGGTGCCGGCAAGGAAGATGAAGTCACTGTCGAGCCAGTGGATGTCGAAGTTGTCCCGATCGAAGCGCTTGCCGGCCCAGATGGCGGAATTCTCGAAGGCGCCAGTGAAGCTCGGCAGATCGCTCAACTCCACGTAGACCTGTCGTACGTTCAGGCTGGACTCGTCCGAGGTCCAGTCGTTGCTGGTCTCCACCCCGTCGGCAATCATGGTGCGGTAGTGCGCCTTTGCCCCGTTGTCGTAGCGCGTCTTGTAGTTGAGCACCGTCTCGACATAGGTATCGGGCTCGTTCCCCAGCCGCCCGACCGCTCCCCCCACCGACCCCGCCGGGGTGAGATAGGGGCCGCCGTCAATGCTCTTGCCCCCTTCCCCGATCAGGAGACCTGAGCGGGCATAGGCATTGAAGGAGAAACCTTCCTCGCCACTGGCCTGACGCTCCACGGCGGCCAGACGCTCTTCGAGGTCCTCGGTCTGCGCGGTCACGCGCGCGGGTTGATCAGTCTCATTCGTTCGGCGCTGAACGGCCATCGCCTGCTCTGCCTCGGCGGCGCGACGCTCAGCCGCTCTGGCCCGCTGTTCGGCGTCATTGATGCGCTGCTCCAGCTCTGCGAGCCGCGCCTCGATGTCGCCCGTGCTGTCGGCAGTGGCGAGACCACTGGTACTCATGATGGCAATGGCAACAGCCATGGCCAGAGGGGCCTTGAGCGGGCGCTGGGGGGAAGTAGTCATGTTGGAGAGAGCCTTTGTTGTTGTTGACGAATCACTCGCTTGGCGATGATCAGCGAAGTGGCGCCTTCGTCATTGGCGTTGTCGTAGGCGCCATATTCACTTAATCGTTTAAGACCCTAGTGGCAATCTGGCCTCTCAGACACACGACCTATGTCGAAATTCGACCAAAGGGGAGCGATCACCGCGTAAAACTCCCATTTCTGGCGACATATCAGCGACAGCAAGACCAAAGTTCAGGTTGCGGATATCGACGCCAATCGCTTGACTGTGATCACGTCTTAATCGTTTAAGAAGTACCATCGGACAACCTCAGGATTCTCCCCCGCCAGATGGCCGATGAATGCCCAACAACAACAAGTGACGAGGATTTGCCATGCAACGCAAGACACTGATCGCCTCAAGCGTCGCCCTGCTGGGAGTGGCCACCACCGCCCCCGCCATGGCCGCGGACCTGACCATCTCCTGCGGCGCGGTCGGGGCCGAGCTGGAACTCTGTGAACAGGGCGTCGCGGCCTGGGAGGAAAAGACCGGCCATGAAGTCGACATCGTCTCCACGCCCAATTCCTCGACGGAACGCCTCTCGCTCTACCAGCAGATTCTGTCGGCCCAGTCCGGGGATATCGACGTCCTGCAGATCGATGTGGTCTGGCCGGGGCTGCTCGCCAATCACCTGCTTGATCTGCACCAGACGCTCGGCGAAAAGGCGGCGCAGGGCCACTTCGCGACCATCGTCGACAACAACACGGTGGATGGCCGCCTGGTGGCCATGCCCTGGTTCACGGATGCCGGGGTGCTCTACTACCGCAAGGACCTGCTGGAGAAGTACGGGTTCGCACCTCCCGAGACATGGCAGGAATTGACAGAGACCGCCACGCAGATCCAGGCGAAGGAGCGTGAGGCCGGCAGCGAGAAGATGTGGGGGTACGTCTTCCAGGGACGTGCCTATGAGGGCCTGACCTGCAACGCCCTGGAGTGGGTCGCCAGCAATGACGGCGGCGCCATTGTCGATGCCGATGGCGAGATCACCATCGACAACCCCAACACGGCCACTGCACTCGACCTGGCCGCCAGCTGGATCGGCGAGATCACCCCGCAGGGCGCACTCAATTATTCCGAGGAAGAAGCCCGCGGCATCTTCCAGTCCGGCAACGCCGTCTTCATGCGCAACTGGCCCTACGCCTGGTCGCTGACCCAGAGCGATGACAGCAAGGTGGCCGGCAAGGTCGGGGTGGTCAAGCTGCCCCATGGCGCCGAGGGCGAGAGTGCCGCGGCGCTGGGCGGCTGGAACCTGGCGGTCTCGAAGTACAGCGAGAATCCCGAGCTCGCCTCTCAGCTGGTGGCCTTCCTCACCGGTGAACCCGAGCAGAAACGCCGAGCCATCCAGGCCGCCTACAACCCGACCCTCACGGCGCTGTATCAGGACGAGGAGGTGCTCACCGCCGTGCCCTTCTTCGGCACGCTCTACGACACCTTCACCAATGCCGTGGCCCGTCCGTCAGCCGTCACCGGAGACAACTACGGCCAGGTGAGCAATGCCTTCTTCAACGCGACCCATAGCGTGCTGAGCGGCGAGCAGAGCGGTGCCCAGGCGGTTGCCCAGCTCAAGAGCGAACTGTCACGCATCAAACGTCGTCGCTGGTAACCCGGGAGGTTTCGCATGACAACCACGCTCAATGAGTCAGTGTCAACGGGCTCGCCCTCGGCCAGGACTCGCAAACGCGGCACCAAGGTCAGACGCCAGCGGGTACGCGCGGCCTGGACCTATCTCGCCCCGATGCTGGTCGCACTGGCGCTGGTGGCCGGCTGGCCCCTGCTGAGAACCTTCTATCTCAGCCTGACCGATGCCTCGCTCTCGGACACGACCGGTGCCGCCTTCATCGGCTTCGAGAACTATCTCGTGAAGGACGACGGCGTCTGGTACGGCCTGCTGGCTGACCCGGTGTGGTGGAACTCCGTCTGGAACACCGTCTACTTCAGCGTCATCTCGGTGTCGCTGGAAGTCGTCTTCGGCATCATCGTGGCGCTGCTCCTGAATGCCGAATTCAAGGGACGCATGCTGGTCCGGGCTGCGGTGCTGATTCCCTGGGCCATCCCGACCATCGTCTCCGCCAAGATGTGGGCCTGGATGCTCAATGACCAGTTCGGAATCATCAACCACCTGCTGATGGGGCTGGGGCTGATCGATGCGCCCCTGGCCTGGACGGCGGATGCCGATCTGTCGATGTGGGCCGTGATCATGGTCGATGTCTGGAAGACCATCCCCTTTGTGGCACTGCTGGTACTCGCCGCGCTGCAGATGCTGCCCAAGGACTGCTATGAGGCCGCCGAGGTCGATGGCATCCACCCGGTGAAGGTGTTCTTCCGTGTCACCCTGCCATTGATCACCCCGGCCCTGCTGGTGGCCGTGATCTTCCGCCTTCTCGATGCACTGCGCGTCTTCGATGTCATCTATGTGCTGACCTCCAACTCGTCGAGCACCATGACCATGTCCATCTACGCCCGCCAGCAACTGGTGGAGTTCCAGGATGTGGGCTACGGCAGTGCCGCCTCCACGATGCTGTTCCTGATCATCGCGCTGGCCGTCGTGGTCTACCTCTACCTTGGCCGCCGCCAACTGGGAGTGGAGAAATGAATCAGACTCCGATGAATCGCTACCAGCTGACCCGACTCGCCAAGCATGTCGGCAAATGGGCCTTGATCGCCATCATCATCGTCTACGCCGTGTTCCCCTTCTATTACGCGGTGATCACCTCACTGAAACCGTCCAGTGAGCTGTTCGAGGTCAACTACTGGCTGACCTCGCTGGACTTCAGCAACTATGCCCAGATCTTTGCGCAGAAGAGTTTCCTGCAGGCGATCGGCAACTCGATCCTGATCGCCTTGAGCGTCGTGTTGATCGCGCTGCTGCTGGGCATCACCGCCTCCTATGCGCTGGGACGCGTGCGCTTTCGCGGTCGCTCCACCGTGATGCTGATCATCCTCGGGGTCTCGATGTTCCCTCAGGTCGCAGTGCTCTCCGGGCTGTTCGAGGTGATTCGCAGCCTGAATCTCTACAACAACCCCGGTGGCCTGATTCTCAGTTACACCATCTTCACGCTGCCCTTCACCGTCTGGGTACTGACGACCTTCATGCGTCAGCTGCCCATGGAACTGGAAGAGGCCGCGATCATGGACGGCGCCACACCGTGGGAAACCATCACCAAGGTCTTCCTGCCCCTGATGTGGCCGGCCATGGCCACCACCGGGTTGCTCGCCTTCATCGCGGCCTGGAACGAGTTCCTGTTCGCCTTGACCTTCACGCTGACCGACAGCGAACGCACCGTGCCGGTCGCCATCGCCCTGATCTCCGGCGGCAGCCAGCATGAGCTCCCCTGGGGCCCGATCATGGCCGCCTCCGTCACCGTCACCATACCGCTGGTCATCCTGGTGATGATCTTCCAGCGCCGCATCGTCTCCGGCCTGACCGCCGGCGCCGTCAAAGGATAATCGTCATGTCATTGCTCGAAGCCCAAATGCAGACCTCCTCCAGCTGGTGGCGCGGTGGCGTCATCTACCAGATCTACCCGCGCAGCTTCCTGGACAGCAACGGCGATGGCATCGGCGATCTGCCGGGCATCACCGCCAGACTCGATTACGTGGCATCGCTGGGCGTGGATGGCATCTGGCTGTCGCCCTTCTTCACCTCCCCGATGCTCGACTTCGGGTATGACATCAGCGACTACCGGGATGTCGACCCGATGTTCGGCACCCTGGAGGACTTCAAGACCCTGCTGGAGCGCGCCCATTCCCTGGGCCTGAAGATCATGATCGACCAGGTGATCAGCCACACCTCCGACCAGCACCCCTGGTTCCAGCAGAGCCGTCAGGACCGCACGAATGACAAGGCCGACTGGTTCGTGTGGGCAGATCCCAAGCCCGATGGGACGCCGCCCAACAACTGGCTGTCGATCTTCGGCGGCTCGGCCTGGACCTTCGACTCGCGTCGCCAGCAGTATTACCTGCACAACTTTCTGACCAGCCAGCCCGACGTGAACTTCCATCACCCGGAGGCCCGACAGGCTCAGCTCGACAACATGCGCTTCTGGCTGGAACTCGGCGTCGATGGCTTCCGCCTGGATACCGTCAACTTCTACTTTCACGATCAGGCCCTGCGCGACAATCCGCCGGTGCCGGCGGGCGAGGCCAAGACCCTGGGCGCGCCGGATTCCAACCCCTATACCTGGCAGCGACACGTCTATGACCTGAGCCGTCCGGAAAACCTCGACTTCCTGAAAGCGCTACGCGCCCTGATGGATGAATACCCCGGCACCACCACGGTGGGCGAAATCGGTGATGACAAGCCGCTGGAGCGCATGGCGGAGTACACCGCCGGGGGCGACAAGCTGCACATGGCCTACGGGTTTGATCTGCTCAATGCGCCGCACTCTGCAGGCTATCTCCGCGAAGTCATCGAGCGCTTCCAGCGTCTGGCCGGCGATGCCTGGCCGTGCTGGGCGCTGTCGAACCACGACGTCGTGCGCAGCGCCACACGCTGGGGCGCCGACGAAGACCCGGTGGCCTACCCCAAGGTCGCTCTGGCCATGGTGCTGTCACTGCGCGGCAGCGTCTGCCTCTACCAGGGTGAGGAGCTGGGCCTGCCGGAAGCCGACGTGCCCTTCGAGCGCATTCAGGACCCCTACGGCAAGGTGCTGTGGCCGGAATTCAAGGGCCGCGACGGTTGCCGGACCCCCATGCCCTGGCGTCAGACGGACCAGGGGGACTTCTCGAGTGTCGAGCCCTGGCTGCCGGTCGATGAACGCCACCTCCCCCTGGCCGTGGCCAATCAGGAAGACGACGCCAACTCGGTCTTGCATGCCACCCGCGCCCTGCTGAATTTCCGCCGTCAGCATCCGGTATTGCGTGAGGGGGACATTCAGCTGGTGGACGTGGGGGACGAGCTGCTGGGCTTCCTGCGCGAGCATGACGGCAAGCGCATGCTGTGCCTCTTCAATCTCACGGGCGCTGAACAGGTCACCGCACTGTCGCAAGCCTACGCCGGCAGCGCGCGTCTGCTCGAAGGCACAGGCTTTACTGCCGAGCTGGACACGGCTCAGCCCCGGGCAGCGCGGCTGGTGCTTCCGGCCTATCAGGCTGCCTTCCTGGCACTCGACTAACCTTCTTTCGAAAGCCGGTGCCGAGCACCGGCTGGGAGTCGCAAGATGACAAGCGTAACCCTCTCCAAGATCAACAAGACCTTCGGCAGCACGCACATCATCAAGGATCTGGATCTCAAGATCGGCAGCGGCGAATTCGTGGTCTTCGTCGGGCCGTCTGGCTGTGGCAAGTCGACCCTGTTGCGCCTGATCGCCGGACTGGAATCGATCACCGACGGTGAGATGCATATCGCCGGCGATCTGGTCAATGACCTTCCCCCGCGTGAGCGTGGCGTGGGCATGGTCTTCCAGTCCTATGCCCTCTACCCGCACATGACGGTGTACGAGAACATGGCCTTCGGCCTCAAGCTTGCCAAGACCGACAAGGAAAGCGTCGAACAACGCGTGATGGAGACGGCACGCATCCTTCAGCTCGAGGAGTTGCTGCACCGCAAGCCCAAGGCGCTTTCCGGCGGCCAGCGACAGCGCGTCGCCATGGGGCGCGCCATGGCGCGTGAGCCGAAGATCCTGTTGTTCGATGAGCCGCTCTCCAACCTGGATGCCTCGCTGCGGGTGCAGATGCGCAATGAGATCGCCCGCCTGCACCACCGCCTGGGCTCCACCATGGTCTACGTCACCCACGACCAGGTCGAAGCCATGACGCTGGCCGACAAGATCGTGGTACTGCGTGATGGGCGTATCGAGCAGGTCGGCAGCCCCCAGACGCTCTATCAGGCGCCGGCGACCCGCTTCGTGGCCGGCTTCATCGGCTCCCCGACCATGAACTTCCTGCCGGCGGAGCTGCTGCGGAGCGAGGGCAATGGCTGTCGCATCACGACAGCCGGGATCGGCGAGCTGGAGCTGCCTCGCGATGCCGGCGACGAGCGTGCCGGCAGCCGTCTGACGCTGGGGATTCGTCCCGAACACCTCTGCCTGGAAGAGGCCCGCGGCGACAATGCCTTCGAGATCGTCAACGTCGAGTACCTGGGCAACGAAGTCTACGTCTATCTCGACCCGAAAGACGGCGACAGCCTGCTGATCCACCGCAGCGAAGCTCCCAGTCAGTGGAAGATCGGCCAGCGCGTCGCACTGGTGCCGGACCTGGAGCACGTGCATCTGTTCGACAGCCAGGATCGTGCGCTGAGCCTGACCCGGCAACGCCAGGCAGCCTGAACTGCCCTCATCAAGAGGACACGCCATCTTGAGAAACGGCTCTGCGTGATGTCTATTGGCTCACGCAGAGCTGAGTGCCCTCTCCACTCATCCAAGCTCCCGTCCCGATGGCAACCGGCAGGCCAGCCCCTGCTGTGGCTTCAATCTCATACGCTGGACTAGGCATTCATCAGACTGACCGATATCCTGAATTTCTCTTGACCGAATCAGTCTTTACTCCAGGAACCCGACGCCTGTGTCATCGCCTCGCCGTATCACTCTCAAGGAGCTAGCCGCAGAACTGGGCGTCTCCACCGCCAGTGTCTCCAACGCCTTCAACCGCCCCGACCAGCTCTCGCCTGCATTGCGCGAGCGGATTCTCGAGGAGGCAAAACGGCTGGGCTATCGTGGTCCGGACGCCAAGGCGCGAAGCCTGCGTACGGGGCGCTCACGGATCATCGCCGTGGTACTCGCGGAGACATTGACCTACAGCCTCAAGGACGCGGTCGCCAGCGAGCTGTTATCGGGCATCGCCGAAGTGCTGGACGCCCACGGCCATACCCTGCTGCTGCTCTCGGGTCGCCAGGATGCCTCTCAGGTGCCGGGGTCTTCCAGCATTGCCGATGGCTTCATCGTCTACGGGCTGATGGCCAGCATGGCGCTGGTGGAAGAACTCCAGAGCGCGGGGCACAAGCCCATCGTGGCGGTCGACTTCGATCTGGGCGATCACCCCGCCATCCACGTGGATGATGAGCCCGCCTGCTACGCCATCGCGCAACATGCCCTGAAGACACCCGCCAGTCGCATCGGCATCGTCAACCTGCGCCTGACCGAAACAGCCTGCAACGGCCGCATCACCGAGGCCCACGCGCTGCTCCCGGCGGGTCGAACCATCACCCGCTCGCGACTGGCGGGTTTTCATCGTGCGCTGGCTGAGCGGGATATCTCCCCCGATTCTGTGACGATGTGGAACATCGAGGAAAACACCTACGAGGTCTGCGCGCCGGTGCTGGCAGAGATTCTGGATCTTCCGGCCAGTGAACGGCCAGACCTCCTGCTGTGCATGTCCGACCGCATCGCGTTGACCGCCGTGACTCTGGCCGAACAACGCGGCATCCGGATTCCCGAAGACCTGCGTATCACCGGCTTTGATGGTATCGAGGAAGGGCAATATCGCTCACCTCGCCTGACCACGGTCCAGCAGGACAGTACCGAGAAAGGCCGCCTTGCCGCGCGAATGATTCTGGGGCTGGAACCCGCCTCGCCTCGCCTGCTCACGACTCGACTGATCCAGGGTGAAACCTGTCCGTGAAGAGACCTCGCGGAGAGTGACGCTATGGGGCGTGGCAGGTATCATCCCCAGCCCGTTCATCGCAGCCGAGGGAGGTTCCCATGCCGATCCTGCACAGCATCATTCACCGTATCGACAAGGGCAACAGCGAGACGCCGGCCCAGCTGGTGCCTGCCGCCACCACCCTGGCGGCATCCGATGCACTGGAGGATCTGGTGTCCGGGCTCAATGATGCCTACCACGGCAAGGCCAAGAACTGGGGCCGTTTCAATGAAGACGCGCCTGCTGCCTTCCCCACGGAACTGGCGGCCTTCCTCGCAGGTGATAGCGATTTCGCGAGCCTGACCCAGACGCTTGCCAGTCGTCTCATGCCGTTGATCGATGACAACCTCCCGACAGGCGGCCATCTGCTGGTGGTGGATCACCAACAGGGCGAGACGCGTCATCTGTTCATGGCGTTGCTGCACCATCGTGATGGCTTCGCGATCGACGAGACCCTTGCGGTGACGCCTGCCCGCCAGCTCAACCTGACCCAGATGTCACTGGCCGCGCGACTGGATATCAGTCAGTGGCAAGGCAGCTCGACCTCTCACCCCTATCTGTCCTGGGCGCGTGATCGCGGGCGCACCAAGCTCGCCGAGGCCTTCGCCGAAACGCTGGGTGCACAGGAGCAGCGGGATGCCGGGCAGGAAACCCGCACCCTGCTCAAGGCGTTCAGCGACTATGTCGAGAAGGAAGACATGGCCGAGGAAGTCAGCCGCGAAAAGACCGATACCCTGGTCGATTACGCCACCGACCAGGCCAAGCTCGGCGAGCCGATCACGCTGGACCAGCTGTCTGAGCTGATCGATGAAGAGCACCCGCAGGCCTTCTACGACCACATTCGCAACAGCGACTATGGGCTGTCACCGGAAATCCCGCCGGACAAGAAGACGCTCAACCAGTTCAAGCGTTTCACCGGGCGCGCCGCGGGCGTCTCGATCAGCTTTGATTCGCACCTGCTGGGTGACTCGGTGGAATACGATGAAGCCAGTGACCGTCTGATCATCAAACAGGTCCCGACCGGCCTGCGCGATCAGCTCAAGCAGCGCTAAGCCTCTGATCAGACAACATCGCCTGATGCATATCCGTCAGACACACGAAGGCCAGGCATCTGCCTGGCCTTCGTGTGTCTGACAAGAAACCGTGTGCCCCGGCCTTTACAGCCCTTCGAGAATCTCATTCATCTGGGCACGCACACTCTGCAAGCCATTGCCGGAGAGATACCAAAGCCCCGGGGATAGCACGATAACACCAATGTCCGCACCGCCAGCATCGGCCAGCGCGGCCTTAAGCGCGTCAGCATCCATCGGGGTCTGGCCAATGGCAGCACTGCGATCAACCACATACAGAACATCCGGCGCCATCTCGACAATATTCGCTGGCGTCAGCGGGTAGAAAGTACGCTCACCACGGCTAACCGGCTCTACGGAGTTCGGCAGCGCCGGCTGATCGATCTGCAGCAGCTCAGTGACAATCGGCTCCTGGCGCAGAACATAACGACCGTCGTTATGGGTCACGACCAACGCGTCAAGATCTTCCGCCAGCCCTTCACGCGCCGTCGCAATATCCAACTTGAGCACTGCCAGCTTCTCACGTGCCTTTTCCTCGACATGATACGGGGACGCCAAGCTCAGTACCTTGCCGCTCAGTGCTTCGAAGTAGTTGCCTTCTTCGAGAGTGACATCACGCGTCTCCGCCACAGCCTTTAGCGCCTCAAGTGATCCAGATTGACGACCGGTGATCAAAATCAGGTCCGGCTCCAATCCCGCGATCGCCTCGACATCAGGCTCCTTGAGCCCGCCGATATCTGCCCGACCTTTGACCAGATGTGACACATAGGCGGGCGCAGACTGATGTGGAACCCCGACGAGGTGCTCAGCTAATCCCAGCTCATCCAGCGTATCGGCAGCGCCCCAGTCCAAACTCACGACGGAAGGGCCATGCTCTTCCCCGGCGACTTCGTGTGCCTGAGCACTAAAAGGTAAAGCAGCCAACAACAGAGTAGAGACAGACAGGGTGAGCCCAGCGACGTTCATCGACATTCTCTTTTATTGAATAATAATTAATATCATTTGTATTTGCGATACTAGCACGACTGCTTCCCCAAAATCATGCAACTGTGCGTTGCACAACCCGCAATTTACGAGCAACCCCATGCCACTACCGAGAGTTGCGAAAAACGCAACTCTGACAGCAGAGAAACACACCTGAACTAAAAAATACGAATGTTTATCATTTGTTTTCGTAAATACGAAAAAAAGATCGACATTGAAGCGATAGCGCCTGTCGCATTCCCTACCCGAAGTCGACGTCAACAGAGCGCTCAGTGGCCCACAACCCTAAAAAACCTCGTGGCTCAATAACGACATAATCGCGACCTCAAGGATCCAGGAACATGACAGTCCCCGCACTCCCCTTTGCTCGATCGGCCTTGGCTATCGGTATCGCCGCCGCTTGCCTACCTGCTGGCGTACAGGCTGACGAATCCAGCCAGTTGGAACCTGTGGTGGTGACAGCTTCCGGCTACGAACAGGTGATCTCGGATGCCCCTGCCAGTATCTCGGTCATTACCGGCGAGCAGCTCAACAAGCAGTCGTACACGGATATCACTGATGCCATGGATAATGTGCCTGGCGTCTATGTTACGGGGGGCGGGAATTCTCAGGACATCAGTATTCGAGGGATGGACAATAGCTACACGCTTTACATGATCGATGGCCGCCCGCTCTCGGCTGGCCGCTCCGTCAATACCAATGGCAATGATGAAGGCAAGCAGATTGGCCTCCCCCCGATCTCGATGATCGAGCGAGTGGAAGTGATTCGCGGACCGATGTCATCGCTGTACGGCTCACAAGCCATGGGCGGCGTCATCAACATCATCACCAAGAAGGTGGCGGATGATTGGTCGGGATCTGTCACGACGGAATATACCCACTCGCTCAACGACATCAGCAACGACGGGCAGCAGCTGAGTTTCTATACCAGCGGGCCGCTCATCGAAGGCCTGCTCGGGCTCAAGGTTCACGGCAACTGGACCGGTTATGAAGAAAGCGATTACCAGGGCAGTGATGACAATGCCGAAAGCACGCCTGACAGCGACATTCGTCAAGGGGGGGCCGAATTCACGCTGACGCCGGATGAGGACAATGCGTTCACGCTCGGCTATACCGCGTCCAAGCAGGAATATACCCACAATGCCGGCGTGAGCATTGCGGATGATTCCGAAACCAGTCGCTATCGCTATGACAAGGACGTCTACACCCTCGGCCACAAGGGGAGTTACGGCAGCTTCCTCACGGACACCTATCTACAGCATGACATTTCGGAGAACGTGCTGGATTCCGATGACGAAAAGCGTGAAGAAGTCACCACGTTCAACAACCAGACCACATACTTCTGGGGCGATCATATGCTGACCTTCGGCGGTCAGTACAAATTCGAGCAGCTGACGGATGAGACCAATGGCTTGCTGGCCTCAAATGTCCCGGGGGCTGTTGATAACGTCGATCGCTGGATTGCCGCACTATTCGTCGAGATGGAGTGGAGTCTGACCGAGGACCTCAACGTCACCACCGGCTTGCGCTACGACGATGACGAGCTGTTTGGCGGACATCTCTCGCCACGCGTCTATGCCAATTATCACCTTGATCCACAATGGACGCTCAAGGGCGGGGTCTCCACGGGCTACAGCCAACCGAGTCTATCCGCTGCAACAGAGGGCTTCGGTCGTCGAACTGGCCAGGGCAGTGCCATCATCATCGGCAACGAGGAGCTGGATCCGGAAACCAGCACCAACTACGAGCTGGGCACCGTCTTCCAGAACCAGTCTGGCACGCTCAGCGCCGGCGCCACCCTGTTCTACACCCAGTTCAAGGACAAGATCTCAGAAGACCGCCTCTGCCAGGGTCCGGATGAAGGTTTCTCCGATCCCGCCTTCCGCGAGTGCAGCTATGCCGGCACTGACTACTATTTCGTCAGCACCTACCGCAACATCGACGAAGCTGTCATGCAGGGCATCGAGCTGTCACTGGACTATGCCATCACGCCAAGCGTGAACCTTAGCTCCAGCTACACCTACACCGACTCCGAGCAGAAAAGTGGTGAATTCAAGGGCGAGCCCTTGAACAAGATCCCGGAACATATGCTCAACGTGGCGCTGGACTGGCAAGCCACTCACGACCTCAACCTGTGGGCACAGGGGAACTACCGTGGCGAAACCAGTGATTACCTGTCACGTACCAGCATGAGCGAAGGCACGCCGAGCTATACCTTCTTCGATGTGGGTGTCGTCTATGCCTTGAACGAGAGCGCTCGCGTCAAGGCTGGCCTCTACAACATCGCTGACAAGGAAGTCACCAATGACACCTACGGCGTGGTGCTGGATGGCCGCCGGTTGAACCTTGGGCTGACCATGGACTTCTGACCCTCGACCAGATCCACTCATGCTTGCGCATCAAGGGGAGCCGAGGCTCCCCTTGATGCATTGCAGCTCATGGTTTCAAAACAAGACGTCAGTCATGGAGGCCGGTGTCTTCATCAGCAGCTTCCATCAGATCCACGAGACTCGCTGCCACTTTCCTCCAGCAACCACTCGCGAAAGGCTTGCACCTTGGCAAGCGTTGCCCCCAGGCCGATGAATCACGTAATAGGCCAAGGAAGACGCGCATATTACCTCATCGAAAAGTCTCACCAGACGCCTTCAAGCAATTACATCGTGAGCCATTACCGCACGAGCCAGTGCAATACCCTGCTTATCAATTGCAACCTGCCACTCCGAAGCGGAGTTATTCATCGATGATCCATGACGTATTGCGAGTGGGTTACCTGGCAGTCGTTCTCAAGGATTGCTCGAACCTGTCCAGGAAGAGGTCGGCTTCCGAGCGTTCGATGCACAGTGGCGGGCGAATCTTTAACGTACTGCCGGACTTGCCGGCCCCGCCGATCAACACGCCATTGCGCTTGAGGTCGTTGATCAACGCCGTGGTGCGCTGGGCGTCCGGCGCTCCGTCACGCGTCGGGTCACAGAGATCCAGCCCCAGGAACAGCCCGGCGCCTCGCACATCGCTCACCTCCTCGAAACGTGCCTGAATATCTTGGAGCTGTCGCTTGAAGTACTCGCCTTGACGTGTGGCATTGGCCATCAGGTCTTCCTCGGCGATCACGTCCAGCACCGCCGTGCCCGCCGCCACGGCCACCGGTGAGCCGCCGAAGGTATTGAAGTAGCCCACATCGGCGTTCAGCACCGCCAGCAACTCCTCACGTGCCGCCAGCCCCGACATCGGGAAGCCATTGCCCATCGGTTTGCCCATGGTCACCACATCCGGCGTCACGCCGTGGCGCGAGAAGCCCCACATCCCCTGTCCCGTGCGCCCGAAGCCGGGCTGGACTTCATCGGAGATGAACAGGCCGCCCCGGGACTGCAGGAGTTCGACCGCGGGCTTCAGGAAACCTGCGGGGTCGGCATAGATGCCATCGCTCGAGAAGATGGAGTCGACCAGCAGCGCCGCGCATCCATGACCCCTCGCCTCCAGCTGTTCGATGCCGTACCGCACCTGCTCGGCGAACCAGGCGGCTGGGTCTGCCTGCTCACTCATCCGGGAGATCGGCAGGATATGTACGTGATCCGGCGGCGTTCCCTGCTTGTAGGAAGACGGTGAAACTTCCGTCACGGCGGCCGTGTTGCCGTGATAGGCCGCCTCGGTGACGATGATCCCCTGCCGGCCCGTCCAGCCACGCGCCAGCCTCAGCGCCATGTCATTGCTTTCACTGCCGGTACACATCATCACCAGTCGATTGAGCGTGCGCGGCAGCGTGTCCAGCAGGCGCTCGGCATAGCGATGGATGCCTTCGTGCAGATAGCGGTTGTGCACGTTGAGGGTCCCCATCTGTTCGGCGACCGCCTGGACCACGCGAGGATGGCAGTGGCCGATGGACGGCACATTGTTGTAGACATCCAGGTAGCGCTTGCCTTGATCATCGAACAACCAGACCCGTTCCCCTCGTACGATGTGCAGCGGCTCCTCATAGAAGAGCATGGACGTCGGCCCTACCGTTTCCAGCCGCTTGCGCACCAGTGCGCCGATTCGCGCATCTGCCTTGTCGATGTGCGCCATGCTGAAGGCGTTCTGATCCAGAATCCCGCGTACCTTTTCCATCACGCCATCCTCACCTTGTCATTGATTGTCCGATCTGTACCTGTCCGAACAGTACTCGTCCGATCAACATCCGCCTGATCGTCGTGTTCCTGCATGCCCGGTGTCTGCACGCCCAGTGTCTGCACGACACCTT
Source organism: Cobetia sp. 5-25-4-2 (assembly GCF_013374075.1). Taxonomy (NCBI): domain Bacteria; kingdom Pseudomonadati; phylum Pseudomonadota; class Gammaproteobacteria; order Oceanospirillales; family Halomonadaceae; genus Cobetia; species Cobetia sp. 5-25-4-2. The sequence goes on along the minus strand of NZ_BLWK01000001.1, from coordinate 771,830 downwards.
GCTGGCCCTCTCGTGACTGGCCCCCTCGTTGCTGAACATAGTGCCGCGCCATGATGGCCGTATCCCGGCTGAAACCATCACTCAATGTCTTGCCTTCCTTGCTTTCCTGATGCGTGGCCAGCCAGGCACACAGCAGAATGCGACGCAGCATGATGAAGGTATCCAGCATTGCCTCATCTGCCGCCGAGAACTCGGCCACCGAGCGGTACCCCTTGATCCAGGCATCGCGCAGCTGCGGGACGCACGGATCCGTCTCGTGGAAGCTGATCGCCGCAGCGAAGTCATAGGCATACCAGCAGAAGCCGCAGTCATCGAAGTCGATGATCGCCATGCTGTCCCGTGACACCAGCAGGTTGGTCAAGCGCAGGTCGGCATGGACCAGACCGAACTGCTGTGGTGCCGTGCCATAAAGCGCGATTTCCGACTTGAGATAGGGGATGGCAGCATTGATGGCCTGGGCCTCTTCCACCGTCATGCCCGGCGCATTTCGCCAATCGCCCCACAGCCCACGGGGCGAGATCATGCTCTCCAGGTCCCAACGCTTGCGCACGAAGCCTTCAGGGGGCTGCCAGCGACGGCTGTGTTCGTGCAGCGTGGCATTCATCGCGCCCAGGCGTTCAAACCACTGCGGCAAGTCATCGCCGATATCCGGCTCACTGCCGACCACATGCTCGAAGGCCACCACGTGCAGGGATTGCCCACCGGCGGAGATGCTCAACACAGGGCTGCCTGTCGTGGTCATGACCGGGGCCGGCGTATTGATCCGTGCCGTCGTGCGCAGGTCATCGATCCAGGCCAGCTCGGACTCGATCTCCTCCCGGCAGTGATAGTCCGGGCGGTGGACCCGAATGATGATCCTGCGCCCCTCCTCGTCGTCCTCGGCCAGAAAGGTCGCGTTCTCTGACATGGTCAGCAGCGAGATCCGCGATGTTTCCGCCATGTGCCATTTTTCCAGGCAAGTGACCAACTCGTGTCTTGTTTGATTTATCAGAGTTTCCGTATACATCTCACCACCTCGCTGACATGGGAAGACCGGGGATCTTGCGGTCTCGGTGTCACACTTCGTCTGCGGTCAGAAGCCAATGGCCAATCTCATGACCCACGATCTGGCTCACGGCATGACTCTGTGCGCGAAAGTTGCATGACTCAGACTAACGACAGCGCGAGGTGATGCGTTATCAGCATCCGGCAAAGCTGAAAATACCAACAAGAACAATGAGTTGATTGATAAATGCACGAAGATGTATCACGAACGGACGACAGTGATGCCACCTGGCAGCACGGGATTTTCGAGCATGCACCAGGCAAGTGCACACGGGAGGCATGGGACGTCAATGAACAGGCGCATAACCTGACCGACTGGTCGCAACACTACGATCAGTACGGTCAGGGCGCCTTCTACGGACGTATCGATGAACTCCATCTGCCGGGAATGCAGGTATTCAAGGAATACACCAGCCAGGCATTGGACCAGCAATGTCATGTCTGGCCGGATTCGCTGTGGATCGGTATTCCGGCTGAACGCCAGCCCTGCCGGATCAATGGCTACGCGCTTGAGGCAGGCGATATCATGTGTCAGCCGGGCGGGCATGATTTCGCGCTGACCACGCCGGACACTTTCGCGATCCACTGTCTCGTGCTGCGGCGTGACTGGCTGCTCACGGTGGTGGGGGAATCGGCGCTGACACTGCTGGAGAGTGACCCGCAACACACGATGCGCCTCGGGGTATCGCAGAAGACTCGCCGAGCGGTCACCTTCCTGATGGAAAGACTGCTCAAGCGGCAGCGTCAGGGGTTCGAAGTTCAGGTGCATCAGGGCATCCTGTCACTGGCCGTGACCGCCATTCTCGAGGAATGGACACCTCTCACCGACCGCTATCCCAGCTACCACCACCGACGACAGGTGGTAGAGCGGGTGCGAGAGCATGTGAACGGCGCAGTGCCTGCCCCGATCAGCATCGACATGCTCTGCGGCATCGCTCATGTCAGCCAGCGAACGCTGCACAACAGTTTCACCAGCATTCTCGGTATCAGCCCGATGCAGTTCATCCGCCTGAATCGCCTCAACCAGGTGCGGCGACGGCTGTGTGAACCTCAGGCAACGAGTACGATAGGACAGATCGCCAGCGACTGGGGCTTCTATCATCTGGGCCAGTTCGCGCAGGACTATCGCCGCCTGTTTGGCGAGAGCCCCTCGCACACCCTGTCGCGCCATCGACGCAAGAGGTAGGCAGCAACGGGCGATCGCAGCAGAAGACAGCAGCACAAGGTAGCCGAAGAAGGAGGCTGCAAAAGGTGACAGACGCGGGTGGCACAGGGAGACGTGCCCTGCCCATCCCCCAACACCTGCCCACATCAGGGACAGGTTTCCTCGGGGAGGAAAATGCATGACGGATCAGTTGTCGCATGAACAGAATCATCTGCTAGCGGGATTGTCCGCCGAGACGACCCAACGCCTGGCAGCGCATCTGGAGCCGATCCATCTGTCGCTTGGCCAGGTGCTGTATACCGCGGGGAGTGCCTTGAGCCACGTGTACTTCCCGATTGATGCCATCGTGTCACTGCTTTACGTGACCGAGAATGGCGCATCCGCCGAGATCGCGGTCGTCGGCAACGAAGGCCTGGTGGGAATTGCGGTGTTCATGGGCGGCGAAAGCACTACCAGCCGTGCCATCGTGCAAAGCGCAGGCAAGGCGCTGCGACTGCCGGTGCATCACCTGAAGGCGGAATTCAACCGGCATGGAGAAATGCTTCACCTCCTGCTGCGCTACACGCAATCCCTCATCACCCAGATGTCCCAGACAGCCGTCTGCAACCGACACCATTCGATCGATCAACAGCTATGTCGCTGGTTATTGCTGTCGCTGGACCGTCTGCCAGGCGATCAGCTGGACATGACGCAGGAATTGATCGCCAACATGCTCGGGGTGCGCCGTGAGGGGGTCACGGAAGCCGCAGGAAAACTGCACAGGCAAGGTGTCATCGAATACCACCGAGGGCATATCACGGTACTCGACCGCCCCAGGCTGGAGCAGCTCTGCTGCGAGTGCTACGCGGTGGTAAAGAAGGAAAGTGATCGCCTGATGCCCTATTCCATGACACTGCCGATGACAGACTCTTCAGGAGACGACACCCCTTCCCTGTGAGCACTGCGCTCTCATGCGACGGCTGGCCGAGTCCGAGACCGGAGCCGGGACCGAGACCGGATCCGGGACCGGGGTTGTGTGCGCTAGCGAACCGACGAAAGCACAAGGCTATCGCATACTGTCTGGTGATGGATTTCCGCGCGCCCTACCGGGACTCGCGCATCGACCAGGACAGCGCTCGTGACCCTTTTTTCAGGCAGGATATTCCGCGCTTATCCCCCGACATCCCCCTGGCATGACACTGCTCCGGTGCGAGGCGAGCTGTTCAGCATCGAGCGTCTCGAACAGCACGCCTCAAGCCTTGCGCTGGCACAGAACGTGACGGAAACCCCCTCTCGCGTCCTGCCACTGTCGAGACGCCTTGAAGACAACGCCAAGGTACTGTTGAAAGCGTATCGCGCCAGTGCAAAGGAAGTCGCGGAAGACCGCGATATCGTCCCTGCCGCCACCTGGCTACTCGACAATTATCATCTGATCGAGGCGCAGGTACGTGAGATCCGCGATGACCTGCCACCCGGTTACTATCGCCAGCTGCCCAAGCTGGCCGAGGGCCCTTTCACGGGATACCCCCGTGTCTTCGGGATTGCCTGGGCCTTTGTGGTCCACACTGACAGCCATCTCGACCTCGACACGCTTCATGGCTTCATCCAGGCCTACCAGCGTGTTCAACCCCTGACGATCGGTGAGCTATGGGCGGTGGCCATCACGCTGCGCATCGTGCTGATCGAGAACCTTCGCCGGCTTGCCGAGCAGATCGTCAATGAACAGACGGCACGCAATGACGCCGACACTCTGGCAAGTCAGTGGTTGATTCCCGAAAGCCAGCATCACACCCTGGACCCCACCACCCTGCCTCAGGGCAAGACACCGCTGACGGCACCTTTCGTCGCCCAGCTGGCCAAGCGCTTGCGCGGTATCGATACGCGCACTCATCCCATGATGAGCTGGCTGGAGCGTCGAGTCCGTCTGCAGGGCTCCTCCATCGATGAGTTGGTACAACGGGCTCAGCAGCGTCAGGGCGCCGCCAACGTCACCGTCCGCAATATCATTACCAGCATGCACTTCGTCTCGAGCATTGACTGGGCCGATGTCTTTGAAAGCCTCAGCCTGGTCAATGCTCGCCTCATGGACGCTCCGCGTTTCTCCACGCTCGACTTCCCGACCCGCAACAGCTATCGAAGTGCCATCGAGCAATTGGCACGTGGCTCTGAGCACAGTGAACTTCACATCACGCAATGCGCGCTGGTGGCGGCTCGCGAGGCGGCAAGTGCCACCGAGGATGCCAATGAGTCAGCGCGACGAGGTGACCCGGGGTATGTGCTGATCGCGGCGGGACGCAAGGCATTTGAAGACACCCTCGGATATCAACGTACAGGGCGCCAACACCTTCGCCACTGGTGCATCGCAGGAGGCATCAGTGGCTATGTCGGCCTGATCGTCCTGACCACCGCGGCGCTGCTGTGGATGGCCTTGCAGGGCATCGCGTCACTGTCCTCGGAGGCATTCAGCGCTGGATGGATGTGGCTGCTCGGCCTGCTGGGGCTGCTGCCTGCCACTGAGCTTGCGACCTTGCTGGTCAGTCGTCTCATCATCTTCTGTGTCGGACCGCAGCCATTGCCCAGTCTCGACCTGTCCGAGGGCGTACCACCTGACTTGCGCACCCTGATCGCCGTGCCGACCCTGCTGACCCGCGAGGCTGATCTCCAGGAGCAGATAGAGCGCCTGGAAGTGCACTATCTGGCCAGCGGTGGAGGCTCAATCTTCTATGCCCTGTTGACCGATGGCGTGGATGCGGCGCATGACGTCATGCCAGAAGACACTCGACTGCTATCGTTCGCCAACGCAGCCATTGCGGACCTGAATCTGCGCCATGGCGACAATGAGGGATTTCCCCGCTTCCTCGTCTTGCATCGTCGCCGAGTCTTCAATGACAGCGAACACTGCTGGATGGGGTGGGAGCGCAAGCGCGGCAAGCTACATGAGCTCAATCGCCTGCTGCGCGGTGCAGACGACACCACCTTCCTGCCCACTGAACGCATACCGGCCGGGGTACGCTATGTGATCACGCTGGATGCGGACACTCGCCTCCCTCGCGGGGCCGCAAGCAAGCTGATCGCCAAGATGGCGCATCCCTTGAATCATCCCCGGTTCGACAAGCACCGCCAATGCATCGTGGAGGGGTATGGCATCCTTCAGCCCCGTGTCACGCCGTCCCTGCCGATGGGCAGGCAGGGCTCCCTCTTCCAGCGCCTGTTCTCGGCACCCGGCGGGGTAGACCCTTATGCGGCCGCCACCTCGGATCTTTATCAGGATCTGTTGGGCGAGGGGTCCTTCGCCGGCAAGGGCATCTATCAGATCGATGCGTTCGAGGCAGCCCTCAAGGGGCGCGTCCCGGACAACCGCGTGCTCAGCCATGATCTGTTCGAAGGGGTCTTCGCGCGCGCCGGTCTTGCGTCAGACATCGAGGTCATCGAGGACTTCCCGTGCCGCTATGAGGTCTCGGCCAAGCGCACCCACCGCTGGACCCGTGGTGACTGGCAGCTGCTGCCATGGATCGTGTCACGCAAGATGCCATGGACCGGACGACTGAAGCTCATGGACAACCTGCGGCGCTCACTGCTGGCGCCGCTACTGCTGTCGTTTCTGGTCGTCAGTTGGGGATTGCCTCTCTCCGCCGCTCTGCTGGGCACGCTGTGTGTGATGATCGTGATTGCCGCCCCGCCGCTGATCCCTCTCGTGCTGTCGCTTGTGCCAATGCGCTCCGGCATCAATCTGCGGCACTATTTCCAGCAATGGGGCTATGACCTGACGCTTGCCGCCTCCCAGACGCTGCTGTGGATTGCCTTCCTGCCAGACCAGGCCTGGCGAATGCTGGATGCCATCGGGCGCACCTTGCTGCGCCTGACGATCACTCGCCGCCACCTTCTCGAGTGGACCACCGCAGCTCAGACTTCCGGGCAGCCGCGACTGTCACTGGGTGGCGCTTATCGCAGCATGGCGCCGGGGACATTGTTTGCGCTGTGCGCCGCTGCCGGTGTGCTCAGCCAGTCCCCACAGACCTGGCCGGTGGTGGTGATGTTCGCCGCCTTGTGGCTCGCCGCCCCGGCGATAGCGCAATGGGTCAGCGGCTCAAGAAGTCTTGCCCCGCAGGCCGCCTTGTCCTTTGAGGAAAACCGCGAGCTACGCTTGATCGCTCGCCGGACCTGGCGCTTCTTTGAAACCTTCGTCACCGCGCGCGACAACTGGCTTCCGCCGGACAATTTCCAGGAAACGCCTCAGCCCGTCATCGCGCACCGCACCTCGCCTACCAACATGGGCCTGTATCTCATCTCCATTCTGGCCGCCCGGGATTTCGGCTGGCTGGGGGCCAACAAGAGTGCGGAACGTCTGGACACCTCGTTGAAGGTGATGCAGTCGCTGGCAAAGCATCGCGGACATCTCTTCAACTGGTATGACACTCGAGATCTCAGGCCGCTGGACCCGAAATATGTCTCATCGGTCGATAGCGGCAATCTGGCCGGACATCTGCTGGTCGTCGCCAATGCCTGCGACGTCTGGGCGAAGACCTTGCCATCGGAGAATCTTCACCAGGGCATCATGGACCACTTGAGTCTGGTACATGAATGCCTCGCACAGGCCCCCTCGGCCCATGCTCAGCAGATGACGCGCCTGCGCCCCGGCATCGCCGCGATGGAAGCCCACTTGCAGGCGACCTCCTCCGAAGGATTCATGGAACAGCTGCCCGCCTTGCATCCTCTTGCGGATCACGCCACCCACCTGGCTCATGAGGTGCTGCGACACGTCCACGCCCCCTGGGCCGAGGACCTGCTGTACTGGATCGGTGCCATGCGCACCTCGATTGCCGAACATTGCCATGATGCAAGAATGATCCACCACCCCGACCCTCGTGAACGCCTGATGGCACGTTTCCACGAGATTGCCTCCACTGCCAGACACATGGCGCTGGAGATGGATTTCACGTTCCTGCTCGCACCGGAACGTCAGTTGCTGTCAATCGGATACTCGGTAGAGGGCAACATCCTCGACAGCAGCTGCTATGACCTGCTCGCGTCTGAAGCCCGCCTCGCCAGTCTGTTCGTGATCGCCAAGGGGGATGCCCCGACACGTCACTGGTTCCGCCTCGGGCGCACGGCCACTCCGCTGGAAAATGGCTCGGCGCTGATCTCCTGGTCGGGTTCGATGTTCGAATATCTGATGCCGTCGCTGGTGATGCGCGCGCCGGCAGGCAGCCTTCTGGAACAGAGCAACCGTCTGGCCGTCGCCAGACAGGTCGCCTATGCCAGCGCATTGAAGGTGCCATGGGGGATTTCCGAATCGGCGTACAACGTACGCGATGGCCACTTCACCTATCAGTACACCAACTTCGGCGTCCCGGGCCTGGGGCTGAAACGGGGTCTGTCCGCCAATCTGGTCATCGCGCCCTATGCCACTGCCCTCGCCACGATGGTGGACGCTGTCGGGGCATACCGGAACTTCCTGTCGCTGCAGGAAATGGGCGCCCAGGGACGACACGGGTTCTATGAGGCGCTCGATTTCACTCTCACCCACGTCTCCGCAGGCGAGCGCTTCGCGATCATTCGCAGTTACATGGCCCACCATCAAGGCATGACGATCGTCGCCATTGCCAACGCGCTTCACGACGGGAACATGCGCGAACGCTTCCATCGAGAACCGATCATCCAGGCCTGCGAATTGCTGCTGCAGGAGCGTGTCCCGCGCGACATGTCGATCACCCACCCTCGCGCCGAGGAGGTCGCGTCGGCCCCGAACGAGACGCTCGGTGAAAGCCGTGCCATCCGCCATGTCACACAGCGTCTGGTGGGCGCGCATCTCACCCATCTCCTCTCCAATGGGCGCTATTGCATCATGCTGACGGCCAGTGGAGCGGGCTATAGCCGCTGGCAGCATATCGCCATCAGTCGCTGGCTGGAGGATGCCACCTGCGATCATCTGGGCAGTTTCGTCTTCCTGCGCGACCGCAAGACGAAAGCCCTCTGGACGGCCAGTGACTCCCTGCCGAGCGAGACAAATGAGGAGGCGCTCGCCCCGGCAGATCACGAAGCCACCTTTGCCGAGGATTACGTTCGCTATACCCATCGCCAGGACAACCTGACCACGCATCTGGATATCCTCGTCTCTGGCGAGGACGACAGCGAAGTCCGGCGCATCTCACTCATCAACAGCGGGCGAACGGCCCGCGAGATTGACGTGACCTCCTATGCGGAGCTGGTCCTGACGGCGCCCGCGACCGAGAACGCCCATCCGGCGTTTGCCAAGTTGTTCGTGGTCACCGAGTACCTGGAAGAATACGCGGCGCTGGTCGCGACACGTCGCCGTCGCAGTCCGGATGATGATGAAATCTGGGCAGCGCACTTCGCGGTCGTGGAAGGCGAGACCCTCAGCGACCTCCAGTACGAGACGGACCGGGCGCATTTCATCGGCAGGGGTCGCACGGTACGCACAGCGACCGCTCTGCAGGCCGAGCACCCCCTGACCAACACCACGGGCACCGTGCTGGACCCGGTATTCTCCCTGCGACATTGTCTGAAGGTCCCGCCGGGCAAGATCACCCGGATCGCGTTCTGGACGGTGGTCGCGGACACCCGTGAGGCCTTGCTGGATCTCGTCGACAAGCACCATGACCGCAGTGCCTACGAACGAGCCAAGACACTGGCCTGGACCCAGGCTCAGGTTCAGCTCCATCACCTGGGCATCTCGCCGGAAGAAGCGACGGACTTCCAGCGCCTGACCGCGCCGATCCTGTATGCCGACGCGCGCTTCAGGGCCTCACGAGACACCATGGCCCGCGGAGCAGGGCCACAATCCGCACTCTGGCCATTGGCCATTTCCGGAGACCTGCCAATCGTGCTGGTGCGCATCGATGCCATCGACGACATGGCACAGGTGCGTCAGCTGCTGCGCGCTCATGAGTACTGGCGAATGAAGCGTCTCGGGGTCGATCTGGTGATCGTCAATGAGCGTGCCTCTTCCTACGTCCAGGATCTCCAGCAAGCGATCGAGGCGGCCGTCAACAGTAGCCAGACACGCCCGCGCATCCATGAAGGGCACGATCAAGGCTCCGTCATCGTCCTGCGTGCGGACCTGATGAACCTTGCCTCCCGCCTGTTGCTGCAGTCCGTGGCCAGAGTGATGCTGCTGGCTCAGCGTGGGCCGCTCGCCGATCAACTGGCCTTGATACCGCCGATACAGCTCCCCGCACCCGTCCCGGCATCCCCCGAGGTGGCCACGCCTCCCACCGCGCAGCACACCGCCACCCGACAGGACGAGTCCGCAGCGCTTGAGTACTTCAATGGCCTGGGCGGCTTCGACAAGCACGGCAAGGAATACGTGACGATTCTGGAGCAGGGATGCACCACACCCGCTCCGTGGCTCAACGTCATCGCCAATGAAGGCTTCGGTTTTCAGGTATCGGCAGAAGGGGCGGGCTACACATGGGCGGACAACAGCCGCGAGAACCCCCTCACGCCCTGGTCCAATGACCCCGTGATGAATCCTTGCGGTGATGCTATCTATCTACGCGATGAAGACAGCCTGGCGGTGTGGACGGCAACGGCCTCGCCGATCAACGACAACGGACGTTACGTCGCGCGCCACGGATTTGGTTATAGCCGTTTCGAACACGAAGCACAGGGTATTGCCGTGGACCTGATACATTTCGTCCCGCTGAACGACCCCCTCCGCATCTCGCGCATGACCCTGGAGAATCGCTCTGATCGGTCGCGCAGACTCTCTGTCACCGCCTATGCCGAATGGGCACTGGGACTCGCCCGCGGCACATCCGCTCCCTTCGTCGTCTCGTGCAAGGATGATGACACTGGCGCACTGCTGACCAGCAATCCCTGGAGCATGAACTTTGCCGGGCGCATCGCCTTCGCTGATCTCTGTGGCCTGCAGACGTCATTCACGACAGACCGCTGCGAGTTCCTGGGGCATGGGGGGCACCACGCCGCTCCCGCCGCTCTCACCGGGAACACTCCCCTGTCCGGTGCCATCGGGGCTGGCTGGGATCCCTGTGCGGCACTCCAGTGCCTGATCGAACTGGCCCCCGGAGAAAGTGTCGAGATCGTCTCGTTGCTGGGGCAGAGTCATTCACGTGAAGACGCCAGGCACCTCATACATCAGTACCGACAGGCTGATCTTGATGCCGAGCTCGCCGCCGTCACCGCGTATTGGCAGGATCGACTGGAAGCCGTGCAGGTCTCCACCCCGGATCGCGCCATGGACATCATGCTCAACGGCTGGTTGCTCTATCAGACCCTGGCCTGCCGGATCATGGCTCGCTCTGCCTTCTATCAGGCCAGTGGCGCCTATGGGTTCCGTGATCAGCTGCAGGATGGCATGGCGCTGTCCTTCGCCAGTCCAGACACCACACGCCATCACCTGCTGCGGGCCGCATCACGCCAGTTCGTGCAGGGCGATGTGCAGCACTGGTGGTTGCCGCATTCAGGCCAGGGCGTCCGCACCCGCATATCCGACGACCGCGTATGGCTGGCGCATGCCTGCGCCCAGTATGTCCTGACATCAGGGGATATCGAGGTGCTGGATGAGTCCGTCAATTTCCTGGAAGGCCCCCTGCTGGGCAGTGATGAACACGACGCCTTCTTCCAGCCCATGATCGCGGATACGGCGGCGACGCTGTATGAACACTGTGCGCGTGGCCTTGATCAATGCCTGACACTGACGGGGGAGCACGGCCTGCCATTGATCGGCGGCGGGGACTGGAACGATGGCATGAATCGAGTGGGAGAAGCCGGCAAGGGAGAAAGCGTCTGGTTGGGATGGTTGCTGATTCGCACCCTGGACCTCTTCGCCCCTCATGCGGAACGCCGTGAGGGGGAAGCGAGTCGAGCGGCACGCTGGCGTGCCCATGCCATCTCGGTGCGTGAGGCCATCGAACAGCATGCCTGGGACGGAGCATGGTACCGGCGCGCGACCTACGACGACGGAAGCTGGCTTGGCACTCGGGAGAGTGAGGAGTGTCGTATCGACTCGATAGCCCAGTCCTGGGCAGTCCTGTCCGGAGCCGCTGACCCACGCCATGCCCTGCAGGCCATGCAATCGCTGGATGAGGAGCTGATTCGCCACGACCCCGGGTTGGCACTGCTGTTCTGGCCGCCCTTCGATCATCCCGAGCGAGATCCGGGATACATCAGCGGATACCCCCCTGGACTGCGGGAAAACGGCAGCCAGTACAGCCACGCCTCGATGTGGGCCATTTTGGCCTACGCACAGCTGGGACAGGGCGACAACGCCGTTCGGTTGTTCTCGCTGCTCAACCCCATCAATCATGCGCTGTCTCGACAGGACACGGCACGCTACAAGGTAGAACCCTACGTCGTGGCTGCCGATGTGTATTCCATCGCCCCCCATGAGGGTCGTGGCGGCTGGACCTGGTATACGGGATCCGCTGGCTGGATGTATCGGGCGGGACTGGAAGGCATCCTGGGCATCCGTCGCGAAGGGGACGTGCTGATCATTGCCCCGAACCTGCCTGCCAGCTGGCCGGGATTCACGGCCACCATCAGCATGCTATCGACTCACTACACCGTGGAAATCAAGCACTCCACCCTGGAAGACCTCACCCTGACAGAGGCACACCTCAATGGGGACACCACCCTGTGTGAAGCAGGCGAAGTCCACTTGCCTCTGGATGGCGGACATCACCACCTGAAGCTGATGATACCGGCCCGCCCTTCCCCCGACATGCTAAAGGAACCAGTGTCATGAGCCTTCATCACCTCGAATCGATGCACATCTCCCGGGAGGGACACCATGAAGTACTTTCTTGATTTCCTGTTATCGGGCGGCACTGTCTATCAGAACCTCATGAAGTATGTTCCCGAAGGCAGCCCCCCCTACTCACACTGGTTCCCCATCGCGAGCACGCAGGATATCCCTCACGATGGCGCGACCCTTCGACTGCCCATCTCGCTTCTGCTTGAGGGAGAACTCAAGCAAGTCATCATTGAAGGTGCCATGAAGAAAAGCATAAGGAGTTACGTCGATGCCGAAAGTGGGGTCTGCGAAGTGAGCTGCCACGTCAGCGTCGACCGATTGCTGCACAAGGATGGCCGTGAAATCGCCGCACTCTCGAAAGACTTCGGCACCATTCCCCTGTCAGCGACAAGCTGAGCCTCACCTTGTGTGCGGGCGCAAGCCGGCCCTCTCGAAATCTGCTTGAGCGGGATGACGCCCAGCATCCACTGGATCGCGCCGTGACACGGTATCCGTCACGGATCATGACAGGCGTCTTCCGCCTGGCGACTTCCCCCTGATGGGTGATGTACGGTTCACGGTGTGCTGACCGGCATGCTCCAGGAGGGACGCGACAAGGAAGTGAAGGAGCTGTCAGCGTTCAAGCGAGAATCAGCGCTCGGTCTAGCATTGATGTACGCCAGCAGCAGTCTATGGCGTGGCGGCCCCGTAGGCAGGTGACGGCATGCGGGGGCCACAATCATGCCATCCCGAGATCACAACGCCTGAGTGACACGACATTGAGGGAAGGTCGAGCAACCCAGAAACTGCTGGCCCTGCTTCGGGCCTGACTTGACCACGCGAACCACCATCGCACTGCCGCATTTCGGGCACTGACGTGTCGCCAGGGACTCATTGCGCTGCTTGAGATGCTTCACATGAGCGCGATGCGTGGCCAAGGTCGGTGCCAGGCGCCCCGTCAACAATGCCTCGTGCATGGCCTCGACCTGTGCCTCGCTGAAGACGGGCGTCGCGAAAGAGCGGATATACGACACGAAGCCAGTGCCACGCGTCACATTGGGCGGCATCTCGGTCTTCAGGATCGCGCTGCCCACGAAGATGATCACCGAATGCAGGTGCTCGGAAGGCACGCCGAGCGTCGCCTCCAGCGCCTTGAGGTGCTTGTAGTTCTGGCGCAACGGGTTCTGGAAACTGAAGGAACGGCGATGAAGCTTCTGTGTCCAGCGCGCCTGCTTCTCGCTGCCGAAGATCCACCCTTTCATGTGCTTGGTTTCCAGCACGAAGCACCCATACGGCGAGAGCAGGACGTGATCGATCTGAGTGGTGCCGTCCGGCGTCTTGAGGGTGACATTGTGCACGGCACGATAGCCCTGCTTGCCGAGTCGGCGCGCCATCCAGCGCACTCGCCACTCGCCGATGCGGCCTTTCATGCGGGGGGACTTGAGGTAACGACTGATGCAGGAGGCCAGCACGAGGCATAGCAGTACACTCATCACTGGCGCAATGTTCGAAGGGACAACCACCGTCTTGACTCCTGGTGCAGCCTGTACGGAAAGGAATCAAGCGAGGTGATTCGTCCAACCGGAGTACTGAGTCTGGATAAGGGAAAGGTAAGGCTACACCGCACCCGATGGCTGAGCGCGGTGCAGCAAACTGCAGGATTCTAACTATCTGACAAACGCCAAGCCACTGTTCTCTATCGGTTTATCTCTGAAGCAGAGCACGGTGGGACCTTATGCGCCGACAAGAGAATCACGTTGGCCGCGAGTCATTCACCTGAATCACTCCATCTCCAACGTGACCTTGTCGCCATCAAACGCCAGCCGCCCGGCGATCGCCTGCATCTCCTCGATGGGGTGATCGTAGCTCCAGGCGATGTCGGAAAGATCCGGCAGCGAGTAATAGGTACTGTCGCCCTTGAAGGGGCAATGGGTGACGGTGTGAGAGACCGAGAGCTTCGCCATCGCCACATCGTCGCGCGGCAGGTAGCGCCTCGGCGGATAGCCCTTCTCGCGCAATTCCAGCGCGTCGCCAGTGTCGGCGATCACTGTCTCACCGACCAGGATTCGCACCCGCGAGGATAGCGGGTGCAAGGTAATACGCGGTTCGGGATTGTCGGCCATGAACACTCCTTTACGGGTTGGAAGATAGAAGCGGCAGATGAAAGCAGCAGATGAAGGTGCTCGGAGGCGCGTCATGCAGGGCGTCAGCCCATCATGCCCCACTGTCCCTGGCGAGCCGGAAGCCGGAGAATGCCCAGCGCGCCTCGGGCGGGAAGAAGTTGCGATAGGTCGCGCGGATGTGGTCTGCCGGCGTGGCACAACAGCCTCCGCGCAACACCATCTGACCGGACATGAACTTGCCGTTGTATTCGCCCAGGCTGCCCGGCAGCTTGCGAAAGCCCGGATACGGACGATAGGCGCTACCCGTCCACTCCCAAACATCGCCGAACATCTGACTCGGTGTGCCTTCGGCTTTCGCGGCTGCGATTGGCTGCAGATGATCCTGATCGACGAAGTTACCCGAGAGAGGGACATCCTGGGCCACCGTTTCCCACTCGGCCTCGGTGGGCAGGCGCGCACCCGCCCACTGCGCATAGGCATCGGCCTCGAAGAAGCTGACGTGGCAGACCGGCGCGCTCAGATCCACCGGCACCAGGCCGCCGAGGGTGTAGTGATGCCAGACGCCGTCACGCTCAACCCAGTAAAGCGGCGCCTGCCAGCCTTCCGCCTTGACCGTCGCCCAGCCATCCGCCAGCCAGTGCTCGGGAGTGGCGTATCCACCGTCCTGCATGAAGGCAAGAAACTCGCCGTTGGTCACCGGACGGTCAGCGATCTCGAATGCCTCGACGAACTGACGGTGGCGGCCCATCTCGTTGTCGTAGGCGAAGCCGCCTCTAGAGGCATCATGGCCGATCTCGCGAATCCCGGCAGGATAGGCAATCCACCCCAACGGCGGCACCTCCTGCTCCGGTGTCGGTGCCAAGCCAGGCGCCAGATCATCCCGATAGGCCGGGCACAGCGGGTTCTGCGCCAGGATGTGCTTGATGTCCATCAACAGCAGCTCCTGATGCTGCTGCTCATGCGGCAGACCCAGCTCCAGACGGCGCAGAATCTCCGGCAGATGTTCCTCAGGCGGATTCTCCAGCAAGGCCTGCATGGCCTGATCGACGTGTGCGCGATAGCAATAGACATCGTCGACGGTCGGGCGCGAGATTGCGCCACGCTCGGCGCGCGGGAACGGCACGCCATGGGTCTCGTAGTAGGAGTTGAAGAGGTGATCGTAGGCGGGATCGAGCGTCTGATAGCCGGGCTGGAACGGCTTCAGGATGAAGGCCTCGAAGAACCAGCTGACATGGGC
The DNA here is from genome assembly GCF_013374075.1 of Cobetia sp. 5-25-4-2. Lineage (NCBI taxonomy): Bacteria > Pseudomonadati > Pseudomonadota > Gammaproteobacteria > Oceanospirillales > Halomonadaceae > Cobetia > Cobetia sp. 5-25-4-2. The sequence goes on along the minus strand of NZ_BLWK01000001.1, from coordinate 756,567 downwards.
GATGTGCCATTTGGGCGGGCTGACATCCGCCATGCTCTGCACCATGTAGTCTTCCTTGTGCAGCGGCGCACAGATCGCTTCGGTGGCAGCTCGCACTCGCTGGTAGGTACGTAGCCACGTCTTCGCCTGCTCGAGGTCGTGAGTGTCGCTTGAGGGTTGCGGTGCATATGACATCGAGACGTCCTTTTGGGTGTTACAGATCCATTGCCGAGATACTGATGTCGGGAGGTCGTGACCGACTTTCAAGGGGCTGCCCTGTGCAGAGAGTTGCCCTGCCCGCTGGCCAGTCGCGACATGACCCTGCAGGCACACCTGTCTTCACTCGTATTTCTTCTGCCAACTCTTCACGGCGATGCGCTCCTTGAGCAGCTCCAGCATGTCGATCAGCACCTGCTCGGTGATCTGCTCAGTTCTCGGGTCAGTGCGCGCCCAGGCATCGAAACCACTCTCTGCCAGATGCCCCACCAGCGCCGAGAACTCCTTGGAGCGCAGGCCCGCCAAGGCTTCATCGACAAGGTGACAGGCCAGATCCGACAGCGAGCTTTCCAGCCCTTTCGTCAGCTGGGTGCCCATGGGCAGGCGCGAGACACGCTGGAGCTCCGGGCTCTCCGCCAGGGTGCGACTGACCAGCCCCCTCACATAGCGCAGGGTATCGTCGCGGTTCTGGGTATAGATATCCCCTGCCATGGTCTCGAGTCGTAGGCTGATCTCCTGGATCAAGGCCTGCTTGCGAGGCTCCACGACACGCTCGATCACAGAGGACGAGAGGTCATCGCTGTCGCGCAACTGCTGCTGCACGTTATCGAGCATGCGCAGGGAGATACGGTCCGTCAGCTCCTCCAGCAATATATCGAGATACTTGGCTGCCACTCCGTAGAGGTACCAGCGGCGAACATCAATCAAACCGAGGCGTTGCAGACGGAACAATAACGAGACCACACGCAGCACACGCAACAGGCGGAAACCGCTCAGCGGGATACACCCCAGCACGTCATACCAGTGCACGAAGGGATAGAAGAACCAGCGGTGGTAGCGCCGCTCCGCGATGGCCACTGCCCACCCCGCTAGCACATCGAGCAGGAAGACGGCGACGAACGCCAGGTCGATGGAGAGGAAGTTGGCGTGGATGTTCTGCTCATAGGCCGCATGCAACCCGGGTGTTACGGCCTCGAAGGCCGTGTTCAGCGGGGGGATCAGGAAGAGGCTATCGAACAGCAGCAATGTCAGATTGGCGATCACGAGCACGATGATGAACAAATCCCACCACAGATGTATCCGCTCCCTGGCGGACGAGGGCGTGCGGGTGGCTGGCATGACAACTCCTTGGAGGTTCTCGTTCTGAGATGATGAGTACAGCGCCTGAAGTACTATGCCAAGTATTGCACTCGCGTCACTCAGCGTGACAGATCATGCCACTATCCACTTCCGATGGCTTCCCAGCACCAAACATTGTCAGACCCGCTTGGGGTTTAGGCGCTTTGCACGTTCATATACCGCTTTTCGCTTCGCCAAGCGTTTAGTATCCGTGCCACGATGCCGGTCGGCAGGCGTAACGAAGTTGATACCACTATGAAGGTAGTGTTCGTTGTAGGCGTGCTCGAACGGCGACTAGCGAGGTAAAGACCTCTTGGCCATACTGGACAGTAAAACAGCGCCTCTGAATAGGGATTATCGTTGCTTACGCATGGTCAGCTATGGGACATCAACATGTCCAGCTCTGCCAATCTCGCACGCAGGATGTAAGAGGTCATCGGGGTGCCTTTATCCGAGTACAGAACCGGCGGCGCTTGCCGGTAACTCTCACGCAGCAGCGCACGCCCAATCAGTTGTTTTAACAAGTATCCAGACTCGTAGTCATGCACTTCCTCGGCAATAATCTTGCACCTGTAGCTGTCCAGGATCAGGTACAGAGATACTAATGCTGCCCACGCACCGAAGAGGGGCAGTAGCTGATGTCCCAACTCCAACTATAATTGGGCCCCGAGGCAGTCGATATACTGAGAGCCATGCAATGAAAGCTCTTCATCCGACGCCAGAGCAGCACATCCAAGAGCTAGAGAAACAGCTGGAGTTCTCGCAGCAAAAAGCACAATTCTTCGAAGCAGTCGTCAATGTGCTGGAAAAGGATTACGGAATCTCGGTAAAAATCCGTCAGGCAGACCTTCGAGCAAGAGCAAGTAACAGGGCTCACCGTCAGCTAGGTGTACCGGTTTCTCGATATCAGCCGCCAAGCTTGGTACCGGGCATTGCGTACGTATAAAGTGTGGGCTTTGCGAGAGCGGCGCGTGGTCAGCTTCGTGTTTGGGATACGCTGCAGCCAACCGCGAATCGGCGTTCGCAAGCTGCATTATCTGCTACATGAACAACCTGCCCCGGCACTTCATCTGGGACGTGACCCTCTGTTTCAGTTATTGCGCGCTCAACGACTTCTGGTTACTCGACGTCGGGCTTACCACAAGACAACCTTGAGCCATCACCGTTTTATCGTCATCCCATCTGCTAAAAGCGAGCCCTGAACAAGTGATTGCAAGCCGTCCCCAATCAGGCATGAGTCGTCGATATCGTGTACATGCCAACTCGTACAGGGATGAGCTATGTGAGCCTGGTGACCGACGCCTACTCGCGTAGAATCGTCGGGCATCACGTTGATGAGCGACTACGCAGCAAAGAGGTTAGGCAGGCCTTTCGAAAAGCTCTGATACACGGATTGCCACAGGTATCCAGAATTGTCTCTTCTTCCGTCGGAGTGAGCTGATGAGGCTACACAACACGCACAGCGTATGGACGTTGATCCATAGCAACGCCGCCATTGATTTATCGCCAACGTTTTAAGGTGCGTTGACTCAGCCCCACCACCCCAGCGGCCTTATAGCGTGCCGCGCCACCAGCTACCGTCTCATCAAAGTGCATCAAGAGCCTTATGCGTTTGTTCAACGATGTAAGCCGCCCTCGTTGCTCGGTGCTTCGCCGTAAAAGGCTTCGAGCTTTTTCGACACCACCAGTAACAAAATCGTTTCTGCTAAAGCTTCGGTCCTTGCAACGAACATCGGCCTTGAGCTTCCTGGTTATACGGCGGCCATCGCGCTGCTGTTTCTGAGCAGCCTTATCTAGGTTCTCCTGCATGTCGGCATCCTGGAGGCAGGCCTCTTTCTAGCGTTGGACCTTTTCAGGATATAAGCCTCTTCCTCGGCAATACGTGCCAAGTTCGGTTTCTGATTAAGAGGTCGTTTCAATCACCACAGCTAGCTTGGCGTCAGCTGGCCAGCCATCCCGAACCTTACAGTTCCCTAGCAAAGGCACTCCTTGTCGGCGACATTTTTTCACCCAGCCATACAGGGTTGTATCCGATATGCATTCCTCAGCGGCTACCGACGCCACACTGTGGTTATAAAGCGAAAATAGCTTCCCACTCTAATGTGGATTTAGGCAAAATCGCCAACTAGACAACTAGTCTGACAAAGGGGAATATCCACTACTTCCCATTAAAATTAACAAGGGACCAACCAGCGGCTTCAAGCGCCGCGCGCACGCCGCAGGCCATCGCCACAGACTCGGGCGAGTCGCCATGGACACAGATCGTGTCGATCGGCGTCTCCAGGCGCTTGCCTGAGAGCGTAGTGATCGACTGGGTCTCGACCATTTCCACCGCGCGACGCGCCGCGATATTGACGTCGTGAATCACGGCACCCGACAATCGTCGTGGCTGAAGATAGCCGTCGTCGGCATAGGTGCGGTCGGCGAACACTTCCCGTGCGACCTGCAGGCCAGCCTCGACGGCCAGCGTTTCGGTCACAGTGAACGGCGGGATAACGAACACCAGCGCTGGATCAAAGGCGAGCACGGCATCGACGAGTGCCCGCGATAGTGTTTCATCCGTCGCCGACATGTTGCCCAACGCGCCATGTGCCTTGAAGTGCGTGATGCGGCTACCCTGATTCCGCGCGATCGCCGATAGCGCTCCAATCTGATAGAGCATCATCGCCTTGAGCTCGTCGTAGCCAATATCGAGAATCCGCCGCCGGCCGAAACCCGCCAAATCGTTGAAGCCGGGATGCGCCCCGACGCCGACCCCCCTTTCATGTGCCATGGCCACGGTCTCAGTCATGATAGCGGGATCCCCGGCATGGAAACCGCAGGCAATGTTGGCCGAGGTAATAATCTGCATCAGCCTAGCGTCGTCGCCCATTTTCCAACGGCCGAAGCCCTCCCCCATATCGGCATTGAGATCAATCGTTTTCATTTTCTGTCTCCTGAACCGTTGTGCATCATGTTTCTCGACCTAATCATGCTGGTGGTGAGGATTGCAGGTGGAGCAGCGGCGCGTCGAAATCGACGGTATCCCCCTCGTTAACGAGCAACACCGTAATCGTACCGTCACTGCTGGCATGGACAGGCAGCATCAGTGGCCCGACTTGGATCAGTGCAACAATGTCGTTGGCGCCGACCGCTTCGCCGAGCCTGGCCAGTGAACCTTCCATCAACGGGTGCGATAGCCGAACCCAGCCCACGCCGGGGCTCTTTACAACGTGTGGGCCGGCTTCGACGTGGGTAGCCGAATACAACGCCACAACACTAGGGGTAGTCGCAGTCCGCGGTAACGCGGAAGAGCACTGCATATAAGATCTGGAAGCGATCAAACTCACGCGATACCCCGGTGCCTGCCAATCGAGTATCGCCAACCCGCTTTTCCCGAACGAGCGACACAATGACTGCAACTCTTCATACTTCATGAGTCAAACACCTCCAGCCAACGGCAAAGCTCAGCGAACCATCGTTGCTCTTTCTCTTCAGCCTCCGCAGCCTCCGCCAGCGTACAAGGCTGGAATCTTACGTCCTGCCCCGCAGGCGTCTGAGCCAGGCGGCGCAGATCCTGCTCGATCACGACACCCAATCGGGGATAGCCGCCAACTGTCTGCGCATCGCTAAGCAATACGATCGGCTCGCCCGCCGGCGGGAGTTGAATCAACCCCGGCAGTACGCCATAGGAGAGCATCTCAATCGGTCGTTCGAATAGTATCGGGTCGCCCTCCAGACGAAAACCGATCCGGTTACTCTGGCGGGAAACTCGCCACTTGCTGGTTGTCAACATATGCTGACGTTCGGTACCCAAGTGCGACCACTCCATGCTCGGAAGAAACCGTAGCGGAGTCGCCAAGTTGGTGGCAGGCAAATCAGAAGCCGCTAGCTCCTGCATCTCCGGCGGTGCTACCGCGCAGGCCAGTAAAGGCCTGGAAGATGCCTGTACATCGAGACGATCGCCGCGGCTGAGCGGACGCCCCTCGTATCCTCCAAAGGCGAACTTAAGATCGGTACTGCGGGACCCGAGCACCGTCGGTACCGATATGCCAAATCGCACGCAGAGATAGACCGCCTGTCCGCGCATCGGCGCTTCCAATCGTAATTCCTCTCCCGCAGCCAGCTTGACCCGCGACCACGGCGGCAAGCGCTTCCTCCCCGCATGCAGCCGCGCACCAGCACCGGTCACCGCGATATCGGTATCAACTTCGAACCGTGCACGAAATGGGGGCAGCAATATCTCGAGTCCTGCGGTCTCCGGCGGGTTACCCAGTAAGCGATTGCCCACCCTCAACGCTAGACGATCGAGAGCCCCGGCGCGGCTGATGCCGAGGCGAGCCTGGCCACGGCGGCCAATATCCTGCACCGTGGTTAGCCCGCCACTCTGTAGAATTTCCATCATGAGAGAATGTCCTCAATTTCGAAGCGCAGTCGATCGCCCGATCGCAGCAGATTCGGCGGCTGTGCGTGCAGATCGAAAAACGTGAGATCGGTGTGCCCGATCAGGTTCCAGCCACTAGGCGTTGGGGCGGCAATCACGCCGGCCTGACTGCCGCCGATAGCTACCGACCCAGCTTCGACACGAGTCCGTGGAGAAGCGTGCCGCGGCACGCTTAGCGCAGATGGCAAGCCTGCGAGATAACCAAAGCCCGGATGCGCGCCAAGGCACAGCACACTATATACAGCGTCCGAATGCGCCTTGACCAGTGCAGCCACGCTCAGGCCGCAATGTTCAGCAACTGCAATCAGGTCGGGCCCGCCAGCTCCGCCGTAGCGGACGGGGATCACGATGTCTCGGCCCGGCGCGGTACCGACATCACCTTCAAGTTCTCCACGCCGCAGCCGGTCTCTGACGCGTAAGACCGAGCCTGCGTCGCGACAAACCAATAGCAAGTTATTGACCGCCGGCACTGTTTCGATCACATCAGGCCAGGTCGCGATCACTTCATCCAAATACCAGATGCATTTCTGTCGGGCCAGATCGGGCGATGGCCCATCGGCAAGATCGATCAGGAGGCTATCGCTGCCGTAACGATGCAATATCGGACCGAAGCCGGCGTAGCGCTCGGCCAAGTTCATGAGCTGCTCTCTTCTAAAGAGCGTTTACGAGTTTCATGTCCGGCAAACGCCACGATGAGAGCAAACGCCAATAGGCATCCCGACAGCACGCTAGTAACGAGCTGCATGCCACCAGCCGCATAGAGCGCAGGTACAATGAAAGGAATAAAGGTAGCGATGATTCGTGCCACGGTATTGCAGACGCCGGTACCACGCATACGAAGCCTAGTGGGAAACAGCTCGGACAAATAGATTGCTTGTCCTACTACCACGATAACGTAAATGGCGGTCAGCAGTAGGAAACCCGTCATCATCACCCAGGACTCAACGTCTAAGCGCGGATAAAGCATCCCCAGCGCGGCGGCAATAATCGCCGCGACAACAAGAATGCCTTTGCGTCCGACACGATCGACTAGCAACAACGCAAGAATACCGCCGGCGGGCCCACCGAGCGTCATCACCATGTTCCAGTGCAGCGACTTAACGATGTCCATACCCTGCTGAACCAATAGTGTCGGGATCCAACTGACGAAGCCGTAGAGACAGGTCTGGATGATCACCATAATGGCGATACCCACACCAAGCACACGACGCCTCCCGGGAAGCATCAGGTCAGTGACCGACGAGCGCGTGAGCGGTGCGCTGATCGGTGTCGCTTTTCTCTCCGAGTCCTGGCCGCCGACGCCCAACTGGCGTTCAATATCGTCGATGATTGCATGGGCCTCTTCGTGTCGCCCTCTGGACGCCAGCCAGCGCGGCGATTCCGCCATGTTCTTGCGCGCCAGCCAAATAGCGATAGCGGCCACGCCGACCAGTCCGAACATCCAACGCCAGCCCAGGTTGGGGATCACCCATAACGCCAGCAGTGCACACACAAAGACCGCGGACTGAGCGATTAAAGAAAGCAGTGCCACCAGCCGCCCTCGCTTGTTAGGCGGCACAAACTCGCTGAGCGTGGCGAAACCGAGTACCAGTTCCCCGCCCATGCCGATACCCATGAGGAAACGCAGCGCGATGAGCAGCTCCATGTTGGGCATAAATGCTGCTGCTAGCGAAGCGAACCCGAACAGGGCTAGATTGATCTGATAACAGAACCGGCGTCCAAGACGGTCGCCCAGAATGCCCGAGAACCAGGCGCCGACGATGAATCCGGCAAAGGTGACGGAGATGAATAGCGAATTGAGCGACAGTGTGCTCCAGCCATCGCTAAGCAGGGCAGCCAGTACGCTGGCGGCGAGAGCGATCTCAAAGGAATCCAGAAACAGGCCTGCACCTATCAGGAAGATCATGCGGTAGTGAAAACGGCCGACGGGAAGACCATCTAAGCGTGCCGCGACTGCGGCCTCACTGGCTACATGGGACATGTACTCTCCTGTTGCGCGCCTGCATCGGCGTCGCTTGTTGATTTTGTATTCAGGTCTATTTCCTATCCTATGGGATAGGTAACATTTATTTTTAGCGATATATTTTCGGCTAAAACCATTCCTTTTTGGCATATTATCTGCCAATCCAAAGCCGAGGGTTCTCCCCATGATCACCTTCAAGCAGCTCGACGCGATCTACTGGGTCAGTGAACTTGGCAGTTTCGACGCAGCAGCCAACAAGCTCCATACGACGCAGTCTGCAATATCCAAGCGGATTCAGGAGCTGGAAGAAACCTTTGGTGTGCCGCTATTTGATCGCAGCCGACGCACGGCCCGCCTGACGGACAAGGGATTCGAGGTGCTGGCACTGGGCAAGGACCTGCTGGAACGCCGCGATCATCTCGTCGAGCGCATCAGTGACGAGTCCGTCATCCAGAGTCAGTTTCGGATCGGCGTGACCGAATTGACCGGCATCACCTGGCTGCCACAGTTAATCGCGCGGATTCGAGAGCGCTTTCCCCGCCTCAAGATCGAGCCCTCGATCGAGCTCAGCAGTGAGCTTTACAGCAAGCTGGAGCACGACCAACTGGACATGATCATCGTGCCCGATGTGTTTTCAGACGCGCGCTTCATCTCTCAGCCACTGAAAAGCGTGGAAAACGTCTGGATGGCAGCGCATGGCACTGTGCCGGAGGGCCGTACGCTGACCCTTCAGGAGCTGACCGAACTCACGGTGCTGTCTCAAGGAAGTCACTCGGGCACGGGGTTGATCTGCGAGCGGTGGCTGTTGCAACACGGGGCGCGAATGCGAAATACGCTGGTCAGCAATTACCTGCTGGCGCAGGTCGGCCTGACCCTGTCGGGAGCGGGTATCAGTTACCTCCCCCGTCACTGCATGCAATTTCTGGTCGACCGCAAGATGCTGCAGATCTTGCCCACCACCGAAAGCCTCCCGCTGGTGCAATACAGTGCATTCTATCGCGCCGACCGTCAGGCCGGATTGACGGCGACCATCGCGGAACTGGCTGAAAACACCTGCAATTTCAATCAACTGTATTTTGATCGCCTGCCGACGACAGAATGACGAGGGGGCGGTGTCCATGTCTGCCTGAGCACAACCGCTGCGGCATTCCTTCCGATACAGAAAGCCCCCGACACGAGGTGTCGGGGGCCTGGATGACAGTGAAGCCAGCCGCGTGAGAGACAAGGACACACGGATTGTCAGGAGACTGATGCTGTCAGGGCGATGAACTGGCCATCACATGCCTCAATCCACACTCACTGCCGGTGTGGATGATGTGGGCGGTGTGGCAGGCGTCGTGGTGGGAGAAGCGACCTTTGCCGTCGAGAGCAGGTTTTCACTCTTGGCCACCAGCAATGCACCCACCACATCACCGGAAACATTGAGTGTGGTGTGCCCCATATCCACGATGCGATAAATGCCGGCGATCAGCCCGACCAGCTCGAACGGCAGATTCATCAATTGCAGGATCAGGGTGCCCATGACGATCCCGCCGCCGGGAATGCCCGGAGCTGCCATCGACAGGATGGTGCCGATGAAGATCACGTTGACCATCTGCGAGAAACTCAGCGAAAGGTCATAGAAGTCTGCCGCGAACACGACCAGCACGGACAGATACGCAGCGGCCCCCATCAGGTTGATCGTCGCGCCCAGCGGCAGCATGAACGAGCACAGCCATTCCGGCACACCGAGATCACGATGGGTGACCTTCATCGTCACGGGCAAGGTGGCATTGCTGCTGGTGGTCGACAGCGTCATGAGCCAGATAGGCACCATCTTGCGTATCAAGCGCGGATAGGAAATTCGCGTGAACAGGACCAGCAGAATGGAGACCACTGCCCATATCACCAGCAGAGCGGCATAGTCCGCGAGGATGAACTTGCCGATCTGTCCAAAGATATCAATGCCGTAGTTGGCGACGGCATACGCCATCAGGGCAAAGATACCGATAGGCGACGTCGCCATGACCATGTCCAGAATACGAAATGACACCGCAGCCCCCTCATCGAACAAGGCACGCAGTCGGGCGACACGCTCTCCCAGCATGACCATGGCCACCCCGACCAGAATGGTGAAGACGATCAATTGGATCACGTTGCCACTGGCCATCGCTGCCACGGGGTTGCTGGGAATCATCTGCAACAGGAATTGACCGATGTCCAGGCCGCTCGAGACCGCCTCTACCGGGGCACTCATCTGGACATCAAGCCCTTTGCCCGGCTGGATGATGGAGGCGACGACCAGTCCGATGATGCCCGCGATGAGGGTCATGCCGACATACACCAGCAATGTCTTGCCGCCCACACGCTTCAGCTGCTGCACGTCCCCCATGTTGGCGATACCACCCGCCACGGAGAAGAAGATGATCGGTACGATGAGCATCTTGATGGCATTGATGAACGCGTCGCCCAGTGGCTTGATCGCCATTGAGAAATCCTGAAACAGCAAGCCGCAGCTGATACCCAGCATGAAGCCGATGAAAATACGCACGGGTAACCCCCGTGAACCTCGCAAGGTAAGTGTCATGAGAACCTCATTATTGTCATTGTGAATTACGGGAGGTGAGTCTTGTTCGTTGCGACAAGTTTCACGTCAATGCCAGGCAGGCCTCGCGTAGACGCCGACAGCCTTCCTGGATGGCCTCATCCCCGATGGCAAAGGACAGCCGGACGTAGGGTGACAAGCCATAGGCTTCACCACTGACTGCCGCAACACCGGCATCGAGCCAGTACAGCACCACGTCACCATCACGCACGAGACGCTGGCCCTCTGGTGTCATCTTCCCCAATAGCTCGCTGACATCGAGATAGACATAGAAGGCGCCATCGGGGGCAGTGCAATTGACGCCTGCTATCGATTGCAGTCCCTCGAGCATCAATTGACGACGCTGCGTGTAGCGTTCCGCCATGGCGCGCACAGGGGCCTGATCACCGATGAAGGCTGCAACCGCGCCGGCCTGACTGATCGAGCTGGGGCAGGTCGTGGTCTGGGAGATCAGTTTCACGATGGCCTGGATCAAGTCTCGAGGGCCGGCACCGAAGCCGATCCGCCAGCCCGTCATGGCATACCCCTTGGAGGCGCCATTGACGATCAAGGTGCGCGACTTGAGGTCTGGCGCCACATTGATCAGCGAGAGATGGCGCGCCGGGGCGTAGACGAAATGCTCGTATATCTCGTCGGAGATGATGCCGACATGAGGATAATCACGCAGCACCTGAGCGAGCGCGAGCAGCTCCGATTCAGAGTACACGGCACCGGTCGGGTTGGACGGCGTATTGAGCACCAACCAGCGTGTCTTGTCGGTGATCGCCTCGATCAGCGCCTGAGGTGTCAACTTGAAGCCACAGGAGGCGTCGCAAGTGACGACACGCGGCACTCCCTCATTGAGCAACGCGATATCGGGATAAGACACCCAATACGGCGCTGGCACGATGACCTCATCGCCAGGATTCAGCGTCGCTGCCATCACGTGATAGAGGATGTGCTTGCCGCCGGCCCCCACGACAATCTCGTCGAAGTGATACTCCAATGCATTGTCCCGAGCGAGCTTCTCGACAATCGCCTGACGCAATGCAGGGGTTCCCTCTGACGGCGTGTAATGCGTATCGCCCTGCCTCATCGCGGTGACAGCGGCATCGATGATGTGGGCCGGCGTGTCGAAGTCAGGCTCACCGATGGTGAAGTTGATGATGTCCTTGCCCTCGGCACGCAGCGCTGCCACGCGATCATTGGCCTGGACACTGGGGGAAGGTTGAATGCGCTTGAGACGGTCGGCCAACAGGATCGCTGTCATGCGTGTGCTTCCCCGTATTCAAGGCCTTTGGAGATGAGTACCGCATCCAGCCAGTGCTGGTAATGCTGGCCGCTCGAGATTTCCTCCATGATGCCGGCCTCTTTCCGGAAACTGGCCTTGGCAGCCTCGATCAACGCGGGCGCCTCGGACTGAGCGAAGGTGACCAGCCCATCTTCATCTCCCACCACGATGTCGCCCGGATTCACGACCTGCCCGCCGACACAGACGGGGACATTGAGCGCACCCGGCCCATTCTTGTAAGGGCCACGATGAATGCTGCCGCGGCCATAGCAAGGGAAGCTATCTTCCGCGAATGCCTTGATGTCGCGAATGGCGCCGTCCACCACCAATCCCACGCAACCGCGCTGCTGGGCGTAACACTTGATGAGCTCACCCACCAGCGCGTTGTCCAGATGGCCACTGCCGTCGATCACCAGCACATGTCCCGGACGCAACATCGTCAGTGCCTGGTAGATATACAGGTTGTCACCAGCGCGGCATTTGACGGTGAATGCGGTGCCGACCAATTTGGTGCCGTCGTGATAAGGCGTCAGGCCGCGAATACCACTCAGGCGATCCAGGTTATCGCTCAGGTGCGGCGTCACGATGTTGCGCAGGGCCTCGATATGAGCGGGATCTGCCAGGGCGGGAATGCCGGAATCTACCGAAGACGCAATCATGATCTACTCCAATCTGTGGGCTCCATTCGAGTATGCATCGAGAAAAAATCCAAAAAAGCGATTAATATTTATCTTGATAGATCACTTTTAGGCATCAGTTGTCTGCCTGCTTTTCAGGAACCCATGAACAGGGCTGTGCGCTCGCCCTCACTGACAGTCACCACCGATAGCGCCCAAGTCATCCCCGAGAGCCTCTACCTCACAGCAATCAACGTGATAGCGTAATCTGCCCCATGACATTGGAGGGAGACACCGAATGAAACCGACTCAAGTGATGACATACGCCGCCGTGATGAGCGCAGCACTCACCCTGGGCGGCTGCGCGGGCGCTAAATCCTCTGACGACAATCACGCGGTCGACGAGCCGCTGGAGAACACTTACTGGAAGCTGGTGACACTAGATGACCAGCCGACACCTGTGGTGGAAGGCAAACGTGAAGCCCATATCGTCTTGCATACCCCTGACGCTTCGACACAGAACTCGCGGGTGGCCGGTTCCACCGGTTGCAATCGCCTGATGGGGGAATACCACCATGACGAGCACGAACTCAGCTTCGATCGTCTGGCCACCACGCGCATGGCATGCCCCGGTGAGGCCGAATCACTCGAACGCGCTTTCCTCGCGACACTCAATGATGTGTCGGGCTGGCAGATAGACGGCAAGACATTGACGCTGCTGGATGAACAAGGGGCATCGCGCGCCCGCCTGGAAGCCGTTCACCTGTACTGATGGCCCCCTGTGGCTTCTCGCAATAGCTTGAAGCTGAGCTGCCCCCTCCCCCCCCGCAACAGCGACAGATACAACAGCGCCGCCTCTCAGCGATGGGAGGCGGCGCTGTTGTGATGCCTGCAACCACTGAGATTCCCCTTTCGCCTACGCCTGACTCGATGCCAACTCACCGCATGAAGCCATTATCCACGGCGATGGCCTGCCCTGTCACGTGTTCGGCCTTGGCAATATAGGCATCCCTGGGGCCCATACTCTCAGTAGCTGACCGATCCCTTGGGGCAGCAGACTCTTCTGGATACGCGCCCAAGCGATGGGATCACGCCGATACCCCATCCACCGTCTGTCAGCAGTACCACCTTGTCGTTCAGCGGTATGTGTCGTCGGCCGAATCGTCCTTGAATCCTGACAATGCGGTGCTGCTACCATGGTGCTGATTACATCATCAGAATGACCTCACTCATCACTGGCTCTGATGGATCTTTTCACGACTGGAAAAACGGCTCTGCCAAGAGTATCTCTGAGGCCGAGTTTGCTCTTGAACGATCATGGTGGCAGCGACAATTTCCCCTCATGTGAGCATGTCGCTGCCAAAACCGAAGACCGACTACAGCAAGGATGATGACCTGACATGAAAGCGACGTGATATCACTCACCTCAGACGAGCAGCTCGCTCGGATGATAATAGACGATCCCGAGACTTGGGTATCACTCGTCGGAACACAAATGTCAGAGAAAGATCGTGAAACGGCAGGTAGGCGACAGGCATGATCTGTTGACAGGCTGGTACGTCAGTCGTCTCAAGCCAGAGCGACGAAGGAAATTCAGTCGTAGACACCTGGCACTTCTGCAAGAAGGCCATGTTGGTGCATGCACCATGATTTATTGCACCACCGGGAAAGGTTTAGCACGCTAACAAATACCGCTGAATGTGAGATTGTCTCGTTATTGCGTTGATTGAAAAGAGAATTTGAATTCATGGCACCGGTAATGCTAACACATGAATCACGGATTCCACTTTATTTCATCGATAAGGAGATACGAAATGAATGTACCAGTAATCCATCCTACTCCCACACAACCTCCTAATGTCATAGAGCTGAAACGATCGAGTGTCATTTCCCTCGATGGCGTGAGAAAGACCTTTGGCAGTCCAGGAAGTGACTGTATCGAGGTTATCAGGGATATCACCCTTGATATCAAGGAAGAGGAATTTGTCAGCATTGTAGGCCCTAGTGGATGTGGGAAAAGTACCATGTTCAATATTATTTCCAGTCTTCTTGAACCCACAGATGGCACCATCACGTTGCGGGGTAGTGATCCAGTCTGTGGTGCACGGATTGGATATATGCTTCAGCGCGATATGCTTTTCCCATGGCGTACCATCATCGACAATGTGTGCCTCGGCCTTGAGGTCCAAGGGATAGCAAAATCCCGACGCTATGAGATGGCAAAAGACCAGTTATCACGCTATGGCCTCTCCGACTTTGCACATCAATATCCCAACACATTGTCTGGGGGAATGCGTCAACGGGTGGCATTGATCAGAACCCTGATTACCGAACCAGACCTGATACTTCTCGATGAGCCTTTTTCGGCTCTCGATTATCAGACACGACTGGTCCTCGAGGAGGAGATTGTCTCTATTCTAAAAGAACACAAGAAAACGGTGGTGTTGATTACCCATGATATTGGTGAGGCGATCGCTATGTCTGACCGAGTGGCCGTCATGACCAAACGACCCACCTCGGTGAAAAAGGTCTATGACGTGGGCCTCTCCCGAGAGCTGGGCTCTTGTCTAAAAGCACGTAGTGATCCTCGATATCAGACATTCTTCGACCAGATATGGGATGACTTGGATATCCAGGTTGCGGGAGGAGCGGCATGAGCGAAGTGCAGACCTATACCCATACAATCCAAGCGGGAAGCAATAAGGAGAACAGCGAAACGCCCAGACACTCGCCGCTGTTAACCGATAACCTCTGGCGCGGAGCCGGTATCGCATTGATGGTGGTGTTGTGGCAAGTAGGAGTCAATATCGGCTGGATCAATCCTTTCCTGATGGGCTCACCAGTCGGAGTCGCTGGAGAGGCATGGCGGCTACTGCAATCCGGCCAGCTCATGGATGATACTCTGGCGACAGTTTCCGCCACCATCGCTGGATTTCTACTCGGTAGTGTACTCGGCTCGATCTGTGGTCTGCTCTTATGGTTTTCCCGCACGACAGCACGCATTCTCGATCCATTCATGGTGGCATTGAATGGCCTTCCAAAGATTGCTCTCGCCCCAATGATCATTATCTGGTTTGGCTCAGGCATGTTTTCCAAGGTGATGCTAGCCTTTGTCGCTACCTTCGTCGTCGCATTGCTGTCTGCCTATCAAGGCACGCATCAAATCGATAAAAACATGATCAACTTGATGAAATCATTGGGTGGATCTCGACGTGAGATTTTTACCAAGGTCGTCGCACCTGCGACATTGCCATGGATCATCTCTGCCTTCCGATTGAACATAGGCTTTGCACTGATAGCGGAAATTGGTGGGGAATTCATATCCTCGGACCGCGGACTGGGCCGAATGATATTTGTCGCAGGTAACTTGTTCAACCTCAATGTCGTCTGGGTTGGTGTCTTCGTGTTGATGATAGTCGCTATCGCACTTTACGTCGTGGTATCAAAAGTAGAGAAACGGCTGATCCCTTGGGGAGAAAACACTTGAAAGACAAATCACAATAACCTTTATCAAAAAGACAGAAACAGCCATACAACGCTCGGCGTGAACAACTCTGTAAACCGATGTATCGCCTGGAACGATGGATATTTCAATTTCATCCAAAGATAGACCTCTGCTTCAATACAACAAAAAAGGAACGAAAAAATATGAAAGCTCTTCATTCCCTACGCAAGATGATGATTGGTCTCGGGTTGGCAGTTAGCGTGATCCCCTTTCAAGCGCAAGCCAAGGACATGGATACTATTCTTATCAATGAAGCATTCCATTCTCTCCTCTATCTACCAGTCTACGTCGCCAAGCATGAAGGTATTTTCAATGACTATGATATCGAGGTTCCCGTCGTACGCTCTGCTGGTTCGGGCCCTGCAGCATTAGCATCGGTGTTGGCGGGAGAGTCACAGTTTTCCGTCCATGGGCCAGAGCACGTGGGCTTCGCTCAAGAGCAAGGTGGTAGTGGGAAGGCAATCAGTGCAGTCGCTAACAGTGCTCCCGTATGGGCACTGGCGCGCCCTGATCTCGACTATACTTCGCCGGCGGATTTAGCGGGTAAGGAAGTGGTCGTAGGACTTGCCCCCGGGACCTCCAATACACTGATCAAACGACTCATAGAGGAAGCAGGGCTTGAAGGTGACGTGACACTGACAGAAGTTCAGAACGGCTCTGAACTAGGCCCGGTACTGTCCGGCCGTGGAGACATCGCCGTGACCTATCAACCCCAGGTAGAGCAAGGGATCTCCCAAGGCCTCAAAATCATTCATGCTTTCACCGACGACTATCCCGAGTATGCCTTCTCGACCATCAACACCTCTCAAGAGATGATCGACAACAATCCTGATCTTGTCTTGCGCTTCGTAAATGCCATCAATGATTCACTGGCCTTGATCCATACAGATTCAGACGTCGCAAAGGCTGTCGCTCGAGAAGAGTTCGGTGATCTTTCTGGGGAAGTAGTCGATGCGGCGGTTCAGCGCATGATTGAGAACAATGTCTACCCGAAAGATGTGATGATTACCAAAGAAGCCTTTACCAACGCCATCGAAATGCAGCAGTTCGTAGGCAATATCAAAAGTGAGATGTACTACGACGATATTGTCGATGACTCCTTTTCCATCAAGGCAGTGAGATAAGAAACACCAGCACCTATAGGGGCAGGAAAGGCCTCTGCCCCACCAGCGATTGATGGCGGAGGAATGGAAATGCTGGTGGCTATCGTCTTCTTTAGCGTGGTGGGGGGTATGGCGGGTCTTGCTGCCGGGCTTTTTGGTATCGGTGGCGGAGTCATCATCGTCCCAGCCCTTTCCATGGCACTGGCGTACCTGGGCGTGGATGCGGCCTCCATCATGCATCTTGCGATCGGAACCTCGCTTGCGATCATCGTGGTGACCGGAGCCTCTTCGGCGTTTGGTCATTGGAAAAAGGGAGCGGTGTCTCTCGATCTACTCACGCGCATGCTACCTGGACTGATATGCGGTGCGGTGCAGTGCTCGGAGGACTGGTGGCCGAGCAGCTGGATGGGCAACAGCTGGAGCGCTATTTCGGCATCTTCATGCTGTTACTCGCCTTGAACATGTTGGTCTCATCAGGGAGAAACAAGGAGGAACACCGCGCAGGCAGACCGGTCATGTTTGTCGCCAGTACCGCCATTGGCACCTTCTCTGCACTATTTGGCGTGGGAGGTGGCGTTCTCAGTGTGCCTTGGCTTGCGCGCAATGGGGCCGGAGTCACACACGCAATTGGCACCTCCTCTGCCTGTGGCCTGCCGATTGCCGCCGCCGGCGCCCTGACGTTCATGTTCACTGGCCTTGGGCATGCCGATCTGCCAGCGGGAAGCACCGGTTACCTCTACTGGCCGGCCTTCTTCGGCGTGGCCATTTTCAGTATTCCCGCTGCCAGGATAGGTGCTCGACTCGCGCACCATCTACCTCCCGAGCGGCTTCGTCAGCTGTTCGCTCTCGTGATGCTGATTGTCGGTATCACGCTGATCTTCTGATGACTCTACAACAAACTTGACACTATTGAGGAACATGCCATGCCGGCAGAACCGGGTACTATCACCTCGTTTCACCAGCGTCTCAAAACATCGCAGATGGATGTACTGACCTGGTGGCACCAGTGCGCCGATCAGATCCAGCAACTCGAACCTGACGTGAGCGCATGGGAGGCACTTGCCACTGAGCCCCCGAGACTGGACAAGACGCTAGCGGATCAACCTCTGTATGGCGTGCCAATCGGTATCAAGGACATCATCGATACCGTGGATCACCCCACCATGTGGGGCACTGGGGGGTATCTGCGTTCATCCACCTCGCTGGTCGACGCCTCACTGGTGACGCTGCTCAAGCAGCGAGGCGCACTCATCATGGGCAAGACAGTATCGACCGAATTCGCCTACTACACCCCCGGCAAGACCCGCAATCCTCATGATATCGAGCGCACCCCTGGTGGCTCGTCCAGCGGCTCGGCTGCCGCTGTGGCCGCCGGTATGGTACCGATCGCGTTCGGTACACAGACAGCCGGCAGCATGATTCGCCCAGCCAGCTACTGCGGAGTCTTTGGCTTCAAACCGACATACAATACGCTCAGCGCCGGCGGAGTGCGTGGCTTTGCGCCTTCGCTGGATACCATTGGCTGGTTCGCCCGCAGCGTCGAGGACATTGCTACAGTATTCTCGAGCCTGACAGGAGCGGAGGACATCCAGCCATTGGATAGCCTTGCGGGTATTCGCATCGGCGTCTTCAGCCTGCCCTCCAATACAATGATGGACGCTGATGTTCAGCGAGTACTCGCCGAGGCTGAGCAAGTCGCAAGCCAAGCTGGCGCCGAAATCGTATCGCTGGATCTAGGCGACGATATCGAATGCCTGGTCGAGCAACAGCAGGTGGTCATGGCCTACGAGGCTGCAAGGACACTGGCCAGTGAGTACAAGAAATTTTCCGATCAGATGGGACCCAAGTTGGTCGAGTTGATCGAGGAAGGACATACCATCGGCTGGCGGCGCTATTGTGACGCGATGCGAGCAGTTGCCAAGGCTCGCCAGTCACTATCGCAGGTATTCGCGACCCAGGTAGACGCCATACTTGCGGCCAGTGCAACGGGAGAGGCGCCACTGGGGATCAAGGCCACGGGTGACTCGCTCTACTGTCGAGGCTGGACGCTTCTGGGAGTTCCCTGTCTCAACCTACCCATCGGCAAGGGCAGTGCTGGTATGCCTATCGGGGTACAGTTGATTGCGGACCGCTGGGCTGACGAGCACCTACTTGCCATGGCTTCTTCGCTTGCTGTGAACGCTCCGGCTATATCCTCCAAGACATCCCCCAAGACGCAGGATAGCCCGGAGTCAGCGTGAGACAATATTGCCTCATCTGATCTGACGCGATAGCCAGCCTACCTGACAGGGCTTGACGGTCGACCTGTTGGATCGATGAAGTCTTGTCAGGGGCCTTTGACGAGTATCGAAGGTATCGCATCATGTGAGATCGAAACACATCTGGAGCATTATAGAGTGGGCACACACGCTGGCCTGAACAGAAGTTCGAGCCAGCGTGTGTATTTTTCTATCCTCTCTCCTCCTCTCCATCCTATTTGCCCCTCCCCACTTCAGCTTCTCTGGCGCTCGAGTTGCGCACGTACCAGGCCCTTCTCCCACACGCTCGTTTCACCTGCTTTCCCGTAACAAAGAACGACACACACCTTTTCATGAATCCTACTCATTTTGATAATGAAAAAATCCAGTTTGTCTCATGGAGCTGGGAAATGGATACTCACCTGCATCAGATCGTTGATGAAGACTTCCCATGGCGCTGCACTTCACCGCCGCCAGAGCCTTCACACGGAACGTGATGGCGAGCAGCGTGCCTCTCCCGGCATGGATGCATTCTCATAGAGAGCAACCCGCTCACGAGACGCCTGAAAGATCACGGGAAGATGTCGACGACACAGTGAATTATCTCTCTCAGGATCAAGGTGAACGCCATGAGCAACGAATTCGGTTTCAGCATCAAGAGTCTGCGCTTCGACGAGAACTACGTTCCGGCGGAAAACACCCGCCTGACCACCAACTTCGCCAACCTGGCGCGTGGTGAGAGCCGTCAGCAGAACCTGCGCAGCACGCTGAACATGATCAACAACCGATTCAATGCGCTGGCCAACTGGGACAACCCCAAGGGCGACCGTTACTCCGTCGAGCTGGACATCATCTCCGTCGAGCTGAACATCGATGCGGCGCGTTCCGACAATGCCCTGCCGATCATCGAGATCCTGCAGACCACCATCGTCGACCACCAGACGAATCAGCGCATTGACGGCGTGACCGGCAACAACTTCTCGTCCTACGTGCGCGATTATGACTTCAGCGTGCGTCTGTTGGAGCACAACAAGGGCAAGGAGTCCTTCAGCGTGCCGGAGCAGTTCGGTGTACTGCACGGCAATCTGTTCCAAGCCTTCGTGGCTTCCCCCGCCTACAAGGAATGCTTCAAGAAGCCGCCGGTCATCTGCATCAGCGTCTCCACCACCAAGACCTATCAGCAGACCGAGAACGTGCACCCGATCCTCGGGGTGGAATATCGCCAGGATGATGATTCCCTGACCGATGCGTACTTCAGCAAGATGGGCCTGAAGGTGCGTTACTTCATGCCGCCGGGCAGCGTTGCGCCGCTGGCCTTCTATCACACCGGCGACCTGCTCAACGATTACAGCAATCTGGAACTGATCAGCACCATCAGCACCATGGACACCTTCCAGAAGATCTATCGTCCCGAGGTCTACAACGCCAATTCCGTGGCCGGTAAATCCTATCAGGCGAGCCTGAAGCAACAGGACCATTCACTGACGCGCATCGTGTACGACCGCGAAGAGCGCAGCCAGCTCGCCATCGAGCAAGGCAAGTTCGTGGAAGAGAGCTTCATCAAGCCCTACCAGAGCCTGCTCGAGCAGTGGTCCGCCAACTGGTCAGCCAACAAATAAATCCATCATCGGTCAGCTCACTGATCCGCAAACAGCGCGCGCTGATCGACGAACGACATTCGCTATCTGAACCATTCCAAGGACAAGGTTATTCATCATGACGAGATTACTCCCGACCTCCACCGCTGGCAGCCTGCCGAAACCGTCCTGGCTCGCCGAACCGGAGGTCCTCTGGTCCCCCTGGAAACTCGAAGGTGAGGCACTGATCGCGGGCAAGCAGGATGCCCTGCGCGTCTCCCTGCAGGAGCAGCAGCATGCCGGGATCGATATCGTCAGCGATGGCGAGCAATCGCGTCAGCACTTCGTCACCACCTTCATCGAACACCTGAATGGTGTGGATTTCGAGAAGCGCGAAACCGTCAAGATCCGGGATCGCTACGAAGCCAGCGTGCCGTCCGTGGTCGGCCCGGTCTCCCGCCAGAAGCCGGTGTTCGTCGAGGATGCCAAGTTCCTGCGCTCGCAGACCGATCAACCGATCAAGTGGGCACTGCCGGGACCGATGACCATGGTCGACACCCTCTTCGATGGCCATTACAAGAGCCGCGAGAAGCTGGCCTGGGAATTCGCCAAGATCCTCAACGAGGAAGCCAAGGAGCTCGAAGCAGCAGGCGTCGACATCATCCAGTTCGATGAACCGGCCTTCAACGTGTTCTTCGATGAAGTAAATGAATGGGGTATCGCCACGCTGGAGCGTGCGATCGAAGGCCTCAAGTGCGAGACCGCCATCCATATCTGTTACGGCTACGGCATCAAGGCCAACACTGACTGGAAGAACACCCTGGGCTCCGAGTGGCGTCAGTACGAAGAGGCCTTCCCGAAGCTTCAGCAATCCAACATCGATATCGTCTCGCTGGAATGCCACAACTCCCACGTGCCGATGGAGCTGATCGAGCTGATCCGTGGCAAGAAGGTCATGGTTGGTGCCATCGATGTCGCCAACAACACCATCGAGACGCCGGAAGAAGTCGCCGAGACCCTGCGCAAGGCGCTGCAATTCGTGGATGCCGACAAGCTCTACCCCTGCACCAACTGCGGCATGGCCCCGCTCTCCCGTGAAGTCGCCCGCGGCAAGTTGCAGGCACTGAGCGCTGGCGCCGCCATCGTTCGCAAGGAACTCGAAGCACAACGCTGATCGCTTGGCGAAACTCTGAACTGGCCAAAGTACAGCGCGGGGCAGGACACAGCACTGATCAGATAGCGCCAGGCTAGTTCCGAACCGAGTTGGCTCGACGATAGTGCTCGAGAGTGGAAGCCGCTGCGGCTGACACCGCCGCAAACAAAAATGGCCATCGTGAAGAATTCACGACGGCCATTTTTTCATCACTCTCACCCCTGTCACTCAAGCGCCCAGTCCAGCGCTATCGCTGCAGCCCTACCCCCACGGCTGATCATTACCACCTCCCCAATCTTGCAGGACCTGTCATGTCACTCTCCGATACCGACACCAAAGCTGACACCATTATCGACCCCACCAGTTTCCGTGAAGCCCTCGGCCACTTCGCCTCAGGCATCACGATCATCACCACCCAGGTCGACGACGAACCGATCGGCTTCACCTGCCAGTCGTTCTACAGCGTCTCGATGAACCCGCCGCTGGTCTCGTTCAGCGTCAAGGCAAGCTCCTTCAGCTATCCGAAGATTCGTCAGGCAGAGCGCTTCGCCGTCAATATCCTGTCCAGCGCGCAAAGCCATGTCTCCAACCAGTTCGCCATGCGCGGTGCGGATAAATGGCAAGGCATCGACTGGCAGCTCTCTCCCCTCGGCAACCCGGTCATCAATGACAGCCTGCACTGGCTCGACTGCAAGATTCACGCAGAGCACCCAGCAGGTGATCACCTGATCGTGATCGGGGAAGTGAAAGGACTGAATCTGGATGTTGCAGGGACGGCGCGGCCATTGTTGTATTTCAAGGGGAAGTATGGGGGCTTGGCTGGAGTTAAGTAGTAATACTTGGATTGGCTGCTATCTAGTCGATAGCAGCCTCAGTACAACGGATAGAAAACAAAGCTTATATAATCCATGGTAACTCAGATAATATCACCATAGCCGTTATCAAAACTCCACTTAATTGAATATTTTAAATTATCCTCATAGACTCAAGCAGTTTTTGACCTACATAGCAAAAACTCTTACCATACCTGTTTTGTTGATAAAATCTTCCCCTACAAGGTAAGGACGGTGATAACCGACTTTAGCATCTTCCTCCTGATCCGGAGTAATCAGCATGATACACTGATGAGAGGGATGAACATCTCTTCCAAATATTATATCGGCATGCGCTTCGGCCGTACAATCAATTATCGCTCCATCACTTAAAGTCAGCCAAACATGTGCTTTTATTGGTTGATCAACCTCAGGACTAGTTAATTCTTGTTCTATCGCAGTACGGCTCATCTCACAATAAATATAATCATCCCAATATCTATCACCAATGGTAATATAACTATCTATTCCCATATCATCTTTCAAATGCTGCTTGATTAATGAGTGAACACGCACACATTGTGAAGCAAGATCTGTAGAGTCATTAAAACCATAGTGATATAGAGCATCACCACATAATTGAAATATCTCTTGAAGAGTTGAATGACTCAATTTTTCAGTGAATGCAGCTGGCATCTCTTTAGCATTTAGACCCAAGCTTTCCGTATATTTCACTGCAGCCATAAATCTAGAGTTGTAATTCATTGCAAACCTTACTATGGATTATGTAAATCAAATAACACCCAAATAAAACCCAACAAAATAAAATAATCGCATTAATTGTTTTAGATGCTTTATCGCATGGTGATCTGTAACATTTCAACGCCTTACTCAAGGCAGGCCTTAACTAAATCTCAATCTTACTAGAACTGATATATCGAGCTATAATGTTACCACCAAACTCGCAAGTTTCCGTGAAGTCACCAGCTATCTCGCCCCGAGGATCAAGCTAATTACCATCTAGGTCGAGGACGAACCGATCAACTTCACCTGCTAGGTATTGTACGAAAAGTCATTTTTGCTAATGTAACCCATGAACATCCAGCATAGGTGCGGTATGACAGGACGCTACGAAATCTCGGATAGCCAATGGCAGTTGAGCGAAGACATTGTTTCACCGGCTCAATCGGTGGGCAGGCCCAGGAAAGACGACAGACAAATACTGAACGGCATCTTTTGGGCCCTCTATTCTGGTACCAAGTGGCGCGACCCTTCCCGAATGTTATGGCCCTTGGAGCACTATCTACCCAAGGTTCGACAATGGCGTGAGGACGGTACCTTTGAGGCAGTCTTGTCGCGGCTTCAACTGCGGCTTCGCGAAGATGGCCTGATGGATCTCGAGACCTGGATGATCGACTCAACCGCCGTTCGTGCAACACGCGGCTCCGCTGTTGGAGGCACAAAGGGGGATCTGAAGAATCCTTAGACCATGCGTTGGGCCGGGGTTGTGGCAGCATCACGACCAAAATCCATTTGATCTGTTATCGCTTTGGTTGGTCCATCGACTTCACGCTGTCGGCGGGGCAAGAATCGGATACGCGGTACTTCATGCCCACTCTGGAAAAGGTTCATCTACCGGGGTGTCGTGGCCGGCCACGAAAGCGTTGCCGCTACATCGTGGCATACAAAGGCTATGACAGTGATGAGTTGCACCGTTACTGCGACCGCGTTCGAATCAAGCCGATCATCGCTCAACGAAAGATGAAGCGAATACCCCGTCCAGGTCCTACGGGATTTCGATAAACCCATGTACCGTCAGCGAAATATCGTGGAGCGCTCTTTCAGTTGGTTGAAAGAGTTCCATCGTATTGCGACGCGATATGAAAGGTTGGCCCGTAGCTTTTGTGCGATCGTATACGTAGCTTACATACGCCGCTGTCTACGAGCCGACTTTTCGTACAGAACCTATAATTTTCCCTGTCATGACTTTCATTCGGACCAGAATTTTAAAGCATCAGCACATAATACAACTATATAACTATACGACTAAAATGAGGATACTGTCGATAGAACTTTAGGTAGCTTTCAATCATATTTAGTGATTTCTCTTCACTAGAATCAAATAGAAATCCAAGTTGACTTTGTACAGCAGCCGCATCATCAGAAGGCATTGTCGCATCTATTTCTAGTCGCTCCTTCAGAGAGAGCACTGGAACCCTAACATCTAAAATCGAATCATTTTTATCATACAAAAAAGGCCACATTCCGAAGACCCTATCGCTTAGCAAGCAACTCTTCTCCTCGCTAGAGACCAAGACTCCAGAAACAGTAACCATTCTATGAGTATCTTGGTAAGTACATGCAACAATTGGGCAAAAAGAAACATTTTTACCTTGCAAAGCAAGATAAGCTGCCTTAATAACAGCATCTAATAAAATTTTGGGGTAGTTCTTAGAGGTTAACTGCTCTTCACTAATATCAAAAGCAAGATAATCGTTTAGCTTACTTTTTAGGCATTGTAGCCTAGCTCTTTTAAGCTCTTGTCTGCTTTTCTCACTATGCGAGCCTAAGGTATCGATATTAGCATTAAGGGTTATTTTTACAACATCCCCTTCTTGGAGCTTCGATAGTAGTTGTCTAAACTCTTGGAGTTGAGCACCTATTTTTTTGGAGGATGCATAGTCAAGCCAAAAGATGACATTGCTTTCGATAGAAAAACTATCAATAAAATCTTCTGCAGTTTGATTTTTACAGTCAATACATCCAAAAGGAAGATTCTTCCTTTGTCTTTCAATTACACTTTCATCTTCCTCTAAACTTATCATTTTTTCAACATAAAGCTCAGAATGGATTTGTTTAAAATCCTCTAGAAATGGGCCTCCAAAACCAATATAAGTATATTTTTTCATTAAAAAATGCCTAGACATAATCTGCAAAGACTCTATGAAAAGTTTTCTATCAACAGCCTTTCCTGGCCTTAGGTGGTAAGGAATAAAGCCACCGCTCATAGCTCCTCCTTGGCATCCCTGAGGATAATATTAAAGCACTCTTCGCCAACCTCCTTTGGTTCACGATTTGAGTCACCAAATAAAAACTGAGAAACTTGATTTATCTCTAGTTGAGGTTTAGAGTACCTAATCTGCTTAGAGGAGGTTCTAGAAGAAGCTGGCCTAGGCAACTCAGGAATAAATTTCTTCTCTTTTTGATTTTTCCTAGGATTCACCCACTTATCGTGCGGAATAACATCAGAAACATCTCTAACGCTTTTCATTGCAGAAGTCTTGAAGAGTTGCTTTTCTTCCTCTTTATACTGTTTCCAGTGATTAGTATGCTGAGTAAATAACCTCATACCCTCCATCATGTAGTCTTTTACTTGTAGATAAAGATCATCACTAGCTTCTAAGCCTCTCTTCGTTGTATTTATCGGAAGTTTATTAGCATTATTACATGTAAATTCAACAACTCCCGAGATGGTTATAAATTGATTATGATAATTAGGAACTTTTGCAACCCCCCAACCGGTTAATCTACTTTTATCTTTATAGAGTACAACGCGCTCGTTCGCTATAATGGTCCAACCTGCTTCTTCACTTGATCGTTTAGGGGACTCATTCCACTCATCTAGTTCTGACTCGGACGGTGGCTCTGCTAGAAAACCGACAACAAGCCGCACATTAACATTGTTAATTTCACCTTCGTAAATATATGGCAACACGCCTTTCTTATTCTCATAATCTTCAAATGAAGATGCCATTACAGTCAACGGCTTTGGGCTTACAACCTTACCAGAAAGAGTAATTTTAAATCCTTTTTTTATAATATATGTATAATGTGTCGAGATTAGCTCATATAGTTGATCTTGGAACCAATCATGCTGTTCTTCTGAAAACTCATTAGCAACTGTTTGAACAAGTTTACTTATGATTATTTTAGTTCCATCATGATCTAAAGCTTCTTCTGGCTGGCTTAAACCCAAATCCCAATTATTTGTATCTTTAAGCCATTCAGGGGAGATATTTACAACGTACGAATCTGTGCCATGTTTTGAAATAACTGAGGCCTGACGCCCCATTTTAAAAATAGCACGCTTCATGCCTATTCCGTAAATACCTACAGTACTTAGATCTTCCTCCCTATCATCAGGCCTACCCATCCTAAAAGCATATTCTTTAGCAGTTTTAGATGGTATACCTCCACAGTTAT
Source organism: Cobetia sp. 5-25-4-2 (assembly GCF_013374075.1). Classification (NCBI taxonomy): domain Bacteria; kingdom Pseudomonadati; phylum Pseudomonadota; class Gammaproteobacteria; order Oceanospirillales; family Halomonadaceae; genus Cobetia; species Cobetia sp. 5-25-4-2. The sequence goes on along the minus strand of NZ_BLWK01000001.1, from coordinate 729,806 downwards.
CATATATTATAAATGAATTCTCATCGAAACTTATCTTGCAAAAAAAACCTTCATAAGGCCTATCCGCAGCGGAGATTTCACTCCCCATAATCGTTCGTGCAATACCATCCACACAGTTATCGAGAAGATCTAGAATAGCATCTTTTAAATCTATATCTCTCGTTAGCATTTCTACAAAAAATCTTTTTGTTGGGGCGGCATTAACTATTGCATCATCGCCTTTGTCTTCTTTTATCATATTTTCCTTATCCTTTTCCAAGCTCTCTTTCTGTATTTAATTTTTTTAAAATCACATTTAATACATTTTCCGCAAAGATAGGAGAAACACTATTGCCAATCATCCTAAAGCTATGCCAAATGGTTGGATGAAATACAAACCAATCTGGAAACCCTTGAATCCTAGCTGCTTCTCTTATAGTTATCACTCTGGGCTGCTCAGGGTGAATGGGCCTGACAGATTGAAAGCTCCCTTTATCTTTCCCTGTACCCGCCCTTAAGGTAGGAGCTTGTGCATCCCATTTTAATCTTGGAAATCTACTTACACTGTCCACTTTTCCCGGTACAACTTTTTTGAACCGATTCTGTACTTCTAGTGTATGCTTAGTGAAATTTAAACCAGTGACGTAACCTTGGGTTATTTTATTTTTAAAATATTGATCGCCTAATTCATCATTGGGCAATGATCTCAAGAAAGATGCATAATCACTGAGTACTATAGTTCGGGGGTACTTCCCCACATGAAATCCTTCTTCCCCTTTCAAAACAGCTATGGATGGAGAAGGTAGATCTGATATAGCAGATCGAACAGTTACTTTCCTATCAACTGTACTCGAAAAATCAGCTTCTTTTAAAGACAATCCACTATGAGACTTATAACCAACAACTACTACTCGTTTCCTGTTTGTAGGCACACCGTAATCACTTGCATTAAGTACCATAGGTTTTAAAACTACGTATTGCTTTTTGAACACTTCCAAAGCAGCATCGAGTGACTTCTTATTCTGACTATCTAAGATCCCTTCAACATTTTCCATGACGAAAAATAACGGGGATATAATATTAACTTGGTTAGCAAAGGCTACAACAAGACTATTTCTAGGATCAGAACTGTCACGCTTGCCTATCCTACTAAATCCTTGGCAAGGGGGACCTCCTATCACACCATCAGGCTGTCTGCCATCAAGAACTACTTGCCAAAATCTCTCATCTAATTTCTGTATATCAGCATGCAGAACTTTTGTACCAGGGAAGTTCATTCGCCAGCTAGAAGTAAGATCTTGGTCAATATCCACTGCTGCAAGCGTAGAAAAACCTGCAAGGTGCGCTCCCAAGGAAAAGCCACCTGCACCGCAACATAAATCAACAACAGTCTTATTCATTGAGCCATATATATTTAAGGAATAACAAGCCTTACGGCAACCCAGAAGCAAAACTTGTCAATCATAACACAAAAAAAATCAATTCAAAACCAAATGTTATAAAACCCCGATGCTATACGATATCTCAAGAATACTTTAATATTTTATTTATACCTAAAGAAAACAATTAAAGATTCCAGTGAGGATGAAACTCACTTAGTGATTCGTCAACGGCAGGTTGTAATTCAGAGCCACTCTGCAGGAGTGTATATCCCCTCATCATGGAAAGCAGCTATCGTGATAGCGCAAAGAGTAACCCAAGAAGCCACCTCGTTGTGCGGCGAATTACGGCTTAGTTTACGTGGCACCTCATCTTGTTGGCCTTAATGCTCACATTGATCTGGATATCACCAATGAATTGTATCTCGAGGTTGTTGTAAACCAGCATCCCAGTTGCGGTGCTCATTGGTGGTGTGTATCGCTTGCCTCATCTCTTCACACGGCTACCGCACGGCGCTGCATCAGGGCAAGCTCCGTCAAGGGATCATACGACCCAACGTCCTGTTGAGTCAGTCAACAATCGTAAACCCGAATATGTGAAATTTCATGAAACCTAATAGTAGCTGACTTGGTGCACTTCGGGTATAGATCGTCAGTTCAATGCGACATCCTGCGTCGCCTGAACGGTACGCTGTCTCGGTCCCCCAGCGCACCTCGCTGCACCCTCCCCTCTATCGCGTCCTGCTTCACGCCGGAAATTTCCGCCCCATTCGCCAACGCTTACGCTCCTTGTCTTACTGAACTGATACCGAGCTTCAGGTAATTCATACGCCTACGTAAGACATTGCCAACAATCCCAAAAATCCACTTTCCCCAGCCCCATGGGAAATTTCCGCCTCAGCACGGAAAATTCCAGCTTTTCCGATCCACGTCACCTATAACTTACTGATTTACATAGAAAGTGGTGATAAGGGAGGCTCTGCTTCACGCTCACATTCAGGGATATAAAAAACTAATGTTGCACTGCAGCATCAACAGGCGTAAGACTGTCATGAGGTTCCTTTACGTGGAGAGCACAATGACTCAACAACCTGCCTGGTCTGAGTTGGTCCCGACGACACCTGCTGCGATGTTCGATGTCTGGAAGCTGGGGACGACATCGGTGGAGATGTGGTCGACGGCGATGTCGACCATCATGTCGCGCACGCAGCTGTGGGGGACGCAGTCGCCGCTGGATCCGAAGATGATCGCGGAGAACCAGAAGATGGTGTCGGAGAAGATCGCCGCCAGCTGGGAGATGTGGTTCGTGATGCAGAAGGCGTGGATGAACGCGATGTCGGGTGGCAAGGTCGTGCCGTGGTGGACGACGGGTACGCAGTTCATCAAGCCGCTGCACAAGCGCACGACGGCCAATTCACGGCGCCTGTCGTAAGTCTGCGATACCCTTGCGCGAGCCTGGCGAGATGATGGATGAGAGCGAAGATCAGTGGCGGTGGGCGGATGACGCTCACCGCCACTGGCGTTATGGGCGAGAGGTCACCCTTGAGTGGCGGAGGTGGCTGTGCGGCTGGCTTGCGTGTCCAGGCAGGCTTGCCAGATGCGCTCCGCGACTTGTTGTTCGTGCTCGGCATGCCGAAACAGGCAGATATCCAGCGGAGCGGTGTGGCGGTCATCCCCGACGATGCGCAGGCGACCGGCGTTGAGTTCATCCCGTACGGCGCGCTCCGGTACCCAGGCGATACCGCTGCCGGCCAGGGCTCCGCGCTTGAGCACGTCTGACATCGAGCATTCGTAGCAGAAGTTGAGGCGTGCCGAGAGGGATTCCCGATTGAGGATCAGCGCGGTGAGTCGCCCGAGATAGCTGTCACTGGAGTAGCAGAGGTACGGTTGCGGAGTGTCGCTTTCCAGCGAGAACAACGCCTGCCCTGCCCCATCCACTGCACTCACCGGCACCAGACGCTCGGACTCCAGCACGATGGAGGGATAGCGCACCATGTCGGTGAGTGTCGGCAGCAGTGGGCTGTTGTAGGCGAGCATCAGATCACAGTTGCCGCTGATCAGCGCATCGACACAGCCGGCGACGTGGTCCGGCACGATACGCGCCTTGAGCTTGCCCAGTCGAGTCTGGAGTTGTTCATGCCAGTCGACGAAGAAGCTGACCGCCAGCGTGTGGGAGGCCGAGATCGACACCACCTCTTCGATCTTGGGCACGAAGCCCAGTGCTTCTTCCCGCCCGACCCGCAATACCGAGAGCGCATCCTGCGCCGTCCGCTGGAAGGACTCGCCGGCCGGTGTCAGCCCTACCGGAAACAGGCTGCGATCAATCAGGGTCGCGCCCACCCAGTATTCCAGATTGCGTATCCGGCGGCTGAAGGCCGGCTGAGTCACGTTGCGCAACTCAGCCGCGCGCGAGAAATTGCGCGTGACGGCCAGCGTGAGGAAGTCTTCCAGCCAGTTCATTTCCACAGCGATTTCCTGGAGTGAGGCATGTAGCGCCGCAGTATAGCGTGGCTGGTCTTCATGTCCTCTTGCATGCCCTCCTTCCTTCTTTCCTTCCTTCCGCGAAGGCGGTGCTATCTGTTTCCCTCGCTGTTTTCACAGCGCCATATTCTCCACCTCGACGTCATCGGCACGAGGTAAGCGGCACGAGGTCATCGGGCTATTGCGCCAGGGCGATGCAGCGGCGGGCCAGTATCTCCGAGGGGTCCAGCAAGTCCACGCGCTCACGCAGCGCCGTCGGCAACTCGATCAACGGCAGTTCCGTACAGCCCAGAATGACCACCTCTGCCCCCTGGGCCAGCAGGTGCTCGATGGCAGCTTCCAGCATCAGACTGCATTCGCCTGAGGTGTGACCCGCCTTGACGCCCTGCTGTCCGTAGATGGCGTCCATCACGCAAGCCTGATGGGAGGCGTCCGGCACCAGCGTCTCACGCCTCGAGGCCTCGAGGATGTCGTGGTAGACCCGACTGGCCACGGTGCCACTGGTCGCGAGCAGCCCGACCCGCGCCACCGGCGTCTCCCGCGCGGCGATATCCTCCACCACCGCATCGAGCATGTTGACGATGGGGATGTTGATATAGGGCTGGATACGCGCCACGAAGGCATGCGCGGTATTGCAGGGAATCGCGATGGCATTGGCACCATCCGCTTCCAGTCGCTGACAGGTGGCGAGCATCGGGATGCTCGGGTCTTCCCCGTTGCCAATCAGATTGGCGGTGCGATCGGGAATCTGCGGATTCTGCTCCACCACCATCTTGAGGTGATCCTGATCGCGCTCGGCGCGTGTCAGCGCCACCACCTTGCGCATGAAGTCCACCGTCGCGGCGGGCCCGACGCCGCCCAGCACGCCCAGCTTGAACTGCCGCCCTTCCTGCTCGCGGTCATGTCCCAGCGCGTACTCGGCGTAGATTCGATTGGAATCCAGCAACGGCACCGGAATCAGAGGCTGCAGCGAGGCCATCATCACCGGGATCTCGCTCAGGCCCGGCACGATGATCTCGGCTCCCTGACGAATGAGATCATCGCAGGCTTCTATCAGCTGCTGCAGACATTCACCGCCATGATGGCCGCTCTTGATGCCCGTCGGGCCATAGATGGCCTCCATCAATGCCTCGCGCTGCACGCGCGCCTCCGGATAGAGCACCTCGAGCTCCGCGCCGGGCTCGGCACCTTCCGGTCGGGTCATGGGCTCGGATACGGGCCCGGACAGACGACGCGTGAAGATGCCAGAGGCGCGCACGTAGCTTGAGGTCAGCACACCGATCTTGCGAACGTCAGGGTACTCGCGGCGAATGCGGTCCTGCAGTGCCTCGAAGATATCCACCACGTTCACGCTGATTTCCGGGGTGATCTCGGCCAGGAAGGTATGCGAGAGAAAGCATGGCACCAGCGCATTCTCGACCTTGCCCTGCATGTCCTTGAGCACGTTGTAGACATAGAACTTGCGGCGCAGCGGGTCATAGCCCTCTTCCGCGATGCCGGGGCCATCCTCGAAGTGACGTTGTTCGAAGGCGATGTCCACTCGGCGCGGGGGCTTGCAGTACTGGGCCGCTCGCACGGTCTTGAGCAATACATCCGCGCTGCCCAGCGCTCCGAGCCCGCCGACCACACCGTAGCGGGTGACGGTGTCCGGCGCGTTGCGGGGCCCGCCAGCAGCGAGTCCAGCCGCAGAAAGCCGATTGACAGAAAGCCGTGTGGCAGACGCTTCCATGGCGCGATTCTCCTGACCATCTTTGACATGCCTGTCGGCCTGAGGGCGACAGATTCCTGGGGAAGGACGACCGGCAGCACCTCCTGGCTGCCGGTCAGTGGGAAGTGAAGGCCACTTCCCTCCATCAGCGCGACGCTCAGCTCAAGGTCGAACGCATTACGTGCGGGGTGTTGAAGACCTCTTCATCGAGTGCCTTCTCGCTCTTGGCGACCAGACAGCTGACGGCGCAGTCACCGGCCACGTTCAGCCCGGTACGTGCCATGTCGAGCACACGGTCGACCCCGGCGATGATGGCGACCCCTTCCAGCGGCAGGCCGACGGAGGTCAGCACCAGCGAGAGCATGATCAGCCCCGCCCCCGGCACGCCCGCCGTGCCGATGGAGCCCAGGGTGGCGGTCATGATGATGGTGACGTACTCGGTCATGCCCAGATCGACACCGTAGGCCTGGGCGATGAACAGCGCGCAGACACCCTGATACAGCGCGGTGCCATCCATGTTGATGGTCGCGCCCAGCGGCAGCACGAAGCTCGAGACGCTGCGCTTGACGCCCAGATTCTGCTCGGCGGCCATCATGGTCACCGGCAGGGTGCCGGAGCTTGAGGTGCTGGTGAAGGCGAGCATGATCGGCTCGACACTGCCCTGGAAATACCGCATGGGATTGAGGCGCGCGACGAAGCGCAGCAGGCCGCCATACACCACCACGGCGTGCACGATGCAGCCCAGATAGACGATGGCGATCACCTTGGCCAGCGGCGCGAGCATCGCCAGCCCGTAGGTTCCGGCGACCCAGGCCATCAGCGCGAAGACACCGTAGGGCGTGAAGGCGATGACGATGCTGGTCATGCGGTAGATGATTTCCGCCGCGGATTCGAAGAATACCCGTACCGGACGCGCCTTCTCCCCGACCAGCGTGATGGAGAGGCCGAACAGGATCGCGAACACGATGATCTGCAGCACATTGCCCTCGGCGAAGGCCTCGACGGCATTGGTCGGCACCAGGCCAAGCAATGTCTCGACGGCGGTCGGCGCTTCCCTCACCTCGACACCGGCGGCGCTGCCCAGGTCGATACCCACGCCCGGCTGGAAGAGAGCCGCCAGCCCCAGGCCGATGGTGATCGCCACCGCCGTCATGCCCAGATACAGCCCCAGTGTCTTGAGGCTCAATCGCCCCAGGCGGGAAAGGTTGTCGAGTGATGCCACACCGGTGACCAGCGAGACGAAGACCAGCGGCACGATCAGCATCTTGATCGCGCGGATGAACAGATCCCCCAGCGGCTTGATGTCGGCGGCGATATCGGCGCGGCCGGTCTGGTTGAGCAGGATGCCCAGCCCAAGGCCCAACACCAGTGCAATGAAGATCTGTTTCCAGAGCGGCAAGCCTGTCCACGGGGACAGCAAGCGCGCGACGGGACCGGGGGTGCGCGAATCGCGCTCGGCGAACGAATCAGTATCAGCCATGAGGTAAACCCTGCTTGTCATTGTTGTTTGCTGCGCGTTGAAGCGACGCAGAATGCGGAGACATGGTGATACAGCGCGAACAGGTCCGACCAATTCTTTATTTTGATTTTCCATGCAAGATTTGCATGACGATGCCGCGATGGGGCTCGACGGGCAGTGAGAAGGTGCCAGAAATGCAAGAACCCCGCTCCAGGAGCGGGGTTCTGATCAGACATTGCCGGCGACAACAGGCACGCAGGCCGTGTCATCCAGTGTCGCCGAGTTTCAAGACCGAGTTTAAAGACCGAGTTTCAAGACCGAGTGTTCAGCCGTGCAGGCGGAAGTGACAGGTTCGGAATCGACACGTCAGGCGTCCGGCAGGCCAAGCGCTTTCTGCACGGCAGGCCAGGCGGGTTCGCCATCTCGAGTGGTCACCCCTTCCAGCCAGCCCTTGACCTTGGCGGGATTGGCCTTCATCCAGGTGCCAGCCACCTCTTCCTGCGGGCGCTCTTCCTTGCCAAAGCCATAGATCAGCTCGCTCTGCTCCTCGGAGGTGAAGGCGATCTGGTCCAGGAAGACGGTGGCGTTGGGATGCGCTTGCGACCATGCCTTGTTGGCCAGGGTCTTCACGTCACTGGCGCCGCCACCCGGGCCCCACAGGTCCTTGGGGTCCTCCAGGAAGACCATGTCGTATTCGACTCCCATCCAGTGCGGGGTCCAGCCGACGAACATGACCCACTCATCGCGCTTGATGGCATTGGCCACCGTCCCCAGCATGCCGGCGGTGGAGGATTCCTTGAGGTCCCAGTCACCCAGGCCGTAGATGTCTTCGTCGACGGCACGGTTGGCGATCTCGCTGGAGCCCGAGCCGATCTCGATGGAGTAGATGGTCTTCTCGAACTTGTCGGCGAATTCCGGCTTGTCGACATCGTTCAGTGAGGTGACGCCGGCTTCGGCCACATAACGCGGTACGGCGAAATTGGCTCGCGCGCCGTTCACGTTGTTGCCCAGATCGACCATGGCGCCTTTTTCCATCGCCGCGTTGTACATGGTGCTCTGCCCCGGCAGCCAGGCGGCCAGGTAGACATCCACTTCCCCGAGCGAGATGCCTTCATAGGTGATCTGCGCGCCCAGCTGACGCGTGGTGGGGGAATAGCCCAGCGCCTCGAAGATCTCGGAGGCGATTTCGGTCTTCATGGTCACGCCCGGCCACGGCGGCGCCGCGAATACCACACTGGCATCTTCCGCGGCGCTTGCCGGTGCCGAGAGGGTCGCCAGCAGCAGGCCACTGCCCGCCAGCGCCATGCGCAGCGGCAGGGGTTTCATCAGGTGGGACTTGGTGAAGGGGGACGACATAGTGGATTTTCCTCGTTGTTGTTATGGAGACGCCATTGTCATGAAAATACTGGAAACAAGCGTTTGATTGAAGAAGATCTCAGTATAAATTTCACTTCTGCAAAACGCGCTTCCCGCAAAGAATTCACAATACGAGCAGACAACGCTTACCTTAAGCGCGATCGTTGGATCGATACAAGGCTCGGCGGCCAACGACGCGCATGAAAAAGCCCCCGCCATTGAGGAAAATTGACGGGGGCTTTTCATGACGATATGGCGCTGATGATCAGAAGCTGGCGATCTCTTCCGGACGCAGGAAGCGACATTCGCCGGGTTCCAGCTCCGGGTCCAGCTCCACGTCGCCGATGGCTTCGCGGTGCAGGGCTTCGACATGATTGCCGATGGCCGCGAACATGCGCTTGACCTGATGATAGCGGCCTTCGGTGATCCACAGCAGACCCACGGTGGCCGTTTCCATCTCCAGGCGTGCCGGACGCGTCGGCTTCTCTTCGCCATCCAGCATCAGGCCGTGTTCGAAATCTTCCACCGCACGCGCCAGCTCATCCCCTTCCAGCGGGCGCGCCAAGGTCACGCGATAACGCTTGGCACAGGCTTTCTTGGGTGAGGTGACGCGGTGGTTCCACTGGCCGTCATCCGTCATCAACACCAGACCGGTGGTGTCGACATCGAGACGCCCGACGATGCTCAGGCGCTCGACATTGGGCAGCTCGATCAGGTCGTGCGCGCGCTCGTACAGGCCCGGCTTGGTGGTGCATTCGACATTGGCCGGCTTGTGGAGCATCAGATAGCGCAGGCCCATCAGTTCCAGGTGCTCGCCGTTCCATTCGACGCGCATGCCATCCTTGACGGCACGCGCGGTGTTCTTGACTACCTCACCATCCACGGTGACATCGCCGCGATGCACGACCTTCTTGGCATCGCTGCGGCTGAGATCCGTGGTTTCGGTAAGGAATTTGTCCAGGCGCATCAGGCCTCCAGAGTGAAATGATCGGCGTCCATCCACGCCGGAAACTTGGTTCGAAACTCGTCGAGGGCGCCGCGTTCAAGCGTCACCGTCTCGATGAAGGGTTGGTCTGGCGCGGGGTCGAGGATGGGCTCGCCCTTGTAATCGCAGACCATGGAATCGCCGGTATAGTGCAGCCCGTTGGCATCGTCACCCACTCGGTTGACGCCCACCACATAGGCCAGATTCTCGATGGCGCGTGCCTGAAGCAGGGTGCGCCACGGATGCCGCCGCACGCCCGGCCAATTGGCCACGCACAGCAGCAGGTCATATTCGAAGGCGCTGCCGGTGGCACACTCCGCCGCGCTCATGCCGCCAATCACGGGGCGTTGACGCAGCCAGGTCGGGAAGCGCAGGTCATAGCAGACGGACAGCTGGATCCGGAAGCCGTTGAGCTCGACGATCACCCGCTCATTGCCCATGCCATAACGCTCATGCTCGCCTGCCATGCGAAACAGATGGCGCTTGTCGTAATGTCTCAGCTCACCACTCGGCGTGGCCCACAGCATGCGGTTGTAGCACTCGTCTCCCTCGAGTACCGCAATGCTGCCCGTCATCACGCAACCGCGCGCGACAGCCTGCGCCTTGAGCCAGGCGACACTCTCGCTGGTCTCCATCGGCTCGGCCATCTCACGGGAATTCATGGTGAAGCCGGTGGCGAACATCTCGGGCAGCACGATGAGGTCGGTCAGGGCATTGTGGCCGTCAGGGCCGGTCGTCAGGCCAGCGGCGTCCAGCTGCTCGCCCAGCAGGCGACAGTTCTCTGCCGGGTCTTCCCAGCGCAGATCGGCCTGCACCAGGCTGACACGCAACTTGCCTGCGTCTTCCCACGTTGCTGATGGATTCGTCACTGTCATGCCGTCTCCCTGATCCTCGGTCATCTTGCCCTCATGCCGCCCTCCCGGGACACGCCTTGCGGGTGATGGAGGGCGTGAGGCCTGCATGCCATCGCGAGCATGAATGCGCCCATTCTACCGTCTGTGGCGCTCAGATGTGAGAGGCAATGCGGGAACTGGCCGACAACTCCGCGCGGCTCAGCCAGCGGATGTGTGCATGAGTCGCCGATGATATATTGACCATCGACATGCTGCCGCGGCCTGAAGGCGCGACGCAGGCCATCGCTTCCCCTTATGCTGATGTTGCGCGGGGCTTGATGCCGGCTCCGTCAGCGCCGGCTGATGAAGCTCGGCGCATGGACCTCGGTCCGCCTGTCGACCACGCGCGCTGTCACCCCCACCCATTCGTGCTCCAGGAGCCCTGCATGCCTCAGCTTCGCTTCCATGGCGTTACCCCCGCCCGTCTCGCCCCCGTCTCGCGCACGCTTGTCGACCAGCTCAGTGAGGCCACGGCGACGCCGCGCGATGAGTTCACGCTGGAGTGCATCAGCACGCAATATGTCTTCGACGGCCAGACGGTGGATGCCTTTCCCTTCGTCGAGGTGCTGTGGTTCGAACGCGGCCAGCAGGTCCGAGACGTCTGTGGCGAGGCCATCCACCAGGCAATGCGCGAAGCCGGCTACCCCGAGGCCGAGACCTTCTTCCTCGCGCTGAGCCCCTCGGGCTACTACATCGCGGGCAAGCCACTGGCTCAGGATGGCGAGAGTGACTCGCGATGAGCCAGGCGCAGAGCACGCCCGAGAGCGATGAAGCGGCAGCCCTGGCCCGTCGCGAAGGCCTCAAGGGGGTCGGCTACGGCCTGACGGCCTATGCCATGTGGGGCTGCTTTCCGCTGTACTTCGCGCTGTTTTCCGGCATCCCCGCCTGGGAGGTGTTGCTGCACCGCATCCTGTGGAGCTGCGTGTTTCTCATCCTCCTGATCAGCCTGCTGAAGCGCTGGTCACCGATTCGCAGCGCATTGTCCAGGCCACGGCAACTATGGCCGGGGCTGGCGTGCGCCTTGTTGATCGCGGCCAACTGGGGGATCTACATCTTCGCGGTGGAGCAGCATGAAGTGCTGCAGGCAAGCCTCGGCTACTTCCTGACGCCATTGGTCAACGTGGCACTGGGCATGCTGGTGCTCAAGGAACGCCTGACTCGCCTGCAGGGCGTGGCGCTGGGGCTGGCGGCGCTGGGCCTGAGCCTGCAGTTTCTCAATCTCTCCGAGCTGCCCTGGATCACCCTCTCGCTGGCGCTGTCCTTCGGCACCTACGGGCTGCTGCGCAAGCGTGTCGCGCTGGATGGCCTGTCGGGGCTGTTCGTCGAGACGCTGATGCTGGCGCCCCTCGCCCTGCTGTTGATCGCGGGTCTGTGGCAGACAGGCGAGTCACGCTTTCTGGCCACGGGCATCGGCCCGCTGAAGCTGCCCGCCAGCGTGCTGCTGATGTCCAGCGGTATCCTGACGGCGCTTCCGCTGCTGGCCTTTGCCGGCGCGGCACGCCGCCTGCGCCTCGCCACCGTCGGCTTTCTGATGTACATCAACCCGAGCATGCAGTTCGCCATCGCGTTGCTGGTATTCCACGAGACCTTGCAGCCCTCGATGCTGCTCACCTTCGTGTTGATATGGTCAGGGCTGGCGCTCTATTCGACCTCGACCCTGCTGGCACATCGCGCCGAAAGCCGCAGCCGACGGGCACTCAAGGGCGGCACCTCGTGACGCCTTGCCAGTCCACCGACTCTCCAGGAGGCCATTGATGCCGGACACGGCTGACGATACCTGGCGCGCGCGACTGCTGCGCTTTCTCCCCCGCCTGATCGCCTTCGCCTGGCGGGTGCTGGGCCAGTTCATCGCCAATCGTGGCGTACTGCTGGCGGGGGGAGTGGGCTACAACATCCTGCTCTCCAGCGTGCCGTTGTTCGCCCTGAGCTGCGTATTGCTGACGCATCTGGTCGATGAGTCACGTCTGATGAGCATCATCGCCATCCAGGTCCAGCATCTGGGACCCGGGCAGGAAGACGTGCTGCTGGATGCCGTGCGCAAGCTGCTGGACAACCGTGACGTGATCAGCTGGATCGGGATGGGGGGCTTGCTGTTCTTCGCCGGGCTGGCCTTTCGCATGCTGGAGGATGCCATCGCGCTGATTTTTCATCAGCACCCGGTGATTCGCAAACGCAGTGCCTGGATCTCGGCCCTGCTGCCCTATGCCTTCGTGATGGTACTGGGGGCCGGCCTGCTGGCACTGACCCTGCTGGTGGCACTGGCCTCGGCGATGAATGATGCCCTGACCCTGCTGACGGGTATCGAGGTCACGCTCGGCGAGGCGGGCAGTGAAGTGATCTACCTGATCAGCATCGTCGGCATGTTCGGGCTGTTCAGCGCCATCTACAAGATCCTGCCCCAGACACGCGTCTCCACTCGCCGTGCACTGGTCGGCGGGCTGGTCGCGGCGACCCTGTGGGAGCTGACACGTCTGGCGCTGAGCTGGTACTTCACTCACCTGTCCTTCGTGGGCGCCATCTATGGCTCGCTGGCCACCTTGATCGTGTTGCTGCTGGGCCTGGAGGTTGGCGCCATCATCCTGCTGCTTGGCGCTCAGGTGATCGCGGAACTCGAGCAATGCTCACGCGAGAACATCCGCTGGTACCGCACGCCCAGCCGTACCCCTCTGACGCGTCTGCAATCCCGTCGCAACGCCATGCAACATGCCGGGGCGATCAGCGAAGAGGAACTGCCACCCGATGAGCCAGATGACGCGAAAAGGCCCGACGAACGCTGACCGGAATGGAAGCGGATAGAGATAAGGCTAGAGAGAAATGGAAAGAGAGATAGAGAGATAGAGAGATAGAGAGATAGAGAGATAGAGAGATAGAGAGATAGAGAGATAGAGAGATAGAGAGATAGAGAGATAGAGTGTTAGGAAAAAGAGAGAGAAAAAAAGAAAGAGAAAAAAGAGAGATACCACGCAAAAAACCGCCCCTCAGGGCGGTTTTTTCATTGGCGCCCCCCCCCTGCTGAGGGGATGCGCCTTCACACCATAGCTGCCTCACCCGAAAGAGCCGAGGGCAGCTGGCGAGCGTCTCAGCTGTCGAGAGACGCCTCAAGGGTGATCTCGGCAGTGAACAGCTTGGAGATCGGGCAGCCGGCCTTGGCCTTCTCGGCGGTCGCCTGGAAGTCCGCGTCACTGATACCCGGCACCTTGGCCTTGGTCACCAGTGCGATCCTGGTGACGCTGAAACCGCTGTCATCCTTGTCCAGATGCACGGTCGCGCGGGTATCGATGGCGCTCGGCTCATGGCCTGCCTCTCCCAGCATCATCGACAGCGCCATGGAGAAGCAGCTGGCATGTGCTGCGCCGATCAGCTCTTCAGGATTGGTACCCGCGCCGTCTTCGAAACGCGTATTGAAACCATAGGGCTGATCCTTGAGGGCGCCGCTTTCACTGCTGACGGTACCTTTACCCTGCTTGACGCTACCTTCCCAATGCGCGGAACCGGTTTTCTTGATCGTCATGCGTGTCTCCTTGACTGGGTGAACTCTCAGGGGGCCGTTGCCCTCTCCCCATCACATTGTCATGCCAGGCGACGACTTCAAGGGCCCGACACCAGATAACCGCCCTGACCACCGGATACGCAAGCCACCTCACCTGCCAGCGATGCAGGAACGTCAGCGAGAGTTGATTTCTCGTCATCTGCCCCGATCTCTCTTCCATCAGCGTCCAGTACAGCGCAACGTCTGGATGTCTCTTGCACAACGAGCAAGCACTCATTGACTTGCTCACGGAATGGCCTGGCCCATGCTCCACGCCGTTTCCCCAAAGGAGCACTCGACATGTCATTCACGACCCCCTCCCCCTTCCGAGCAGGCGCTTCACGCAAGACGCGCTACGGTGTCGGCATCGCCGCCGTGATGCTGGGCTGCCTGAGCCTGTCACCGGCCTATGCCTTCGACGAGATGAATACCGAGACGGGAGTCAGTGGTGCCGCTGCCTCCCAGCACTCCTCGAACGGCGAGCCGACCACCAGCCACTCCACGCGTACCGCTGATGATTCCCGCGACAATGGGGCGAACTACCAGCAGCACCAGCAGCCCGAGGCCAACCAGCAATCCAAGGATGAGGCCAAGCGTCAGGTACAGAAAAGCCTCGATGGCGGGGATATCGGAAGCCAGGGGGGACGACATGCCAATACTGGCCAGGCCAAGCCGACCGAGAACTGGTTCGGCTGCCCACCTTCCGGCGGCAAGCAGACTGCCCAATGTGACGGCAAGTGATCGCCCGGGCTGAGCCCTCGCCCTAGACACGATTCCCGCGGATGAAACAGGCCCCGCAACCCTGGGTTGCGGGGCCTGTTTCGTTGCATGCACATGCGTGGGTGCAGGGCATGTGCATGGAAAGCAGTACACCGTTGCCACAATATGCAGCAACCGTGAAGTGATTACGAAAATCCCTTGATATTCAAGCAATTACGCAATCAAGTTGTCGAAACGACAACACTCTCCTTCCAGCGATCCCGCTTGTGACACCCCACCTCGGCAGGCACGATATATCGCATACAGATGATCCGTCGATCATCCCTCAAGGCCACTGCACGGCGTCTGCATGACGCCAGCACTGCATCGATTTCCGTCTTGTTCAGTACGCAGTCAGTGCAGGTCCCACGACCGGATACGACAGCGGAGTCATCTCCGCAGGAGAGTTACGCATGACAGACACCAAGTCACTGTTCACCGCCCACACGCTTGGCGAGCTTGAGCTTCGCAATCGCCTGGTGCTCGCGCCGATGACCCGTACCAGCGCCCAGGAGGATGGCCTGGTCCACTTCGACATGGTCGATTACTACCGCGATTTCGCGCGCGGCGATTTCTCGTTGTTGGTCACCGAGGGCCTGTACACCGATGAGGCCTTCAGCCAGGGCTACGCCAACCAGCCGGGACTGGCCACTCAGGCCCAGCAGGACAGCTGGCGCCCGGTGGTCGAGGCCGTGCATCAACAAGGCGGCCGACTCATCGCCCAGTTGATGCATGCCGGCGCCCAGACTCAGCACAACCGCTTCAAGGATGAGGTGGTCGCGCCCTCAGAGAGCCGGGCCAGTGGCGAGATGCTCAGCTTCTACGGCGGCTCCGGCCCCTTCCCGCTGGCTCGCGAGATCAGCGAATCGGAGATTCACGAGGCCATCGCCGGCTTTGCCACCAGTGCTCGCCTGGCCAGGGAAGCTGGCTTTGACGGGGTCGAGCTGCACGGTGCCAACGGCTACCTGATCCACCAGTTCATCAGTGAGCGCTTCAATCAGCGCGACGATGCCTGGGGCGGCGATGCCACTGCCCGGCTGGCCTTCCCGCTCGCGGTGATCCGCAGTGTGCGTGAGGCCGTCGGCGACGACTTCCCACTCGGCATGCGGCTGTCGCAGGGCACCGTGACCGAGCCGGACCTCAGCTGGACCGGTGGGCCTGACGCGGCTCGTGCGCGCTTCTCGCACCTGATCGAGGCTGGCCTGGACTTCCTGCACCTGACGGGTGGCGATGTCGCCGCGCCCGCCTTCCCCGAGGCAGCGAATGCTGACGAGCGCTCGCTGAGCCTGACGGCGCTGGCCGACCAATCGCGCAAGGCACTGGAGTCAGACATCACGCTGATCACCAATGGCGGCGTGGACAGCCCCGAGAAGGCAGTGGCGGCGCTTGAGCACGCCGACCTGGTCGCGATCGGGCGTTCGGCACTGGCCAATCACGACTGGCCCAAGCGCGTGAAACGCGACACCTGCCTGACGCCCTTCGACTTCGCGATGCTGTCTCCATTGGCCACCCTGGCCAACGAGGAAGACTGGCGCATCGCCAACGACAAGCCGGCCAACTGCGAAGGTCGCTGCTGATGTCGGCAGACTGAAGCAGGACGCAGCGGGCCCCGCCACTCAGTGGCGGGGCCCGCTGCGTTGGAAACCCGTCAAGCCTTGAAGGGCGCTTCTGCACTGAAGGCCAGCCCCGCCGATGCCGGCGGCCTGATGCTCGTCATGCCGCGCAAGGTGCTCAAGTGCTGCGCCGTCAGTCCCCTCGCGGCTTCCGACGCCTCGTGCTCTCGCTCATCCTGCGTCTCGCTCAGCAGCGACGGATAGTGCCGCGCCCACTCGGCCAGCTCCTCAAGCCCCATGGCAAGACTGACCACTGGCCGAAAGCCGGTCAGCGCCTGGAGTGCCGAGGTGTCAGCCCAGGTGCGCTCGACATCGCCCGGCTGCATCGGCAGCAGACGTCTGCGGGCCGTGATGCACAGCGCCGCTTCCAATCCGTTGATGAAGTCTCCCAGCGCGATGGGCTCGCCACGGCCGAGATTGAGCACCCGTGACGGTGCCGCGCTGGACACCTGAGCGGGTGGCAGCGGCATGAGACGGAAGATGCCCTCCACGATGTCACTGACATGGGTGAAGTCACGTGCCATCTGCCCCCGGTTGTAGACATCGATCACCTCACCGGCCAGCAGCTTGCGCGCGAATCGCAGCGGCGCCATGTCCGGTCGGCCGCGCGCGCCATAGACGGTGAAGAAACGCAGCCCCGTCACCGGCATGCCATAGAGGTGCGAGTAACTGTAGGCCATCAGCTCATTGGCTCGCTTGGTGGCGGCATACAGCGACAGCGGCCGCTCCCCCACCTGGGCTTCCTGCAGAGGCTGAGCGGCGTCATCCCCGTAGACGGAGCTGCTGGAGGCGTAGAGCAGATGACTCGGACGCGCGGCACGGCACGCCTCGAGAAGGTTGACGAAGCCGACCAGATTGCTGTCGACGTAATCGAAGGGCTGGCTGATGGAATGCCGCACCCCGGCCTGGGCGGCCAGGTTGACGACCACCTCGAAGCCCTCGTCCTTCATCAAGGCGAGCAACGCCTCGCGCTCGACCAGATCCAGCGGCACGAAGCGGAAACTGCCCGGACGGCGGCCATCGCCGCACTCTCCCGCACACTGGCTGGCCAACGTCTCGAGGCGCGCCAGACGATGCCTCTTCAGCGCCAGCGGATAATAGGGATTGAGGTTGTCGAGTCCGACGACCTGCATGCCTTCCTGCAAAAGGCGCTCGCACAGCGCGGCGCCGATGAAGCCTGCGGCTCCCGTGACCAGAATCTTCATGCTCATTGTCTCTCCTGCGCGGACATGTCCCGCTTTGATGACACGGACGGCAAGCCGCCCAACGCCGCTGCGGGAATCGTCATCACTCGATGGCGTCCCTGATGGAAGATCCGTGAGGTATCCGCCTTGCCATCCGCTGCCGCCTGACACCAGTCGCGCATGCCGGCCAGCGGGCCTTGCGTGCCTGGCAGACGCAGACACTTCTCCGCCTCGATCACCAGCCAGCCATCCGGATGCGCCGCCTGCCAGGCGCTAAGCGACCCCGCATCCCGCGTGAGCGTCTCCAGTGGCCGAGTCAGACGGCCGGTGAATTGCCATGTCGCTTGATAGTCCCAGCCGACGACAGCCACCTGCTGGCCAGCCTGCTGTCGGCCATTGATCCATTGCGCGATGGCGGTCTGATCCAGATGCGGCCACAGCGGGCGCAATGTCAGACTCAACAGACAGGTCACCAGCAACACGCTGCCCAGCACCAGGCGGCGCTGCGCATTCAGGACACCGTCGTGGCGGGCCTGCACACCCGACACCTGACGCGCACTGATTGCCCCTGACGTCGCGCTGGACGGCCACAGGCCTGACATCAATGCCAGCAAGCCCGCGCCAGCCAGGAAACTCGACAGGCTGGCACTGCTTGAGGCCACCAGTGCAGAGTCCGCCGACCATCGTGCAAGGCCTGTCGGCGCCAGTGACGGCATCACGATGACCGCCAGTGCCAGACTGGCAACGCCCAATCCACCGCTTGTCATCGCCAGCAACCGCAGCGCCCCATGAGCCGGTGGCTGACGAAGCGCCGCCCAGGCCAGCAACAGGCTCAGCGGCACCAGCAGCGGCATCAGGTAATGCACCTGCTTGCCGGAGATGAGCGAGAAGATCAGCAGGCCACTCAGCGCCCAGACGCGTCCCAGCCTCAGCAATGGCTGCTCGGCCGTCGGCCGCTGGGCAATCGAGGCCAGAAAGCCTTCCAGCAGCAGACGCGGGCGCAGGCTGAACGGGAAGATCAACACCACAAGCCATGGCAGATACCACCACAGTGGCCGCGCATGATCCTGCGCGGAGACGACCCGATGCGCCGTCTGCCCCCACAGCAGGTCCTCCACGTAGCTGGCCGGCCCGGTGATGACGGCGGGCAGCAACCACACGCACAGCACCACGAGCCCCAGCAGCAGACTCATTCCCCAGCCGCGCCACTCGCCGGCCCAGACCTGGCGGGCCTTCGCCTGAGTCCACCAGGGGCGCGAGCCGACCACCACAGCAAACCACAACAGCGCCACCGGCCCCTTGGCCAGCAGGGCAAGTCCCAGCCACAGCCCACTCTCCGCCACCGCCTTCCAAGGCAAGGGCTGAGCCCCCTGTGGCGAACACCAGGGCCGCAGCGCCCCCAGCAGACAGGTGGTCAGCAGTACATCGAACATCAAGGCCTGGCTGTAGAGCATCCACATCAGGCAACCGGCGAGCGTCCAGCGGGTCAGAGAGACCCACTGCTCACGCATCTGCCATTCATCGCCCTCCCCCGCGGCCACCGGACACAGGGTGCGAGCGACGCGTCCCAGCTGCCAGATCCCCAGCAGACTGACCAGCGGCATCAGCACTTTCGGCCAGACTTCATTGACCCCGAAGACCGCCCAGCCAGCGTGGATCAACCAGAACAACAGCACCGGCTTGTCCGCGTAGGGAGCGCCATTCATGCTCGAGACGAACCAGTGACCGGAATGCCACATCTCCCACGCCACCGAGACATAGCGGGTTTCATCGATGGGCAGATAGGGTCGCGCCAGCGCTCCTGCCATCAGCAGGGTCAGCCACAGTGCCCAGCACAGCCGCTCGCTGGCACACAGGTTGGCGCCTGAGCTGACGGCGCTTCCGGCCAGCGCCATCGCCTTGCGCCAGCGGCCAGCCCGGGTGGCGGGCTCCGTCTCGCTGCGCTTGATCACACGTGAGCGGGGTGTCTGGCGTTTCATGGGCGGGCCTCCGTCATCACGTCATGGCGCCCGGGGAGACCGATCAACCGCGCCGCCTCCTCGGAGACCGAGGTCGGCGCCAGATACATCGGCGCGGCATCGGCATCGCCACGACACGCCAGCGCCGCTCCTCCGGGCAGCAGGGCCCAATGTTCATCCGGTTCACTCAGCGTGATGGCCTGCGCTGCCTCCAGGCAGGCATGCCGCTTGAGCATCCCGGGAGTCATCAGGGCCCAGCGATGCTGCGGCGCCGCTTGCAGCCAGGCATACAGCCGCGAGAACTGGTCCGCCTCCGACGTCTTGTAGCCGAAGTGCCATAGCGGCTGGCGCGCCTGCAGGAGGTACTGCTCCCGGAAGTCAGGGATCGCCAGCGCCTGGTGATCACTTTGCTCGGCGACCTGAGCCATCAGTGCCGCCGGATTGCGCACCGGGTCCATCAGTCGCGCGCCCCAGGTCCCCCACAGGACCCAGAAGACCACCAGCCAGCTGCCCAGCGCGAGCAGGCCACCGCGCGGTTTCCACCACGCGCACAGCGCCACGCCAGCCCCTCCCAGAAGCCCCCACCATCCCCAGGGCACCAGGCCTTCCTGCTCGGCAAGCCTCGTCAATGCCGGAAGTCCAGCGGCCCCCAGCAGTGCCGCGCCCAGAAAGATGCCGGCAAGTCCCGCGCACAGCGCGAAGGCCAGCCAGGCGACATGCCGCTTTCTGGACAGGCCGGGCAACAAGGGCGCCAGGCCGACCACCAGCAGCGGCAGCGCCGGCAGGAGGTAGACGCCCCGCTTGCCGGGGGACAGCGAGAAGAACACCACGATCAAGACCGCACCGCTCAACGGCAGCCAGACGCGTAGATCACGACGCCACAAGCGGGTGGCGAGAGCCTTCGGCCACCAGGGCAGCGTCAACAGCAGCGGCATCCACGCCCAGGGAATCACCTGGGTCAGGAAGTAGTGCCAGGGCTTGAGGTGGTGCCAGCTGTCGGCGTAGCGCTCGGCGGTCTGCTTGAGCAGAATGTTGTCGCGATAGGCTGCCAGCTCCGGGTCGGCAGAGAGCAGCGACATCACCAGCATCGGCCCGACCCAGACCAGTGGTGCTGCCAGCAACCAGCAGAGCCCGATCAACAGCTCACGCCAGGACAGCTGACCGGCACGCTGGCCACCACTGCGCCAGCGCGACGCTCGGTGCATGGCCAGCAGCCAGAACGGCAACATCAGGAGCGGCAGGAAGCCGACTCCCTTGGTGATGATGCCCAGTCCCATCGCGAAACAGCCAAGATGGAAGTAGCGCACACCATCATCGAGCAGTGCATGGCGCAGCATCCCCCAGCAGCCGAGCATGATGAAGGCGGTGACCAGCATGTCGATCTGCGCGGTACGTGCCTGCAGCACGAACTGCAGCGTGGCGATCAGCCACAGGCCGGCGATGAAGGCGACGCGCTTCCCGTGCAGGCGACGGATCAGGTCCACGCTCAGCGCCAGCGTCACCACCCCGGCGACCAGCGACGGCAAGGCGAAGCCGATGCGAATGTCGCCACTCACGCCGGTGGCCAGGCCACTGAGCCACATGAAGATCGGCGGCTTGTCGGGATACAGCTCTCCCCCGCGATGCGGCAGCCACCAGTGGCCGGTGACCCACATCTCGAGACCGTTGAGCGCGAAGCGTGGCTCATCCGCCGGCCAGGGCATGCGCATGCCGAGCCCGATGGCCGACACCAGCAGATACAGCAGCGCAAGGCTCCACCAGGGGTGGCGGGCGAGGCGTTGATAGAGACGGGCTTGAAGCATCGTCGTCATGCGCACGATGCCTTGTGCCGAGCACTTAGTGCCTCGAGTCGCGCCACCTCATGGGTGAGTCGGGCATTCTCCTCCGCGAGTCGAGCGTGCTCGGCCCGCAGCCGACTATCGCCTGCCGCGAGGGGTGAGCCCTCCGGCTCGCAGGCCTTTGAGGAAGCGGTGGGCTTCTCGACGCTCGGTGCATCGTCACTGGCCGCCTGCTGGCGTGAGGCGCGGTCCCGCTTGATCAGGCTCAGGTTACGCAGATAGATGAGGAGTCCTGCCCCCTGGCCGGCGATGAACACCGGGTCCTGGCGATGGATGGCATACGCCAGCAAGGTCATGCCGCCTGCCAGCGAGAACCACCAGAAGGCGCGCGGCACGATGGAACGACGCGCCTTCTCGCTGGCCAGCCACTGGATGATGAAGCGCGCCGAGAACAGCGCCTGACCACCGAAGCCGATGGCCACCCACCACGAATTGACATCCATCAGTGTGCTCCCCGCGCCACGCCGGCGTGAGGTGTGGCGATGCCAGAGA
Source organism: Cobetia sp. 5-25-4-2 (assembly GCF_013374075.1). Classification (NCBI taxonomy): domain Bacteria; kingdom Pseudomonadati; phylum Pseudomonadota; class Gammaproteobacteria; order Oceanospirillales; family Halomonadaceae; genus Cobetia; species Cobetia sp. 5-25-4-2. Next base: position 708,193 of record NZ_BLWK01000001.1, on the reverse strand, counting down.
GATCGACCGCCCCAGTCGCCCTGCCGGTATCGATCCCCGACACGTCTCTGGCGGCATGTTCGCCGACTTCCGGTACATCGCGACTTCTGCAGGCGGGATGGAGCGCGACCTCCAGCGGCGACAGCGTCTCACTGACGGCATTGCCGGAGAGATTCTGCAGCGGCGAGGGCAGGCGCGAGCGACGCACCAGCCACATCACGCCGATGATGTCGCTGATGCCGACCCACAATCGATCGAAGAAGCCGTACTTGGAAATCCCGGCGACACGCTCACGATGGCGTACCGGCAAGGACTGCACCTTGCCGCCCTGTGCCCGCACCAACGCAGGCAGGAAACGGTGCATGTGATCGAAATACGGCAGACGCAGGAAGATGTCACGACGTGTGACCTTGATGCCGCAGCCGGTATCCGGCGTATCGTCATGCAGCAGCGCCTGGCGGATGGCATTGGCCAGGCGGGAGGACACTCGCTTGACGGCGTCATCGCGGCGTTCGGTGCGATGCCCCGCCACCATGTCCAGCCCCTCGAGACTGGCCAGTGACAGCATGTCCGGCAGGTCTGCCGGGTCGTTCTGGCCATCGCCATCCAGGGTCGCCAGCCATTCGCCACGCGCCAGACGTGCGGCCTGCCACAAAGAGGTGCTCTGCCCGAAACTGGTGTCATGGTGATAGGGACGCAGCCGCGAATCTTCCAGGGCTGCCTGCGTGAGCCAGCGCCAGCTGTCATCGCTGGAGCCATCATCGACCACGATGATCTCGTAACGCCGACCGGCGAGTGCCGCATGCACCTCGGCGATCAGCTTCGGCAGGTTGTCTCGCTCATCACGCCCGGGTATCAGCACCGAAATCCCCTCGCTCGAGGAATCCTCCTGCGCTGACACATGCGGTGAGCTGGGGGTGGGCATTGCGGTTGAGGATGGCATGGCACGGCTCCTGGCGAGGATGGGGCGGAGAACATGACGGCCAGTTGCCGATGCCCCTGTTGATCTGGGCAGGCAGGCCGCGCGTTGCAGCAGAGACTGCGCGCGAACCATTAAGACAGCATTAAGTGAGGCTCAGATGACACCCGCCAATGCAGAAAGCCCCCGTCGCGCGGGGCGACGAGGGCTTCCTCAAGGGTCCATGATGCTGCCGGAGACTGTGCTGCAAAGGCCTCGGCGAGAGCCGGCGTCAAGGTCAGTCGTGTTTCTGCCAGTGGTCCCGCCCCCACTGCCGGCGCTCGGCGGGCGTCAAGAAGGTCCAGACCACACAGCGACTGATCTTCTGTCCCTGGGACATCTCGATCACCCGCACCTCGCTGGCACCGCTTGCCGCCAATGCCTGCTTGATCCCCGGCAGACTGCTGGCATGCGCCACCAGCGAGCTGAACCACAGACAGCGCGACGCCACATCACGACTCTCGCTGACCATGCGCGTCACGAAGGCTTCCTCTCCTCCCGGACACCAGAGTTCGGCCGCCTGACCTGCGAAATTCAGCGCGGGTGCCGACTGGGCGCTGTGTCGGCGAGTCCTGTCGACCCTGGATCTGTCGTCACCAGCCCGCTCCTGGCGAGTCCTGCCCTTGCGTGAGGCATTGCCGCGCTGCTGGCGCGACTTGTCCAGCCCCCGCCATTTGCGCTGCGCTTCACGCGCCATGTCAGCTTCGCTGGCATGGAATGGTGGATTGCACAGCACCAGATCGAAGCGTTCCGCCTGCCCCCAGAGCCCGGCGAAGAGCGCACGCCGATCCCGTTGCAGACGCAGCTCGATCTGACCACGCAGCACCACATTGGCCATCACGTTGCGGTGGGCCGATTCCAGCGCCGTGGCGCTGATGTCACTGCCGACCATCTGCCAGCCGAAGCTGCGATTGGCCAGCAACGGATAGATGACATTCGCACCGACACCGACATCCAGCGCCCTGACTCGCTCCCCCGGGGGCAACTGCCCCCGCCCGCTGGCCTCGACCAGCAGGTCCGCCAGATAGTGCAGATAGTCGGCCCGGCCGGGAATCGGCGGACATAGATAGCCCGCGGGAATGTCCCAGTCGCTCACCCCGTAGTGATGACGGAGCAAGGCGCGATTGAGGGCCTTGACGGCCATCGGGTCCGAGAAATCGATCGAGGCGTTGCCGCCCGGTGTCGTGATGAGAAAGGCCGCCAGTTCCGGGCTGACCCGAGTCAGCGCCGACATGTCATAACGCCCCCGGTGGGGATTGCGCGGGTGCAGCTCTCCCTTGCGGGCCGGCATCACCTTGACGGGCGCCGCGCTGGAGGTGGCGGGCTTCCCTCGGGAGGCCGACTGCCGCCTGGCGGGCGAATCGTGTCGGGAAGAGGCATCGGACTTGGACGGGGAAGCACCGCGTGGGCGGCGCGAAGAGGAGGACATGACGACATACCAGGCAATGACGGGGCCCGCCATCTTACCAGAGGGCGCAGTGACAGGCGGCTACCCTCGGGCAACTTTGCCCACCGCAGACGTCCTGTGCTTGGAAAACACCCATGGGAGGACGTCCACGGCGAGAACTCACCACCATCCGGCGGGAGCAGCGAGAGCTGCGAGAGCCACAAGTGCGATAAGCCAAGGCCCGCCAGACGAGACGCGGCTCAGCCAGGGGCTTTGCTCAACCAAGGTCACTGCCGATCAGTGCCCCACGCGCGTTGGCACGTTGGTCGACTCGGCGCGCCTGGGCCCGGCGTGCCGCGGGACGCTCGATGGCCAGCGGGCAATTGCTGCAATAGCCAAGGCATTCGATACGGTAACGCACGCAGCATACCTTGCGGGGCACATGCCGTTCGCCATGACGGTCCATCACCTCGCTGACCGGCTGATACAACGGATTGCGCCGCCCGTCCGCCAGCACCCTGGTCGCCATCAGCTGACGTGCCGGCGCGGCCTGCGCGACCCACCCCTGCTCCTCCAGCATGCCGACGATGTACACGAAGTAATGTGCCGCGTTGCTCCAGAAGACCTTGGGACCCAGCGGGGTATGCGGCACGAGGCGCTCAATGACGGCCTCGAGATGTGCCAGATAGCCCTGGAAGCGCACCTGCAGCCGCGCCTCCTCCTCTGCCGCCGCGATATCCGCCGTGAGGCTGACGCCCTGACCTGCCGCGTCATCGAGTATCAGCTGGGTGACCACACCATGCTCGCCAAGGCGCAGCGAGAGATGGCGCAGCTCCAGCGGCAGTTGATGATCGAGCAGCAGATTGGCCGCCAGCGGCAGCGATACCATCGAGGACAACAGGTACTTGGACCACTGGGAAAGCAGTGCCCGCTCATCCGGTGCCTCCGCGCCCGGCTGCCCCTCGTACTGCATGCCATGTGCGGCGATGCAGGCCGAAAGCCAGCCGGGGCTGAGCACATCACGTGCCGGCACGACACGGTCCAGCGATGACTCGCCACCTGCCTGCGCCTGAGCGCTGGTAGTGATCAGGTCCCGATAGGCAACCATCGGACCGGCAAAGAGCGGGGAAAGCGCGTCGATCATCGGTAGGCTCGCAGACATGAGGAGACGGACGGTGCCTCACATACTAACGAAAACTATTAGCATTTGCATATCAAAAAAGCGTGATGGACCTCAGGCGTGTCTTCCCTCTCTCGTCAAGCCTGCCGCCCGTCAGAGCCTGCCATCCCGGCATAGCCGACGCCTGACCCAGGCATCATAGAGACGGGTCAAGGTCGGCTCGACCAGCGGACGAGTGATCAACCACCCCAGCCAGGCAAGGCCGGGGAGACGGGCCAGCAGCAGACGGTACGCCGGCATGCCATCGCAGATCCGCTCATCGGCCGTCTCGACATGCAATGACAGCAGCGCGCGCTGCAGGGGAATGCCCCGCGCGGCGAGACGCTCGGCATGCTCCGTCGCATCCCACCACTCGACGCCAGCATCGTGGCGCGACAGTCGCTCATAGCGTGCACGCTCACGCCGACATACGGGACAGCGTGCATCGTAGTAGACCTTGAGGGCCGCCCGAGACGGCGGCCGGGCGGAATCCGACATGCTCTGGCTCTCCGGGGGATGAATGTCAGCGTCTGGCCATCAGGGCTGCTGATCAGAGCTGGCGCAGGGCCACGGCTCAGGAAGCCGCGCCGATCCGCTCGGAATACTGCTTGTCTTCATAGCGATGCAGCGGCGCATCCTCGCCACAGTCCGGCGTGGTCTGGAAGGTCTTGCGCACGTCGAGCACGCCCAGGCTCTGGATGGTGCGACGCCCCAGCAGTACCGGGTAATTCATGCCATCACGATCCCGCAGACTGAACTGCTCCTCGTAACGTTCGCCCCCCATGCACAGGGTCATCAGGACCACCGGGCGCGTATCACGTCCGCCGGCACCGGAGACGGTCAGGTCACGATAGAGCGGGCGCTCGAAGGAATTCTCGACCATGTCGCCGCTGGCCTCATCCTCGACCTCCACGTCAAAGCGCACCCATTCCTCGTCGTCACGCGTGAACGTCTCGATGTTCTCGGCGTGCATCGAGGACGTCAGCGCGCCGCTGTCCAGCTTGGCCTTGACCAGCACGCCCCAGGGCTCGATGGTCGCCTTCTCCACCCAGCCGAAGACCTTGTCCTCCTCGGCCTGAGCCGCCGTTGGCAATGCCAGCGAGGCGATCAGCCCGAGCCCGGCAGCCCCGGCAAATTGACGGGTGACGCGCGAAAGAGAGCGTGAAAGAGAACGTGAAAGAAAGGTAGCAGCGTGTCTCGACATCGTGACTCCTGATAAAGGTGGCGACATTGCCAGCGCAACGTCCAACATCTTTCACCATGGAGGTTTGCACCAAGGTTAACAAGCCATGAGAGCACCACATGACATGTCATCGCGCCGCTACGTTGCGTTTGTGCTCCCTTGATCTCGCGCGCCTTGTCCATCAGGTATCACTGAGTGCCCGGGCATTGCCTCGCTGAGATCGCCTCGCTGAGATCGCCTTGCTGAGATCGCCTTGCTGAGATCAGCGCCATGTCATCACTGCAGGAACACCGGCGCCGGGCCATCCGTGCCATCCCATCAGAATGCCCGATACGACAGGAGGTCCCATGCAATCCGCGCTACGTGATCTACTTTCCGACTGGAGCCTGTTTCTCGGCTGGTTACTGCTCATGCTGCCGTCACTGGTCTGGGTCCTGCGTGACCTGACGACCAGCAATGCCCATCTGGCGCCGATGATGAAGTGGGTCTGGGGGCTGACCACGCTGTACTCCGGAATAGTGGGCCTTCTCGTCTATCGCTTTGCCGGGCGCCGCCAGATCGCGGACAACCGTGATGCACGCAAGGGACTGAGAAGCGTCGCGCACTGCTATTCGGGCTGTGGACTCGGGGAGTTCGTGGGGGTTGTGCTGGCGGTGGGTCTGCTGGCACTGGGCAACTTCGCGACGGCGATCATCACCTTCCTCTTCGCCTACCTGTTCGGCTTCCTGCTGACCGTCGGCCCGATGCTTCAGGCCGGCAGCGATGACAAGCGCAAGGTCATCCAGGATGCGTTCAGAAGCGAGACCGCCTCGATCTTCGTCATGGAGCTGGTGGCCATCTCGGTCGACCTGTGGCTGGGAGGCAGATCAGGCATGCATGACGCCCTGTTCTGGAATTCGATGGTCATCTCGCTGAGCCTTGGCCTGCTCGCCGCCTGGCCCGTCAATGTCTGGCTGGTGAAGCGTGGCATCAAGGGAGGCATGGCCGACCCACGCGAGACGGACCCGCATGCCCAGCATCACGCGCACTGCTGAGCCAGTCGCCGTGATGGTGGCTTGGTCTGCACTGCCCTCACGCTTTCCTCGTGCTGCTCTTGCGACGATCTCGCCTCGCTTTCTTGAACGTACCGCTTCCTTGAACGTACCGCCTTCTTGAAAGAGCAGACATGAAAAGGCCCCGCCGGGGAAACCGGCGGGGCCTTGCGGGCTATCGTCTCAATGGCTCATGCCACGGGACCTGCCTTGATGCACAGCTCGATCAGACGAACTCGCCATTGTGATGGACCTGCTGCACGTCTTCGCAATCGTCCAGCATCTCGAGCATCTTGTTGAGCAGCTCGGCGTCGTCACCGCTGACCTCGGTGTGGATCTGCGGGATGAAGCTGATCTCGTCGACTTCGAAATCAAGGTCTTCCCCGAAGAGATCGGTCAGTGCGCCCTTGGCCTTGAAGTGCTCGGTGGTCGGCGTCAACACGGTGATGATGCCGTCATCCAGCTCGATGTCGCTGACATCGACGTCAGCTTCCATCAGTGCCTCGAGCACCTTCTCCTCGTCGTCTTCCGCACCCTTGAAGGACAGGATGGCGCGGTGATCGAACATGTGCGAGACCGAACCCTGGGCGCCCAGCTTGCCCTTGCCCTTGTTGAAGCAGGTACGCACTTCACCGAAGGTACGGTTGTTGTTGTCGGTCAGGCAATCGACGATGACCATGACATTGCCCGGACCGAAACCTTCATAGCGGGCCAGCGCGAAATCTTCACCGCCGGCGCCCTTGGCCTTGTCGATGGCCTTGTCGATGACGTGAGTCGGCACCTGATCCTTCTTGGCCTTCTCGATCAGACGACGCAGGCTCAGGTTACCGTTGGGGTCGACACCACCGCTCTTGGCCGAGACGTAGATCTCGCGTCCGTAGCGTGAATATACGCGCGCCTTGTTGAGTGAAGTACGCGCCATTGACTCTTTACGGTTCTGGAATGCTCTTCCCATGCAAGTCGACTCTTGTCCGCCTGAATTCAAATGCCCTTGCGATCGTGTCGCGGGACCTGATGCACCGCCGCCAGCTGGCCGCGATGCATTGCTGCAGGGAATAGTAACGCAGACCGCGCTCTGCGTCGCCATCGCGCCGCCCTGCTCGGCGCGGACTTGAGGGTTGTGTGCATGTGCCCGGCGCGATTGTCGGCGCGGCAAGGCACTGCCTCACAGGCAGTTGGTCGGCTTGGGCAGTCCTGCCAGGCGCGCGCCCACCTTGGGAGGACTGTCAGGAAACAGGCGCATCAGATGCAGCGAGCGCCCCTTTTCCGGCCCGAAGCGCTGGGTCATCGCCTTGGTCAGCGGCCGCATGGCCGGGGAAAGCGAGAAACGCTGATAGAAATCCCGCAATACCTCGATGACCTCCCAGTGTTCGGGGGTCAACTCACGGCCTTCTTCCGCCGCCAGCCGCTCGGCAAGCGCAGGGCTCCAGTCCTCGAGATCCACCAGATACCCCTCGGCATCCAGACCGATCTCACGTCCGTCGAGAGAAAGCGTACGTACCGTTTCACTGCTGGCCATTGCTCATCCTGATGTTTCGTTCCACTCAAGAAATGACATGCGACATGCCTGTCCGGCCGGTGTGGCACCTCGCGCCGCGCCGCTCAGAACCAGGAGATCGTCTTGTCCGCGGCCTCGGTCAGCGCGACGAAGCCATCCACGTCCACCACGATCACGCTCGCGCTACAACGGCCCGACAGGCCACGTGACTCGAGATCCTCACGCAAGGCGAACAGACGCCCCTCCAGGCCGACGAAATAGTGCTCCGCGCCAGCCAATGCGCCGTTGACACCATCCTCGATCAGCAGCAGCTGGTCCTCGGGTCCCATGGCATTGAGCGCATCATCCAGAATGCGACTGGAAAATGGCGAGCGATTGAGAAGATGAAGATTCATGCAATTATCCAGTCAAGGGAGGCAGGAGTGCGCGGGACAGAGACGCGCCCGCGAAAGACGTGAGCCGCACGCCCGCCAGTGCGATCTTGCGCCCGAAGCGAGAGCGCGAGGGTGATGATGGCGGAGCATACCAGCCGCACGCCCGGGCGTCAGGCAGGCCTCAGAAGCTCAAGACCCGCGAGAAGGCGCCGGTCAGCACCACGATATCGTCGTGCTCCATCAGGGTCACCGGCAACAAGGCGATATCCTCGACGCTCAGGCCCCGTGCGCGCAGGGCGGCGGCATCCACATAACAGCGCTGGACATCGTACATGTCCAGCGCTGCCAGGAGATTGTCACTGCCCTTCTGCCCCAGCGCGCCCGGTTGCTGGCCTTCCAGCAGGGCCAATACGCCATCCCCACTGAACAGCAACCCGACCTCGCGCCCGAAGGCCGCCGCGACCATCGCCGCCTCCAGCCCCTCGCGCAGCCAGCTGCTGCCATGCGGCGCGTGACGCAACAGGATCAACAGATCGCCCGGCGCGAGGTCATCGCTCACCTGCCCAAGGTCGGCAGCGTGCGTCGCTGTCTGTGACATCGCATCACTCATGGTGCTCTCCTCAGGCGAAGGTGATCAGGTGGTCATTCTCGAGCGTGGCTTCCACCAGCTGCCCGAGTCCGGTCAACTCGAAGGGCGCCTCGAGGGTCGCCCCCTGCTTGCCGTGTCGCGCGGCTTCACGCTCATCGAGCATGCCACGCCTGAGCCCTGCTGCCACGCACACCTGCAGACGGGTCTCGCCCTGCTCCGCCAGCGCGATCCAGCGGTCCCGCAGATGTGGCTCATCCTGAGGAGGTGCCATCATCGTCGCCGCGTTGTAGACGCCGTCGTGATAGAAGAACACCGTGCTCAGACGATGCCCGCGGGCCAGCAACGCCTCGGCGAAGCGCAGGGCCGAATGACTGGCCTGCTGACTGTAGGGACCGCCGTAGACGGCCAGAGCGTAACGCATGTGAACCTCGAGTCGGCTGCGCATTGAGGGCGACATTCTAGCGCGAGTGGTGGCATCTGTCAGAGCCCCGCAACGCCACCACCGCCACCGCGACGTACCGCCGTTCCCTGCCGCCGCGCCGTGTCCATGCCACACAACGCAACGACCCCGCCGAGGCGGGGTCGTTGATGCAAGGCTTGCGGGATAGCGTCTGACGATCAATCGTCGGATGCAAAGCCCAGCAGCGCCAGCAGGCTGACGAACATGTTGTAGATGGAGACGTACAGACTGACCGTCGCCAGCAGATAGTTGGTCTGCCCGCCATGGATGATCTGGCTGGTCTCGAACAGGATCGCCGCGGAGGCGAACAGCACGAAGCCGGCCGATACTGCCAGCGCCAGACCACTGATGTTGAAGATCATCGCCGCCAGCATCGCCAGAATCAGCACTATGGCACCCGCGAACAGGAAGTTGCCAAGGAACGAGAAGTCCTTGCGCGTCACCAGTGCGACCGCGGACAGACCGGCAAAGGTGATGCCTGTCATGCCGAGTGCCGTCATCACCAGCTGAGCGCCGTTGGGCATGCTCAGGTAGGCATTGAGCACCGGGCCGAGCGTGAAGCCCATGAAGCCGGTGAAGGCGAAGGTCGCGAAGATGCCGGCGGTGGAATTCGCGGTCTTGTGGACCAGGAACATCAGACCGTAGGCACCGATCAGCAGCACGAAGATGTTCATGCGGCCCACGCCCATGCTCATCGCCACGCCAGCGGTGAGCGCAGAGAACAGCAGCGTCATCGCCAGCATCATGTAAGTGTTGCGCAGTACCCGGTGGGTACTGAGTGAGCGGCTCGCGGTATCCTGCGAGACCTGCCAGGAGCTGTTAGCCATGGTGTCTATCCTCAGGTTGCTACGATGGATGCATCGAATTGACCCCAGCATGCCCGTCGGGGTTTCCCTAATCAAGAGACAGGACGATGAAAAGCCCGTTTCATGCAACTATCCAGCGCGCAAAAGGCAACCTCATCCTCGCTCTCCCTGCACAGTGTGGCACTCGCTACCTTTCAAGCATCTGAACGGAAAGGAAATTTACCCCAAGTCCTTGACGCGGCCAGAGAAATCCGTAGTATTTCATCCCGTGAGTCGGAGGGATGGCAGAGCGGTTGAATGCACCGGTCTTGAAAACCGGCGTAGGTTAATAGCCTACCCAGGGTTCGAATCCCTGTCCCTCCACCACCTTGATTCCGAAAGCCCCGTCTACTTCAGGTAGGCGGGGCTTTTTCGTGCTCGCCCTGTCGCCTGGCAGCCGGCAGCGCTCAAGAGGCGTTTGATGATCACCGCAAGTGATTGTCCGCGATGGCTTTTCCCAAGATTTTTCTTCGCCCACCTCTTGCTATTCTCATCAGTTTCGGTAGTATTTCGCTCCGTGAGTCGGAGGGATGGCAGAGCGGTTGAATGCACCGGTCTTGAAAACCGGCGTAGGTTAATAGCCTACCCAGGGTTCGAATCCCTGTCCCTCCACCACCTTGAATTCCGAAAGCCCCGTCTACTTCAGGTAGACGGGGCTTTTTCATTGCACACCTGCCTGCAGTGGCCATTCCTCATGACATCCTCCCGGGGAGGTACAATGGATCACTCAACGCCTTGCGACACCCCGTGGTCGTACAATCCCTCCTCCCCTTGAAAAATCGAGACACCATGCCATTTTCCGCCCTTGGATTGAGCGACCCCATCGTCAAGGCTGTTACCGAGCAGGGTTATCAGACCCCGACCCCGATTCAGGCGCAGGCGATTCCCGTCGTGCTGGCCGGCGACAACCTGATTGCCGCCGCGCAGACAGGCACCGGCAAGACGGCAAGCTTCGTGCTGCCCCTGCTGCAACAACTGATAGACGCCCCCGAGGTTCGCGCCAAGCGAGTGCATGCCGTCATCCTGACGCCGACGCGTGAGCTGGCCATCCAGGTGGAAGACAACATCCGCCAATATGCCGCACATCTCACGCTCAGCTCCATGGCGATGTATGGCGGCGTGGACATCGCCCCGCAGCAACAGCGTCTGATCGAAGGCGTGGACATTCTGGTCGCGACGCCAGGGCGTCTTCTCGACATGTTGACCCGACGCGCGATCCATCTCGACGAGACACGCACCCTCGTCATCGATGAAGCTGATCGCATGCTCGACATGGGCTTCATCGCCGACATCAACAAGATCGTCGAGAAACTGCCCAGCCTACGTCAGAATCTGCTGTTCTCCGCCACCCTGTCGACCCAGGTACGCATGCTGGCCAGAACGGCGGTGACGGACGCCGTGGAGATTTCCATCGCGCCGGAAAACACCAGCGCTCCCGAGATCACCCAGAGCCTGATCACGGTCGACAAGGAATTCAAATCCGCGCTGCTCAGCCACCTGATCCAGAGTGGCGAGTGGCAGCAGGCGCTGATCTTCATCGAGACCAAGCGCGGTGCGGCCAAGCTGGTCAGCCAGCTGGAGAAGCGCGGCATTGGCGCCGAATCCTTCCACAGCGGACGCAGCCAGGCGGTCCGCGAGCAGCTGCTGGCAGACTTCAAGGCAGGCAAGGTGCCATTTCTGGTGGCGACGGGCGTCGCGGCGCGCGGCATCGACATCGATGACCTGCAGCGGGTGGTCAACTATGACCTGCCGGATGAGGCAGAGAACTATGTGCACCGTATCGGACGCACCGGACGCGCCGGGGCAAGCGGTGAAGCCATCTCACTGGTATCGCGTGATGATTTCCGCAACCTGTGCGCCATCGAGCAGCATCTGGGCAACTTCATCGAGCGTGTGGTGATCGAAGGGTTCGAGCCCGGACTCGCCGTGCCCGCCTCGACGATGGACCCGCTGCCACGCAAGCCGGCCCGCGCTCGCCGCCGACCTGCCGGCAAGCGCTGAGCCATTCGCGCACCGTACGCGACACCGCGACAGTGGAACCTCCTCCACTGTCGCTCTCACTGCTGATCACCGCCTCACGACCTGCTGCCGTGAGATTCGCTGCTGCGCGATACCGGCCCCAGCTGGTTGTCGCTGACGAAACGATTGCAGCCTTCGCGCTTGGCGCGGAACAGGTTGACGTCCGCCTTGGCGATCAGGCTTTCCAGATCCTTGTCCCCGGACTGGCGTTGGGCGACGCCGATCGAGAGACTGACATCGAGACTGTTGATGCCGTCATTGATGACGAAGGGCAATGCCGAGGCCCCCTTGCACAGACGCTCCGCCACCTGGTCGGCGCGCTCACCATGCAGCCGCGGACTCAGCAGCACGAACTCCTCCCCGCCATAGCGACCGATCAGATCCTCTCCGCGCAGGATACTGCGCATGCGCTTCACCAGCTCCTTGAGCACCTGGTCGCCCGCCGCGCGTCCCCAGGTCTCGTTGATCAGCCCCAGGTGGTCGACATCCACCATCATCACGCTGATGGGCTGTGTTCCCATCAACATCTCACGCCCCTTGTCGATCAGTTCCGCGCGACTCAGCGCCCCGGTCAACTCATCGAACCGCTCGCGTGACTCGAAACGCTGGCGCAAGCGATCCGCCGACCACCCCATCTGTACCAGCACGAGGGTGAAGAACACGGTCAGAACGCAGAGATTGATCAGTCGGAACGCGAATGCCCACCCGGGCGGCAGCGGATTGGCCACCCCCTGGAACATCAGCACGACATAGGCCAGCAGCGGCATGCTCAGGCAGATGAGACACAGCAGCAGGCGGCGTGTGAAGGGCATGCGAATGCAGTAGATGCACAGCAGCGCACCGAAATAGAAATAATCGAAACCGGGGGCTGGACCGAAATAGCCCAGGGACAGACTTATCTGGGCACAGGTACCCAATGCCAGCAGGTTGGCGGCCAGTACCTCTCGGCGCGCGCGATGCAGCTGTAGACAGACAAGGTCCACCACCAGCATGCCCAGATCCAGCGCCAGAATGCCCATCTCTCCCAGCCAGAGCATCAGACCGGCATACAGCAGGTGACTCGCTATCGCGAGCACATACACCACATTGAAGGTGGCGTGGAAGGTCTTCTCGTCCTCGGTGAGGCCTGGTGGGAAATCCTCGAATCGCAACAGCCAGCGCGCAAGGTGTGGATGTGGACTGCCCATGAGACTATCTCCTTGGCTGCTGACCACCATTCGTGGCCAGCCAGACCAGGCGGGTAAAGGCCTGACGAGCCAAGGGTACGTCATCCCTCAGTCGAAAGGAGATCAGCACATTACACGCAATGCATAAACCCGCCACCAAGCGCCGTGCCAGTCTGGCGTCACGACAGGCAGAACCGGGCCACGCCGCAAAGAACCGCGTCAATGCAGGCGCAGCCCCACCTTGGTGATGCGATTGCCCTCGACCTCATTCACCACCCAGTGAATGCCATGCCAGTCGACATCATCCCCGACCACCGGCACCCCGCCGACTCTGCGGGTGATGAACTCGGCGATGGTCAGGTGCTGCTCGCCCTGAGAGAGCGTCAGTCCGTAGACATCGGCGATATCCTGCATGTTGGCATCCCCTTCCAGGGTGAAGGTGCCGAAGAAGGCGCGCTGTTCATGCTGCAGACTCTCGCCATTGAACATGCGATTGAGGCTTGGCACATCGCAGGAGCGCCCGACGACGCACAGCACGTCCTTCTGATGCAGACAGGTGCTGCCCTTGGGATGGATCAGCACCTTGTTGCGGAATAGCGCCCCGACCTTGGCCCCGGAGGGGAAGCGCAGCATGCGCAATGCCACGCCTTCCAGCGCCGTGTTGTCGACCCGGTAGACCAGCATCTCGTAATCGTTGACGGGCATGATGCCCAGCAGATTGCGGCGGCTGGGCTGTGCACCCGGCGGCACCACCACCCTGAGCTTGCGCGCCATGGGAGCCAGCGACGAGCCCTGCACCAGCAGCGAGATGATCACCACGAAGAAGGCGACATTGAAGTAGACACCGGCATTCTCGACCCCGGTGATCACCGGGAAGATCGCCAGCACGATCGGCACCGCCCCCCTCAACCCGACCCAGCTGATGAACCACAGCTCTCGCCAGCGGAAGCGGAAGAAAGGCTTGAGACACAGGATCACGGCCAGGGGGCGCACGAACAGGATCAGCGCCACGCTCAGAATGGCGGCTGGCAGCGCGAACTGCAGCATCGTGGAGGGTGAGACCAGCAGACCCAGCATCAGGAACAGCACGATCTGGGACAGGTGGGCCAGTCCATCATGCACCGGCAGGATGTGTTCGAGGTGGCGCCCCGGATGATTGCCGATCATCAGGCCACACAGATAGATGGCCAGGAAGCCACTGCCACCGAGCTCATTGGTCGTCGCGAACAGGCTCAGGCCCAGCGCCAGCGCCAGCAGGGAATAGAGGCCGGGCGCCAGATCCAGATAGCGCATCAGACGGGCGATCAACCAGCCACCGGCGATCCCCATGCCCGCGCCGACCCCGAACTGCAGCGCGAAGCTCATGAGTCCGGCGGCGACCCCCGACAGCTGTCCGGTCAGTATCTCGGCCAGAGTGATGGTGAGGAAGATGGCCATCGGGTCGTTGGTACCGGACTCGATCTCCAGCGTCGCCCCGACCCGCTCGTTGAGGTGCACCCCCTGCCCGCCCAGCAGCGAGAACACGGCGGCGGCATCGGTGGAGCCGACGATGGCCCCGACCAGCAGGCCTTCGATCAAGGTCAGGTCAAACAGCCACATGGCCAGCAGCCCCACCAGCCCGCTGGTCATGAAGACCCCGACGGTCGCCAGCACCAATGCCGGCTTGAGACCCGCACGGAAGGTCGAGAGGCGGGTGCGCAGACCGCCATCGAGCAGAATGAGTGCCAACGCCAGATTGCCGATCAGGTACGCGGTAGAGGCATCATCGAACTGGATGCCGAGCACGCCATCCTCCCCCGCCAGCATGCCGAGTCCCAGGAACAGCAACAGCAGGGGCATGCCGAGACGAGCCGAGACCCGACTTGCCAGCACGCTCAAGGCGATGAGCATGCCCGCCAGCAAGAAGTAATAGTTCAGATTCTCTACCACGTGTGCTCCCCCGCCATTCCCGGCACCAAGTCTCGAATCACGTCTGCGACGGCCCAGAGACAGTATTCCATGTCAGCGACGAGGCTGCAGAGAAATTTCTCAAATATTCATGGACTTGCGATCAACATGTCAGGCTTCTCGGCGACACCCAGGCCGGGGCTGCCGCCAGCTCGGCGTAGCGGGTCGGACCGAAGGCTTCCATCGCCCACAACAGGGCTCGGCACAGCTCACGCTGACCGTCGATATCGACCATGCGCCCATGACGCGAATAACCGGCGAGGAAGGCCTCACGCTGACTCGGCGTCTCCAGCAACAACTCGATCAGTGCCCAGTCGAACTCGATCGGAGCCCACACCAGTGCCTCCCAGTCGCTCCATACCCAGCCGGTGGCGGCGCACAGATATTGGTCCGCGCGCAGGTCCGGCAGACTCCAGACGGCGCGAGCGGGATGCGAGAAGGTGCGTGATGGCAGGTCCCCCAGCTCGTGGGACAGGGGATGGCGCGCGAGAAAACGCGTCACGCGGGCATTCCAATGCAGCAACGGCATGGGCTGGGCAAGGGGCTGACCAAAGCCGGACACGGTGTCCTGATGCAGCCGCCCGACCTGATCTCCCAGCAACTCACAGAAGGTGTCACTGAGATCACTGGGCTGACCGCTGGACCACGGCAGATGCCAGACGGGCGCGCCATCGAGACGTCCCAGATAGGTCAGCGGCAGCGGAGGGATGGGCAAACGCGCCGGCAACGCGCCCGCCAGCCGTGTCAGGGCCTCAGGTTGCGCCCAGCGATCGGCGCCGAAGACACCGCGCATCGCTCGCCAGAAGGGGTCGTGATCCGGGCCGGTCCGCGCCAGCTTGATCAGGCCGGGGGTGCCGCCACGCTGTCGCCACAACCAGTTGGCACTATCCGGCCAGGCAAGTGCCAGCGGCTCCAGCGCATGCCCCAGATAGGTGGAAAGACGGCGAGTCAGCGCATCCTCCGGCCAGCCATTGGGCACGGATGTCGCGTCTGGCATCACGGGTCGCCGCGGTGGCACGGGATAACCGCTGGAGCAGGTCGAGAGATCCGGGGTATCAGGCATGTTGATCTCCTTGAGGCTGCGATACCTCGATAGCATACCCAACACCGGGCCATGCAGCATAGCCACACGACAGCCACCCCGACGATGGCAGGGATGCAACCGGCGGGCAGGTGACGGTACACTGTCGGCCTGGATGGGGGTGCCCGAAAGTGGGCTGAGAGCCGATGCGTCACGTCGCATGGCAACCCCTGGAACCTGATCCGGTTGATACCGGCGGAGGGAATTCCGGTCACCTGCCCAAGCGTCAGGCGCCCTGCGTGCTTCCTCCCCTCGGCATGCCGCCTGACCACGGATGACACTGTGTCGCTGGGACTCTCCCTCAACAACGCTCGCATCGATTACGCCAGCCATACGCTGTTTCGTGATCTGTCGGCGCGTCTGGATGCCGGAAGCTGGACGGCCTTGCTGGGCCGCTCAGGCTGCGGCAAGAGCTCACTGCTGCGCCTGCTGGCCGGCCTCGAGATGCCCGACCATCACACGCTGGAACTCACCACCGATGATGGCAAGCCACTGGCGGGTCGCGTCGCCTGGATGGCGCAGCAGGACCTGCTGCTGCCCTGGCGCCGGGTGCTGGACAACCTGTGTCTGGGAGATGATCTCCATCGTCGCCCTCGCGATACCGAGCGGGCTCGCGAACTGCTGGCAGCGGTGGGTCTGGAGGGGCGCGAGCAGGCCTGGCCAGACGCCCTCTCCGGCGGGCAACGCCAACGCGTCGCATTGGCGCGAACGCTCTACCAGCAGGCTCCGGTGGTGATGATGGATGAGCCCTTCTCCGCAGTGGACGCCATCACGCGACTCGAACTGCATGATCTCGCCAGCCGGCTGCTGGACGGACGCACCGTGTTGATGGTCACGCATGACCCGCTCGAGGCGCTGCGCCTGGCCGACCAACTGCTGGTGCTGCGTCCGGGCCGCGACAGCCAGCAGGGGGCAGTGCTCGACCGCTTGCCGGGGCTCTCGCCGCCTCGCCCGGTGCCGCTGGACCTGCCCGCCCTGCAGCAGGCCCAGTCCGAATTGATCACACGCCTGCGCGACGGCGAGGAGACGCCATGAAACGCCTGCATGCCCTGCGTCATCTCGCCATCAGCGCCGCCGTCCTGCTGGGACTCTGGCAACTGGTGATCATCACCACGGCCGTGCCGCCCTACATCCTGCCAGCGCCACTGGCAGTCGCGGAGGTGCTGGTCCGTCAGGCCCCGATGCTGGCACACCACGCCGGCATCACCTTCGCCGAGATTCTTGGCGGGCTGGTACTGGGGGTCCTTCTCGGACTGAGCACCGCGCTGGCACTGGCGTTCATCCCTCGTCTGCGGCGCACCCTGCTGCCATTGCTGCTGATCAGCCAGGTGATTCCGCTGTTCGCGATCGCCCCACTGCTGGTGCTGTGGCTGGGCTATGACATGCTCTCCAAGGTCGTGATGGCCACGCTGATCATCTATTTCCCCGTGGCCTCCACCGGCTACGACGGCCTGCGCCAGACCCCTCAGGGCTGGCTGGATCTCGCCCACACCCTGGGTGCCAGCCCGTGGCGGCTGCTGCTGCATGTCCAACTGCCCGCCGCGCTGCCGGCATTGGCTTCCGGCGTGCGCATGGCAGCGACAGCCGCTCCCATCGGGGCCGTCATCGGTGAGTGGGCCGGCGCAAGCCAGGGCCTCGGCTATCTGATGCTCAATGCCAATGCCCGCATGGAAATCGACCTGATGTTCGCCGCTCTGCTGGTGCTGGTCGCCTTTTCGCTGCTGCTGTATTTCACGCTGGATGCCCTGCTGCGTCGCCTGATGCCCTGGCATCGGGATCGCCTGACCCGTTTGAACTGAGCGCTTCCGGCTGTCAGGCGATGTCCTGACGGCCTCACATTCTCGACACCACAAGGAATACCGCCATGCCATTCTCGCCATCGGCGATCCGCCGTTCCGGCAAGCTGTCCTGCCTCTTCGCGACGCTGCTGACAACCCTCAGCCTGAGCACCTTCGCCCTGTCAGCCGAGACTGGCGCCAGCGCCGAGCCCCAGGCCCCGACCGCCAGTGACAGTGCAGCGGCAGCGGTCACCAAGACCGGGCAGGACGGTGCCACCCTCGAGCCAGACGCTTCTGCCAAGCAGGCTGCCGAGACCGAGCAACAGACCCGCCCCGCCGCTGGCGATGTGCAGGACCCGCAAGCGGCCGCCACCGATGCCAAGCCCCTCACGCACCTCAAGGTCATGCTCGACTGGTACACCAATCCCGGCCACGGGCCGCTGGTGCTGGCTCAGGAACTGGGCCTGTTCAAGCAACATGGTCTGGACGTCGAGCTGATAGCTCCGGCAGACCCCAGCGTCCCCCCCAAGCTTGCCGCAGCGGAGCGCGTCGACATCGCCATCAGCTATCAGCCCCAGCTGCACCTGCAGGTGGATCAAGGGCTGCCGCTGGTGCGCATCGGCACGCTGGTGGCCACCCCGCTCAACGTGGTGGTCGTGCGCGCAGACAGTGACATCCAGTCGATGGCCGACCTCAAGGGCAAGCGTGTCGGCTATTCCGTCGGTGGCGTGGAGGAAGTCCTGCTGTCCACCATGCTCCAGAACAGCGGCCTGACACTGGATGACATCACCCTGACCAACGTCAACTTCTCGCTGACGCCGTCACTGCTGACCCGCAAGGTCGACGCCGTCACCGGGGCATTCCGCAACTTCGAACTCGCCCAGATGGCACAGGAAGGCGTCAAGGGCCGCGCCTTCTACATCGAGGAAGAAGGCGTGCCGACGTATGACGAACTGATCTTCGTCGCCAACAGCGACAGCTATTCTCGCAAGCACGAGCAGTACGCCGCCTTCCTGTCCGCCGTCGGTGAAGCCACCGCCTGGATGATCAACCACCCTGACAAGGGCTGGAAGCTGTTCCGCGAGTCCGACCCGGCACTCGATACCGCGCTCAACAAGAAAGCCTGGTATGCCACCTTGCCGCGCTTCGCCCTGCGTCCGGCCGCACTGGATGCCGGCCGCTACCGTGACTTCGAGAACTTCCTGTACGAGCGCGGCATGATCAAGCAGCGCCAGTCACTCGACCACCTGGCCATCGACGTCAACGCGCCCTGAATAGACGGCCGATGACAGACACGACGACGCCCTGCCGGTTTCCCGACAGGGCGTCGTTTGCTTTCTGCCAGATGACGCGAGGATGCCCCCGCCCCTTGCCTCCAGAGACCTTCCTGTCAGCGCCTGCCATCCACCGGACTGCCGGCTGACGCCCGCCTGGCCAGACGCCGCGCCAGCCACGCCATCAGCACAGGCTGGATCACCAGCGCGACCACCAGCACCGCCACGAGCAGTGGCATGCCCTCAAGGGCGCCACCCGGCGAGCTGACCAGCAGCGCCGCCCCGAGATAACTGCCCGCGGCAGAACTCAGGTGCTGAACGGCGCTCTGGGTGCTGGTGAAGGCGGCCCGCTCGTGCTCGGCAGGAATGAAGCTGTTGAGCGTGTTCTGTGCCACCCGCCGCGCCGAGGAGAACAGCATGTAGGCACCAAACCCCACCCACACCAGCGACGGCCCCGGCGAATGAAGCAGGAAGGCCCAGCCCACCAGCGCCGTCAGCAGACAGGTAATGGTGCCGGGCCAGACACTGCCGAAGCGATCACACAGCCGCCCGGTCAGCTGCATGCCCACCAGCGACAGTCCGCCTCCGATCATGTAGAGCCCGCCGAGATCCTCGCGAGGCAGATCGAGATTGAACAGCAGATAGCTGGAGAGATTGGGAATCACCAGGAAGTTGCTGAACATCGCGGTGGCGATCAGCGCCAGCCCGAGCCGGTGATTCGGCTGCGCGAGAATGGTGGCGATGGAGGTACCGGCGCGACTGCGAGGATTGTCCAGATGCCCCCGGATCGGCGGCAGCACCCAGGCCAGCAACCCGCAGACCAGCAACGCCAGCAGCGCGACGGCCCGGAATGGCGCCTGCCAGCCAAAGCCTTCGGACAACCACAGCGCGAAGGGCAGCCCCAGCACCGAGGCCACCGAGAAGGCCCCCATCACCATCCCCATGGCACGCCCACGCCGGATTCCCGGCACGACATCGATCACGATGGCCAGTGCCGTGGCCGCCGCCGGCCCACCGAACAGCCCGCCCAGCATGCGCGCGGCCAGCAGCGTCTCGAATCCGGTGGCGAAGCTCGCGATCAGATGACACAGCGCGGCACCGAACAGAAAGCCCAGCACGGCCCAGCGACGATCGAAACGATCCGCATGCCGCGTCCACAGCAAGGTACCCACCGCCGCTGCCAGCGGGTAGCTGCCGACGATGTAGCCCAGGTGGTCCAGCGGAATGTCCAGCGACTGCGCGAAATCCGGCCCCAATGCCATCACCATGGTGAAGCCCATGATGACGGCGAACTGCAGCAGCGTGACCAGCGCGATCACCAGACGCTCGTGACGCGTCACCGGTATCGTGCCGTCTTCGTCAGGCACGCGGGGCGCCGCCAGCGGCGCAGGCGCATGACGTGAGCTGCTCAAGCGCGTGCGACGCGTTCAAGAAACGTCTCGACGGCCTGCTGGAACTCGCTTGCTCGCTCGGCATGCAGCCAGTGGCCGGCATCCAGCGAGGCATCTTCCAGGCGCGGGAAGTGCTCGCGCATTGCCTGGAGCCCGTCGGCCTGCACGTAACTGGAACGTTCGCCCCACAGCAGCAGGGCCGGCAGTTCCACCTCGCCGTGTGCCTGAGGCGCCTCGACGATCTGGGGGTAACCCGCCGCGATGTGATCGAGCCCGACTCGCCAGCCCATGCTGCCGTCCTCATCGCGCACCAGGTTGGTGGCGAGGAACTGACGGATAACCGGCGTTTCCACATGGCGTGCCATCACGTTGTCAGCGTCCTTGCGCGAGGCAGGACGCGCCTCACGCACGGCCTCGAAGGCAGCGAATATCTCATCGTGCCCGTGTCCATAGGCGATGGGCGCGATATCCGCCACCACGAGACTGCGCAGTCGTTCAGGTGCCTGCAGTGCGACCTGCATGGCCACCTTGCCCCCCATGGAGTGCCCCATGAGATCACAGGTGGGGATATCGAGCTGATCGAGCAGAGCGATCACGTCAGCGGCCTGCTCCGGGTAGCTCATGCCCGCCACATGCGGGCTGCGACCATGATTGCGCAGATCCACCGCGATGACGCGACGCGACTGCGACCAGAACTTGATATGCGAGCGCCAGTTGTCCGCGCTCCCGAACAGACCATGCAGAATCACCAGCGGCGTCGCATCCTGCTCACCCGCCTCATTGCCCTGTGCTGCTTCACGGGCATCACTCTCGTTGTAGAAAAGCTCGACCGTCGTGCTTGTCGCAGTGCTCATCATCATCTCCATGGACGCTAGACAGACCCTCAGACGCTCCCGACCCTCACGCATCGCCCGCGATGGCACGCGCCAGTGCGAAGCGGCAACCTCGTGGCCGAGTGTCAGAAAACGCTCATGTTAGCAGACTATCAAGCCGCCGCGCGGCTCACCGCGGACTGGCTTCCAGATAGACCTTGACCGCCTGCCACAGGGGGCTTCGATAGCGCTCCGGATGCCAGAGCATGGAAAAATGCCGCTTGAGGTTGAGCTGGGGCGTCTCCAGCACGACCAGCTCCCCGCGGGACAGCTCCGCATCCACAGACAGGCGTGAAAGGCAGCCCAGCCCGAGGCCGGCAAATACAGCCTGCTTGATGGCCTCATGCTGCCCCAGCTCCATGCGCACCTTGAGACGCTCGATTCGCCCATGCAGTGCACGTTCGAAGACCGCCCGCGTGCCCGACCCTCCCTCGCGCAGAATCCAGTCGGCATTGGCCAGATCCTCGTCATCGAGTGCCGTTGCACGTATCGCCAGCGGGTGGGACGGCGGCGCCACCACCACCAGTTCATCCTCACGCCAGGTCTGGCTCATCAGGCGTGGCGCGTGACAATCCCCTTCGATCAGCCCCAGCTCGGCATCGTAGTTGAGCACCGCCTCCACCACCTGATGGGTATTGCGCAGGCGCAGGTTGAGCTCGGTCCCGGGGTTTTCACGCATGAAGGCCCCTGCCAGGCCGGGCAACAGCCAGGTCCCGATGGTCGCGCTGGCGGCGATTTCCAGCTCGCCTCGCAGGAACCCCTCCTCCAGCCCGGGCTCACGGGCCTCCAGCTCCAGTGCATGGGTCTGTTCCAGCAGCTGTTCGGCACGCGCCAGCAGACGACGGCCATTGGCATTGAGGGCCAACCGTCGCCCGAGCCGCTCGAACAGCGCGACGTCAAGATGGCGCTCCAGCTCTGAAAGCGCCTGGCTCGCCGCCGATTGCGAAAGCCCTATCTCTCGGGCGGCACCACTGACCGAGCCCTGGCGAGTCACGGCGACGAAGACCTGTAATTGGCGCAGGGTGATATGGATCTGCATATCGGTTTTTCCGGTAAGTGGTAAAGGAATAATCGACTAACTGCCCAATAATATTCCTGCATAAACTATTCATCAAACCAGAAGCACTAAGCATGCAACGCCCTCACAAGCACTCAAGACCTTCACGCGACAAGACCTGACCCGACACGCCCACCAAGGAGAAAGCCAATGGACGCACAGACGCTGACTGCCCCCCCTGTCACGGAACGGCTGCGCCGAATGGTGCCGGGACTCGCGCTGTGCGGCGGGCTGACACTGGCGGGGCTGGGGCTGCACGCCATTCCGACCCTCGCCGCGACCGGCGTCAGTCCGCTGGTCTTCGCGCTGCTGTGCGGCATCGTGGTCGGCAACCTGCCCATCACCAGCCGCCATGCCCGGGTACTGGCACCAGGGCTGCATGTCGCGACCAAGAAGCTGCTGCGACTCGGCATCATCCTGTTCGGACTGTCGATCACCTTGCAGCAGATTCTCGGCCTGGGGTGGAGCGTGGTCGTGCTGGATGTCATCGTCATCGCCGCCGTGTTGAGCTGCGGCTATTTCCTGGGCACGCGCTGGCTGGGCCTGGATCGCGATACCGCCTTGCTGACCAGTGCCGGCTCTGCCATCTGCGGCGCCGCGGCCGTGCTGGCGACGGAATCCATGATCAAGGCACGCCCGGCAGCCACCGCCATGGCCGTGGCCACGGTGGTACTGTTCGGCTCGCTGGCCATGCTGGCCTACCCCTTGCTCTACCCGCTGACCGGCATGCATGAGGGGCTGTTCGGCATCTACATCGGCTCGACCATTCACGAGGTCGCTCAGGTCGTGGCGGCAGGTGAGGCGGTAGGTCCGGACGCCCTGGCCAATGCCCTGATCGTCAAGCTGATGCGCGTGATGATGTTGGTCCCCTTCCTGCTCCTGCTGCCCAAGCTGTGGGCCATGCGCAGCCGCAGCGAGGGGGATGACCGTGATGCCGGCGGCAGCATGACCATTCCCTGGTTCGCCCTCGGTTTCATCGCCATGGCCGGGATCAACAGCACCGGCGAGATTCCTGCCGCCCTGCACGCCAACCTGTCCGTGCTGGGGAGCGTCGCCCTGACCATGGCGATGGCGGGACTCGGGGTCGAGACACGCATGGATCGCCTGCGCTCACTGGGCATGAAGCCCTTCCTGCTGGCACTGATCCTGTTCGTGTTGCTCATGGTCGGCGGCTTCGGGGCCAACCTGCTGTTGATGGGGTGATACACGTCGGCAATGATTGAGTGTCGCAATCACCCAATTAGCGCCGCTCAATTGGCAAACCCGGTGAGGCTCAAGCACAATGGCATCCATCCATTGACTCACCGGTTCTGCCGGAAGCCCACGAACATCACGTCACAGTGGGCTTGACGAGTATCACGTACCCTCCAAGGAGAATCTCATGCTGGCAGTCATCTTCGGTCGTCCGGGTTGCCCGTTCTGCGTCCGCGCCAAGGAACTCGCGGAAGAACTTACCGCCAAGCGCGATGATTTCGATTTCCGTTACATCGACATCCACGCCGAGGGCATCACCAAGGCCGACATGGAAAAGACCATCGGCAAGCCGGTGGAAACCGTGCCGCAGATCTTCGTCGATCAGACCCACATCGGTGGCTTCACCGAGTTCAACCAGTACGTCCAGGACGAGGCACTGATGCCGCAGGCCTGATCATCGCCTCGACTTCTGTCTGATCCTGAAAAGCCCTCGCCCATGGCGGGGGCTTTTTTTTTGCAGCCGGCATGCCAGTTGCTCAGCTGATGCCTTGGCACGCGCGCCGTCAATCAAGGGGCAAGCTTCCCACCTCTCGCCAGTGCCTTGACTCGTGCCTCCCTCAGGGCAGCCACTCACGGCAACGGGAAAGTACGCAGCGGAGCGCTTGCGGCGCTTGCAAGCTGCGGCGACAATTCGCCTTTCTTCGCACGTAGCTGGACAAGGAAGCAAACATGAACATGTTGATGGAAGGCGCCGTGCTGCTGGGCTGCGCCGTGGTTGCCGTGCCGCTCTTTCAGCGCCTGGGGCTGGGGTCCATCCTGGGGTATCTGGCGATCGGGGTGCTGCTGGGGCCGTCATTGATCGGCTTCATCTCGGAACCGACCGAGGTGCTGCACTTTGCGGAGTTCGGCGTGGTCATGCTGCTGTTCATGATCGGACTGGAACTCGAACCCAAGCGCCTGTGGGACATGCGCCTCAAGCTTGCCGGGCTTGGCAGCGCACAGATGCTGCTATGCGGAGCGCTGCTGACGCCCGTCGGGTTATGGCTGGGCCTTGAACTGCCGGCCGCCGCCTTGCTGGGCCTGATTCTGGCGCTGTCCTCTACCGCCTTTGCGCTGCAGGTGCTCAGCGAGAATCAACAACTGGCGACACCCCATGGCCAGTCAACCTTCGCCATCCTGCTGTTCCAGGACCTGGCCGTGATTCCGCTGCTGGCGCTGCTGCCGCTGTTCGCCGACAACTTCGACGCCTCCACCGGCTCCGGCTGGGCCGGTGTCGCCAAGGGCATCGGCATGGTGGCGGCGGTCATCATCGTTGGCCGCTTCGTCGTTCCGCGCCTGTTGAAGATGGTGGCACGCAGCGAGATCCACGAGATCTTCACTGCCGCGGCACTGTTCGTGGTGATCAGTACCGCTCTGCTGATGGAATGGGTCGGGCTTTCCATGGCACTGGGGGCCTTCCTCGCCGGGGTGCTGCTGGCGGATACCGTCTATCGCCACGAGCTCGAAGCCAACATCGACCCCTTCAAGGGCCTGCTGCTGGGGCTGTTCTTCATGGCGGTCGGGATGTCGGTGGACGTCTCGCTGGTCATGGAACGCCCGCTGACGGTGCTGGGCCTGACACTGGCGCTGATGGTCGGCAAGGTGCTGGTCATCACGCTGGTGGGCCGCGTCGCACGCCTGAAGCTTGCCGAGGCACTGCCACTGGCCGCCGTACTGGCTCAGGGCGGAGAATTCGACTTCGTGTTGCTGACCGCTGGCATGGCCGCTGGCATCTTCGATCAGACGCTTACCAGTCTGGTCATCAGCGCCGTGACGCTGTCCATGGCCGCTACGCCCTTCCTGTATCGCTATGCGCGCAAGTTCGGTGCCGCGCGCGAAGCCAAGCGTCCCTACGATGAAGACTTCGGCCAGGAGGCGCCGCCGGTATTGATTGCCGGTTTCGGACGTTTCGGTCAGATGAGCGCGCGCATTCTCAAGACCCAGGGCATCAATTTCACCGCCCTCGACCCCAACATCACCCAGGTCGAGTTCGTGCGTCAGTTCGGCTCGCGCATCTTCTACGCCGACGCCAGCCGATCGGAGCTGCTGCGAGCGGCTGGCGCCGAGCACGCACAGATCATGCTGGTGGCGGTCGATGACGCCAGGATGACCACCCAGATCGTGCGTACCGTTCGACAACAGTTCCCGCAGCTCAAGCTGTTCGTGCGGGCCCGCAATCGCCACCATGCCTGGGAGCTGATGGAGCTGGGCGTGGAACACGTGATCCGCGAGACCTACGCCAGCAGCCTGGAAATGGGCAACGAACTGCTGGTTGCCATGGGCTATCCAAGCGCACGTGCCGCCGAAGTGGTCCGCGCCTTCCGCGAGATGGATGACACCATGCTCAAGAGCGATTTCGAGAACCGCCATGACCCCGAGGCGCTGGTCACCAGCGCCAAGAGCGCCATGGAAGAGCTCAAGCGCCTGTTCCAGACCAAGGGCTGATGTCCACTCTCGCCAGCTGCTGTCGCTCCAGAACCGAAAACGCCGCCCTCTCGGGGCGGCGTTTTCGGTTCTGGCATCCACTGGCGTGCCATTCAGCTGCGAGTCACGGCTCCCCCGCGCAGGCGAGCGCGCCACTGCGGCCCGAAGAGATAGGCACACAGGCCCACGACGATGAAGAGCGCCCCCGCCAGCACGCGGCTGGAGACTATCTCGCCATTCAGGGCAGCGCCGAGACTCATGGCGAATATCGGCGTGATCAGAGTGGCCAATGCCACGGTACTGGCGGACAGGCGTGCCAGCACGAAGTAATAGCACAGATACCCGATCAACGAGCCGAAGATACCCAGGTAGACGATCGCCCCCAGCGGGCGCTGTGTCGGCCATGCCTGCGGCACACCATCGACCAGCAGGGCCGCGAGAAGATAGAGCGGAAGCGAGACGAGCAGCGCGCCCTCGGTCTGCACCAGCGGATGAAGCCCTGCTCGCTCTCGCTGGACCAGCACGCCGGAAGCGGCAAAGCAGTTGACCGCCAGCAACATGGTCACCACCCCCTTCCAGCTGCCCGGTGGTAGCGCCAGCGAGTCCGAGACGGCGATGGCCAGTCCGCCCAATGCCAATGCGAAACCTAACCATTGCAGCTTGTCAAGAGGCGCACTTTTCAACCACCAGCGCGCGTAAAGTCCTGATAGCAGAGGAGCTAAGCCGAAAAGTAACGACATGATACCGCTTGGTAACCAACCGGCAGCAATATAGGCGAAGTACATCCCACCCCATATCCCCAGTGCAGCCGCCACGTAGCTGCGAATTGCCACGCGACCGAAATCCATTTTCAGCCCGAGCATGCGTAACAATGGGTAACCGATACATGCGGCAATTAACATTCTCCCCATGGCAGACCAGGCCGGCAGCCACCCGGAAGCACTCCATGAAATCGCCAGCGGTGTGGTTGACCACACCATGAGAACCACGCAATACGCCACCAGCACTGGCATTTTCACACTCCGAACAGTCGGTCAGAAAAAAAGGACAATGTCGTTGAATGGCCTTATCTGGCAGGTACCTATAATCGCTCCAGCACAGGGTGCCGATATCCCGTCAAGGAGGCTTCATGCAACGCGAGGAATTTCTACAACAGCTATGGCTGGACTTCGTTCACCGCCATCCGGATATCGGAGCGCTGGACATCTGGCCGGATGGCATCAGGCCCGAATATCTGATGTTCGTGACACTGGATCAGGGGCCATTTCGCAGCGAGAAACTGCGTCCCAGCCTCTATCATCAGGGCTATCGACGCGTGAAGCAGTACGCCATGGCCGACCGTGGCCTACTGGTGGATCTGCTGCTGCCGCCGGATGGCGGCTCGGCAGTCATGCTGGCCGAACTTCAGGCCAATAGCCTGCCTCCCCTTCACCGAGACCTGCTGAAGACGCTCATCAGCCAGAGTCACCGTGACGACTGCAAGGGACAGAACCTGCTGGCGCCGTGCCGCCCATGGGACATGCCGGACTGGCCCACCTTCGAGCGTCTGCTGGAAGCCAACCCGCTGGCGGCATGGCTATCGGTGATGGGCCCGCGCCTGCATCACGTGGGCTTCAACGCCGACGAGCTGGGAGAAACGCTTGAAGCTGTCTGCGAAGGCATGCTGATGCACGGCATGTCGCCGCAGAGCGGGCGCCACCATGCCGTACTCCCCATCAACCCCAAGCTGCAATACCACTACTATCCCGCGCACGCACAACGCATGGTATTCGCCGAAGGTGATGAGCACATGGTGGTGCTGGGAGGGCTGGCCCTGCTGGCGACGGCCGACAGTGGCCAGCATCAGCGTGCCGCCGAGCAACTGCTGCCAGAGCACACGCTCTGCCAGCTGAGTGCCTGACGGACAAGATTCACGAGCCAGATTCGCAAGCAGTAGTGCCGCACCGCCCCTGACGCCTCTGGCGCCAGGGGCGTTTTCATTGGCAAGCCATGTCATGACTCACCGCCATGGGGCTCCCCTCGCGAGCCACTGGCTGTCGTGCGCCATGCTCGGGTGCCCCATGAGGTCTGCTGGTGGCTCAGAGCCGTAATACGTTGGTCGCAAGCAGGTTATCAACAGAAGCTGTGGAAAAAGCTGTGAAGAATCTCTGTACATCCACTCATCGGCTTCGCGATCTGGCGACCGATGTCAGATTGATCAAAAATTCACCACTTCACCGCTGAGCGCCTGACTGTCACGGAAAAAGCCTCCGAAACCACCTCGCCTAGCGCAGCAATGAGCCCAGTGACGTGAGCGCCACTCCCAGGTCCATCGGCGTGTCGGTGACCTGGCCCCCCAGCCAGTAGGCGCCGACGTATCCGACGCTGTACGCCAGCAGCAGCGCCGGGAAGAAGCGCAGGTAGCTCATGAAGGTCACCTCGCGCACCTTGGAGAGCGCAATCACTCCAGCGGCCGACCCGATGATCAGCAGTGATCCGCCCACGCCAGCGGCGTAGGTCAGCGCCAACCACTCAGCATCGTTCATGCCGACATCCGCCTTGAGCACCGCAGCCGTCAACGGCACGTTGTCGACCAATGCCGACAACAGGCCGATCAGATAATTGGCCTGCATGGCAGGCATCACGTCATAGAGCTGTGCCAGCCCTTCCAGCAGGCGGGCTTCCTTGAGCGCTCCCACCATCAGCAGGATGCCGAGGAAGAATAGCAGAGTGTCGAATTCAATTATCCTGATGTAATCAAGAATTCTGCGCTCTTCGCTGTCACTGCGTCGCTCGGCCACATGCCCGAGCAGGAACATGATCGACATCCCGAACAGGAAGGTCAGCAAGGGCGGGATACCGAACAGCACGTTCAGGCCCAGCGTGGAGAGGATGGTGGCGAGAAACAGCCAGGCCACGAAGCGGTCCAGACGCCGGGTGGGACGGCGTTCACGCGACAGATGGACTTCTCCCCCAAGCCCGGGCAGCAGCAGCGTCGCCAGCAGCATCACGCTGACGAAGGCCGGGATGGCCAGCAGCATCAGCTCACTGATACGCACCTTGTCGGCGAGGAAGATCATCAGTGTGGTCACATCACCGGTGATCAACGCCACCCCGCCGGAATTGACGGCAAACACCGCCAGCACCGCGAAACGCAGCGTCTTCTTCGGCGGCAATCCCAGAGACAGCACCAGCGTCAACGACACCAGCGTAGCGGTGATGTTGTCGGCCAGAGAGGAGAAGGCAAAGGCGAAGGTGCCGGTCAGATACAGCAGGCCTCGCTCACCGATGCGGCCCGGCAGCAATCGATAGATGAGATTGGCGATCAGTCCCTTGGCATTGAGAAACGCCACGAAGGTCATCGCCGCCATCAGAAACAGCCACAAGGTGGCGATTTCCAGCAGATTCTCGTTGAGCGACTCACCGACGTCATCGACTCCCAACGCACCGGGGCCGAAGATGAACAGCAGCAACCAGCTGAACGTCCCCAGCAACAAGGTCGTCTTGGCCTTGTTGAGATGAATCACGTCCTCGATGGCGATCAACACGAAGGCCCCGATCGCCAGCCCCACCAACACTCCCTGCAACCACATGTCGCTCTGCTCCCTGAAAGGGCGTCCATCTCGTGAGAGGACGTCGAGTGGCGGTGCATGCTCACGACGATGGCCGAGTGCCATGTCCGGCCTTCCCTTGCACCGGCCGACAGGAAAGTCGGCGCGCGAATGACACCACAGCTCACGAACCGCCACCATTCGACATCAGATGCGTACGGTTTGCGCAACGTCGAGTTGCTGTCCTCCACGCAAGCGGGGTGGGTTTCCTGTCACGGGTGAATTAGGATGGCGCGATCTGCTGAAGGAGTCGTTCATGTCGAGTATCAGAGGCGTCATCAGCCTGTTGTTTCTGATCATCAATACTCTGTTCTGGTCGGTACCGCTGTACCTGCTGGCATTGCTCAAGCTGCTCAGCCCGTCCCGTCGTCTGCAGCTTCATCTTCTCGAAGGGCTGAACCGTCTCGCCATGGGGTGGATCGGCACCAACAATCTGTGGATTCGCGCCTGGATACGCCCCCATTGGCAGGTCAACGTGCCGGACGCCCTGAAGGATGGCTCCGCCAGGCGACGCTGGTGGCTGGTGATCTCCAACCACCGCAGCTGGACGGATATCTTCGTGCTGCAGTATGCATTGCATCATCGCACGCCCATGCCCAAGTTCTTTCTCAAGCGCGAGTTGATCTGGGTCCCCGTCATCGGCCTGGCCTGGTGGGCGCTGGAGTTCCCCTTCATGCGCCGCTACAGCAGGGAACGGCTGGCCAATGACCCGCGCCTGGCGGAACGCGACCGTGCCGCGACACGCCGCATCTGTGAGCGAGCGGGCCAGTCGCCCATGTCGATCTTCAACTTCGTGGAAGGCACGCGCTTCACGTCAGGCAAGCATGATCAACAGCAAAGCCCGTACACTCATCTGCTCAGGCCGCGCGCCGGCGGCAGCGCTCAGGTGATCAGCATTCTCGGCGACCGCCTGTCAGGCATACTCGACGCCACGCTGGACTATCGTCACGCCAGCGCGAGCTTCTGGGAGTTTCTGTGTGGCAAGGGGGGAGATATCCATCTGGATATCGTGCAACGCCCGGTGGAACCCTGGATGCTGAACGGGGATTATCACGCGGACGCTGCCTACCGCGAACGGTTTCAGCAATGGCTCAATCAGGTCTGGAAGGACAAGGATGCCCGACTGTCACGTGCAGGACACGACATTGAACAACTCTGACATGCCCCACGAGCCGCTGGGCGCTGTGCGCCTGACCGTGGGCGCCATCTCGACATTTCTCCACAGGACATCTCGCGCGCCGCTGCGGCGACTGGCGTGGCTGAGCCTGGCACTGTGGCTGACAGGCTGCGCCACCGGCAGCTACTCCGGCTCACCGGCAGGCCAATGGATCACGATCCAGAAGGGCGACACCCTGGGGCAGATCGCACGCGACGCTGACATTCCCCTGTTGCGCCTCACCCGCTTCAACCCCGGCGTCAAGATCCGTGACCTCAAGGTCGGGCAGCGCATCCTGGTGCCCACCGCGCGTGAGCGTGCCCCCTCCGGTGGCCCCTATCGCTATCAGCTGCGCCCCGGGGACACCTACTCGAAGATAGGCCGTTACTTCGGAGCCAATCCTCAGCGCATCCAGACCGCCAATCCGGGGCTTCCCCCCAATGACCTGAAAGTCGGCACCCTGATCTCGGTTCCCCTCAATGGTGGCCCCAGCCGAAGCGCTTCCAATGCGCGTGCCAGCGGCGGCAGTCTCGTGGCACGCCCGGATCCGGGTCCGCTGAAGAAACCGCGTCAATCGTGGCGCTGGCCTGCCGCCGGCGAAGTCATCAGCGAATTCGGCACCAACCGCAATGGCCAACTGGCCCCGATGCGGATTCGCACGGCCAGCAATGGGGTCGCCAGCGCGCCGGCCAGCGGGGAAGTCCGCTTTGCCGACAACATGCGGCAATTGGGCAATGTGGTCATCCTTCACCATTCAGGCAATCTGCAGAGCGTATTGGCGCAGTGCGGAGAGATACTGGTCAAGGTCGGTCAGCAGGTCACGCCGGGCACCCCGCTGTGTCGCGTGGCACGTCGCAATGACGGTCAGCCTGAACTGCTCTTCGACGTGCGCCATGGCGGCAAGCCGATCAATCCACGCGAGCTGCTCGAGAAACGCTGAAACTGGGGCTGCCGGCCTCACTGGCGAGCCCTTTAGGGGCTCGCCTTGCCAAACGAGCGTCGGGCATGCCTCGCCCACGGCGTCCTTCATGCCGCGCCTGTCGCCCCCGCGTCAGTTTCGGCCAGCGTGATTGATCTTTGAGCTGTGACCTGTGACCTGTGACCGCCTTGAATCCGCTGCCTCCTGGCAGCATTGCCTGCTGGAGATTGCCCGCTGGAGTGACCGCGGCTGCAACGACACCTGCGTGGGGTGTCATCACTTCGTCACCTCGCTGTTATGCAGGCGTCACTCCCATGGCCGATACTTCGTTCAAAGGTCATCAGGAGCCGTCATGGAGCGTATCGCCTTTGTCAGTGAAACCTGGCACCCGGAAATCAATGGCGTGGCTCACACGCTGAGCCATCTGTGCGATCAACTCATCACGCGGGGCTGCGAGCTGCAGCTCGTGCGGCCCGCACCCCGCGACGGCAGCCATGAACCACGAGTCGCGCAGGAGCTTCAGGTACGCGGCTTCCGTCTTCCGGGCTATGACACCGTTCAGATCGGCGCCCCTGCCCTGAGACGGCTGACGGCCCTGTGGCGCCAGCATCCGCCCTCCGTCATCTACATCGCCACCGAAGGACCGCTGGGGGTCAGTGCCCTGATGGTCGCGCGTCGCCTCGGCGTGCCCGTGGTGGCAGGCTTTCATACCAATTTCGACCAGTACAGCACCCACTATCATCTCAGGGCATTACGCCCCCTGGTACGTCAGGGGCTGAAGCACTTCCACAATGCCGCCAACCTGACACTGGTCCCGACACGCACCCAGGCCGCCACTCTCGCGCAACAGGGTTTCAAGCATGTCCGGGTCGTGGGACGCGGGCTGGATTGTCAGCGCTTCTCGCCCGTTCATCGCAGTGAAGCGCTGCGTCGCCAGTGGGGCGTCGGCCCTCAGCAGCCCGTCGCGCTGCATGTCGGCCGCCTGGCGGCGGAAAAGAACATCGAGCTGTTGATTCGCAGCTACGAGGCCATGCAGGCCGTGCAGCCGGATATCGCGCTGGTACTGGTGGGCGATGGCCCGCTGCGCGAACGCCTTGAGCAACGCCTGCCGGAGGCGATCTTCGCCGGCTTCCAGACCGGCGAGGCGCTGGCTGCCCATTACGCCAGTGCCGACCTGTTCCTGTTCCCCTCGCTGTCGGAGACCTTCGGCAACGTGGTACTGGAAGCCATGGCCAGTGGATTGGCCGTGGTGGCCTTCGACTACGCGGCCGCTGCGGAAGTGATCCGCGATGACCACCAGGGGTTGCTGGCCCCCTGCACCCAGCCGGACAGATTCATCGAACAGGCAGTGGAAGTCTGCCAGCGACCAGCGCGTATCGCACGTCTCGGAAGAGCGGCCCGTGTACGCGTCGAGCCCATGGCCTGGAGCCAGGTCGCCGAGCATTTTCTTGCCTGTCTACGCCTCGCCGAGGAGAAGCCCGATGCACGATCGCAGCCTTCCCGTCTTTGAGCGACTCGACCTGCTGGAGTGGCGGCTGTGTCGCCAGGTGGCACGTCTGGCGCTGTATCGGCCGATCCTGACCCTCTTTCGCGTGGTCTCGCGCCTCGGTGACTGGCCCGTCTGGTTGCTGCTGACACTCAGCCTGCCCTTCCATCACGTGCAAGGTGGCTGGTTGATGCTGGAATTCGGACTGGCGGCGGGGGCCGGCGCCCTTTTGTATCGCGCCCTCAAGACCCGGCTGTGCCGGGAACGCCCCTTCATCACCTTCACGACCATCCAATGCACCATGCCACCGCTGGATCGCTACAGCTTTCCAAGTGGCCATACACTGCATGCGGTGCTGTTTGCCAGCCTGACGGCTCAGCAGCTACCGGAACTGGCCATTCTCGTCACGCCGCTTGCCATGTTGATCGCGCTTTCCCGCGTGATCCTGGGACTGCACTACGTCAGTGACGTGCTGGCGGGGGCGCTGCTGGGATTCGGGCTGGCTGAAGTGGCCATCCTGAGTCTTGAGTCCCTGACAGGACTCTGAGCCCGGTGCACGCCCTGTCGGCGGCAGGCCACCTTCGACTTGCCGACAGTCAATTCGCTCTGGCAAGCTCACCTCATGACGATATCCTCCGAGGCCGGCGACCTGTTCGCCACGCATCCTCAACACGCCCCTTCCCGCACCCCGCCAAGCGGACAGCGACCTGTTGGCCTGCCGGACGACTGGCAGACACTGGCCCATGGCTGGTATCGCCATCCGCTGCACCCGCTCTATCTCAAGCCAGCCGCTCTGACTCCCCTGCAGGCCGACCAGGCACTGGTCACGCTGGATACCACGCTCGACTGGCAGCGGCCGAGCTTGAGCGTGCATGGCAAGACGCATCCCATCCCTCGCCGTCAGGTATGGATGGGGGACGCCGGGGCTCGCTATCGCTATTCCGGCAGCCTGTTCGAGCCAGCACCCTGGCGTCCGATGGCCTGGCATCTGGGGGAGCTTGCCCGTCACGCCATCAACCGCGAGCTGAGCGCGCAGCCGGGGCAGGAACGCCATATCGACCAGCACTTCAACAGCCTGCTGGCCAATCGCTACGCCGATGGCAATGACCGCATGGGCTGGCATAGTGACAATGAACCGGAGCTTGGCGACCGCCCCATCGTGCTGGCCCTGTCACTGGGACGAGAGCGGCCCCTGCGCTTCAAGGGACATCCCCGCAGCCCCTACGCACAGGACCCCGCCTTCAACCTGTGGCTGCCCCATGGCTCATTGCTGGTGATGGGGCGCGGCTGTCAGGACCGACTGCATCACGCCCTGCCGCCACGCAAGCTCGAGGGCGTGCGCATCAGCCTGACCTACCGACGGCTATTGACGGCGTCACGCTAGATCCTCATCAGGCACGGGCGGCGGCGAGACGGGATAGCGGGCCCGCAGAGTGTCCAGCATCGCCTGGACCGCGACCGACAGCTCATGACGGCCGCGGCGAATCACGCCGACACGTTGCTCGATGACCGGCCCTTCCAGCCCCAGGCACCGACATCCCAGCGCTGACATCTGATCGGCGCTCATCGCCGGTACCGCGCTGACGCCAAGTCCCTCTGCCACCATACGTCCGCAGGTCACCAGCTGATGGGTCTCGAAGGCGACGGTGAGCTTGAGTCCCGCCTCTGCCAGGCGCCGCTCCAGCATGTGTCGCACGCCCGAGGGACGTTGCAGGGTGATGAAATCCTCTTCCAGCAGCTGATCCCAATGGATGGTCTCGGGAGCGCCCTGCAACAGGGCGTGCCCCTCGGGAATGATCGCGATGTAGCGATCCTCGAAGAGTGATTCGAAGACAAGGTCCTCGCGTACCCCGGGATCAAAACAGATCCCCAGTTCCACGCGCCCATCGGTGACACGCTCCACGACTTCCTCGGCGATCACGTCATTGACCTCGATGGTGATCTCCGGGAACTGCCGTCGAAAATCCGCCAGTACTCCTGGCAGCAGATTCCCGGCGAAGGTCGGCATGGCAGCCAATGCCACACGCCCGCGTCCGAGACTGAATCGCTGGCGCATCTCGTCCTCAGCATGCTCCCAATCCGACAGTATCCTGCGAGCCAGCGGGAAGAAGGCCCGTCCTTCCGGCGTCAGGCTGACCTGTCGAGTGGAACGCTGGAACAGACGCCCACCCAACGACTCCTCCAGATTCTTGACGGCCAGCGACAATGCCGGCTGGGAAAGATGCACCAACGTGCCCGCTTCCACGAAGGACAGGGTTCTGGCCACTGCGACAAAGGCTTTCAACTGTTTCAAGGTCATGCGGCTTCCTTCCTGTGGGGTCCCTGGGGGACGCGCCTTGAGATGACATTCGGGGTAACAGGCTCAACCCGTCGCCGGGAGACCCGTCGGCCTCTACACCATTGGTCCAAGGTGGCCAGAGCCGCTTGCACAGCCTTGCACCGCGAGTCGTCCAGCCCTGTCGTGCATATCCGCCGCTGGCCCGCACCACAGGCGGATCTGTGCAGGAAACGAGCGGGCAAGGCGATATCGTACTGCCCCGAGACTCTTCATGAAAACTTATCAATAGATAGAAAAAACAAACTTATCAAATATATACAGCCACCAGATTGTCGGCAATGATGAACTCAAGCCTTTGCCAGACGCCTGCCCCAGGCGCCGGCCACGGAAGATGAGCAGCGACTCATCACCGTCAAAACGACTACACAAGATGCTCAAGGAGAACTTCATGGCAGGATTCAACAAGGTAGTGACCCGCTACGCCGATGCCATGGCGGGCCTGGAAGACGGCATGACGGTGATCGCCGGCGGATTCGGACTCTGCGGTATTCCCGAGAACCTGATCCAGGAGATCAAGCGTCGTGGCGTGAAGGACCTGACCGTCGTCTCCAACAACTGCGGCGTGGACGGCTTCGGGTTGGGCATCTTGCTGGAAGATCGCCAGATCAAGACCATGATCGCCTCCTACGTCGGCGAGAACGCCCTGTTCGAACGGCAGCTGCTGGACGGAGAGCTCGAGGTCATCCTGACCCCCCAGGGCACGCTGGCCGAGAAGATGCGCGCCGCCGGGGCCGGCATCCCCGCCTTCTTCACCGCGACCGGCTACGGGACGCCCATCGGAGAAGGCAAGGAAGTCCGCGAATTCGACGGTCGCCCTTATATTCTCGAGGAAGCCATCAAGGGTGACTTCGCCATCGTCAAGGCGTGGAAGGCCGACCGCTACGGCAATGTCGTCTACCGTCACACGGCACGCAACTTCAACCCGCTGGCCGCAACCGCAGGCAAGATCACCGTGGTCGAAGTCGAAGAGCTGGTGGAACCCGGCGAGCTGGACCCGGCCGAGATCCACACTCCGGGCATCTATGTCGACCGCGTCATCAAGGGCAGCTTCGAGAAGCGCATCGAGAAACGGACCGTTCGCTCGCGTTGAGCCAAGGCTCCGCCTGCATCCGTTTTCTCGCGACGACACTCCCCGACACGGCAAGGCGTCACCTCGATGGCGCTTCAGACAAGGAATACATCATGGCTTTGACACGCGAACAGATGGCCCAGCGAGTGGCACAGGAAATCCAGGACGGCTCCTACGTCAATCTGGGCATCGGCATTCCGACCCTGGTCGCCAACTACATCCCGGATGGCATCGACGTGATGCTGCAGTCCGAGAACGGCCTGCTTGGCATGGGACGCTATCCCTATGACGACGAGGTCGACGCCGACATGATCAATGCCGGCAAGGAAACCGTGACCGCCATCGATGGCGCCGCCATCTTCGACTCCGCCGAATCCTTCGCGATGATTCGCGGCGGGCACGTCGATCTGACGGTACTCGGCGCCTTCGAGGTGGACGTGAACGGCAACATCGCCAGCTGGATGATCCCCGGCAAGCTGGTGAAAGGCATGGGCGGCGCCATGGACCTGGTGGCGGGTGCCGAGAACATCATCTGCACCATGACCCACGCCTCCAAGCATGGTGAGTCCAAGCTGCTCAGCCAGTGTGAGCTGCCACTGACCGGTGCCGGCTGCATTCGCCGTGTCCTGACCGACCTGGCCTTCCTCGAGATCAAGGACGGTGCCTTCCACCTGCTGGAACGCGCGCCAGGCGTCAGTGTCGAGGAGATACAGCGCCTGACCGCAGGCAAGCTCATCGTGCCCGACAACGTCCCCGAGATGCAGCTGGACGCCTGAGACGGCCCAGATGCATCGCTTGACACTCCATCTCTCCGGCGATGATGGGCGCATCATCGCCGCTCTCCGAGAGTCTTGATGGTTGCAAGACCATCCACCGGCAGCGCTGCCATCGCTGCCGGTTTTTTTGTCTCTTTCCCTCACCAAGCATGACGACCTGGCGGATCCTTCGCGAGGAGCTGCCCACTGCCTTGAAAGCCCGCACGCACGCCCAATCCCCACGACGATGACTCACCTTGGCAACCTCTCAAGCGGGGCGATATACGGCGAGGTTCCACACCGACCAGAAACCAGGATAACGGGATAAAAGCAAGTCACTGTCAATCCTTGCGAAATCTGGAAAACTGACTGGCGCAATGCCGTCCATTCGAGAAGAATCTGCTCACGAGACACCCGACCAAAGGCGAAGTTTTTGATATTTCATTTGACCTTGGAGGCGCGGCAGCGCAGTATTGATCTCGTTGGTTAGCAAGTCGTATATCGTCAGTCGTGATCGAAACACTTCGGTACCTGGTGCATATCCTCCTTGTTTTACCCACGTATATCGGGTAACTCCCGGCAATATCATCAGTAAGGAATTACGATCATGGCAACTGGTACAGTCAAGTGGTTCAACGACACCAAAGGTTTCGGCTTCATTTCTCCGGACGACAACGGTGACGACCTGTTCGCACACTTCTCCGAAATCCAGGCTGAAGGCTTCAAGTCTCTGCAAGACGGTCAGAAGGTTTCCTTCGACGTCACCCAGGGCAAGAAAGGCCTCCAGGCCGCTAACATCAAGATCATCGACTGATCATGAGTTAGCTGAAAGAGACTAACCTCTCTTTCCACGGAAAAGCCCGCTTCGGCGGGCTTTTCTGCGTCTGGAGATTGCCTCGAAAGCCGTGACGGCCCCTCCCCTGCCAGCCAGTTCCGTCGTGCCTCAGCGCCACTTGCCTGCAGCGCACGACACGATCCAGGTCTCCCGGACCAGAGCCGAGCCTGACGCCTGACGCCTGTCACAGGCAACGAAAAAGGGACCGCCGAAGCAGCCCCTTTCCCGTCCAGCCTTGCCTGTCTTCAGCCCATCATCAGCCGCGGTAATAGCGCTGCTCGACGAAGGGCATCTTCGTCACGGTCATCGGCAGTCGCTTGCCGCGTACGTCCGCGAAGACCTGAGTGTCCAGCACGCTGTGCGCGATCGCCACATAGCCCATGGCGACCGGCTTGCCGTAGCTCGGGCCGAAGCTGCCCGAAGTCACGACACCGATGCGGTTGCCCTCGCCGTCGAAGAGCTCGGCACCTTCGCGAATCGGAGCACGCCCTTCAGCCACCAGACCGACTCGCTTGCGGGTGTGATCCTTGTTGGCGATCTGGGTCAGGATGACGTCCGCCCCCGGGAAGCCGCCTTCACGTGCACCGCCCTGACGACGCACCTTGCCCAGCGCCCAGATCAGGCTGGCTTCCACCGGCGACGTCGTGGTGTCCAGATCATGACCATACAGGCACAGGCCAGCCTCGAGACGCAGTGAATCCCGCGCCCCGAGACCGATGAACTCCACCTCTTCCGCCGCCAGCAGCAGACGCGCGAAGCGCTCCGCCTCAGCATCGGGGACGGAGATCTCGAAACCATCTTCACCGGTATACCCGCTGCGACTGACCCAACACTCGATGCCATCGATGGTGACATGGGCATGATGCATGAAGGTCAGCTCGCAGGCCTCGGGCGACAGACGCTGCATGACCGCGTGAGCCAGCGGCCCCTGCAGGGCGAGCAGCGCCCGATCCTCCAGCACCTCAAGCTCGATCTCCATCGGCAGCCCCACACGCAGATGCGCGACGTCCTGATCCTTGCAGGCAGCATTCACCACCACATAGAGGTGATCGCCACCATTGACGATCATCAGGTCATCGAGAATACCGCCGGTATCACTGGTAAAGAGTCCGTAACGCTGCATGCCCACCGGAAGATCGACGATGTCCGTCGGTACCAGCGTCTCCAGCGCCGCCTGCACGTTCTCTCCGCGCAGGATCAGCTGCCCCATGTGCGAGACATCGAACAGCCCCGCCTTGGCACGCGTATGCTCGTGCTCCTTCTTGACGCCCAGCGGATACTGGACGGGCATGGAATAGCCTGCAAACTCGACCATCTTCGCTCCCTGCTCGACGTGCAGGTCGTGAAGCGCGGTCTGCTTGAGACCGGTGACAGCGGCGGAATCGGACATCATCATTCTCCAGAGTGGCATGCAACATCTCTCCGACAGCCAGGTGAATCTGGCCCTGTGCTGCCGGAGGCTAGTGATCGAGATAGGACAATCTGAGGGGGCTCACCCCACCGCGCCTGCCAGCGACGGGGGGCTCCTGATGCGATCAGCGGTCTTCGCCCGCCAGCACTTCCTTGCCGTCAAAGTAGTCGCGGGTCAGCTTGAAGACCACCGGCGACAGCAGCGCCAGACCAATCAGGTTCGGAATCGCCATCAAGGCATTGAAGGTATCCGCCATCAGCCAGATGAGATCCAGCTTGGCCATCGCGCCCACCGGAATCGCGATCACGAACACGATGCGATACAGCATGATGGCGCGCGTACCGAACAGGTACTGGAAGCACTTCTCGCCATAGAAGGACCAGCCAAGGATGGTGGTGAAGGCAAACACGGCCAGCGCGATCGCGACCAGATGGTTGCCGACACCCGGCAGGGCCTGATCAAAGGACATGGAGGTCAGCGCCGCCCCCGTCTCACCGGAAGACCACAGGCCGGAGGTGATGATGGCCAGCGCGGTGATGGTGCAGATGACGATGGTATCGATGAAGGTGCCCAGCATGGCGACCAGCCCCTGACGTACCGGGTTCTTGGTCTGCGCGGCAGCGTGGGCGATGGGCGCACTGCCCAGGCCGGCTTCATTGGAGAAGATACCGCGCGCCACACCGAAACGGATGGCCGCCATCACCGCCGCACCGGCAAAGCCGCCAGTCGCCGCGACTGGATTGAAGGCGTAGGTGAAGATGAGGCCGAAGGCGTGACCGATCTGGTCAGCATTGATCACCAGAATGACGATGCCCGACAGGAAGTAGGCAATCGCCATGAACGGCACCAGCTTGCCCGCCACGCTGGAGATGCGCTTGATGCCACCCAGAATGACCGCACCCGCCAGCACCATCATCACGACACCGGAGGCCCAGTGCGGAATGGCAAACGAGGTTTCCAGGGCATCCGCCACGGAGTTGGACTGCACGGTATTGCCGATGCCAAAGGCCGCGAAGCAGCCGAAGAAGGCAAAGGCGCCCCCCAGCCAACCCCACTTGGCCCCCAGTCCGTTGCGGATGTAGTACATCGGACCACCGACGTGGTTGCCGTTGTCATCCACTTCGCGATAACGCACCGCACAGACGGCCTCGGCGTACTTGGTCGCCATGCCGACCAGCGCCGTGATCCACATCCAGAAGATCGCCCCCGGTCCACCCAGCGCGATCGCCGTCGCCACACCCGCGATGTTGCCGGTACCGATGGTAGCGGAGAGTGATGTCATGAGGGCATTGAACGGCGACATTTCACCATCGCCATCCTTGCCGGGCGCGCGCCCGCTCCAGAGCAGCTTGAAGCCGGTACCCAACTTGCGGATCGGCATGCCCTTGAGGCCCGCCTGAAGATAGAAGCCGACCCCGAGCAGCAGGATCAACATCACCGGGCCCCACACCACGCCATTGATGGCGGTAAAGAGAGAACTGATCATTTCCACGCAGATTTCCTCCGCTGAATTGTTGTTATGACTCGATGCGAGGAGAGACACATCGGAAATCCCGTCTGGCCAGCCGGTCAACCGGCCAGCACGCCAAACGGACAGCTCACATTAGCGGAAGCTTCCAGTCTTCACTACCCCAACAGGGCTTTACGCTGGAATGTGAGCAAAACGTCACGCAAAAATCATGAAAATGTGTCAATCGCCTGAGGGATTCAGCCCGTTGATGGGCGTCACTCAGTGGATATCTCTTTCCCTTGTGCCGGCAACCTGAGCCTCTCCCGGGTCTTCCCCCACACCTCTCGCGGGCAGTCCCGTGACGACAGGCACGCTCCGGCGGCGCTCGGGGATGCCTGCCATCAGGACACGCCTGATCATCAGAGCGTGAAGGAGCTTCTCTCAGTGAATGTGGGTGTCCCTGCCTGAGACACCATTGACAGCACGCGAATCTAGACACAACATGGGAAACAAGTTTCCAATACGAAACAGGCGACACTCTACCTCGACTCAACAGGGCTCGCAAGCGCAGGAAAGTGGCATCAGATTCTCGCTGGAAACCCACCTCCCGTCAGAGGATGAGGACCTGGAGAACTGACTTCCAGCGGAGAAAAAACGGTCTGTACCCTGCACTCATGGGCCTTGTGCGCTGATACCTTCGCGCCATGGCGCAGATAGACCGGGCGTGGCAAGGCGAGACACTGGACGCCCGGAGCACGACGGACCACGATGAAGAGGGCAACTCGCTTGCCACTCGCCAAAAGTCGTAGAGGCACGCCGCGCTCAGCTACTGCCACGTGTCGAGACCTTCGTGCATAATGGCGCAACGATTCCCTGAATCAGAAAATCTTTTCACATAGGAAAACACTCATGAGCAACATTCCTGCCACGCTTAAGTACACCGAGAGTCACGAGTGGGTTCAGGACAACGGTGACGGTACCGTGACCATCGGCATCACCGACCACGCTCAGGAAGCGCTGGGCGACGTCGTCTTCGTCGAATTGCCGGAAATCGGTCGCGAACTGGCGCTGGAAGAAGAGTTCGGTGTCATCGAGTCCGTCAAGGCGGCCTCTGATCTGTACGCGCCGCTGGCCGGCGAAGTCATCGCCGTCAACGAGAGCCTCGAAGACGCGCCGGAATCCGTCAACGAAAGCCCCTATGACGATGCCTGGATTCTGAAGATGAAGGTCGCTGACAGCGCCGAGCTGGAAAAACTCCTCGACGCGGACGCCTACACCCAGCTGGTGGAAAGCGAAGCCTGATCACGGTTGGCCTCCAGCCGCTGTCCGAGACAGCGCTGTCACATGGCTGGAGGCCGCTTGCCCGTCTCACCCGGTAGTACGCTGGCTCGGCGCCCCCAGCCGAGGCTTCACGATTCCCGACGCCCTGCCCGCCCTCCTGCGCCGGCAAGGCGATGTTCCTCCCGCGGACTGTCACTTGCAGTTCCCGTTGCAGCACAGGATTCCTTGCATGGCTCACGAGACGCTTACCCTGGCCCAGCTGGCCGGGCACGATGATTTCATTTCCCGTCACAATGGCCCGACTGCCGCCAATGTCACGCGCATGCTGGCGACACTGGGTGAAGACAGCATCGAGACGCTGATTGACCGCACCGTGCCGGCGGCCATCCGTCTGGGACGCGAGCTGGACCTCGAAGGGCCGCGCACGGAATCCGAGGCACTGGACTATCTCAAGCGCCTGGCGCGTCAGAACAAGGTATTCAAGACCTATATCGGCCAGGGATATCACAACACCCACCTGCCGGCGGTCATCCAGCGCAACGTGCTGGAGAATCCGGGCTGGTATACCGCGTATACGCCGTACCAGCCGGAAATCGCCCAGGGCCGTCTCGAAGGGCTGCTCAACTTCCAGCAGGCGGTGATGGACCTGACCGGCATGGAACTGGCCAATGCCAGCCTGCTGGATGAGGCCACCGCCGCGGCCGAAGCCATGGCGCTGTGTCAGCGTGGCAACAAGAAGAACAAGAGCAATCGCTTCTTCATCGCCGACGATGTCCTGCCCCAGACGCTGGACGTCATGCGCACGCGTGCCGATTACTTCGGCTTCGAGCTGGTCATCGATGCTGCCGAGAAGGTCGGTGAGCACGACATCTTCGGCGCCCTGTTCCAGTATCCGGGCAATACCGGTCAGGTACGCGATCTCGCACCGCTGCTGGACGCGGCACGCGCCAATGGCGCGATGACCGTGGTGGCCGCCGACCTGCTGAGCCTGGTGCTGCTCAAGTCGCCGGGCAGCCTCGGTGCCGATATCGTCGTCGGCACCTCCCAGCGCTTCGGCGTGCCGATGGGCTTCGGCGGCCCGCACGCCGCCTTCTTCGCCACCACCGACAAGCTCAAGCGCTCGATTCCGGGCCGCATCATCGGGGTCTCCAAGGACTCGCGCGGCAATCCGGCGCTGCGCATGGCGATGCAGACCCGCGAGCAGCACATCCGCCGCGAGAAGGCGACCTCCAACATCTGCACCGCCCAGGCGCTGCTGGCCAAC
Source organism: Cobetia sp. 5-25-4-2 (assembly GCF_013374075.1). Taxonomy (NCBI): domain Bacteria; kingdom Pseudomonadati; phylum Pseudomonadota; class Gammaproteobacteria; order Oceanospirillales; family Halomonadaceae; genus Cobetia; species Cobetia sp. 5-25-4-2. Next base: position 664,934 of record NZ_BLWK01000001.1, on the reverse strand, counting down.
ATCGCCGGCTTCTACGCCGTCTATCACGGCGCCGAAGGCCTCAAGCGCATCGCCACCCGGGTGCATCGCCTGACCAGCATTCTCGCCGAGGGCGTCACGCGCTGCGGCATGACACTGGCCCACGACAGCTGGTTCGATGCCATCACCGTCACCGGCGTGGATGCCGGCAAGATCCATGGTCGCGAGCTGACCCACGAGATCAACCTGCGCCACCACGGCGACGGCCGCATCACCATCAATCTCGACGAGACCACCACCGCCGCTGACGTCGGCGTGCTGTTCGACGTGCTGCTCGGCGAGGAGCACGGCCTGTCCGTCGCCGCGCTGGACCAGGACCTGCTGGCCAAGGGCGCAAGCGCGATCCCGGCGGCCTGTCAGCGTGACAGCGACTTCCTGACCCACCCGACCTTCAGCCGCTACCACTCGGAAACCGAGATGCTGCGCTACCTGAAGCGCCTGGAGAACAAGGACCTGTCGCTGACCCACGCGATGATTCCGCTGGGCAGCTGCACCATGAAACTCAACGCCACCACCGAGATGATTCCGGTCACCTGGCCCGAATTCGCCAACGTCCACCCGTTTGCGCCCTCGGATCAGGTGGTCGGCTACAAGCAGATGATCGACGAGCTGTCGGCCTTCCTGGTCGAGATCACCGGCTACGACGCCATCTCCATGCAGCCGAACTCCGGCGCTCAGGGGGAATATGCGGGACTGGTCGCGATCCGTCGCTACCAGGCCTCCATCGGTGAAGGTGCGCGCGACATCTGCCTGATCCCCAGCTCCGCCCACGGCACCAATCCGGCCTCCGCCGCGATGGCCGCCATGAAGGTGGTGGTGGTCGAGTGTGATGCCAGCGGCAACATCGACATCAATGACCTGCGCGCCAAGGCCGAGCAGCACAGCGACAAGCTGTCCGCGATCATGATCACCTACCCGTCCACCCACGGCGTGTTCGAGGAAACCGTGCGCGAGGCCTGTCAGGTCGTTCACGATCACGGCGGTCAGGTCTACATCGACGGCGCCAACATGAACGCCCAGGTCGGCATCTGCCGTCCGGGTGACTTCGGCGGCGATGTCTCGCACCTCAACCTGCACAAGACCTTCTGCATTCCCCACGGTGGCGGCGGACCGGGCATGGGCCCCATCGGCGTCAAGTCACACCTGGCACCCTTCGTCTCCAACCACGTGGTCACCCCGCTGGAAGGCGTGAAGCCGGAATGTACCGCCGTCTCCGCCGCCGCCTTTGGTTCCGCGGCGATCCTGCCGATCTCCTGGGCCTACATCAAGATGATGGGTGCGCAGGGGCTGCGTGAGGCCACCGAGCTTGCGATCCTCAACGCCAACTACATCGCCACGCGTCTCGATGGGCACTATCCGGTGCTCTATCGCGGCAAGAACGGCACCGTGGCGCATGAGTGCATCATCGATATCCGCCCGCTGAAGGCCGCTTCCGGCATCAGCGAGGAAGACATCGCCAAGCGCCTGATCGACTACGGCTTCCACGCCCCAACCATGTCGTTCCCGGTGGCGGGCACGCTGATGGTCGAGCCCACCGAGTCCGAGTCGCTCTACGAGATCGACCGTTTCTGTGAGGCGATGATCGCGATTCGCGCCGAGATCGCCCGTGTCGAGCAAGGCGAATGGACCCTGGAAGACAACCCGCTGGTGCACGCGCCGCACACCCAGGCGGACCTGATGGACGCCGAATGGAACCGTGGGTATTCCCGCGAGATCGGTGCCTTCCCCAGCGAGCACGTCAAGGCGGCCAAGCAGTGGCCGGCCGTCAACCGGGTCGACAACGTGCATGGCGATCGCCAGTTGATCTGCTCCTGCCCAAGCATCGACCTCTACCGTGATTGAGAGTCTCGATTGAGAGCCAGCAATGAGGCAGTGTTGAAACGCTGTCGCTGATCGCTCTGGCAAAAAAACGCCCCTGCCGGGTAACCGGCAGGGGCGTTGTCGTTGCAGCGGTCATTCAGGAGCCTGCTCAGTGGCGCAATGACGCGCCAGCCGAGATCACTCCTTCCAGCTCTTGAGCAGCTCGTCATAGGCGATGGTCTCGCCCTTGGGCTTCTCATTGTCCAGCTTGGCCTTCGGCGCACCCGGCTGGGCGAACCAGTACTCCGCATCACGTTCCTCGTTGAGCTTCGGCCCACAGTTGTCCATCACCTTGGCGCGCTCGAGACGCTCGAGAATGCGGTCCTGCGCCTTGGCCAGGCCATCAAGCGCTTCCTGCGGCGTGGCTTCACCACTGGCGGCCTGGGAGATGTACTGCCACCACAGCTGGGCCAGTTTCGGATAATCCGGCACGTTGGTGCCGGTCGGCGACCACTGCACCCGTGCCGGGCTGCGATAGAACTCGACCAGACCGCCCAGCTTCGGCGCGGCATCGGTCATCGCCTGGGACTGGATATCCGACTCGCGGATCGGCGTCAGGCCTTCCAGGGTCTTCTTGAGCGAGACGGTCTTGGCGGTCACGAACTGCGCATATAGCCAGGCGGCGTGACGATTCTTCTCCGGCGTGGAGTCGAAGAAGGTCCAGGCACCCACGTCCTGATAGCCAAGCTTCATGCCCTCTTCCCAGTACGGGCCATGCGGTGACGGCGCCATGCGCCACTTAGGCGTGCCGTCGTCGTTGACCACCGGCAGACCATCTCTTGTCATGTCAGCCGTGAAGGCGGTGTACCAGAAGATCTGCTGGGCGATGTTGCCCTGGGACGGCACCGGGCCGGACTCGGAGAAGGTCATGCCCTGAGCTTCCGGCGGTGCGTACTTGCCCAGCCAGTCGACGTACTTGGTGGTGGCATAGACGGCCGCCGGGCCATTGGCCGCGCCGCCACGCGTCACCGAGGAACCCACCGGCTGACATTCCTCGACACGAATGCCCCACTCATCTACCGGCAGGCCGTTGGGCAGGCCCTTGTCGCCGGCACCCGCCATGGAGAACCAGGCATCGGTGAAGCGCCAGCCGAGTGACGGGTCCTTCTTGCCGTAATCCATGTGGCCATAGACCCGCTTGCCGTCGATTTCCTTGACGTCATTGGTGAAGAAATCGGCGATGTCTTCATAGGCTGACCAGTTGACCGGTACGCCCAGCTCGTAGCCGTACTTGTCCTTGAACTGCTTCTTCAAGTCTTCACGCTCGAACCAGTCGGCGCGGAACCAGTACAGGTTGGCAAACTGCTGGTCCGGCAGCTGATAGAGCTTGTCATCCGGGCCGGTGGTGAAATCCAGCCCGATGAAGTCATCCAGATCCAGGGTCGGCGAGGTGAAGGCCTTGCCGTCGCCTTCCATCATGTCGCTGATCGGCACGACCTTGCCATAGCGGAAGTGCGTGCCGATCAGGTCGGAGTCATTGACGTAGCCATCGTAGATGTTGCGCCCGGACTGCATCTGGGTCTGCAGTTTCTCGATGACGTCGCCTTCCTGGATCAAGTCGTGGGTCAGCTTGATGCCGGTAATCTCGCTGAAGGCCTTGGCCAGCACCTTGGACTCGTATTCATGGGTGGTCAGGGTTTCCGAGGCCACCTTGATTTCCATGCCGCGCAGCGGCTCGGCGGCCTTGATGAACCACTCGAGCTCGGACATCTGCTCGTCCTTGCTCAGCGTGGAGGGTGAGAATTCCTGGTCGATCCACTTCCTTGCCGCATCCTGATACTGATCGGCCATGGCCTGACTGGAAAGACCCGCGAGCCCCGCCGCCGTGGCGAAGGCGATGGCGTAACGCAGGCGTGCGGGTCGAATGATGTGCTGACTCATGGGATGTCCCTTCATTGGCGTTATTGTTGTGTCGCGTCGTCCAACAACCACTTCCGTCAATCACGTGTCGCGCGGCGCGATATGCCGCGCGTGTCTCCTGCCGGTACTGCTTGTCCTCCTGTCGTTCCGGGTACGCTGTCTTGCCTTTGCTGCGTTGCTGCTCGGCTGGCCGGGCATCTGACTGTCAGTCCGTCTGCCAGATGCCCGACGGATTCAAGCTTTCCGGGTCACGGGTGCGTCTCGCGAAGCAGCGCGCGTTGAGCACGATAGAGCGAAGCTGGCTCAACGGCCTCGCCGGGGGATTCCACTCGCGCCTGCAACTTGTCCAGCGCCTCAAGCTGCGGGTAGTCCGTCACGCCCTTGGCGTTCATCACCCGCTCGTAATCATGGCGACTGGCGATGCCCAGCGCGCGGCCGGTGGCGCCCACTACCGTCGGCATGATCACCTTGCCGAAGTGTGAGTCGGCGCGCATGAAGGGCCAGGCATCGTGCGGCTTGCCGGTATTGACCGGATTCCACAGCACCAGCCCGCGCAGATGATTGGGCTGATGGCCGACACTGGCGCCCCAGCGGTCGCGTACATGGCCGCCTCGCTTGCGGTCGAAGAGATTGTCCCGCGGCTGCTGACCATGCAGTTCGATCCCACTGTCACCGCCATGCTCCAGTTCAAGGTAGACGTTATGGGTCGCGTAGCGGGCCACGCCGGGCGCATGCCAGGCATGACTTTGGTCGACCACCTGCCTTGCCAGCACCTGATTGCTGTCACTGATCGTCATCGCGATATGCCCCGGCTTGCCGGTCATCCTCACGTCCTCGAGCGTCACCTGGGAGCTGTGGCGCACCTTCACTCCCTGATTGAAACTGTCGAGCCGGACATCACGCACCCAGCCATCGGTGATGCCATCGAGATCCAGCAGGCCGAAGCCGCTGTCGTCCTCGGCGCTGCGATGATGCTTGAAGCGCCCTCGCCAGTTGCCCTTGAGCGTGATGCCTTCGACCCCGACCTCATGCGCCGGATGGATGCGCGCGATACGCCACTGCTCACCGGGGAAGCGCTCGTGCACCACGGGCAACGACAGCGTCAGCCGATTGCCTTCTCGTGCCAGCACACGGTAGCGAGCGCGCTTGACCACCCCATCCCGCTCGATCAGCCAGCGCGACTTGCCGGTTCTGGCCTCCTTTTCCATCTGATAGGGTGCCAGAGCACGCGCTACCGCTTGCGGGCGCTTGTCGATGCTCTCCAGCAATACCTCATCCCCCGCCTTGAGCGATGACGCCTGTGCCACGCCCGCCAGTGTCACCGTGTCCTGCGTATCGGCAGGCTGCACGCGAGCCGTCGCGGCGATCGGCTGCCAGGCTTCCTGACTCCCGCCCTCGGCCAGCGTCCTGCCTTCCTCCAGATTGCCAAGATGCAGCAACCAGGGCGTGCTCCAGTACCAGCTGGCGTGCAACGGCAGCATCGGTCGGGTCTGCTTGAGACGGGTCCTGTCGCTTCCGTCTCCCGCCAGTGTCCAATGACTGCCGGCCAGGCTCAGCCCCTGCATCTTGAGCAATGCCTCGCGCAGCGTCTGCTGGCGCGCCTCATCCGGGACTGCCGCCTTGAGCGCGATCATCCGTGCATAGAACCAGTCGCGCTCCGCGGGGCCGAACAATACATAGTCACCGGCAGGGAAATAGAGCACCCCATGGCGCTGAGGACTGTCCGCATCATGCTCGCCCTGCTGCTGCCAACGACGCATCGCGGCATGGGCGCGCAGTACCGCATCTCGGTCACTCACGTCGTCCGTGCCATCAGCGCCATAATCCGTGACATCGAAGCGCCTGACGCTGCGAGACTCTGATTCCCGCTTCCGCGCCTCTTGTGCATTGGCTCCCGTCGCCAACGCCGCCGGGAGTTCTCCTCCCTGGTGATAGCCAGCTTGCGAGAAGTCCGGCAAGGGCAGCGGCTCGCGCTTGTCTGCCGGCAGCGCCTGATTGGCCTGCCACACTCGCTGATACGCCTGCCACAAGGGGGGTTGCCCTTTGTCCTGCTGCCCGCCACTTGCAGTATGGCCCTCTGAAGAATGGCCCTCGCCAGCTCCGCCCTGCTGATCCTCCACCGACACGGGAGTCGTGACCCACCAGCCGATGGCAACGACACAGACGAGGCCCAGTCCTGTCAGCCCGGCACGAATGACACGACGGCTTTTCCTGCCGGAAGAAACAGAGTCAGTGGTAGACGAATGACGCGAGGATTCGGTAGACGACATGCAGCAGGGTTCCAGAGCGATGACAGATGACACTGGCTTGGCCAGTCAGAACCGCTTGGGACTCCTGTCAGCACCTCGGGTTCCCTGTTGCCACAAGGCGACGCTGCCCGTCGTCAACGCTCACACCCCATTCCCACATCTCACTTCACCTCTCGTTTCTTCACTTCTCGTTTCTTCTCATCCCCACATCCCCCCTCACTTCACCCTCACCTCATCCCCACTTCATCAACACCAGCATCCAGACGACACAGACGATGCTGATCATCCACAGCACCTGATCAGTGAAGCCCAGCCACAGCAGATGCAGCCAGCCGCTGGAGAGCAGGCCGATGAACAGTCTGTCGCCCCGCGTGGTCGCGATGGGCAGAAAGCCCTGACGACTCAGCGTCGGGGTCACGAACTGCCAGGCGGTCATGCCCAGCAGCAGGGTGCCGATACCGGCAAAGAAGAGTGACGTGGGCAGTGTCCAGGCCATCCATTCCATCATCATGTCCTCTTGTAGGCCGTCAGCAGCGACTCGCTGGCGGCAATGACAGCGGCGCTCGTCTGGCCGCCGCTCACACCCGACCCAGGGCGAAGCCCTTGGCGACGTGATTGCGCACGAAGTAGATCACCAGAATGCCGGGAATCAGCGTCAGGGCGCCGGCGGCGGCCAGCACGCCCCAGTCGATGCCCGAGGCCGAGACAGTTCGCGTCATTACCGCCGCGATCGGCTTCGCCTCCGTCGAGGTCAGGGTTCGCGCCAGCAACAGCTCCACCCACGAGAACATGAAGCAGAAGAAGGCGGTCACCCCGATGCCCGGGCGAATCATCGGAATGAACAGCGTCAGGAAGAAGCGCGGAAAACTGTAGCCATCGATATACGCCGTCTCATCGATCTCCTTGGGCACGCCGGACATGAAGCCTTCCAGAATCCAGACCGCCAGCGGCACGTTGAACAGACAGTGCGCGAGTGCCACCGCCAGCGGAGTATCGAACAGTCCCACCGAGGAGTAGAGCTGGAAGAACGGCAGCAGGAAGACCGCCGGCGGTGCCATTCGATTGGTCAAGAGCCAGAAGAACAGATGCTTGTCACCCAGGAAGCGATAGCGCGAGAAGGCATAGGCCGCCGGCAGTGCCACCGTCAGCGAGATGGCCATGTTGAGCACCACATAGCTCATCGAGTTCACATAGCCCATGTACCAGCTGGGGTCAGTGAAGATCACCCGATAGTTGTCGAAGGTGAAGTTCTCGGGCCACAGGGTCAGGCCGCCGAGAATCTCCTGATTCGACTTGAACGACATGATCAACAGCCAGTAAATCGGCACCAGCAGGAACAGCAGGTAGATCGTCATTACCAGACGCTTGCGTGTTTTCATCACTCGTCTCCTCAGGCGTCGTCACTGTCCTGGTGGGTCATGGCGGTATAGAACAGCCACGAGACCAGCAGGATGATGAGGAAGTAGATCAGCGAGAAGGCAGCGGCGCGTCCGAGATCGAACTGGCCGATCGCCATCTGGGTCAAGGTCTGGGACAGGAAGGTCGTGGTGGTACCCGGCCCGCCACCGGTGAGGACGAAGGGCTCGGTGTAGATCATGAAGCTGTCCATGAAGCGCAGCATGATGCCGATCAGCAGCACGCTCTTGAGCTTGGGCAGCTGGATGTAGCGGAACACGGCCCAAGGTGAGGCACGGTCGATGCGCGCAGCCTGATAGTAGACATCGGGAATGGCGCGTAGCCCCGAGTAGCACAGCAGTGCCACCAGCGACGTCCAGTGCCAGACATCCATCACCAGCACCGTCACCCAGGCATCGGCCGGGTTGGAGGCGTAGTTGTAATCGATGCCCAGTTGTCCCAGCGCCCAGCCATAGAGCCCGATATCCTCACGCCCGATGATCTGCCAGATGGTGCCGACCACGTTCCAGGGAATCAGCAGCGGCAGGGCCAGCAGGATCATGCACAGCGAGACCATGAAGCCCTTGCGCGGCATCGAGAGCGCCACGGCGATCCCCAGCGGAATCTCGATGGCGAGAACCGCGAAGGAATAGACGAACTGGCGAACCAGCGAGTCGTGCAGGCGCTCGTCGCGCAGGATCTCGCGATACCATTCGGTCCCCACGAAGAAGCGTGTGGAGGGATCGAAGATGTCCTGCACCGAGTAGTTGACCACCGTCATCATCGGGATGATGGCCGAGAACGCCACCACGATGACCACCGGCAGCACCAGCCACCAGGCGCGATTGTTGTGTGTGCGTTGCATCAGGCGTTTCCTCCCGGCTGCTCTCCACTTTCCCCTCTGGCAAAGCTGTCCGCCTCGCCGCTGTCGGGCGCGCCGGCCTGTGACAGATCCAGCAGATGCTCATCGAGATAGAAGCGCTGCCAGCGGGCCGGTAGCCGCAGCCGCACACCCCCGACAGGGATAGGCGCATCTTCCTCGATACGTGCCTTGAAGATGCAGCCACCGCCGATGTCGAGATCCACTACCTTGTAGGTGCCAAGATCCTGCACCAGCGTGACCTGACCACTGAGCCAATGCTCGCGGGTGTCGGAAACCGCCGCAGCGGGTGAGCTGTCGCTGGCCTCGAGCTCGACGAATTCCGGCCGGATGCCCAGTTTCAGTTCGCCCTTGCGCTCCTCAAGCGTCGCCAGCAGCGCCCGTGGAAGGTGCAGCAAGGGCGCGTCCTCCCCCGTCCCGAGCCGCACGCCCTCTGATTCCAACGTGATGCTGGCCAGATTCATGCCCGGCGAGCCGATGAAGTAGCCCACGAAGGTGTGAGCGGGGTCCTCGAACAGCTCGCGCGGGGTACCGAACTGCACGATGCGGCCTTCATACATCACCGCGATCTTGTCGGCGAAGGTCGAGGCCTCCAGCTGATCATGGGTGACGTAGACCATGGTGATGTTGAACTGCTCATGGATCTGCTTGAGCTTGCGCCGCAGCTTCCACTTGAGGTGGGGGTCGATGACCGTCAGCGGTTCATCGAACAGGATGGCGGCCACGTCATCGCGGACCAGCCCGCGGCCCATCGAGACCTTCTGCTTCTCGTCAGCCGTCAGGTTGCTGGCACGCCGCGTCAGCAGGTCTTCCAGCTCCAGCACCTGGGCGATCTCACGTACCCGAGACTGCACCTTGTGCTCCGGCTGGCGCTGATTGCGCAGTGGGAAGGCCAGATTGTCGAAGACCGTCATGGTGTCGTAGACCACCGGGAACTGGAACACCTGAGCGATGTTGCGCTCTTCCGGCGGCAGCCGATTGACCACGCGATCATCGAAGCGCACCTCGCCCTCGGAGGGGGCCAGCAGCCCGGAGATGATGTTGAGCAGCGTGCTCTTGCCACAGCCCGACGGGCCGAGCAGCGCATAGGCACCGCCCTGCTGCCAGACATGGTTCATGCGCCGGATGGCGTAGTCACTGTCAGCCGCAGGCGCCGCCAGGTAGCTGTGCGCCAGATCATTGAGGTGTATTTCCGCCATCAGGCCAGCCCTCCGCCAGTCGTGGTGGGTCGCTCGGGCGAGCGGATCAGTGCCCCGTCGCCGCCAGCGCGGCCCTTGTCATCCGCGAAGACGAACAACTTGTGCGCGGGGGCATAGACCCGGATGGCATCATCCACGGCGAAGTCGTGGATACCGGACAGGTGCAGCACCAGGGAGTGATCGTCATTGCTGACATGCAGGAAGGTTTCGGAGCCGGAGATCTCGGCGATATCCACCGTGACGGCGAACTCGAGATCATCGTCGGCCAGCGGCGCCAACCCCAGATGACTGGGACGGATACCGAAGCGATAGGCCCCGCTCTCGAGCCCCACCAGTGGTGTGGGCAGCACGAACCGGCTGCCCTGCTCGCCGGCACTGGCGGCACCGGAGAACGCCAGTTCACGCCCACGCACCTCGGCCTCGAACAGATTGATCTGCGGCTCGGAGTAGAGCTTCGCCGCCTCGACACTCACCGGATGATGGTAGACGGCCTCGGTAGGCCCGGACTGCAACACCCGCCCTTCATGCATCAGGGTGGTGGTGCCACCGAGCGCCAGCGCCTCACCGGGTTCGGTGGTGGCGTAGACGGCGATGGTGTTGCGGGTCGCGAACAGGCTGCGCATCTCGTGGCGCAGCTCTTCGCGTAGCTTGTAATCAAGATTGACCAGCGGCTCATCGAACAGCACCAGGTCAGCATCCTTGACCAGCGCCCGCGCCATGGCCGTACGCTGCTGCTGACCGCCGGAGAGCTCCGCCGGCTGACGCGCGAGGAACTGCTCGATATGCAGCATCTCGGCGATCTCGTGCACGCGGCGACGGATTTCCTCCGGCGCCATGCGCGCCAGCTTCAGCGGCGAGGCGATGTTGTCGTAGACGCTCAGACTCGGGTAGTTGATGAACTGCTGATAGACCATCGAGATGTTGCGCTCGCGCACCGGGCGGCCGGTCACGTCCTCGCCGTTCATCACGATTCGCCCATCACTGGGCACATCGAGGCCTGCCATCAGGCGCATCAGTGAGGTCTTGCCGGACAAGGTGCGTCCCAGCAGCACATTGAAGGAGCCGGGCTCGAAGGTCAGGTCCACCCTGTCGATATGGGTCTCGCGGCCAACCCGGCGGGTGACCGCCTCAAGGCTCAAGGACATGGCGCTGTCTCGTCTGGTGAAAGTCATCGGGGCAGGGACACGGCCAACCACTGCCGAGTGTTCATACCCACCTGGTGACTCTCATCTAGCGAACCCTGTGCCAGCCGCGCGCAACCCCGTGCCCACCGACACCCTCTGCCAGCCCTCGGATACCGCCAGATCGCCCTCTTTCGTTGATCATTCAGTCACTTGCCAGATGCGACCAAGGCAGGGGCAGACCATGGTCTAGCCCGTCAACCACCCCGTCTCCCGCTACTCTGATGAACAGTGTCTGAACACTGGAGTCCTCGGAACTGAACACTCGCCACGCACAAGTGAACATTGCCGTGAACACTCCCCCAGACCGATAACAGCATCAATAACAACAGAGGCCTGAAAGGCCCGCCGCACAAGGGATGTCTCATGACAGCACGCCATCATTCCGCCAGCCACGTCGATAACCACGTCGATAACCACGTCGATAACCACACCGCCGCCACCCCAGCTCACTCCACGCCCCATCCCGCCGTTGCTCCCGTGGCACTTCAGCATTCCTCACTGGTGTGTCCGCCGGAAGAGCTCGTCTGGCGTCAGCGTCAGGCCGCCAGCCTGATGGCGACGGTGGCGTCAGCGGTGGCCGGTCATACCCTTAACCTGCTCGATCACTGGCAGGCGTGTCTGGTACTGACCGACCGCGACGGCGTGGTGCTGGCAAGCTACGGCCATCAACAGCTGCTGGGCAATGACGCCACCCTGCTGCGCCCCGGCGCGCGCTGGCGCGAGGAATCGCTGGGGCATAACGCCATCGCCGAGACGCTGAATGCGCCGCGCGCCAATCGCCTGGCACGCATCGCGCTCGACGCGCATGACGCCGAATGCCTCAAGGGGCTGGCCAGTGCCAGTGCCGCCCTGCTGGCGCCCGCCAGCTGGAGCAGCCGCCGCGGGCTGACCCCCGGTGCCTGCGAGGGCTGCCTGGGACTGATCTGTGATCCCTATCGCGTCCGCCAGTACAGTCTCGGCATGCTCGGCGTACTGGCGGATGACATCGAACAACGCCGTCTGGGCGAGGCGCTCGGGCATGATCATCATCTGTTGCGCCTGCATCTCAACCGTTCTCAGCTGGACTCGCCCAGCGCCGCCCTGCTGGCCATCACGCCGCAGGGCCAGGTCGCGGCCGCCAGTCGCAGAGGACTGCAACTTCTGGCAGCGCACCTTGAGCTCCCGCCATCGCCAGATTGCGCGGAACACCCGGCGGACAACGACAGCTGCGCCACGCGCGATGACCTCCATCTGTTGCTGGGCCAGCCCCTGGCTCGCTGGCAGCTGGACTGGGCACCGCTAGCCCAGCTTGACGACGCGGAGTGCCTGACGCTCACGCAACACCCGCATTTCACGGGCTACGCCTTGTGCGGTGTCCTGCCCAGGCCACGCATTCAGGCACGCGCTCCAGCCACTCACCCCACCGATGAGCGAACTGGCCCGCTGGCCACTCAGGCCGCTGCCTGCCATCCGAGCCTTGCGCGCCTGCATCATGGCGATGCCGGCTGGGCCCGAGTCTGCGAGCTGCTGGCACGGCTGGTGAACGCTCGCCTGCCACTGCTGCTGCAGGGCGAGACAGGTGTCGGCAAGGAAGAGGTGGTCAAGGCGCTGCATCAGGCCAGTCATCGCGCCCATCAGCCACTGGTCGCCATCAATTGCGCGGCATTGCCCGATGAGCTGGTCGAGGCTGAGCTGTTCGGGTATCGGCGCGGCGCCTTCACCGGTGCCGACCCTGCGGGGCGCGAGGGCCGACTGATCGAGGCCAATGGCGGACGCCTGTTTCTGGATGAGATCGGCGATATGCCACTGCATGTCCAAGCGCGTCTGCTGCGCGTGCTGCAGGAGCGTGAAGTCACCCCGCTGGGCGGCGGCAAGCCGCAGCGGGTCGATTTCGAACTGGTGGCCGCCACCCATCAGCCTCTCTGCGAGCTGGTCAAGGCAGGTCACTTCCGGGCGGACCTCTACTACCGCCTGTGTGGCGCCAGCATCGCCCTGCCGCCACTGCGCGAACGCCAGGACATGGCTGGATTGAGCCATGCCCTGCTGACACGGCTGTGTCGAGAGCAGCAACGTGAGCTGCCGCGCATCACGCCCGCCTTCCTCGATCGCCTCACCCGGCATGACTGGCCCGGCAACGTGCGCGAACTGGACAATGTGCTGCGTCTGGCGCTGGCGCTGTGCGATGGACCGTCTCTTGAAGCGTGCCACGTGATGCTGTCGGGCGAATTCAGCAGCGCATCGCATGCACAACATTGCGCCATGCTGCCGCCCGAGAAGCCTCCCCTGCCCTCGCTGCATGATCTCTCCAGTGCCGAGGAACTGCAGAGCGCGCTGGACGCGCTGGGCGGCAACGTCTCGCGTCTCGCTCGGGAGCTGGGCATCAGTCGCACCACGCTCTACAAGCGACTCGGCGCGGCCTGACGCAGCAGGCTTCTCCTCAAGCCCCGGCCCTGAAACGCCCGTGCCCCCGCAGACAGACTCTGCGGGGGCACGGGCGTTTCACACGACTCACATTTATTACCGCTACCAAGCACCTTACACTCAGCACTCAAGGACAGGGAGTCAGCTCGGCGTCAGGCCGCGCAGGCGCTCATTGCGACGGCGAATCAGCTCCAGTGTCGTCAGCAGCAGGATCGAGACCAGCACCAGGAGCGTGGCCACCGCCAGAATCGTCGGACTGATCTCCTCGCGGATACCGGACCACATCTGGATCGGGATGGTGGTCTGCGCCGGCCCGGCGATGAACAGCACCACCACGACTTCATCGAACGAGGTGATGAAGGCGAACAGCGCACCGGACACCACGCCCGGCGTCACCAGCGGCAGGATGATGCGGAAGAAGGTGCGACTCGGACTTGCCCCCAGCGAGTGCGCCGCACGCGTCAGAGAGTGATCGAATCCGGACAGCGTCGCCGTCACCGTGATCACCACGAAGGGAATGCCAAGCGCGGTGTGCGCCAGAATCACGCCCAGATAGGTCTGCGTCAGCCCCAGCTTCGAGAAGAAGAAGAACATCGCCGCGGCACTGATGATCAATGGCACGATCATCGGCGAGATCAGGATCGCCATGATGGTGTTGCGAAACGGCATGAAGCGACTCGAAAGCCCAAGCGCGGCAAGCGTGCCCAGTACCGTGGCCAGCACCGTGGCACACACCGCGACGAAGATGCTGTTCTTGATCGAGCGCATCCACTCATCCGACGTGAAGAACTCCTGATACCAGCGCAGCGAGTAACCCTCCGGGTCCAGCGACAGCATCTTCTCCGAGAAGGTGAAGTAGGGTTCGGCATTGAACGAGAGCGGAATGATCACCAGGATCGGCCCGATCAGGAACAGGAAGATCAGCGCACAGAGTGCGCAGAACACCCAATGCCAGATCCGCTCACCACGTGTTGCATAGGAAGGTATGGCCATCTGTCACCCCAGTTTGACCTTGTCGACACCGATCAGGCGGTTGTAGACGAGATAGAAGAGGATCACCACGACCAGCAGGATCGAGCCAATGGCCGCTGCCAGTCCCCAGTTGAGCGAGGTCTGCATGTGATAGGCGATGAAGTTGGTGATGAAGCGGCCCGACTGCCCGCCCACCAGTGCCGGCGTGATGTAGTAGCCGATGGAGAGGATGAAGACCAGAATCGAGCCTGCTCCGATACCCGGCAGGGTCTGCGGGAAGTAGACGCGTCGGAAGGCGGTGATCGGCCCGGCACCCAGCGAGCGCGCCGCGTGCATGTAGCTGGGCGGAATGGTCTTCATCACCGAGTACAGCGGCAGGATCATGAAGGGCAGCAGGATATGGGTCATCGCGATGATGGTGCCGGTCTTGTTGTAGATCATCTGGATGCGCGCCTCCTCGGCGAGTATCCCGACGCCCACCAGCATGTCGTTGAGCACCCCCTGCTGCTGCAGGATCGCGATCCATGTCGTGGTGCGTACCAGAAGCGAAGTCCAGAACGGCAGCAACACCAGAATCATCAGCAGATTGCCGCGCCCGGCAGGCAGGGTCGCCAGCAGCCAGGCCACCGGATAGGCCAGCAACAGACATAGCCCGGTGATCGCGGCGCTCATCCAGAAGGTCCGGATGAACAGCGAGACATGGATCTGCAGATATTCCGGCTTCTCGACGATCTCGCCAGTGGGAGAGAACTGACGATCCACCGCCGCCAGATAGTAGGAAGCCGTGTAAGGCGTGGACTCGCGCTTGATCAAGCGCCAGATGTCCGGGTCCTGCCAGTCCTCATCGGCCTCGATCAATGCCGCCTTGTAAGGGGCCTCCATGCGAGCGGCCTTGCGTGCACTCTTCATGAACAGTGAGCGCATGCCCGACATTTCATAGTTGAGACGTGAGGCGACACGCCCGAGATTGCGCGCCTTGAGGCCCGCGGCAAGGTCATCTGCCAGCGCGGCGTAGGTAGCCTCATCCGGCAATCCCTCGCCGTCCCAGTCAACCAGCGCCTGACTGGTGCGCGGCAGATAGGTGGAGACTTCCGGGTTGTCGACACTGCGCGACAGCATGTCGAAGATGGGCATGACGAAGGCCAGCCCGATGAAGATCAACAGCGGTGCCACCAGCAGCAACGCCTTGAGACGGCTGCGGCGGATGGCACGATTGAGACTCTGTTTCAGGGGCACGCCGTCGGCGGTGGTCAGTGCCGCGCCGGGGGCTCCATTGGGGTCATGTTCTGCGCTTCCGGACGTGGCCGGGGCGGAGGAATCGCTCATCCTGCACTCCTTGATCGGCTATCCGAGGATGCCTGAGCCGTCAGCCGCTTCCCGCACGTGAAGGCGGGGACGAGCACGAACTGCCGGGCGATCAGGCATGATCAAAAAGGCCCCGGCGCGCGGTCGTACGCCACCGGGGCCATCGGGTCAGTGCGGAATCAGCGTGCCAGCCAGGCGTTGAAGCGCTGGCTCAGCTCATCGAGGTTGTCGGCCCAGAACTCGTCATCCTTGGGAATGGCGGTCTCGAAGTTGGGGCCGTAGGTCGGCATGTGCGGCTTCATGTCGATGCCCGTATCGGCGTGGGTCGAGACCAGCGCCGCAGACGAGGTACGTGCCGGGCCGTAGGAGATGTACTTGGCCTGATCCGCCAGACGCTGGGTGTCGGTGGCAAACATCAGGTAATCCTTGACCTTGTCGAGCTTGCCGGTCGGGACGACCCAGCCGTCCAGCTCGAACACCTGAGCATCCCAGACGATGGCGAAGGGCTGCTTCTCGTTGACCTCGGCATTGAAGATACGGCCGTTGTAAGCAGAGGCGAAGGCCACTTCCTTGTCCGCCAGCAGCTGCGGCGGCTGGGCACCCTCCTCCCACCAGATGACGCTGTCCTTGATGGTATCGAGCTTGGCGAAGGCACGCTCGATGCCTTCATCGGTCTCCAGCATGTCGTAGACCTCTTCCGGTGCCACACCATCAGCGACCAGTGCCCATTCCATGTTGTTGATCGGCTTCTTCTGCAACGCACGCTTGCCGGGGAACTCCTCGAGATTGAAGACATCATCGATGGAATCCGGCTGCTTGTCCTCGGGGAACATCTCGGTATTGAAGGCCACGATGTTGGAATAGACGATCTGCGGCACGAAGCACTCACTGAGCGAGCCTTCGATGAAATCCTCACTGGCCGGTGTTCCATCCGGCGCTGCCGCGAACAGGGTGTCCGGGTCCAGCGGCTCGATCAGCCCTTCGGAGCAGGCGATCAGCGCGTCGCTGGGCAACATGTCGACCAGATCCCAGGTGACGTTGCCTGCCTGTACCTGGGCACGCAGCCCCGAGAGCGCATTGGACGACTTGTCGATATTGACGACGGTATCGCCGCTCTTCTCTTCCCATGGCTCGTGATAGGCCTTGAGCTGGCTTTCACTGTACGCCCCGCCCCACGAGACGATATTGAGTGTCTCGGCCTGAGCTGCGGTGGCGCCAAGGCTTGCCGTGGCGACCGCCACGACCAGAGCGGCACGCAGTGGCATGCTGGCCCCTGCGCAGGAACGCGACACCTGGGCGATGCGACGTGAAGAGATGAATCGATTGATCACTGACATGGGTGAATCTCCCTGAATTCTTGTTGTTGTACTGCACTCTTGTCGCGAATCGTGCTGTTGCTCTCTCGGGTAAGGCCTGCGTTCGTCTCCTGTGCTGTCGTCAGGCATCCAGTGCTCGGCAATCGCAGGCATCCCACCCGACCTGCAATGTCTGTCCGGGCCGCAAGGGTGGATAGCCTTCGGCATTGGGTGTCTTGATGATGAATTCGTCACTGCCACATACCGCCACTCGCGTGCGCAGATGATCTCCAAGATAGATCACCTCAAGCACCTCGGCGGTAAAGACATTGTCGGGAGGGGATGAAACACCTGCCTCTTCGCTGGACAGCAGACGCACCCGCTCCGGGCGGAGCGACAGCTGGGTACGCTCGCCAATCTCATTGACGGCGACCTTGAGTGCCCGCACCTGCTCGCCACTGTCGAGGGTCACGGTGCAATGCGCGTCTTGTGCTACCAGCTGTGTGACCTGCCCGTTGAGGCGGTTGTTCTCGCCGATGAAATAGGCGACGAAGGCATTCTCCGGCGCTTCATATAGCGCCTCGGGGGTCGCCAGCTGCTGGACGATGCCATCATTGAAGACCGCGATGCGGTCCGACATGGTCAGCGCTTCCGTCTGATCATGGGTCACGTAGAGCATGGTGACGCCGAGACGCTGGTGGATGCGCTTGATCTCGAACTGCATCTCTTCACGCAGATTCTTGTCAAGCGCCCCCAGCGGCTCATCCATCAGCACCAGTTCCGGCTCGAAGACCAGCGCGCGCGCCAGGGCGACCCGCTGTTGCTGTCCGCCGGAGAGTTGCCCCGGGCGGCGATCCCCGAATTCGCCGAGCCGCACCATGTCCAGTGCATTGGCCACCTTGGTGGAAATCTCTTCCTTGCTCATGCCGCGCACTTCCAGCGGAAATGCCAGGTTCTCGGCCACGCTCATGTGCGGAAACAGGGCGTAATTCTGGAAGACCATGCCGATGCCGCGCTTGTGCGGTGGCAAGTCGTTGATGGGGGTACCGTCGAGAAGGATGTCGCCATGAGTCGGCGTTTCGAAACCCGCCATCATCATCAGGCAGGTGGTCTTGCCGGAACCGGACGGCCCCAGCAGGGTGACGAACTCGCCGCGCCGAACTTCAAGATTGAAGCCCTTGACCACCAGCGTTTCGCCGTCATAGCTCTTTTGCACATCATTGAAGATCGCGAAGCAGGAGCTGGTCTCCTGCGGCGCGTCGGGCTCTGCAGTCATGACCATGCGTGGTATCCATCATGTTGTTGTTATCGCGAAGCCCGCGATCGACCGGGCTTCACCCGCCCCGTGATCACTGCTCTCACTCCCATTTGACCCTACGGTGGCAGACCAAAGGCGACAAGCGGCACTCCCGCTGAATAGCGTTGAAAGCAGGCTATGCGAAAGTCTGAACATTGGACTATGAGCACGTTGCTTCCCGCCGCGAACCTCTCTCGCGGGACTCACGGGGCAAGGGCCTTGCCCGGCGAGCGCCCACTAGAAAGCCCCGCCTGCACGAATGTCAGACGGGGCCTCAGATCTTTCAACTTTCCAGGCCAGGTGGCGGCACCGATCATGTCAGCCGGTCGAATCAGCCGGTCAAGTTCGCAATGCCTCACGGGATGCGAACCCGCCACACGGGACCCGGACCGGGTCGCCCGGACCGGGTCAGAACTTGGTGATGACCCACACGGCGTGGATGATCCCCGGCAGGAAGCCGAAACAGGTCAGGATGATGTTGATCCAGAAATGCTTGTTGGCGACCCCCACCTGCATCAGTACGCCCAGCGGCGGAAGGATGATGGCCAGAATGATGCGAATGATATCCATAGTTTGCTCCTTGCGGGTGGAATTGGGTGACCTGATCCTCTCGTCCAACGTCTACCTGCAGCGTGACACACGAATGACGCACTCATGGCTTCCGTGGCGGTTCGTCCTCATCTGTCGAGTCCTGCGACTTGACCCGGGAGTCACGATTGACCTTCTGTGCAAGCGACTCGGACTCCGCTGCCAGTTGCTCGTGATAGCGCTCCCAGTCCTCCCAGTCATGTGGCGTGCCACTGCGGGGGCGGTGACTGCCCGACTCACGTGCACGTGCCCAGGCGTGTTCTTCCAGACTCTGAGGCTTGTCCTCTTCCTTGTCCTTGTCGCCATCCAGGCCGTGCTTTGCCATGTACTCTCTTGCGTTCATCTGCTGCCTCGCTTGTCAGGCGCGAAACCTGACGATGCTGTGACTTACCCACTACCTGCGGCTGACACCGAGCAATATCAAGCCTGCACACCGCTTTCGAACAAAAAACTCCGCAAACGTTCAGTCGTCCAGGCTCACGTCATCAAGAAAAGCTATCGCATCGCTTGATGCAATCAAATTCACCCGACCCCGGCATCTGCATAGACTGGCTCCAGTTTCGCAAGGCACTGATTCTTCGAGGTCCTGCTTTCCTTTTCGAAGTCTTCATCGCCTGCCAACCCATTCAGCATTCTCTTGTCGAGATCGGAGCCAATTTCATGCAACTCGAGTCACACGAAGGCCAGCAAGTCCCCAACGTCAGCTTCAAGATTCGCCGCGACGGCCGTCTGGTCGAGCGCACCAGCGAGGAGATCTTCTCGGGTCGCAACGTGGTGGTCTTCGCCCTGCCGGGTGCCTTCACCCCGACCTGCTCTTCCACCCACCTGCCGCGTTACAACGAACTGGCCGATCGTTTCTATGCGGTCGGGATCGACGAGATCGTCTGCCTGTCGGTCAACGACGCCTTCGTCATGGAATCCTGGGGCGAGCATCAGGAAGCCGAGAACCTGAGCCTGATCGCCGATGGCAACGGTGACTTCGCACAGGGCATGGGCATGCTGGTCGACAAGAGCGATATCGGCTTCGGCAAGCGCAGCTGGCGCTACTCCATGCTGGTGCGCAACGGCGTGGTCGAGAAGCAGTTCATCGAGCCGCAGAAACCGGGCGACCCCTTTGAAGTCTCCGACGCCGACACCATGCTGGATTATCTGGACCCGGAAGCCGGCCGTCCCAGCTTCGCCACCCTGTTCAGCAAGCCGGGCTGCCCGTACTGCGCACGTGCCAAGCAGATGCTTGATGAAGCCCGCATCAGCTACGAAGTCATCGAAGTCGGCACCCGTGGCGTGACCTCTCGCACCCTGCGCGCCATGACCGGCCAGGCCACCGTGCCTCAGGTCTGGATCGACGGTGAGCACGTCGGCGGCAGCGATGAAGTCGCCCGCTACTTCGGCAGCCTGACCAGCGCCTGAGCGCTTCACGCTGACGTAACCCCATCGCCATCTCGTTTCATCATGCGCGGGTCACCCCGCGCCTGAGACCCCATTCAGTCAGGTGCGCCGCTGGCGCACCTTGAGGAGTACGACGTGAACGAACGCCAGGTTGAAGTCGCCATCATCGGCGCAGGCAGTGCAGGACTCGGCGCCTATCGCGCCGCCAAGGCCCACACCGATTCCGTGGTCATGATCGAGGGCGGCCCCTACGGCACCACCTGTGCCCGTGTCGGCTGCATGCCCTCCAAGCTCTTGATCAGTGCGGCGGAAGCCGCGCATCACGCCCGTGATACCGCACCGTTCGGCATCAATATCGAAGGCGAGGTCAAGGTGGATGGCCGCGCCGTGATGGATCGCGTCAAGCGGGAGCGCGACCGCTTCGTCGGTTTCGTGGTCGAGTCCGTGGAAGGCATCCCGCCGCAGGACAAGCTGCGCGGCAATGCACGCTTCGAGACCGCCAACAGCCTGATCATCGGCGACAACGAGACCCGCGTGACCTTCGAGCGTGTCGTGATCGCCACCGGCTCACGCCCCAGCTACCCGGGCTTCTTCGAGAATGCCGGTGATCGCCTGATCATCAATGACAACGTCTTCGAGTGGGACGACCTGCCGGAATCCGTCGCCGTCTTCGGCCCGGGCGTCATCGGGCTGGAGCTGGGCCAGGCGCTCACGCGTCTCGGCGTGCGCATCCGCATGTTCGGCGTCGGCGGCGCCATCGGCCCGCTGCGTGACGAGAAGCTGCGTGCCAATGCCGATCGCGTCTTCAACGAGGAGTTCTATCTGGACCCGGACGCCAAGGTCGAGAAGATCGAACGTGTCGAGGACGAGAACGGTGCCGGTGTCGAGATCACCTTCATCGAGCGTGGCAGCGAAGCTCGCCTGACCGAACGTTTCGACTATCTGCTCGCGGCCACCGGTCGTCGCCCGAATGTCGATCGTCTCAATATCGACGCCCTCGGGCTGAAGCTGGACGAGCGCGGCGTGCCGATCTTCAATCGCCACACCCTGCAGACTCGCCTGGGCGATGACACCCCGAGCCATGTCTTCATCGCCGGCGACGCCAACAACGACCTGCCGCTGCTGCACGAGGCCTCCGACGAGGGCCGTATCGCCGGTGACAACGCCGGTCGCTTCCCCGAGGTGCGTGCCGGTCACCGCAAGAGCACCATCGCCGTCGTCTTCAGCGATCCGCAGATGGCGACCATCGGCCTCTCCACCGCCGAGATCGAACAGCGCTACGGTGCCTGCGACTGCTACGCGGTGGGTGAAGTCGACTTCACCGGCCAGGGCCGCTCCCGCGTGATGCGCATGAACAAGGGCATGCTGCGCGTCTATGGCGAGCAAGGCACTGGCCTGCTGCTGGGTGCCGAGATCTTCGGTCCCCGTGCCGAGCACCTCGCCCACCTGCTGGCCTGGTCCCATCAGCAGCGCATGACCATCGAGCAGATGCTGGAAATGCCCTTCTATCACCCGGTGATCGAGGAAGGTCTGCGCACCGCGCTGCGGGATCTCAATGCCAACCTGCAGCTGGGGCCGGCCGTGGTCGAACGCTGCATGGAGTGCGGCCCGGGCGACTGATCTCGCCGCACTACGCTCGGGGAGTCTGATGGCCACTGGCGATCGGACTCCCCGAGACAAGGCGACAAGCGGCGTCGGGCAGCTCACGATGGGATGCTCTATGCTCTGAACGAGACGTCGACATGCCGTCGGCTACCGCCTGGCGGGTAGCCGACATCCATCGAACGACTCCCTGCCCGGGCGTCGTCAGCGGCGAAGCAGGAGACCTGCCCATGAAAGCCACACAACTGAAGGTCCCTTCGACCCTTCGCGACATCATGTCCCGCGACTGTTATCGGGTGAAGGCACGCACCAGCATCCTGGAATTCGCCCACGGCCTGACCCATCACCGTCTGCCGGGCGCGCCTGTGGTCGATGACCTGGATCGCCTGGTCGGTTTCATCTCGGAGCAGGACATCCTCGGCAAGCTGCTCGACAGCGCCTATCACTGCGGCCAACACGCACAGGTCGGTGACCTCATGCGTCACGAGGTCCTGAGTGTCGGCCCCAATGACAGCATCACCGACCTTGCACAGCGCATGAATGGTCATCAGCCCAAGGTCTATCCGGTGGTGGAGCAGGGGCGCCTGATCGGTGTGGTGACACGTCGTGATGTCCTGAGTGCCCTGCTCACCATGCAGGCGGGTTGCTGAACTGACATCCGGCGCGTGATTGCCTGACGACGCTGGCCAGACATGGCGCCGCATGAAGAAGCATGCAGAAGCATGCAGCGCCCATGAAAAAGCCCGCGCAGACATCCTGTCTGCGCGGGCTTTTTCTTGTCTCTTTGACCATCCGATGTGCGAGGCCTTGCCTCACATGATTACCTGCCAGCTAACCCATTCATGTACGGGTCATGATCTCTGGAGCGTCACGCCAGGACGGAAAAGCGCTTGCGAACGCAAGTCATGACGTTCTCTCGGGCAATGACGCCGTAGTATTGACTCGATGACCACGCCCTCGTGACCAAAAAAAACCGCCAGGCAGTGCATGGCGGTGGATAAGAACAGTTAAAGCCAGACATAACATCGCGATAACATCATGTCCTTGCCAACTATGACTGCAGCTTTGGCATTTCTATCCCGAGGGTGGCCAAAAAAATCGGCCTTTTTTGTCACAGACCTTTACCAGATGTGAAAGCTGGGCTACGTGCGTTGCCTGATGAAGACGCATGAGTCGGCTCGCATCATGTGCAGGCCCGAGTGATCACGAGACATGTCGGGCAAGGACGCGCTAGCCTGAGGCCTGTTCCCCATTGCTGCGCAATCGAGCCCCCCATCACAAGGACATCGCATGTCTGCCACGCCCCATGATCTGAGTGCCCTCACCCTGCATCATCCGGAAATTGCCACTCTGAGGGCTCGCCGGGAAATCAGCTGGCTGAACCCCGAACGACTCGACATCACGCAAGCGCAGGCCTCGCCGGCATTGCAGGCAAGTGGCGTGGGCGAACAGGATATCGAGGCTGCCGAGGCGCGCCTGGCACGTTTCGCGCCCTGGATTGCCGAGGCCTTTCCTGAGACGGCCGCCGCGTCAGGGCGCATCGAATCACCGCTGGTGGCAGCGCCCAGCTTGCAGCAGGCGCTGGGCGAGTCCCTTGCCACGCCTGATACCTCCCATGCCTCCGGGCAGACACTCCCCGGCCGCCTGATGATCAAGTGTGACCATCAACTGCCGATCTCAGGGTCCATCAAGGCACGTGGTGGCATCCATGAGGTGCTCAAGCATGCCGAGCGTCTCGCCATTGACGCAGGGCTTGTGCGTCTTGATGACGACTATCGCACCTTCGAACACCCCGCGATTCAGGCACTGCTGGCCAACCAGCGGATACTGGTGGGCTCCACCGGCAACCTTGGACTCAGCATCGGGATCATGAGTGCCCGACTCGGCTTTCGCGTCACCGTCCACATGTCGGCGGATGCCAAGCAGTGGAAGAAGGATCTGCTGCGCTCGCGTGGCGCAGAGGTCGTGGAGCACAGCGGCGATTACAGCAAGGCGGTCGAGGCTGGACGCCGGGAGGCGCAGCAGCCAGACGCCCACTTCATCGATGATGAAAGCTCGCGGGATCTGTTCATGGGCTACGCCACGGCAGCCAGCCGCCTCGCGCGGCAGCTCGAGGATCAGGGGATTGCCGTGGATGCCCGCCATCCGCTGTGCGTCTACCTGCCGTGTGGCGTCGGCGGCGGCCCGGGCGGCGTGGCCTACGGCCTCAAGCAGGTCTTCGGTGACGCCGTGCACTGCTTCTTCGCCGAGCCGGTCAATTCCCCCTGCATGCTGCTGGGCATGTTGACCGGGAAGCATGACGGCATCGCGGTGGAGGATATCGGGCTGGACAATCGCACCTGTGCCGATGGCCTGGCGGTGGGGCGCGCCTCGGCCTTCGTCGGACAGGTGATGGCACCGCTGCTCAGTGGCATCTACACCCTGTCGGATGACAGCATGCTCGAATGGCTGGCGCTGGCGCATGACAGCGAAGGGCTCAAGCTTGAGCCGTCGGCGCTGGCCGGGGTGCCCGGCATCATCCGCGTGCTGCGCAATGACGCCCCCGAGTGGCACGCCTGGCGAGCGGCTGTCGGGCTGGATGACGGCGAAGTGCAGGCCAACACCACCCATGTCATATGGGCCACCGGCGGCAGCATGGTGCCCGATGAGATCTGGCAGGCCGACTATCAGCGTGGCAAGGCGTTGCTGGCGACTGCCGGCAGATCAAGCGATGAACGCCTGCCATAACCACACGCCCGTCAGGGTCAGCCCGATCACGCCCAGTGGGCGTGAATAGCGTTGCCAGAGGGCCATCGCCTGATCCTCGACCAGTGCCACCAGGGCCGCCAGTCCGAAATAGCGCACCCCGCGCCCGACCAGTGCCGCCAGCAGGAACAGCCCGACCGGATACCCGCTGGCACCGGCGACCAGCATGGCGCTCTGAAAGGGAATCGGCACGATGCCGATCAGCATGATGGCGAGGAAGCCCTGCTCGCTGAAGCGCTGCTGGAAGGCTTCGAAGGCCTGCTGGCCGCCGAAGAAGCTGATCAACCCATCGCCCCACGCCGCCAGTGCATAGGCCCCGAGATAGAACCCCAGCAGCGCCGCGGTGAGGTTGCCGGCCAATGCCACCGCGGCCACTCGCCAGCGGCGCTCGGGATGGCGCAGCATCCACGGGATCAGGATGACCTCGATGGGAATCGGGATCAAAAGGGTTTCCAGCATCGAGGCGATGAACAGCCACAGCATGGCGTGGCGGGATTGATTGAGGCGGTCGAGCCAATCACTCGCGGAAGAGAGTTTCCACATGAAGGCAGCACGTTGTCCTGAATGATGAGCTGACCACTTTGCCTTGAGTCCGCCCCGCTTGCCAGCCTGGCCACACGCCTAGCCACACGCCTGACCTCGAAGCCTGTTCTCAAGATCAGCTCTCAAGGCCAGCTCTCAAACCCTGCGCGCTACTCGAAGCCTTCCAGACGCATGGCAGAGCGGATGAGCCGCTCATCTTCCGCTTCCAGCTCACGCAGACTGTCGCGAATGCCGTGCAGGTGGTCCAGCGCCGCGCTTTCGGCAGCGTCCGGCTGCTGGTCCATCACCGCACGATAGATGGCCGTGTGCTGAGCATTGATCTGGCCGCGGGGAATCGGCCGATGATAGAGATTGCGCAGCGAGGCGAACACCGAGCTGAGCAGCAGGTCATTGATGCCCTTGAGCGTATGCACCAGCACCGGATTGTGGGACGCCTCACAGATGGCGTGGTGAAAGGCGTGGTCGTGACGCGCCAGCTGCTGGGCATCCGGCAGCACCTCATCGCCCTGGGCTGAGGACGGGAAGTCCGGCGGATACTCGCGCACGCAGGCCGCCATTGCCTCGTAATGACGCCGGATCAGTACTCTATCCGCCGGCGTGCCCCGCTGGGCGGCCAGTCGCGCCGACTGCCCCTCCAGCAGCGCGCGCACCTCGAGCAGGTCATACAAGGTGCGCGGCTGGTCCCGAAACAGGTGCATCAACGGACTGATATCGCCGCTCGGCAACAGCTGAGCGACGCTGGAGCCCTTGCCGTGGCGAGTCTCGATGATGCCCTTGCCACGCAACAGCCTCAGCCCTTCGCGAAGCGAGGCGCGTGAGATACCCAGTCGCTCACAGAGCCTGCGTTCCGAAGGAATCATCTGCCCCGGCTTGAGCACACCATCCAGTATCAACTGCTCGAGGCGCGCCGCCGCATGCTCCGGCGCACGCTGCTCACCGCACGCCATTCTCTCTGATACCTGCATCCCTGCCCCTCCCCTGATGAACCGGCCGAGCCAGCCCGGCTGGCCTCTCCCGGGGTACTCGTCTCTCGTCTGCCGCTCGCCTGCCCACATGCGGCAAGGAGACTGCCGCCCTTCTCACTGGTCAGACCACGCTCTCTACCCTAGCGAGCTCTCCTGTCGCCAGCGACACCCGATGACATGAACTAGACGAATGTCTGGTCAGACCACTGTGGCTTCGCATGGACAAGGCGCAGCCCTCACTGCCAGATTGGAGACACACCCGCGCGTCGTGACCTGCACACCCGACACGCCGCATGCATCACCGGCGCAATGGACACCTGACACGGCATCGCGAGTACCGGACTCTCCTGGAGGCATGGCATGAATATCCTGTATGACCCGACGCTGGATGGCCCTCTCCCCCAGCACGACAAGTCCCGGGTACTGGCGCACCTCACCACGCTGTTGCCCGACCTCACCCTGTTGCATCGCGAAGAGGATCTGCATCCCTTCGAATGTGATGGACTGGCGGCCTATCGCGTCATGCCGATGCTGGTCGCGCTGCCCGAGCATGTCGAACAGGTCGCCGCCCTGCTGCGCGAATGCCACTCGCTGGGGGTACCGGTGGTCACGCGCGGTGCTGGCACTGGCCTTTCCGGCGGCGCCCTGCCGCTGGAACAAGGCGTGCTGCTGGTGATGTCGCGCATGGCGCGCATTCTCGAAATCGACCCCGATGCGCGTACCGCGCGCCTGCAACCCGGGGTGCGCAACCTGGCCATTTCAGAAGCTGCCGCCCCATACGGGCTCTACTACGCGCCGGACCCCTCCTCGCAGATCGCCTGCTCCATCGGCGGCAACGTGGCCGAGAATGCCGGCGGTGTGCACTGTCTCAAGTACGGCCTCACCGTGCACAACCTGCTCAAGCTCGAGGTGCTGACCATCGAGGGCGAGGCGATGACGATCGGCGCCGACAGCCTCGACTCCCCCGGACTGGACCTGCTGGCGCTGATGACAGGCTCCGAAGGCATGCTAGGCGTGGTCACGGAAGTCACGGTGCGTCTGCTGCCCCGCCCCGAGACGGCCAAGGTGCTGATGGCAAGCTTCGCCGATATCGACAAGGCCGGCCGTGCGGTGGGCGACATCATCGCCTGCGGCATCATCCCCGGCGGGCTCGAGATGATGGACAACCTCGCCATCCGCGCCGCTGAAGATTTCATCCACGCGGGCTATCCGGTGGAGGCCGCTGCCATCCTGCTCTGCGAGCTGGATGGTGCCGAGGCCGATGTCGTTGATGATTGCGCACGGGTTCGCGAGGTGCTGGAACGCGCCGGTGCCACCGAGATCCGGCTCGCCCGTGATGAGGCCGAGCGCGCGCGCTTCTGGGCCGGACGCAAGAATGCCTTCCCTGCCGTGGGCCGCATGTCGCCCGATTATTACTGCATGGATGGCACCATTCCGCGCCGCGAACTGCCCGCCGTGCTCAACGGTATCGCCGAACTCTCGCGCCAATCGGGGCTCGCGGTGGCCAATGTCTTCCATGCCGGTGACGGCAACATGCACCCGCTGATCCTGTTCGATGCCAACAAGCCCGGGGAGCTTGAGCTGGCCGAGGAGGTCGGCGGCAGGATTCTGGAACTTTGCGTGGCCGCCGGCGGCAGCATCACCGGTGAACATGGCGTGGGCCGCGAGAAGATCAACCAGATGTGTGCGCAATTCAATCACGAGGAGATCAGCGTCTTCCATGCCGTGAAGGCCGCCTTCGACCCCACCGGGCTGCTCAATCCCGGCAAGAACATCCCGACGCTGGCGCGCTGTGCCGAATTCGGTGCCATGCATGTGCATCACAACCAGCTGCCGCATCCGGAGCTTCCGCGTTTCTAGACAGCTGCCGCATTTCTGGACAGCTTGCGCGCGTCTGGACGGTTTTTCTCGGTTCTGGACAGCTCGCACATTTGCCGCCACCAGACCTTCTGCCACCTGATTTTCGCCACTTCATCGCCACTTCATAGCCACTTCATCGCCACTTCATAGAGATATGCCATGCCAGAGCCAGATGATTCGCTCCAGGATCAGGTGCCAAGCCATGCCGAGTGCGCCACACCTGCCGCCAGCCAGCACACGCAGGAACACGATGCCAGTGAGGCACTTTGCGAGCAGGTCCGCGCCGCCCATGAGGCGAGACGCCCGCTGCGCATCGCCGGCAGTGGCAGCAAGGCCTTTCTCGGGCGTAATGTCGAGGCCGAAGGTGTCCTGGACATGCGCACGCACCACGGCATCACCCACTATGACCCCGTGGAGCTGATGGTCTCGGTACGTGCCGGCACACAACTGGCGACGCTGGAGGCCGTGCTCGCCGAACAAGGCCAGCATCTGAGCTGCGAGCCGCCCCACTTCGGCCCCGAAGCGACCGTCGGCGGCACTCTCGCCTCTGGACTCAGCGGCCCACGCCGCCCCTGGAGCGGCAGCCTGCGCGACCTGGTGCTGGGCACGCGCATCATCAGCGCCGACGGCAAGGCGCTGCGCTTCGGCGGCGAAGTGATGAAGAACGTAGCGGGCTACGACCTCTCGCGCCTGATGTGCGGTGCCCAGGGCACGCTGGGCGTGATCAGCGAAGTCTCGCTCAAGGTGATGCCGCGCCCGGTGGCGAGCGAATCGCTGTGCCTGGAGCTAAGTCTCGCCGAGGCGCTGACTCGCCTGGATGCCTGGGGGCGCACGCCGCTGCCGGTCACCGCGACCAGCTGGCATGACGGTCGCCTCACCCTGCGCCTGGAAGGGGGCGAGCGTTCGGTCCAGGCCGGGCGCGAGCAATTGGGTGGCGAGGTGTTGATGCCTGATCAGGCATCGGCGCACTGGACTGAGCTGCGTGAGCACCGCCTGCCCTTCTTCACCGCGCGTGCGCCACATCAGGCCCTGTGGCGACTGTCCTTGCCGCTGGCACTGGATCACGTTGAATGGCAAGCCGCCGTCAGCGAGCTGCTGGGTCATCTTGAGGACGCCGACCTGCTGTGTGACTGGGCGGGCGCCCAGCGCTGGCTTTACAGCGACGCCCCCGCTGACAGGGTTCGCTCGCTGGCCAGCCGGCTGGGTGGCCATGCCATCTGCTACACCCCGGGAGCCGTCGCTGCCGAGGACAGTCCACTGATGCCACTGGCCGCCATCAATGCCCGCTATCACCTCCAGCTCAAGCAGCAGCTGGATCCTCACGGCATCCTCAATCCCGGTCGTCTATATGCCGAGATGTGATTCACTTCATGACGGGAGACGCACCTGAATGCAGACCCACTTCAGTGACGCCGCACTTGCCAGGCCGCACATCCAGCGAGCCGACAAGGTTCTGCGCAGCTGTGTACATTGCGGCTTCTGCAATGCCACCTGCCCGACCTATCAGCTGCTGGGCGATGAGCGCGATGGACCGCGTGGACGCATCTATCTGATCAAGCAGCTGCTGGAAAGCGATCCCGAAAGTCCCGACGAGGCAGTTCGCGAGCAGGCAACGCAGATCACCCGCGAGACCCAGCAGCATCTGGATCGCTGCCTGAGCTGTCGCAGCTGCGAGACCACCTGCCCGTCAGGCGTGCAATATCACACCCTGCTGGATATCGGCCGTCAGGAACTGGAACGCCGCGTCGGACGCCCCTGGCGTGAGCGCCTGCTGCGCGCCGGGCTGCGCCATGCGCTGGTCGAGCCTGCTCGCTTCAAGGCCTTGCTGGCACTCGGGGTGCGCTTCCGCCCGCTCGCGCCGGGCGCGCTGGCCGACAAGATCCCGCTGGCCCGCGAGCACGACCGTCACGCTGAGCACCCGGCCGTCCCCGTCACCGCGACGCCTTCTGATCAGGCGCTTTCGCGCCAGGTGCTGATGCTGGAGGGCTGCGTGCAACCGGGCCTGGCTCCCAACATCAACGCCGCCACCGCCCGCGTGCTGGCGCGCTTCGGCATCGGCGTCACGCCGATCCGCGAGGCCGGCTGCTGCGGCGCCATCGACTATCATCTCAACGCCCAGCAGGCAGGGCGCGCGCGCATGCGTGCCAACATCGATGCCTGGTGGCCGGCCATCGAGGCGGGAGCGGAGGCGATCGTGCAGACCGCCAGTGGCTGCGGCGCCTTCGTCAAGGAATATGGCGAGATGCTGGCCGATGACCCGGACTATGCTGAGCGCGCCGCGCGCGTCAGTGCCCTGGCGCGTGACATCGTCGAGGTGCTCGGTGAGGAGATCGCCCGCGATGACCGACCGACGCTTTCCGCCGCCTCCCCCGACCCGCAGCCGCTGGCCTTCCACTGCCCGTGCACCCTGCAACATGCCCAGGGTCTGGGCGGTGAAGTGGAGAAGATATTGCGCGCGCTGGGCTTCACCCTGACCCCGGTCGCCGAGGGGCATCTGTGCTGCGGTTCCGCCGGCACCTACTCGATCACGCAACCGGAGTTGTCACGCCAGCTGCGAGACCGCAAGCTTGAGGCGCTGGAGGCCAACGGGCCTGCGCGCATCGCCACTGCCAACATCGGCTGTCAGACGCATCTCTCGAGCGCCGGACGCACGCCGGTAAGTCACTGGATCGAACTGGTGGATGACGCCCTGCCCGAGACGCTGCCGCAGGCATGACGATTCACCGTTACTGTTACTGGTACTCTCACTCACTCGCACCACTTGCCAAGGAAGCCCGATGATCACTCGCCACGTACTGACCCTCGCTGACGTCAATCAGATGCTGGACGCCGCCCAGAAGGAAGCCGAGACCAACGGCTGGGCCGTTTCCATCGCCGTTGCCGACGATGGCGGCCACCCGCTGGGCCTGCGTCGCCTGGACGACACGCCGGCGATGACCGGTTACTTCGCTCAGCAAAAGGCCAAGAGCGCTGCCCTGGGGCGCCGCGAGACGCAACTGTTCGAGGACTCCATCAACGGCGGACGCACCGCCTTCCTGTCAGCGCCGGAGCTGGAAGGCATGCTGGGCGGCGGCGTGCCGGTGATGGTCGAGGGCCAGATCGCCGGCAGCATCGGCGTGTCCGGCGTCAAGCCGGAGCAGGATGCCCAGATCGCCAAGGCCGGGGTCGCCGCACTGGGTCTCTGAGAGACCGCCAGTCTGGTCAAGAGGCCTCACCGGTCTGAATAAAAGGCGATTAAAAAGACCGCCGCGCCCATCAGGGCACGGCGGTCTTTTTGCATACGCCACTCTTGCGTCTGTGCCTTTCGGTCACGCACTGCGAGGTGGCATGGCGGCTTCCACCGCCGCCATGAAGGCGCGCAGCTTGCCCGACTGCGGCAGGCGCTGGGGATAGAGCATGTAGATGCTGTTGGGCTCGCCCTCCTCGTGCGCCAGCAGACGCACCAGACGCCCCTCGGCCAGCTCACGATCCACCAGGTAATGAGCGACCCGGATGATGCCGGCGTGATCCAGCGCCTGCTGCTTGAGCAGACGATGATCATTGATCGCCAGTCCGCCAGCGGGGCTTACCTCACCACTGGCCAGCGGCCAGCCGGATTGCCCGGCCCAGCGGTGACAACGGTGGTCGGCAAGTGCTGCGGCCGTGTGAGGGGTGCCCTGCGCCGCAAGGTACTCGGGCGAGGCACAGCAACAGTGGACGTAATCCAGCAGGCGCCGCGCGATCAGGTTGTCCGGTGGCGTGCGCGTGGCGCGAAACGCCACGTCAAACGGTTCGCGCGTCAGATCATGACTCTCGTAACTGACGTCCAGGCGCAGCTCGACCGCCGGGTGGCGGGTCTGGAAGTCATTGCAGACCCCGATCAGATAGCGCTCGGCAAACAGCACCGGCGCCGTGATGCGCAATACGCCGCTGAACCCCTGTCGCGGGTGCTCCCTCCCATGCTCGAGGTCGTGCTCGAGGTCACGCTCCAGTGCCAGCAGCTCGCTGCGCACGCCTTGCATGCGCTGGCGGATACGCTCGCCCTCCTCGGTCAGGCGCACCGCCCGCGTGGTACGAATCAGCAAGGGCGCCCCGATATCGTGCTCAAGCCGCCGCACCTGCTCGGAGAGATGGGCGCGCGAGATGCCCAGCACCCTGGCCGCCTGCGTGAAGCTGAGCGATTCCGCCACCTGAGCGAACAACATCAGGCGCTCTACCTGCTTGTGATGCTGCATCCAGCCTGCTCCTCATGCCAGCTACCCGAGATTTCAGTGATCGAGCCTGCCACAGCATTGTGCGCTATGGCGAACAATCTATTCGTTCGCATGTACTTATCAGACCGACAGACGCGACCTAGACTGAAGGCGTCATCCGAGGTCATTTCCTCCCTGAGACATCCCCGCCTTCACTCGCGAAAGGACTCCGCCATGCGCTATACCCCGGCTGAAGATCGCTACGAACGCATGCAATACCAGCGCTGCGGCAAGAGCGGCCTCAAACTGCCCCGCCTGTCACTGGGGCTTTGGCACAACTTCGGCAACAACGCCCATGAAGACAATGCGCGCGCCATCTGCCACACCGCCTTCGATCTGGGCATCACCCACTTTGATCTGGCCAACAACTACGGGCCGCCCCCGGGCAGCGCCGAGGAAATGTTCGGCCGCATGCTCAAGCGCGACTTCGCCGGCTATCGCGATGAGATGGTGATCTCCACCAAGGCGGGCTATCACATGTGGCCTGGCCCCTACGGCGAATGGGGCAGCCGCAAGTACCTGCTCTCGAGTCTGGATCAGAGTCTCAAGCGCATGGATCTCGATTACGTCGACATCTTCTACTCGCACCGCTTCGACCCCGACACGCCGCTGGAAGAGACGATGGGGGCGCTGGACAGCGCCGTGCGTTCCGGCAAGGCGCTCTATGCGGGCATCTCCTCCTACAATGCCCAGCGCACCCGTGAAGCGGCCGCCATCCTGCGCGAGCTGGGCACGCCGTGCATCATCCATCAGCCCAGCTACTCGATGATCAATCGCTGGATCGAGGAAGACGGCCTGCTCGACACCCTCGATGACGAGGGCATCGGCTCCATCGTGTTCTCGCCGCTGGCCCAGGGCGTGCTGACCGACAAGTATCTGGGCGGCGTGCCACAGGACAGCCGCCTGGCACGTGGCGGGGCGATCAAGGAAGACCACCTCACCGAGGACAACCTGGAGCGGGTGCGCGCCCTCAATGCCATCGCCGAGCGGCGTGGCCAGTCGCTGGCGCAGATGGCGCTCGCCTGGGCACTGCGCGGCAACCGCGTCACCACCGCACTGATCGGCGCCAGCCGTCCGCAGCAGGTCAGTGATTGCGTCAAGGCGCTGGATCACCTCGACTTCACCCAGGCCGAACTCGACGAGATCGACCGCTACGCCGTCGATGGTGGCGTCAATCTATGGGCGCGCTCGTCCAATGCCTAAGCTCGTGCATAAGCTCGCATCCAAGTTCTCGCTCAAGCACGCAATCTAGAGCCTGATAGCGTACGCATGAGCTGCGATTGATGCAGTGAAGTGCCTGAAACACATCGCCCCCGCCGAGTGAGTCTCGTCGGGGGCGATGTTGTCTGGCTTGAAGCGCTGATGGCAGGAATTCAGCCGCCGGTGGGGATGCCGTGCTCGCTGGCCAGCAGCGCGCGGTAATCGGCATAGCCCTTGCGGTAGGCGGCCACTCCCTCGGGCTGGGGCTGGGTGTGGGTCGTCAGGTCCAGCGCCACCAGCCGATCACACAGCGCCTTCAGCGTCTCGCTGCGTTGCCCCTCTCCCTGCGCGTCCCGCTGGCACAGACACCAGCCGGCCTGAATGGCGGCGCCCAATGCGGCGGCCTCGGTCACCTGCGGGCAGACCACCTCGAGGTCGAGAATGTCCGCCAGCATCTGACGCCACAGCGGGCTCTTGGCACCTCCCCCCACCAGCCGAATCTGGCGCGCCGCACTGCCCAGCGGCCCCATGCACTCAAGCGCGAAGCGCAGGCCGTAGCTTGCGCCTTCCATGGTCGCGCGGCACAGGTTGGCCGGGGTGGTGTTGCGGCTGTCCAGCCCATGGAAACTGGCCTGGGCACGCGGCAGCATCGGCACGCGCTCGCCATTGAAGAACGGCAGGATCTGCACGCCCTCGGCCCCGGGAGGCGCGCTTGCCACCTGAGCGGAGAAGGTATCGATGTCGAAGCCGAACATCTCGCGCACCCGCGTGGTGGCAGAGGTGACATTCATGGTGCACACCAGCGGCAACCAGCCGCCATCGCTGGCGCTGAAGGCAGCCACCTGAGAGTCACAGCTCTCGGGATACTGAGCTGACCACGCACATACCGTGCCGGAGGTGCCCATGCTCAGCGTGACGCGCCCCGGCGCGATGTTGCCGGTCCCGATAGCACTCATCATGTTGTCCCCACCACCACTGGAGACGACGACATCCGGGCGCAGCCCGAAGCGCGCGGCGATCTCGGGCCGGATATACCCGGCGGGCTCATGGGATTCGATGAGTCTGGGCAACACGCGCCGGGCATCAAGCTCCGGGGCGATCTGCGCGAAGACATCCTGATGCCAGCAGCGGCGCCGGGTATCGAAATAGCCGGTGCCCGAGGCGTCGCCGTATTCGGCGACATGCTCCCCGGTCAGCCAGAAATTGAGATAGTCATGCGGCAGCAGGATGCTGGCGATGCGCTGATAGCGCTCGGGATGCTGCTCACGCAGCCAGGCGAGCTTGGAGGCGGTGTAACCGGTCTGCAGCACCAGTCCCAATGCCTCCAGACAGCCCGCCTCTCCTCCCAGCGCCTCGACCAACGCGGCGTTATGCTCGCGGGTCTCGGTATCACACCACAGCTTGGCCGGATAAAGGGGCACGCCCGCCTCATCCAACACCACCATGCCATGCTGCTGACCGGACACCCCGATCGCCTCGATGCGCAGCGGGTCCAGCCGCGAGGTGGTCAGTGCCTCATCGAAGGCACCTTCCAGCGCGGCGACCCAGTCGAGCGGGTCCTGCTCACGGCGCCCGTTGGCCCCTTCCTGCAGCGCCTGACTGCGCTGGCCCTGGGCCACTATCCGCCCGGAGTCCGGGTCGAGAATCACCACCTTGGTGCTCTGGGTTCCACAGTCAACGCCAACCCACATGCGGCTCTCCTTGCCATCCATCATTCATCTGTCATCCGCGTCGGGGCCGATGGGGTCGTTCGCCAGACGCCAGCGCCAGTCGGCGTTGAGCGAGTCCTGCTTGATCAGATGCGCATTGAGCATGTCCTTGTGATGGGTACGCTCATGGGCACCCCGCGCATCCTGGCCCATCTCGCGCCAGCGATGCAGCAGGCGCGGCACCAGGACCTCATCCTCGATGTCCAGGAAGATGCGGATATCGAACAATTCCAGCAATGCATCCCAGGGCGCGTGGCGCAGCAGCAGATAGTTGCCCTCGACCAGCACGATGCGATGACGGGGTTCGACCACGCGGCCTCCGGCACGCGCCAGATCCAGCGGGCGGTCGAACACCGGCACGGCCACCGGGCCATCATCGGCGCGCACCCTGACGAGGTCGTGATAGAGCCCGCGCGCATCGAAGGTCTCCGGAGCGCCCTTGACGTAGAGCAGCCCCAGAGGGGCCAGCACGGCGTTGTCGTAGTGATAGCCATCCATCGGCACCACCACGGCGATGCCGGGTTCCAGCGCGTTGAGGGTCTCGCACAGGGATTCCGACAGCGTCGACTTGCCCGCCGCCGGCGGACCGGCGAGGGCCACGATGGTACGTGTGCGCTGACTGGAGGCATGTTCCGCCAGCACACGGCTGGCCATGTCGTCCAGTGAGGGCGACATGTGGGCCAGGCGAGAATCGGGTAAAGATGTCACGTGACTACCTCATTCATGGATGCACACCGCTTGCAGCAGGACGGAAGGTGTCTTTCATCCTTAGCTCATCCAGTTGCCACCGTCGACATTGAGTGTCTGGGCGACGACGAAATCGCTGTCTTCACAGGCCAGGAATACCGCAGCGCCGGCGTGGTCATCCGGCAGCCCCATGCGCCCATAGGGCACGGCCTCCCCGACCAACCGCTTCTTCTCTCCCAGCGGGCGCTGTTCGTGATGGGCAAACAGCGCATCGACCTGATCCCACATCGGCGTATCCACCACGCCCGGCGCGATGCCATTGACATTGATGCCATGGCGGATGAGATCAAGCCCGCAGGACTGGGTGAGACTGATCACCGCCGCCTTGGAGGCGCAATAGGCGCTGACCAGCGCCTCACCCCGCCGCCCTGCCTGCGAGGCCATGTTGATGATCTTGCCGCCCTGCCCGCGCTCGACCATTGTTCTGGCCACCGCCTGCAGGGTGAAGAACAGCCCTTCGACATTGACCGCCAGCTGGTGGCGCAACATGCCTTCGCTGACCTCAAGCACCGGCGCCATGGCGAAGACGGCCGCATTGTTGACCAGAATGTCGATCGGGCCCAGCTGGGCCTGCACGCACTCCAGCATGCTCTGACGCGAGACGCTGGAGGTCACGTCCAGCGTCACCGCCAGCACCCGCGCCTGCGGCCCGGCCTGTGCACGCAGTCGCTTCGCGGCACGCTCGGCCGCCTCGCCATTGATGTCCGCCAATGCCACATAGGCACCTTCCGCGACATACCGGGTGGCGATGGCCAGACCGATGCCTCCCGCACCGCCCGTGACCACGGCCACCTTGCCCTTGAGCCTTGCACTGCGGGACACCGGCGACGTCACGGAGTCACTGTCAGCGCGTCCAGAAGCCATGTGCATGTGTCACCCCCTGACGGTGCTCATGTGGCGCTCAGGTCGCTGGCCTGTCCAGCATGCAGCTGGCGAATCAGACCGTTGACCTCTTCCATGGTCGCACAGCTCTGCCAGGCACCCGCCTCCTGCTGACGCTGCGCATGCCCCGGCGGAATATGTCCGGCACCGGTAAAGCCGATCACGCGCAGACCGGCCGCGACCGCCGCGCTGACACCGGCCAGGCTGTCCTCGACCACCACGCATTCCTCGACATCACGCCCCAGCTGACGCAGTGCCAACTGATAGACATCCGGCGCAGGTTTCGGGCGTGCGACCTGCTCGGCCGTGAACAGCGGCACCTTTCCCAACCAGCGATCCAGACCCGTGGCGGCCAGCGAGGCACGCACTCGTCGCTCGGCGCTGTTGGAGACGATCGCCACCGCCAGACCTCGGGTCATCAGCTCGCCCAGCAGTTCCGCCATGCCCTGGATGGGCGCAAGCTCACTGGCCAGACGCGACTCGATGGCGTGATCGATGCGCTCCATCGCCCGCGGCGGCAGCGTGTGTGCGCTCATGGCCTCCAGATCCCCCAGAATGGCATCAGTGGTCATGCCCAGCGCCGCACGCAGCTCCGCCTCGGTATCCAGGTCCGGCAGCCATTCCCCCAGCTGACGTGACAGCACCTCCTCCGCCAGTATCTCGCTGTCCACCAGCACGCCATCACAATCGAAGATCACCTGCTGCAAGGGTGTACTCATGTCGGCCTCCTCCTCGGGCTTCCCGTTCATGCGCGGGCTGCCTGTGCGGCACCGGCACTGGACAGTGAATTGTCCTGACGCGTCAGGCTGGTCAGCGGGTGACGGTTGAGATTCTGCAATGCTAGGCCCGCGGCGGTGAACAGATGCGCACGCTCGGTCTCGAAGCCGTAGCGGATGCGGTCTCCCACACGGCTGTCGACGTCGCCATCCGCCATCAGGATCCAGCCGCTGTCGGACTGCTCGTCAGACTTGAGGCCGCCGATCGGCGCATCGCCGGAGCCGTCCGGGGTCGCCAGATAGAGCGACGTCACCCCACCCAGACGCTCGATGACCTGAATCTGACCCGTGAACGGGCCATTCTCGTCGAGCACCAGATGCTCCGGCCGCACGCCCAGCGTCAGGGTATCGCCGACACACACCGAGGCACCGTCTTCCGTCTGACTCACGACCGGAATCAGGTGCTCACTGCCATCCGGCAGACGCACCGTGACCCCTTCGACCGCCACGGAGGTAACGGTGAGGTCGAGGAAGTTCATCTTCGGTGAGCCGATGAAACCGGCCACGAAGCGATTGCGCGGGTGATGGTAGAGCTCCATCGGCGAGCCGACCTGCTCGACCACACCGCCCTGCAGCACGACGATCTTGTCAGCCATGGTCATGGCCTCGACCTGGTCGTGGGTCACGTAGATCATGGTCGCCTTGAGCTCGGCATGCAGGCGCGCCAGCTCGATGCGCATCTGCACGCGCAGCGCGGCGTCCAGGTTGGAGAGCGGCTCATCGAACAGGAAGATGCTCGGGTTGCGCACGATGGCACGCCCGATGGCGACACGCTGACGCTGGCCACCGGACAGTGCCTTGGGCTTGCGATCCAGCAGCGGACCCAGTTGCAGCACCTCGGCGGCCGCATTGACCTTCTCGGCACGCTCTTCCTTGGAGACGCCGGCGAGCTTGAGGCTGAAGCCCATGTTCTCGCCCACCGTCATGTGCGGGTAGAGCGCATAGCTCTGGAAGACCATCGCCAGGCCGCGCTCGGCCGGGCCGACATCGTTCATGCGATTGCCGTCGATCAGGATGTCACCGGACGTCGCGTTCTCGAGTCCGGCGATCATGCGCATCAGCGTGGACTTGCCGCAGCCGGACGGGCCGACGAAGACCACGAATTCCTGGTCCTTCACTTCCAGATCGACCCCCTTGATGACCTGGGTCGTCGTGGCGCTGGCGCCACTGCCGGAGGTGAATTCCTTGACGATGTTCTTGAGCGTGAGTGTGGACATGGGAGGTTTCCTTATCCGCACCTGCCCTCGGGCAGGTGATGGCAAATTGGGGTGGCATGGCATCGAGGCGACATGCGTATGGCGCGCCGTTACTTGACGGCACCGAAGGTCAGGCCGCGAACCATCTGCTTCTGGGTCATCCAGCCGAAGATCAGGATCGGCGCGATGGCGAGCGTGGAAGCCGCGGAGAGCTTGGCCCAGAACAACCCTTCAGGACTGGAGAAGGAGGCGATGTAGGCGGTCAGCGGTGCGGCGTTGGAGGTGGTCAGATTCAGGCTCCAGAACGCCTCGTTCCAGCTCAGGATCACGCACAGCAGGCCGGTGGAGGCGATGCCCGGCAGGGTCAGCGGCAGCAGCAGATGGAAGATCTCCTGCAGGGTGCTGGCGCCGTCCATGCGTCCGGCCTCCAGGATGTCCTTGGGAATGTCCTTGAAGAAGGTGTAGAGCATCCAGACCACGATCGGCAGGTTCATCAGCATGTAGATGATGATCAGGCCGGTACGGCTATCCAGCAGTCCCAGATCGCGGAAGATCAGATAGACCGGCAGCAGCACGCCCACGGACGGCAGCATCTTGGTGGAGAGCATCCACAGCAGCGTGCCCTGGGTGCGCTTGGTGGGCAGGAAGGCCATCGAGTAGGCGGACGGAATCGCGATCAGCAGCGCCAGCAGCGTGGCACCCAGCGAGATCACCACGCTGTTGAGGGCATACTTGAAGTAGTCCGCACGCGCCTGGATCTCGATATAGCCCTCGATGCTGGGCCTGAAGAACAGGCTCGGCGGCGTGGCGATCGCCTCGGCCTCGGTCTTGAAGCTGGTGAGGATCATCCAGAAGATCGGGAAGAACATCACCAGCGCGATGGTCCAGGCCACCAGGGTCAGGACAAGTTTCTTGTTGATCACGCTGCGGCGCGCACGACTGGCGCTCACTGCTGCGCTGGCGGCGGCCACGGAATTGGAAGTTGAAGTCGACATCATTGAGTCTCCCTGTGCTGAGCGCTTGTCATCAGTTCTCGAGATTCTTGGCGACGGTACGCACCAGGAAGAAGGCCACGATATTGGCCAGGATAATGGCGATCACGCCACCGGCGGAGGCACCCCCTACATCGAAGTCCAGCAGGGCGCGGATGTAGATCAGGTACGCCAGGTTGGTCGAGGCCAGCCCCGGACCACCGGAGGTGGTGACGAAGATCTCGGCGAAGATGGTCAGCAGGAAGATCATCTCGATCATCACCACCACGCTGATGGCACGCTTCAAGTGCGGCAAGGTGATGTAGAAGAAGATCGCCACCGGCCCTGCCCCGTCCATGCGTGCCGCCTCGACCTGGTCGTCATCCAGTGACTGGATGGCGGTCAGCAGGATCAACACCGCGAACGGCAGCCACTGCCAGGTGACGATGATCACGATGGAGGTCAGCGGCAGGCTGGCGAACCAGTCGATGGCCGGCAGACCGAACAGCCCGGCGACCCAGGCCAGAATGCCGTTGACCGGGTGCATCATCATGTTCTTCCACACCAGTGCACTCACGGTGGGCATGATGAAGAACGGCGCGATCACGAACAGACGCGCGACGCCACGCCCGAAGAATTCCTGCTGCAGCAATACCGCCAGCAGCGTGCCGCCGACCACGGTGGCCACCAGCACCCAGCCCACCAGCAGCAGGGTATTGCCCATGGCCGTCCACAGGGACGGATCGGTCAGCAGATAGTAATAGTTGTCGACGCCGGCAAAACCGGACACCGACGGCATCATCAGGTTGTAACGCTGGAAGGAGAACCACAGGGTCATGACCAGTGGTACCAGCATCCACATCAACAACAGGCTTACGGCTGGGGCTTGCAGCGACAGGGTTCGCAATCCCCCGACGGTGCGTCCGGATGCTCTCGTGCGCATGGTGAGTCCTTCGATACGGTGAGGAAGTCCGGCAATGCGGTGGGCTTCAGGCCGAGGCTCCCCATGCCACGCCGCGAGGGCGTTGCAGGAGTCTCGAGAGGAAGAGGTTGCCGCGGGTGCCGGACGGGCTCCCGCCGTGCTTCGAGTCAATTCGTGTTGAGGCTCAAGGCAAGGCGGGAGGCCGTTGGAACATTCAGGTCAGATCAGACCAGATCCTTTGAGATCACAGCCGTTGAGATCAGATCAATAGCCCGACTGGCGCATGGTGCGCTCGGTGGAACGCTGGGCGGAGGACAGCGCCTGCTCGACCGACATCTGGCCCGCCAGCGCCGCGGCGATCATCTGACCCACCTGGGTACCGATGGACTGGAATTCCGGAATGGTCACCATCTGCACGCCGACATACGGCACCGGCTCAAGCGTCGGATCGGTCGGGTCGGCACTGGTGATGGCGTCCATCACGAAGCCGGCGAAGGGGGCGGCGTCCTTGTAGGACTGATTCTCGTAGGTGGAGACACGGGTGCCCGGCGGAATGCTGGCCCAGCCTTCACGCTCGCCGACCAGATTCACGTATTCCTGGGATGTGGCCCAGGTGATGAAGGTCTGGGCGGCATCCTTGGACTTGGAAGACTCAGGAATGGCCAGTGCCCAGGACCACAGCCAATGCGAGCCCTTCTCCGTCTTGGCGATCGGCGCCGGCGCGAAGCCCAGCTTGTCAGCCACGGAAGATTCCTTCGG
The DNA here is from genome assembly GCF_013374075.1 of Cobetia sp. 5-25-4-2. NCBI lineage: Bacteria > Pseudomonadati > Pseudomonadota > Gammaproteobacteria > Oceanospirillales > Halomonadaceae > Cobetia > Cobetia sp. 5-25-4-2. The sequence continues at coordinate 623,934 of NZ_BLWK01000001.1, read as the reverse complement.
GTTGTAGAGCTTGCCGGCTGCGGACGTGGCATCGACCCACATGCCGCACTTGCCGCTGGAGAACAGCGCCAGGTTCTCGTTGAAGCCGTTGGAGGTCGCCCCCGGCGGGCCATACTTGCCCATCATGTCGACGTAGAAGTTGATGGCCTCGCTCCAGGCCGGCGAGTCCAGCTGCGGCTCCCACTCCTCATTGAACCAGCGGCCACCGAAGCTGTTGACCATCGTGCCCAGCACCGCCATGTTCTCGCCCCAGCCCGGCTTGCCACGCAGGCAGATCCCGTAGACACCTTCATCCGCGGAGTTGAGCTTGGCGGCCCAGTCGTTGACCTGTGTCCAGGTCGGCTGCTCCGGCATCTCGATACCGGCCTTCTCGAAGAGGTCCTTGCGGTAGTAGAGCATGGAGCTCTCGCCATAGAACGGCAGCGCGTAGAGGCCCTGGTTCTCGCCTTCGGTCAGACTCAGACCATCACGCACCGGCTTGATCAGGTCATCGACCTGATAGTCGTCCGGCAGATTGTCGAGCTTGGTCAGCCAGCCGTGCTTGGCCCAGATAGGCACTTCATAGGTACCGATGGTCATGACATCGAACTGGCCACCCTGGGTCGCGACATCGGTGGTCAGGCGCTGACGCAACACGTTCTCTTCCAGCACCACCCAGTCGAGAGTGATATCCGGATGCGCCTTCTCGAATTCGCTGGTCAGGCTCTGCATGACCACCATGTCGGCGTTGTTGACGGTCGCCACGGTGATGGTCTCGGCACTCACCTGTGCGCTGAGCGGCGCGATGGCGGCGACGCTGGCGAGCGTGAGCAGATGACGGCGGGGCTTGGTGATGTGAGGTAGGCGCATGAGGGCACTCCATCGGGCGTTATTGGCATTGTTCTTTTCGAGGGTAGCGGCACCTGAGGCACCGATACCTTCCCATCTACCGGTCTGGTGCTCGAATGTCCTGGCGAGACATCTCGGCACAAATACGTTCGATCAAAACGTCATTCAGTGAACAAATGATCGGATCAGACCTTTGAAAAAGCAAACTCTGAAGCGCTATACCTTGGGCTATACCACCTTGGGATCTGATCCTTTGGGTGTAGACCGATAGCCGGCATGACCTCTGAGCTTGCGACCCGATCAGCCTATACAGATATTAGCGTTAAACGAAACAACGCAGCCCTTGATCGAGGCGGAAATCCGCCGCCATTGAGTCGAACAATCCTGCCGAAATGTCTGACAAGAGATGGCAGGTTTCGCAGCAAAAGCCGTGGGCCAGACGAAGGAAGGAGAGAGAGAAAGAAAGAGAAAAGAAGGTGAGAAATAAGAGGGAGAAAAAGAACAGACATGGCGGCCGATGTTATGTGCATATCCCAGGCATCGCGCCAGCAAGACAACGCCAGACACTGCCCCCGCCCTGCTCCCGATGACTCGCCCGGCGCCTTGTACGGCGTCTATTCACGAGAGCCTGTCATCGGGAGCCTGTCGTCGAGCGCAAGCCGTCAGCAGAACGCCATCAGAATGCCCCCATCACTCTGAAGCCATTCGAAGGCAGCCGTCCCCTGCTCAGTCCTTGAGTACCGCGCAGACCCGCTGGGCGGCCACCTCATCGATGATCAGCCCCTGCAGCCAGCCACCGCGCAATGCACTCAGAATGGCCGGCACCTTGTCGTGCCCGCCCGCCAGCCCGATCAGCGGCTGTGCCTTGAGCGAGGTCAGCGGCACGCTGGTGATGCGCTGCGCCAGCGGGCAATCGATCAGCTGTCCATTCATGTCCAGCGGCCAGCCCATCAACTCGCCCACGGCACCGACTTCCATCAACTCATCGCGCTCGGCGGCGCTGATGAACTGATCCTGGAACAAGGTCGCCTGGGCATCGAGTCGCCCGATGCCGATCATGCCCACATCGGCCTCGCAGGCGACGCTGAACACCGCCTTGACCAGACTCTGACTGAGCAGTGACTCCTTCTCCTCGACACTGGCCGCCACCACCGGTGCAGGCAGCAGAAAGCGGTCCGCGCCGATCTTGTCCGCCAGCAGCATCACGCCGTCATAGCGGTTCGAGGAGCCATTCAGAGCGACATTGCCAACCAGCGACACGATACGGTGCTGGGGCCGCTCACTGCGGCTCAGGGCTTCCACCGCCGCACGTACCGCGCGTCCGGTACTCAACGAGATGGTTTGTGGCTGCTGTCGGCCGAGATAGAACGACAGGCGCTCGGCACCGGCCACCGCGAGATACTCCGCAATGCTTTCCGGCGACTGGGTGTCCGAGGGCACCACATCGCAGAAGCTCAGACCGAATCGCTCCACCAGCGCATCCGACAGCGCCATGCTGCTGGCCACGGGGTGATCGATGGAGATCTTGACCAGGCGTTCCTGACGCGCCAGCGACAGCAGGCGCTGTATTCCCGGGCGAGAGACCCCAAGCTGGGTGGCAATCTCATCCTGGGTTCGCCCTCCCACATAGGACAACCATGCGGCACGCGCAGCCTGCTCCAGTCTCAGCTCAAACTTGTCCATGCGCTTTCTTCCACACTGTCTATTGAGTCCAACACTTTCCACGCCGCTGCCGCCGAGCACAAGGGCCACGGACCAACACGGTCACGAAACGGCGACGCCCCGCCGGTGAAGGCGAGGCGTCGAAGGTGTGTTTTCTAGAGCAGATGGCATCACGTCACTGACATCGGGGTCGTTGCCTCACGGGGCTACATGAACCAGCGTGCGCCGTACCCCCACAGCAGCACGGTCACCGCCAGCAGTCCTTCCAGCACCAGCACCCCGATCCCGAGCGTGGAGCCGGTGACCAGAAAGCCTTCCTTGTTGGAGATGTCCAGCAGTGGCGGGATGCCCAGATACAGCAGATAGGCGCTGTAACACAGGCCGATGGTACCGGCGAGAATGCACAGCCAGATGATGGGATACAGCGCCACCAGGCCTGCCAAGAACATCGGCGTGGCCACATAGCCTGCGAAGATGATGCAGCGACGACGACTGGGGTGTCCCGAGAAGCGCTGCGACAGCAGGTGTATGACGGTGCCCATGAAGGCGATCGCCGTCAGGATGGCGATGTAGAAGGCGATACCGGCATAGAAGGCATCGAGGGGTTCCAGCAGGATGGCGTGGCCTTCCGTCAGGCTCCAGCCGACCTGGGTGGTACCGATGTAAGCGCAGATGACAGGCACCAGCGCCATGAGCAGCACATGATGTGCGTAGAGGTGGGTGATGGATTCGTGTTCCTTGCGGATGGTCTGCCATTCCCGTTGCGGATGTGCCATCAAGCCCCATACGTGGGTCAGCATGTGGTCTACCTCCCGTTGACAGTCGTCGACAATCCGGTCATGCGGTCCCGGCGCGGAATTCGTGTCAGGGCAGTTGCACGGCCTTGTTCTGAGCGTAGACCACATTGCGTCAACTGGCAGTTCAACGCCCGTTGCGCCGCCCTGAACCCTGCGTTGGTGCAGGGGGAAGGAGAGCGGCGGCTTGCGTTGACCGAAACACCAACGGCAAGGGAGGCGCGAATGAGAGATACTGGATGTATCAGACACAACGGATGGATGACGACACATGCCAACTGGACAGCGCTCAAGCATGAAGAGAGTGCTCGGAGTGATCCTTGCCCTGGGTCTGGCGCCAATGGGCGCGGACGCCCGGGCTGACTCGGTCGAGCTGACCATGAGCCGGGAGTATGGCCCCCAGACCATGATGGGGCAGCGTGCCCAGGCATTCGTCGAGAAGGTGGCCTCGCTCAGCGAGGGAGAACTGGTGATCCATTTTGGTGAAGGCCCGCTGACTCGCCTGCGGTCAGTGAATCATCTTGAAGCCATCAACGCCGATATCATTCAACTGGCGGACTCCCACAGCGGCGCCCTCGCCACCAGCATGCCGCTGTTCAGCATCAGCTCACTGCCCGCGCTGGTCGACAATCCGCGCCAGGCCCGAGAGCTCTATCGCCTGGCTCGCCCGAGTTACGAGGCACTGCTGGCGCGCCATGATCAGATTCTGCTCTACGCCCTGCCCTGGCCTCCCAGCGGACTCTGGTCACGCAAGCCGATCGCCGAGCGCCAGGACCTCCAGGGGCTGACTGTGCGTGCCTATGACCGCAATACCCAGCGCGTGCTGCTGAACCTCGGCGCCATCGCCAGCGTGCTGAGCTGGGAGCCGATGCAACAGCAACTGGCCGAAGGCCGCATCGAGGCCGTGATGACCTCGGCATTGGGCGGTCTGACAGCCGAGCTCAACCGCACGCTGGATCACTACACCGCCCTGCAATACGCCATGCCGCTCAATATCGTGCACATGAGCCAGGCGAGATTCGAGGCCCTCGACGCCCCCCAGCGCGAGGCGCTGCTCACCGCCGCGGCAGAGATTGAAGATACCAGCTGGGACGCCATCGCCGGCATCCTGGAAGAGACGCACGCCCAGCTTGAACACGCGGGCGTGACTGTCCGCAATCCCCTCACGCCTGATCTCAAGCAGTCACTTTCCCGCGCCAGCATCAGCGTGATCGAAAGCTGGCGCAGCAAGGTAGGCCCGAAGGAAAACGAATTGCTGGATCACTATCTTGACGTGCGCTCCACGCTCTAGCGCCGCCCACGCTCTCCAGTCCGCCCGGGTGTCTCGCGACACCCGGGCATGAAGCGCGAGCCATTCGGTCTGGCGGATCAGCTCCGAGCCGAGGGCCGTGGGAGCGCCCTCGAGTGTCCCGATGCCGGACACCCGGAATGACAACAACGAGAAAGGCCCCCTCCATGACGCCATCCTCTCCTCTGCGCCGATTCCGTTCGCTCATGGCGCTCACCGCGCTGTTGACGACCCCCCTTGCCCAGGCCCAGACGACGCTCAGCATGAGCAGCGACTACGAGCCCGATACCCTGATGGGCCAACGCGCGGCAGAATTCAGCCAGGAAGTCACCAGGCAGTCCGATGGTGATCTGGCCCTGACGCTGCGCTCGGACATTCGCTCGGCCAGTCACCTGCAGGCCACTTCCGCCGGCGTCATCGACATTGCCGCGACGCTGAGCGGTGCCCTCGCCGAGGAGATTCCCTTCTTCGGCATCTCGTCGTTGCCGGCCATCGCCTACAACCTCAAGGAAGCGAACCGTCTCTATCAGCTCGCCAAGCCCCGCTATCGCGAGCTGCTCGAGGACCACCACCAGATACTGCTGTTCGCGCTGCCATGGCCCCCAAGCGGCCTGTGGAGCACTCGGCCCATCGCCGATGGTGATGACCTCAAGGACATGCCGATTCGCACCTATGACCGCAACACACAGCGTATCCTGCTCAATCTGGGGGCCGACCCGCGTGTCATGAGCTGGGGGGAACTCAAGCCCCTGCTCGAAGCCGGCAGCATCCACGGCGCCCTCACCTCCGCCATGGGGGGTGTCAGCGCGGAGCTCTACCGGTACATGCCCAATTTCACGACGCTCAACTACGCCATGCCGCTCAATATCGTTCACATGAATCGTGACAGCTTCGATCGTCTCGACAAGCGCCAGCAGACGGCACTGCTCGCTGCCGCGAAGGCAACGGAAGAAAACGCCTGGGCATCTGCTGAAGCCGTGCTCGCCGAGGCCTATACCACCTTGCAAGCCAATGGCGCACGCCTGATCACCCCTGCACCGCCGGCACTCCACCGTGACCTGGAAGCCGCCAGCCAGCATGTCTTCGATAGCTGGAAGCAGAAGGTGTCACGCCAGGACGGCAACCTGCTCGAAGAGTATCTGGAATCACGCCCTGAACGCTGAGCCTTAAAGCACTGATGATCGACAGGCTCCAGACACGACAACGGCACCCTAGGGTGCCGTTGTCGTCTTCGTGCGCTTCACGTCTTGTGCAATGGCAGCCAAGGCTCGGCTCACCGATGCGACGCCGCCAGTCCCGCGCCGGCCACGACGAACAGACTGCCCGTGGTGCGATTGAACAGCCGCACGCGCCGGTGGCTATCAAACCAGCGACTGATGCTGGAACCCGCATGGGCGTAGGTGCTCATCGTCAGCAGGTCCACCACCAGCCAGGTCAGCGCCAGCACCACGAACTGGGGCAGCTGCGGCTGGGCCATGTCGATGAAGTTGGGGAACAGCGCGCCGAAGAACAGCAGGTCCTTCGGGTTGCTGATCCCGATACCGAAGCCCTTGCGGCACAGTTGCCAACGCGTGGCTTTGGCGCGGGTCTGGCCCTCCTCCCCCACGGCATCGAACACCACCGGCTGGGATGGCGCCCGCCAGGCCTGAATGCCCAGATAGATGAGATAGAGCGCCCCGACGATCTTCAGCACCAGAAACCCCGTCTCCGACGCCGCCAAGGCCGCGCCGAGGCCCAGCGACGACAAGGCCATCAACACCAGTGACGCCGCCGCTCCGCCCGCCACCGTCGCGAACGAGCGGCGTCGACCGTGGCGCAGGCCATGATCCATGCACAGCAACGCAAACGGTCCGGGAAAGGTGATCAAGGCGGTGATGACGCTGACATATGCCAACCAGACGGTGAGTTCCACTGGGGTTCCTTGTCGTTCAACGAATGACGAACTGCTGAAAGGTGACCTGCCAATATCGCGGCTCTCCGCCGCGTCAGCAACAATTTTCGCTTCGATCGGCTCGGCAAGACAGTCACGTGGCACTTCATCGAGCAGGCAGCTGCCGTAACCCCTTCTGCGGGAACTGCCAAGCATTGACAACCAGACTCCATCAAACTTCACTCATACAAGGAGACTCCCAAGCTCTCTTTACAAGGGCTCTGTTCACAAGAGCTCTGATCACTGTGACCCAGAATCAGGACGAATCTGGCGACACTTAACTACCAGGGAAGGATCATGAGTGACTGCGTATTTTGTCAGATCGTTACCGGCCAGAGTCAAAGCCATATCGTGGCCGAAGATGAGCACTTCCTGGCCTTCCTCTCTATCTTCCCCTCTACCCTGGGCAACACGGTCGTCATTCCCAAACGCCATCTGGGCAGCTGCGTGTATGAACAGGACGACGAGGTGATTCTCGGCCTGATGCGTTTCACGCGTGGCGTGGCGCGCAAGCTAGACGCCTACTTCGGGACAGCACGTACCGCCATCATCTTCGAGGGCTACGGCGTCAACCACCTGCACGCCAAACTCATCCCATTACATGGCACCCAGCCAGGCGGATGGCAGGCCAGACACTCGAAGATGAAGTACTACATGGTCGAATATGATGGCTACATCGTCAGCGCGGATGGCCCGCGTGAGACTGACGAAAATTTGTCAAAGCTGGCAAGGAAGATATTTCAACATGATACGAAGTAGTTTCCGCAGAAAAATCACGCTAAAGGCTATAATTTTACTTATATAATGGTACTAGCAGAGCACATATTCACTATAAACATCAGAATGACAAAAGTATTAACTTGAACTCTAGAGGTAATCACGTGGATAAATGTAAGCTATGCCTCAAAGAAAGTGTCCTTCAAGAGTCACACATACTACCGAACTCAATAGCAAAGCGTATAAAAAACAATGGGCAAACGATAGTAATTACAAATAATCGGCATCCGAAAGCTGAAAACAGCAACTTTAATTACGTTGAACCTATGCTTTGCTGGGACTGCGAACAAATTTTATGCAAATATGAAAAATATGGCACAAATGTAACTATAAATAATAATCTTATAAAGAGAAAAGGTGATGACCTGGTAGTATTTAAAGTAGACTTTAAAAAATACTATCTATATCTAATTAGCATACTGTGGCGCGCAGGACTAACCAATCACAGGGAGTTTTCTACAGTGCGGCTGGGGTTACCTTTTCTAGAGCTAATGAGAAATTGCTTACTTGAAAATAAATTGACGTGGCAAAAAATTCATCTAGAAGATCTTATCTCCATATCAATAATAAAAATAAAAAATGAATACCCCCATTTAACTGACGAGTCCATTAGAAAAATCATTATAACACCTAGACTTGATGATGACAATTCGCAAACTCGATATTACTACATGATGTATGATGGTTTTGTATTTGCATACTATTATACTGGGCATTCTTCGCTCATTCAAAATAGAACAAAACCAAAATTTCGATTAAGACGATCTACTAGAAATAAATTCCCTGCAAAAGGGATAAAGAGCATTCCCATAATCAACAACAAACTATATGACGCTCAATTAGCTGCTCAACCTAAGAAGACCTAACAAGAACATTTCGAATGTGCGCACAATATAGAAATCATTCAATAACAAACAAACAACTCATACCCCAAACACAAAAAAGCCTCCCATTCGGGAGGCTTTTTGAAGAATCTGGAGCGGGTGAAGGGAATCGAACCCTCGTCTTAAGCTTGGGAAGCTTCTGCTCTACCATTGAGCTACACCCGCAGGGCGGTGCATTGCGCACGCCAGAACTGCATTGTACTCAACGACTTAGCACGGTCAAGCAACATCTGATGGAGCGCTTGCCGCAGGCGGCGTCATGCTGGCGATGTTGGTGGCCAAGCCGTTGATTACATTCAGTATTCAAGCGTCAGTGTTAATTGCGTCACGCCACGCAGCTATCGAGTTGCGCCAGCAGCACATCACGGCGAGTGTCACTCATGCCGAGGCCTTCGGCGCGCTGCGGGAAGGCGGCATCGATGGCATTGCGACACAGGGTGAGCCACTGCGTCTCGCTGAGATCCAGCGCCTGCTGCACGGCGATGAAGTTGTCGAGCATGCCGCCACCGAAATAGGCCGGGTCATCCGAGTTGAGGGTGATATTGAGCCCGGCCTCGATCAGCTTGGGCAGCGGGTGGTCGTCCATGCGCTCCACCACCTTGAGCGCGACATTGGAGAGCGGACACACCGTCAGCGGGATACGCCGCTCGGCGAGTTCCGCGACCAGCGCCGGGTCTTCCAGGCAGCGCACGCCGTGGTCGATACGCTCCACCCCCAGCACCTCAAGCGCGGTACGAATGTACGCAGCCGGCCCCTCTTCGCCGGCGTGAGCGACACGGTGCCAGCCGCGCTCCCCCGCAAGCTGGAAGACCTCGGTGAACTTCTCCGGCGGGTTGCCGATCTCGGCGCTGTCCAGCCCGACCCCCACGAAGCGTGACTCGAAGGGAATCAGCGCCTCGAACAGTTCGCGTGCAGATTGCGCGGAGTGGCAACGCAGGAAGCTCGGCACCAGGGCCGAGGTGATATCGAATTCCTTCACTGCCTCACGACAGGCGCGCTCCAGCCCCGCGAACTGGGTGGCCAGGCTCACGCCACGTGACAGATGCGCCTGTGGGTCGAAGAACAGCTCCAGATGCTTGACGCCATCGGCACTCGCGCGGCGGAAATAGTCCTGCGCCAATCGGTAGAAATGCGACTCGTCATTCAGCACGCCCATGCCCTGATAGTAGAGCGCGAGGAAGGCGGGAAGATCCGCGAAGTCATAGGCCGTCTCGACTTCCTCCAGAGTGGCATAGGGCAAGGCGATGCCCTGCTCCGCCGCCAGCTCGAACATCAGCGCAGGGGTCAGCGAGCCCTCGATATGCAGGTGCAGCTCCACCTTGGGCAGGCGGGCGAGAAAGTCATGCATGCGCGGGGTAAGGGTCATGGCCCGTCTCCTCAATGAAAGGCGGCGGCTGGGAGATCGCGAAACGTTCATCACAGCCTGATGGCGCAATTCTAGCAATCCCGGGACCACCTTGAGGAGAGAGGCTTGGGGAAATGCCGATTCCTGCCAGGACGCCTCAGCCCTGCGCCTTTCCGCTGCGCGCCGAAATAGGCTATTTTCGTTCATTCGTACTCTCGCAATGACTCACCATGCCAGAACCCGCGAGTACGCAAGCCAGCCGCAGAAGACACGCCGCCCTGGCTGACATAACCATAACGATCGACGCTGAACACCCAAGGACACCCTGCCATGTACGCCACCTTGCCTGCCCGCCGCACCTTGCTGCGCCGCCTGCATTCTCGCCTTGTTGCACCTCATCGTGCCGGCGCCCTGCCCGCTGCCCTGCTGCTGAGTCTTGGCCTGATGACACCATTGAGCGCCTCCGCCGAGGAAAGCGCGGCCGATGACGTTGCCCCCAGGGGCAAGACAGAATGTATCGCCCCCGCCAAGCCCGGTGGCGGCTGGGACTTCACCTGTCGTAGCGTGGCACGCCTTCTCGATGAGCAGAATCTGATTCCCGCCGGCATGCAGACACTGAATGTGCCCGGTGCCAGCGGGGGTGTTGCCTTCGCGCACGTGAAGTCAAAACGCCATGACGATGAGCAGGTCATCGTGGCGGCCTCCAGCGCCACCACCACTCGCCTGGGGCAGCACGCCTATCAGGACGGCAAGGTGGACGACGTGCGCTGGCTGGTGACGCTGGGCGCGGATTACGGCGTGATCGCGGTGGCCGCGGATTCCCCCTACCAGACCCTCGGCGACCTGATGAGCGTCATGCAGGCAGACCCCAAATCAATCCGCTTTGCCGGGGGAGATGTCGCGGGCGGCTTTGATCACCTCAAGGTGCTGATGGCCGCACGCGAGGCGGGAATCGAGAATCTGCGTGCCCTGCCCTATCTGGCCTATGACTCCGGCTCCGTGGCCATCACCCAGGTCATGGGCGGCCACCTGGAGGCCTTCACCGGCGACATGACCGAAGCCCGCGGCTTCGTCGAGTCAGGCCATCTGCGCCTGCTGGCCGTGTTCAGCGAAGAGCGCCTGCCCGGCCAGTACGGCGACATTCCCACCGCACGCGAACAGGGCATCGACGTGGTAGCCCCCAACTGGCGGGGCTTCTACCTGCCGGGTGGCGTCTCCGATGCCGCCTTTGCCTGGTGGGAGCAGACCCTCAATCGCATGGCGGATACGCCCGAGTGGCAGCAGGTGATGCAGGACAACGGCCTGATGCCCTTCCACAAGTCCGGCAAGGCGCTGGAGACCTTCATCACCCGCCAGGTGAGCGATGTGGAGCAACTGTCGCGTGAGCTGGGCCTGCTGTGACGGCCTGTCGTCGCAGATAAGCGTGAGACGCGCCCCTCACTGAGCGGATCTCAAGGCGTGGACGGCGGCCACTGGGCCTTGAGCGCATCGTGAGACGTAGATGTCTGCCACGCCGGCTCGTCTGATCCCCCCGCCGCGGCGGAGTCTGTCCTATCTGACTTCACTGCGGCGGGGGTTTTTCTGCCGTCTCTCTGATCAATAATGCTCTGATCAATAGTGCTTTGATCAATACCGCTCTGATCAATGGCGCTCTGATCAGCAGCGCCCTGAACGTCCACTGGCGTCTCATTGGCCGCAAAGGCCTCATCGAGAGCCTCTTCCAGCGCCTCCTCGAAAGTTTCCTCCAGTTCATGTTCGAAGGCCTCTTCCTGTGCGGCCGCTTCAGCTGCCGCCAGCGCTTCCTGCTCGTCCTCGGCATGTTCATGCGCCCACTCCACCGCCACTTCCATCGCCATCGGTGACGCCGTCGGCAGGATATTCAGATAGCTGTCGGTGTCCTCCAGCGGCACCCTCGCCTTCTGGGTGACCTGATAGAGCGCATATAGCGAGATGGCCACGAAGGTGACGGCCAGCACCAGCCAGAAGGCATGGGGGTCGAGCATCTCCATCGCGCCCCCTGCCGCCAGCGGCCCGAGGATGGCACCGAGTCCGAAGGAAAAGACCAGCCCGCCCGAGGCGCCCGGCATCTCCTCGGCAGACAGCGAGTCATTGGTGAAGGCCAGCAGCAGGGCATACAGCGGCGTGGCCACCCCACCGGCGAGGAACGCGGCGGCGATCAACGGCCACAGGGCATCTCCCGCCATCCAGCCCAGCGCGCAGGACGCTGCACCGGCGGCGGCCAGAATTCCGATCAGCACTCGGCGATCCATGCGGTCCGACAACCAGCCGATGGGGGTCTGCAGAACCAGCGCGCCGGCGAACAGCGTGGCGATGAACAGCGCGATCTGTGCCCCCGAGAGGCCGATCTGGGTGCCGAATACCGCGCCCATCCCCGACTGGGTGGCGTAGACGCTACCGAGCAAAAAGATGCCGATGGCCCCCAGCGGCGAGGCCCGGAACAGCTGACCGAATGACATGGCCCGCGAGACTTCCACCACGGGCGCCACGACCGCCGACAACAGGATGGGGCCGAAGGAGACCGACACGAGAATGGAGGCGCAGATGAACAGCACGGAAGTCGCGGCATCTCCCAGCGTCAGCAGGCCCTGGGCCCCGATGATGCCCAGGGTCTGCGCCATCATGTAGGCCGAGAGCACCTTGCCACGGGTCTCGTTGCTGGCCGCCGCGTTCAGCCAGCTTTCCGCCGTCACATAGATGCCGGACATGCAGAAGCCGATCAACATGCGCAGCAGGGTCCAGGCCCAGGGCTCGGTGAGCAGTGGCAAGGCGATCAGTGCCGCCGAGATGAAACTGCCCAGCGCGGCGAACACCCGCACATGTCCGACCCGCTGGATCAGCACCGGGGTATAACGTGCCCCGGAGAGAAACCCCACGAAGTAGCCCGAGGTGACGATCGCCAGCTCCGCCGAGGAGAACCCCTCGATGGCGCCACGCAGGCCGATCAGCGTGAAGTGCATGCCGTTGCCGAGCATGATCAGCACGATCCCCAGCAACAACGCCCACACTCCCCCCAGTACCTTGACCATGACGCCTCCTGTTCCTTGCCCCTCGCTCGTCGTCAGGCGATGGCGGGCTTCGGCTACACGCTAGCCCTCGCCAGCCGGCGCTGCAGTTGCTGCAACGCCGCATGAGGTCTCATTCACGACATGCCATGCCGTCATGACCGACCGCAGGACAACGTCGAAGTCCCTTCGATGCACCGCCCTGGTGCAGGGAGGCGTCTTTCGACCAAGGTCGGTGCGACGAATGGTGATCTTGCGAGGCAGGGCCGAGGGGACTAATTTCACCATACAGAATAAAGTTCTGCCTTACAGAACTGTAAGGTTGCTGACAGGAAACCGGGAGACGAAGCCCGCCACTGTCCTGCCAGCGCAAAGAGTGCATACCAATAACAAGCTCAACGACATCAGAGGTCGCCATGACACGCCATCTGTCTCTCAAACTCCTGACCGCCGCGGTGGTCACCGCCATGTCCGCCCAGGCCCTCGCCTTCGAGCCCAAGGGCAAGGTCGACTGCATCGCACCGGCAGACCCGGGCGGCGGCTGGGATTTCACCTGCCGCAGCGTCGGCAAGCTGCTGTCTGATCTCGAATACGTGCCGGGCAACGTCCAGACCATCAACATGGCCGGTGCCGGTGGTGGCGTCGCCTTCGCCCATACCGTCTCCAAGCGCGCCGGTGATGAGCAGCTGCTGGTGGCCGCGTCCACCGCGACCACCACGCGTCTGGCTCAGGGTCAGTTCCCGGGCATGAATCAGGATCAGGTCAACTGGATCGGCGCACTGGGCGCGGATTACGGCGCCATCGCCGTCTCCAAGGACTCGCCCTACAACACCTTGAGCGAGGTGATGGAGGCGCTGAAGAAAGACCCGAAATCCGTCAAGTTCGCCGGCGGCAGTGCGGCAGGCGGCTGGGATCACCTCAAGGTACTGATCGCCGCCCAGGCAGCCGGTGTCGAGAACCTGCCCAAGGTCTCCTACCTGTCCTACAACAACGGCGGTGAGGCGATTACCCAGGTCGTCGGCGGCCACGTGCAGGCCTTCACCGGTGACATCTCCGAGATCCAGGGCTTCATGGAGTCCGGTGATCTGAAGGTACTGGCCGTGCTCTCCGAAGAGCGCCTGCCGGGCAAGCTGGCTGACGTCCCCACCGCACGCGAGCAGGGGATCGATGCCGTCGCGCCCAACTGGCGTGGCTTCTACATGCCGGCCGACATCAGCGATGACGCCGAGCAGTACTGGACCACGACATTGGACAACGTCTACACCAGCGATGAATGGAAGGACGTGATGACCAAGAGCGGCCTGATGCCGTTCCACAAATCGGGTGCCGAGTTTGATGCCTTCGTGAAGGCACAGATCAAGGACATCCAGACGCTCTCCAAGGACATTGGGCTGATTCGCTGATGAATGACCGCATCTTTGGTCTGCTGATGCTCACCCTGGCCGTCGCGTACGGCTGGGGTGCCCAGCAGTTCCCCGAACCCTTCGGTGGGGCCGAGTCCATCGGTCCTGAAACCTTCCCTACCGTGCTGTCCATCGTGCTGGGCCTGAGCAGTCTGTACCTGATCCTGCGGCCTGACCCTGACCAGCACTGGCCGTGGAGCCGCACCGGCGCCGAGATGGTGCTGGCGATCGTGATCCTGTGCCTCTACACCGCGCTGCTGGAGCCGCTGGGCTTCATCGTCACGACCACCGCTGCGGTCGGCACCCTGTGCTGGCGCATGGGGGCCACGCCGCTCAAGGCCTATGCCACGGGGCTGGTCGGCGGCATCGTCGTCTTCGCCCTGTTCAATTTCGTGCTTGAGCTACCACTGCCGCTGGGCATTCTGGAGGTGGCGTAATGGAAAGTCTTGGCTTCTTGATGCAGGGCTTCGGCATCGCCCTGCAGCCAGAAAATCTGATGTTTGCCGTGCTGGGTGCCTTCCTCGGTACCTTGATCGGCGCCCTGCCGGGTCTGGGCCCGGCCAATGGCGTGGCCATCCTGATTCCGCTGGCCTTCACCCTGGGCCTGAGCCCGGAGACGTCGCTGATCCTGCTGACCTCGGTCTACGCCGGTGCCATGTACGGCGGGCGCATCTCCTCGATCCTGCTCAACATCCCGGGCGATGAGCCGGCGATGATGACCTGTCTCGATGGCTATCCGATGGCCCAGAAGGGCAAGGCCGCCGAAGCGATGGCCATCTCGGCGATCGCCTCCTTCATCGGCAGCCTGATCGCCACCATCGGCCTGATCGTGATGGCACCGTGGCTGGCCAGCTTCGCGCTGACCTTCGGCCCGGCGGAGTACTTCGCGCTGTTCGTGCTGGCCTTCGCCACCCTGGGTGGCATCACCGGCAAGAACCCGGTCAAGACCCTGATGGCGGCGGCCATCGGCCTGATGATCGCCACCGTCGGCATCGATGCCTCCACCGGCACCCAGCGCTACACCTACGACATTCTCGAGCTGTATGAAGGCATCGACTTCATCATCGCCATCGTCGGTCTGTTCGCCATCTCGGAACTGCTGTTCTTCATCGAGCAGCACGCCGGGGAAGGCAAGGCGATGATCGCGATGAACAAGATGACCCTGAAGCTCAAGGACATCGTGGCCATCCTGCCGACCGCCTTCCGTGGCGGGGTGCTGGGCTTCATTTCCGGCGTGTTGCCGGGCGCCGGGGCCTCGCTGGGCAGCTTCATCAGCTACACCCTGGAAAAGAAGATCATCGGCAAGAAAGGTCACTTCGGTGAAGGGGACCCGCGTGGGGTCGCCGCACCGGAAGCCGGCAACAACGGGGCGGCCTCCGGTGCCCTGGTGCCGATGCTGACACTGGGCGTGCCCGGTTCCGGTACCACTGCGGTACTGCTGGCGATGCTGATCTCGCTCAACATCACCCCGGGACCGCTGATGTTCTCCCAGCACGGTGACATCGTGTGGGGCGTGATCGCGGCACTGCTGATCGGCAACGTCATCCTGCTGCTGATGAACATTCCGATGGTCGGCATCTTCGTCAAGCTGCTGTCCGTGCCGCCCAAGTACCTGCTGCCGGTGGTGACGATGGTCGCCTTCGTCGGCATCTACTCCATCAGCCACTCCGCCTTCGACCTGTACTTCATGGTCGCCTTCGGGGTCGCCGGCTACTTCCTGCGCAAGCTGGACATCCCGCTGGTACCGGTCATCCTGGGCATGCTGCTGGGCCCGGAGATGGAGAAGAACCTGCGTCACGCCATGCAGCTGTCCGACGGCGACTGGACCATCCTGATCGGCAGCCCCTTGGCCGTGACCCTGTGGTGCATCGCCATCGCCGGCCTGCTGCTGCCGGTGATCGTCGGCCCCATCCTGCGTCGCCGCATGGGGGCCGCCAAGGCCGCCACCGACGCCTGAGGCAAGCGCTTCCTGCAAAGGGAAGACGGCCAACCACACGACGCCCCCGCCGGGTAACCGGCGGGGGCGTCGTGTCATCCAGCCCTCCTCTTCACCTGGCGCTCTGCTGCCACTCCTGCATCAGCTGCCGTGCCTGACCGGGCGTCAGGCGAGCCGATGGGCCGCTGAGCATGATGACTTCCGCCGGGGCCAAGCCCTCATCGTGATGCGGGGCGACGCTCACGGCCAGGGCTGCCACCGTCAGCCCCGCAGCCTCACCGACCTCGATCTCGCCACTGTCGATGCAGTGATGCAGCAAGGCGGATAGCGCCTCCTCGATCCATTCCCCCTCCTCCAGCTGATGGCGCAGCGGCGCCTCACTGACGCGAACATAGCGACAGATCGCCTGCCGGGGGCGGGTCAGCCCCTCGACGGGACGCGCCTGCGCAGCCGGGCCATGCTCGACCAGCAGCAGGCTGGCCGTCTCACCACTGGCCGCATGCAGGCGTGCCAGCCAGCCACGCTGCAGGGTCTCGCGGGCATCGAGTCCGGGTGCCAGCTCGGCGAAGCGCCCAAGCGCCGCGCCGATGGCATAGATTCCATGGCTGTCACGCGTCACGTAGCCGAAATGCTCGAGCGAGCCCATCAGACGCAGAATCGTGCTCTTGTAGAAACCGCTGGCCTGGGCCAGCTCGTTGAGCGTCAGACGAGGCGTCTCGGGGGTGAAGGCTTCCAGCAGGGTCAAGGCACGCTCGACCGCTTCCACGCGTTGATTGGCCATGATTCGGCATTCCCCTTGGATGGACGGGTCACTCATGACCCTGCGGATGTCGCGAGAATCATGCCATATCGTTCTGCCAGACAGAACATTACCCGACACGCCGGACTGACGATGGCGCCGGACAGGCGTGTTAGAATGCCCCATCATTCCCTCGGCTCTGCCCGCACAAGGTTCGCTCATGACCATCTTCATCATTACCTTCGTGGTCTGCCTGATCGTCAGCGTCGGCACTGTCGCTCTGCTCATGATGTCGCGCACACCGCGATTTCGTACCGATTTCAGTGATATCGCCCGCGTGCTGGATCAGGCGGTCAGCGGCGAGATCAACGAGAACGAGTGGCATAGCGTGATCGGCTACCCGATTCGTCATGACGAATATCTGGAAAGCCTGCGCCGCCGCTGTCAGGGCATCTTCGACAAGCACGCCAGACCCTGGCAACTGGCGCAGGGCGGCGCGCTGTTCTCCCGCGAGGGCCGTGAGGAACTCAACGTCCTGCTGGGACACCTGCGCGCCCGCACGGGCGTGGCGGAGACCCGCGCCTGATGGTCAACAGCGAGATGCGCCTGATCCCGCTTTCCAACCTGCGGGAACACCATGATCACAGCTACCACCAGCTGGTGATAGGGCTGGATGGGCTGGCCGAATTCGAGATCGAAGGCCAGGGCGGCGAGATTCGCCCCCTGACCGGCTGTATCGTGCCAGCAGACCACGTGCACTATTACGCGGGCATCGGCGAGAATCGCCAGTTGATTCTGGACCTGCCGGATGACGCGCCCTATCTGACCGGTCAGCATCGTGACCTGAAGCGTCTGTTCGAGCGCCCGCGCTTCTTCACGCTGGATACCCGGCTGCGCGGCTATCTGGAATTCATGCTCGCCGAGGTCAATGATTATCAGCAGGCCCCCGGCGACCTGCTGGCTGCCACCTTCCTCGCCTGTCTCAACTCGCGTATCGCCGAGCCGATGAGCGCCCTGAACGGCACCGGCCGCCAGCTGGATCTGGTCGCCCTGAACCGCTTCATCGATGCCAACCTGCATCGCCGATTGAGCGTGGCGGATCTGGCACGTCAGTCCCACCTGTCCGAACAGCATTTCAGTGAGCGCTTTCGCGTGTTGACGGGGCTTTCGCCCTATCAGTACCTGCTGCGCCGCCGCCTGGACGAAGCGCGCCATCTGCTGGACAGCAGCGACCTCTCCCTGTCGCAGATTGCCGAGCGCTGCGGCTTCGCGAATCAGAGCGCACTCTCGCACGCCTTCCGCAAGCACCTCGGTTTCCCGCCTTCCGCACTGCGCAAGTCCTGAACGCCCCCACCCAGCGTCTCCCGATCGCAAGCTCTGACCACAAGCGCTGAGCGCCAGCGCTGATCACAAGCCCTGAACGCCAGCGCTGAACAAAAGCCCTGAACGCAAGCCCCGGCCAGGGGCGCTGTCCTTAGAGCGTGACCGGCAGGGATCTGACACAGGACACCCCGACCTTGGTCTAACAAGTTCACAGCAATTGACGTCATGCTTTTCGACGAAGGTCGCAGATGGCGGCAGGTTTCATGCCACGCCCGTGGATTTGACACGCGCAGCCGAGAAATTGGAAAGACCCGCCCCCCTGCACCACCCTACATTCACCGGTATCCAACAAGACGTGCCGATGTCCCGCCCGGATGCGCCTCGCATCACCTTCGCGCATCGTGCCCGGCAATCCTATCTGGCGTAATGCCACCCAGCAGCAGGGGGTTTGCTCAATGACCACCGTCACTCCGGCCGTTCCGGCCACTACCCAGCCGTCCGATTCCCTCAAGGAAACGCCGCGTACCGCTTGCCCGCTGGGCGAGACGGTGCTGCGTGCCGACGAGATTCTGGCGCCGAATACCTGGCAACGCGATCCGAGCAAGCTGTTCTCACGGGTCAGCGACCACTATCTGGTCGACGAAGATGGTTTCGTGGCTGAGCTGGTCAAGCTGCTGGACGTCAACGATGCCGACATCAAGCGTGTCGGTGACAAGGCCGCGGAGCTTGTCCGCGAGATTCGCACCATGGACACCGCCGTCGATTCCATCGACGAGCTGCTGCAGCAATACAGCCTCGACACCCAGGAAGGCGTGCTGCTGATGTGCCTGGCCGAGGCGCTGCTGCGCATTCCGGACAAGGACACCGCCGATGCGCTGATCGAGGACAAGCTGGGCGTGGCCGACTGGAAATCCCACCTCGGCCAGAGCGAGTCCTGGTTCGTCAATGCCTCCACCTGGGGCCTTCTGATGACCGGCAACGTCATCAAGATGGATCTGCCCAAGAATGACGGCAAGCCGGCGACCTTCATCAATCGCATGGTCAACCGCATGGGCGAGCCGGTCATCCGTCGCGCCATGTATCAGGCCATGAAGATCATGGGCAAGCAGTTCGTGCTGGGCCGTGACATCAAGGAAGCGCTCAAGCGCTCCCAGCCGCAGTTCGAGAAGGGCTACACCTACTCCTACGACATGCTCGGCGAAGCCGCCTGCACGCGTGCCGATGCCAAGGGCTACTTCGATGACTACGCGCGCGCCATTCGCACCGTGGGCGAGACCTCTCGCAAGCTGAAGGCCACGACGCCGTCACCGTCGGTCTCCATCAAGCTGTCCGCCCTGCACCCGCGCTATGAATTCGGCCGTCGCGAGCAGATTCTGGAAGAGCTGGTCGCCAGCGTGCGCGAACTGGTCAGCATCGCGCGCGAACTGGAAGTCGCCATCACCATCGATGCCGAAGAGGTCGATCGCCTCGAGCTGTCGCTGGAAGTCTTCCGCGCCGTCTACGAGAGCGACACCTGCCGCGGCTGGGGCAAGTTCGGTCTGGTGGTGCAGGCCTACTCCACCCGCGCTCTGCCGACGCTTCAGTATCTGAATCGCATCGCCGACCTGCAGGGTGACGAGATCCCGCTGCGCCTGGTCAAGGGCGCCTACTGGGACAGCGAAATCAAGGAATCCCAGGAGCTGGGGGTCGACGGTTATCCGGTCTTCACCCGCAAGGCCTCCACCGATGTCAGCTATCTGGCCTGCGTGCGCTTCCTGCTGTCCGAGAACACCCGTGGCCGCATCTATCCGCAGTTCGCGACCCACAACGCTCACACCATCAGCACCATTCTGGACGTGGCCAACTCAGGCGAGACGCGCCAGTTCGAATTCCAGCGTCTGCACGGCATGGGCGAGGCGCTGTACGACGCCGCCCTCAAGCGCGCTCCCGAAGGGACCTGGTGCCGTATCTATGCGCCGGTCGGTGCCCACAAGGACCTGCTCCCCTACCTGGTGCGTCGCCTGCTGGAGAACGGTGCCAACTCCTCGTTCGTCCACCAGCTGGTCGACCCGCGCGTGCCGGTCGAGAGCCTGTGCGTTCACCCGGTCACCACGCTGTCCCAGTTCAAGAGCTACCACAATCCGCGTATCGCCCTGCCGCCGCATATCTATGGCGAGGGCCGTCGCAACTCACGCGGCATCAATCTGAACATCAACAGCCAGTACCAGCCGCTGATGGACGAGATGGCCAGGTTCATGGACAGCACCTACGACGTACGTCCGCAGCTGGCCTTCGATGTCGATGCCAATGCCGAACGCCGTCAGGTCGTGACCTGCCCGTTCGATCGCCGCGTCACCGTGGGCCACGTGCAGTGGACCAGCGCCGATGAAGCCTCCCGCGCCATCGACGCCGCCTGGGCCGCCTTCCCGCGCTGGGAGATGACCCCGGTCGAGGAGCGTGCTGCCATCCTCGAGCGCTTTGGCGATCTGATGGAAGCCCATACCGCGGAGCTGATGACCCTGTGCTCCCGCGAGGGCGGCAAGCTTCTGACCGATGGCATCGCCGAGATTCGCGAAGCCGTCGACTTCTGCCGCTACTACGCCAACCGCGCGCGTGCCGACTTCGGTGCCCCCACCGTCCTGCGTGGCCCGACCGGTGAGCACAACGAGATCGTGCTGGGCGGCAAGGGCGTGTTCGCCTGCATCAGCCCGTGGAACTTCCCGGTCGCGATCTTCTGCGGTCAGATGGTCGCCGCGGCCGTCACCGGCAACACCGTGGTCGCCAAACCGGCCGAGCAGACCTCGCTGGTCGCGCACCGTGTCGTCGAGCTGCTGCGTGAAGCCGGCATGCCGCGGGATGTCGTGCAGCTGCTGCCGGGCGATGGCCCGACCGTGGGCAGCGTGCTCTCCAGCGACCCGCGCATCACCGGTGTCTGCTTCACCGGCTCCACCCAGACGGCTCAGATCATCAACCGCTCTCTGGCGGCACGTGAGAATGCCCCGCTGCCGAGCCTGATCGCCGAGACCGGTGGCCTCAACGCCATGATCGTCGACTCCACCGCCCTGCCGGAGCAGGTCGTCAATGACGTGGTGCAGTCCGCCTTCCAGAGCGCCGGGCAGCGCTGTTCCGCCCTGCGTGTGCTCTACGTCCAGGAAGATGTCGCCGAGCGCGTCATCGGCCTGCTCAAGGGCGCGATGGATGAGCTGAAGATCGGCGATCCGCGCGATCTGGGCACTGATGTCGGCCCGGTCATCGATGAAGAGGCACGCGCCGGTCTGCTCAAGCACATCGAGGAATATCGTGCCCAGGGCCGCGTGGTGGCGGAAGCCCGCATGGACCCGGCGCACACCGCCGAAGGCACCTTCGTCGCGCCGATCGCGCTGCGCATCGACGGCATCGACAGCCTGGAAAGCGAGCAGTTCGGGCCGATCCTGCACATCGCCACCTGGAAAGGCGGCGATATCGACAAGGTCATCGATACCATCAATGGCCTGGGCTATGGCCTGACCTTCGGTGTGCATTCCCGAAACGAAAGTTTTGCTAATGCAGTTGCACAGAAAATTCGTGTTGGTAATGTCTACGTCAACAGGAATATCATCGGCGCAGTGGTGGGTGTACAGCCGTTTGGTGGTCAGGGCTTCTCCGGTACCGGTCCGAAAGCCGGCGGCCCCCACTACCTGCACCGTTTCGCCACCGAGAAGACCCGTACCATCAACACCACGGCACTCGGCGGCAACGCGTCTCTTCTGGCCATGGGCGACGAATGATCGGCGCTATCGCCGGTGACGGGCTCGGCATGACGGGCCTGCACGACGAGTAGCATCGGTCCCGCCTGACAGAGGACTGCATGCCGGACGTGCATGAAGTAGTCAGGCAACGGGCATCAGGACGATGCCTGGCACACCCTCTCTGCAGCACGGGGGGGTGTGCTTCGGACACCGACAGGGATGCCACTTGCAGGCAGGCCGATTGACTGGCCTGCCCGCCAGGTGCCCTGCGGTGTCCGTTGCCGTTCTCCTGCTTGATTCGACGGCGACATGCGGGGACGGAGAGGCTTCAGATGATTCGTTTATGCGCTAGTCTGAACATATACAGAATGGCACCAGCCCTTGCAGGACGGTGACATTCGGTAGGTGCTCAGGGCCATGGCGGTGATGCACCAGGCGGTGCCATCTCCTCCGGGATTATCGGAACGCTCGACGTCCGACAACAATAAATGCAAAGGATTTACTCCACGATGGTCGAAAATAGCCCCACAATTCTCATCACGTTTGCCGTCTATCTGGCGGTGATGCTTGGCATCGGCCTGCTGGCCTACAAGCGCACCTCCAACATGTCGGACTACATCCTGGGCGGCCGCTCACTGGGCCCCTGGACCTCTGCGATTTCCGCCGGCGCCTCTGACATGTCCGGCTGGCTGCTGCTGGGCCTGCCGGGTGCGGCCTACCTCAGTGGTCTGTCCGCTGCCTGGATCGGCATCGGCCTGCTGGCCGGTACCTGGCTCAACTGGCTGATCGTCGCCAAGCGCCTGCGTATCTACAGCTTCGTCGCCAGCGACTCCCTGACGCTGCCGGATTACTTCGAGAAGCGCTTCCGTGACAACTCCAAGATGCTGCGTGTCATCTCGGCCGTCTTCATCCTGCTGTTCTTCCTCTTCTACACCAGCTCCGGTCTGGTGGCGGGCGGCAAGCTGTTCGAGACCGTCTTCGGCCTCGACTACACCATCGCCGTGACCGTCGGCACCATCGCCATCGTGTCCTACACCTTCTTCGGCGGCTTCCTCGCCGTGTCGTGGACCGACCTCATCCAGGGCCTGATGATGGCCGCCGCGCTGATCGTGGTGCCCATCGTCGCGCTCACCGACATGGGTGGCGTGGCAGAAGCGAGCTCGCGCATCACCGCCGAGAACCCGCTGCTGCTGGAATGGTTCCGTGACGCCTCCACCGGTGAAGCCCTGACACTGGTCGGCATCATCTCGTCACTGGCCTGGGGTCTGGGCTACTTCGGTCAGCCGCACATCCTGGCGCGCTTCGCGGCCATCCGCAGCGAGAAGGATGTCGGCACCGCACGCACCATCGCCGTCATCTGGTCAGCCCTGGGGCTGTTCGCCGCCATCTGCATCGGCCTGCTGGGTCTCGTCTACGTGCCGAAGGATCTGGCCGACAGCGAGAAGATCTTCATGGTCATGGTGAACTTCATCTTCCACCCGGCGGTCGCCGGCGTGCTGCTGGCCGCCATCCTGGCTGCCGTGATGTCCACTGCCGACTCCCAGCTGCTGGTGTCATCCTCTGCGCTGGCCGATGACTTCTACAAGGCGCTGTTCAAGAAGGACGCGACCCAGTCCGAGCTGGTGTGGGTCGGTCGCTTCGCCGTGATCGGCATCGCCATCATCGCGTGGGTGCTGGCACTGGACCCGAACTCCAGCGTACTGGGCCTGGTGTCCTACGCCTGGGCCGGCTTCGGCGCGGCCTTCGGTCCGGCGCTGATCATGTCGCTGTACTGGCGTCGCATGAACCGCTTCGGCGCCCTGGCCGGCATCATCGTTGGTGGCGTGACCGTGGTGGTCTGGAAGCAGCTGTCCGGTGGCATCTTCGACCTCTACGAGATCGTGCCGGGCGTCATCTTCGCCTACATCGCCATCTACGTGGTCAGCATCATGACCGCAGCGCCGAGCGATGAGATCACCGACGAATTCGAACAGGTCGAGAACCACGCCTGATCGAACTCGGCAGCATGATCTGCCGTGAGACACGACAACGCCGCCCCGAGGGGCGGCGTTGTCGTGTCTGGATAAGCGTCTGGACGAACGTCAGGGTCTCACGTCTGCTCAGCGACAGTTCTCGGCGGTGCGAAAGTCGATCACCCAGACACCCTCCTGCAAGGTCTGGGTGAAGATTCTCGGCGATCCCCCCTCATCTCCCGGGGCATCCACTGACGCGCGCTCGTCACAGACAGGCGGCTCCTTGATACTGGCCTTGCGCTCATCATCGCGCAGCAGGGTCGCCGCACTGGCACCGGCCATGCGCAATCTCACCACAGCCCAATAGTTGTCAGGCGTGAAGGCGGCGATCAGGTTCTGGCGCACGGCGGGCACCTGACGCTCAGCGACCCGCGCCAGCGGTGCCAGCGGCGCCTTCCCCAGCACCTGCACCGCCAGCTCGTCATCGGGCCGATAGGTGTCGCGGTCACGTGGTGAAGTGATCGGCAGTCCCAGCTCACGTGCCTGGGTGACGATCTCACGCGCCAGCTGGGTCTCATGGGCCTGCTGGGCGGCCAGCGCATTGCTCCAGGCCGCGAAGATCAACCAGTGACGCAGCAACAGCAGTGCCGCCACCGCCAGCAGACAGCGCCGCAGCGTGAAACGCTCGGAGGCTCTCGCCTGCCGGCCCGCCAGGCTCAGCATCAGGGCACCGCCCAGCAGTGCCCCCCAGCCCACCAGGGTGCGCGAGTGAAAGACCGGCTCCGCCAGCATCAGCATCGGCCCCCACAGTGCAGGCATCAGCAGCAGCGCCCACAGCAGACGACTCAGACGCTCCAGCGTCAGCTTGCGCGAGGATACCTGGCGAGCGCCATGCCGCCGGCCTGCTGTCATCAGCGCCGCCCCCAGCGCTACCACCAGCAGGCTGCCACTCAGTGCCCCGCTGACGAGATCCAGTCCGCCACGCAGGGCGGCAAGTGCCTGGGCGAGATGCTGCTCCAAGGCGGCCAGCAGCGCCGGGAGATCGCCCAGCGACAGCATCTCGCCGTGCTGCTGGCTGTAGTCGCCCGCCACCAGCAGTCGTGACAGCGGCAGGTAGAGCAGCAAGGCAGCCAGCACCAGTCCGCCGCGCTGCAGCAGCGCAAGCCAGGCGCGCCATACCGATTCACTCTGTTCGGTCTTTCCCTCTTCGAACTTCCTCTCTTCGGTATTTCTCTCTTCAGCCTCTCTCCTTTCGACCCCGCGCGGGCGCGACCCCATCAGGGCGTCCAGCAGGCTCAGTACCAGAAAGGCGTTCAGCGCCGGCTGGTAGCAGCACAGGGCCAGCAGCAGCAATCCCAGCGCCATCAATGAAGGTTGCCAGCGGCGCTGCGAACGTTGCCCCGGCCCGTGGACACCCGGGCGCAGGATCAGGCTGGCCAGCATCGCGCTGGCAAGCCCGAGACTCATCGGCAGGCTGTCGTAGGCATAACTGAAGTTCTGCAGCGTGAAGGGTGTCAGCCAGATGAGCGCATTGCCCAGCACGCAGACGCCCGGCGAGAGCCCCGGCACCCGGCGCCACCAGACCAGCGCCATACCGGCCGCGATGCCCCAGGCCGCCAGCTGCGGCAAGGGCGCGACATTGACAAGCTCTCCCCCGAAGCCCAGCAGGCGCATCACGCCTTCCGCGGCCGGCCGGGCATTCAGCCCCCATCCGAAGTAGCCATCCAGGGTACGACTCATGTCATCCAGATAGAGGGCCTGCTGGCTTAACAGCGGCACGAGCCCGATGCCGAGCACGGCCAGGCTGGCAAGCAGAAGGCGCCACGCCTGGCGACGTTGGCGACGAGTCAGATCCATGATCATGTACAAGAGACGACACTCCCGGTCCTGGAGGATGAACCACTGCCACACTCGAGAGTAGCTGACTCGCGCCACAAAAAAACGCCACCCGAAGGTGACGTTCTTTTGTGTCATATCACGGCATGTCATGGCATGCCATCACGCGAGGACAGATGGCTTACTCGGCCGCCCTGCCCGGCTGATGGATATGCACATCGCGCTGCGGATAGGGGATGCTGATGCCGCGCTCATCGAAGGTCAGCTTGATGCGCTCGGTCATGTCCCACTTCAGTGCCCAGTAGTCGGAGGCCTGGCACCACATGCGGAAGTTGAAGTTGACCGAGCTGTCGGCCAGTTCCGCCACGGCGATCAGGTAGGACGGCTCCTTCATGATGCGCTCGTCGCTGTTGACCAGCTCCTCGAGCACCGCCTTGACCTGACGGATGTCGTCATCATAGCTGACCCCGACCACCAGATCCAGACGACGTGTCGGCAGTGCCGAATAATTGGTGATGGTCTGGGACATCACGCTGGAGTTGGGCACGGTGACCTTGCGATTGTCCGGCGTCACCAGACGAGTCTGTAGCATGGTGATCTGGTCGACGCTGCCGGACGTCCCGGCGGCCTCGATGTAATCGCCCTTCTTGAACGGACGCAGCGTCACCAGCAGGAAGCCCGAGGCCAGATTGGACAGTGAGCTCTGCAGTGCCAGACCGATGGCCAGACCCGCCGCACCCAGCGCCGCGATCATCGACGTGGTATCGACCCCCACC
This sequence comes from Cobetia sp. 5-25-4-2, assembly GCF_013374075.1. Classification (NCBI taxonomy): domain Bacteria; kingdom Pseudomonadati; phylum Pseudomonadota; class Gammaproteobacteria; order Oceanospirillales; family Halomonadaceae; genus Cobetia; species Cobetia sp. 5-25-4-2. The sequence continues at coordinate 597,731 of NZ_BLWK01000001.1, read as the reverse complement.
TGATCCAGCGCGGTCAGCAGCACCATGACCACCAGAATCGCGTAGGCGATCTGACCGACGAAGCCTGCCGCCGCCTCGTCCATGCTCTTGCGCTGCAACAGCGAGGTGACCCACCGGGTCAGACGCTTGGCCACCCACATCCCGAACACCAGCACGGCCAGTGCTGACAACAGGGTCCCGCCCCACCACAACGCCAGCTCGAACAACTGGTCGGTTTCCATGGGAATGGCATTCAGAAAATCCACACTAACTCCTTGTAAGCCCCTTGCGATGACAGTCACTGACTACCGGGCGCTTTCTCTTGATAGGACGCGAGCCGTTCACCATCAGGCGAACTGCCGCTCGGTCGGACGGATCATTCACGTTGCCGCGCGCACAATTTACCTGACTATCGCCGCCGCGTCAGTGTCATCGCGCGCCGCCGGTCAGGGTCATGGAGCACTGTCGGGCGGCGTCAGCCCCAGGGTCGAGCGCAACATCACGCTATCCAGGCGCAGGCCAACGGGAAACTTGTTGCCATCGATCCCGACATCCCGCGGGGCAATGGGCGGCGGCCCCTTGAGCGTCAGATGCAGGCTGCCGTCCGGCTGGATCAACCGCTCCGGCACCTCCACCTCGTGGCTGGCCTGACGACCGCCCACCGGCCAGCGGGCCAACAGCTCGCCTTCCCCCCACACCTCCACCGGGCGGGGTTCGGCGTCATCGGGATAGCGTGACAGCGCGAGTGCCACCACGACCGGCTGCCTGAGGCCCGGCGTGACCTTCAGACGCAGACCCACCTGCGCCTGGCGTGCACTGACCGGCCGATCCTCCTTGGGCGAATAAAATCCTTCCCACAGCACGCCGCAGTTCCCAAGCGGCTCCCCCTTGCGCACGGGATAGCGCTCGCCCAAGGCGAGAACCGGTACCTCGCCCATCGGGCGATAGCAGGTGGTGGCGTGTTCGATGAAGTAGCGTCGGTAGTGGTCATCCACCTGAGGGGTGCGTGCCAGCCACAGCATGCAGAGTTCGAAGGCCAGCACGGCGGCCGTCGCCAGCAATAGCCAGAGACGCCGCCGGCTCAAGCGGGTCGGCACGCCGTAACGCGCGTCGGCGCGCCCTCCCGAAGTGACGGAGAGGTCCGCACTCACATCAGACGAGCCAGAATGCGGCGTCATACCAGTTCTCCACCAGCCAGAGGTTGAAAAGCGCGCCCAGGGCGACTAGCCCCCAGGCAAGTCGGCTCGGGAGGCGCGTGAGCAGATCCAGCAGCGCCAGCACGAACACCGGCATGCCGATCAGGTAGCGCGGGATGGCATCCAGCCCCGTGGCCAGCGGAATGAACAGGGTGAACGCCGCCAGGCCCATCTCCAGCCAACGCCGCTGCAGGCCCAGCCAGCCGATCAACGCGATGCCGATCAGCGCCATGCTGGCCTGCCAGGCGGGCCGGAGCGTTTCCGGCGCCGTGAACCAGTACCCCAGCCCCTGCACCAGATTGACGATGGGATTGCCCATCTCGCGGCCCCAGGAGATCTGCACGTGACTGAAGGCCAGCGCATCGCCCGTCTGGTGGTAGAGCACCGCCATGAACAGAAACAGCCCCAGCGGCCCCATCACGCCGATCAACAGCCAGTCGGGGCGGCGCCACAGCTCGGCGAAGGCCGCCAGACGCAGGCGCGCCAGCAGCTCGATGCCCATGGCGATGACCCAGAACACCCCGGTGGCCCGTGTCATCGACAGCAGCAACGTCCACAGCATCACCCGTCCGGTGCGCTGACAGCGCCAGTCGATCAGGGACGCGAGACACAACAGCCAGAACAGCGATTCCGAGTACAGCGCACTGAAATAGAAGCTGTACGGCATGCTGGCGACCAGCCACACGAACAGCAGCGGCGAGGCATCAGGGCGCGTGATGGCAAGATAGCGACACCCCAGCCCCAGGGCCGCCGCCAGCAGCACATTGCTCAGCAGTACGCCCATCAGCTCCGGGTCGAGCTGGCCGCCCAGCGTCACCAGCCACAACAGGGCAGGATAGAGCGGAAAGAAGGCCCAGTTGGCGGCATCACCGTCGCTCATGCCCCGGGCTTCGACATCGTAGCCACGGGTCATGATGCCCTTGAACCAGCTGCCATCGAACTGGGCCATGGCATGCAGGTAGCTTTGATCGCCATGGGCGGCGATGGCCAGCCACGCAAGCCGCGTGATCACCAGTGTCAGCAGGATATGTGCCCAGGGAATGCTGGCGGTGCGTGCGCGCACCAGCGCCTCGCTCGGCGATGGCGTCTCGGCGACCAGCGCGGCCCCCAGGGCCGCCAGCCGCCCCTTGCCCATCCGCTCGGCCTTCATGGCAGTGCTGTCGTTCATGAGGCTCATTCCTTGAAGGCCCAGAGTCGTGATGCCAGATAGGTCACGACAGGTACCGAGAGCGTCGCGATCGCGATGGCCACGAAGCCGCTCATGCCGAGCCCCTGGATCAGCACGGCCAGCAGCCCGTTGTTGAGCGCGAAGCCGCTGGCCGCCACCAGCGCGAACCGCCAGGCGCTGCCCTGTCGCTTGAAGGTCAGACGTCGATGCCCCACCAGCGAGACCTGGAAGGCCACACAGAAGGCCACGATATTGGCGATGAATTCATTGAGCGGTGGCCAGAGAAACAGCATCAACGCGGCGACCGCGAGGTGCACCCCCGTGGCGGCCAGCCCCACCAGACCGAAACGGGTGGCGGTGCCGGCTTCCTGTCGTGCCCGCTCTGCGGTGCTGGACGTCTGGCGTGACGTGGCATCATCCCTCACGCGAGTCTCCTCGCGTCATGTCAGGCTCGGCACTCTGACAGGATTCACGGCGGCGACTGGCCTCACGGTCACGCTGTCCGCGCAAGACCCGCGCCGTGCTGAGGCCGCTGTCCAGCCCGCTGTCCGGCGAGGTAGCGCCACCGGGGCCATCCTGCAGGCTGTCGTGATCGATCAGATACAGCGGCCGCTGCTTGGTCTCCATGAACAGGCGCCCGAGATATTCGCCCAGCACGCCGATGGAAATCAGCTGCATGCCGCCGAAGAACAGCACCGCGATCATCAGGGACGCATACCCCGGGGCATCAATGCCGAACAGCACCGTCTTGCTGATGATGACGAGGATGTAGAGGAAGGACAGCCCCGCGATGCACGCGCCGAGGTAGGTCCAGACCCGCAGCGGCCAGGTCGAGAAGCTCACCACGCCGTCCAGGGCGAAGTTCCACAGCTTCCAGTAGTTGAACTTGGTCGTGCCGGCGGTCCGCGCCGGGCGCTGATAGGTGACGCCAACCGAGCGGTAACCGGGCCAGGAGAACAGTCCCTTCATGAAACGGTTGCGCTCCGGCATGCGGCGCAACGCCTCGACGACCCGACGATCCAGCAGTCGGAAATCCCCGGCGTCCCGTGGAATCTCGGTAAATGTCAGGCGATTGAAGATGCGATAGAACCATCCTGCCGTCTTGCGCTTGGTGGCGGTGTCTTCATCACGCGCGGCGCGAACGCCATAGACCATGTCGTAGCCGGCCTGCCACTGGGTGATGAATTCGAGTATCACCTCGGGCGGGTCCTGCAGGTCGACATCCATCGGCACGATGGCATCGCCTCGCGCCTGCTCGATGCCGGCGCTCATGGCCGCTTCCTTGCCGAAGTTGCGTGTCAGGCTCAGATAACGAATGCGTGAATCATCGGCCGCTGCAGCGTCCAGGCGCGCCAGGGTGGCATCGCTGGAGCCATCGTCGACGAACAGGATTTCCAGGTGCGGTACCTGCGCTGCCAGGGTGGCATCGATGGCGGCAAGAAACGGCGCGATCGTCTCCTCTTCATTCATCACCGGCACCACCAGCGACAGCACCCAGTCGCCTGATTGGCGCCGTGTCATGTCGCGCGGGATATAACCTGCAGACGCCGTGGACGGCCTGCTTCCCTCGGGTCCGCGGGCCGAACCGCGGGCAGAGTCAACGGATGATCGCATGCCTTCCTCCTCGAAGAGCGGTCTGGATATCGCTCGTGAACCATTGTTGTTGATATCGGTCGCCCAGCCATACCCCCACGACAGCACGCTCGGGCGCACAGGGGGTCTCTTGTGTTAGGTGGGGCTCGCAGGAGGGATTGCAATGACGCCTCGCTCACCACGCCCGGATGCACAAGCCCAGGGCATGGGCCAAGGGCATGAGCGAATCGCGGTGACCTCCAGGCCCCCTCTCACGCGGTTGCACTGGCGTTATAGGGCGCGGACTGGCGGGATGTAAAGCGATATCGCATGTCGCTGCCGCTCAAGAAGGGCTCGCTTGCCTCCTCGGTGACACTTCTCGCGCCGCCCCCCCCAACGCAAGAGGGGCCACTCATGGAGTGACCCCTCTCGGGACTTTCAAGGCATCGCAGTGGCTAGCTCATGCTCAGGGCGATCAGGGTGATCAGCAGCAGACACCAGCTCAGCGGTGCGCCCAGCAGCCAGGCGCGCGTGGCATGACGCGGCACCAGACCGACCCCATGCGTGAAGCCGGCCCCCAGCCCCCACAGCGCAATCAGCAGCATCAGATAGCGCGGCCCGGTGGCCATCGAGGCAATGGCATCCGGGCCCAGCAGCATCCAGATGGCCACCATGGCAGACAGCAGCAGCGAGGCCAGATGGGCAGGGCGAGTTCGGCACCAGGCCGGTGGTCGTGAGGCGTACCAGGGTCGTGACATCGAGCTCTCCTTGATCAGAACGGTCGGCGGCGCAGAAGCATCGTTGAGGCCGCCTGCCTCAATCATCGTCAAAGGTGTGAGTCTGCTCAAGCCACAATGCATTGATGATGCCCGCGAAGCAGGCCAGCAGTACACCGAGAATCCAGGCGAAATACCACATGAAGTCGTCTCCCGGCGAGGGCGGCGCCCTCGCCCAATGATGCAGTTATGAAGCGTACGGGAAAAGCGGTTGCAGCGTCGGCTGCCTGCCTCAGTACAGACTGTGTCCGTCCTGCTCGACGTGACTCACCGTGACGCGCCGCCACATCTTCACGTAGCACCAGGTGGTGTAGAGGATGATGGTCGGCACCATCACCAGCCCCGCCACGGTGACGATGGACAGTGTCAGCTCGCTGGAGACCGAATCCCACAGCGTCAGGCTGGCCTCGCCCATGCGCGAGGACGGCACGATGAACGGGAACATGCTGATGCCTGCGGTGGCGACCACACCGCCGACCCCGACGGAACTGGCCGTGAAGGCTGCCCCGCCCTGACGTCTGGCCGAGAGCCACATCGCGGTGACGATACCCGCCACGGCGCCCAAGGGCGCGAGCAACGTCAGCGGCTCACGCGCGTAGACATCCATCCAGCTGCCGGGACCGACCTGCTTGTCCAGCAGCTTTAGCGCCGTGCCGGTATCGCCCATCTGGTCGATGCTGTAGCCCATGCCGGACAACCACACCCACAGTCCGCCCAGGCCAAACAGCCCGAGCGAAAGCAGTCCCAGCGGCTGCACCAGACGCGCACTGCGCGCCGCCACGGCGTCATCGGCACGCGCCACCAGCCAGGTACCGCCATGCAGCATCACCATCACGACGGACAGCGCCGCACACAGCAACGCGAAGGGATTGAACAGCCCGAGATAGCTGCCGTCGTAGCTGGCACGCATGTACTGATCGACTTCCAGTGGCACGCCCTGCAGCAGATTGCCGAAGATGAGGCCGAAGAAGGCAGTGGGAATCAGGCTGCCGGCGACGATGCCACGGTCCCACCAGCCCCGCCATTGGGGGCTCTCGAGCTTGGAGCGATAGTCAAAGCCCAGCGGGCGGAAGAACAGCGAGAACAGGATGGTCAGCATCGCGAAATAGAAGCTGGAGAACGCCGCGCCATAGACCACCGGCCACACCGCGAAGACGGCACCGATGGCGGTGACCAGCCATACCTGATTGCCATCCCAGTGCGGTGCCAGCGTGTTGATCACCACGCGCCGTTCGCTGTCACTGCGACTGACCAGCGGCATCAGCATCGCCGCGCCCATGTCCATGCCATCGGTGATGACGAAGCCGATCAGCAGCAGACCCACCGCCACCCACCAGAACAGCTTGAGGATCTCGTAATCCCACATGATCCATTACTCCTTGAATGACAGCGAAGGATTGAGCGACATGCCCTCGTCGTCTCGCAGGGCGCCGCGCTCGAAGTGATAGCGGCCGGTATGCAGGGAAGAGGGTCCCTTGCGCGCGAAGTGGAACATCAGCCACATCTCGATCACGAAGAACAGGCTGTAGAAGGCCAGGAAGCCACCGATGGACCACCACAGATCCGACTCATCCAGGCTCGAGGCCGCCATGAAGGTCGGCAGAATCTCTCCGACCGCCCAGGGCTGACGCCCGAATTCGGCCACGAACCAGCCGGTTTCCACCGCGATGAACGGCAGCGGGATCGACAGCAGGCAGATCCACAGGAACGGACGCACATCGAAGCGATGCTTGGCACTCATCCAAACCGCGACGATGAAGATCGCGAGCATCGCCATGCCACAGGCGACCATGATCCGGAACGAGAAGAACATCGGTGCCACCGGGGGGATCGAGTCGGCCGCGGCCTTGTCGATCATCTCCGGCGTGGCATCGGAGGGCGTCTCGACATAGCGCTTGAGCAGCATGCCGTAACCGAGATCCTGCTTGACGGCATCGAAGGCCTTGCGGGTCGCGATATCGTCCTGACCCTCCCGCAGCTGCTGGAGCAGATCATAGGCCTGCATGCCATTGACAATGCGTCCGCGGTGCTCCTCGGTCAGCTCCTTGATGCCCGGAATCTCGGTATCCAGCGAGCGCGTACCGATCAGTCCCATCACATAGGGAATGTGGATGCCGTAATCGGTGTGCTGGGTCTCCTCGTTGGGTAGACCGATCAGCGTGAATGACGCTGGCGCCGGCTCGGTCTCCCACATCGCCTCGATGGCGGCCATCTTGGCCTTCTGCACGTCGCCCACCTCATAACCGGACTCATCGCCCAGCACGATGACCGAGGCCACCGAGAACAGTCCGAAGGCCGCGGCGATGGCGAAGCTGCGCTTGGCAAAGCCCAGATCCCGCCCCTTGAGAAGATAGAAGGCACTGATGCCGAGCACGAACATGGCGCCGGTCACGTAGCCTGCCGACACGGTATGCACGAACTTGGCCTGGGCGACCGGATTGAAGATGACATCCGCGAAGCTGGTCAGCTCCATGCGCATGGTCTCGAAATTGAAGGCCGCCCCGACCGGATTCTGCATCCAGCCATTGGCGATCAGGATCCACAGCGCCGAGAAGTTGGAGCCGAAGGCGACAAGCCAGGTCACCATCAGGTGCTGACGCTTGCTCAGGCGGTCCCAGCCGAAGAAGAACAGCCCGACGAAGGTGGATTCGAGGAAGAAGGCCACCAGGCCCTCGATGGCCAGCGGCGCACCGAAGATGTCGCCGACGTAATGCGAGTAATAGGCCCAGTTGGTGCCGAACTGGAACTCCATCGTCAGGCCGGTGGCGACACCGAGCGCGAAGTTGATGCCGAACAGCTTGCCCCAGAACTTGGTCATGTCCTGGTAGACCTGCTTGCCGGTCATCACATACAGGGATTCCATGATGGCCAGCAGGAAGGCCATGCCGATGGTCAACGGGACGAACAGGAAGTGATAGAGCGCGGTCATGCCAAACTGGAACCGCGACAGCTCCACTACGGTATCGGAGATCATGTCTAACCCCTTTGCGATAAGACGAACGGCCAGACTGCCGTCTCTGCATGCGCTTGCCACCGACGTCGGGGGCAGTCTCCCCCCGACTCCCGCCGGCAAGCGCACAGGCAATGGCACCGTGGTACCAAGACCTTGGTCGGACATTCTCTGCCCTCTCGCGACAGGCTCCAGATGACAGGTTGTCGCAGCCGCACTCCGGCAAGCGCCGCCTGCGGGGATCGCAAGCCCATGAGCTGACAGCGAAAACGTCCATGGCCCGCATCATTGCTGGGCTGGCGCGCAGTGGACCGCCAGCGGCCTCTCAACGCTCTAACCTCGCGCACCTGCACGACACCTGCGACCTTCCACCACACGCCACAGCGCGCGGGCCTGCACGACAGCAGCCATGCACGGCTCGGACAATCCTGCGACGCGTGTTGAATGCGCAGACACAGGAGTTGCCGATCAGCGACTATCACTTCACCAGCAGGCTAACTATCATAGGGCGATCCATCGCTGGGTCCTGCGGCAGGGATTGCCCGTGACCCACCTCCCCTCTTTCGCTCGTGAACTTGCCATGACCTCCTTTTCCTGCCACTCCCTGTCCAGCGCCTCTCGGGGCCCACGTGCCACGGCGCCCCGTGGCCATGCCGACTACTGTGACCCCGCCCTGGGGAATCTGCTGGATTACCACGGCCTGAACCGGTTCGAGGCCCTGTGGCACGTGGCCGCCCAGGACGTCGATGCCCCTAACCGTGAGCGCGGAGGCATCTCGACGGTCTCGCTGCTCACTCTCGAGGACGAGCAGGGCCAGACACATCGCCTCTACCTCAAGCGCCAGACCAACCATCTGGGCCGCAGCCTGTCACGCCCACTGGGCGAGCCGACCTTCTCGCGCGAGTGGCGTGCCATCCGCCACTATCACGCGCTGGGCATTCCTTCGGTGGATGCCGGCTGGTATGGCGAGCGCCGCACCGGCAAGGAGTGGCGCGCCATCCTGATCACCTTCGATCTCGACGGCCGCGATGATCTGGACCACTGGCATGCACGCTGGCCGGCGCTGGACGATACCCGACGCACGCAAGTCATCACTGCCAGCGCACGTCTCGTGCGACAGATTCATCAGGCCGGCATGATGCACGGCTGCCTGTTCCCCAAGCATCTGTTCCTCAGCCGCCCACAGCCCCTCGCCGACGGTACCAGCGCCATGCAGGAACAGATGGATGCCGTCATCATCGACCTGGAGAAGACCCGACGCTTCGTGCTGCGCCGTCACGAGTGCCAGCGCGACCTCTACGTGTTGTGGCGCCGCCTCAAGGCCTGGCAGGCAGCGGAGTGGCGAGAGTTTCTGGCCGTCTACCTCGACTGTCCCGCGCAGAGTGACGAGGTCAGTCGATGGCTCAACGAGCTTGAAGCACGTGCCCAGCGCAAGCGTCGCTGAATTCCCACACTGGTGGGCGCATCACGCATTGCGTAGCATGCGCTCACCTCACGAGCCGCCTACGACCAACGTCTCATGAATCTGTCGTGAAAATGAACGGCTCTGTCGCTGTCCTGCGCCACCTCCAGTCTCATCCTCGAGACATGCACCTTTTCTGAAATAATCGGTAACATCCGCTAACAAGACGTCAAATATGTTTTCAAACATTGTTCTAAAAAAATGCTTGCCAAAAAGAACAGTGTTTTTTATAGTTCATCTCGTCCCCTGAACAAGGCAGCCTTGCCACACTCGGTACATCCCCCGAGTTCGCCAGGCACCGCCGACAGGAAGCCCCCGAGGCCACAAGCTTCAAGGAGAACATCACATGAAAACCATCAAGATCCTGACTGCTACCGTCATCGCCGGCACCATGGCAATGGGTGCACAATCTGCACTGGCCTACGGCAAGGGCGACATCTTCCTGCGCGGCGGCGTTGCCAAGGTCGACGGCAAGAGCAACAACGGCAATGGCCTGATCGCCAAGGATGAATCCGGTTTCGCCGGCTCCGTGGGCTACATGTTCCACGACAACCTGGCAGTTGCTCTGCAGTCCACTGAAGCATTCAGCACCGACTGGAAAAACAGCGACGGTGGCTTCGATCAGATGCCGATCAACCTGATGCTGCAGTACTACCCGCTGGGCGGTACCGAAGCTCGCGTTCAGCCTTACGCTGGCGTCGGCCTGAACTACACCCACTTCTCCGGTGAGTCTGCCGGTGGCCAGAGCATGGACATCGACGACAGCTACGGCGCTGCTGCCGAGCTGGGTGTTGACCTCAACATCAACGAATCCTGGGCCGTCAATGGCTTCGCTCGTTACGCTGACGTCAAGGCCGACACCAAGATCAACGGCCAGGACGTGAACGACACCGAGCTGGACCCGGTCACCGTCGGTGCCGGTGTCACCTACCGCTTCTAAGTGCTGAAACACGCACTGACGAGCCGCGCCGAGCCATGACGCATCAGGGGTGATCCCCTTGCCTCATTGACGACGCACAAGAACGCCGCAGGCCTCAGGGCCTGCGGCGTTCTTGCATGCGCGGACAGTCGGCGAGACAGACGGAACTTGATTTGAATCAAGTGTGACGGACCCTTGTCGGACATGACGGCAAACCCTTGTCATGGATCAATTTTTCGTCGACATGAGCTCCTAGACTGACATCTCCTTTCTCACCCCCTGTCACTTCGGGAGCGAACATGTCAGCCGCACAGTCCTTCTTGCCCTTCTCCTTCTGCCGGTCCTCTTCACGCCCGCTGCGCATGGCGGCGATCACGGCCGCACTCACGCTGACTGCCACGTCGGCTGTCGCTGCGCCGTTCTCGTCGACTGACTCAGGCCTCGAGAACCTCGATTATGGTGCCGGCCAGTTCTGGACGCGTGCGGGTGTCGCCAAGGTCTCGCCTAAGAGCGACAACGGTCGCATCGATGCCATCGGTGCCGACGTGGACGTCGATGATGACAGCGCCTTCGCCTTCACTCTGGGGTATCGCTTCACCGATACCCTGGGGATCGAGCTGCTGGCCGCGCAGAATTTCGAGCATGACATCTCACTGAATGGCCAGAAGGCCGGCTCCGTCGATCATCTGCCACCGACCCTGACACTGCAGTACTACCCTCTCGGTGGACGCGACTCCCGCATCCAGCCGTACATCGGTGCAGGCGTCAATTACACCCACTTCTCCGATGAAACCCTCGATGACGGCACCAAGCTCGAGATGGATGACAGCTGGGGCGCGGCCGCACAGATCGGTGTCGACCTGGTCATCAATGAGCATTGGGCGGCCAACGTCGCTGCCTGGTATCTGGATATCGATTCCGATGTCACCGTGGCGGGCAGCGTCAACGACAAGGTCGAGATCGACCCGATCGTGACCATGGCCGGTATCAGCTATCGCTTCTGAGTCGCGCATCTGACTGACCACTGACGACAACGCCCCGCCAGCCCATCACGGGCCGGCGGGGCGTTGTGCTTTCAGGGCGAATCAGCGCGAGGCGGCCTGCCCGCTGCTCGGTGCCGACGTCTCGGGCGCTGACGGCGACGTGTCGTCAGCCGGCGCCCTGGCTACCTTGCCCGGACGGGGGCGATCCAGCACCAGTCCCAGCACGACCAGCGCCGCTCCCATCACCATCAAGGCGGTCCACTGCTCATCGAACAGCCACCAGGCCATCAGCGCGGCACACGGTGGCACCAGGAAGAAGGTACGTGCGACCTGGTGGGCCTCGCCACGTTCGAGCATCAGCATCAGCAACCAGATGGCACCCACCGAGATGGCGATCACCAGCCAGGCGAGGGTCAGCAGCAGACGAGGCGTCGGGTCGAAGGCGAAGCTACCTACGCTGCTGGCTGCGATGAGGAAGACACAGCCCGCTCCCAGATACTGGAATACCAGCCCCTCCACCAGCCCCATCCGACCACCGACACGCTTCTGCCACAGCGTCGAGCTGGACACGCCGATGAGCGCCACCAGACACCACAGCAGGCCGATCATCGGCCACTCGAGCGTGGCGCTTGCGGCGCCTGCCCCCTGAAGCACGCCCGCCCCCAGCACCAGACTGACGCCAATCGCGCCACACCCCAGCCCCAGCCACTGCCTGGCGCCCAGACGGATACCGAACAGCGGCAGTGACAGCGCCGCCGTCACCAGAGGGTGCAGGCTGACCAGCAAGGCCGTCAGCCCCGCGGGCAGCCCGGCCTTGACCGCCGCGAACACGCCACCCAGATAGGCGCCGTGCAACAGCATGCCGATGCCCATCTGAGCCAGCTTGTCATGGCGCTGCCCCCACTGGCGCGGCTTGCGGCGTATCCACAGGATCAGCCCCAGCACCGGCAGTACCAGCAGGCTACGCACCAGCAGCAGCGTGAAAGGCTCAGCATCCAGGGTGCCGAAACGTGCGGCGATGAACCCGGTGGCGAACAGGAAGACGAAGGTCAACGGCATCCACATCAGATTGACTCCAGAGCACGAGAGACGGGACCTCACTGTCCCGAGGAGCGCTCACACCGAGCGCGTCAGGCATCGCCGGCGTGATGTGACATGAGCTTGCCGCGAAGGCACCAGGGGATACAAGATACAGAGAATGGCTTTTTCAGGGGATACAGTCCGCATGAGTGGCACTCAAGACCTTCCATCAACGCCGCGCTACCAACAGCTGGCGACGCGCTTGAAAGCCGAGATGGCCACGGGGCAACTCGTCCCCGGACAACGGCTGCCCTCATTGCGCCGCCAGGCGGCCCTGTCAGGGCTGGGACTCAACAGCGTGATCCGCGCCTATGGCGAGCTGGAATCCGCCGGCTTCCTCGTGGCTGTCCCGCGCCGGGGATTTCAGGTCGCGGCCGCAGCGGCGCCTCCCTCTTCCGCCAGCCGCGATCACGATGCCGCCCCGTCACGCTGCACCCCTCTTGCCACTCCGTCACTGGCCATCGATGACCCGGCCTGGCAGGCCATGGCACATGCCAGCGACCCGGCGCTGGCTCCGCTGGGCGCGGCGCATCCCGAGCTGGATGCGCCCGCCGTGCGGCGCCTCTATCGGCTGGTGCGCCAGAAGCTCAAGCATCACGCCGAATCCCCCAGCGCCTACGCGCTGCCCCCGGGCTCCCCCGCCCTGCGCGAGGCCATTGCCTCTCACCTCAGCCACCATGGCCATCACTGTCACGGTGACACCCTGTTGCTGTGTCAGGGGGCTCAGCAAGGCATGTCGCTGATTCTCCGACAATGGCGCGCAAGCCGGGGACGCTGTCGCATCGGCATCGAGGCCCCCGGCTATTTCGGTGTGCTTGCGGCGGTGGAAGCCAATGGTCACGAAGCCATTGCCCTGCCGACACATGCCGGAAGCGGACTGGATATCGAGGCATTGGCCAGACTGCTGGAGGAAGGAGAGGCAAGGCAGATGGACAGGCGGCAGACGTGTGCAGGCAAGACGCGGCCAGAGATGCCGCCCACGGCCGGGCACCGACACGGCAAGGCCGCCCTCGACGCGCTGATCGTCTCACCGGATTGCCACAACCCGCTGGGTGGCCAGCTGAGCCTGACGGATCGAGATCGCCTGCTCAAGCTGGCCCAACGCCACGGGGTACAGATCATCGAGAATGCCACCTTCGCGGAACTGAGCTTCGACACCCGCCTGCCCTGGCTGATGGACCTCCATCAGCGTCAGGCACCGTCACCGGCGCAGACAACGCCACTGGGACAGACAATGTCACCGGAACAGGCACCCGGCGTGATCACGGTGGGCTCGCTGTCCAAGACGCTCGACCCGCGAGCACGCTGTGGCTGGGTGTGGCTCCCACGGTCCGAAAGCGTGGCACCTGACGCCGAGCTGGGCATGCAGGGGCTGATTCGCGCACGCTGGGCCGATGGCATGGGCGACATGCCATGGATGCACGCCGCCCTCGCGGAGCTGATCGCCAGCGGCGATTACGGGCGCCATGTCCACCGCATGCGCCGCTGCTACGCGAAGCGCCTGCAACTGCTGCGCGAGACGCTTGCCTCTGCTCTCGGCGATGGCGTCTGGCTGCCCGGTGTCAGTGGTGGCTATCTGCAGTGGTGCGGCCTGCCGGGACTCGATGGCGCGGCCCTTTCCCGCCTGCACCGCGAGCTGCTCGAGGCTGGCATCGCCACTCTGCCCGGCTACCTGTTCAAGGCGGTCAGCCCCGGCCTGCGCCTCAATGCGGCCCAGCTGCAGGACGATGAGACCCTCGCACGATTGACCACGACCCTGCGCAACGCGCTGCACGGAGCCGATGCCTAGCGAACGCTCTGCGCCTCACGCGCGCGCTGCTCACGCTGGCGCGCCCAGAACTGATTGATCAACAGCGCCAGCACGATGACCGCCCCGCCCAGCGCGAGACGCGGTAGGTCCGCGTCGCGATTCCAGATCAGCAGATTGACCAGCAGTCCCGCCGGTACCAGCGCATTGTTCATGATCGCCAGGGTACCGGCATCGACGCGCGTCGCTCCCTTGTTCCACAGGAAGTAGCCCATCCCGGACGCCACGATGCCCAACCAGCCCAGCACCACGAAGTGCACCGGCTGCGAAGGCAGCTTGTCGGTATTGCCGAACAGCAGGAACATCACGACCACCAGCGCCAGGGCGCCAAGATAGAACCAGCCGAACACATGACGGTGCGCGACACCTTCAGGCAGCTGGGGCGAGAGATGACGATAGGCGACCTGGCCGATGGCAAAGCACAGATTGGCCCCCTGAACGACGGCAAAGCCGAGCCAGAAGCCCTCGGTGACCCCGTCGTAGCGAATGATCGCCGCACCGATGACCGCCACCATCGCCGTGAGCAGGTAGAATGGCGACAGCCGACGTTTCATCATGTCATCCAGGAGGGTGATGTAGATGGGCGTGAAGATCGTGAACAGCAGCACTTCCGGGACGGGCAACAGCAGGAAGGAGCGGTAGAAGAAGATGTACATCAGCCCCAGCTGCACCGCACCGATGGCCATCAGCTGCCAGCGGATGCGGCCACTGATCGCCCGTGGGCGCAGAAAGGGAGCAAAGATCAGGCTGGCCAGCACGATGCGTGTCAGCACGGCCAGATAGCTATCGACCTGACCGGACAGGTAGACGCCGATCAGGGAAAACGAGAAGGCCCACAGGGCCGTGACACCGATCAGGTAGGACATGACGAGTAAACCCGTTAGGCAGAGAAAGTTGACAGGCATTGTAACCCTCCACGCGCTGCTTGAGCAGATACGCCACCTGGAATTTTCGTCACGCTCAGGGCCTGCCTCACGCAACGCCTGGTCCGGCCATGGCAGCGGTGAAGTGCGCCTCGAGAAGGAGATGCCTGATGGGGCCGGCAGGACTGGGGCGGAAGACTCATGGGACATCCTCTTCAATGAACAGGGGCAGTTCCGACTGGAGGGCCAGGCCAGCAGTGTCACGTTCAGCAATCGCTATCGCTGGCGACTGAGCCCCGACGGCACGGCCCTGTCACTGAGCCATGAGCGCCGCGGCCGCGATGCGGCGGTCTTCCTGTTCGACCTGATCGAGGCTCCCGCAGGCGATGGTGACCACTTCATCAGCCGCGAGGCACATCTGTGCATCGATGACCTCTATTCCGCCACCCTCGTCATCGTGCGCGATACGGATGACAAGCCCTGCGGCTTCGACCTCGACTGGCGCATCACCGGCCCGCGCAAGGATGAACATCTCGCCTATCGCTATCGCTGCTGAACGTGACCCGCGCTGCCGGCACATGAAAACGCCGCTGACGAATCACTCCGTCAGCGGCGTTGTGGGACTGGCGGCCGATCAGGCCAGCAGGCGTGCCGTGAACCATTCGCCGATCGCCTCGATCTCCTCGAGACACACGGCGTGCGCCATCGGCCAGGTGTGCCATTCAAGCGGATGCCCGAGGGCGCGAGCACTCTCGGCGCCAGCCTCCCCCAGTGCCAGCGGCACGATGTCATCCTGGGTGCCGTGATGGACACTGATGGCCAGCCCCTGATTGGCGGTTGACGGCGTGATGGTCGCGCTGGTGGCGAAATAGGTGGAGAGCGCCAGCAACCCACCCAACGGCCGCTCACAGCTCAACGCCGCCTCGTAGACCACGGCACCGCCTTGAGAAAAGCCTGCCAGCAGGATGCGCTCACTGGCGATCCCCTGCGCGACCTGCTCCTCGATCAAGGCATGCACGTAAGCCGCGGACTCGCGCAGCTGCACTTCATCGACACGCCGCCCAAGATTCATCTCGAGAATGTCGTACCAGGCCGGCATGCGCATGCCGCCATTGACGGTCACGGCCAGCTCACGCGCGTGCGGGAATACGAAACGCACGCCGTGATCAGCCGGCAATCCCAGCGCCGGCACCACGGGCACGAAATCACTGCCGTCCGCCCCCAGCCCATGCAACCAGATGACACAGGCATCCGCCTGGCCCTGAGGCTCGATGATCTGCGGACTACGGTGGCCATGCTGGGGTGATGCGTCGTTCATCTCTGCGCTCCTGTCTGGAAAAGGGGAATGCCGCCCAGCCTACCATTGACATTGGTTTCTGCCACCTGCGCTCCCCTCGCTCAGACCCCGACCGCGCGATGCAGCACGCCTGCTCGGCCTGCGCTCCCCCTCTTCTGGCGCGCCCTCACCATGACACTGCCTCTGGACGCGAGACATAAAAAAACCCGCCAATCGGGCGGGCAATGAATGTCGGGACAGCGACACCCAGGACAGGAAAGCGCTTGAGAAACCGTGCCTGCGGGGGGCTTTCTCAAGCACTCTGGGTCTTTCTGACGAACATCCTTCTCGAGATCGCCTGGGGACTGTCACGCCACCTCGATGCGACCTGTCAGCGCGCCATTCCATCATCACGCACCATCGATCAACATCAACGAAATACAGCGCATGACAGCGAACCACCATCACGAAATCTCGACAATATCGCCAGAATACTTGCGGAGTATTCACGATGAATCTGCCAGGCGATGGGACCGGCAGCCTCCCGATTGACAGGATATGATTTCTGTCAAAGGAGATTCGCCAGCCCCACCGATACCGCGGACTTCAGGGTGACAGGATCTCGATAGCCCCCGCCAATCAAGGAAATTACTCCAGAATGTCGGCCAGTTCGTTCACATCCTTCACGACATGATCCGGCGCCTTTGACAGCGGGAAGAGTGCCTTGCCCGGGCGGGCGATGAAGGTGGTCTGCAAGCCCGCTTCCTTGGCACCCGCGACATCCCAACCATGTGCAGCGACCATCATGGCTTCTTCAGGTTCGACATCGAGCTTGTCCAGCACCCACTCATAGGAACGCAGGTCCGGCTTGTAGATCTGGATATCTTCAATGCTGTAGCGAGCATCAAAATACGGCAGCAGTCCCGCGTTCTCGAACTGGGCCTTGACGCCCTTGTTGGACGAGTTGGTCAGACTGACGATCTTGTAGCCTTCGGCCTTGAGCCTGGCCAGACCTTCCTTGACATCAGGGTGAGGCGGGAGTGTCAGCAACGGTGTGATGATGGCCTTCTTCGCCTGCTCATCCGTCAGTTCGACACCGTTGTTCTGCGCGACCACCAGCAACGAGGCGACACCGATCTGCCCGAAGTCGTGATAGTCCCGGGTCACGGTAGACACCAGGGAGTAATGCAGCATGGTCGAGAACCACAGGGGCAGCAGGTCTTCTCTTCCCCCCAGTGCCTCACCGACCGAACTGCGCATCGAGGTCAGGTCCAACAGCGTTTCATTGACATCGAAGATGAGCACCTTGGGCTTATTGACGACATCATCCGCCATCGCATTCCCCGACATCAGGCCGATACCCAACAACACTGAACCTGCCACCTTCTTGAGTTTTCCGCGCACCATCATGCGTCTCCACTTGATCGATATCATGGCATCCGGCCTCGACATTTCCGGCATGCCGCTCGGCAATCAACAACGTTTAATCACCGTAAATCATCATGACACTCTCACCATGAACTGGCGATGAATCTTCACGAAAAACGCGGAAAATATCTGCAATTATCCAGATGAATCATCCTTCCTTGCGAGGGCTGACTGGTTTGTCATTCTCGAGCGCCTATCACGCCTTGCGCCCCAGAAATCGTCTCAAATCTGTCCAATGATACATCGCAGATATCAGCATCCAACCGGCGTAAATTTTGGCAAGAATGCCTCACGAAGACTCAAGAAAATCCTCTAACACCTTGTCGACATCCAGCACATACCATGCGCAGAGACGACCCACCCGGTGGCGGTAGCCAAGACCATCCACCAATGCGATCCCCTGTCCTCAGACGCTTTCGCTCAGGGCATGCTGGACGCGGGTAGCGGAAACGCTCTTGCCGGCATCATTGACGTACTGGCGGGAATCACGAGTGATCTGCGCCTGCTGACCATTGACGCTCTGGTTGTTCAGCGCCTGCTCGACACGACTGGCCGCAACACTCTTGCCGGCGTCGTTGAAGTGCAGCGGCTGAGTCGCTGCCTGCTGGGCCTGACCGTGGATCACGGATTCGCTGATGGTGGCGCGAATCTGCTGGTCGGCAACGCTATCAGCGTTGGCAACGCCTGCGGTGGTGACGGAGAGAACGGCGGCGGCGATGAGGGCATTGAAGGTCTTCATGATGTGACTCCTGGAAATGACACTGACGAAAGAGGTAGGGAAAGACAGAGTGCTTGAGAGCGACGCGCCGAGAGGCCGTGTCTTGCGACCCGTTGACGACTCAGCGTTGCGTCGGCTCAGGCGTTGTCGCTGATGCTCTGCTGGACTCGGCTGGCTGCGACACTCTTGCCCTGCTCGGAAACGGTGTCATTGGCCCGGGATACGGCAGCGGTCTGCTGGCCACGAATGTGCTCGGCATTGAGTGATTGCTCGACACGTCCGGCGGCAACGCTCATTCCAGTCTCCGCGAAGCTCTGCTGGCTGGTGGCTGCCGGCTGGGACTGGCCGATGATCTGCTGGCTGTTCAGCGCATTCTGGACGCGCAGAGCGGCAGGGCTGTCATCAGCGGCAAGGGCGGACGTGCTGGCAGTGGCGATGACGGCGGCGGCGATCAATGTCTTCAGTGTGGTGTTCTTCATGGTCTATCTCCTGGTCCTGGGTAGCGGATGATTCCGCGTGAAGTCGTTGTCAGCGAGTGAAGGATCTGGCGAGTAGCCCCTGTCCGGGCTCCGTCCTCCATTGGCTGTGGGTCGTGCTTCGCTTCGATTATTAACAGACTAATCTTTATTCCGCTTTCTAACTAGCCGTGCCATTGGAAGCTCACTGTTTCGCCTTGAGCAACAAACTCGCGGTAGGCTGTCGATTCCGGGGCCAGCATCTTCCGCGCGCCCCTCGAGATCGACAATTCACGTCAGAGTCATGAACAACTCTTGTATAACTATAATGGTGCAGAAACTTCCTGATTCCGTGCCGAGTCAGCCATCTGACTGACGCCTTGCCCTGGCAGAATCCTTCGGTGTTCGAGAGAAATCCCTGTCTCGAGACTCCCCTCGGGAAAACATGTCGCCAGCGGTGAAGTGTGTCGTCATGTTCTGATGAGACATACGCCAAGGCCTTGAGACTGGATGCAGTAGAAAGAGAAATAATGCGTTTATTTTTCTGTCGGCCAGCGACAGGAAGCCGGATAACTCCCTTGCAGAGCAGAGGATTGTTCACCCCGGTCGCCCGAATTGTTCCTCACCCACCGAGTACGCCGAAGGTCGCTTCCACCATCGCCGGGGGCCCTGGCTCAAGCACGCTGCCTGGGCGCGCTCGTCAGATGACGGCTCCGTCCTGGTCAGGTGACAAGGGGGCATTCAGACCTCAAGAGACACGCGCACATTGCCTGCATCTTGTCTGCATGTTGCGTACATTCTTTGTTGAACACGCCGAGAGACGTGCAGCGCGTGGAGTACCGGCCTGACCATCACGGGTTGGTTCTCATGAGGAATCAATCCTCAAAGACGATGCCCTCGCCAACGCCGTCAGCAGAGGTCGCGGGTCCCTCTGGCACGAATGGCCGCGTGGGTGAGTGAGCGTTACACTGGCGACATGCCCAACCCGCCACCGATTCCTGACAATGATGCGCCTTTTCAGGCCCCTCCCACCCGCTGGCCGAAGACTGCCGGGCAGACCCTGCGTGGCGAATGCGAGCGCTATACGCATCCGCGCGTCAGGGATATCGCCTGGCTGTTGAGTGCCCCGGACCTGCTGACACTGCGCCCTTATCAGCGCCCGGCTCTCGAGGCGTTGGGACTGGGCGACGTCATCGCTCGCCATCGCTGGCTGAGCGAGCTTGAGCAGACCCCCGAGGCACTGGAATCCGCGGTGGATGAGCGTCGCCACCATCGGCTCGGTCTCTATCACGAGCTGCTGTGGCGGTTCGTGCTGGCCCACGCCCCGGGCAGCCGACTGTTGGCCCACAATCTCAGGATCATGGAAGGCAAGATCACGCTGGGCGAGCTGGACATGCTGTACCTAGCAGCAGGCGACACGACCCCCACCCACCTGGAAGTCGCGATCAAGTTCTATCTGGGATTGCCACAAGGTCCGGGTCCGGCGGATGGCCTGGAGCGCTGGATCGGCCCGGGCGGTGCCGACAGTCTCGCCATCAAGACGCGACGCAGTCTTGCGCACCAGCTGCCACTGGCGCTCAGCGAGCGGGGGCAACAGACGATTCGTCAGGCGCTTGGTCTACCCGTGTGCGACGCCGCCGAGGCGACGGGAGACTCGGCCCCCGGGTGGCTCGCGGGCCAATGCCTGGCCATGCCCGGCGGTCTGTTTCGCCCCTGGCAGCCGGAGACACCTGCCGATGAGCAGCTGCCGCCACCGCGTCACTGCCATCCTTCAAGCGCGACGCAGGCTGGCTGGTGGGTCCCCGTGAGCCAGTTTGCCGCCTTCTGCCAGAGCCTCGACAGTACCGCGATGGATACCGCGCCGCTGCTGGGCTGTCTCAGGGAAAAGCCCGCCTGGCTGGCCCCTCCCCCTGCGCAATCACTGACCGGGTGGCGCGAGCTGCAACTCTGGCTCGAGGACTATTTCGCGCCCTCTGACGGGGAAGCGAACCCGCCAACGGGCACTCCCCGGCAGGCGCCGCCCCAGCATCCGCGTCAGCTATGGCTGGAACGCGCGCCGCACCGGCCCTTGGACTCGCGACACGACACCCCCTCTCAATGGCGGGTATTCGTGGTGCCGGATGGATGGCCTCACTTCATCCCGCTGCCCCCGGCTTCCCCCACCTGACGACTCACGTCGCGATCAGGCCGGCAAGCGGACTGCTCGGGAGGGAGTACTCACTTTGTCTTGATGCGTGAAATCAACGATAATGCGCCGCGTCAGATTCAGGCGACTCACAGGTTGGCCTGTTTCTCGCCATGAGACGCGGGCTTCGCACTACCCCGCGAGCCCGAGTCTGCTGGTGACCTCACCCCTGTCGCTGGCCAACGGCTTCCCGGCAGCGTGTCGACTCCGACATCCTGCTGCCGCAACGCATCCGCTGAATCCGTAGGACGTCATCTTGAAAACACGACTTTCCAGCCTCGATATCGTGGCGCTGGGCTTCATGACATTTGCGCTCTTCCTTGGCGCTGGCAACATCATCTTCCCGCCTCAGGTAGGTCAGGGCGCAGGGGCCGAGTTCTGGCCGGCGGCACTGGGCTTTCTAACCACCGGTGTCGGCATGCCGCTGGCCGGAATCGTCGCGGTCGCCGTGATCGGCGGCGGGCTCGACAAGATCACCTCCCCGCTGCCCAAGTGGGCGGCAGCGGCCTTCGGCGTCGCCATCTACCTGTCCATCGGGCCAATGTTCGCCATCCCGCGTACCGGTACCGTCGCCTTCGAGATGGGCATGCGTCCGTTCATCGACATGACGCCCGAGTCAGGCCTGGCATTGCACTCGGTGGTGTTCTTCGGCATTGCCACCCTGATCGCCCTGAGCCCCGGCAAGCTGATGGACGTGGTCGGCAAGTGGCTGACCCCGCTGTTGATCGCGCTGCTGGCACTGATCGCGCTGTTCACCATCATCGACCCGCAGGGGCCGCTGGGCCCGGTGAGCCCCGAGTGGGCCGAAGCGCCCTTCATGACCGGCTTCCAGCAGGGCTACCTGACCATGGATGCGCTGGCCTCGATGGTGTTCGGCATTCTGATCGTCTCCGCGATCAAGGCGCGTGGCATCACCGCCACCGCTGACGTGACGCGCTACACCCTGTGGGCCGGCGCGATCGCCGCGATCTGTCTGGCCGCCGTCTATCTGCCGCTGACCTACATGGGCGCCACCAGCCATGCTCTGGTGACGGAAGCCGCCAAGGGCGAACTGATTCCGGTCTACGTCGAGGCCTTGTTCGGGGATGCCGGCAAGCTGATCCTGGCGCTGGTCATCACTCTGGCGTGTCTGACCACCGCGGTGGGCCTGCTGACTTCCTGCGGCGAGTTCTTCCATCGCTTGCTGCCGAGCGTGCCCTACCGTCTGCTGGTGATCGTGATGGCCGTGGCCTCGGCGTTGATCGCCAACCTGGGCCTCTCGACCCTGATCAGCGTCTCGATTCCGGTGCTGGTCACGCTCTATCCGCTGGTACTCGTGCTGACGCTGCTCTCCTACCTGCGCCCGCGCCTGCATGATGCGCCACGCGTATTCGGCTGGAGCCTGGGCCTGACCCTGCTGGTCAGCCTGCTCGATGGCTTCGAAGCCAGTGGCATCGATTCCCTGATGGCCATCTCGCACCGAATCGAGCCGCTGCTGCCGCTGGCCTCCATGAATCTGGGCTGGCTGGCACCTGCACTGGCGGGCCTGATCATCGGCATGCTGACCAGCCGTCGTGACCAGACGAATCTGGACCCGGTACTGACCGAGCAACGCTGAGCGCCCCTCGGCCCTCCCCTGGTGGCATGATGTTGCCAGGGCGTTGCCATGAAAAAGCCCGCCCCTCGTGATGAGGGGCGGGCTTTTTTCGTCACGGCTGTCGTCTCTGGCGTCTCAGCGCGGCGTGCTGCGTGACAGCCCCAGCCGTGCGAGCGTGTCATCATCCAGCGAGTGCACCGCTTCCACGTCTGCCAATGCCGTGAAATAGTCCGGGGTCAGGAAGTCACGCCCGCCCAGCAGGTGCTCGAGATACTCACGGGCCGGCTTGAGTCCCTGACCGGTGCGCTCCGGCAAGGCGATGTACACCCAGGCCTCGATGACACCGTCACGTGTCACGATGGCATGACGAAAGCGCTCATATTCATGTGGGCGCCCCTCGTAGGGGTCCATCAGGGTGATCTGCTCAGGGTCGCGCAGCTCGTAGAGCACCCCTTCGACACGCTCACCCCGCGCCGGTTGCACATTGGCATGTGCGATCCCCGGAACACGCGACGCCTTGTCGAAACTCAGCCGATGCTCCTCCAGCCAGCCATGCAGGGCACGACGCGTGTCACCGATGCGTGCCGCGACACGCGCCGGATTCATGTTGCTTCCGTAGGCGAAGTAGTACGGCATACCCGTCTCCCGTGTGAACCGCGACGACTCAGTTGTCGGTGATCAGCGTATCGATCTCGCGCACGACTTCCGTCATCGCCACGCGGCGCTCCGGACGCGCATCCTTCAACCAGGCCTCGATGGCAGGCGCCACGTCACACTTCACCGGGAAGCTGCCACGTGCGTCACACAGTGCCTCGAGACGCGCGATGAACACAAAACGCAGCCACTGCCCCATGTCCATGCGGTCCACGCAGAAGGGCTCCACGCTCATGAAGGCCTCTGGGGTCGGTGTCTCCATGCGCCACAGATCCGCCGCTTTCATCGTCGCTTCCAGGCGTGCCAGCAGGTCACGCAATTCGTCATGCGCGTTGCCGGCGAGTTCGCCGTCCTGGGGTATTTCGGTCGGGTTCATGACACCTCCGTCAATTCATGCATGATGCGTTCACGGTATTATCCCGTTCATACGCTTGGAAGGCCAGGAGGGCCAGATGGCAGATAGCCTGTTCAATGACGTGATGATCCTGCTGGGGGCCTCGGTGGTCGCGGCGGCGCTGTTCCGACGCCTGCACCTGCCACCGGTACTGGCCTATCTGGCGGTGGGCTTTCTGGTCGGCCCGCATCTGGCAGGCTGGATAGGCCGTCCGGAAGAGCTGGCCTTTCTGTCGGAGTTCGGCCTGGTCTTTCTGTTGTTCTCGCTGGGATTGGAATTCTCGATGCCCCGCATGCGAGCCCTCAAGACCACCGTCTTCGGACTGGGAGCCTCCCAGGTGGTGGTCTGCAGCGGACTCTTCTGGGCGCTGGGCTGCGCACTGGGGCTGACCCCTGCCGCGGCGCTGGTCGCGGCCGGCGCACTGGGACTTTCTTCCACGGCCATCGTGACGCGGGAGCTGGCGCGCTGGAACGAGCTGGACAGCCCCCACGGCCATGCCGCGGTGGGAGTGTTGCTGTTTCAGGACCTTGCCGCCCTGCTGTTCCTGATCCTGATTCCGGCCATGGCGGGAGATGGCAGCCAGCTGCTCAGCGATCTGGGCGTGATGCTGGCCAAGGGCATCGGCCTGGTGGTGGTGATGATGGCCATCGGCAAATGGGTGCTGCCACTGGTCTTTCAGGAAGTCGCGCGCTCACGCTCGGAAGAGCTGTTCGTGCTCACCGTGTTGCTGGTGGCCCTGTTCTCGGCCTGGCTGACCCATAGCCTGCACCTTTCGATGGCGCTCGGCGCCTTCCTGGCGGGCATGATGCTCGGTGAAAGCCATTACCGGCATCAGATTGAGGCGGACATTCGCCCGTTCCGGGACATCCTGCTGGGCCTGTTCTTCGTCTCGGTCGGCATGCTGCTCGACCCGCATGTCCTGCTGGCACAATGGTACTGGGTGGTGATCGGCGTGATCTGCCTGCTGACCACCAAGGCACTGTTGATCACGGGGCTTGCCAGACTCTCCGGACGACCACTGGATTCGGCCATGCGCACCGGCCTGGTGCTGTCACAGGGCGGAGAGTTCGGGTTTGCCCTGCTGGCACTGGCCAGTCAACAACAGCTGATGGACACCGATACCGTGGGACTGGTGGTGGCGATCATCATCGGCTCGCTGGTCGTCACGCCCTCGCTCATTCGTCACAACCAGCATCTGTCGCAACGTGCCTGCCGCTCACATACCCCCACCCAGGAAAATCCGCACACCACGGCGCAGTTGAGCGAGGCCACGGCCCCGCTGCACGACCACGTCATCGTGTGCGGCTTCGGGCGTGTCGGTCAGACGGTCGGGCGCTTCCTGACCCAGGAGAAGCTCCAGTGGATCGCCATCGATGCCGACCCCATCCGCGTGCATGAAGCCGCCAGCGCGGGTGAACCGGTGGTCTTCGGTGATGCCCAGCGTCAGGACATTCTGCGCGCACTGGGCATCGAGCGCGCCCGCCAGGTGGTGATCACCGTCAACCAGCTGCCGCATGCACTGGCCATCCTGCATGCCATCCAGCCGCTGCAGCTCCCCGAGCTCAAGGTGCTGGTGCGCACCCAGGATGATGCCGACCTGGACACCTACAAGGCCGCCGGCGCGACCGAGGTGATCCCGGAGGTACTGGAAGGCTCATTGATGCTGGTCTCGCATGTGCTGGTCAATCTCGAGGTGCCATTTCGCCGTGTGGCGCGTTCGATCCAGAAGGCCCGCGAGGCCCGCTACAGTCTGCTGCATGGCTACTTCCACGGCCAGCAGTCCCAGCTGACCGACAAGCGTGGCAACCCGCTGCTGAGACGCCATCCTGTGACCCTGACCGAGAGTACCTGGGCCTGTGAGCGCCGACTGGACGAGATCTCCCTGCCGGAGCGCAGCGGTATCCTGATCTCCCGCATCGTGCGCGCCAACGGGGACTGCATCGAGGAGCCCACGGGTGATCTTCGTCTCGCGTGTGGCGATACGCTGGTATTGTCCGGGCTGGCTGATCATATTGAAGAGGCAGAAGCGCGTCTGTTGTCGGGCTGAGGCTCTGCCCGTCGGACGGGCACAGGAGACCGGCCTTTCGACAGCAGGCAATGACCGCCTTCGTCACGTCACAAGGGAGACTCATCATGCACGGACAGCACGCAACGTCTTGCTCGACCCAGGGGAGCCCACAGTCGATGGGCGTCCACAATTACATGGAGCAGCTGGTGTTCGATGGCATACGCCTGCATGCCACGGCCAGCGGCATGGATGGCGACAGCCGCGAGGATGTCGCCTGCATCGCGCTCAATCAGCTGGCACCGCGCTACATCCGTCATGATGTGGACATGGCCTTCTACATGACCCCTGCCGAACAGGAGCTGCTGGAAGAGCGTGTGGCCCTGGCTCTTGATGATGCGGTGGCCAGGGTGCACAGCATGCCGCGACGCAGCTAGTCGCCGCCCTCTTCTGCCCCGGGCGCATCGCGGGGATGCGCCCGGGCAATCACGATGCTCGCCATCAATCACGGCAACCCTCATCACGACGGCCCACCTGCGCAGGCAGGTGGGCCGTCGTGATGAGGGTTGCCCTTGAGATGGCAGCCGCTCAGATACCTGCCGCTCCCTGCGGCGGGACTTCATCGAGCACCTTGCGCAGGAAGGCGCGGGTGCGGTCATCCTTCGGCGCGCTGAACAGCTGACTCGGTGGCCCCTGCTCGACGATACGCCCGCCTTCCATGAAGATGACGCGGTCAGCGACTTCCCGCGCAAACTGCATCTCGTGGGTGACCACGATCATGGTCTGACGCTCCACCGCCAGCTGCTTCATCAGCTCCAGCACTTCGTCGACCCATTCCGGGTCGAGCGCCGAGGTCGGCTCATCAAACAGGATGACCTCGGCCTGGGCCGCCATGGCACGCCCGATGCCGATTCGCTGCTGCTGTCCACCGGAAAGCGCCGCCGGGAAGGCATCCGCCTTCTCGCTCATGCCGATGCGCTCGAGAATCTCGCGGGCGCGTTGATGCGCCTTGGCCTTGGGCCAGCCATTGACGACGATCAGGCCCTCGGCAATGTTCTCAAGCGCCGTCTTGTTGGCGAACAGCGCATAGTTCTGGAACACGAAGGCACTGTTGCGACGCAGGGCAAGAATGTCATGGCGACTGGCGCGTGTGGCCGCGACCTTGTGCTCGCCGATCTGGATTTCCCCGTCATCGGGTTGTTCCAGGAAGTTGATGCAACGCAGCAAGGTGGACTTGCCGGTACCCGACGGGCCGATGACGACGATGATCTCGCCCTGCTTCACTTCCAGCGTGATGCCATCGAGTACGGCCTGCCCGCCGAATTTCTTGATCAGATTTCTGACTGCAATCATCGCTGATAGGCCTTGTTGAGACGTTTCTCCATCCAGCGCTGCACGAAGGACAGCCCTTCCACCATCACCCAGTAGACGATGGCCACCATGATGAAGGATTCAAAGTACAGGAAGCTGCTGGCCGCTTCCTTCTGGGTCGCGCCCATCAGTTCGGTCACCCCCAGCGTGAAGGCCAGCGACGTGGACTTGATCATGTCCACGAAGTAGTTCATCAGCGTGGGAGCCGCCACACGGGCTGCCTGTGGCAGCACGATGCGACGCATCAACTGGACATTGGTCATGCCGATGGACAGCGCCGCCTCGGTCTGGCTGCGATCGACGCCGACGATGGCCGCACGGATCGACTCGGCCATGTAGGCAGAGAAGTGCAGCGTCAGGCCCAGAATCGTCGCGGTCACGCCATCGATCTGGGTGAGGAACGACATCACCTGCGGCAGGCCGTAGTAGAACAGGAACAGCTGCACCAGCAGCGGCGTACCGCGGAAGAAGGAGATGAACACCACGGTCAGCGCGTTGAGCACCGGCACCTTCAGCACCCGCACTACCGCCAACAGCGAGGCCAGTACCAGCGCGGCCACCATGCCGATACAGGCCATCTTGAGTGTCAGTGGCAGGTATTTGAGCATGACCGGCAGCAGGCCAAGCATGTAATCGATATTGAGAGTATCCATTCGTTATCCGGACAGGCTGAGGGCTTGGCTGAGAGTCTCACGGAAGACGCCCATCGACGTGATGACGGCAATAACCCGGCGACACGTGGAGCATCATCACGGCAACGGGGTGACGGTTGTGCCGTCACCCCGTTTGCTCACGACATCGATTGACGCGCCTGCACGTGACACACCGTCATGCGTCAGGCTCGTCCACGGGTGCCCCCTGTATCAGGGCGCGCCCGTCAATGTTCAAGGCGTGGTGATGTCATTGCCGAACCACTTGTTGGAAATCTCGGCCAGACGACCATTTTCCTTGAGCTCGGTCAGCGCGGCATCCACCGCGTCACGCTTGGCTTCACCCTCGGCATCCTTGCGGAACGGCAGCGCGTTCTCGAGACGTGAGAACGGCGTGCCTGCCAGCTCCAGCGGCAACGGTGTCTTCTGGATCACCTGGCTTGCGCTGACGCGGTCCATCACGAAGGCATCGACACGGCCCAGGGCGGTGTCCTGCTCGATGTTGGATTCATAGGTCTTGATGTCGATCTGGTCGGCGTACGGCAGCTCCTTCATCAGCGCTTCGTAGTTGGACCCCAGATTGACCGCCACGCTGTGCCCCTTGAGGGACTCGACGCCGGTGATCTCGTCATTGCCACGACGCTTGACCACTTGCGCCCCGTCATAGACGTACGGCTGGGTGAAGGCAAACTTGGCCTTGCGCGCATCGGTGATGGTGATCTGGTTGGCCACGGTATCGATACGACCCGCTTCCAGTGCACCGATCAGACCGGAGAAGCTCATGGTGACGAATTCGACATCGTCGCCGGTGATCTCGCCCACGGCATTCAGGACATCCACCTCAAAGCCCTGCAGCTTGTCCTGCTTGACGAAGGTGAACGGGAAGTAGCCTCCGGACATGCCGACCTTCAGGGTGTCGGCGTGAGCGGCCAGGCTGCCCATGGCAGCAGCCCCCAATGCCGCCGCCATCACGGTGCCCTTGAGAGCAGTGGCAGAGAAGACGGCAGCAAGTGAACGTGAATGGCGCATCGGAAATCCTCGATGGTGGCAGACTTATGCGGGCAGGGCATGTGTCGAAGTGCAGACGTCATCCACCGTCCCACACGCAGCGAGCACATGACAGCAACGAATCAGGCATAAGCGACAGCATTTATATGTGATTTAGTTTTATAGAATAACGAGCCTGTCGCGCATTCCCAAACATTTCCTCCACTTTGGTAAGAACGAAAAGGAATAACGCTACATGCGCGAGCAATGATGAGATTCTAGCATGCCTGCCCCTGCTGACCAGCCATGCGCCGAGGCGTCCCGGCGGGCGCAACGACCGCTGCCACTCGGATTGAGTGTGCCCTCTCAAGAGCACGCCACCGGGTAGCGGCTAACGATGACAGGCTGAGGTCATCAGGATGACAGTTATTCACGTCTTCCGTGGACGATACTGTGGATAACCTTGTGCTTCCTCGCTGCAAGCCGCGCCAGACCTGGGCAGGAGAAAATTGATCAAATTTTCATCAGCGAGTCACCAGGACGTCTCCCAAAGACCCCATAGCCGGCAATCCTTCTGCAATCAAGGTGTTGCGACAATGCGCGACAGCCTTCGCGGGTGGCATGCCAAGAGGCGAATCGCTAAAGTCTCAGCCATTCATGGCGTATCCTTGCCGATATCACGCCCAATCTCAGGTCGTCCCGGACGCGCACTGCGTCCGGGGAGCCCAACCGCAGCGGTGAGCCTCATGACTCCACTCTCCTCCCTGAGCAACTTCTTCCAGCGCACCGGCGCTGACGTGCACCTCTATCACCTGGGGCGCATCCTGTCCCCCTTGAGCCTTGAAGAGCTGGAAGCCTTCGAGACCCAGCAACAGCCGTGGTCGCAACCTTTCAAGGGACAGGCCCGGCTGGCGTGCGTCTTCCGACCCGCCGGCATCGACGATCCACTGGTGTGGTTTCTGGCCCTGCCGCTGGATGAAGAAGGCCGGCTTTCTCCGCCGCAACGAGATGCATTCCTCGAACGCCTGCTGACCACACTCGGCCAGACGGCACTGAGCGTCGGTCGTTCTGACCTGTTGCAGGCCGAGGCAGGCAAGATCGACAACCTGATGCAGGACAATCCCCTGGCCTTCACTCCAGATGACAGCCTGCGCGCCATGCTGCATGCCCGCGCCAGCATCGACTGTGATCGCCCTGCCAGCCAGTACTATGAACAGGCGGAACGCTATCTCGCCGCGCAACTGCCCCTTGATGACTGGCCCAGCGTTGGCCTGCAGGGCATCGCCGATGGGCTGACGCGTCGCGGTGAGTTCACCAATGAACTTGCCGAGGCGATGATCGAACGGATCGGCTATCTTCCCGACACGCCGCTGCGCGCGCTCGCCCTATGCCTGGAGCAGGCTCCCCCGGCCCATCCGCAGCTGGCCAGTCCGCTGACGGACAGTCTGGAGGCGGAGCTGCTCGACAGTCTGATTCGCCGCGGTCAGACGGCACGGGAGCTGGGAGACCTGGAAACCTTGTGCGCCTGCCTGCGTGCAGCGGCTGCCAGCCCCCTGCCAGCGGCCGCCGAATGGCTGGATATGCTATTGGCGGACGAGAGCGCCGCCAGCGTGGATGTGCTGGTCGCGATCGCCGCACGCGGTTATGCCCATCTGGAAGATGCCGAGCGCCTGCCGACCTTCCTCGTGCGACTGGCCAACTGCCCGCAGGCCAGCTTCCAGGCTCTCGCCCGTGATCTGGCGCTGATTCCGCGTCTGCGTCTGCCGGTACTGATGACGCTGCGCAACGCCGAACCCGACAGCGCCCTGGGGCTCGCCCTGGCGTCGCTCACCGGCCGGACGGTGGCGCCGACGCAACGCCACTGAGCCTCTGAATTACTGAGCCTCTGAATTACTGAGCCTCTGAATTACTGAGCCTCTGAGCCAGCCCTGCCATCAGGACCCGCCGCCCTCGCCGGTCCTGATGGCCAATCCCCTGCCGGCCCGTCCTGGCCAATCTCTCCTCTCGGCTCGTGCCCGGCACTGCGCCACGTACCTCGTTCGGCCCCAGGCCCAGCCCTATGCCTAGCTCTAGGCCCAGCACCTTGCCCGGTGGTCGCCAGCGCAAGCGACAGGTGAGCATCACAGTCCTTGAGATCATGCGCATAACCCACGACACTTGGGAGAGGCCTGATCATCGTGCGCGAGAACTGCCCGGTGAAAGCGCTCTGCAAGGCGCCAGGCACGGGAGCGGCGCTGCTCGCAGCCAAAGATATGCCAACAAGGATTGCTGCTGATACGGTAAGTGACTATGCTGCGCGCCCGTCTGGTCGCAATCCCGCTGTCTGCCACGCGCCATTGCGATCACCACGGTGCCTTGCATGCCGTGACCCGACCTCCAGGCCAGGTCATGCCCTCTGATTCAGGATGAAACATGCCGCATTCCAAGACCCCTGCTCGTCATCACGCTTACAAGGCACCGCCTCTGGATCTCAGATCCCTGAACCACGATCTGCTCGGCTTTCGGCCGCGAGCCGTCGTCGGGCGGCGTGAACTGATCGAGCTGCCGGAGCTGCATCTGCACCTCAACGCCAAGATCGACACTGGCGCGCACTCGAGCGCACTGCACGCAGAGAACATCGAGGTCTTCGAGAAGGATGAAGACCTGTGGGTACGCTTCATCACGCGCAGTGGCGGCAGTGATTCTCCGCCCCATGATGTCGAGACACGGGTCCACGACCGGCGTCGGGTCAGGTCTTCCAACGGTCAGGCACAGTGGCGCTACGTGATTCGCTCCCGCATGCAGCTCGCCGGGCTCGACTACGACATCGACATGACACTGGTCGATCGCTCCCAGATGCGCCACCCCATCCTGCTGGGGCGCCGTGCACTGCGTCGCCTGCTGGTGGCACCGGGTGCCGCCTATCTGCATGGCGAGCCCTGACGACCTTCACATTGCGCAAGACTCGCCCCCGGCATGACTCGAACGGGCACGCCGCCTTCGCGGCGCTCGCGCAAGACGCCTCCTGACGCACCTCTTTCATCCTTTCGCCACCTTCTCATTCCTGACGGCCCTTTCGGCTCTGGAGGATTTCATGCATATCGGTATCCTGTCGCGCAATTCCCGCCTCTACTCCACTCGCCGCCTGATCGAGGCAGCCGAAGCCCGCGGGCATACCGCACGCGTCGTGGACACGCTGCGCTGCTACATGAACATCGCCTCGCACCGCCCCTCCATCCATTACAAGGGTGCCGAGATCGAGCATTTCGACGCCGTGGTGCCGCGCATCGGCGCCTCCGTCACCTTCTATGGCTGTGCGGTACTGCGCCAGTTCGAGATGATGGGTACCTACGTGGTCAACGACTCCGTGGCCATCGCGCGCTCGCGTGACAAGCTGCGCTCGCTGCAGCTGCTGTCGCGCAAGGGACTGGGCCTGCCGGTCACCGGCTTCGCTCACTCCCCCGATGACATCCCCGACCTGATCACCATGGTCAAGGGCGCGCCGCTGGTCATCAAGCTGCTGGAAGGCACCCAGGGCATCGGCGTGGTGCTCGCCGAGACCAATCAGGCCGCCGAGAGCGTGATCCAGGCCTTCATGGGCATGAAAGCCAACATCATGGTGCAGGAATACATCAAGGAAGCGCGCGGCGCCGACATCCGCTGCCTGGTGGTGGGTGACAAGGTGGTGGCCTCCATGAAACGTCAGGCGGCTGATGGCGAGTTCCGCTCCAACCTGCATCGTGGCGGCACCGCGAGCGAGATTCGCATCACGCCGGAAGAGCGCTCCACCGCCATCCGCGCCGCCAAGGCCATGGGCCTGGCCGTCGCCGGTGTCGACCTGCTGCGCGCCAACCATGGTCCGGTGATCATGGAAGTGAACTCCTCACCGGGTCTGCAGGGTATTGAAACGGCAACCGGCAAGGACATCGCGGGGATGATCATCGACCACATCGCCAAGTCCGCCGCACCCGCCAGGAAGATCCCGCCCAAGCCCAAGGGGTGAGATGCCGCCGGCTTGCCAGAGCATTCTGGGAGACATGACGCTGATCACGGACAGCCGTGACACTGTCGGACGTCACGATAACGTCATCGAACTGTCGTAAAATGAGTGGATTGACGCTACGGGAAGAAATATCAGGACTTTCTGCACATCAGGGGTAGAAAAACACTGTTTTCACCCGCACAATCTCTCCTGACGGAGGAGGTGACCGCCCATGTTTCTCGACAATCGCCAGGTGGCGATGGATAGCGTCCAGGAAGCCCTGGCAGACAGTCTTGATTATTTCGAGGACAACGCCGAACGGCTGCGTCCCGGGCTGCTGAAGGCCTTTGAACCCTTCTATGCCCGGCGCGTGGAGCTCAAGCAGGCGCTGGAAGTCGAGACGCGCAAGCATCTGAGCCTGATGCCGCGAGACGCTGATGTCGAGCGTGATGACTACATGTGGCTGTGGAGTCGCCTGAAGAGCATCGTCAGCAACGACAATCAGGTTCTGATCAACGAACTGCTCGAACAGGAGCGCGTGCTGATGCAGGCCTGCTCGACGGCCTTCACGCATCCTCTCCCGGACAGCATGGAGAAGGTGCTGGAAGCGTGCTTCCACAACTGCCGCCAATTGATTCGCGAGCTCTATCGTCACCAGACCGGCATCGCGGCACGCCGCCGCGCCGGCTGATCTCGGGCCCGCTCAGCGGAAAAAGCCTCGAGCAGACACGAAAAGCCCCCGCTTCCTATCGGAAGACGGGGGCTTTTCGTGTTGGCCGGCCGGTACGCTGAGCCGCTGTCGTCAACTGCCTGACACGGCCGGTACGGCGGGCAATACCGGTGTCGGCAGTCGCTCCGCCGGCCCCAGGAAACGCGGCTTGCGGCCCCACAGGTAAAGATCCCCCACCGTGGCGGCACGCGCCAGCCATTCGCGCAGCATCAGCCGCAGCCCCGCAGGCCGACGCTCGGAAACCGCCGGACAGCCGACGGCATCCAACCCCAGCACGTCAGCGATGAACAGTGCCCGTGGCAGATGCCAGGGCTGCGTGACCAGCACCGCCTGATCGACACCGAAGACCTTGTGCGCACGCACCAGCGTATCGAAGGTCGAGAATCCGGCGTAATCCAGCGTCATGAACTGCTGTGGCACATTGCGATCACGCAGGTCACGCCACATGGTCATCGGCTCATTGTAATAACGCGTACGATTGTCCCCTGACAGCAGCAGGTTGCTCACTCGATGCAGCCGGTAGAGCTGGGCTGCGGTGTCGAGACGAGCCTGATAGTGCGGGTTGCGTCCTCCGCCCACCAGGCCATGGGAGGTCCCGAAGACGATTCCCACTTCACGGCTTTCGCAGGTCAGCGGGGAAGACGCGATGCGATCACGGGTCGACATCACGACCCAGAGATTGAGCCCGACCACTATCATCAGGCTCACGACCAACAGGCCAATCATGGCCATCACGGCCCGCTTGATCACTCGTCGCATCTGCTCCCCGCACCCATCCTTGCCTGTCACTACCGAATATCGCCATTCACTGCATCATGCAAGCATGAGCGCCCAGCCTACCCAAGCCATGCACACGACACCAGCGGGATGACGCCTGCAGGCTCGAGGGCCACGGGGTCAGGGCAGACGCCTGTCGGCTCACTCTTCCTGCGTCATGATCGCCTTGACGCTGACCGGCACCTGGGTCGCGATGTTGCCCAGTCCCGCCAGGTCACGCAGGGTACGGATGCCATCCACCAGCGAGAACTGGCTGGCATCGACCATCACCGGCGCGTCCGTCTGCACCAGCCAGCGCTCCCCCTGCAGACGTGTCACCTGCAGGCTCACCGGCAGGGTCTGGGTACTGTCATGCAGCGTCAGCTGCCCTTCCAGGCTGACATGCTGGGTATCGCCCGGCTCCATGACCTTGAGCGTCGGCATGTCCAGTGACGCGGTCAGCACGGCCAGGGGATAGTCACCGGCCTCAAAGAGTTTCTCGCTGACACGCTGATCACGGATCTCGATACCGGTATCGGCGGAGTCCAGGTCAATCTCGACCGACAACTGGCCCGCATCATTGACGCGAGCACGCCAGGAATCGAAGGCGTGCTGCTCGACGGTGCTGGCACCGTTCTTGCTCATCTTGGTGGACTGGAAATTCAGTTGCGAGGCATCGCTGTCCAGTGTCCATGACGCCTGTGCACTGACGGCAGTACTCATGATCAGGCTGGCGGTCAGGACACGTAAGGCTGTCGGGTAGCGCATTGGGATATTCCTTGCTGGCAGAGAATCACGATCTTCGACGCCACATGACGCAACGACGGCGCCATGGTGCAGTCCTTGGCACGGCTTGGAAAGCGGTTGGCGCGAGAGGTTCCGTCAAGACGGCCGTGCCGCCCGTTGCGCGATTGCGCCCGAGCGACACGCAGCGTCAGAACATGCCAAGTTCCAGGCGCGCCTCTTCACTCATCATCTCCCGCGACCAGGGGGGCGAGAACACGATCTCGACGTGAACCTTGGAGACATCCTCCGCGCCCAGGATCTTGCGCTTGGCATCCTCGGCGATCACGTTGCCCATGCCGCAGCCCGGCGCCGTCAGCGTCATCTTCAGATTGACCATCTTCTCGCCGCTGATCAGGGTGTCGATACGACAGCCATAGACCAGCCCGAGCTCGACGATGTCCACCGGGATCTCGGGGTCGAAACAGGTGCGCAGCTGCGCCCAGACGAAGGCCTCTATCTCGGCGTCGCTCTGCCCGGCCGGCAGATGCGGGCGCGGCACGGCGTCCAGTCCCAGTGCATCGAGGCTGAAGCTCTCGATCAGGTACATGCGGCCCTCGTACGCCACGCTGACGGTGCCGCCCTTGGCCTGCATGACTTCGACCACCGAGTCCTCATGCAGGGTCACCGACTTGCCGAAGGGTACCGAGATACCTTCCACGTCACGCTGCAACGGCATCTTCTGGCCCTTGCCGAGGCTGGCCAGCTGGTCTTCAGTGTGGCTCATGCCCTCTCCTTGCCGAACCGCATGACAGCCATGCGGATCAAGAATACTGTGGGTTCACTCAGGATGTGCGGGTCACAACATCCCCTGGCAAGCGCCGATAGCAATGAGGCTCGCCATGCGCGAGCCTCATTGATCAGCGCCCGTCAGGGCCACCGCAGGGGATGCTCAGCGCACCATGGTCAGCACGCGCTGCAGAGCCTCGACGAACAGGTCGATCTCCTCCGGCGTATTGTAGGCCGCGAAGGAGGTGCGACAGGTGGCATCGACACCGAAACGTCGCAGCACCGGCTGAGCGCAGTGATGACCGGTCCGGATGGCGACCCCCAGCTGATCGATCAGCAGACCGATGTCCTGGGCGTGGGCACCGTCGACCACGAAGGAGATCGCGCCGGCCTTCTCGGGCGAGTTGCCGATGATGCGCAGCCCGTCCACTTCGCGCATGCGCTCGGTGGCATGGCGCATCAGCTGCTGCTCCCAGCGCGTGATCAGCGCCATGTGGGTGCAGTCCAGCCAGTCGATGGCCTTGCCCAGCCCGATGACCTCGGCGATGGGCGGCGTGCCAGCCTCGAACTTGTGCGGCAGATCCGCGAACAGGGTGCCGTTCTCGAACGAGACCGTGCGGATCATCTCGCCGCCGCCCTGCCACGGTGGCATGGCATCGAGCAGCGCTTCCTTGCCGTAGAGCACGCCGATGCCGGTCGGGCCATACATCTTGTGGCCCGAGAAGACATAGAAGTCGGCGTCGATCTCGCGTACATCGACCTGCTGATGCGGCACCGCCTGGGCGCCATCGACCAGAATCAGCGCGTCGTGAGCATGCGCCAACCTGGCCATCTCGGCCACCGGGTTGATGCTGCCCAGGGCGTTGGAGACCTGATTGACGCAGACCAGGCGCGTCTTCTCGCCCAGCAGGTCACGGTAGGCCGCCATGTCGAGCACGCCATCGTCGTCACACGGAATCACCTTGATGACGATATCCAGG
The DNA here is from genome assembly GCF_013374075.1 of Cobetia sp. 5-25-4-2. Lineage (NCBI taxonomy): Bacteria > Pseudomonadati > Pseudomonadota > Gammaproteobacteria > Oceanospirillales > Halomonadaceae > Cobetia > Cobetia sp. 5-25-4-2. The sequence continues at coordinate 561,338 of NZ_BLWK01000001.1, read as the reverse complement.
CGTTCCGCCAGCATCTGCCAGGGCACGATGTTGGCGTGATGCTCCATCACCGAGATCAGCACTTCATCACCGGCATTCAGCCAGTTGGCCCCCCAGCTGTTGGCGACCAGGTTGATCGCCTCGGTGGTGCCGCGCGTGAAGATGACTTCACGCGTCAGGCGCGCATTGATGAAGGCACGTACCTTCTCGCGCGTCCCTTCGTAAGCGGCCGTCGCCTCGTCCGCCAGGCTGTGCAGGCCACGGTGGATATTGGCATTGGTGTTGCGGTAATAATCGCTCATCGCGTCGATGACGGCAGTCGGCGTCTGGCTGGTGGCGGCGCTGTCGAGATAGATCAGCGGCACGTCACCATGCACGCGACGCTCGAGGATCGGGAAATCCTCGCGGACCCGCACGACATCGAGCATCAGATTGTCGAGTGCGCTCATGCGAAGTCCTCATCACGCGCCACCGCCACTGCCCCACCGCCCAGCTCGACACTCAGATCCACCAGCTCATCTAGGTGGAAGCGTGACGGCAGGCGACCCGCGACGCTGCGCTCGATACGCTCGGCGATGGCGTCGATGCCCAGACCGGACATGACCTCATTGGCGAAGGCCAGGGTCAGCAGGCCGCGTGCCGTCTGCTCATCGATGCCACGCGCACGCAGTGCGAAGACAGCCGTCTCGTCGAGCTGGCCGGTCGTGGTGCCGTGGGAGCACTTGACGTCGTCGGCATAGATCTCGAGTTCCGGCTTGGTATTGATCTCGGCGCGGTCCGACAGCAGCAGGTTGGCGTTGTTCTGATGCGCCTCGATCTTCTGACTGTCACGCTTGACCAGTACGCGCCCATTGAAGACGCCACGTGCGCGGTCGGCCAGGATGCCCTTGTAGTTCTCATCCGAGAAGGTCAGAGCCTCGTTGTGATTGACCAGCGAGTGGGTATCCACGTGCTGACGATCACGACCGAAGAACAGGCCATCGAGGCGTGCATGGGCATTGCTGCCGTTGAGATCGCAGACGATGTCGTTGCGTACCAGACCACCACCGGTATTCAGGTTGATGGAGCGGTACTGGCTGTCACGCGGCTGCTCGACCTGCAGTGAGGCGATATGCGTCTCGCCGGTGGCGGCCTCACCCAGCTTGTAGTGATTGAGCACGGCGCCGCGCTCCAGCATCACTTCGCTGACCATGTTGGTGAAGTTGGTCGCGCCGGTCTCGCCGATGTGATGCTCGATCACGCTGGCTTCGGCACGGCTGCCCAGCTGCACCAACAGGCGCGGATGGCTCATGGTCACGGGCTCGCCTTCGACGGCGGCGCGCGACAGGAACAGCGCATAGACCGGCTTGTCGAGCACCGTCCGCGGGCCGACCTGAATCACCGCACCCTCTTCAGTGAAGGCGGAGTTCAGCGCCACGAAGGGCGTGAAGTCGATGCCGGTCAGGCGATTCAGCGAGCCGCCGATCACTTCCGGCTGATCGATGATGGCCTGGGACAGCGGCACGACACGCACGGTGTCCGGCAGGCCCGCGACATCGGAGAGCTCGGCGTTGTAGAGACCATCGACGAACACCAGGCGGTAAGCATCGACGGCGAGCGCCAGCTCGTCCTTCACCGCCGCCGAGAGATGGGCATCGTCGGCGAGACGGTATTGCTGGCGACCCAGCGCCTGGGTGTCGGTGTACTTCCAGGCCTCGACCTTGCGAGTCGGCAGACCCAGCGCTTCAAAGCGGGCGATGCCGGCCTGACGGCGCGCCGCCATCCAGCTCGGGTCAGCCGCGAAGCGAGCCTTGCGCGCGGCGAATTCGCTGGCGAAGGCTTCGCTGCCGGGGACGGACGCGGTAGCAAGTGCTGTCATTACGCGGTTTCCTCCTGCAGCCAGTCATAGCCCTGGGCTTCGAGTTCGAGGGCCAGCGACTTGTCGCCGGACTTGACGATGCGACCATCCATCAGCACGTGGATGTGGTCCGGCACGATGTGCTCGAGCAGACGCTGGTAGTGCGTGACCATCAGTACGGCACGGTTCTCGTTGCGAAGGGAATTGACGCCCTTGGCGACGATCTTCAACGCATCGATGTCGAGACCGGAGTCGATCTCGTCGAGCATGGCGAGCTTCGGTTCCAGCACCAGCATCTGCAGGATCTCGTTGCGCTTCTTCTCGCCACCGGAGAAGCCTTCGTTGACGGCACGCTGCAGGAAGCTGGCATCCATCTGCATGAAGGCAAGCTTCTCGCGGATCAGCTTCATGAATTCCGGGGCCGGAATCTCGCCCAGGCCTTCGGCTTCACGCTTGGCGTTCAGCGCCGCCTTGAGCAGGTAGACATTCTTGACCCCCGGGATCTCCACCGGGTACTGGAAGCCCAGCAGCAGGCCGGCACGCGCGCGCTCCTCGACTTCCATCTCCAGCACGTCCTCGCCTTCATAGGTGATGGTGCCCGAGGTCACTTCATAACCGTCCTTGCCGGCGATCACGGAGGACAGCGTGGACTTGCCCGCACCGTTCGGCCCCATGATGGCGTGGACTTCACCCTTGTTGATGGTCAGGTCGAGCCCCTTGAGGATTTCCTTGCCTTCCACCGAGACGTGCAGATCTTTGACTACGAGCATGATGATACCTTTGGCTGACAGGCCGCCCGCAAGCGGCCCTCAAGAATGGGGATGAATGCGAAACAGGCTGTGGCGTTAGCCGACGGCGCCTTCGAGGGTGACGTTGAGCAGCGCCTCGGCCTCGACGGCGAACTCCATCGGCAGCTCCTGGAAGACGTCCTTGCAGAAACCGTTGACGATCATGTTGACCGCATCTTCCTCGCTGATGCCGCGCTGACGGCAGTAGAACAGCTGATCCTCGCCGATCTTGGACGTCGTCGCCTCGTGCTCGACGGTAGCGGTGGCATTGCCGATCTCCTGATACGGGAAGGTGTGCGCACCACAGCGATCGCCGATCAACAGCGAGTCACACTGGGTGAAATTGCGCGCGCCCTTGGCCCGTGGACCGATCTTGACCAGGCCACGATAGGACTGCTCGGAGTTGCCCGCCGAGATGCCCTTGGAGACGATGGTGGACTTGGTGCCCTCACCGATGTGGATCATCTTGGTACCGGTGTCCGCCTGCTGGCGACCATTGGTGACGGCGACGGAGTAGAACTCCCCGACACTGTCCTTGCCACGCAGGATGCATGACGGGTACTTCCAGGTGATCGCGGAGCCGGTCTCGACCTGGGTCCAGGACACCTTGGAACGATCACCGCGGCAATCGGCGCGCTTGGTGACGAAATTGTAGATGCCACCCTTGCCGTCTTCATCGCCCGGATACCAGTTCTGGACGGTGGAGTACTTGATGTAGGCATCTTCCAGCGCGACCAGCTCGACCACGGCGGCGTGCAGCTGGTTCTCATCACGCTGCGGTGCGGTGCAGCCTTCCAGATACGAGACCTGAGCCTGCTTCTCGCAGATGATCAGGGTGCGCTCGAACTGGCCGGTGTTGGCGGCGTTGATGCGGAAGTAGGTGGAAAGCTCCATCGGGCAGGTCACGCCTTCCGGCACGAACACGAAGGAGCCATCGGTGAAGACGGCCGCGTTCAGCGCGGTGAAGTAGTTGTCTGCCTTGGGCACGACGGTCCCCAGATACTGCTTGATCAGCTCCGGGTAGTCCTGGATGGCTTCCGAGATGGAGCAGAAGATCACGCCCGCCTCGGACAGTTCCTTCTTGAAGGTAGTGGTCACCGATACGGAGTCGAATACCGCATCCACCGCCACGCCAGCCAGCGCGGCGCGCTCGTGCAGCGGGATACCCAGCTTCTCGTAGGTCTCCAGCAGCTTGGGGTCCACCTCATCCAGACTCTGCGGACGATCTTCCGGCTTCTTCGGGGCGCTGAAATAGGAAATCGCCTGGTAGTCGATCTCGGGGTAATCCAGGTGTGCCCAGGACGGCGCCTTCATCTTCAGCCACTGATGATAGGCATCCAGACGCCACTCCAGCATCCACTCCGGCTCACCCTTCTTGGCCGAGATGAAGCGAATCACGCTCTCATCCAGTCCCGGCGGAATGGTGTCGCTCTCGATGTCGGTCACGAAGCCCTGCTTGTACTCTCGCTGTACAAGCTGCTCCATCTCCTGGCTCGCCATGCTGGTCTCCTCTCCCGGAGAAGCTCCGGGTCTGTTCAGATTCCTGATCACCCCGCCTCAACTGCGGCGAAGCTCGAATATTCGAATATTTCTGATGCCTGTCCCGCTACCGTGGGGCTGAGCATTCAGCGCCCGGACATGCCGTTGACGACGCTTCCTGCACTGCTGTCCTTGTCGGGGGCTCCCCCGTCAGCCTCTTCATCGCTGTAGAGACTGACGGCCTGAATGGGCAACTGGATCGGCATCCGCAGCGGTGCGGTGGATGCCAGATGTGCCAGCGTCACGCTGCCCAGCAGTTCACCGATGGCGCGCGAGACTCTCTGCCAGTTGTCGGCCACGCCACAGGTGTTGACCAGCTCGCAATCGCCATCGGCGTGGCTGCATTCCGTGACGGCCACCGGACCTTCGATGGCGCTGATGATGTCACTGGCCGTGATGTCACTGGCGGGTCGCGCCAGACGGTAGCCCCCCTGCGCCCCACGACGTGACTCCAGCAATCCGGCGCGTACCAGCGCCTTCAAGGTCTTGCTGACGGTGGGATGCGGCAACTGAACGCTTTCCGCGAGATCGATCGCTGCATGGGCCGACTCCGGCTCGCGAGCGATGCGCGCCATCACCACGGCGGCATAATCGGTCATTCTGGAAAGCTTCAGCATCTTGCCTCCACTGCGGGGTTATCAATTGGGGACCATTTTAGTCCTGTATCAGAACGATGTGAAGCCAAGCACCCTGCGAAAACGCCAAATTGCGGCCTGGGCAACCAGTTTGCCGACAAGATAGCCGCCGATCACAACAAAAATAACAATCATTCCCATTTAAAATTTCTACTGACCACCCCACCCTGCCACTCTCAAGACTGTACAAGACCTTCTGCTGCCAGCCTTGGAACGCAAGACACCCCGCCGGGAAATCCCGACGGGGTGTCTTGGTCTTGCATCATCTCGACATCACGCGCCACTCAGGAGAGCGACGTGGTCATGATCAGTCGTGGAACGGATTGCGCAGCACGATGGTCTCGTTGCGATCCGGGCCGGTGGAGATGATGTCGATCGGCACGCCGACCTGCTCTTCCAGGAAGCTGATGTAGGCACGGGCATTGGCCGGCAGCTTCTCGACTTCACGCACGCCGATGGTGGAGTCGCTCCAGCCCGGCAGGTCCTGGTAGAGCGGCTCGATGGCTTCATAGCCTTCGGAATCCACCGGGTTGTCCAGCACGTCGCCATCCTTGCTGCGATAGCCGATGCAGACCCGGATGTTCTCGAGACCATCCAGCACGTCCAGCTTGGTCAGGCAGATGCCGCTGACCGAGTTGATCTGCACGGCGTGACGCAGGGCGACGGCATCGAACCAGCCACAACGACGCGCACGACCGGTGGTGGCACCGAATTCGTGGCCACGCTCGGCCAGGTGACGGCCGAACTCATCGAACAGCTCGGTCGGGAACGGGCCGGAACCGACACGGGTGGTGTAGGCCTTGGTGATGCCCAGCACGTAGTCGAGATACAGCGGGCCGACACCGGAACCGGTGGCGGTGCCGCCGGCAGTGGTGTTGGAGCTGGTGACGTACGGGTAGGTACCGTGGTCGATGTCGAGCAGTGAGCCTTGAGCACCCTCGAAGAGGATGTTCTCGTTGGCCTTGCGCACGGAGTGGACCAGATCCACGGTGTCGCAGACCATCGGACGCAGCTCTTCGGCCATTTCCATGGCTTCGTCCAGCACCTGCTGGAAGTCGACCGGCGCTTCACCGTGATAGTGCTGCAGCACGAAGTTGTGGTAATCCAGCACTTCGCCCAGCTTGGAGGCGAAACGCTCACGGTGGAGCATGTCACCCAGACGCAGGCCACGACGCGCGACCTTGTCTTCGTAGGCCGGCCCGATGCCACGACCCGTGGTGCCGATCTTGGCGACACCACGCGCCTTCTCACGCGCCTGATCCAGGCGCACGTGATAGGACAGGATCAGCGGGCAAGCCGGCGACAGACGCAGACGGTCACGTACCGGCACGTCGTTGGCTTCCAGCTCGCGGATCTCCTTGATCAGCGCTTCTGGAGACAGCACGACGCCGTTGCCGATGACGCAGGTCTTGCCCGGGTGCAGGATACCGGACGGGATCAGGTGAAGAACGGTCTTCTTGCCATCCAGCACCAGTGTATGGCCGGCGTTGTGGCCACCCTGGAAGCGCACGACGGCGCTGGCGGATTCGGTCAGCAGGTCAACGACCTTGCCCTTGCCTTCATCACCCCATTGGGTGCCGAGCACGACTACATTCTTGCCCATGATTCCTAGTCTCTTTCGGTGAATAACCGTCGGTGAAAACCCACTCACAAGTGCAGCCACCTCAAGGGCAGCTGCACCTCGGGACCTGGTGGCCCCTGCTGTTCTGCTGGCTGGCACGCATGGCCGTCAGCGGATCACGACTGCAGCGTCACGACCTGCCAGGCGCCATCGACCTGGACAAGCTCGCGGTTGCAACGGTGCGCATCGGCACCGGTGGTCTGGCCCGGTAGCGCGGCGATGACACGCTCGCCGTCGGCGCGCAGTTGATCGACACACTCGCGCAGCGCGCTGTCATTGAGTGCCGGTGCCCAGATGCCATCGCAGGCCGGAGGCTGCACGGCGAGCGACGCCAGCTGCTTCAGGTCCATCGAGAAGCCGGTGGCCGGACGCGCACGTCCGAAGGCACGCCCAGTATCGTCGTAGCGCCCGCCCTTGGCCAGCGCCTGACCATAGCCCGGCACATAGGCCGCGAACACCATGCCGGTGTGATATTCATAGCCGCGCAGTTCGGCGAGATCGAAGTACAACGTGACCTGCGGATGACGCTCACGCACGACCTGACTGAGGGCGGCAAGCTGATCCAGTGCGCCGGCGACGGCAGCGGGCGCACCGGCAAAGGCGGTCCGGGCCTGGGCAAGAATCTCTTCATCCCCGTGCAGGTGCGGCAGGGTCTTGAGCATGCCCGCCACCACCTTGTCACCCACCACGCGATCGATCAATGCATCGAGAGCGGAATACTGCTTGCGTTCGATGGCGGCGAACAGCTCGCGCTCGTGCTCGTCGCTCATGCCGGCTTCGGCGATCAAGGCACGATAGATGCCGATATGCCCCAGCGCCAGGTGCAGCTCGCCAGCACCGGCCTGCTCGAGGCTGGTCAGTGCCAGGTGCAGGATCTCGTGGTCGGCCTCAAGGCCAGCATGACCGAACAGCTCGGCACCGACCTGCACCGGGCTGCGTCCGCCCTGATGCTTGTCCGCCTTGGTACGCAGCACGTTGGCGCAGTAGCACAGACGCACCGGCCCTTCACGATGCAGGGAGTGGGCATCCATGCGTGCCACCTGCGGGGTGACATCGGCACTGGCTCCCATCATGCGCCCGGTCATCTGATCTGTCAGCTTGAAGGTCTGAAGGTCAAGCTCGGTACCGGTGCCGGTCAGCAGGGAATCAAGGAATTCGACGGGAGGCGGCAGCACCAGGTCATAGCCGAAGCGATGATAGAGGTCGAGCAGCGCGCGGCGCAGCGCCTCCATACGGGTTGCCTGAGGCGGCAGTACCTCATCCATGCCATCCGGGAGGAGCCAGCGATCTGCGATGGTCATTGCGCTATCCTGCGAGAAATTTTTGACAAGGAGTGGCGCGTATCGCGCGTGCCGTCAGTGCAGGGACATGCCGCTGCAACTCAGTGACGAAACACCCGCGCAACACGCTGGACACTCGACGGCAACGCCCTTGAAACACGGCGTGAGACAGGCTCGAGCCGCGCCTTGAGGCGGCTTCGCGAGCAAGGACTGCCACGCTGACAGCGCCTGTCCGGGGCCCATCGGGACTTCGTGGGAACGTCGTCGATAGAGGAAAAACGGCCACAAAAAAACCGGGCGGTGCCCGGTTGCAGGAGTCTAGCATGAATCCTTTCGGGATGAACCCCACACGAGACTTCGTGCGGGGTTCATCCGCGGCATCGTCATCTGTTCGCCTGATGACGATGCGGACGGTCAGCCGTTACTGAGAGCCGCCCTGCGAATCCTTGAAGAAGCGGAAGAATTCGCTATCCGGCTGGATGACCATCATGTTGCCATCACCCTTGAAGCTGTCGCGATAGGCCTGCAGCGAGCGATAGAAGCGGAAGAACTCCAGATCCGCCCCGTAGGCCGCAGCGTAGATGGCGGCCGCTGATGCGTCCCCCTCACCACGCAGGGTCTGCGCCTGCTCTTCAGCCTGTGCAAGCAGTACCGAACGACGGCGGTCCGCATTGGCCTGGATCTTCTCGGCCTGCTCCTGACCCTGGGCACGATATTCACGTGCCTCACGCTGACGCTCGGTCTTCATGCGCTCATAGACCGCCTGAGAGACTTCGTCCGGCAGGTCGATGCGCTTGACGCGGATATCGAGAATCGACACCCCCAGCTCCTTGCGCATCACCGCGTCGAGCTCTTCGGTGGGCTTCTTCATCAGCGCATCACGCTGTTCGGAGATGATCTGCACCAGCTCGAGCTTGCCGAACTCGTTACGCAGACTCTCGTCGACACGCGGCGCGATCAGACGCTCTGCCATCTGCTCATCACCGGACGTCGCCTCGTAGTAGCGCTTCGGGTCGATGATCTTCCACTTGACGAAGGAGTCGACGATGACCGCCTTCTTCTCGCGTGTCAGATAACGGCTCGCCTGGGCATCCAGTGTCAACACGCGCGTATCGAAGGTACGAATCGTGTTGTAGACCGGCAACTTGAAATGCAGGCCCGGCTGGATGTTGTCTTCCACCACCTCACCAAACTTGAGCTTGATGGCGCGCTGGGTCTCATCGATCGTGTAGAGGCTGTTGCTGGCGAACCAGGCAACGACGGCCAGACCCGCCACGGCCATCAGTGAGCGATTGTTGATCATTGACGACCCTCCCGACGAATGCTGTTGCTGCTGTCATTGCTGCTCTGGCTGCTGCGGCCGAGAGCGTCGCTCGCCTGTCGGGACACGCGATCCAACTCACTGCGACTCATGCCACTGGCATCCTCGGACGTGGCATTGGACTTGCCAGCCAGCTTGTCCAACGGCAGGTACATGAGGGAGTTGCCGTTCTCGACATCCACCAGCACCTTGTTGGTCTTGCCGAGCACTTCCCCCATGGTCTCGAGGTACATGCGCTCGCGGATGATCTCCGGTGCCTTCTGGTACTCGGTCAGCAGGGAAGTGAAGCGATTGGCCTCACCCTGGGACTTGGCCACCACCGACTCCTTGTACCCTTCGGCTTCCTCGATGATGCGCTGCGCCTGACCTTGAGCCGCCGGGAGAATCGAGTTCTCGTAGGCCAATGCCTGGTTGATCGTGCGCTGACGATCCTCACGAGCCTTGATGACGTCATCGAAGGAATCCTGGACCGCTGCCGGCGCCGACGTGGACTCGACGTTGATGGTCTGCAATGTCAGACCCACGCCATAGTTGTCCAGGTAGGACTGCAGACGCGACTTGACGTTGCTGGCCAGCAGCTCACGCCCGGAGGTCAGAATGTCGTTCATGTCGGCGCTGCCGACTTCGTGACGCAATGCAGAGTCCATGGCGTTCTCGAGGCTGACCTCGGGAGCACGCACATTGAGCAGGAAGTCACGCGGGTTGGATACCTGATACTGGACGGACATCTGCACTTCGACGATGTTCTCGTCCTGCGTCAGCATCGACTTGGTCTGGGAGAGCGAGCGCACCTTGGTGACGTTGATCTCGCGAACGTCATCGATGATCGGCGGATTCCAGTGCAGACCCGGGCCGACGATGTCGTTGTACTTGCCGAAGCGAAGCACCACGCCACGTTCGGACTGATCGACCAGATAGAAACCGGAAGCCGCCCAGATGGCGACCAGCACCACCCCGATGATGCCCGGCAGGGCAAAGGCATTGGTGCTGCCACCACTGCCGCCGTTGCCGCCCCCGCTGCCGCCACGACGCTTGCGGCCGTTGCCCAGCATGCCGTTGAGCTTGTCCTGGAACTTCTTCAGCGCTTCGTCGAGGTCGGGCGGTCCACCGTTGCCACCGCCGTTGCCTCCACCCCCTTTCTTGTCCCCGTTGCGGCCACCGCCACTCCAGGGGTCATGCTGGTTGCCGCCACCCGGCTCATTCCAAGCCATACGTCGTCTCCACTCAGTCGATGTTCCGCTCGTCATTATGATGACGCCGCCCATGCCGGCTTTCGTTGCCGGGAATCGTCCCCGGCAATTGATGACCGGTTCTTTGCTATGACACGGCGGCGCGCCCCTTGCGGGAGAAGGCCATGGCCCTGCCTGACAACCATCCTCTGCCAGGCGGCATCCGACAATCCCTTCACGTCGAATGCCTGTTGCTCGCTGCACGTCACTATCCGTGCAAGGGCATCTGCATCAGGTACCTGCAGATGCCAGATGACGCAATCACTGCGTCAGGACTTGTGCGTCACCGAGAGGCGATGCTTCTCGGCGCGCTCGGCAGACAGCTCACGCTGCCAGGCCTCACGATCGTCATGCTCGCCCCCGAGGTAGGCCTCGGGAGATTCCCCAAGATGCGACAACAACTGGAGAAAGTCGCGCTTCTCGAGACGAATGTCCATCAACGCATTGCCCTGCTCGTCATACGCTTCACTCTTGACGGCATCCAGCTCATGCAGACCGGCACGCAGGCGTGACTTCTCCGGCCCCAGCGTCAGACGGGTCGAGATGACATTGTCTGACAGCAGCTCGGAGAAGGCCTGCATCAGCAGATCCAGCCCCTTGCCGTCACGCGCCGACAACCATACGACCAGCGGACGCCCGAAGCCGTCGCGCTCTATGCGCGGCGCCATGTCGAGGCGATCGACCTTGTTCATGACCAGCAGGCGTGGCACGTCACCGGCCTCAATCTCGTTGAGCACCTCGTTGACCTGCTCGGTATTGCGATCATTTTCCGGGTCAGCCGCATCGATGACGTGCACCAGCAGGTCCGCCTCGGCGGCTTCCTGCAGGGTGGCCTGGAACGCTTCCACCAGCTTGTGCGGCAGGTGCCGAATGAAGCCGACGGTATCCGCAAGCACCGCAGGGCCCACGTCTTCCAGCTCCAGACGGCGCAGCGTCGGGTCGAGCGTGGCGAACAGCTGATCCGCCGCGTAGACCTCAGAGGTGGTCAGCGCATTGAACAGCGTCGACTTGCCGGCGTTGGTATAGCCGACCAGTGACAGGCTGGGGATCTCGGCACGTGCCCGAGCACGGCGGTTCTGATCGCGCTGCTTGTGCACCTTCTCGAGCCGCTTGTGGATCGACTTGATCCGGGCACGCAGCAGACGACGGTCGGTCTCGAGCTGGGTTTCCCCCGGGCCACGCAGACCGATACCGCCCTTCTGACGCTCAAGGTGGGTCCAGCCACGCACCAGGCGGGTGGACATGTACTCGAGCTGAGCGAGCTCCACCTGCAGCTTGCCCTCGTGGGTACGCGCGCGCTGGGCAAAGATGTCGAGGATCAGACCGGTGCGGTCGATCACGCGACACTGGAGCGAACCTTCAAGGTTACGCTGCTGGGAAGGGCTCAATGAATGGTTGAAGATCACAAGCTCGGCTTGGTGCTCGGCCAGGGCCTCACGCACTTCCTCAAGCTTGCCTTCTCCGATGAACGTACGGGAGTCAGGGCGGGGCCGGCTACCCTCGATGAGGGTGGCCGGCACGGCGTCTGCCGAACGTACGAGTTCGAGGAGCTCACCGGCATCCTCGCGTTCTTTTTCGTCCCGGAAATTGACATGGACCAGGACGGCCGTTTCACCGGCTTCGGGTCGTTCGAAGAACAATCAGCGCCTCGGATTTCAGCTTTCTGTGGAGGGCACGGTCGCATCCTGGGCCGGCAGGCGCACATTGCGCGAGGGCACCACGGTTGAGATAGCGTGCTTGTAAACCATCTGGGAGACGGTATTGCGCAGCAGGATGACGAATTGATCGAAGGATTCGATCTGGCCCTGCAGCTTGATGCCGTTGACCAGGAAGATCGAGACCGGAATACGTTCCTTGCGCAGGATGTTCAGGTACGGGTCCTGGAGTGATTGACCTTTGGACATGTGACTCTCCGTAAAAAATGTCTCGTTCGAGGCAAGTATGGTTATGTTCGCCAGCGCTCCGGGTTGCCCTCTTTGGGGGGCTTCACGGGCGCGGGTCGTGACAGCTCATGTTACGCTAAGTGCTGGTCTGGCGCACGATTTTCAAGGTTTCACTGTAAGGATTTACACCCATGGAATCCACGTGGTGAATCCCCTTCCAGCTACGCAGCCAGGTCAATTGACGCTTGGCGAGCTGGCGGGTGGCAATGATGCCACGCTCACGCATCTCGTCACGCGTCAGATGCCCCTCCAGATAATCCCACACCTGACGATAGCCGACACAGCGTATCGAGGGCAGCCCGGGGTGCAGCTCCGGGCGAGCCTTCAGCGCTTCGACCTCGCCAATCAGGCCCTGTTCCAGCATCTGGTCAAAACGCGTCTCGATACGTTCATGTAACACGGCTCTGTCATGGGGCGCCAGTGCGATCGGGATCGGCCGGAACGGAAGCTCGGCTTCCGGCTGCTCCGCGAGCAGCTCCGTCATCGATCGCCCGCTCAACAGACAGACTTCCAGCGCACGTGTCAGACGCTGCGGGTCCGAGGGCCGAATTCTCTCGGCGCTCGCCGGATCCAGCCTGGCAAGCTGCGCATGCAGCGCCGGCAGCCCTTCGTCTCTGGCGCGTGCTTCCAGCTGTTCACGCAGCGCGGGATCCGCCGCCGGCAGCTCCGCCACACCTTCCAGCAGCCGCTTGAAATACATCATGGTGCCACCGACCAGCAGCGGCATCTTGCCGCGGGACTGGATCTCGGCGATATGCGCCAGTGCATCGCGACGAAACTCCGCTGCCGAATAGCTCTCCAGCGGGTCCAGGAAGTCGATCAACCGGTGCGGCGCCCGCGCCAGCTCTTCGGCGCTGGGCTTGGCGGTCCCGATGTCCATGCCACGATAGATCAGCGCGGAATCGACGCTCACCAGCTCCGCCCCCTGCTCCTCGTGCCAGCGGATGGCCAGGTCCGTCTTGCCGGAGGCTGTCGGCCCCATCAACAGCATGACGGGCGGTTTGTCAGCCAGCTCATGCGCGGCACGGGGGGAAATGTCGGGGGATTGCGTCTGGGTCATGACCTATTGTCTGGGCTAGGAGGTGAATCAAGGGTGAACCACTGCCGTTGCCGGGCAGGCTTACTGCCCACGCAGGAACAGCTTGTCGAGTTCATTCATGGAAAGTTCGGTCCAGGTAGGACGGCCATGATTGCACTGACCGGAGCGCTCGGTGCGCTCCATGTCTCGCAGCAGGGCATTCATCTCGGGAACCGTCAGGCGACGATTGGCCCGCACGCTGCCCCGACAGGCCATGTCCGCGAGCAGCTCATTCATGTGAGCTTCCATGCGATCGCTGCGACCGTAACGCTCGAGATCCTCCAGCATGCCGCGCACCAGTGGCTCGACATCGGCATTGCCGAGCACCACCGGCACCTGCCGCACCAGCAGGGTTTCCGGTCCGGCGGCGTCCAGTTCGACGCCAAGACGCGTGAATGCCTCCGATTCGCGCTCGAAGGTCCCCATCTCGCGCGAACTGACGGCAAGTGACACCGGCACCAGCAGCGGCTGGGCCTCCAGATGACCGCCGCCATGCACATGGCGCTTCATGCGCTCGTAGGTGATGCGCTCGTGGGCGGCGTGCATGTCGACCATCACCAGTCCACGCGAGGTCTGCGACAGGATGTAGACCCCGTGCAGCTGCGCGATGGCGTAGCCCAGCGGTGGCGTATCATCCTCGGCGCTCTGGGCTGGCAGGCCACGCATCACGATGTCAGAGGCGACAGGCGTGGGGCCGTCAGCGGACACATTCTCTGCCGGGACTCCCGACGATGGCTCCGCTGACGGTGCCGAGACCTGCCAACCGGCGGCAGATTCGCTGATACCGGCCGGTGCGTCATCCTCACCTTGGCGCATCCCTTCGCCCAGGGTGACACGCGGGGCGCGCCGCGCCTCGCGCTCGGCACTGGCGATGGCGGCAGGGTCGCGAGCAGCGCCATGCTCAGGCGTCGTGCCCGCAGGCCCGCCACCCGGCGTCAGCAGATGGTCTTCGCTGGGATGCAACGCACGATAGCCGGCCATGAACTGACGCACCCGCTCAGCACTCAGGCGCTCGCTGGAGCGGCCATCTCCGGCCGGCGGCAGCTGTGACGATGGCTTCCAGGGCGCGGCAGCGCCTGACGGCTCACCTGCAGCGGCTGACTGATCCTTCACGGCCGACGCACCACCACCAGGGGATGACTGCGCTGACGCACCATGCTCCTGCGCATCCTGCTCCTGACGCCCGAGACGCATGCCCTGCTGCTGCCAGCCGGGATCCTCCTCCTTCTCCTGGCCCTCGATACCGGTGGGCGCGGCGCTGTTGTCACCGGGGCGCACCTCGGCCAGTGCCTTGTGCAGGCTGGAGAACAGGAAGTCGTGCACCAGGCGTCCGTCGCGGAAGCGCACTTCGTGCTTGGTGGGGTGAACGTTGACATCCACCACCGTGGGGTCCAGCTCCAGATAGAGCACGAACACCGGATGCCGGCCGTGGAACAGCACGTCGCGATAGGCCTGACGCACAGCATGCGCGACCAGACGGTCACGCACCACGCGGCCATTGACGAAGAAATACTGCTGGTCCGCCTGGGCACGCGAATGCGTCGGCAAGCCGACCCAGCCGGAGAGACGCAAGCCGGAGGCCTCGATATCCAGATGCAGCGCATGCTCGAGGAAGTTGCGACCCAGCAGTGCGCCGATCCGTCGCTCCACCGTCAGCGTGTCCTCGCCGGCACGCAGCTGATGCACCACCTTCTGGTTGTGGCGCAACGTCCAGCCGATGTCGTGACGCGACAGCGCGAGACGCCGGAAGCTTTCCTCGACATGGCCGAATTCGGTCTTCTCGGTACGCATGAACTTGCGACGCGCCGGCGTATTGAAGAACAGGTCACGCACGGCCACGCTGGTGCCACGCGGATGGGGTGCCGGCGAGACGCGTGGCGACATCTCACGGCCTTCCGCCACCACCCGCCAGCCATTGGCGGGCTCATCCGAGACGTTCGAGAACAGCTCCAGGCGCGAGACCGAGCTGATCGAGGCCAATGCCTCCCCCCGAAAGCCGAGACTCGCCACACCCTCCAGGTCATCAAGGCTCTCGATCTTGCTGGTCGCGTGACGTGACAGGGCCAGCGGCAGATCCTCCTCGGTGATGCCGCAGCCGTTGTCACGCACGCGAATCAGCCGCGCACCGCCGCCTTCCAGTTCCAGCTCGATGCGCGTACTGCCGGCATCGATGGCGTTCTCGACCAGCTCCTTGACCACGGAGGCCGGTCGCTCCACCACCTCGCCCGCCGCGATCTGGTTGGCAAGACGCGGATTGAGGATGCGGATACGCCGCTCACGTGTTTCAGCGACATCCGTATCAGATGGCTCGACGGACATGGAAGAACTCCTGATTATGCATGCGTAGAGGGCGTCTCTCTGAAAACGACACTGCCCGCCGACCCGGCCTCTTCGTGCGGCGAGCACGCAAGAGCCGGGGCTGCGGACAGTCGACGGGCTTCATGCCCGGTGGATAGCGTGCTCGGGCTGCCACACCCGCCTGCCGCCACGTCGAAGGAGCAGGCGGCCTGACACTCAGCCGCGTGGAATCTTGAGCACCTGACCGACGCGGACCGTGTCCCCGCTCATGCCATTGGCCTGCTTCAGCGCGGCCATGCTCACGTTGTGACGCTGTGCGACTTCCGACAGCGTATCGCCACTCTTGACGCGATACTCGCCACCGTTGCCGCCTCGTGCCTGGCTGCGTCGCCATGCCAGCAGACTGGCAGGCGGCGGATTGCGCTCGAAGTGACTCTGGATACCCGAGAAGATCGAGCGCGCCAGCTTTTCCTGATAGGCGCCACTGTTGAGGTTGCGCTCTTCCTGGGGATTGGAGATGAAGCCCGTTTCCACCAGCAGAGACGGGATGTCCGGCGACTTGAGCACCACGAACCCGGCCTGCTCCACCTGACGCTTGTGCAGCGAGTTGATGCGGCCCAGATTGGCCAGCACGCCGCTGCCTGCCGCCAATGAATCATTGAGCGTGGCGGTCATGGTCAGATCCAGCAGCACGCCGCGCAGCATCTCATCCTTGTCATTCAGGCTGAGGTTGCCATCCACGCCACCGATCAGGTCAGCACGGTTCTCGGTGGCCGCCAGCCAGCGGGCAGTCTCTGAGGTGGCGCCACGGCTGGAAAGCGCAAAGACCGAGCTGCCATGCGGCCGCGGACTGTTGAAGGCGTCGGCGTGCACCGAGACGAAGAAGTCTGCCTTCTGCTCACGCGCGATCTCGGTACGCTTGCGCAGCGGGATGTAGTAATCGCTGTTGCGGGTCAGGATGGCCTTGAAGCCGGGCTGCTCGTCGAACATGCGCTTGAGGCGCTTGCCGATCTTGAGCACCACATCCTTCTCCTTGGTACCACTCGGGCCGCTGGCGCCCGGGTCCTCACCGCCGTGACCGGGGTCAATGGCGATGATGATATCGCGCTTGGGATGCGTCGCCGCCTTGCTGCTCGGCAGCGGCGCGGCAGGCTCGCCCTTCAGCTTGCGCTTGGCTGCCGCCTGCTCCTGCTCGCGGATACGGGCTTCGATCGGGTCAATGGGATTCTCGACCGCGGACTCGCCCGGGAACTCGAGATCCACCACCAGACGGTTGCCGTACTTGTCGTTCGGCGCCAGCGTGAAGTCCTTGGGATTGACCTGGCGCGTCAGATCCAGCACGACCCGCAGGGCATCGTCCTGTCGTCCGGTACGGATCGCCTTGATGGCACTGCCTTCCAGATCCAGCGCATCGAGCTTGCGCTTCACCGCGTTGCTGGCCACCTCGCTTGCCGCGAGGTCGATCACCAGACGCCGAGGATTGTCGAGGCTGAAGATGTTGGCACTGGCTGCGCTATCGAGATCGAACACCAGCCGCGTGTGGTCCGGCGCGGTCCACAACCGCAGATTCTCGACCTTGGCGGCCAGCGCCTGGGGAGCGAGCGCGAGACTTGCCAGCGAGCACATCACCCCCCCCGCCAGGCAGCGACGTAGACCGCGCATCATGCGCAGGCGAGAGGATTGGGGCGCAGTTTCAGGCATCGGAAAGGGTGACTCGAACAGAAGGAACATGGATGAATATAGCGAAGGATGACCAGACGCAGCCACGAAGATGATACGGCACGTCAGGCGCCATCATGCCTGAGAGGCGCGTCGCTCGGCCAGTGCCTCAAGCCAACCCTCTCCTCGCGGTGTGAGGGCATGCAACTCGGCCTCGCGGCCCTGCTCGGCGACGGACAACGTCACGCGCAGGTCCGGCACCGGCAGGAAGCCCTGACCACAGCTTGGCCACTCGATCAGCGCCAGGCTGTCATCGGCAAGCAGGTCTCGCCCGCCGATGAACTCAAGCTCCTCCGGGTCAGCCAGCCGGTAGAGATCAAAATGATTGATGTGCCATTCGCCGCCCTCGGGACGTGGCAGCACATAGGGCTCCACCAGGGTATAGGTCGGACTCTTCACCGCCCCCTCATGCCCGTAGGCACGCAGCACGCCACGCGTGAGAGTCGTCTTGCCGGCCCCCAGCTCACCTTCCAGGAACACCAGCCCGCGGCCGGCAAGGACGTCGCCCAGCTGGCTGCCAAAGGCAACCTGGGCATTTTCATCAGACAGGAGTATGCGCATTTCGGGCCCGTGGATTGAGCAATAAATGCATATAGGATGCCAGATCACCCGCGAGCAGGCCACGCTCGCCGCGCTCCTGCACCGCACGGTCGGCGGCCAGGGCGTGCACCAGCACGCCGACCCGTGCCGCCTGCGCCATGCAACGCGTGACATGCGCCGCCTGTGCCGTGCCCTGCTCATGGGTGCGTGACTGGCGTGCATCGAAGCCACCATTGAGCGCCTGGGCCGCCAGCCCCGCGATGATGCCGCCCAGCACGTCCCCCATGCCGCCACTGGCCATGCCGGGATTGCCATAGGGACACAGCGCCACGTCTGGCCCTTCCAGTACGCCGGCGGGACTGGCAATCAGACTGCCGGCCCCCTTGAGCACCACACTACCGCCATATCTTTGCTGCAGGGCGCGCACGGCGCCGGGCCGGTCCTGCTCGACCTGTGCCACCGAGCAGCCCAGCAGGCGCGCCGCCTCTCCGGGATGCGGCGTCAACACCCAATCGTCGCGTCGGATCACCTCACCTTCACCGGCTCGCCAGGCCAGCAGGCTCAGGGCGTCGGCATCCACCACCAGCGGCTGGTCGGCCGCGAGCACGCGAGACAGTCCTCCCCAGCCCCACAACAGGCTCTCCAGCGGCTCCGTCCCCATGCCGGGGCCGACCAGTGTCACGCTGGCCTGTGCCATCTGGGCTTCCAGTACGGCAAACCCGTCGTGACTGCTGCCCTCCGGCCCGCTCTTGAGACCACGCACCATGACTTCCGGGCAGCGTGTCAGGCTGGCGCTGACATGCGCCGGCGCGGTAAGCAGCGCCACCTTGCCGGCACCGGCACGCGCGGCGGCTTCACTGGCCAGCAGAACGGAGCCGCCAAGCCCCGGCCCGCCGCCAAAGACCAGCACGCTGCCGGCATCCCCCTTGTGCGCCAGCGGAGAGCGCGGCACCAGCTCGGTCTCCAGCCAGCGCGGCGTGAGGCGCTGCACGGACTCGCACGCCAGCAACGCTGCCGTTCGGGTCTGCTTGACCACCTCCGGCAGCACCCGAGCCGCACCAAGCCGCGCCAGACTGACGTGTCCGGCATGCAGCTCGGCGCGCCCGGTGTGCAGACCCGGCTTGTCGACCAGAAATGTCAGCGTGACATCCGCCTCCACGGCGACACCGGCCACCGCCCCCGTGGCGGCATCAAGCCCCGAGGGCACATCCAGCGCCATGACATGCGCGCCCTCCCGGTGACGTTGGTTGATCAGCTCGATGGCGTGGGCGACCGCGCCGCGGGGCGCCTCGCGCAGACCGATACCGGTCAGGGCGTCCAGCAGCAATGGCCAGCCCTTCACCAATGATTCTGCCGTGGCGGTATCTTGTGGCCAGGGGTGACGCTCGCCCCCGGCTTCCCGCGCGGCAATCGCGGCCAGCTGGGCATCGCCCGTCAATTGCGCCTCATCCTTCAAAGCGATGATGCGCACCTCGAACCCCGCCAGCTGGGCAAGACGCGCCACCAGATAGCCGTCGCCCGCATTGTTGCCGCCACCACACAGGACACACAATCTGCGCGTCTCGGGCCATCGCTGCCGCAGCAGGTCGAAGGCTGACTGCGCCGCCCGCCCCATCAGACGCTTGTCCACCGACGCTTCAGGCAAGCCGTTGGTCATCGAGACGGTCTCTTCCGCCAGCAGCCAATGCTCGAGGTCACGCAGCGCCGCGATGGGCCACAGGCAATTGACCGAACGCCACAAGGCTTGAGTGGCGGATGAGACCGACGTCACATCGCAGGGGTTAGAGGAATCGCTCACGGCCATGCCCACACTCCATGTCTGATAAACTGAGTCGTGCCCGCGCCCTGGAAAAGCGGCGCCGCACGCCCTGAAATACTGGGTAGCGCACACCTCACATGCCGCTTGGGCTGATCGGCAAGTTACGCTAAGGTGGCGCCCTTTCGCACGCACCGCCGACTCCTCGCCGTGAGACGCCAGCGTGCACCATGCTCCTGAACATCCTGTCCAGCTGGAATGCCCATGCCTGCTTCATCCGCCACCATGCCCCTGCCCGCCGACGCAGCCGGAAGCTCTCCCGACGAGACATCCGGTGATGACTCGCGCGTCGCCGACCCTCAGGCCATGGCGGAACTGGCAGCCCGCATCAAGACATGGGGGCGCGAACTGGGGTTTCAGCAGGTCGGGATCACCGATGTCGACCTCTCGGAACACGAGGCCTACCTGGAACGTTGGCTGGCCAATGGTCATCACGGCGAGATGAACTTCATGGCCAAGCACGGCACCAGGCGCACGCGCCCGGAGGAGCTGGTGCCCGGCACGCTGCGCGTCATCAGCGTGCGCCTCGACTACCTGCCGCCCGAGGTCGAGACCACCCAGGTACTCAGTCAGCCCGAGCGCGCCTACGTCTCACGCTACGCGCTGGGACGCGATTACCACAAGCTGATGCGCAAGCGGCTGGCCAACCTGGCCAAGCAGATAGAGAAGGAAGTCGGCACGTTCGGCTACCGCGCCTTCGTCGACTCCGCCCCGGTCATGGAGCGCGCGCTGGCCCAGAAGGCCGGTATCGGCTGGTTCGGCAAGAACGCCATGCTGATGAACCAGCAGGCCGGCTGCCTGTTCTTCCTGGGCGAACTCTACACCGACCTGCCTCTGCCGGTGGATGCCCCCTTCGAGAAGGAACACTGTGGCAGCTGCAACGCCTGCAAGGTCGCCTGCCCGACGGATGCCATCGTCGAGGACAAGGTCGTCGATGCACGCCGCTGCATCTCCTACCTGACCATCGAGCTGGATGGCGCCATCCCCGAAGAATTCCGCCGTGCCATGGGCAACCGCATCTATGGCTGCGACGACTGCCAGCTGTTCTGTCCCTTCACGCGCTTTGCCAAGGCGACCCAGGAGGCGGATTTCTCGCCACGCCATGATCTGGATCGCATCGAGTTGATCCGGCTGTTCTGCTGGGGGGAGCAGGAGTTCCTCGACAAGACGCAAGGCAGCCCCATCCGGCGTATCGGCTATGAGAAGTGGCTCTCCAACATCGCCATCGGACTGGGCAATGCGCCCTGGTCGGAGCAGGTCGAGCATGTCCTGCGTGCCCGCCTGCCCTATCCCAGCGAGCCACTGCGCGAGCACGTGCGCTGGGCACTGAAGGAGCAAGCCATCAAGCGCGGCGCCCGTCTGGCCACCGCGCTCTGAGACTCTCACGCTGCGTCGTTCAGACGATGCCCTGCTGGGTCAGCTTGAGGAAGGTCTTGCGGTAATGCGCAAGCTCCGCCAGTGACTCGCGGATATCATCCATCGCCTGGTGAGTCGCCCGCTTCTTGAAACCGTCCAGCGCGGCCGGATTCCAGCGCTTGGCGAGTTCCTTGAGGGTCGAGACATCGATGTTGCGGTAATGGAAGAACGCTTCCAGCAACGGCATCTCATGCTGCAGGAAACGGCGGTCCTGATGCACGCTGTTGCCGCACATCGGCGAGGCGCCTGCCGCCACGTGGCGGGCCAGGAACTCGAGAGTCTGACGTTCGGCTTCGGCGGTATCGATCTGACTTTCCTTGACGCGCGTCACCAGCCCGGACTCACCGTGGGTGCGCGTGTTCCATTCATCCATCGCCTCCAGCAGGCTGTCCGGCTGATGCACGGCCAGCACCGGCCCTTCGGCAATCAGGTTGAGATCTCCGTCGGTGACCAGCGTGGCCACCTCGATGATGCGCTCACGCGCGGGGTCCAGCCCGGTCATTTCCAGGTCGATCCAGATGAGTCGATCGGCCTGCGCGGTGGGATTTGCCATGGTTCACTCCTTGCTGAACGGGGAATGGGAAGACGCTGAGGATCCGCCTGTGACGGCAGTATCACACGCCATCCCGGGGTGTCGCACGACACCCGAGGGCGCAAAGGGTACAATCGCGCCGCAGAGGGGGGAAGACGCTCCCATCCCTGGCGAACGAACGGCGACCGGAGTCACCAGCCAAGCATGAGCAAACGCAAGCTAAGCCGCCAGCAACAATGGCGCATCGAGAAGGTCCAGGCCGAGCGTACCAAGCGCGCCGAAAAGCGCGAGACGCAGGACCGCGACAAGCTCGACGCCGGCGAATACGGCCCGGAACAGCACGGCCGTGTCATTGCCCACTACGGGCGCAGCCTGGAAGTCGAAAGTGAATCCGGCAGCCTGCATCGCTGCCACCTGCGCGCCAACCTGGAAACGCTGGTCACCGGTGACCGCGTGATCTGGCGTGAAGCCAGCGATGCCACGGGTGTGGTGGTGGCACGCGGTGCCCGCACTACCGAGCTTGAACGCCCGGACATGCGGGGGGTGCTCAAGCCGGTGGCCGCCAACATCGACCAGATCATGATCGTGTTCGCCGCCGAACCCGCGCCACAACCCAATCTGATCGACCGCTACCTGATCGCTGCGGAAGCCACCGGCATCACGCCAGTGCTGGTGCTCAACAAGGTTGACCTCCTGCCCGAGAGCGGTGGTGTGCTGCGTGACCTGCTGGCACGCTACGAGGCACTCGGCTACGACGTCGTCGCCTGCACCACGCGTGGCGAGTCGGGCCTGGACGCCCTGAAGGCACAGCTGAGCGATCGCACCTCGGTGTTCGTCGGTCAGAGTGGCGTCGGCAAGTCGTCACTGGTCGGCATGCTGCTGCCCCGAGAAGAGATACGTGTCGGCCCGCTCTCCACCGAATCACGCCAGGGCATGCACACCACCACCACGGCCTGGCTCTATCACATGCCGGACGGCGGTGATCTGATCGACTCACCCGGTATCCGTGAATTCGGCCTGGTCCACCTGACGCCGGAGCAGGTCACCGATGGCTTCCGTGAATTCCACGACTACCTGGGGCTATGCCGCTTCCGTGACTGCAAGCACGAGAAGGAGCCGGGCTGCGCCCTGCTTCAGGCGGTCGACAGCGGCGAGATAGGCCGCGTGCGCTTTGACAGCTACAAGAAGATCCTGCTGTCACTGACCGAGAGCTGAACGTGCGCGACTGACGCCTCTCTTCAAGGCCTGGTTCGCAAGCACCACGAAAACCCCCACCCGTCACAGACGGGTGGGGGTTTTTCATGTCAGTCGAACTGACGGGGCGAGGACGTGATCCGGCGGATCAGGCCAGCGCCTTCTCCACGACCTCGTAGAGATTGCGCGACAGCTTCTCGGCCCGGATACGCTCGAGCTCAGCCTTCATCAGCGCCTGACGCTTGGCATCAAAACGCTTGTAGCGCGTCAGCGGCGTGATGATGCGCGCCGCGATTTCCGGATTCAGGCGATTGAGATCGATGACCACATCCGCCAGCAGGCGATAGCCTTCGCCATCGAGGCGATGGAAGTTGACGCGGTTCTGGCCGGCGAAGGCGCCGATCAAGGCGCGCACCTTGTTGGGGTTGGTCAACGAGAACGCCGGGTGCTCCATCAAGAAGCGCACGCGATCCAGCACGTCGGCCTGCGGACGCGTGACCTGGATCGAGAACCACTGATCCATCACCAGCGGATCATGTGACCAGCGCTCGGCGAAGGCCTTGAGGGCCGGATCGCCCAGCTCCGTGCGTGAGGAGTGCACCAGCAACGTCAATGCCGCGCGTACGTCAGTCATGTTGTGCGCCGCTGCCAGCTGAGCCTGGGCCAGACGCACGCCCTCCTCGTCCTCGATGCTCATCAGATAGCTGAGCGCGGCATTCTTGAGGCTGCGGCGCGCCATCTGCTCGAAGGTCGGCGCGTAGTCGCCCTGCTGCTCATTGGCGTGATAGAGCGCGACGAAATCATCGCGCAGTGCCGTGGCCAGCTGCGCCTTGGCGGTCTTGCGCGCCCAGTGGATGGCATCGACATCGACGACAGTCTGCTGCTCGGCGATATAGGCCTCCGACGGCAGGGTCAGCATCTCGGCCAGCACGGCACGATCGGACGGCTCGCTCTGGAGCAGGAAGCGATAGGCGGCCAGCAGACGCGCATCGAGTGATGCCTGGGTGTCGCCCTGCTGCCAGGCGGCCATCAGATCCTCGAGCGCTGCCAGCGCCAGACGCTGACCGGCATCCCAGCGGTTGAAGCCATCGCTGTCATGCTGCATCAGGAAGGCCAGCTGCTCACGGCTGTAGGCGAAGGACAGCTTGACCGGCGCCGAGAAGCCGCGCAGCAGCGACGGCACGGGGTCGGCACCGGCCTCGAGGCCAGTGAAGACGAAGGTCTGCTCGGCCTCGGTCAGCTCCAGCACCGTTTCCGTGCCCAGCGCCTCGCCGTCGAGCGTGAGCGCCAGATCACTGCCATCCGCACCCACCAGGCCCATGCGTACCGGGATCACCAGCGGCAGCTTCTCAGCCTGCCCCGGTGTCGCCGGCGTGGACTGATGCAGCGTCAGGGAATAGCGGCCCGTCTCGGCATCGAAGTTGCCACGGGCACTGATTTCCGGCGTCCCCGCCTGAGAGTACCAGCGCATGAACTGGGTGAAGTCACGCCCGGAGGCTTCGCTCATCGCACTGATGAAATCCTCGATGGTGGCGGCGCTGCCATCGTTGCGCGCGAAGTAGAGGTCACTGCCGCGGCGGAAGGCCTCTTCGCCCAGCAGGTTGGCGACCATGCGCACCACTTCGGACCCCTTCTCGTAGATGGTCAGGGTGTAGAAGTTGGAAATCTCGATATAGGACGCCGGGCGCACCGGATGCGCGGTGGGACCGGCATCTTCCGCGAACTGCGCGGTGCGCAGCATGGCGACGTCTTCGATGCGCTTGACCGGCGCCGAATTCATGTCGGCGGAGAAGGTCTGGTCACGATAGACGGTGAAGCCTTCCTTCAGGGACAGCTGGAACCAGTCACGGCAGGTGACGCGATTGCCGGACCAGTTGTGGAAGTACTCGTGTGCCACCACCCCTTCGACGCGCTGGAAGGCGGCGTCGGTGGTGGTATCGGGATTGGCCAGCACACAGGCGCTGTTGAAGATGTTGAGACCCTTGTTCTCCATCGCGCCCATGTTGAAGTCATTGACCGCGACGATCATGAAGATATCGAGGTCATACTCGCGCCCATAGACCTCCTCATCCCACTTCATGGAGGCCTTGAGAGAGTTCATGGCGTGCTGGGTCTTGTCGAGATTCTCCGGCTCGACCCAGATCTCCAGGGCAACATCACGCCCGCTCATGGTGGTGAAGCTGTCGGCATGCTTGACCAGATCCCCCGCCACCAGCGCGAACAGGTAGCACGGCTTGAGGTGCGGGTCCTGCCAGGTGACGAAGTGACGGCCGCCGTCCAGCTCGCCACGCTCGACGGGATTGCCGTTGGAGAGCAGGATCGGGTAGTTCGCCTTGTCCGCGATGACGGTCGTCGTGAATACCGACATCACGTCCGGACGATCCGGGTAATAGGTGATACGGCGGAAGCCCTCGGCCTCGCACTGGGTGCAGAACATGCCGGAGGACACATAGAGCCCTTCCAGTGCCGTGTTGGCCGCCGGGTCGATCAGCACGACCGTCTCGAGCTCACAGCTGGCCGGCAGCGCCGCGAGGGTGAGATGCGTCTCGTCGACCTTGTATTCATCACTGGCGAGCGCTCGCCCATCGACACGCACGGATTCCAGCGTCAGGTGCTCGCCATTGAGCACCAGCGGTGGCGTCGCGTCACTGCCCACGGCGGCATCGGGATTGGCCTCGAGGGTCAGCACGGCCGTCACGCGGGTCGCGGACGGCGCCAGGTCGAACGTCAACCGAGTGCTGAGAATGCGCCAGGCCGGCGCTTGATAATCATCAAGATGAATGGCGGCAGGTTGTGACATGAAGGACTCCACGATCAACGCCGCGCGGACGATGCCACACGGCAGGAAAACATCGGGCAGCGATGGCAGCCTGCCACCGCGCCCGCGATGAATGGCCCCTCACGGGAGGGGCAGGACACGCGAATGACTAGTCGTTCTGCAGGCGTTCGCCGCTGACGGGTCGGGAGGGCTCATCGAAGGGCTCGGCCGGGGAAGGCGCAGGCGCGAGTTCCTCGTATCCCCCGCGCGGCTCGGGGCGCGTGCCCAGCCAGATGGCCAACAGGGAAAGGAAGATCAGCAACGAGACCTTGACCGCCATCACGGAAACGGTGAAGAGAATGATCAGCATCGAGACCACCAGCATGCCGACCGCCAGGATGCGTGCACGCAGCGGGATGGCACGCTCGCGCTCCCAGGAGATCAGGGGAGGCCCGATCTGGGGGTGTTCGCGAATGTAGCGCGCGAAGCGAGGGGAGCCGCGACTGGCGCAAGCCAGCGCCAGCAGCATGAAGACGGTCGTCGGCAACAGGGGCAGGAACATGCCGGCAAACCCGATCGCGAAGAACAGCCAGGCCAGCCCCAGCCAGCAGATCCGCTTCATGCGCCGAAAAATCATCATCTCAAGGTCCCCTCAACCATCGGGCGCACACCGCGTGCCACCTGCTACCAGTCAAGCGCCAGATGCCTCCCGAGGGAAGTGCATTCTGGCTATCTTTCCCATAGCTGCTGCGTGCATGGTAACGGGCTTGCCCGTGACACGAAAGGCGAACGGGGTTGCGGTGCAGGCGACATTCAGTCGCTGTGCGCCACCTGCCAGAGGCGCATGATGGCTTCACAGCGGTCCGCCAGCAGTTCAGCGGTGCGTGTCAGGGCCTGCTCCAGCGGCATGGCAGCGTCACACAGGGTGAAGACGGCGCTGACGCCTTCGTCATGCGCAGCCTGCCAGCCATCCGCGAGACGCCCTGCCAGCACGATGGCCGGCACTCCGGCCGCTCGGGCGGCACGCGCCGCGCCGATGGGCGTCTTGCCTCCCAGGCTCTGCCCATCCAGCCCGCCCTCGCCGGTGATCAGCAGGTCACACCCTTCCAGGCGCTGCGCCACGTTCAGTCGTTCCATCACAAGCTCGATGCCCGGACGCAGCTCCCCCGTGAGCCAGGCCGCCACTGCGTAGCCCATGCCACCTGCGGCACCAGTGCCCGGCAGCTGCTGATGGTCCTCCCCCAGCACCTCGGCACTCATCCGCGCGAAACGCCCCAGCGCGACGTCCAGCTCCTCGACCACCGCCTCATCCGCGCCCTTCTGGGGCCCGAACACGGCCGTCGCGCCACGCGGGCCACACAGCGGGTTGTCGACGTCCACCGCCGCGGACACCTTGAGAGTCGCCAGCCGCGGGTCCAGACCACTGGCATCCAGCCGCGCCAATCGTGCCAGCGCCGCCCCTCCGTCCGGCAGTTCGTCACCCGCCTCATCCAGCAGACGCAGACCGAGTGCACGCAACATGCCGCTGCCGCCATCGTTGGTCGCGCTGCCGCCCAGCGTGACGATCAGGCGCTCGGCACCGGCCTCCAGCGCGGCAAGCACCAGCTGTCCGACGCCGTAGGTACTGGCGATGCGCGCATCACGCTCATCGGGGCTGAGCAGGTGCAGACCACTGGCCTCGGCGAGCTCGACGATGGCCGTGCGGCTATCCGCTTGCCAGCCCCATTGCGCAGTGACCTCGCGCCCCAGCGGATCACGTACCTGAGCGCTGCGCGCCTCGATGGGATCTGCGTCGCTTGCAGCGGCCAACAGTGCCGCCAGGGTGCCCTCTCCGCCATCTCCCAACGGGCACAGGTCGAGCTCGGCCTCGGGCAATACGCGCCGGATGCCGCTCGCCATTGCCTCAGCAGCCTCCAGCGCAGGCAGCGCCTCCTTGTAGCTGTCAGGGGCCAGCAGGATACGCAACGCCGAACGAGAGGAGGAAGTGGTAACGGGAGACATTGGCTGACGATCCTTGTTGTCAATGGTGGGGATGATCTCAGGTGCTCCTGCGTGATCAGGCATGCGCTGGATGACGCCACGGCACGCACGGCGCGTCATGGACACGCAGGGCGACTCATGGTCCGCAGGGTCCTGACGCTCATTGGTGCCATGCGCTGCCCACAAACGCAACTGCCACCCGCCGGAGAACCGACGAGTGGCAGCGAAATTGCCGACGGGAAGCTTGTGATGCTGGCGCGGCAGAAGCCGCTCGGGCGATGCGCGACGCATCACCGGCGCCTCACTTGACCAGGCGCGTCTCGGTGGGGGCCAGTGTCACCTTGCCCTCGCGCTTCAGGTGGCCGATGGCACGCTTGAAGTTGGCCTTGCTGGCGCCGAAGGCGTCGCTGATGGCCTGGGGGTCGCTCTTGTCACCCAGCGGCAGCACCCCGGCGTTGGCTTCCAGACGTGCAAGGATGCGGTCCGCCAGCTGTTGATGGCCTGCAGGGCCCGGTGCCTGCGGGGTCAGGTCGATGTTGCCGTTGCCATCATTCTTGAGCACCCACAGACGCAGACGATTGCCGATATGCAGGCGGGTGAAGATGCGATCATGGTGCACCAGCCCCCAATGGGCATTGTCGATGATGATCTTCATGCCCAATTCGGTCTTCGCCGCCACCAGGCCGGAGATTTCCTGACCGACGGTGTACTCGGCCGGAGTCTTGTCCAGCCAGCGATCCAAGCGCATCGACGCGACCATGCGATCGCTGTGCTTGTCGAGCCCCACGTGCACCATGGCGAATTGGCCCGCCTTGAGCTCACGCTTGCGCTCGCCGTAGGGCAGCAGCAGGTCCTTGCCAAGGCCATTGTCGAGGAAGGTGCCGATGTCGTTGACCTCGACCACCTTGAGGGCGGCGAACTCACCGACCATGGCGCGCGGATAGCGCGTGGTGGCCAGCAGGCGGTCTTCATCATCAAGACTCACGAAGACTTCCACCGCATCACCGATATCGGCACCGGCAGGAATGAAGGGAGTCGGCAGCAGGATTTCACCGCGGTCACCGCCGTCGAGGAAGACGCCGAAGCCGACCCGCTTGGTGATGGTCAGGGTATTGCGCTGGCCGATAGCGAGCGGAGCAGACATGTAACCTCTCTTTGCGCAGCCCGACCCACCCGGGGCGAGCGTCACGCGAATATGACGAACGAAGATGGTGAAACGCTTTGAGAGCGCAGCGCCTGAAATGGGTACGTGACGCTTTCAAAGCGATTCAAACGAACACAGCACCGCTCGCCGAGAGCGAACGGTGCTGAGAGTGGCGCCCCTGACACTTGTCGACGACATTTGCCGCTGACAGCGGTCAGCCGTGACATGAGCGCCAGGCGCGCGAGGAAGATCAGTCGCGGAAGTTGTTGAACTGCAGCGGCAGCTCGATGCTCTCGTCACCTTTCAGCAAGGCCATGGCCCCCTGGAGATCATCACGCTTCTTGCCAGTGACGCGCACCTTCTCACCCTGGATCTGGGCCTGGACCTTGAGCTTGGCATCCTTGAGCGCCTTGACGATCTTCTTGGCGGTCGGCTGGTCCAGCCCCTGACGCAGCACCAGCTGCTGGCGGGCACGCACACCGCCGGTGTCGGCGTCCTTCTCTTCCAGGCAACGCACGTCGATGCCACGCGCGATCAAGCGACCCTTGAGCAGCTCGATCATCTGACGCAGCTGGAAATCGGCGTCGGCTTCCAGATTGACGGTCTCTTCCTTCTCGAGTTCGAAGCCGGCAGTCACGCCCTTGAAATCAAAGCGTGTCGCAAGTTCGCGATTGGCCTGATCGACGGCGTTCTGAACTTCGTGCTTGTCGAGTTCGGAGACAATATCGAATGACGGCATGGGAGCGATTCCTTTGAAGCCATGAAGAATAAACAGCGCATCCTAGCCCATGGGGGCGACGCGCGCCATGCCCGGCCGTCAGGCAGCGCCCGCATCTCCCCACGTCGAGATCCCCTCAGCCCTGATGTCGCTGCTGCTGGCGGGCGGGTTTGATGAGGGAATCACCAGTGACTTGCGCATCTTCCAGGCCGCCGCGCCGTCGGCGTAGTAATCGCGCAGGCGACCATTCCTGGCAAAGCCGTGGCGCTCATAGAGGGTGATCGCTGCACCGTTGCCGGTATGCACTTCCAGATCGAACTGCTCACAGCCCTGCTCGATGGCCAGCTGCTCGAGCGCGATGAGCAGACGCTGGGCGAGACCGCGTCCGCGCGCCTCGGGATGCAGACAGAAGGAATAGAGTCGTGCCCGGCGTGAATTGCGTCGGAACAGCACGGTGCCATAGCCCAGCACGCTGCGCAGCGGGGTGGCGTCATCCTGCGCCACGCTGCCCACCGGCCACAGTGCGGCCATCGCATTGCCTGCCGCCGGCAGGGCGTCCGAGCCATCGCCTTCTGGCTGGATGATGACGAGAGTGCGTGCATTGGCACGCAGAATCAGATGAGACAGCTGACGACGACTGAACCAGTCGCTATCGAAACTGACTTCCTCGAGCTCTACCAGAGCATCGAGATCGGCCCGGATCGCCGGACGCAGAATGGGGGTCATGATGCAGGCTCTCCCGCCTGTCAGCGCCCTGAGGCAGCCC
This sequence comes from Cobetia sp. 5-25-4-2, assembly GCF_013374075.1. NCBI lineage: Bacteria > Pseudomonadati > Pseudomonadota > Gammaproteobacteria > Oceanospirillales > Halomonadaceae > Cobetia > Cobetia sp. 5-25-4-2. The sequence goes on along the minus strand of NZ_BLWK01000001.1, from coordinate 531,207 downwards.
TGAAATCAAGGTGTCGTGGGGCGGTAGCAATCCGCTGCATTCTGGGCATGCAGGCACGTCTTGTCTCGACCTATTTGCATGAAATTATTTCATCTTGTTGCCTATTGCGATGACGGAGATTGTTTTTCATGATGCGCTGCATTCGGCACCGCTTCGGTGCCCGCCCTTCGAGGCTACTCAATGTCCCGCCTGCGTATCGTGGTTGACCGTGTCAGTGACTGGCGCGCCTTCTATCCCAGTGATGATGTCATCAGCGCCCACGACTTTCTGTCCGAGCTCTCCCACGACAGCTCCGTGCCCACGGCCCGGGCAGACCAGGACGCTCCGCAGCCCGCGACCCACGTCATCAATCTCTGCGGCGGGCTCGATTACCTCGGGATCGGCTATTACGTCTCGCTGCTGGCACAGGCGCGCGGACAGAAAGCCCTGCCGTCGGTGGAAACGCTCAACCAGCTGTCGCGCAAGTCACTGATCGACATGGAACTGGGCAGCATCCGTGTGCTGCTTGAGGAGCTGACGCGCAAGAGCGCCCTGCCCACCCCGCAGACAGTCCCCCACGAGACCGGCAAGTATGCGCATCTCGACCTGCTGCTGACCTTCGGTGAGAGCGATGACCCCGCACTGGCACGTCTCGGTCGCAAGCTGTTCGAGCGACTGCCCTGCCCGTTGCTCGAGGTACGACTCGAGGCGCGTGGCGAGCGCTGGACCCTCAAGCGAGTGCGCCCGCAATCCTTGAGTCATCTGGCGGAAACGGACGAGGATCGCTTTGCCCAGGCGCTCAACCGCCATTCACGCAAGGTCTGGCGCACCCCGAAGGCTCGCCGCCACTACCGTTTCGACCTGGCGATGCTGGTGGACCCGAATGAGGCACTGCCACCGTCCAATCGTACGGCGCTCAAGCACTTCATCCGCGAGGGACGCCGCCTGGGCATCGATGTCAGTCTGATCACCAAGCGTGACGAGGGACGTCTGGCCGAATTCGATGGGCTGTTCATCCGCGAGACCACAAGCCTGGACCACCATACCTACCGCATGGCCAAGCGAGCCGAACACGAAGGGCTGGTGGTGATCGACGACAGTCAGTCGATTCTGCGCTGTACCAACAAGGTCTTCCTGCATGAGCTCCTGAAGGCTCGCGGCCTCAGCGCCCCACAGGGGCGCCTGATTCATCGCGGCGAACTGCGCCAGCTGGCCGAACGCGGACAGCACATGCGCTATCCGCTGGTGATGAAGGTGCCGGATGGTGCCTTCTCGCGCGGCATCGTCAAGATTGACGGGCCGGAGACACTGGTGCGTGAAGCCGAGCGACTGTTCCATGACTCCGCTCTGCTGCTGCTGCAGGAATGGCTCCCAACCGAGTTCGACTGGCGTATCGGCGTGCTCGACGGCAAGGTGCTGTTCGCCAGCCGTTACTACATGGCGCGTGGCCATTGGCAGATCTATGACCACAGCGGCGCCCGCACCCGCTCCGGCGGCTTTGCCACCGTTGACCCGAGTGATGTGCCCCCCGCCGTGATCAAGGCGGCTCTCAAGGCGACACGTCTGATCGGTGATGGGCTCTATGGAGTTGACCTCAAACAGCTCGAGGATCGCGTGGTGGTCATCGAGGTCAATGACAACCCCAATCTGGATGCGGGGGTCGAGGATGTCGTGCTGGGACGCGAGCTCTACCACCGAGTGATGCAGGTCTTCCTGGAGCGCATGCAGGCGCGCCGCCAGCCCGTGCTCGGCTGAATCCCCCGGCTGAATCCCCCGGCTGAATCCGCAGTCTGAACCAGTCGGGCCGGCATCTTTCTTCGATATCCCCAGGCCATACGACAACGCCCGCACTCCTTGAAGGGAGCGCGGGCGTTGTCATCGTCATTAGCCTTGAGCTTATTTCGCAACACGGGACGATGTCATTCGCCGAGCTGGACCTCGACCTCATACCCCGTGAACTTGCGCAGATTGATCACCCCGCTGTCGAGGATCAGATACTGACCCTTGAGCCCTTCGAGAACGCCTTCCACCACGGGTGTCTTGTCGAAGTTGAACGAGGTGACCTTGGTCGGCGCGGTACGCACCGGAAACTCGAAGGCCAATGCCGTGGTATCCAGTACCCGGATGGCGTCTTCACCGCAATGCGCCTGCAGCGCCGCCAGACCCTCGGCCATCTGCTCGAGCAGTGCATCACGCTCGGCTTCCAGATCCAGCTCGGCCACATCGCCCTTGAGCATCGCGCGCCAGTTGGTGCGGTCATTGAGTGCCTGCTTGAACAGCACCTCGACCAGCCCTGACTGCAGACGATTGGAGACCTCGACGATGGGCAAGGCCTGGATGGCACCCTGATCGAACCAGCGCGTCGGCATCTGGGTCTTGCGGGTGATACCGACCTTGAGGCCGGAGGAGTTGGCCAGGTAGACGATATGCGGCTGGAAGCAATGCTCCTCACCCCACTGAGGATCACGACAGGTTCCTTCCGCGAAGTGACAGGTCTCCGGCTTCATGATGCAGCCATCACACTGTGGCAGCTTGCGAAAGCAGGGATAGCAATGCCCCTGCGCGAAGCTCTTCTTGGTCTTGCGCCCGCAATGGCTGCAGTGGATCTGACCGGTGAAGTCCAGGCGTACCTTATGGCCAATATAGGCGTTCAGCGGCTGGGTGATCTCGCCCAGTCGCAGGCCATAGCTGGCCGCCAGCGGCTCACGCGATACTGACTGCGCATCCGCCGAGGTATCGATCGCAAGCGCCTCACCGGCAGGCACGATGGACATCTTGCGGATGTCTCCTCTCAGGGTCACCGACTCCACGGCGGGCTGAGGTGCGCCATCGACGTCCAATGCATCATCCAGTGTCAGTTGACCCACTTGATCTGCTCCGGCTCATCGCGTGAAGCTGTGTCGTCACCATCACGTGGACCGCAGGTACCGTTGTCGATGAAGCCGACACGTGACTCGGCAGGCACGTTGTTGTGGACCTCGTACTTGATGACGGCTTCCATGCACAGCTCGACCTGCTCCGAGGTCAGCACCCGGCCGTCCGGCCATTTGCGCAGCTGCATGGACTGCTTGAGGCTCTCGTAGATGGCCGGGGTCATCTGTTCGACCATCCCGTCGAAAGTCATGTCACTCATGGGGGTTCTCCTGATGCTGGAGCACGGCGCGGGGGCAGCGCCACGCGGGCAACGTGACGCCACGCCGTGCAAAATGCGCCCATTCTATCATTGTCATCCGCCTGGCTGTCATGACGTGGTGCCCGGTGCGCGGCGCGGCAGCACGAATCCCAGCACCAGCCCTGCCAGCAGCCCACCGAGATGCGCCTCATTGGCGATGGCCCCAAGGCCGATGGCACTCGATAACGGTGTCATGCACAGCACCAGATAGATCAACATGAAGATCATCAGCGAGCGCTGCATCTGATAGCCCAGCATCGGCCGTCGACGAGCCGCGATGAAGACATAGCCGATCACGGCGAAATCGATTCCCGAGAGCCCGCCGAACAGCACACTGCCGGTGGCGTACTGCGCCAGGTTGGCAGCCACCCCGCTCACCAGCACCACCAGCGCGAAGCGCCAGGCGCCATCGATGGCCTCGATCTGGCGCCCGAACACCCAAAGCCACAGCAGATTGAAGACCAGATGCAGAATGCCGAAATGCATCAAGGAGGGTGACCACAGCCGCCACCACTCCCCCGCCAGTGTCGTGGATAACGGCGCCGGTGCAATGTGCTGACTGCCCACCAGCTCAAAGGGCACGATGGCCAGCCATTCGAACACCGCCGCCTGACCCAGCACGTACTGACAGAGTACGGTGAGGCAACAGGCGAGCCCGACCAGCCATGTCAGCGGGGTCTGTCTGACGAGCTGCCAGAGACCGCCCGATGCGCCGCTTGAGAAACCCGACGCCTCCGTAGCCTCATCGCGCAGCGGCTCTCCGCGTGAGTGGCGCTCCAGCATCGCGATCACGCGGGGGAGCTGCTCGGGGTCCGCCAGCCACAGCATCTGACGCACCGCCTCCCCGTCAGGGGTCGAGACGCGCTCGGAGGTGATCTGGTGGCCGATCTTCTCCGCCCACAGCGCCTGACGCAGTGCGAGCGTATCGAAGGAGTCGTCTAAGGTCAGAACCTGGAACATGCAGTGTCCTTGCAGTGACAAGTCAGCGTGATGGCATCTCTCGACAGTAGCCCGACGTCGAGAGCGCCGATGGGCGGTCGGTGGCAGATCCAGCTGATGCCACTCTGGATAGGGACTTGTCTGGAGAGCCGCGGTGGCGGCGATGACAAACTGACAGGCATAAAAAAAGTCCGGTGGGGGGCACCGGACTGAGCAAGGGATCATTCAAGGGAACACTTACTCTGAGTCCGGGATGGCGCTTTGGTTCACTGGCTGCTTATTGAAAAAAACAATGGCGATGAGAAAAGTCCGGCAGGTATGACTATGGCCCAGCACGCTATCCCCTCATCTCACCGCGCCCCGACAACTCCTCGGCCGGCAACTCTTCCGGCAGTGGACGACTCGAGGGTTCGCGCGGCACCGGCACCCAGACGAAATTGGCGGCATCCAGCGTCGCTTCGCCACTGAAGCGATAGGCGACCAGGCGACCGCACTTGACGGCGCTGTAATCGAGACAGGCGATATTGGTCGCCGGGAGCGCAGGCACCCCTTCACACCAGTAATGCCCCAGGAACAATGGCAATTGCTCTGGTCCGTAATACGGCAATTTCTCGAGCTCGCCCTCGCTCAACCAGCGCGACTCCAGCTCTCCCGGCAGATTGTCGGGCTGGAACACCACATCGCCATAGGTGCGCGGCTCGCGCGCCCAGAAATGTGCCCGGAAACTGCGGCGCGTGAAGCCATCCCCCGAGTGGATCTCGACGCCCTCCGGCAAGCGCAGACTGGTCCCCCGAGTCAGGCGATCCAGCACCCGATAGGCAAAGCTCGAGGGGTCGACGGAGTCCTGCAGGAAGGCTTCATCGATGCAGCCATCCGGAAAGCGCGCCAGAAACGGACGCACCAGCGCTTCATCCCAACAGGCGTGGACCACGCGCAGACCACTCTTGCCCTCTCCCAGCGACGGCAGTTCAAGACACAGCGGCATGCGCATGAACCAGCTCAATGCGTCATCCCACTCATCGGGATGATGCTGATACTGATCGAGCGTCTCGCGAATGATGCGATTGTGCCGTGAGGTATGCGGGCGCAGAAAATCACGGTGATCGCCACTCTCCCGCAGGCGTGCACGCCGGCAATAGGCCAGCGCGTTGTATTCATGGTTGCCCATCACGATCAACGCCTCACCGGCTTCCACCATCCGGCTGGCCAACTGGACGGCCAGTCGGATACGAGGCCCACGATCGATGATGTCACCAAGAAAGATCACCTTGCGCGTGGCATGACGATACACGCCATCCTTCAGGTGATAGCCGAGCTTCTCCAGCAGCGCCGCCAGCGTGGCGCCACAGCCGTGCACATCACCGATCAGATCATAGCCATCCCGTGGCGCCACGAATGCGTTCATGCTGCTTGCCTTGATGTCATTCGCCGAGGCGGTTGCTCCAGCCGAGCTTGGTGCGACAGATCTCGAAATAGTTGTGCTCCAGCGGATGGATCAGCGTCAGACGTTCGCGCTTGCGACGAATCTTGAGCACATCGCCGGGCTTGGCCACGACCTGAGTCTGGCCATCGCAGCTGATGTGGGGATAGGTCGTGTTGCTGGCGCTGATGTGCAGGAGTATCTCGCTGGCCGCGTCGATCACGATCGGACGACTGGACAGCGTATGCGGGAACATCGGCACCAGCGTGATGGCCTCCAGGCGCGGGTGGACGATCGGCCCGCCGCCGGAGAGCGCATAGGCGGTCGAGCCAGTCGGAGTGGCCACGATCAAGCCGTCGGAGCGCTGGGAATAGACGAACTGGCCATCGATGAACAGCTCGAACTCGATCATCCGCGCCGCCTTGCCAGGATGCAGCACGACATCGTTGAGGCCGTCCGCCGCGCCTATCTTCTCGCCGTCCCGAAAGACTTCCGCCTCCAGCAGGAACCGCTGCTCACTGAGGTAGTCACCCTCGAGCACCTCGGCGACCTTTTCCTCCAGCTCATCTGGACGGATGTCGGTGAGAAAGCCCAGCCGGCCGCGATTGACGCCCAGTACCGGCGTGCCACTGCGACACAATGCACGCGCCGCGCCCAGCAGGCTTCCATCACCGCCCACCACGATCACCAGATCACAGCGCTCGCCCATCTGACGACGGCTCGCCACCTCAAGGCCATGGTCAAGCAACAGCGTCGCCGTGCGCTCCTCGATGATCATCGCCAGCTGGCGAGCCTCAAGAAAGCGAATCAAGCGCTTGAGCGTGTCCACTACCTGAGCACTGCCCAGTCGACCAATCACGCCGATCGTATTGAATTGCTGCTTCATCACGCCTCCCGGGCTGTCATGCAGAACATTATGCGGACTCCCTTCACCAGCGGCAATGCACCTGCATTTTCCGTTGCTGCATCAAGCCACTACCCACCCTTGGCGATATCAGCACATCCAATTGCCTGAATGGCGCGTTAGTTCAGGCATATCGCAAGACATTGTCCCGGTCCACGCCCGCGTGTGACAGACAGCGACTCAACGGGACCGGACCAGCACGCCATGCTCTGCATGTCTCGCCATCAAATCACCTTCATGCCTCCTCGACGTGCTCCATCAATGTCACAGCCGAGGGGTTCACACGACTCTGGAGCTCTCTCCATGTCACTTGCCAACCTCTCATGGGGCGACTACCGTCAGCTGAACGATGGATTCCCAGCCAATGGAGTCGGGCCCCCGATGCCAGCACACACGACACCCGTCAGTTCGCAAGACCCGGACGACTTTGACCACGCCAGTGCTATAGAGGCCTGTGCGCTCGGTGATGAAACCGCCTTTCGTCGCCTCTATGACCTTGAGTCCGGCCGCATGCTGGCACTTGCCATGCGCCTGCTCGGCAGCCGGGATCAGGCCGAGGACGCCGTCCACGATGCCTTCATCAAGCTGTGGTCCAATGCCGGCCAATATCGCCGTGAACTCGGCAATGGCCGCGCCTGGCTGTTCACCATCCTGCGCTATCGTGCACTGGATCAGCTGCGGGCCCAGGGACGGACGCCCCGCGGTGACAGCGAGGCGCTCGACAGCCTCGCCGACTTGCTCGCCAACCCGGAAGCGGCAGCACACGACAGTCAGACAGCCCATCAGCTGAGCGATTGTCTGGGTGAGCTGGAAGCCCCACGACGCGAACCCATTCTGCTGGCATTCTTCAAGGGCCTGACCCACGAGCAGATCGCCGAAAAACTCAGCGCCCCGCTCGGCACCATCAAGGGTCGCATCCGTGCCGGACTCAAGCGACTGCAGGAGTGCCTGTCACGATGAACCATTCCCCGATCCCCGAATCTCCACAAGAGCAGAATCTGTTGCTGGGTGAACACACCCTGGGCCTGCTGGACCCCGAACGTGAAGCCGAGGTGCGCGCCTGGATAGAGCGCGACGATGAGGCCGCCCGCATGGCACTTCGCTGGCAGCAGCACTGGCTGAGCGTCAGTGATCGCCTGCCGCCGGAACCGGCCTCCGATTCGCTGTGGAAACGCATCGATGCCAGCCTGACGCGCCTCAAGCAGACTCCGACGCCAGCCAATGACACGGGTGGCGCTCCTGCTCCGCAAGCCCCCTGGCTGTGGCGCTGGCTGGGAGGCGGGCTGGGTCTGGGGCTGGGCGCCGGACTCGCCCTTGCTCTGGCGATGCAGGTGGGGCCCTTCGCGCCTCAATCACCACAAGATGGCACCCCGCCAGTGGCGACCGAAGTGCCCGAGTCATCCGCGCAGCGCATGGTCGCGGTGCTGCAGACTCTCGAGGACCCTGCCACGCCGACCTGGGTCGCCAGTGTCACGGCCGGTGGCGGACTTCAGCTGACACCCAAGGTCACTATCGAGCGTCCGACGGATCGCGCCATCGAACTCTGGACCCTGACCGATCCAGCGGAGGGCCCGCGTTCGCTGGGTCTGGTGGACCCGGTGGCAGGTATCGAGTTGAGCGCCGAACAGATCGGCCGAATGAGTCCGGGCCAGTTGCTCGAGATGACACTGGAGCCCAGCGGTGGTTCGCCGACCGGCAAACCGACCGGCAAGGTGCTGGCCATCGGCCGCCTGGTCAACCTGGGACAGATCGACAGCTGACGGGAGCACTCTCTGCCCAGGCTCGCCCGCCCTGCCACGGCATGCCTTCTCATCAGAGGCTCGCCGTGCAGGGCGGGAGGCGCCATGCTCTCGGAGGTCCCCCCAGGCCATGGGGAGCAAGGTCAGCGCAATGGCAACATCAGCGCCAGACACGAACGCCAGACACGAAGAAGCCCCGCCATGGCGGGGCTTCTTCGTGTCTGGTCAACCGTCTCTTCAGCAGATGCTCAAGGAAAGTGTCAACTCAGCTCTCGGTACGCTCGAGCCAGGATTCGACGGTTTCGGCACCGTGCTCTTCCTTCCACTCTTTCAGCTGCTTGTGATTGCCACCACGGGTCTCGATCACTTCACCGGTATTCGGGTTCTTGTAAACCTTCAGCTTGCGCTTGCGACGAACGCCGCCAGCCTTGGTTTCCGCGCTCGCGGCAGCTGCCGGCGTCTGGCTGGCTTTCGGATCCAGCAGGCCAATCACGTCGCGAGTGGACTTGCCGTATTCACTCATCAGGGAATCAAGCTTGTCCTTGAATTCCAGCTCATTCTTCAGGCGATCATCGTTGCGCAGGCTTTCCAGTTGCTCTTGAAGTTTCTTGAGCTCTTGTTCTTTCTGCATGAAATCAGTCAACAGGGACATGGGGTTCTCCAAGGGTATCGGGACAGTCAGAAATTCACTTCCGGAAACAGGTGCTGCGAAAGAATTCGCCGATCAACAAATAACAGCTGCTTCCTGGATTTGGCTCACGCAGGGACTTGGGACAGTAAGACCCTACAGAAGCTGAAGGGATTATAGACCAAGCATGTCCACGCCGTGAAGCACTAATCAACTAACGACAAGTTAATCAAGCGCTCTCTGGAATGCAATAGCTGGCACTCGAAAAGATATGTGAATTCAAAATAGTCTCTGCCTGCAAATATCGTTAATTAGAATCGACATGAGCCTGGAGTCCCTATATGGCGGGCGTCAGCGGCCGTCAGGCGGTATTGTAAAATCACATCGACATCACAGGCAGGTAAATTCTCTCGCTGGCAAGCCGCAGCTTTCATGAAGTATTCATATTGTGACTTTTTCAGTAGCTCTTTCATCACACATCATCACTCCGAGTCCCTCTCGTTCTTGAGCGTATCCTCAAAAGCATGCAGACACAGAGGAAAGTAAACCTTCGCTTCTGCTCCACCAATCCCCCAGCACTATTTCCGCCGGCAATATTAGAGACATCACCCCCTCCAGAAAGTGACACTTCACAAATCATGTCAACCTGATAAAGTGGCCAAGGTTAACAAAGAGGCTCAATTGCCGTCAGCGTCGATGGAGAACATCATGTCCTACCCCCAGACCGCCTCACATGCCGATCAGCCGCAAGCGCTTTGGCATCCGTATACGCAGATGAACGCGATGCCTGCCCCGCTTGAGGTCGTGGGCGGAGTCGGGCCGCGCATGACACTGAGTGACGGCGAGACCCTGCTGGACGCAACCTGCTCCTGGTGGTGCATGATCCATGGCTACGGCCATCCTCGACTCGTCTCCGCGATTCAGCAGCAAGCGGCTCAATTGTGTCATGTGATGCTCGGGGGCATTCGGCACCAACCGGCAGTGGCGCTGGCCGAGGCACTGGTGCGCATCACCCCGGAGGGGCTGAACCACGTGTTCTTCTCGGACAGTGGCTCTGTCGGCATGGAAGTCGCCATGAAGATGGCAGTGCAATACCAGCAACAGCGTCAGGATCGTGATGACACTCACGGGCGGACGCGAATGCTGTCGTTGATGAAGGCCTACCACGGGGACACGGCAGGCTGCATGGCGGTCTGCGACCCGGAAGAGGGCATGCACTCACTGTTTGCCGACTTCCTGCCCAGACATCATTTCGCGCCGGCACCGACGGCGGGATTCACGGCGCCATATGAAGAGGTCCTCGGTGACATCGCAGCGCTGCGCAGAGAGCTCGAGACGCATGATGACATCGCCGCCCTGCTGATGGAGCCGCTGCTCCAGGCAGCCGGCGGCCTCAACATGTACTCGCCTCACTACCTGAAAGCGGCACGTGATTTATGTGACGAGTTCGGTGTGGTGTTGATCTTCGATGAGGTCGCGACAGGATTCGGACGTACCGGAAAACTGTTTGCCTGTGAGCATGCAGATGTGACGCCCGATATCATGGTGCTGTCAAAAGGACTGACGGGAGGGTATCTGGGACATGCTGCCACCCTCGCCCAGAGCCATATCTTTCATGCCTTCGATGGCAAGGATGCCAATACTGCCTTCATGCATGGCCCGACGTTCATGGGCAACCCATTAGCTTGCCGAGTGGCACTGGAAAGCCTCAAGGTTTTCGAGGAAGACGATTATCTCGGCAAGATCGCCAGCCTCAATCAGGTACTACGAGAGGAACTCGCGGATTTCTCACATCCCGCCATTGGCGACATACGCGTATTGGGAGCCACTGCCGTGATAGAGGTTCACGATGCAGCAAGTCTTGAAGGGGCTCAGGCTCACGCTCGTCAGCAAGGGGTCTGGTTGCGACCCTTCGGCCGCTGGCTCTATACCATGCCGGCTTATATCACCTCACACGACGACTTGCGCAAGATCACGCATGCCATGAAGAGTCACTTTACCGACAATCTCTGAGGCAAGACGTCAGGACAGGGATCTGCTCGGCTGCCTGTCGGCTGACGGGGAGTGACTGAGAGTGACGATCGCCCTCATCACTCCCCTCTTCTTTCTTCCTTCACTCTTCTCTCAACTCCTATCTTCTCTCTTCTCTCAACGCCGAGATTCGAGGCCCATCTCCCGGCAGGGGAATGCGGTCGGAAGCGCTCAATCTCCCCAGAGACGCCGCTCGAGGCGCGCATGTGCATCTGCCGTCAGCATCCCGCCCTTCATCAGTTTCTTGAGAAAATGACGATAGCGGCGGGCGATCTTGCGGCGCGCCAACCAGGCGATACCGGTGGCGAGGGGGATGAAGTCCGGATTGGAGATGCCATCGATCAACCACAGGCGCGGGGATTGATGCTCGCGAAACTGGACCACGATGTTGCGATCATTGAGGTCGGACGGTATCAGCCAACGCTTGTCGAGATAGCGATAGAGGTTGGCCAGCTCATCCATCAATGCCTCCTCCCCCACCCGCTCGGGAGTTTCATGACAGACCTCTCGCAGACGGCGCGAGGTCGTGCCGTCATCGTCGAGTATCAGATCGAAGACCAGCCCGAGGCCCTCTCGGGTCGCCACGCTGCCATGATAGGCAGGCACGTAGGACCAGTCGTGCACACCTCGCCTCACGAGCCCTTCGAAGTAGCGCTGCTCGCGCTGATTCTGGCGGCTTCCTTTGTCGGGATAGCGCGGTACCTTGATGCAGCGCCGAGGATCACGGGGGTCCTGATAGACACGGCGATCATTGCCCATGCCGATGACACGGGCATTTTCAAGCTCCAGCATGCGCTCTCCTGTTGAATAACGCCTGCGACTGCAGCCGCCGGGCAGCGTGGCATTCTACAAAAAGCCCTTCCCTTGCGCCAACCGTGCCGCCGGCGGCCGCGTTCCATGAGGTCATTCATCGGCCATTCAGCTTGGGACCTCGCTCTGGTATGATAACGCGCCGTTTTCTGGCAGTTTCAGGACGAAACCGCCTGACGTAAGCGATCAGCACGACTTGCGAGGTATTGCCCGGGATCGGGTGGCCGCGCACACCTGCAACCCCCGCTCCATTGGCACATCTCCCTTAATGAGGTACTCGCATGAATGCGGTAATACTGGCCGTTCTGGTCATGGTCGGCCTGTCACTGGCCCGAGTCTCGGTCGTCTTCGCTCTGGTGGCCGGCGCCTTGGTCGGCGGCCTGTTCAGTGGCCTGTCTCTGACTGACACTCTCGGCGCCTTCAACGACGGCGTCGGCGGTGGTGCCAAGGTCGCCCTGGCCTATGCCACGCTCGGTGCCTTTGCCGTGGCCCTGTCTCGCTCCGGCCTGCCGGATCTCCTTGCCGCACGCCTGATCGGCATGCTCAATGGAGAGAGCACCCCTCGCCGTCAGACCGCCATCAAGTACGGCTTGCTGGGCAGCGTGACATTGGTGGCGATCTCGTCCCAGAACCTGATTCCTGTCCACATCGCCTTCATTCCGATCCTGATTCCGCCACTGCTGGTGGCCATGAACCGCCTGCGCCTGGATCGCCGCGCCGTCGCCTGTGCCCTGACCTTTGGTCTGACGGCTCCCTACATGCTGCTGCCGGTGGGCTTCGGTTCCATCTTCCTCAATGACATCCTGCTGGCCAACATCAATGAAGCGGGCCAGGCAATGGGGCTGGAAGTCACCCGCGGCATGGTACCGATGGCGATGGCCATTCCGGTAGGCGGCATGTTCCTGGGACTGCTGACTGCGGTCTTCGTCTCCTATCGCAAGCCGCGTGACTACGCCAATCGCGAGATCAAGTCGACCAACGTCCCGCACCATACTCCAGTGCATGCACCATCCCGCAGCGGCCTGATCATGGCTGGGGTCGCCATCATCGCCGCCCTGGGCATCCAGCTCTATTCCGGTTCGATGATCCTGGGCGGCCTGGTCGGCTTCGCCATTCTTTCCCTGGGTGGCCTGTTCAAGTGGAACGAAGCCGACGACCTGTTCACCTCCGGCATGCGCATGATGGCACTGATCGGCTTCATCATGATCTCGGCAGCCGGCTTCGCCTCCGTCATGAAAGCCACGGGTGATATCCAGACCCTGGTGGATGCCTCCTTCCACATCATCGGAGACAACAAGCCGTTGGCCGCGCTCGTCATGCTGATGGTCGGTCTGTTCATCACGCTGGGCATCGGCTCCAGCTTTTCCACCATCCCGATCATCGCGGCGATCTATGTCCCGCTGGCCCTGCAGTTCGGATTTTCCCCTCTGGCGACCGTCGCCTTGATCGGCACCGCGGCCGCACTGGGCGATGCTGGCTCCCCCGCCTCTGACTCCACGCTCGGCCCGACGGCAGGCCTGAATGTCGATCAACAGCATGATCATATCTGGGACAGCGTGGTGCCGACCTTCATCCACTACAACATCCCGTTGATCGTCTTCGGCTGGGTGGCGGCGATGACGCTGTAATCCGCCGGCCAGGGTAGCCTGGCAACGGCAACAGAAGATATGACAACGCCCGGCAGGCATCACGTCTGCCGGGCGTTGTCGTCTCTGGGCGAAGAATGAGGCGACACGTCGCCTGATACTGGACAGCCATCCAGTCTTTTAGGATGATGCGCGAATGCGCAAGATCCTTCATGCTGACTGCGATTGTTTCTACGCCGCCGTCGAGATGCTTCGTCACCCAGAGTGGCGCGAGGTGCCCATCGCCATCGGTGGCCGCACCGAGCAACGTGGCGTGATCGCCACCTGCAATTATCCGGCTCGCGCCTTCGGCGTCCGCTCTGCGATGTCCACAGCGCGCGCCCTGCGCCTGTGTCCGCAACTGATACTCGTCCCCCCCGACTTCGAGCGCTACCGTGCCGTCTCGCAGGAGATCCAGGCACTGTTTCACGAACTGACACCACTGGTGGAACCTCTATCGCTGGACGAAGCCTACCTGGACGTCAGCGACATCGAGGAATTTCAGGGAAGCGCGACCTGGATGGCGCGCTGGCTGAAGGAAGAAGCCCTGAAGCGCACCGGGATCACGCTGTCGATCGGCGTGGCCGCCAACAAGTTCCTGGCCAAGATCGCGAGTGATTGGGAGAAACCCGATGGCCTGACGGTGATCACGCCAGAGTCCAGCGACGCCTTCATTCGTAAGCTGCCCGTCGGCAAGCTGCATGGCGTCGGCCCGGCCACGCTGGCCCGCCTCAATCGGCTGGAGATTACCACCTGCGATGACATCCGCACGACACCACTGACCACACTGGTCGAACACTTCGGCAAATTCGGACATCGCCTGCATGAACTCTCTCATGGCATTGATGACCGCCCCGTCAAGGTCGAGAGAGAGCGAAAGTCCATCAGTGTCGAACGCACTTTCGATCAGGATCTTCCGGATCTCTCCGCCTGCCTCGCCAAGCTTCCCATGCTGATGGAGCGCCTCGGGGAGCGTCACGCACGCCAGGAACAGCCGGTGCTGGCCAAGCAGTTCGTCAAGGTACGCTTCAACGACTTCACCAGCACCACGCTGGAAAGCCTCCTCCCCGCCTCCACCCTCTCATTGCCGGACGCCAGGAGTTTCGCACTGCTGATGGAGCAAGCCTGGCAACGTGGCCATCGACCGGTGCGCCTGCTGGGAGTCGGTGTCCGACTCAAGGCCCACGAAGAGACGCAACAGCTGGGGCTGTTCTGAGAGGGTGCCGCGCCTGACTGGCAACCTTGACGGACGGATGACAGGCATAAAAAAAGCCAGTCACAAGGACTGGCTTGTCCGGTCATCGATACCCCAAGGGTATCGCCGGAAGGGTCGTGAAACCCGCTCAAGGAACCATCGCAACCTGCAATGCAGGCAGGAAGCGAGAGTGGGCGAACAGCTCTGCGCATTGAACGACGCAGCCACTCTCGGCAAACACCTGCGGGGAGCATGAGATGCTCGACCCGCAGGTGTCAGGAAGGAATGCCCAGATTCATCGATGATGATGACAGTCCATCCGCTTCAACTGTCAGCATCATATCTTTTAGCCCGCAAACTAAAAAGCCGATCCACAGCAACAGTCCCATGCCACAACGGCACCGGATCAACGCTGACTCAATGGCAACCGTTGGATGCACTGGTTGGATCACTGGACGGGCGATGGGCGCCAGGATGAGGCGGGTTGTTGCCCCCGGACAGCAGCCGCTGGATATCCGCCGCCGCCATGGGCTTGTAGAAGTAGTACCCCTGAATGAGATCACAGCGCATTTCGCGCAACAGCTCGAGTTGCTGGATATTCTCCACCCCCTCGGCCACCACCTCCAGCCCCAGTCGATGCCCGAGGAAGACCGTCGCTTCCATGATGGCGCGATCCTTGGGTTCCTGAGCACATTCGATCACGAAGGAGCGATCGATCTTGAGCGCCGTCACCGGCAGCATCTTGAGGTAGCTCATCGAGGAGTAGCCGGTCCCGAAATCATCGATCGCGATCTTGTAGCCTCTGTCGTGCAGGGCACGCAGGCTATCGCGCACCTTGACGTCAGCATCGATCAACACGTTCTCGGTCAGCTCGATGCCGATGTCCCGTGGCGTCAGGCCATATTCCGCCACGCATGCCTCAAGACGCTGGAAGACGTCGCTGTTGATCGCCTGACGCCCGGAGATATTGATATCGATCCGATAGCCCTTGATCCCCATGGCATGCCACTCGGCCTGCTGGCGACATGCCTGGCGAATCACCCAGTCACCCAGGCGCTCGATCAGATTGGTGCGCTCTGCCACCTTGATGAAGTCAGTCGGGGGAATGGGCCCCTCGGGCGCATGCCAGCGCATCAGCGCCTCTACCGACTCGATACGCTCACTGCGCGCCGCGACCTGAGGCTGGAAGTGGAGGAACAGCTCGCCACCCCCATCCTCGCTCAGCAGCGTCTGAAGGCGCCCCGCCAGATGATGCTGATGCAGCATGGCATCGCGCACTTCCTGGTTGAAGAACTGATATCCATCACGCCCGGCCTGCTTCGCTCGGTGCTTGGCGACGTCCGCATTGCGCACCAGTTCCGGCGCATCATTGCCATTCTCGGGATAGAGGCTGACGCCGATGCTCAGACGCAGCAACAACTCACGCCCTTCTATCTGGAAGGGGCGCTGGAAATCTTCGCGGATCCGCTGCACGACCGACAAGGCATCACTTTCATAATCCAGGCGCGGCATCGCCATGACGAATTCATCGCCGCCGAAACGTGACAGTAGATCCTGACTCCGCTGGAACCCCTGCAAGCGCGACGCGACACTGCGAATCACGAGGTCCCCCATCTCATAGCCCTGGGTATCGTTGATCTCGGTGAAGTGGTCGATATCCAGAAACAGCACCATCAAGGTATCGCCGTGACGCTGACACTCCCCGAGCATGTTCTCGAGCTCAGTCTCGAACGTCTGCCGATTGGGCAGTTCGGTCAGCGGATCGAATCGCGTCATGTAGTCCAGCTCACGCTGAACCTTGCGCTCGCCCGCCAGATCGATGTCGATGCAGAACATCAATGGATTGTCCGACCGCTCACCCAACATGACGTGGTGAGAGAACACCGGCACCGGTGCGCCTGACTTGTGCTTCAGCTCAAGCTCGCTCGCCGGGATCTGGGTGCCGTGATTGACCCACGCGTGGTGGGCATCCACCACGATGTCCGCCATTTCATCCGGTATCAGCAAGGCTTCAAGACAACGCCCTCGAGCTTCCTGCTCGCTGAAACCATACAGTCGCTCGCTGGCCTCATTCCAATAGATCACTCGGCGCTGGCTGTCGTACCCCTGCACTGCCACACGTGGCAGGCTTTCCAGCAATTCGCGAAAGCGCTGGTCACTGGCGGGGAGTCCCATGCTGGCCGAGGGGCCAACAACACTAGTCTGCATGACCGCCTCCTGCGTGTGCTGTTGATATGCCATCTGACGATGACGAATCAGCATGATGCCCGCAGTTGCGCCAATAATCACCATCAGCAGCGCTGAAGGCCAGCGGCCGATGATGTCCTGCACTGCCACGACCCCCACCAGCAGGCCGATCGCGATGGCAGCGACCACTGTTCCAAAGAGCGCAATCCCAGTCGCTCTTCCGGTCTGACGAGACCCATCTGCCATGATCCAGGATACCTCCCCTACCATCTTGTCTACCGACCGGTGCTCGGCGGGGACACGCACGTTGCCTGAATCCGCTGAGTTATCGCGATATACATCACTGGAGCCAATAGCAGTCTAAGTGTCTGCCTCGCATAAACACAGTGCCAAACCCGCCGTGACACACGCCTCCTCTCAACGCTACCAGCACGTGTGTCACGCATTGCCCATGCCGTTTTTCGCCGAAAGGCGACAAAGAATACCGCTCATGACTGACATGATGCCAGGAGATCAGACCTCTAATACCCCTCCATCGCCCAGACGCCCATATTGATGATACTTACGCAAGATTAACGCTCTAAGCCGCGCGCTTGGTTTGACTCTCTCTCATGCATCTTCCCATTCTCCTCGACGTTGCGAACGCAACACCTTCCAACAGGCGCTAAATGCCGAAACATCGAGGAATTCTTGCATGAACATCGTAAACCGTGGTGTACGTCAGCTGGCCGATGCTTCCCGTAAACTCACTCTGGACCAGAGCGCTCTCAACGATCGCTACCCGGCAACGTCATCAGAGGATAGCGCTCTCTCGCTGCCCAGGATCTCTGAGTACTGGCCGACAAGCGTGCATGAGGAGCTGGCTCGTCAGCACTGGAGCAAGGCAACGATCACTCCACACATTGACTTGAACGCCTGGCAGGGTTTCCTGGACAACCTTCCCCGTGACCCTTACGTCAACACACGCTGGAAGCGCATGTCCTGGCTGCACCTGAATGACCAGATGGAAGTCGAAACCCTTGGCGAGTGCCCGATGGCACAGGGTGGACGCTTCAATGATGCTGCCAGCATGGCGGACCGCCTGAGATACTACGATCCGCTGGAAGCGGCGTTCACTGAGCGCGACGACGTGCGCGCCTTCGTCAAGGCCTGGGCCGACATGTGGGGCATCGGGCCGCGTGAGCCGATCCTGATGCAGATCACGGGTGTCCGCGGCGACGGCACCATCGACCCTCTCCAGGGACAAGGCATTCACGCCGACGGCTGCAAGTACTTGAGCATTCTGGTACTCAATCGCGAGAACGTCAGTGGTGCCATCAATACCCTCTACCGCGACAAGGCCGGCAGCGAGTTGCTGGCGACCACCGAGCTGGCACCGGGAGAGGTTCTGCACATCCATGATGACCAGCTGTTCCACAGCGTCAGCTCCATCACTCAGGATAACGCGGGCCAGCACTTCGAGCGCTTCATCATCATCATCAACTGCTCATTCATCGATGAGTTCCAGAACCGCATGCTGCGTCGTCACTTCCCGGGGGCAGTCCTGAACGACTGCGAGTGAAGCCATTCGACTCCACTGAGCAGACTGGCAACCCGGTGTCCGGGCATCGCCCGCACAACTGCCTCGACGACAGCTTTCCTCATCTCATCCTGGGGGATCGGTAGCTTCCGAGGCCTCCCCACCTGACCTGCACTCAAGCGTCGCAGCACGCTACCTGAGCACGACACGAGGAACCAGCCGGGCAACCGGCTGGCCTGGCGTGCCACTCCTGACTGGCCCGAAGGCCACAGCCTGATCGCGACCTGCCCCCTCCTGCAACAGCCCCGCCAACGGCTTCCGCCTGCATGCCAAGCGCATCGGTTTCATTGTCCGCGCGCCATGTACAGGCGATATACTCGACTCATGACAGAGGCGTTGCCCACGATGCGCCTTCCACGACAGGAAATCCTCATGACGCTTGAATCGGGACTGACCTTCTTCCTTGCCATCTTCCTCTTCGGGATCACTCCCGGCCCCGGAATCCTCGCCCTGATGGCGCGTGGCATGAGCCAGGGAGGCAATGCCTGTGTCCCGATGGCCGTCGGCATGAGCCTCAGTGACGTCTGCTACATGCTGGCGGCCGTCTTCGGTCTCTCGGCACTGGCGACCCATTGGAGCGAGCTCTTTCTGGTCATCCGCCTGCTGGGGGCCGCCTATCTGATCTACCTGGGGTACAAACTCTGGACCTGCCGACCCAGCCCGGAAGACACGGAAATTCCCGACATACGCGGAAGCTGGTGGCGTGGCTTCCTGCAAGGCTTCCTGATCTCGGCCTCCAACCCCAAGGTCATCCTGTTCTACATCGCCTTTCTGCCGACCTTCATGGACATCACCCGCCTGAGTGGTGGCGATATCGTGATCGCGGCCGCTCTCAATCTCAGTGCCTTGCTGATCGGGGTCGTCCCTGTCGGTTACGCCGCAGGCCGCATTCGTCGCCATCTGCGCTCGACGCGAGCCGTCAGACGCCTCAACCGCAGTGCTGCCAGCCTGATGATCGGTGCCGGCAGCTACCTCGCACTGCGTGGTTGAGCACCGGCCTCCTGCGCCAGTCTGGCCGCCGATACGAGAACGCCCCTGTCAATCACATGACAGGGGCGTTCTCTTCGATCACTGAGGCAATTCGCTCAGGTCATGCAACGGATGGCACCGTTACTGACGGATACCTTCTACCACCAGGTACATGTCGACCGTCGCGGCCGCTGGCCCAAGCTTGGAGGTGTCGATGCCATAGTCGGCGAGCTTGAGCGTGGTGGTGCCCTCGAAGCCCTGACGATAGCCGCCCCAGGGGTCTTCGCCACCGCCGATGTGATCGACATCGATGGTGATCGGCTGCGTCTCGCCATGCAGTGTCAGATCCCCCGTCAGCTTGCCGGCACCATCACCGGAAGAGGTGAACCCGGTGGAGACGAAAGACGCCGTCGGGTACTCGGAAGCATCCAGGAAATCAGCGGACTTGATGTGCTTGTCTCGCTCGGCGTGGGCGCTGTCCAGGCTGTCGACATCGACTTCGACCTTGACGCTTGACGCCTCGGGCTGACCCTCGTCATAGCGGAAGGTCCCCGTGAAGTCCTTGAACTCACCCAGGACGTAGGAGTAGCCGAGATGGCTGATCTTGAACTGGATGAAGGCGTGCTGGCCCTTGGTGTCAATGACATAGTCCGAGGCCTGAGCCTGGCCCGCCATCAAGGGGAGTGCCGCTGCCAGAAGGCCGCCAGCGAACGTCTTGCCCAGCGAGAAGGCCTTGGGTGTCAGGGATGTGTCGTTCATGTCCTAGCTCCTTGAGGATTCGTCATGCATGGTGCCGCCTTGGTGGCCGGCAATTCCTTTCAGCGCAGCGGCCAGAGCATACGTCGCAACGTGTCCTGGCCCTCCAGCAGATGATGCTTGAAGGCGGCAGCGGCGTGACCAAGCGACAGGATGACGAGCGCCCAGGCCGCGTACCAGTGAACGTCTCCTGCCAACGTCGCCTGATCCTTCATCCCGCTGAGCAGGGCAGGCACGTCAAACAGCCCGAATACGCTGATGGCTCGTCCATCCGCCGTCGAGATCAGATACCCCGAGATCATCACCAGCAACAGCAATGCATACAGCAAGGCATGCCCGATGCGCGCCGCCCGCTGCTCGATGCGGGAGCCATGCGCCTGTGGCGTCGGCTGCATGGCTCGCCAGACAAGGCGCAGCAACGTGACCACGAACAGCACCACGCCCACGGAGCGATGCCACCAGGGCCCCAGCTGATACCAGCGATCATAATAGCCAAGTGATGTCATCCACCACCCGAGGGCGAAGAGCCCGATGATGGCCAGCGCCGACAGCCAGTGCATCACGATGACGGGCCAGCCCCACCCCCGACGACTATTGCGCCACATGCTTGTCTCCCTGTCCTGTCATCCAACGCGCCGAGCGTGAGCCCACCTGCCGTGATCGACGCTCTGAACCGCGATACGACACCGTATCGTGATGATGCCTTCCCATGGCTGCCAGCTTACCCACTGGCCTGCCACGCGCCAAGCGATAGTCCCACCCCTTTCTCATCATGCCGCGCCAGCCATGCCGGCGCTGAGCGCTCTCTTCCCGAGACACCGGCCACCGTCACGGCCGAGCAGATGCAGAAACGCCCGGCATGGCCGGGCGTTCCCTCACGACAGTGCTGGTCGACTCATGCAGACGCCAGGCGATCCAACCCAAGCGCCAGATCACGCTTGATGTCATCGAGATCTTCCAGGCCCACTGCGATGCGCACCATGCCGTCCACGATACCGGCGGCCGCTTTCTGCTCATCGCTCAAGCGGCCATGCGTGGTGGTGGCAGGATGCGTGATGGTGGTCTTCACATCACCGAGGTTGCCGGTGATCGACAGGATGCGCGTGGCATCGATGACCGACCAGGCCCCTTCACGACCTCCCTTGATGACCACCCCCAGCACGGCACCGAAGGCCTTCTGCTGAGTCTTGGCGAGCGCATGCTGCGGATGACTCTCGAGGCCTGAATAGTGGACGCGCTCGACCGCAGGATGCGCTTCCAGCCAGTGCGCCAGCTCCAGCGCACGTGCACAGTGGGCCTCCATGCGAATGTTGAGCGTCTCCAGTCCCTTGAGGAAGACCCAGGCATTGAAGGGACTCAGGCAGGGCCCGCACGTCCGCACCACGCCGAAGACCTCTTCCATCAACGCGCTGCTGCCGACCACTGCCCCGCCCAGAGTCCGCCCCTGCCCATCCAGATACTTGGTGGCGGAGTGGATGACGATATCCGCACCCAGGGTCAGCGGACGCTGCAATGCCGGGGTGCAGAAGCAGTTGTCGATGGCCAGCCATGCATCATGCTCATGTGCCAGCGCTGCCAGCGCCTTGATGTCACCGATCTCGGACAACGGGTTGGAGGGTGTCTCGGCGAACAGCAGCTTGGTGGACGGTGTGATGGCCGCGCGCCAGGCCTCGAGATCCCCCAGTTCGACGAAGCGCGTGGTGATGCCCAGCTTGCCGAAGTACTTGGTGAACAGGCTCACACTGGAGCCGAAGATGGAACGCGAGGCGACGATCTCATCCCCGGCTTCCAGAAGGGCCAGCACGGTGGACATGATCGCGGCCATGCCGGAGCTGGTGGCCACGCAGCGCTCACCGCCCTCCATTGCCGCCAGTCGCTCCTCGAAGAAGCGCACCGTCGGGTTGGTGAAGCGCGAGTAGATGTTGCCGGCTTCGTCACCACCGAACTTGGCTGCCGCCTCGGCCGCACTGCCATAGACGAAGCTGGACGTGGTGTAGATGGGCTCGCCGTGCTCCTGCTCACCGCCACGCAAGTGACCGGCGCGGATGGCGAGCGTCTCCAGTCCCAGCTCATCGCGGGAAAGGTCGGCGCGGGAAAGATTGTCGTCGTGCATGGTGTCCAGTACCTCTACTGATGGAATCCGCTGATCTCTGTCTCGGATGACGTGGCTCACGGGATTGTCAGGTAACGCGCCGCAGGCGCTTCTTTCATGAGCCGGGAAACAGAGCAGAAAGCTGTCGGTCAATGTTACCGGTTTTGAACGCGCAACGGGCCCCGGATTTCTCCGGAGCCCGTTGCGAATCACTCACCCTGCCATGACCTGTCACGCGAGACAGGTCATGGGGTCAGTCGATGTCTTCGGAATCGTTGTGCAGATCCACGACCGCGTGGGTCTCGCCTGCGTTCTTGGCACCATCGTTGCGTGAGGCCTGCAGGTCGTTGAGGTAGGCCTCATCGATATCGCCGGTCACGTAGATGCCATCGAACACGGAGCAGTCGAACTCGTCGAGGGCAGGATTGACCTCGCGACAGGCATCCTTCAGGTCATCGAGATCCTGATAGAACAGACGATCCGCGCCGATCAGATCCGCGATTTCCTTCTCGGTACGACCATGGGCGATCAGCTCTTCCGCGGCCGGCATGTCGATACCGTACACATTGGGATAGCGAACCGCTGGCGCCGCTGAGGCGAAGTAGACATTCTTCGCGCCCGCCTCACGGGCCATCTGGATGATCTCGTTGCAGGTGGTGCCACGCACGATGGAATCATCCACCAGCAGCACGTTCTTGCCGGCAAACTCGATATCGATGGCGTTGAGCTTCTGACGCACGGACTTCTTGCGCAGCGTCTGCCCCGGCATGATGAAGGTACGGCCGATGTAACGGTTCTTCATGAAGCCTTCGCGGTAAGTCACTCCCAGATGCTGAGCCAGCTCGAGAGCGGACGTGCGCGAGGTATCCGGAATCGGGATGACGACATCGATGTCCTGCTCCGGCCATTCCCGCACGATCTTGTCGGCCAGCTTCTCCCCCATGCGCATGCGGGTGCCGTAGACATAGGCACCGTCCAGCAGGGAGTCCGGACGCGCCAGATAGACGTGCTCGAAGATGCACGGCTTGAGTACCGGGTCATCAGCGCACTGCAGGGTATGAAGCTGACGCTCCATGTCGATGAAGACGGCTTCCCCCGGTGCCAGGTCACGGATCAGCTCGAAACCGGCGACGTCCAGCGCCACGGATTCGGAAGCGATCATGTACTCGGTACCTTCAGCAGCCTCGCGCTTGCCGAAGCAGGCCGGACGAATCCCGTGCGGATCACGGAAGGCGACCAGGCCGGTGCCGTTGATGATCGACACGGCGGCATAGCCACCCTTGCAGCGACGGTGCACACGACGTACCGCATCAAAGACATCACCCGCGCCCAGACGCATGCCCTGCTTGCCCAGCTCGTGAGCGAAGACATTGAGCAGCACTTCGGAATCGGAGCTGGTGTTGATGTGACGCAGGTCGGAGGAGAAGAGCTCCTGCTTGAGCTGCTCGGAGTTGGTCAGGTTGCCGTTGTGCGCCAGGGTGATGCCGTAGGGCGAATTGACGTAGAACGGCTGCGATTCCGCCTCGCTGGAAGAGCCAGCGGTCGGATAGCGAACATGGCCGATGCCCATGTTGCCCTTGAGTCGCTGCATGTGACGAGTGCGGAAAACATCACGCACCAGGCCATTGCTCTTGCGCAGCAGGAAACGACCCTCGTGCCAGGTCATCATCCCCGCGGCATCCTGCCCACGATGCTGCAATACGGTCAGCGCGTCATACAGCGCCTGGTTTACCGAGGCGTTGGCCATCAAACCTACAATCCCGCACATCCCGTCATTACCTCACTGATACACACTAGGAGAGGGAGGCGCCAGCCATCATCAGCGCGCCTCCACATGGCAATATGAGTGCTCACATGCCGCAATTGTCAGGCCTGCCCACACCACAGGCAACACCTGACCGATGGGTCAATCGGTACCACGATGCTTGCTGCACCTCGACGCGCTGACCTGCTCGGGGGGTCGAGCAGACAAAACAAAAGCGCCGAGCAAGAATGCCCGGCGCTTTTGTCGTCTCAAGGTGCTGCGGTGTCACCATCACGCTGCTGATGCTGCTGACGCATGAACTGCTCGGCGACCTGCTGACTGACGCCTTCACTCAGCGTGCGGCCTTCGTGGCGGGCACGCTCGAGCAGGCCACTCGCCTGCTGCTGGAAACCGGCAGTCTGTGAGGATGGAGCCGTCCCGTCCTGCGGCAACTGCCAATCCCCTCCCGTGTCCCACTCACGGTAGCGTGCCAGCGACCAGTCGCGCAGCTGCTCCAGCGTCGGGCGCAGCTGCGCCGCCTGCCAGTCCGCACTGTCACGCAGAGGTGTCAGGCCGACGACAGCCGTCACCAGTACCAGGATCACCGCCGCCCGAAGCGCGCCGAAGACACCCCCCAGCAGGCGATTGAAGCCCCCCATGCCGACCGCCTGGACCAGGCGTTCGAGCAGACGCAGCATCAGGCCCCAGACCAGCACCGTGCCCAGTACCACCAGCACGAAGCCGACCGCGGTGCGAATGCCCGGAGACAGGATCACCTCGTCGAGCAGGGCCCCGGCTTCCGCCCCGAACTGGCGTGCCGCCACCAGGGCCACCAGCCAGCCTGCCAGTCCCAGCGCCTCGCTGAGCAGACCACGCATCAACCCCAGCAACACGGAGATGATCAGCAGCCCCAGACACAACCAATCGATCCAGACCAGCGCGTTCACTCACCCTCCTTCCGGCGTACCAGAAGGCCCTTGATATTGACCTGCTCCTGAAGGCGAGAGCGCGCGGACTCACCAATCTCGGAAGATTTGTAGGGACCGACGAATACCACGGTCAGATTGCCATCCCGCGCGACGCGATAGGCCGCGAATCCCTTGCTCTGCAGGTCCTTCTGGAGTCGCTCGGCGTTGGCCGGCTTGCCGAAGCTGCCGACCTGCACCGCCCAGCCACCGGCGGAAGAAGATGGCGCGCTGGCGGCAACGGCAGGCTTGGGCTCAGGCGCCGGTTTGGGCTCTGGCTTGGGCGTCGGGGCCGGCTTAGGCTGCGGTGTCGGCGCAGCCTTCGGCTCGCTGCTGGACACGGACCTGGTCGGCGACAGCTGCTGCGCCTCCGCCACGCGAGCTCGCGACTCGGAGGCGTTTTCGATGCCGGGTCCGGGATCACTGTCACGCACCTTGCCATTGCCATCCACGAAGGTGATGGGGACATCGGTACCAATCTTCAGCTCGCTGGGGGGCTGCGGTGCATCCACCGTCGAACGGTCGATATCCACCGGCTTGCCCAATGTCATCACCGGACTGGGACGCTCATCACGGGCCGGCGGCTCATCAAACAACATCGGGATGAAGATCACGCCCAGGGCCAATAGGATGACTGCGCCGCTGATCCGTTCTCGCTTGCCATATTTCATCGTGCCATCTCCCTTGCACCCGGATTCCAATGACCGCGGTCCTGCTTCACCTCAGGCATCCTCGTCGTCAAGCCATGCCAGCGCTTCGCCAACCGTGAAGAAGGAGCCGCAGACCAGCACCTCCCCCGCAGTGGCATGCTCCACCAGCCAATCCGCCGCCTCAGCGACCGAATCACATTCCGCCAGCACGGTCCCCTGGCAGGCACGCACCACGGCAGCCAGCTCACTGGCCTGGCGAGCACGCTCGCCGCCCAGTGTCGCCACGACGAAGCCATCCACCACGGGCGACAGCGCCTCGATCACGCCTCGTGCGTCCTTGTCTCCCAGCATGGCCAACAGCACCAGACGCGGTCGAGCGGAACGCTCGCGCGCCGCCAGACGACTGGCCAAATAACCTGCCGCATGCGGGTTGTGCCCCACATCCAGACACCAGTCACGCCCATGACGCTGGACCCATTGCATGCGCCCCTTGAGCTGGACATTGGCCATGGCATGGCGCACGCATGACACCTCAAGCGCCACACCGGCCGCGACGAGCGCATTCAGCGCACTGGCCGCGTTGTCGCGTGGCAGACCGGGGTCCGGAAGTGCCTCGAGGGTCATGACGGGGTCGCTCAGTCGCTGCCAGCGCCAGAGCCCATCCGCTGACGACCTTGCCGGGGAGGCGAGGTCCTGCTCGCAGGCGTCCTGCCAGACAAAGTCCTGCCACAGCACCTGAGGCGTCACACCCAGCGAGCGGGCGTGCTCGGCGCAGCTGCTCGGCAAGTGATCGGAGCCGAAGATGGCCGGGCGCCCTGCACGCAGGATACCCGCCTTCTCGAAGCCGATGTTCTCGAGGTCCGTGCCCAGGAAGGCAGCATGATCCTGTGCCACGGTGGTGATCATCGCCACATCGCAGTCGATGATGTTGACGGCATCCAGACGCCCGCCGAGACCGACCTCCAGAATCGCCAACCGTGGCTGTCGCTGAGCGATCAACCACAGGCCAGCGAGCGTGCCGGCCTCGAAGTAGGTCAGGCTGATCACGCCCTGCCCATCTCCCGCATCCGAATGACGCGCCGAATCCACCTGCTCGAAGGCAGTGATCAGCTCGGCATCACTGGCGTGCTGCCCATCGAGGGTCACGCGCTCGTTGTAATGCAGCAGGTGCGGAGAGGTGTAAGTCGCGGTCGTCAGACCATGCGCACGCCCGAGCGCCTCGAGCATGGCGACCGTGGAGCCCTTGCCGTTGGTACCGGCCACGGTGATGACCCGCTCGCCAATGCGACGAGCCCCGGGGCCGACAAGCCCCAGACGCTCAGCCACGCATTGCACGCGGGCGAGCCCCATGTCGATGCTGACGGGATGCTGGCGCTCCAGACGCGAAAGCCAGTCTTGCAGTGACAGCTCGCGTGGCACGGCCTCATGCAGGGCAGCAACGCTCAGCGGAGGCCGCTCACGGGACTGCAGCACCTCTCGGGTGCTGCAGTGGCCCGGCGCATTGGCCTGCTCAGCCATCGCGACGATCGCCTTGCGGCTTGTCGGCGGAGAATGTCTCGTCAAGCACGCTGTCAACCGCGGAGCGCGGCTCTGCAGGCTGCGGCTCGCTCGGTGCAGCCTCGACAGCCTCACCTTCGACGACGACTTCCGTGGCATCTACCACCGGTGCCTGCACGTCAGCCTTGACCGGCAGACCCTGCAGCTTGAGCAGGATGCTGGATAGACGCTCACGCATGTCGCGACGGTGGATGATCATGTCGACCGCGCCATGCTCGAGCAGGAACTCTGAACGCTGGAAGCCTTCCGGCAGTTTCTCGCGCACGGTCTGCTCGATGACACGCGGGCCAGCGAAGCCGATCAGGGCATTCGGCTCGGCAACGTTCAGGTCGCCCAGCATGGCAAGCGATGCCGATACGCCACCGAAGACCGGATCCGTCAGCACGCTGATGTACGGTACGCCTGCCTGTTTGAGCTTCTCGAGCGCAGCGGAGGTCTTGGCCATCTGCATCAGGGAGAACAGTGCTTCCTGCATGCGCGCGCCACCGGAGGCCGCGAAGCATACCAGCGGCACTTCTTCCGCCAGCGCGAGTTCGGCTGCACGCACGAACTTCTCACCGACGATGGCCCCCATGGAGCCGCCCATGAAGCTGAATTCGAAGGCAACGGCCACGACAGGCTGTCCGGAAAGCGTGCCGCGCATGGCGACCAGCGCATCCTTCTCGGACGTCTGCTTCTGGGCGGCGCTCAGGCGATCCTTGTACTTCTTGGAATCGCGGAACTTGAGGCGATCGACCGGCTCCAGATCTGCCGCGATCTCCTCGCGACCCTCGCTGTCGAGGAACCAGGACAGACGGGCACGCGCAGTGAGACGCAGGTGGTGGTCACACTTCGGGCAGACGTTGTCGTGCTTGGTCAGCTCCGGAAGGTACAGGACTGCTTCGCACTTGGGGCATTTACGCCACAGGCCATCAGGAATGGAGGTGCGCCGATCCTTGCGTTGGATACGGCTCATTGACGGCACAATCTTGTCAAGCCAGCTCATGGTGGGGAGGCTTCCGTTTTGCTGCTGTTCTGGGCACCGCTCGACGACTGTCGGCGGCCATGCGAGTTGGCACACGCCCACCTCTCCAGGAGGCAAGGACGTGGCGGGCAACGACTGACACCCTCTTCGCCCCCTTGTCTCGGGACGCTGGAGGAAGTCAGTGGCGCCAAAGGAAAAGACCGTGCAACCCATTGGTCGTACGGCCCCTTTTCCAGATTCTGGCAAACATTGTAGCGGCTTCGCCCCCCTTGCGGGTAGTGCGAGATGCCAATTGCCTTGTGGAGTCCAGTGTTGCGCCTGCCCCGCGCAGGCCTTGCGGCATGCCGCGCAGGGCATCAGTGGAGTCAGTCGGCGGCTCGTACTGCCTGACAGAACGCCTGGAGGCGCTCCCATGACTTCTCGCCTGGGGCAGACTCTACCCCTCCCGAGACATCGACCGCGTGGGGCGCTACCTGCCTGACCGCCTCCGTCACGTTGCCGGCCTCGAGCCCGCCCGCCAGGATCACCGGCAGGGGCAATTCTCGAGGGATGCGCGACCAGTCAAAGGTCTCGCCCGTGCCACCGGGGACACCGGGACGATAGGCATCCAGCAGCAGCCCGCGTGCGTCATGGAAGCGTTCTGCCTCTGCCGCCAGGTCGATCCCGTCACGCATGCGCAACGCCTTGATATAGGGGCGGCCAGCGGCGCGGCATTGCTCGGGCGTTTCGTTGCCATGGAATTGCAGCAGATCGAGATGCGGGGCAGCGGCGGCCACTTCAGCCTCACTGGCATCGACGAACAATCCGACACGCATCACGAATGCCGGCACCAGGCGCGAAAGCTCCGCCAGGCGAGCAACGTCCACCGCCCGCTTGCTGCCCGCCCACAGCACGAATCCCAGCGCATCGGCACCTGCCGCCACGGCGCCGGCGATATCCTGTTCACGTGTCAATCCGCAGATCTTGATTCGGGTACGCTGGCTCGCTCGAGCGCTCATCTCGGTCATGGGATCACTCCGTTCAACGTGAGGATTCATTCTGTGCGGCAGGAATCGCTTGTTCATGTTCCCGACTGAGACGCTCGGCCTCACGGGCAACGCTTGCCAGCCGAATGGCTTCCTTTTCACTGAGCTTGCCTGCCGCCCGAGCCTCTTCGGCACCCTCGGCTTCGGCACGGGCCAGGCGTGAGCGTACCATCGGGCAATCCGGCAAGGGACGCTCTCCCGTCCACTCCCCGAGATGGGCCACCAGACCAGGCCCGAGCGGCTCCCTGGGCAGCTCATAGCGCGGCGGATAGATGACGTCGACGAAGTGAAGTCCCGTGGCTGCTGCCGTGGCACTCGAGCGCGTGCGATCTCCCCCGCGCATCAGCTCGACGATCCACTCGACAGGCTTCTCGCCACGCCCGATGGCCATCAAGGTACCGGCGATATTGCGCACCATGTGGTGCAGGAAGGCATTCGCCTGGATGTCGATCATGACCAGCTGGCCGTGACGACTCACCTCGATGAAATGCACGTGGCGTCGTGGCGAGCGCGATTGACAACCTGCCGCACGGAAGGCCGAGAAGTCCAGCTCCCCTACCAGATGGGTGGCCGCCGCCTGCATGTCGGCGACATTCAGGGGTTCACGACACCAGGTGGCGTTGTGACGCTCCATCACCGGCCGAAAAGGCTGATTGATGATCATGTAGCGATAACGACGCGCGATGGCGCTGAATCGGGCATGGAAGTCATCGGGAACGGGGACCGCCCAATGGATGCCGATATCCGGGGGAAGATTGACGTTGCCGCCCATGCGCCATGCCTTGCGGCTGCGGCCCACGGGGGTATCGAAGTGCACGACCTGACGCACGGCGTGCACACCTGAATCGGTGCGCCCGCTGCAGTGGACGGTGATGGGAGTGGAAGCCACCTTGGAAAGCGCCTTTTCAAGCGTTTCCTGCACGGAAGGTGCGTGGCTGAGGCGCTGCCAACCGCAATAGCGGCTGCCATCATACTCGACGCCCAGAGCGATGCGCCCCGGGCGTCTTTCATTATCATCAAGCGGTGTAAAAAAGGGCATCAGGTCAGACCAAAGCGCTCCATCAACGCCAGCGCCTCTTCACGGATCATCCCGTCACTGGCGGAGGCGAGCGGCTCAAGCAGCGCTGCCGCTTGATCATCCTCACCATCCACCAGCAACTGGCGGGCTTCCTCGAGCTGCTGGAAAGCCACGCTGTCCTGGGCGCCAGCCCCTGCCCCTGCCATGCCGACAGAGGGATAGGCATTATCCTGATCCCCGGACTCGAACGCCACTTCCTCCACCTCGAATTGCGAGATATCACGACGAGGGACATCCACCTCTTCCAGCGTCATGCTATCCAGCGACGGCAACTCGTCGGCTGCTGCAAAGGCGCTTGCAGGCGCCACCTCGTCGCCTGAAGGTGCACTGGATTTCGCAGACTCGCCTTCCTCATCGATGGAGGCGGAGGTAAATTCGACCGCCTCACCCTTGAGCGCCTCGTCCGCCTTCTCGGCACTTGCCACTGCCGCAGGCTCCACACCGTCATCAAGCGTCAGTTCCGGCGCCTGGTAATCGATCACGTTGTCACTGAAGAAACTGGTATCGGGTGCCGCTTTTCCGTGCTCGGGACTCTTGCCCTTGAGGCCGGGCTCGAATGCGACTCCCACGTCTGCCGGAGTGTCATTCGTGACGGCGGCATCAGCGTGCAAGTCATCCTCGAACGAGCCACTGTCCTGCCCTACGCCTGAAGAGTCAGACACGTCACCCTCCGGCTCGCGCTCATCGTCCTGCAGGTTCGCGCCACCTGCCGCCAGCCTTTCAGAAGCTGCGCTGGCCGAGGATGGCACACGCAGGGACTGGGCATATTGACTGACGACACCGGAGAGATGCGTCACGTTGCTTGCGGCCACCGCGCCACCCATGGCAGCACGCATGGGGCTACCCATCCCGGCATAACGGTTGAGCAGCGCCTGAGCCTCTTCACGCTCTTCTGCATTGCCCGCCGCCAATACCTTCTCGCTTTCGTGATTCAGCGCCTCGAGATTGCCAAGTTCTCCATGTACTCCCATCAGCTTGAGACGCAGGTCCTGACGACTCTCATCGTCTGCAAGACCGGTTTCCAGCAGGGCTTGCGCCTGATCGAAGCGTCCATAGGCGATGAAGATATCCGCCTCGCTGATGGCAGCGGCCTCAGGCTGGGCCAGAGGCTCAAGAGTGTGAGAGCCACGACTTGCCACTGCAGACGTCTCTTCCGGGACCTGTCTGTCAGCGGTACCCGCTGCAGCTCCAAAGGCACCCCGTGACGGGTCCTGCAGGTCCTGGTCGTTGTGACGCACGGCATCCGCGAAGCTCATGCTGGAGTCATCCTTCGGCCCCGAGCGACGACGCAGCAACAGCAACAGCAGCAACAGCAATGCTCCCGCCGCGCCGCCCACCATCATCAGATTGTCCTGTACCCACTTCCACGTCGCCTGCGGCCAGGGCTGGCTGGGCAACACGAGATTGCCTTCACCATCACGCGGCTGGCCCAGATCCACCCCGGCAGCGACCAGACTCTCGGGTAGCGTCAAGGGAGTGATGCCGCTGTTGACCAGCAGACGGTTCTGCTTGGCCAGCAATACCTTGGCCGTTTCCAGCTGCTCGGTACGCTCGGCCAGGGAAGCACGCAGTTCACCGACTTCACTGCGCAATGAAGCGACTTCACTGCGCAGGTCGTCACGCTCCTGCTCCAGTTGATCCAGACGCTGCTGGTTGGTCAGCAACTGGTCTTCCAGCGATTCGAGGCGATCCGACAGCTCATCGATGGCCTGCTGGCTGCCCGCGGAAATCTGCGTACTGGCGGCCGCCTTGCTCGCCGGCGTGGCCTCTTCATCGATCAGCGTCAGGCGCGGCTTGCCGTCAGCACCCGCACTGGCGGGGCCGCTGGGAGCGGGAGCTGCAGCGGGCGTCTCACTGGCCGTGGCGGTATCCTTCGGAGACGCGGACGTCGTCTTCTTGCTGGCCGGAGCAGGAATGGTCTTGCCTTGCGCCCCCGCGACCCACTGCTGATATTGCTCACGCACTTCGCGATCGGCCGCCGTGCGCGAGCGGCCCAGCATGGTGGCGCGATCGGGAACGCTCAGGACTACCCCCGCCCTCAGCTTGTTGATGTTGCCGCCCGGGAAGGCACTGGGATTGGCTTCCTGAATCGCCAGCATGGCCTGACGGATGCTGACCCCGGCATCCGGCCGCACGCGTCGTGCGATGGTCCACAGGGAATCGCCACTGCGTACCTTGATGCTTGACGGCGTTTCGCCCGCCGCGGGCGCAGCGCTTGCCGAGGACGACTGACCACTGTCACGGAAGACCACGGAACGCGAGGGTGTCGACCCCGTGTCGGCCAACGGACGTGAGCGCGCACCAGAAGGCGTCACCAGTGCCGGTTGACTGGAATAGCCCGCCGGATCGAACAGCAGCGTGACCTGACGCTGCAGCTTGCCATTGGGCCACTCGACGTCCAGCAGAAGATCCACATAGGGCTCACGTACCGCCCCGTTGGTGGTCAGCTGAAGATAATAGCGGCTGCCCTGCTGCTTGATGGCCACCTTGACGTCATCACTGACATAGCTGCGGTCCACACCGGCACGCGCAAAGGCGGCGGCATCGGAGACGTTCGCCTTGATCAGGCTGCTATCAAGCCCGGAGGTATCTGTCAGGCCGATGCGGGCATCCAGCGGTTGATTCAGATTCGAGCGCAATCGCGGCGATTCCATGCCGACCGCCAAGGCCTGAGCACTATAGATGGCGAAGGAGATCGCCAGTGCGAGAGGAAGCTTGCGTCCCATTGAGTGTCCCTTCGTATGCGACCGATTCAGTGTCCGGCCGGCGCATTATGTTACGTATTCTTACATATAAGATACCAGAGAGTCCGCCTCATGATTCAGGCAAGGCGCGACTCAGCCAGAAAAATTTCAACGCTAGCGGGCGTCGTCCCCTCTGATAGCCCACCTGCTCCCCGGATGACAGGAGTGACCAGCTCCACCTCATCCGGCTGACACGATACTCAAATATGCATACGAGATGCCATCATGCATCAACATCGCCAGCCAAATTCGCAAAAAATGCGCAAGCCGGAATGAAGCCGGTCAGTCATTGGAATGACATGCCGGTCATCTGATGCCCATGGCACTGCCGATCATCGGCACGACCGACCATCGCAATCACCCTTCATTGGGCATTCGGGACATGACCGGGAACCCGGACATGGTCCGCCAGGACATTCGCTAGGACATTCGTCAGGGACGTTCGAGTGCATGGATATTCGATTGCAGGATTTTCGATTGCAGAATTTTCGAGCGCAAAAAAGTCGCCCCCGGCTCCGAGGAGTCGGGGGCGACGTCTTGCATCACGCCATGGCACTCAACCGCGAGGGCCAGCCATCGTGATGATCAGGCGGCGCGATGTTCCCGCAGAATGGTCAGCATGCGCTTGAGCGGCTCCGCGGCCCCCCACAGCAGCTGGTCACCCACGCTGAAGGCAGACAGGTATTCACCACCCATCGCCAGCTTGCGCAGACGGCCGACCGGAACGGTCAGGGTGCCGGTAGCAGCAGCCGGTGTCAGGTGCTTGAGGCTGTCTTCCTTGGTGTTGGCGACGACCTTGACCCAGTCATTGTGCTTGGCCAGGCGGTCTTCGATCTCGTCCAGCGGCACGTCCTGCTTGAGCTTGACGGTGAAGGCCTGGGAGTGGGAGCGCATCGCACCGATCCGCACGCACAGCCCATCGATCATGATCGGGTTGCCTTGGCTGTCGAGAATCTTGTTGGCCTCGACACCGGCCTTCCACTCCTCGCGGGTCTGACCGGATTCCATCGGGGAATCGATCCACGGCAGCAGCGAGCCGGCCAGCGGCGCACCGAACTGCTGGGTCGCGAAATCATCGCCGCGCATGGTGGCGGTCACCTTGCGGTCGATATCCAGAATCGCGCTGGCCGGGTCTGCAAGCTCCGAGGCCACGCTGCCATTGAGCTGGCCCATCTGGGTCAGCAGCTCACGCATGTGGCGCGCACCACTGCCGGACGCCGCCTGGTAGCTCATGGAAGTCATCCACTCGACCATGCCGGCCTCGAACAGGCCACCCAGACCCATCAGCATCAGGCTGACGGTGCAGTTGCCGCCGACGAAGGTGTTGGCACCGGCACCGATCTTCTCATCGATCACGTGACGATTGACCGGGTCCAGCACCAGCACGGCATCCTTCTCCATGCGCAGGGTGGAGGCCGCATCGATCCAGTCGCCCTTCCAGCCGGCTTCACGCAGCGGGCCGAACACCTGCTTGGTGTAGTCGCCACCCTGACAGGTAACGATGACGTCCAGCGCCTTCAGCTCATTGATGTCATTGGCATCCTTGAGCGCCGGCACCGGCGTGCCCACGTCCGGGCCGGCCTGACCGACCTGGGAGGTGGAGAAGAATACCGGCTCGATACCGGCGAAATCGTTGTCATCACGCATGCGTTGCATCAGCACGGAACCGACCATGCCACGCCAACCGACAAATCCGACTTTCAACATGCTTGTTCTCCTTGTTCATGCACGGCCGGGAACACGGAAGACACCGAAGCTCCCGGCACAGGAATGACCCGCAGCGAGCACAGGCAACTCACCCAATGTGAGCCTTGCCCAACGCTCCAGCCGCAGGTCCTGACACGAAAGCCCAGCGACGCACGCCAGGCTTCCTCATGATCATCTCGCGTGAACGCCACTCACGAGCGGCGTTCACGCGGGTCTTGCCTTACGCCTGGGCCTTGAAGGCGGCCAGCACGGCATCGCCCATCTCAGAGGTGGAGACCTTGCGAGTGCCGGCGTAGGCGATATCGGCGGTACGCAGACCTTCATCCAGCACCACACCGACGGCCTTCTCGATACGCTCGGCCCACGCCGCTTCATTCAGCGAGTAGCGCAGCATCATCGCCACTGACAGGATGGTCGCCAGCGGGTTGGCGATGCCCTGACCCGCGATGTCCGGCGCGCTGCCGTGGCACGGCTCATACATGCCCTGGCCGCTGGCATTCAGCGAGGCGGACGGCAGCATGCCGATGGAACCGGTCAACATCGCGGCTTCATCCGAGAGGATGTCGCCAAACATGTTGCCGGTGACCACCACGTCGAACTGCTTCGGTGCGCGCACCAGCTGCATGGCGGCGTTGTCGACGTACATGTGCGACAGCTCGACATCCGGGTAGTCGGCGGAGATGCGCTCCATCACGTCACGCCACAGCATGGTGACTTCCAGCACGTTGGCCTTGTCGACACTGCACAGCTTCTTGTTGCGCTTCTGGGCCATCTCGAAGGCGGTGCGGCCGATACGCTCGATCTCGGATTCTGAGTAGACGTAGGTGTTGTAGCCGACCTGCTGTCCGTCGCGCGTCTCGATGCCACGCGGCTGGCCGAAGTAGATGCCACCGGTCAGCTCACGCACGATCATGATGTCCAGACCGGACACCACTTCCGGCTTGAGGCTGGAGGCCTCGGCCAGCTGCGGGTAGAGAATTGCCGGGCGCAGGTTGGCGAAGAGTTCAAGCTCCTTGCGCAGCCCCAGCAGGCCACGCTCGGGCCGCAGCGAGATGTCCTCGAGCTTGTCCCACTGCGGGCCACCGACCGCGCCGAGCAGGATGGCGTCTGCCGCCTTGGCGGCGTCCAGCGTGTCCTTCGGCAGCGGATGGCCCGCCGCGTCATACCCTGCACCACCGACCTTGCCTTCGCTCAGCGTGATGTCCAGCCCTTCGCTGCGTGCGGCTTCAAGGATCTTCACGGCTTCGGCCGTGATTTCCGGGCCAATGCCATCACCGGGCAGAATCAGGATATTGCGGCTCATCTGGAACTCCTTGGGCCGGAGAGCATCCGGCAAGACCGACGGTTCACCGCCGGTGCTGAGACTGGGCTCGCTGCCACTCTGGACGGCGAGCCATGACGAATGTGTTGCGACTGCGGCGCTGACTGGCGTGACGCTGGACAGATCAGGCCGTCTTGCCATCGCGGAACAGCCAAGGACGCTCGGCGCGATGACGCGTCTCGAAGCTGTCGATGGCGTCCTGATCCTTGAGGGTCAGACCGATGTCATCCAGGCCTTCCATGAGGCAATGCTTGCGGAAGCTGTCCACCTCGAAGGGGATCGACTCACCGGACGGCGTGATGACGGCCTGCGCCTCGAGATCGATATCCAGACGATACCCTTCCACCGCTTCGGCTTCCTTGAACAGGCGATCCACCGTGCCCTCGTCGAGGGTGATCAACAACAGGCCGTTCTTGAACGAGTTGTTGTAGAAGATATCGGCGAAGCTCGGCGCGATGACGACACGGAAGCCGAAATCGGTCAGTGCCCAGGGCGCGTGCTCCCGCGAGGAGCCGCAACCGAAGTTGCGACGTGCCAGCAGCACGCTTGCGCCTGAGTAACGCGGCTGATTGAGCACGAAATCCGGATTCAGCGGACGCTTGCTGATGTCCTGTCCGATATAGCCCTCATCGAGATAACGCAGCTCATCGAAGAGGTTCGGGCCGAAGCCGGTACGCTTGATCGACTTCAGAAACTGCTTCGGGATGATCAGGTCAGTATCGACGTTGGCGCGATCGAGCGGTGCCACGAGGCCCTGCTGGCGAATGAACTTTTCCATGTCGGGCCTCCTCAGGCTGCGTGGGTATCGGAAGTAGGAATGGGGGCAAAGTCACGAACATCAACGAAGTGACCCGCAATCGCGGCAGCGGCGGCCATGGCCGGGCTGACGAGGTGCGTACGCCCACCGAAGCCCTGACGGCCTTCGAAGTTGCGGTTGGAGGTGGAAGCACAATGCTCGCCGGCGCCCAACTTGTCGGCGTTCATCGCCAGACACATGGAGCAGCCCGGCTCGCGCCATTCAAAGCCCGCGGCGAGGAAGATCTCGTGCAGTCCTTCGGCTTCCGCCTGTGCCTTCACCAGGCCAGAGCCCGGCACGACCATCGCCTGCTTGAGGCTCTTGGCGACCGTACGGCCTTCGGCCACGCGCGCCGCTTCACGCAAGTCCTCGATACGCGAGTTGGTGCAGGAGCCGATGAACACGCGGTCCAGCTTGATGTCGGTGATCTTCTGCTGAGCGCTGAGGCCCATGTACTCGAGCGCACGGGTGATGCCACGCGCTTCGGTGTCATCGTTGGCGGCTGCCGGGTCCGGCACCACGCCATTGACGCTGGTGACCTGCTCCGGGCTGGTGCCCCAGGTGACCTGCGGGGCGATGTCCTCGGCCTTGAGCACGACGACCTTGTCGAATTCGGCGTCTGCATCGGAGACCAGATTGCGCCAGTCGGCCACGGCCGCTTCCCACTGCTGGGCGTTCGGCGCATAGGGACGGTCGCGCAGGTAATCGATGGTGATGTCATCGACCCCGACCAGACCGACCCGTGCACCGGCTTCGATGGCCATGTTGCAGATGGTCATGCGGCCTTCCATGGAGATGTCCTGGATGGCGGAGCCGCCGAATTCGATGGCATAGCCGGTACCGCCGGCGGTGCCGATCTCACCGATGATGGCGAGCACGACATCCTTGGCGGTGACGCCAGTGCCGAGACGACCATCGACGCGCACCAGCATGTTCTTCATCTTGCGCTGGATCAGACACTGGGTGGCGAGCACGTGCTCGACCTCGGAGGTGCCGATACCGTGAGCGAGTGCCGCGAAGGCACCGTGGGTCGCGGTGTGGGAATCGCCACACACCACGGTCATGCCCGGCAGGGTTGCGCCCTGCTCCGGCCCGACCACGTGCACGATGCCCTGACGCGCATCATTGATGGTGAACTGCTCGATGTTGAAGCTGTTGCAGTTGTCGTCGAGGGTCTGCACCTGGATGCGAGAGGTTTCATCCTCGATCCCCGCGATACCGGCAGCGCGCTCCTTGAGAGAGGTCGGCACGTTGTGGTCCGGCGTTGCCAGGTTGGCATCCAGACGCCACGGCTTGCGACCGGCCAGACGCAGCCCTTCGAAGGCCTGCGGCGACGTCACTTCGTGCAGCAGGTGACGGTCGATGTAGATGAGTGCAGTACCGTCTTCACGTTGCTTGACCAGATGCTGGTCCCACAACTTGTCATAAAGGGTCTGGCTGGCCATGTCGTGTCTCCTCGTGGCGCCCTACGGTAAGAGCGCTTGCTGCCTCGGGGCTCGTGGCGGCCCCTTGATGAGGTGTGTCGTCCAGTGTTGATGGCGGGGCGGTCGTGCGAGCCATGTCGCAGGTGGCTTGCCACCAGAGGCTCGAGCATCGCCGCCGCGTCCTGTGTCATCAAGAGTACTCGGCGGCGATGAATAAAAGCAATTCATGTTTTTCATGCTTTGGATTCCCAAAAGGAATACCATTGCCTCAGCCGACATTCCCCCTGATCGCACGGAAGATCATTCTTCTGAACGCCCTCATGACAGGATAGCTGCCTCACATGGACACTCCCTCTCTTCAGGCCTTCGTTGCCGTCGCGGAAACCGCCTCCTTCTCGCTGGCGGCCGAGCAGCTGCACCTGACACAACCCGCTGTCTCCAAGCGCATCGCGCAGCTGGAACAGCTCCACGGCGCGCGGCTGTTTGATCGCATCGGGCGGCGCGTCACCCTGACGGAGGCCGGCAACATCCTGCTGCCGCGGGCCCGTGCCATTCTGGTGATGCACGATGACACGCGGCGCGCGCTGCGCAATCTGTCCGGCGAGGTAAAAGGCAGTCTGACAATGGCGACCAGCCACCATGTGGGCCTGCACCGTCTGCCGCCACTGCTCAAGGCCTTTACCATGTCCCACCCCGAAGTACGCATGGACATGCGCTTCCTGGATTCAGAACAGGCCTATCAGGGCGTACTGGATGGGGAGCTGGAACTGGCCGTCGTCACTCTGGCACCGCATCGCGATCCCAATCTGACGGTGGTACCGGTGTGGCTGGACGAGATGCGCTTCGTGTGCGGACGGGATCACCCGCTGGCGGGACACAAGGCGTTGCCACTGGCCGCCCTCTCACAGCACGACGCCGTGCTGCCGGGCCACCTGACCTTCACGCGCGGCATCGTCATCGACACCTTCGCGCGTGACGGCCTCTCGGTGGAAGTCTCGATGTCCACCAACTACCTCGAGACCCTCAAGATGATGGTCGCCATCGGCCTGGGCTGGAGCGTGCTGCCGGAAAGCATGATCGACGACGAGATCGAGATCCTGCCCATCGACCACCGCCCCATCGAGCGCCAGCTCGGCTATCTCTATCACAACAACCGCACCCTCTCGAACGCCGCCAGCGCCATGATCGAGCTGCTGGAAGGGGCAAGGGATGCGGCCTCGAGACACCGCTGACGAATTTCGAAAGCACAACGCCAGCCCTGAGGGCTGGCGTTGCTGTAGAACGTCCTGCTGGTGGTGCCGCTGATCAGCGCTTGCCAGTGTCCTTGTCATTGCCCGATGAGCCATCCGTCTTGCTGGCCGCAGGCTTGGCATCGTCCTTCTTGGCCTCTTCCGCTGCCTTGACGGCGGCGGCCTTGCTGGCGTTGGAGGGACGGCCACGGCGCGGCTTGGGCGCGGCGCTGCCGGTATCACTCTTGGCATCTGCACCCGCCGCACTGCCAGTGTCACTCTTGGCGGTAGATCCAGCAGCCTTGGCAGTGCTTCCAGCACCTGTGCTGCTGGCGGTCTTGGTAGTGCTTCCAGTGCTCGCACTCCCCGTCGAACTGGCGACCGACTTGCTGGCCGCAGCGCGCTTGGTGGTGCTGGCTGTCGTCTTGCTGGAGGCCGCCGGCTTGCTTGCCGCGGTGCTCTTGGGAGCACTGGCCGCCGGCTTGCTTGCCGCGGTGCTCTTGGGAGCACTGGCCGCCGCCTTGCTCTGTGTCGCAGGCTGCTTGGCAGCGGGCGATGTCGCCGTGCTGCTGGAGCCCGAGGCAGTGGAAGCAGCGCCGCCGGTTGAGGTGCCGGCCGCTGACGGCTTGCTGTCAGAGGCTGACTTGCTCGCCGTCGTCTTGGCCGCAGTTGTCTTGTTCGCGGTCGTCTTGTTGGCAGTCGTCTTGCTGGCAGCTGTCTTGCGCGGCGTGGAGGTCTTTCTCGCCGTGGTGGTCTTCGCCGCTGAGCTACCTGTACTGCTGGCAGCCGTGCTCGCAGTGCTCGGTTTTGCCGTGCTCTGTTTTGCAGTGCTGTCGCTGGCCGTGCTGCTGGTGGGCGTTGCGCTCTTGGAAGCAGTGCTCTTGGCAACAGTGCTCTTGGAAGCCGTGCTCTTGGGTGCAGCACGTTTGCGCGCGGCGGGCTTGCTTGCCGGCGCTGCTGACTCAGTAGCCGCTGATGCTGCCTTGGAAGCGGCAGGCCCGGTGCTGGCGCCTTGCGCCCTGGAGGCACCGGACGAGCTGCTGCCCTTCGCGTCGCTGGCATCATTGCTCGCCTTGCCCGCCGCGCTCCCTGTCATTGCCGACACCATCTCTTCCAGTGGCAGCGTGACCTGCTTGAGCGCGTCATTCATGCGCTTCTCGACCGTCTCCTGCACATCACGCACGGTCTTGAGCTGCGCCTGTGCGGCTGAGGTGATCTCTTCCGGCACAGTCTGGCCGAGTACTTCGGGGATGGTCTGGCGCGCATAACGCCCCGGCGCCGCTTCGATCACGTCGAGCTTGCCCTCACCCGGCGTGCGCGCAGAGACTTCCGGTTCCGGCTCGACGAAACCATTGCCGGACATCCATGCCTGCCAGTCATTCCACCAGGAGCCTTCATGCGCCTCGGTGCCTTCAAGCCAGGCATCCGGTGTCGCCGGCAGCTCGTCATTGGTGACGTAGCCGTACTTGTTCTTGTGCGGCGGATTGACGATACCCGCGATATGGCCTGAGCCACCCAGCACGAAGCGCTTGATGGAAGCCTTGGGCAGCTGGGTGCCGTTGTAGGTGGTCTGCCACTTGGCGATGTGATCCTCGCGGGCGGAGACCCAATAGCTGGGAATCTCGATCTGCGAGAGGTCGATCGGCACACCGTCCAGCTCGATACCGCCGGGCTGCACAAGGCGGTTCTCCAGATACATGTGACGCAGATACCAGGCATGGGTACCGGCCGGCAGGTTGGTGCCGTCGGTATTCCAGTACAGCAGGTCGAACGCGGTCGGCGCTTCGCCCTTGAGATAGTTGGAGACGTAGAACGACCAGAAGAGGTCATTCTCGCGCAGCAGGTTGAAGGAGAACGCCATCACGCGGCCATCCAGGTAGCCGTCCTGCGCCATCTGCTTCTCAAGGCCCTGCAGTACCGGCTCGTTGAGGAAGACACCGATCTCGCCGGGATCGGAGAAGTCCTGCAACGTCGCCATGTAACTGACCGAGCGCACGCGATCCGCCTGTTTCCTGGCCGTGAGATAGGCCATGGTGCTGGCCGTCAGCGTGCCGCCGATGCAGTAGGACAGGATATTGACCTGCTTCTCGCCGGTGGCCTGCTCGATGGCATCCATCGCGGCAAGCGGCCCCATCTGCATGTAATCGGCCCAGGTGAGATCGCTCTGCTCCGGCCCGGGATTGCGCCAGGAGATCAGGAACACGGTGTGCCCCTGCTCCACCAGCCAGCGCATCATCGAATTGTCCTGACGCAGATCGAGAATGTAGTACTTGTTGATCCACGGCGGCACGACCAGCAACGGCGTACTGAAGGCCTTTTCCGTCGCCGGGCGATACTGGATCAGCTGGATCAGCTCATTCTCGAACACCACATCCCCCGGCGTGACGGCGATGTTGTCGCCGAGACGGAAGGCTTCGGTGTCGGTCATCGCGACATTGATGCCTTCGGCGGAGTTGGCAAGGTCTTCCCGCAGACGCTTCAAGCCGTCGAGCAGATTCTGGCCGCCGGTTTCGCGGGTCACCCGCTGCACTTCCGGGTTGGTGGAGGCGAAGTTGGAGGGCGAGAAGGCACTGACGTACTGGCGCGCGTAGAACTCGAGATTGCGCTTCTGGCTCTCTGGCAATCCCTTGATGCCCGCCAGCATCTCATCCACGGCGCGCGAGAACAGCAGATATTGCTGCACGAGGAAGTGATAATACGGTTCGCTCTGCCAGGCCTCATCGCGGAAGCGACGATCAGAGCGTGCGGGGCTGATCACGGGCTCGACACTCTCACCGCTCATCTCGCGCAGCGTGCCTTGCATCAGGGCCATCTGGTCCTGGAAGAGGCGGGTCTGCGTGGAAATCAGCAATTGGGGGTCACGTGCCAGCGCCTCCGCGCCTGCCTGGAAGCAACGTCCCATCTCGTCGTAGATGGTGGAGGCAGCAGCACTTGGCCACAGGCGCTCCAGCATGTCACTCATCAGAGCCTGATACTGGGTGCTGGCTTCCTGTACCACGCCGGCCCATTCGCCGCCGTCGACGCCATCGGGAAACAGATGGGAAAAGGCCTGAGAGAATGCCTGAGAAAGTGCCTGCTGCTGGGCTGAAACCATATCGCCCGTCCTCCTTGTCATTGGCTATCGAAGCATGGCTGTCGAACGAACGCCGACATGCACGATTTCATCGAACCGAATCCTTCCGTACCTCTGCAGTGCAATGCCCTCGAAAGGCGTTCGCGGCGCCGTCACTGGCACCTTGCACCGACTCTCTTCACTCTGGCGTCACTCTGGCAAGCCAGAGCCTTGCAGTCCGCTTTCCGTCGCATTCATGCCAGAGGCGCGAATACGACGGAAAGCCGGCTGAGACCTCTCATCTGTCGTCTTGCCGCCTCGGGGGGGGCGACTCTCAGCATGCACCCGGGCCGTGATGGGGGCAATGCCTGACCTCGCCAAAAAAAGGGCTGGCGCGTGCGCCAGCCCTCTCGATGATTCTTCAGCTCTGTTTGGCGCGGCTGGTGGCACTTGCCGGCTTGCTGGTGCTGTCTTTCGCGGCATCCGCCGTGGCGGAAGACGCCTTGCTGGCAGCGGAAGATGCCTTGTCCGTGGCTTCCTTGCCCGCATCGGAATAGGCCTGTTCCATCTGGCTGCGCATCTCGTTGCCCATTTCCGCCAGTTTCAGGGAATCGTCCATCATCTGCTGGGACAGCTCGGTGGCCACTTCCAGCTGACGATTGCCGAATTCGCTGAGCTGCTCGACACTCTTCACTTCCGTCGCGGCGCGGGCACGCTCGAAACCGGTATCGGCATAGCGCTTGGCGGCATCCATCTGGAACTCGGCCACCTTGCTCATGTGGTCGAGCACCAGGCTGTTGAGCTTGCGCATCGGCTGATAGAAGCTGCGGGCCTGCTCGGCAAAGGCGTTGAACATCTGATCCTGTTGCATGACGGTTCCTCCCATGGATTCCGTACCGGAAGAGCGCGCAGAAGACTCTGCGCCATCTTTTGAGCGCAGCATTATGCTGCACTGCACAAAGACTAGTCTGCTCCCGAAGCGGTTGCAATCCCATGACGATAATCCTGCACCGCAATGCCTTCAGCTTCCCTCGTCATCCATCAGTCACGCTGACTGCGTGAGCGCGCGCTGGCGGCCTTGGGTCTGTCCTCAGCGGCCGCCTTCTGCGCAGCTCCCGCATGCGGGTCATTCCCTGCGGGCTCACTGTCGCCACCACTGGCGTTGCCTGTGCCCTGCTGACCGAACTGCTGCAAGGTATCCAGCATCATCTTCTGGTACTGCTGGAAAGCCGCCATGCCCTTGGCCATGCTGTCGCCCATCTCGTTGGATGAGGCCCCCGGGGAATCGGCCGCTGACGCGCCGCCCATCCCCGCCATGCCTTCCGCCATCCCCGGCGGCATGAACCGGGCAAACGGCGTGCCCGCCCCCGGTGTCATCAGCGGCTTGAGCAGGCTCATCGGATCATAGCCCTCGACGCCCGCTTCCATCTGACGACGAAAGCGCTCCATCAATTCCTGTTGAAAGGCTTCCACATCCGGCAGGCCCATCGCCTGGCGAAACTCCTGAGGCGTCAGGTCGAATTCGACATTGATCTTCATGGCAGTGTCCTTGTGTTGTCTGCCCGCGCACGGCGTGGTGCGCGAGTCCGCTGGCATGCTTGCCATTCGAGTCTAGCAGCGAGAATGACACGGGGGCAGCCTGCTACTTACGCCTTTTCTTATTTACTTTGTGCAAGCCAACCCATCACGCAAGACGCCCCAGCCACGAAGGATGCAGGGCATCACTCCACGGCTGGGGCGTCTCTTTCTCACTAAAAGTTCAGCAGCTT
The DNA here is from genome assembly GCF_013374075.1 of Cobetia sp. 5-25-4-2. Classification (NCBI taxonomy): domain Bacteria; kingdom Pseudomonadati; phylum Pseudomonadota; class Gammaproteobacteria; order Oceanospirillales; family Halomonadaceae; genus Cobetia; species Cobetia sp. 5-25-4-2. The sequence continues at coordinate 487,157 of NZ_BLWK01000001.1, read as the reverse complement.
GGCAGCGTTACAAGTTCAACAGCTGGGCAGCGCCAGCAGTTCAGCCGCGCCGCAAGCGGCTTACACCTCGCGCAGCACCGGTGTGTCGACCTTGACGTCGGCATTCTGGCCACGATGGCGCAGCAGGTGGTCCATCAGCGTCAGCGCGACCATCGCCTCGGCAATCGGCGTGGCACGGATGCCGACACACGGATCATGACGGCCGGTGGTGATCACCTCGACCGCCTCGCCGTTGACGTCGATGCTGCGACCCGGCAGGCGCAGGCTGGAGGTCGGCTTGAGCGCGATGCTGGCACGCAGGGTCTGGCCGCTGGTGATGCCGCCCAGGATGCCGCCGGCATGATTGGAGAGGAAACCTTCCGGCGTCATCTCGTCACGGTGCTCGGTGCCCTTCTGGCTGACCACGGCGAACCCGTCCCCGATCTCGACGCCCTTGACGGCGTTGATGCTCATCAGGCCATGGGCCAGCTCGGCATCGATGCGATCGAAGATCGGCTCACCGAGACCCACCGGCACGCCAGTCGCCTCGACGGTGACCTTGGCGCCCACGGAATCGCCTTCCTTGCGCAGGGCGTCCATGTACTGCTCCAGCTCCTCGAGGCGGTCCGCATCGCCACAGAAGAACGGATTGGTGTCGACCAGCGACCAGTCCTTGACCTCAAGCTCGATGGGACCGAGCTGGGACAGATAGCCACGCACCTGCACGCCCAGGCTCGCCAGATACTTCTTGGCGATGGCACCGGCGGCGACGCGCATGGCAGTCTCGCGCGCGGAGCTGCGGCCACCGCCACGGTAGTCACGCTCACCATACTTGTGGTGATAGGTGTAGTCGGCGTGGGCCGGACGGAACTGGTCCTTGATCTTGCCGTAGTCCTTGGAGCGCTGATCGGTGTTCTCGATCATCAGGCCGATGGCCGTGCCGGTGGTGCGGCCCTCGAACACGCCCGAGAGAATGCGCACCTGGTCCGGCTCGCGCCGCTGGGTGGTGTGACGCGAGGTACCGGGACGGCGGCGGTCCAGATCGATCTGCAGATCCGCTTCGCTGATCTCGATGCCCGGCGGGCAACCATCGATGATGGCGCCCAGCGCCGGGCCATGGCTTTCGCCGAAGGTGGTGACAGTGAACAGCTTGCCGAAGGTATTTCCGGACATTCAGGGGGTCCTCAGGCGATGCCGCCGGTCATGGCCGACGGCGTTCTGATAATAGTTGTCGTGAGCTTTTTCAGGTCTGGCGCTGAAGCGAAGGCACCAGACGAGCCTGTCTTCAGGCGAATTCGGGGGCGCAGACGTCCAGTGTCTGGGCATCGATGGCGAAGACGCCGTTGCCGCCACGCTCGAACTCCAGCCACATGAAGGGCACGTCCGGGAACGCGTCCATCAGGTGGCGCTCGGAGTTGCCGACCTCGACGATCAGCACGCCGTCGTCGGTCAGGTAGTCACGCGCCTCGCGCAGGATACGGCGCACGATATCCAGGCCGTCATCACCGGCGCCCAGCGCCAGCGCCGGCTCATGGCCGAATTCCTGCGGCATGTGGGAGAGATCGAAACTGTCCACGTAGGGCGGATTGGAGACGATCAGGTCATAGCGCTTGCCGGCCACGCCCGCGAACAGGTCCGACTGCACGGCGATGACCCGCCCTGCCACGTCGTGACGTTCGATGTTGCGACGCGCGACTTCCAGCGCCTCGCTGCTGATATCGACCAGGTCGACCTCGGCGGTCGGCATCACCAGCGCCGTGGCGATCCCGATGCAGCCGGAACCGGTGCACATGTCCAGCACCCGGGTCGGCGGCAGTTCCGGGAACCAGGCCGAGAAGCCGCTCTCGATCAGTTCGGCGATCGGCGAGCGCGGAATCAGCACGCGCTCATCGACATCGAAGGGAACGCCGGTGAAGAAGGCTTCACCGAGCAGATACGGCAGCGGCTTGCGGGTGGTGATGCGTTCACGCACCAGCGCCACGATGCGCGCACGCTCCATGGTCAGCAGACGGGCGTCGATCACGGCGGGGTCCGTGTCCCACGGCAGATGCAGCGCACCCAGCACCAGCGCCACCGCCTCGTCCCAGGCAGAGTCGGTGCCGTGGGCGAAGTGCAGACGGTGCGCGTGGAACTCGCTGGTCGCCCAGCGAATCAGGTCGCGCAGAGTCACCAGCTCCTCGACGAGACGGGAATCCGGCTCACTGAGGCTGGAAGGATGGCGCAGGTCGGACGCGGAAGTAGTGGACACGGTGATTCCTGTAAGCGGACAGATGGACAACGAGCGCCGCCAGTCATGATGCGTCGGTGGCGTCTCGCGCAGGCATTGTAGCGTTCACGAGGCGTGGCGGCGACCCTTGCACGCGCCATGGTCACCGCGCGTGACGTGCGCGACATCATGGGACGCCACTGACCTTGCACGGCACGGCGCGGTGCTTCACAGCACCGACAGCCACGCTATACTGCGCCCCTTGCCATTCACCGCTTGCGGAGCCCTCAGCCATGCCCCCCCGACACGACGACAGCTCGGATGACGGCGACGATTTCAACGCCTTCCGCGCCGCCCTCAAACAGGCCGGCGTGCGCAAGATCACCAGCAACCGGGCAGACCCCGGCCGCAAGCCGCTCAGCCGTGACGAGCAGGCCCGACTGGCCGCGCGTCGCGCTGCCGCCAGCGAAGCCTCGACCGACTCTCTCGGCACGCCATCGCGCACCACGGACGGCCAGGTCGAACCGGTCACGCCCAGCCAGCTGCTCGACTTCGCGGTACCGGACCTCCCCTACCGCCAGCGCCAGCGCCTCAAGCGCGGCGAGATCGCCTGGGAAGCCGGTCTCGATCTGCACGGCTACACACTGGAGCAGGCGCGCAGCGAGCTGGAATCCTTCATCGATGACGCCATCGCGCGGCGCTCACGCTGTGTGCTGGTCGTGCATGGCAAGGCGTGGACCGGCATGGCGGATCACCCGATCATCAAGAGCCACGTCAACGCCTGGCTGCGCCAGTGGCCGGACGTGCTGGCCTTCACCTCGGCGCTGGAGCTGGACGGCGGCAGCGGCGCAGTTTATGTATTGTTGCGCAGCAAGGGCCGTGATCCGCTGATGGACTGAGCGCCCCCTCGGTCGTCACGCCGCCGACAAATTGACGATCTGAACATCTGAAGCAGGCCTCACGCCGAGCCTGCCACCATAACGACAAGGGAACACCCCGATGACACCCAACGCTGAACACACCACACGCCAGCCCTCACGCCGCGCACGCTCCACCGCCATCTTCAGCGGCGTGACCGCAGCCACCCTGTCACTGACGCTTGCCATGCCCGCTGCCGCCAGCGATTCCCTGGCCGACAGCACGCTTTCCCGCGTGAAGGACACTCAGGTGCTGAAGGTCTGCACCACCGGTGACTATGCCCCCTTCAGCCATCGTGAAGACGACGGCGAGTTCGAGGGCATCGACCTCGACATGGCCGCCTCGCTGGCCGCAAGCCTGGGCGCAAGCGTCGAGACGGTTCCGACCAGCTGGCCGACGCTGATGGAAGACTTCACCTCCGGCAAGTGCGACATCGCCATGTCCGGTATCTCGATCAAGCTGGATCGTCAGGCACAGGCCTACTTCAGCCTGCCCTACCAGACCGGCGGCAAGACGCCCATCGTGCGCTGTGAAGATGTCGACAAGTACCAGACCGTCGCCCAGATCAATCAGCCGAGCGTGCGCATCACCGTCAATCCGGGCGGCACCAACGAGCGCTTCGCCAATGAATTCCTGAGCGATGCCACGCGCGTCGCGCATAACGACAACCGCACCATCTTCAACAACATCATCGAAGACCGCGCCGACGTGATGGTGACGGATGCCATCGAGACCCAGCTGCAGGCCAGCCGTCACCCGGCGCTGTGCAGCGTGCATCCTGATGCGCCATTCACCTTCTCCCAGAAGGGCTATCTGCTGCCGCTGGGTGACAACCTCTGGAAAGCCTATGTGGATCAGTGGCTGACCCAGATGCAGGGCACCGGCGAGCAGGCCGCCATCTTCGAGAAATGGATCAAGGGCTGAACCAGCGCCTCAGCGTCAGCCTGAGCCACATGCCATAAGCCCCCGCCAATCTCGTTTGGCGGGGGCTTGCGTCATTGCCGCGTGCTCATCGACCTCCTAGCCATCCAGCCCCTTCTCGTAACGATCCAGCGCCTCGGCGGCCAGGTGACGGCCCAGCTTGATCAGGCCTTCGGCCCGATGGAATTCGTAGGCGCCACACACCGTCTTGGGGATCTCGACCAGAATGTCCGGCGGATACCCGGCGATCTTGTACTTGGCCAGTGTCGCCTGGGTGATATCGAAGGAGCGCATCATCATGTCGAGCTTGCCCCAGGCCTGCTCCGGCGAATTGTCGTCGTCGACTCCCTCCTCGATCTCCGCGAGGCGCCGCGACTCCCGATTCTCGCTCTGACGCCCCTGCGCCTCGCGCGGATCAGCGTCGTCCCGGCCCTCCTTCACGGCCTGATTCAGCACATCGTTCAGGGTCGCGCCCGTGCTGGTGACGGGCTCCGTCTCCGGCGCCTCCGACAAGGCCGTGAAGGGCGGGGCGAGACTGCCTCCCGGCGGCAGCGGCACGCCGCCCAGGGGGCTCACCGCCGAGGTGGAGGATGGCGGTGGCTCGGCGAGCTCAGGAGGCTGCGTCGCCTCACGCTCGGCCGAGAACATGCGCTCGGCACTGCGGCGCACGCCACGCAGCCAGTCACCGAATCCGCCCTCCTGCGCCTGCAGCGCGGCCTCGCGTGCTTCCTCTTCGGCCGCCTCCGCCGGGGGCAGCATCTGCTCCAACGTCTGGTTGCGCGGCGAGTGCGCGGTGGCATTCACCGCCAGCACCAGATCCACATGCGCGGCCACCAGCGGCGTGATGGGCAACGGATTCATCAAGCCACCATCCACCAGCATCTTGCGATCGCGCTGCACCGGCGTGATCACCCCCGGCACGGCGATGGAGGCCCGGATCGCCTCGAGCAGATTGCCGCTCTGGAACCAGACCTCCTTCTGGGCGATCAGGTCCGTGGCGACGGTGGTGAGCGGTATCGGCAGGTCCTCGATGCGCGTATCCCCGATCAGGGCCTCCAGCTCTTCCATGATGCGACGGGCGCGAATGGCGCCCATCGGGCTCCAGGTCACGTCCACCAGTCGCAGCACATCGAAATAATCCAGCTTGCACACCCAGTCCCGATAGGCGTCGAGCTGACCGGCGGCATAGATGCCGCCCACCAGCGCGCCCATGGAGCAGCCGGAGATGGCGCGAATGTCGTAGCCCCGCGCCAGCACTTCCTCGATGACACCGATATGGGCATAACCGCGTGCCCCGCCACTCCCCAGTGCCAGGGCGATGGTCTTGCGCTTGGCCATGGCATGTCTCCCGATGACGATGATGAAGGATGACCTTGGCGCGACGGACTACTCGCCCGCGACGGTCCAGTCGATGATCCGTGCCGCGACCGCCGCGACATGTCCCGGCTCCAGATGCAGGTGATGGCCGCCGTGCAGGACGCAACGCTCCAGCCCGCGCACGGCCGCTCGCGCCAGCTGCGCTTCGGGCCGCTCCCTCAGGATACCCTGCTCCCCCTCGATCAGCAGCACCGGCTGATTGACGGCGGCCAGCAGCGCCAGTACCTGCTCCGGGGTATAGCGCATCACCGAGGGTCTGAGCAGACGACGATCACTGCACAGCCGCCAGCCCTCTTCGAGGGGTTCGAGGTTGCGCTCGACCACCGGGCGTATCGTCTCGGCATCCACGGGCGTGACGCCACCGGCCACACGCGCCGCCACCGCCTCCTCGATGCCACGATAGTGCGCACGACGCGACGGCTGGCTCCCTGAGGCCTCTCGCGAGAGCGGACGCGCATGACGCGCCAGCAGGCCACGGCGCAACTGCCCCACCACCTGGTCAGCCGGTGTCGCCAGCGCCCCGATACCGTCGATCAGCACCAGTCGGGCGACATGCTCCGGCAGGGCCGCTGCAACTTGTCCGGCGACGGCAGCGCCAAGCGAGTGCGCCAGCAAGGTGACCGGTGCCTCCGACATGCCCTCGCCTCGCAACCCTTCCAGCGCTTCGATGACATCGTGACAATAATCCCACACCGCATAGTCGCCATCCGGCCCCTGGGGACTCGAGCGACCATGCCCGACCAGGTCGATGGCCACGATCCGGATGCCCAGTCGCTCACACAGCAGAGGTGCCAGGCGCGTGAAGCTGGCGGCATTGTCAAGCCAGCCGTGCAGCGCCAGCCATACCGGGGCGTCAGCGCTGGCCTGCTCGGAGCGCCACTCCAGCGCCGCTATCTCGCCGCCGCAGCGACGCGTGAACGTCAAGGGACGAGGGGATGGGCGTGATGTGCCCGTCGTGGAATTCATGCCATCAACTCCGGTGCCAATTGCGTGAGGGTCGCCAGCAGCGCCTCACGCGTCAGATCAGGATGCTCAAAGGGATACATGTGTCCGCCCGGCACCGTGGCAACCTCAAGCCCGGCCCGTTGGAGCCTGGCGATGCGCGGTGGCGTCAAGAGGTCCGACTGCTCACCTGCCAGTATCTTCACCGGTACCTTGAGCCTGGCCACGGAGCCCGTGAGGTGATCACTCAGATGCCGGAAGATCTCCACCTCGTGACGCGTATCGAAGCTCAGCGACAGGCTGCCATCGCCGTGGCGATGCGTGGCATGCTCGATGTAGTCCGCAAGTGCCCGGGGCGTGAAGTTGGCGAACAGCGAGCGGCGACGCAGGTAATCATGCATCGCCTGAGGCGAATCCCAGCGGGCGCGCCGCCCACGCGTGCGCCCTGCCGGCGTGACACGGTCGATGAAACCGAAGCGCTTGGCGATCTTGAGGCCGATGGCATCACGTCCCAGCATCAAGGGCGGGTCAAGCAGGATGACGCAGTGGAAACGCGCCGGCTGCTTGAGCGCGGCCATGTAGTTGACCACGCCTCCCAGCGAATGCCCTACCCCGATGACCTTGCGACTGTCCGGCGTGCCCACCGGCCCCAGCGCCGTGTCCAGACAGGCCAGCCATTCGTCCCGCAACGCGATCAGATTGCGCCCCACCGGATAGGCGGGGTCATGCGCCAGCCTGTCCACCGGCAGCAGATCGAACGACTCGGCCAACGGGGCCAGCAGGCTGTTGTAACAGGCGCCGGTGAAGCCATTGGCATGGGCAAACGCCAGCAGCGGACGTGACTCTCGCGGCTCGGACACCTCCCGAGGCTCCGCTTGCGGCGTGACCTCTACGGCCCCCGCCACGGCGGCTTGCCCAGCGGATGCTGATGAGGCATTGCGGGATGGCACTGTCATCATGAAGTCTCCTCACCTTGCGTGGCGGTGTCGCCGGATGCCACAGAGCAAACGGTCGTTTGACCCAGTCTCCCAGCATGCCAGCCCCACCGCCACCACGCTACTCGCCTAATGTCTCACCTTGCGCGGCAGACCTGGCATCCGCCGTCGAAGCCACCTCTTCGCTCGCTTGGGAAGCCGCCTGCAGAGCGGCCTGAATCGCCGTTGGCGACAGTCTGCCCGCCTCGAGGCCACCGCCCGCCTCTGCCGAGCCAGCGGACACGCCAGGATGAGGCCCGGTATGGGTCTCGATGACCTTGCCCAGCCCGATCAAGCGCTCGCGCAGCGCACCGTTGACCTGGATCTCCACCGCCGCGAGACGCCGTACCAGAGCCGCCGGCCAGCGCGTGCCCTCCAGGGTCAGACGCGCCCAGGGCTTGCTGCCGGATGCGATGGACAGCGTCAGCTGCAGGTGATCATCCCGCGATGGCGGCTGGCGATACTGCCGCGCGGCGTGGGACCAGTTCAGGGTCAGCGTGACCGCCGGCTGCCAGTCCGCCTGCGCGACACGCAGGCGCAGATCGTTCTGGTTCAGGGGCGAGAGCGCCGCCATGAGGGCCTCGGCCGCCGCGCTGTCGGGGGCAAGCCCCCGCGTATGCGGGGTATGGGATGCCTGCGGATGAGGCGCCAGACGCACCTCCACACGACTCAGCGCGGGCGGCCCCTGCATCTCGTGCAGCAATGCGGACAGATCCAGCACCTCGCTTGCCGCCAGGCCGCCCCGCCAGTCCGGCAAGCCGATGTCGCGAGACAGTTCCAGCACCGGCGAATCCGGCAGCGAAAGCCAGCGCACGTAACGCCCCGGCAAGGCATCAGCACCACTGCGGGCAGCCGACGGCGTGCCGCCCAGTTGCAGACTCACCTCACCATCACTGCCGGTGACATTCACTACCGGAGACTGCCCCGCCAGGCCCAGCGCCTGAAGCGCCTGGTCAGTCGCGGGCTTGCGCGTGCGCAGGCGTGCCTCGTTCAGCTGGTGCAGCAGCCCGGTCACCTTGTCCTGACGCGCCGGCCAGTTGCCCAGTGATGCCAGCTGCCAATCCCCCTTCGGGTCTCGCGTCAGACTCAGCCAGTCCTGCGCCTCATCGGGATGGCGACGAATGCCGATTCTCTGCGCCGTCGCGGCGACATGCGACAACGCCGGCAGCGGTGTCAGGATGGCGCTTGAGGCCTCGCCCTCCTGAAGCGGAGCGCCTGGCCCGGCATCCGGAAACGAGCCCGACTCACGCGGGCCGAGCGTCAGAGCCCCGATCGCCAGCAACGAGGCCAGTGCTGTCAGCGCCCATCCGGCGCGATTGAAGCGACTCATGCGTCACCTCCCCTGCGGCGCTCACCGCGATGATCCTCAGCGGCTCGGTCAGACGTGCTGGATGAGGCCGGCCTGTCGGATGCCGACGCCGTCTCGGCGCTGGTGGACGCGGACAGTCCCCCGCCACCGAGGCGATGACGACCGGGCTGACGATGGCCGGACAGTCGCCCGGCAGGGCGATAGCCCGCTCGACGGCTCGCGTGATAGCGCCGCCAGCAGATCAGCTCACCCAACAGGCCCAGCAACACCGGCAGCGCCAGCAAGGTCCAGAGACGAAGCCTGCGATGCAGGTCATCACGCTCGGCATTCGCCGCGCGCTGCTGGCGCGCGAGTGCGCTCTCGAACGCCTGTTGCATGTCATCCAATGCCGTTCGCTGGCGTGTCGCCTCCGTCTTGTCGGCCACCGGGGCAGCCCCCAGTGCACTCAGGCGCGACTGCCAGTCATTGCGCAGACGGGTTTCCTCGGCCGCCTGGCGATCCGCCAGCAGATGCAGTCGCGTCAGCTCGCGCACCTGATGGGCACCGGCACGCAGCGCCACCAGCTCCGGGCTGCCCGCCAGCACATCCACCGCGTTCTCCAGCCAACGGGCATTGGCATTCAGCTCGCGCTCACTGCCGTCCGCCGCGCTGCGCCGCCACAGGCGATCACTGGCCATGTCGACATCGCTGACCACCAGCAGCTGGCCCTCACGCCCGTCTTCATGCCCGTCGTCACGCGCCCCCTGATCCACTGGCGCCGGCCAGTGGGTCAGCACCGCCAGCCCACCCTCCTCGACGCCCTGTCCAGGCAGGCCGGTCAACGGCCGCGGGTCCATGCGATTGGCGTACACCTTGTCGGCCGGCAGCAGGCGCGTGGTGTCGGCCCCTCGGATCAGCCACTGCCGCGAGGTCGCTGGCGGTGTCTCCGCCGTCTCCTCACGCGGGGCCAGCCAACCAGCGCTGGACATCACCAGCTGATCGACATTCTGGTTCAGCAAGGCATCCGACAGACGGTCCGGGCCGATGCCAAGCAGCGTCGGACTGAGGGCGCGCGTGCCGTCCAGCAGACCGATCGGCAAGGCAAGTCGGGTGTCCGCCACCACCTCGCCCGAACGTGACTCAAGTCCTGCATGGGCCAGCAAGGCGCTCAGAGCCTCGGAGGCCGGGGCTGGCTGATCCAGCATCTCGGGGAGCGGGTCCAGCATCATCAGCACTCGCCCACCACGATCCAGATAGTCACGGATCGCCGTCAGCGTCGCCGTCGGCAACAGGCGCGGGGCGATCACCAGCAGCGCATCCTGATCGGCGATCGGGCGCGCCGGGTCATCCCCGCCGGACAGCCAGTCGATGCGCAGGCGGGCATTGAGACGCTCCATCAGCCCCCAGCTGCCCAGTGCCCGGCCCTGCTCCATGCTCGGCTGACCCATCACCGGCAGGCTGGAGATCACGCCCAGACGGGGTGGCTGGGTGCGCGAGACTTCCTGGATCTGACGCGCGACCTGCGCTTCCAGTCCGCCGAGATCGGAGGCCTTGAGCATCGGGATCGCACGGCGCTCGGAATAGGGACCATCGATGATCAGACCGAACAGCATTCTTTCACCGCCAGGTAGCGAAAGCGCCGTGAGTCCCTGGGCCTCGAGATCCGTGAAATCGGCACTGTCCGGCTGCGGGTCCACTCGCTTCAGGCGCACCTGAGGCTCACGCGCGAAGGCGCCCAGGCGCGTCTCGATACGTGTCGCCAGCTCCCGCAGCTGCGGGAGGTCCGCGGCAAAGCGCTCGCTGTAGGCGAAGGTCAGCGTCACGGGGGATGTCAGCCGCGACAGCAGCTCCCGGCTGGCAGGGCTCAGGCTGTGCTGGCGGGTATCGGTGAGATCATGCGCCGTGATCAGCGGATTGGACGCGTTCGGGGATACCATGGCGGGCAGACGCTGGGCGGCCAGCAGCACGGCCGTGACACTTGATGCCACGGCCAGGGCGACCAGCCACTGGGGCGCCTGCCGACGCGTGTTGCGCTCCTGCTTGAGGCCACGCACCTGCAGCACCAGACCGGCCAGGGTCAACGACAGGAAGTAGCCGACATCCAGCAGCGCGGGGCGCCCTTCGCTGAAGGGCGTGAGATGGGCCGGCAGACTGATCAGATCCAGCAGCTGCACCCAGTGTGGCGCCAGATGACGCGCCAGCTGAGCAGTCACCGCCGGCGTGCCCGGCAGCATCAACGCCAGCCCCAGCACCAGTGCCCCCAGCCAGGCCGAGAGCGCCGAGGGCGCACGGACCGCCAGCGCCTGACCGAGACTTGCCAGTGCCATCACCAACAGCGCCATGCCAAGATACCCGCTGAGCACAAGGCCGAGATCGGGATCGCCCAGCCAGTGGATCAGCACCAGCAACGGTGCCGTCATCGCCAGGCCCAGCCAGCCCAGCACACAGGCGCTTGCCAGGCGGGCGCCCGCCAGCCGCCATGGACCAAGCCCGAGCCCTGACAGCCATTCAAGCAGGCCATTGGCGCGCTCTTCCGGCCAGCCACGCAGGGCCAGCAACGGTGTCCATAGCACCAGCAGCCATGGCAATACCTGCCACAGCGCTCCCAGGTCCGCACGATCACGTGCCAGAAGATCACCGACCTCGAAGGCCCCCAGCGGGGCCAGCACCGCCATCACCACCAGCAGAGACCAGCTGGCCCCCTGGGTCATTGCCTGATGCAGGTCACGCCGCACCAGCGCCATCATCGCCCTCATGACGATACCTCCTGATCCGCATCCAGGGGGCGCTTCACGCGCGGCAATGGCGCGGGCTGCTCGGCCATGCGCGCCACCAGCTGACGGAATGCCACCTCGATGTCCCCCCGCTCATGCACGCACTCGTCGAGCCGTATCTGCATGTAGCTGCACCACCGCGCCAGCGCGGAGCGCGGGTCCTGCCCGGGCCTGCCCACCAGTCGATAGGCCGGGTCCGCCATCAGGCGTCGCCCTGAACGGGACACTCGCTCGGCGCCCTCGGGTGACACGGCGGTGATGGCCGCGACACCGGGCAGCCGCGAGACGCTGGCCAGTTCCAGCTCGCTGAGTTCACGGCTCAGGATCACCCGCCACACCGGCAGGGGCGACGTGCCGCCATGAGCGGCGCCGAGTCGCTCACGATAGGCACTGGGCACCGCCTCGCTGACGGACAGGGCCGCCAGCGCCGCCGGCGTGTCATCGAAGCCCAGCTGGCCGTTGGCCATGACCAGCACGCGATCACAGATCCGCGGCACCTCTTCCAGCAGATGAGTGGAGACGATGATCAGGCGCTCGCGCCCCAGCTCGCGAATGAAGGCGCGCACGCTGTCCTTCTGCAGCGGGTCCAACCCATCGGTGGGCTCATCCAGCAGCAGGATGTCCGGGTCATGGGTCAGCGCCATCGCCAGTGCCACGCGCCGGCGATAGCCTTTGGATAACACGGCGCACAATTGATTGGCGAACGGCGTGATGTCGAGGCGATCCATCAAGGCAGGCAGGCGCTCCTTGCGAGTCCTGCGCGACAGACCATGCAGGCCCGCGACGCACTCGAGCGTCTCGCGCACGGTAAGCTGCGGCCACAATGGTGCCCCTTCCGGCAGATAGCCGATCCGTCGCTTCAGGCGATTGAGCTGACGCTGACCGGCTCGCCCATCGAAGGCCTCTCCCTCGAGCGTCAGTTCGCCATCGGTTGCCGCCAGGGTGCCTGCCAGCATGCGCAGACTGGTGGTCTTGCCGGCGCCATTGGGCCCCAGCAGACCGATCACTTCGCCGCGAAAGGCCTTGAAGGAAAGTCCGGACACGGCCTGGTGAAGGCCGAATTGACGCCCCAGCCCCCGGCTTGCCAGCAGTGGCACAGGCGCAGGCTGATGGGGCAAGGGCACGGAAGACGATGCGGCAGAGGTCGCGTATGGGTCCTGCAAGTTACCCGCTCCTTGTGATGATGTGGGGCCTGCGCCCGAAAGATTGCAGCACAGGGTAAGCGGACAGCCTGCGCTCGCCAAGCCGGGCGCGCGCCTTCCAGTCTGCTGCGCTGAAAAATCCTGATATGCTGGCGCTATTCTGCCGCAAGGCGAGGCGCCGGACATCCGTGAGGCGCCGGGACCACGCGCTCACCCTTTCAGGAGTTCCCATGCCCGATCCGCACGTCAACTCGCCCTCTTGCGGCTCCCGTTCGAACGCCTCACCGACACCCGAGGACCTGGAGTCTTCCACGGACGAGCGCTCGACCAGGCGCCCGCAGCGTGACACACGCCTGCGCAATCGCCTGTTCTGGGCACTGCTGGCGGCAGCATTGATCACCGGCTTCTGGCTGATCTGAGGGCGGACTGACATGAGCGAGAGACTGACATGAGCGAGAGACTGGAATGAATGACATGCTGGCGCTGTTCGTCGCGACACTCAACATCACCGTGCCGGTCTTCGCGATGGTATTTCTGGGACTGGGTCTCAAGCGTCTCGGCTGGATCGATGACACCTTCATCGGCACCGCCTCTTCCCTGGTCTTCAAGGGCACCATGCCCGCACTGGTGTTTCTGTCCATCGTGCGAGCGGACCTCGATCACGCCCTGCGCCCCGGCATGCTGCTCTACTTCGCCTGCGCCACGCTTGGGACCTTCCTGCTGCTGTGGGGCTGGGCCATCTGGCGCATTCCGCTGAAGGAGCGCGGCGAGATCGTCCAGGGGGCGTTTCGTGGCAACTGTGCCATCGTCGGGCTGGCACTGGCAGCCAACCTCTATGGCGATCTCGGCCTGTCGATGGGCGGCATCCTGATGGGCGTCGTCATCCTGTCCTACAACATGCTGTCAGTGGTGGTGCTATCGAGTTATCTGGGCGATGGCCGCACCAGCTGGAGTGCCATCGCGCGCGGCATCATCACCAACCCGCTGATTCTCGGTGTCCTGGCGGCGCTGCCCTTCGCGGCGTTCAGCTGGCAGCTGCCACAGTGGCTGGAAACCTCCGGTGACTACTTCGCGCGCATGACGTTGCCGCTGGCGCTGATCTGCATCGGCGGCACCCTCTCGATGCGCTCACTGCGTGAAGGCCGCCAGCTGGCGCTGAGTGCCAGCCTGATGAAGATGGTCAGCGTGCCACTGGTGGCCACGGCCTTCGCCGTGCTGCTGGGCTTTCGCGGCACGGAACTTGGCGTGCTGTTCCTGTTCTTCGCCTCACCGACGGCGGCGGCAAGCTTCGTGATGGTGCGGGCCATGGGCGGCAATGATCGCCTCGCCGCCAACATCATCGCCATCAGCACCCTGATGGCCGCGCTCACCATCACCCTGGGCATCTTCCTCCTCAAGCTGAGCGGATTGGTCTAGCACCTTTCGGATGACGCAACGCAAGCGCCCCCGACAGCGAATGGCTGACGGGGGCGCTTGCGTCTGAAGCTCATGTCCCGGTCCCGGTCCCGGTCCCGGGCACGCGCCTGCGCGTGTTCAGTCAAGCTCCGCCGGGCTGACGAAGTGGTGCAGGTCCGCCAGACCTGCCGCCCAGATATCGGCATCCAGCCACGCCAGACTCGCGGTGGCAAAGGCCAGCTGAGTGCTGCCGGGGCCATCCACCAGCGCACTGGCCAGGCTCGACACCAGCGGGTTGTGGCTGATGATCAGCCAGTCACGCGGCTCACGCGCCTCGCTGCAGGGCGGGACGTGGGTCTGCAGCCAATCCAGCACCGGCGTGAGCGGGTCATCCGGGGTGATGATTTCCAGAGTCGTCTGTTGCTCACCGGCAAGCTTGAGCGCCGAGGAGACTTCCTGCGCCGTCTGCTGGGCACGGGTGAAGGGGCTGACGACGAGGGTCAGGCGGGCACGGCGTTCCGCGGGCAACTGATGCGCCAGCCATTGCCCCATGCGGCGGGCTTCTTCACGCCCTCGGGCGCTCAATTCCCTGCTGGCGTCCGGCGAGCCGGAGCTTGCCTCCCCGTGACGCATGATCAATACACTCATGGCTTTCTCCTGAAGGGTGACTACCGCGCGGGACGAAGATCCGCCCTCGCCGGTCGATGACAGTGCTCGCACGGCCGGAGCGCCGAGCGAGGAACGGGATGGCACCACTCAGCCGATGCCACGCCATGGAATTGAGAGTCTTCAGGAGCCATCAGGTTCCAATTGACGCGCCTGCTTGACGGACTCGCGCGAAAGCACGAACTCCACATCCGTGGATTGCTCACCGCCCATCAGGGCGCGGGCCATGTGGTGAGGATCGACATCCTCGAAGAGCACCTTGGCCATGCCATTCACCAGCGGCATGTAGATCTCCAGACGCTCTGACTCATCCTGCACCAGTCGCACCGTATTGACACCTTCCGCGACCTGCCCCAGCACCTCCACGGCCTGATCCAGAGTACGCCCCTCCCCGAGGGCGTAGCCGACCCGATAGTTGCGCGACAATGGCGACGAGCAGGTGACGATGAGATCCCCCACGCCGGCCAGGCCGAGGAAGGTCATCGGATTGGCGCCCTTGGCCACGGCGAAACGGCTCATCTCGGCCAGCGCCCGTGTCATCAGCATGGCACGCGTGTTCTCCCCCATGCCCAGGGCCGCCGCCATGCCCGCGGCGATGGCGTAGATGTTCTTCAGCGCCCCGCCCAGCTCCACCCCGTAGCGATCATTGCTGGCATAGACCCGGAAGTAATCACAGCCGAAGGCCGTCTGTACGCGTGCGCGGGTGTAGGGGTCATCCGAGGCGATCACCGTCGCGGTCAGCTGACGCTGAGCGATCTCACTGGCCAGATTGGGGCCGGAGAGCACGCCGATGTGGGAGAAGCCGGTTTCCTCTTCCAGCACCTCGCTCATCAGGGTGAAGCCTTCGCTCTCGATCCCCTTGGTGGTCGCGACCAGAATCTGCTCCTCGCGCAGATGCGGGCGCGCTTGACGCACCACACTGCGAAACGCCTTGGAGGGAATCGCCACGCACACCAGTTCCGCCTCCTTGAGGGCCTCTGCCATGTCGGTGGTGGCCCGCACGGCCGAGTTGATGACGAAATCCGGCAGATAGCCCGAATTGCGGTGCTCGGTGTTGACCTCTTCGGCCTGGATTGCATCACGCATCCACTGGGTGACATTGGCACCATTGTCGGCGGCGATCGAGGCGATCGCGGTGCCGAAGCTGCCGCCGCCCAGCACACAGACATTCAAGCCGGCTGCCTGCGGTGCACTTTCCGAAAGCTCGCGATCACGGATGGCGCGACGAGGAGCGGGTGAAGAGGCAGACATGAAGACTCCTGGTAGTGGCGTAAGAAGGAGAAAGAAAGGCGGATTCGGCAACTGTCGCGCATTGTACCTCTAGTCAGTGCCTGTCGTCGGCACCTGTCGGGCTGCCCTCGCAAGCCAAAGCCTGCGTGGGCGATGACATCCTGACAGTGGTGGCGATGACGTCATATTCAACTCTCCTTGATGAGGAATGGCGAACACGAAAACGCCGGCAACTCTCAAGGCAGGAGCCCGGAAGTTGCCGGCGTCGTCACGAAGGCCGATGGCCATCGCGTCTTGCATCAGGCAGCGATCACCGCCCGGCAGTCAGTTCAGAGTGTCTTGAGCGCCGTGATCATGTCGCCCACCACCTTCTGACCATCGCCATAGACCATGCGCGTGTGGTCCAGATAGAACAGGTGATTCTCGACACCCGAGAAGCCTGCTCCCTGGCCACGCTTGATCACCAGCACGTTGCGTGACTGATCGGCATTGAGGATCGGCATGCCGTACAGCGGGCTAGAGGGATCGTTCTTGGCGACCGGATTGACCACGTCATTGGCGCCGATGACCAGCGTCACGTCGGTGTTCTCGAAGTCGTTGTTGATCTCGTCCAGGTCCGCGATCATGTCGTAGGGCACCCCGGCTTCCGCCAGCAGCACGTTCATGTGGCCCGGCATGCGACCGGCGACCGGGTGGATCGCGAAGCGCACTTCCACTCCACGCTCGCCCAGTAGCTCGACCATCTCCCAGACCTTGTGCTGCGCCTGGGCCACCGCCAGACCATAGCCCGGCACGATGATGACGCGCTCGGCGAAGGCCAGCTGCACGGCAGCGTCCATCGGATCAGAAGCCTTCATGCTGCCTTCGATCTCGCCCTGCTCCGCGCCGCTTGCGCCACCGAACTGCTTGAACAGCACGTTGCGGATCGGTCGGTTCATCGCCTTGGCCATCAGCTGGGTCAGCAGCGTACCCGCCGCCCCGACCACGGTACCGGCGATGATCATCGCGGCATTGCCCAGCACGAAACCTTCCATTGCCACCGCAAGGCCCGTCAGCGCATTGAACAGCGAGATGATCACCGGCATGTCCGCGCCGCCGATGGGCAGTGCCAGCATGGCGCCGAACAGCAGTGCCAGCACGAAGAACACGATCACCAGCGAGCTTGACGGCTCCACCGCCGCGATCACCACCCCGAGATAGATCGCCAGGCCCAGCACGATCATGTTGATCAGCTGCTGATTCTGGAAATGGACAGCCTTCTTGATGCGCCCGTCCAGCTTGGCCCAGGCGATGATGGAGCCGGAGAAGGCCACCGCACCGATCAAGGCGCCGAGAACGCCCAGCCACAGGGCCAGCGAGCCGTGCTGCTCGATCAGTCCCGGGTTGTCGCTCATGCGCATCAGCTCGACCGCGGCGATCGCCGCCGCCGCGCCGCCGCCCATGCCGTTGTAGATGGCGATCATCTGCGGCATGTCGGTCATCGCGACCTTCTTGCCCGAGTACCAGGCAATGCCGCCACCGATCACGATGGCCAGCAGCATCAGCCCGTAGCGCCCTTCAATCTGCGGGTGCAGGAAGGTCAGCAGCGTGGCCACGACCATCGCGATCCCGGCCCAGTGGATGCCGCTGCGCGCCGTGGTGGGGTGCGACATGCGCTTGAGGCCCAGAATGAAGACCACCGCCGCGGCGAAATATCCTGTTTCGACCAGCCAGTTCATCAGCGAGCCTCCTTGTCGTTGATGGCGTTGGCCGCGTCAGCGCCCTTGCTGCGATCACTGGCCTTGAACATTTCCAGCATGCGCTCGGTGACGACGTAGCCGCCCACCGCATTCCCCGCACCCAGCAACACGGCGATGAAGCCGATGAACTGCTGCATGCCGGTCTCGGCCTGGCCCAGGGCGATCATCGCCCCGACCAGCACGATGCCATGGATGAAGTTGGAACCGGACATCAGCGGCGTATGCAGGATCACCGGTACCCGGGAGATGACCTCGTAGCCGACGAAGGCCGCCAGCATCAGGATGTATATGGCTGAGAGTCCTTCGATCATGCGGCGTCCTCCGCGCGAGCGCGTACGTCATCGTGGGTGATGCGGCCCGCTTCGGTCAGGCGCATCGGGCCGAGCACCGCATCCTCGAAGTCCAGCGACAGTTCGCCATCCTTCATGAAGGGTGTCAGCAGGTTGAAGAGATTCTTGGCGTACATCTCGCTGGCATTGACCGACAGGCTGGAGGCCATGTCCAGCGGGCCGAGCACCGTGACGCCGCCATGTTCGACCCGGGCACCGGGCTGGGTCAGCTCACAGTTGCCGCCCCCTTCCGCCGCCAGATCCACCAGCACGGCGCCGGGCTTCATGCCCTCGACCATCTCGCGGCTGATGATGCGCGGCGACGGACGCCCCGGAATCGCCGCGGTGGAGATCACCACATGGGCATCGCCCATGTGACGCGCCAGTGCCTCGGCCTGCTGGGCGCGCTCCTCATCGGTCAGCTCACGGGCGTAACCACCCTCACCGGAGGCATCGACGCCGGTATCGATCATCTTGGCCCCCAGCGACTCGACCTGCTCACGGGCGGCTGCGCGAATATCATAGGCCCAGACCTGCGCGCCGAGACGCTTGGCGGTGGCGATGGCCTGCAGCCCCGCGACACCGGCCCCGACCACCACGACACGTGCCGGACGCACGGTGCCGGCAGCGGTGGTCAGCATCGGGAAGAATACCGAGGACTCGTTGGCCGCCAGCAGTGCGGCATGATAGCCGGCCACGGCGGCCTGGGAGGACAGGGCATCCATGCTCTGGGCACGCGAGATGCGCGGCACGAACTCCATGCACAGGCTGGTCAACCCGCGCTGGGCAAGCGTCTGGATCAATTGCGGATTCTGATACGGCGTCATCAGGGCAACGATGACCGCACCCTCACGGAAGTCGTTGATCTGGGACTCGCTGGGCGTGCGCACGCAGAGGATGAGGTCCGCCGCGGCACGTGCCGCCGGGATGTCCTGCTCGGCGACGATGGCGACTCCGGCCTGCTCGGCATAGGCGGCATCATCGAAGTGCGCATGGCGCCCGGCGCCGCTCTCCACGTGCACGATGGCGTCGCCGGAGTCAGCGATGGCGCTGTCCAGATGACGCGCCAGCTTGCCGGCCGTCACCGGGTCCAGCGCGACACGACATTCTCCGCGCGCCAGGGTGGGATCTGCGCTGCCCTGCTGTCCGTCTGCGGCCTGCGAGACAGTATCGGGCGCACGCATTTCACGCACGACAAGAATATTCAGCATCGCGCACCTCGTTTCACATCCATGTTCATGCCAGAGGCTGCCAGCCTTGAAAGGTTCATGGCGTCGTTCCTGTTGAGCGCTGATTCGCGTCATCCCTGCCTGCCCGATGCGCTTTCAGCGACGTTATTGTCTGTCACAGGTGAGGCGTGCCGGAATCGCAAGCCGCGGGTCACGCACGGCCAAGAGGCCTGACATCCCCTGTGACACGATGAGTGTCCAGTATCAGTCTTTTCTCGTCGGTGTATCAGGGTCAAGCGCTGCATTGCAAAAAAGGCAATAAAATCAATCATAAAGCTAACGTTATGCGCGACATAACAGTGAGCTTATGCCTGAACGACACTCCACATCTCGCCAAGCGACTGATTTCCAATGAGTTTGTGAATCAGGCCCTTCCAAGAATAGCTCAGCTTTGTGTTATGCATCGCATAATCTCGAGCTTATGGCTGTTGCCGCCATTGCCACGGGAAACGGGATGCCACCGAAGCAGCCTCCCCTCGTGATGGCGCCGAGGTGAGTACCAGTGCATGATCCCGGCATTGCGCCCAGCGGATGCTCGGCCAGCGCTTGCACTGTCAGAAAGCGGTCCAGCCCTCTCGCCAGGCGCGGCTCAGGAAGAGCAGCTCATGCAGATCGGCGCGGCATTCGCCGCCGGCGGGCGTGTCCAGTCATCGACGAGTTCCGCCTCGACACCCTGCGCCTGACCGAGTGCCTGCGCCGCCTCGAGACTGTCCTCTTCAGGACGATGGAACGGAGCACTCAGGCGCTCACGGAACGCTTCGAGCGTCGTGTCATCGCCCTGCTCGACCCGCGCGATCACTTCCAACAACAGATGCGTGCGCGGCACGTAGAGCGGGTTCACACCCAGCATGGCGAGGCGCCGCTGGCGCTCATCATCGGCGGAGAGCCCGATGGCCATGACACGTGTCTGATAGCGTGCAAGCCAGGCCGAGGCTTCATCGCGCGCCTGTGCCGAGTTGCCGTACGGCCCACGCTCGCCCGCCAGGCGCACGACCAGCGCTTCCGGCGCGGCCTGCGTGACATCCCAATGGCTGAGCAGACGATAGGCGTGGGTGTGATCCACCTTGCCGGCCGCCAGCAGCTCACGCCATTGCTGCACCAGTGTCATGTCCTCATCCCGGGAATCCGGCAGCCCGAGACGCGCGCGCATCAGGCGAGCATATTCGCGCTGCAACTCGCCTTCATAGGCGCCCAGCGCGGCGGATAGCGCTTCCACATCGATCAGCGGGGACAGCGCAATCCCGAGGCGCTCCAAGTTCCAGAGCCCGATGCCCGGCTGCTGGGCAAACCCATAGCGCCCGGCCTGGTCGGTATGGTTGGGGATCAGATTCTCTTCGTAGCCATCGAGGAAGGCATAGGGGCCATAATCGAAGGTCAGCCCCAACAGCGACATGTTGTCGGTGTTCATCACGGCATGCACGAAGCCATACGCCTGCCAGGCCGCGATCAGCTTCGCGGTACGAGTGATCACTGTCTCGAACATCAAAAGCGCGGCGGCGATGCGCGTCTCATCCGCCAGCGGCGCGCTCGGCGCTTCACCTGCGCGCGATGCCCCTTTCTCCGTGTCGGGCAGACACTCCGGGAAGTGCTCACGCAGGGCGTGGTCGATCAGCGTCTTGAGGTCGGCGTGACGGCCGGAGTGCGCCAGCCACTCGAAATGTCCGAAGCGCAGATGACTCTCGCAGACCCGCAGCACGGTGGCACCGGGCTCGAGCGTCTCGCGCTGGACCTGCTCGGCATTCACCGCCAATGCCAGCGCGCGACTGGTCGGGATGCCCAGCGCCGCCATGTACTCACTGGCCAGATACTCGCGCACGCTGGAGCGCACCACCGCCTGCCCATCACCGAAGCGGGAATATGGCGTACGCCCGGCTCCCTTGAGATGCAGGTCGAAGACGCTGCCGTTCTCGGTCTGAAGCTCACCGAGCAGCATGCCGCGCCCATCGCCCAGCTGCGGGTTGTAATGACCGAACTGGTGCCCGGTGTACTTCTGGGCCAGCGCGTCCATGCCCGGCAGCAGGCGCTCCCCTGCCATCAGCAGGCGAAGTGACTCGCGATCCTCCCGGCTTGACGCCATTTCCGCCACCAGCGAGTCCAGGCCCAGCAGCCGGGCGCAGTCAGGACTCACATCGGCCAGGCGAGTGCCTTGACGTGGCTGCGGCGCAACACGACTGTAGAAGTGCTCCGGCAGACGGGCGTAGCGGTTGTTGAAGCTCAATGACATCAGATCAGGCACGTTATCTCCGACAGCCGGGCTGTCTTCGCTGGATTCATTCATCGGAAAGCGGGTCGCGCGGACGCGGGGGCGTGACGGCCCCATCCGGGGATTCACGGGAGCCACGCTCCTCGTCACGGCCAGTCCCAGGGGCTGTCGCGGGGGGCACTTCAGGGGTCAACAGGCTACGCAGCCCCCCTGGCGGACGCCCCGGCGGCAACTGGCTGGCCATGTCATACAGCTTGCGCGCCGTGCTGTCCCTGTGTGCCTGACGCTCCAGCGCCTGGAGGCCGTCGTCGTGACGAGGCCGGGTCTGCACGTCGGGGGCCAGCTCGGCACCGGTCTGTCGGTGCTCGGCGGCGGCCCGAGTCGGTCGCACTGGTTCGTCGACGGCCTGATGAGTCCGCTTGAGCATCAGACGCTTGCGGGGCGTCAGGGCGAGTTCGGCCAGCCGCGCGCGCCCCCACCAGGGGTGAGGGGCACGGCTGCCATGGGCAGCCCCCGCCGCCTGCCCCCCCGCGGCCGGACGCCACATCGCCAGCATCTCGGCGGGCAACTCCTGGATCAGAGGGAAGCGCTCACTCTCGGCCTGCGCCTGCCACCAGTGGCTCAGCCGTTCGTTGAGCACCAGCAGCTGTCGTGCCCGCGTGGCTGCGGTGTAGGTCAGATTGGTGACCAGCACCTGATTGGCAAGCTGCTGTCGTTCACCGGGCAACATCAGGTCATCCGCCAGCACGACGCAATCGAACTCCAGGCCCTTGGCGCGGAAGACGGTCCCGAGCATGACGCAAGGCAGCGTGACGGTCTGGTCGGCCAGGATGGCGGCCTGCAGATCACCATCCTGCCTGCGCAGCTCACCGATCCATTGGTCCAGCGGCGCCTGCGCGTACCAGGAGGCCAGCTCGTGCAGGCTGCGCGCCTGATGATCATCGAGACGCGCGAGAGCCCCCAGCACCTGTGCCGGGGTCTGGCCAAGCCGCGTCAGTGCTGGCGGCAACTGACGCCACCATTGCTGCTGCTCGTGCCTGTCGCCCTGCTCCGCCAGCTGGTGGCAGCGCCACAGGCGCCAGTGGTCCAGCAGACCCGCCAGCGGATAGCCTTCGATGCCGTCCAGCCATGCCACCGCGATGCCACGCTGATGCAGTGCCAGCGCTTCACCCAGCGCCGCGATGGGCCCGGCACTGATCACGGCATGTCGCGCGCCGGCGGTCAGCAAGGCCTCACGCACACCCGGTGCCGCCAGACGCGTGGCAGGCCCGAGACCGCTCATGGCCTGCTCGCGCGAGGTCGGGGAACAGGCCGCCAGACGCGTTCCCAGCGCGGCCAGTGACGGCCCGAATCGCCAGGCCCCCGGCAGGGAGTAGACGGTGGCATCGCCAAGCAGCGGCGAATCCAGCGAGCTCAGCCCCTCGGCCTGGCGTGCCAGACTCTGGTGTGGGTCGCCGATCAGCAGCAGATCACAGCGCTGACGTCTCAGCATGGCCAGCAGCGCCGGCGTGGCGTCCTGGGCCTCATCCAGCATGACCAGATCGGCATCGAGCGACTGACCATGCTGGGACCACAGCTTGAGCAAGGCATTGAAGGACAGCGCCTGCTGATGGTCCGCCGGGTCCAGCAGGCACTCCCACACCAGTCGCATGCTCTCGACCAGCTGGCGCAGCTCATTGGCGCTCAAGCGGTCGGCGCAGCCCTCCGGCAGATGCTCCGGCATGGGCACGGCATCACTCAGCGTGAAGAAGGTATTGAGTCCCTGGGCGATCAGGCTGCGCGACTGACTGGACAGGCTGCCCAGCCAGTTGAGGCTCTGGGGCGACAGTCGGCGCGTGATGTCCGGCTGCCGCTTGAGCTTGTCGCCGTACTCTTCCTGCAGCGCCTGACGCGCCAGCTGGTGCAACGACAGGGACTGGACATTGGCCGGCAGCTGGCTGGCCGTACGTCCCGCGACCGCCGGGTTGAGTGAGGTATAGATGAGGATCTCATCGGCATAGGTCCGCGCCAGCTCCACCATCAGGACGGTCTTGCCGCTGCCGGCACAGGCTCGCACCACCACGCAATCGCTGTTCTCGGCACTGGTGGCCGGCGTGCGATCGCGCAGTCGCGAGGGAAAGGGGTGGGCGAGAATCCGCCGTTGATCATTGCTCAGATGCATCGGGGCATGATCCCTTCTGTCAGACCGTGGGACAAGCGATTCACGCAGGACGATATCCAGCACCAGGGCTCACGACAAGACACCATTGGCCGCCAGGCGCTCACGCACGGTACGGATCAGGCCGCGATTCCAGCGCAACAGCTCATTGAGCGTCGCGAAGTAGGCCTCGCCCCGGGTCGAATAGGCGCCCAGCATCGGGATGAGATCCTCGGCGCGCACCCGTTCACCGGCATTGCGCAGGCGGGCCCGCAGCTGGCGCATCCTGGCATAACGCGGGTTGGCATTGAGGTTCTGGTAATAGGCGGCCAGCCCCGCCTCCAGACTCTCGAAGCGCTGATATTCACGCCCTGCCCGGCCGGTACCGCAGCCGGAGGTGAAGCAGCGCATGCCGAACAGATTGTTGGCGTTGCGGGCGTGACCGGACGTCCCCCAGCCGGACTCCTCGATGGCCTGTACCATTACCATGTCCAGTGGCAGGGTATCGATGCTCGCCAGCAGGTCGTCCCAGGGAATGCCGATGTCCGCGGCGCTGACGCTGCAGCGCTGCTGCGCCTGCTCGCACAGGGCATTCAATCGCTCCTGCTCACGCTCGCTGTAGTCTCTGCCGGCCTCGCCTGCTCGCCGACGCATCGCCTGCAGCCAGTCACGCTGCTCCGAAAGACGCTGATTCTGGGCCACCACCAGCGGGATCATCAGCTCGAAGAAGGCGACCTTGCGTGGATTGCCGGCAGCAAGGACACGCAGGTCCGGCATCTGATGGGTGGTGTCCCTGACCAGCAGCTCGTCATCCAGGCGTGCCGCCTCGGCGACCGAGCACACGGCCATCACCACCATCAAAAGGCAGAGGCCGGATCGACATTGCATGCGTGACCTGGCAAAACGGCGCAGGAGTCGCTCGCCGGCGGCCAGCAGGCCACGAGCCATCGCGAGAGGCTGCAGGGACTGGCGGCGGTTCGGGAGTCGACAGGAAAGCAGGTAGGTCATGCGCGGCGCTCATGTGATGAGACATGTGATGAGAATGGACACATCCAAGACGCATAATCACTGGCAGCGTATCTCATGAGGCTGCATGAAACCCCAAAAATGCCGTCTGGAGAAGCCCATCTCATCGCCAGCGACACGAAAGACTGACAGGCTGACAGGCACGGTTGCTGAAATACACGATGCCTGAAACGCATGATGCCCCCGCAGCCGAGGCTGCGGGGGCATCACGTCAAGCATGGCCGGTCACGAACGACCTGTCACGACGGGCACTCGAGCCTCCACGTGACGTGTCCGGTCAGTCGTCTCAGGCGCTGAGCATGCCGTTCAGGCGACGCACGTAGGCGGCCGGGTCTTCCAGCGCGCCACCTTCGGCGATGATGGCCTGATCGAGCAGCACGTGAGCGAGGTCAGTGAAGTAGTCGCCTTCGCCGCCTTCCAGACGCGAGACCAGGGCGTGCTCCGGGTTCAGCTCGAGAATCGGCTTCACTTCCGGCAGCGGCTGGCCAGCGGCTTCCATCATCTTGCGCATCTGGTAGCCCATCTCGTGCTCCGGCAGCACCACGCAGGCCGGGGAATCAGTCAGGCGGTGCGTGATACGCACTTCCTGAACGCTATCAGACAGCGCTTCCTTGACACGCTTGACCAGATCTTCCTTGGCCTTGGCAGTCTCTTCCTGGGCCTTCTTCTCTTCCTCGTTCTCGACATCGCCGAGATCGAGATCGCCCTTGGCGACGTCGGCGAAGGACTTGCCGTCGAACTCGGTGAGGTGGCTCATCAGCCACTCATCGATACGGTCGGTCAGCAGCAGAACCTCGATACCCTTCTTGCGGAAGATCTCGAGATGCGGGCTGGACTTGGCGGCGTTGAAGCTGTCGGCGACAAGATAGTAGATCTTGCTCTGACCTTCCTTCATGCGCTCGACGTACTGGGCCAGCGACTGATCCTGAGTGGCGCTGTCAGTATGCGTGGTGGAGAAGCGCAGCAGCTCGGCGATCTTCTCGCGGTTGGCGTAGTCTTCCGCCGGGCCTTCCTTGAGCACGGAGCCGAACTGGTTCCAGAAGATCTGGTACTGCTCGGCGTCCTTGGCCAGCTTCTTGAGCATGTCCAGGCCACGCTTGGTCAGCGCGGACTTGAGCTTGTCGACCTGCGGGTCCTGCTGCAGCAGCTCACGCGAGACGTTCAAGGACAGGTCATTGGTGTCCAGCACGCCCTTGATGAAGCGCAGGTACAGCGGCAAGAACTGTTCGGCGTCGTCCATGATGAAGACGCGCTGCACGTAGAGCTTCAGGCCACGCGCGGCATCACGCTGGTAGAGGTCGAACGGCGCACGACCCGGCACGAACAGCAGGCTGGTGTACTCGAGCTTGCCCTCGACCTTGTTGTGGCTCCAGCTGAGCGGGTCGGAGAAGTCGTGAGAGACGTGCTTGTAGAAGTTCTTGTACTCCTCGTCGCTGACCTCGGACTTGGAGCGCACCCACAGCGCAGTGGCGGAGTTGGCGGTTTCCCAGTGGATCTGCTCGTTGCCTTCCTCGTCCTTCTCGACACGCTGCATGCGCACCGGCAGTTCGATGTGATCGGAGTACTTGGTGACCAGGTTGCGCAGGCGATGCTCATCGGCGAACTCGAGGGCATCGTCCTTGAGGTGCAGCACGATCTCGGTACCGCGCTCGGCGCGCGCGATGTCCGCCACGCTGAACTCGCCCTCGCCACGGGACTTCCACTCGACACCCTGGTCGGCATCGAGGTCGGCGCGACGGGTGCGCACGGTGATCTCGTCGGCGACGATGAAGCCGGAATAGAAGCCGACACCGAACTGGCCGATCAGACGCGAATCCTTCTGCTGGTCACCTGACAGGTTCTTCATGAACTCGGCGGTGCCGGAGCGCGCGATGGTGCCCAGATTGGCCACCACGTCATCGCGGCTCATGCCGATGCCGTTGTCACGCAGGGTGATGGTCTTCGCGTCGGCATCGTGCTTGATCTCGATGCGCAGCTCGCTGTCGTTGCCGTAGAGGGCATCGTTGTCCAGCGCCTGGTAGCGCAGCTTGTCGCAGGCATCCGCGGCATTGGAGACCAGCTCGCGCAGGAAGATCTCGCGGTTGGAGTACAGCGAGTGGATCATGAGGTGAAGCAGCTGCTTCACTTCTGTCTGGAAGCCATGTGTTTCGGTGTGGGTGGCGGTGGTCATCGTGAAGGACCCCTCTATGTCTGTGCCTGATGTGGAAACCGGCGGCAACCTGCGTCACCGCTGCAAGGTGGTGGCGAAGGCTCGCCCGTCATTCTCGGGGACGGGTCGAGTCACGCTCTCGTGGACCAGATATGGGGCAAGGATGAACGATTTCAAGGCACTAGAGGCAGCATATTGCGCTCGGCGTCGCGCTGATTCCTTCAGTAGGTTCCGTCAGGCCAGGCGTGAGACGACAGGGCACCCGCGCGGGGTGCCCTGGGGTGTCGCTGACGAAGGTGGCTGAGGATCAGGCCTCTTCATCTCTTGCCAGAGGTTCCAGCACGAAATGCATGCGCGCACTGGCGACCGGCCGTTGACTGGAGTGCTGCCAGGCACTGACGCGCACGTTGGCCATGCGCCGCCCCTCGCGCAGCACCTCACAATCGATGCGCGTGACACTGTCACCCCGCGCCGTGGCCAGATAATCGATGGAGAAATCGATCAACTTGGGCAGACGCGCCTGACGCCCTCCACGGCCATTCAAGCGCAGCACCTCGAGCGTGGCGGCCGTCTCCATCGCGGCCGCCAGCACGCCTCCATGCACGGCGGGCAACATGGGGTTGCCGACGTTCTCGGGCATGGCGGCCATCGCATAGCGAAGCGGGGTGGTCGGCAGCGGGTCATCCTCTGCCGACGAGGAGGGCGCCAGGGAGCACAGGCCCAGTCCGATGGCTCTGGCGTAGGGCAGGCTTGCCAGCAGGTCTGCAAGATCCCCTCGGGTGCGCTGGCCTTCGACGAAACGCCGGGCATGCTGCAGCCCGTCCCCCGGACGGCTGACGACCGGCTGCGACACGACAGGGAGCGCCTCGTCGTCAGCGGTCTTCTGCGGGCCATCGATGACAGAGTCGGCCGCCCTCGCCGATGGGCGACCCTGCGCGGCGGCCATCAGCGCCTCGCCAAATCCCGGAGGCGTATTGCGCGCCCCCAGGCGAACGAAGTTGCCGATGGCGCGACACAGAAGCTTTCCCGGTTGCTGCCAGATCTGCGCTTCGGTGAAGACCATCGACTCGGTGACACGCAGGACGCGTGCCTCGCCGATCAACGCCATGCCTTCCACCCCGGGACGATAATGATCGAGACGCAGATCCAGCGTCGGGCAGACTTCCGGACGCTCAAGGCCCGTCAGGACGGCACTGCCGCACAGAGTGTCGGCGAACATCGTCAGTACACCGCCGTGCACCAGGTGGCGATGCGGGTCCCCCACCAGTGCCGCCTGCCAGGGTAACGTCATGCGCACGGCCGGCGCGGCGACCTCATCGACACTGACCTGCAATCTCGCGGTATGCGGAATGAAGCTCACGAACCCCGTCAGCGCCCTCACCCAGCTGGCGTCATCCAGCCCTCCTCCCGCCGCCGGCACGTCAGCGCGATTGACGGCCAGCCCCAGCAGACTGTGCGGCCCGTCTTTCGTCGCCTCCGACGCCGTCACCGTTACATCCATAGCGGTATCGCGATCAGCGCGAGGGAGACCAGATAGCCGACGCCCCACAGCAGGGAGCGCAAGAGCGCGATATTCGCCAGATAGCAGCCCCAGTACCCCAGACGCGCCAGCACGAAGATCACCGCCAGAGTGGTGGCGATCGGCGCGCCGGGCGCGACGATGACACTCACCAGCACCCCGGCGGCAAACAGCGGGAACGCCTCGTTGCTGTTCTGATGCGCGGCGAGCGCACGCGCCCCGAAGCCCGTGAGTTCGCGCTGCTGCGCGCGGGGGTCATGGTTGTCATAGCGTCCGGTACGTTGCTGGGCCCAGGCGACGGGCGCCTTGGTCAGCACCAGCATCAGCGCCGCGAACAGCAGACAGGCATAGATCAGCATGCAGGATTTCCTCGAGACTCGTCATGAAAGGCATCGTCCGCCAGGGCGCGTGTGCATGTCACCGGCACGACGCGGTTCAAACTGGTGTTTGATGATCCCTCACGAGCATGACAGGTGATCCTCATCGCCGCCATGCGGCCAATGGGCAGTGCCCTGCCACCGCATGATCCGCCAGCGCCGTCAGGGTGCCGAGGGATCGGAAGGCTCGGGGTCAGGGACCTCGCCGCGCCACAGGCGATAGTCGGCCAGCGCATCATCGAGCTTGCCGAGCAACCAGGTCACGATCACCAGATCATCCAGAATCCCCAGCCCCACCAGCATGTCGGGGATCAGGTCCAGCGGCGAGACCAGATAGAGCAACGCACCTGCGGCCAGTCCCAGCGCCTTCCACGGCACCGGGCGATAACGTCCACTGATCACGTCACGGCACAGCGGAACGAGTGTACGCAATGCCGCTCCGGCCTTGCCCAATACGTGTCGGCGACCAAACAGGCGGGTCAACCACATTGCCTTGCCCATGGGAACACTCCTCGTATATTGCCTGTATCGCAGGTATTGCATGTATTGTGACTGTCAGCATCCATCGACACTGTCATTCCTCGTCATCGGCTGCCACGATAGCCCTCAATGGGTGCTATCTCTGCAACCCCTGATACACGACATCGGGGCACTGGGGCGTCTACGCAAGATGCGGGCGACGCCTCAGCCCTCTTCACCTCGTTCATCGCAGGAGTCTCCAGGTGACACTAGGCAAGTTCGTTCCCCCATCGGGCCGCGGCGCCCGCGCCATGCGCCGCTTCACATCGTTGCGCCATTTGACAAGCCTGGGTCTGCTGCTGGGCCTCAGCCTGCCGCTGCAAGCGGCCACTCCCAGTGATCAGAGCTTCCGCGCTGCGCTGGAGGATGCCCGAGCCAAGCGCTTCCAGGATATCCAGCAGGTCGCCGTCAATGGCCATGTGCTGGAAGGCTATATCGAATATCACCAGCTCAAGGCACGCCTGCCCTACGCAACGCCGGCGGAAGTCCTGTCCTTCATGGAGCGTCACGCCGATTCCCCCCTGGCGGAGTGGATGCGCGGCCAGGCCATCTCGGCCTACGGACGCACCGGACGCCATGACGCTCTGCTCGAGGTCAGCGATGGCGTGCCGGCCGGCGCCAGCCGTCAGTGCCATTACTACACGGCACAGCTGAACAATGATTTCGCCAGCGCCTCGCAAGGCGGCCTGAAACTCTGGCATGTCTCGGGCTCGCAGGATTCCGCCTGTGACCCGCTGTTCTCGACGCTGCGCGAACGTGGCGTGATCGATGATCAGGCCGTCTGGGAACGCATGATGCTCGCCTGGGCCGCCGGTCAGGGCAGCATGGTCAGCTACCTGGAACGCCAGCTGTCGGGCAACTGGCAGCAGGCCATCGCCGCACGTGAGCAGCTGGACGGCAACTTTGCCGCCATTACCCGGATTCCGACCGATCTGGGTCACGGTGGGCATGCCTTTGCCGCGCTCAGTGTCGCTGCCATGCATGGCTTCGTGCGCGCGGATACCGAGGCAGCCCTGGAGGCCTGGCGCAAGGTCAGCCCGCACATGCCGCTGAGCGATGAGCAGCGTCATGAGGTCGAGCGTGATCTGGCCTGGTATTCCCTGGTACGTGACATTCCCAACAACCAGGGCTGGGTGGATGAGCGCCTGGCCATGCTCGATGATGAGGAGCTGTTCGACCTGCGCATGCGCAATGCCATTCGCGATGGCGCCTGGGGCGAGGTACGCGAATGGGTCCTCAAGATGCCGGAACGCTTCAGTGGCGAAGCCCGATACCAGTACTGGCTGGGCCGTGCGGATGACAGCCTGGGACGCCGGGATGAGGCACGCGCCGCCTGGGCACGCGCCAGTGGCGAACGCAACTTCTATGGTTTCCTCGCCTCGGACCGGATCGGCAAGGCCTATTCGCTCAATCGCGATGACCAGACCTTCGATGATGCGCAACTGGCAGAGATTGCCCGCACCCCGGCCGTCAGGCGTGTCAGGGCGCTGATGGAGATCGATGAGATCGGTCTGGCGCGTTCGGAATGGTTCAATGCCGTGAGCCAGGCCGATGACGCCGGCGCGCGTCGCCTGGCGGCTTACGCCCTCAAGCAGCAGTGGTATGACCTGACCGTGTTCGCGACCATTCGCGGCAAGCTGTGGGATGGCCTGTCCTGGCGCTTCCCGCCCGCCTGGCAGCAGGACTTCCAGCGCTATGGGGCCAACGCCGGCGTGGACCCCTGGATGCTGATGGCACTGGCGCGTCGCGAGAGTGCCTTCAATCCTACCGCCACCTCGCCCGTGGGTGCCCGTGGGCTGATGCAGCTGATGCCGGGCACGGCGGCCAAGGTCAGTCGTGACCTGGGGCTTGCCACGCCCAGCCATGCCGCGCTCGGTGACCCGGACACCAACATCCGCCTCGGCAGCACCTATATCCGCGAGATGCTGGACCGCTACTCCGGCAATCGCCTTGCGGCAGCGGCGGCCTACAACGCAGGCCCGGGCCGCGTGGATCGCTGGCTGGCCGATACCCCGCGCGAATATGACCGCTTCGTCGAGCGCATTCCCTTCAAGGAAACCCGTGAGTACGTCAAGGCAGTACTGGCGTATCGCGTCATCTTCGAGTCGCTGGCCAAGGGCACGAGCGACGGCGTCAGAGTGGTCAGTGAGCGCGAGGTCAATCAGCCCTACACCACCGCGCTGGTGGACCGCCGCTGAAGAGAGTCATGCCGAACGTCCAGCGCACGCGCTGACAGACCAATCGTGACGTCACACACGACAACGCCAGCCTCAGGGCTGGCGTTGTCGTCGTGCGTCTCCGCTACGGCTCAATCATCGCGTCGGGCATGGATTCCCGATAGCGGTGGCGTCTGGCCGTCGCCCTGTCGGGGGGCTTCCTCATGCTGGGGAGCGTAGCGATTCAGCGCCTCGGCATAGCTCAGCGGACGCCCATCACCGCTGTCGCGCTGACTGCCCTTCCAGTTCTCGTCCTTGCGGGCGAGAGAGGGAGTCGCGGGAAATGTCGAGGGCGAGGTCTCATGGGGTATCTGGCGAGCCCCATCCGAGTGACGAGCCGAATGGCTGACGCGAGGGCGGCGCCACAGGCGCCAGGCCAGTATCAGCCCCCCTGCCCAGCTGACGCTCCCCAGCAGCCCGTAGGCGATCATGCTCCAGACATTGCCGGGACGATGGCCCGCATTGATGATGATCACCCGCGACAGGTCGATGTCCGGCCAGCGTTCACTCAACAGAGCGCGCTCATCGCCGGGCAGGTCGGTCTCGGCATGCAGCACGGTACCGAACAGGCCATCCGGGAACTCGATGAGCGGCGGGACGTTCTTCAGACTCTGGACGGAATCGGTACGCACCAGCACGCCCATGCGCTCGATGCGCGGCCACTCGTCCGAGGGAATGCCATCGATGCCACCGAAGGCGCGTGACAATCCTGCCAGCTCCAGCAGATAGGGGTTCATGTCCGAGATCACCGGGTAATAGAGCGTCTCGATTCGCTGCCCACCTTCGGCAGCCGCATCCAGACGAAAGGTCTCGGCATGTTCGCGATAGACGGCCCAGTGATCGCGTAGCGACACGAACTGATTGACCGGTAGATTGCCCTGTTCGACGGCTTCCAGGTTCAAGGTCTCAGGCCGGGACGTGACACGGCCCACCCAGCGCCCCTCTTCGAAGGCAAACAGCCAGGCCGCCAGCCCCACGAGCAGCAAGACGACGATACTCGCCCCGGCCAGCCGGCGACGCAAGGTGTAGGAAGGACTCATTGGTTAGCATTCCCTGCTTCTGCCAGCCTGACGTGCGGCCGGTCTTGATGTAATGACGACACGAACCATCGTGATCTTCACGACAGCATACCTCATCCACTCACGCGGCCTTTCCACACTCGGCCGGCCACGCGACAGCGGTGAGCGTCCGGACTCAAGGGCCCTTGAGTCGCGAGGACAGACGCTCACTTTCACGACAGTAGCGCTGACGCAGACGCAGCACCTCAAGTGAGTTGCTCGACAGCGCATCCAGCACATAACGATTGCAGGCGCGTTCCGCACGTTTCTGGGCAGCTTCCAGCGCCTTGCGCGCCTCACGCTGGGCAGGTGTCATCCCGGCATAGGGGTCGCGCAGGGGCTTGTAGGTGGCGGCCGCCTTGCAATACATGGTGCGAGTGTCGAGATGGGCAGCACGCCCCCTCTGCTGCAGGGCGTGACAGGTCTCGACGAACAGACGGCTGGCCATGCGTGAGCAATCACGTTGCTCCGCCGCGCTGCCGGTCTTGCTCAGCCGGGCACATACCGACTCCTCCTGGATACGCCACAACTGATGACGGAAGTCGACGGTGTAGCCGTGATAGAGCACCTGTACCTGCTGGACACGCGAATCGTAGACATCGCTGATATCACGAGACTCAAGATGGGTCACGATCTTGAGGAAGGAGGCAAGGGTCAGCGTAGCAGGATCCATGTGGCGTGAGGGATAAGGCGTTCATCCCCGGCTTCTCCGTCGCAGTGAGTGCTCTCGTGCCCGCAAAGGGCCGCGTGCAGATGTCAGACGCCGCCGTCAGCGGCTCAGGGCCAGGCGCGCGCCGAGTGCCACCATCACGGTGCCGGTGATGCCTTCCATCCAGCTGGCGACACGGGGTCGAGCCAGCCAGCGCCCGGCACCGCCCACCATCACCGCCACACCGATCTGCCACAGGTTGGCGATCACGAAGTGGACACCTGCCAGCCACAGCGACTTGAGAATGGCCGGGTCGGTCGGTGCGATGAACTGCGGCAGGAACGCCATGTAGAAGACGACGGTCTTGGGGTTGAGCACGTTGGAGAGGAAGCCTTCGCGCAACGGTTGCCAGAGAGAGACTCGCTGACGCGCGACATCGGCCTGGATATTCAGCCCGCGAGTGCGGCGCGCACTGAGCAGACTCTTGATCCCCAGCCATACGAGATAGGCAGCACCGACCAGCTTGAGTGCCGAGAAGGCCCAGGCGGATTGCAGAAGAATCAGCGAGATCCCCGCCGACGACACCAGGGCATGCACGAAGAGTCCGGCACAGATGGCAACACTGGTGAGCACCCCGTCGCGCAGGCCGCCACGCAGGGTGTTGCGAATCACCAGCAGGGTGTCCACTCCGGGGGTCACGGTGAGCAGCGTGATGGCCACCACGAATGACCAGAACGCGGTATCGAACTGAATGAAGTCAAACATGCCGCATATCCTTGTGACGGACTTCTCCACGCCCTGCGGCATGAACGGATGTCCAGTCTAAGCGAGGGATGCGAGCCTGAAAAGTCATCGCTGACAACCTTCAGACCGCCAGCCCATCCTCATCGCTCAACTGCCGCCCTCGCCCCCACCTCGGCGTGATCCCTTCCACTGAGACTCACTCATGCCTTCGAGGGAGGCGCCGCAGGGGCAGTACCTTCAACCGACCAGCCACAATCCCGCCACCACATCGGCAAGCAGCACCGCCAATGCCAACAGAATGACGACGCCATCCTCACCGATCAGCCCCAGCCCGAGCAGCAACAGCGTCGCGGCGGGCAGTGCCGAGGCAAACGGCACCAGCTCCAGCGGCACCATGGTGGCCGCCAGCAGAATGGCCAGTGCAGCGATCAGACGATAGGCGATGCCACGTGTCATGAAACCGAGCCGCGGCTTGAGCAATCGGTCGATGCGCCGTGTCCAGGGACGCGCTCGCTGCACGCCATGGGTGAGGCGCTCATGCTCGAAACTGAAGCTGGCCAGCCGTCTGGGCAACCAGGGAGTGCGATGGCCCAGCAACAGCTGGAAGGCGATCAGCCCGATGAACAGCGCACAGGTGGTCGGCACGCCCGGAATGGCTCCGGTCGGCAGCAGAACCAGCAGCGCCGGCAACACCAGCAAGGGGCCGAAGCCGCGTGAATTGAAATGTTCCAGTATGGCACCCAGCGAGATGTCGCCTTCTATCTCGCGGTCCAGCTCTTCCAGCAATGCGGTGAGACCGCTGTCCTTGGCGTGTTCGCTCATGAGATATCCGTGGTGAGACGTGACAGGGAAGAAAGAGCAGACACATGGCAATACCGATGTCGGTCAGTCCTGCTGTCGGCAAGCGGATCGCCTGCCATCAGCCGACCAGACGTTCACCGAGCATGCCGATCATGAATCCCAGCGTGGCCCCCAGCGGTGGAGACCAGTGATGCACCACTCGCGCCTGGGGGGCGATGTCCTGAAAGATCAGATACAGGATGCCTCCCGCCGCGAAGGCCATCAGCCCGCCCAGCAGCCGGGGGGCATCCGCCAACCACAGATGGCCGGAGAAGGCCGCCAGCGGACCGAGCAATGACAGCAGCAGGAAGGCGCCCAGTCCCTGTCGCGCGGTGAGGCCAGCGCCTTCCAGCTCCCAATAGGCATTGAAACCTTCTGGCAGGTTCTGCACGGCGATGAACAGCGCCATCAGCATGGCCGCCGCAGGTGAGGCGGATGCCAGGGCCCCGAGAGCGATCGCCTCGGGGATGAAGTCCATCAACATCGCCAGCAGCTGTCCCCTGGCGTCGCCGCTGCGGGCCAGCCAGCGATCCAGCTGCATGAAGACGAGCGCCCCGAGCAGAAACAGCCCGAGCAGAGGCAGGACGGACAGGGATTCCATGGCGCGAGGCACCAGCACCAACGCGACCGCTGCCAGCAGGATGCCTCCCCCCAGCGCCGTGATGCCAGCCAACCAGCTGCGCTTGACGTGGGTTTCGTGGCTACGCTCCAGTTGCGCGATCACCCCGCCCAGCGGGATGCACAACCCGGCCGCCCAGGCCATTGCCAACATTTCCCAGGGGAGGTCTGCCATCATGCTGCCGGGCGGCCACCAGGGGCCGGACGTTCACCCAGCACGCGCATCAGCAGGCTGGTACCGAGCCCCCAGGCACCATTGAGAATCAGCCCGCCGATGATCATCATCGGCACCACGGCGATGCCCTTGAGCGGGAAGACGACCAGCATGGCCACTGCCGTCGGACCGACGGCACCGAATGCCAGACTGATCAGCCAGTGGCTCATGCCGGTGCTGCGGCGTACCAGCGCCCATAGCGGCAGTCCCCATAACCCGCCCCAGAAGGCCAACGAGAGCACTGACGGAACGCCCAGCGGCCCGACAGGGGTCATGTTGTAGGGCGCCTTGGGCAGGATATCGGCCAGATAGAAGAGCCCGAACAGCCCTTGATGGAAGATCAGGGTCGCCAGAAAAGCCGCCACGAAAGCCTTGAGCCAGATCATGTGAACATCCTTGTGATTGAGGCCGCCTGCACTGAAGGGCGGCGGCGTCCGGACAGCCCCGGAGCCATCTCCCGGGACCGATGCGGCACTGACGCTTGCCGAAGGTGGATCAGCGGGCCTGTTCCTGGGAGATCTGCTCGTTGAGCGTCCAGAAATCATAGAGCACGCCGATGAAGAACAGCCCACCGGTACACAGATAGATCAACCCGGTCAGCCACTTGCCCATGTACATGCGATGGACGCCGAATACGCCCAGGAAGGTGAGCAGAATCCAGCTCAGCGAGTAGTTGATTGGCCCTTCACGAAATCGGAAATCCGCCTCGCGGTCCATGGCGGGAATCAGGAACAGGTCGATCAGCCAGCCGATCCCCAGCAGGCCGAAGGTGAACAGCCAGATGGTGCCGGTGACCGGTTTGCCATAGTAGAAACGATGGGCGCCGAGGAAACCGAAGATCCACAGCAGATAGCCCATGGTCTTGGAGTGCGTGTCCTGTACGACGGGCGATGCGGTCATCTGTAAAGCCTTAGCCGTGAAACGGCAGATCATGATTGCGAATACAGTCAATGCGGTCTTGGCGGGCGGGAATCAAGCCTCTCGTGCCCGCAAGCCCTGTCCAGACGCGACAACGCCACCCACGCAGCCGCGCGGGTGGCGTTGAAGCCTGTCGTGTCGTCACCGAAGCCTAGATCACGCCCAGTTCGCGCAGACGTTCCTTGAGATAGGAATCCGCGGTGTGCTTGTCAGACAGCACCACTTGTGGACGCGGATGCAGGAAAAGCGGCAGGGACAGACGCGACTGACTGCACCCTTCCCCCGTCGGATTGATCACGCGATGCGTGGTGGACGGGAAATAGCCGCCACTGGCTTCCTGGAGCATGTCGCCGACATTGATGACCAGCTGGCCCGGATCACAGGGCACGTCCATCCATTCACCATCGACGTCCATCACCTGCAGTCCCGGCTCATTGGCGGCAGGCAGCACGGTCAGCAGGTTGATGTCCTCATGGGCAGCGGCACGCACGGCACCCGGCTCTTCCGAACCGGTCATCGGCGGATAGTGCAGGACGCGCAAGAGCGTCTGCCCACTGTCCTTGATCATGTTGGAGAGCGGCTCACGATAGAGCTCGGCCACTTCAGCGGGCGAATGCGCTTCCACCCAGCTCAGGAGCTCCGCGGCGAAGGCTTCTGCCTGACGGTAGTACTCCATGGCATTCTCGCGCAGGCTGTCCGGAATCTTTCCCCACGGATAGATGTGGTAGTACTCCTTGAGGTCCCGCGCCGTATGCCCCTTGGCGGTCTCGGAGACATCCGCCGGGAAGAGACCATCCTGGGTCTTCGGGTCGTAGCGCCACTCCAGCTTGTCGGCACTCGCGAAGAATTCCGCCCATTCAGCGTAGATCTTCTCGACCAATTCATGAGAAATCGGATGATTGCGAATCACGCCGAAGCCTGTCGTGCGCAGGGATTCGACAAATTTTTCGGCAGCATCGGCCGAGCGGTAATCTACGTTCTGGACCTTCATGGCATTTCCATCTATGTTGGCTCTGTGTACGCATCCTACTTGAGCAGGCAGACGTCGCCAATACGACGACTGACTATTCGGTCAAGATGCGAACATGTGCAGTTTCTACTGCAGGCGTAGGTCAAGCAGGAAAGGATGTCGTCGCAGGACGTAACGCGTCTCTCTGGTGGAATTCCCCCTAGCCGCACCAACGCAATCCGGTCTGATGGGCAGACCACCAACATCATCACGTAAGCAAGGAAAGAATCATGGCAACTGGCACAGTCAAGTGGTTTAACGACACCAAAGGTTTCGGCTTCATTTCTCCGGACGACGGCGGCGACGACCTGTTCGCGCACTTCTCTGAAATTCAGGCAGAAGGCTTCAAGTCCCTGCAGGACGGCCAGAAGGTTTCCTTCGACGTCACCCAGGGCAAGAAAGGCCTTCAGGCCGCAAACATCAAGCCGGTCTGATCATTCCGGTCAGTCCATCCTCATCGGTGGCCTGATGATGGCAAGACACAGAAACGCCCGCCTATTGGCGGGCGTTTCTGTGTCCGCTGCCTCCGCCAGAGCGATGGCTCTACATCGCTTCAGGACGGCATGAGAGCAAAACGCACAACGCCGCAGCACGGGGCCGCGGCGTTGCAGGCAGGACATTCACTCACGTGAGTGATGGCATTGCCTCAAACGATCACTGCTGAGCGTCATCAACGGATTCGTTGGCCGCCTTCTGAGCTTCATTGATCTCGGCGTTGGCTTCTGCCGCAGCGTCATCACCCTGCTGTTCAGCGGAGTTGGTCAGTTCAGCAGCCTGCTCCTTGGTGGAGTCGTAGGCGTTCTTGGCAGCATCGGCGGTGGCGTCAGCGGCATCGTTCACACCCTGCTTGGCGGACTCGTAAGTCTCGCTGGCGGCGTTCTTGGTCGCATCGAGGGCATCATCGCTCTCGGCGGCAGCTTCGTCACCCATGGCGTCAGCGGACTGCGCTGCGTCATCGGCCATGTTGTCAGCCTTGTCAGCCGCGTCGTCCATTTCAGCAGCAGCTTCATCTGCAGCCTGGTCCATCTCGGCAGCAGCGGCTTCAGCAGCCTGATCGGCACTCTGCTCAGCCTGCTCTGCGCTTTGCTCTGCAGACGTCTCGGCTTGCTGGGCGGCCTTGTCGGTATCGCCATTGTCACAACCGGCGATGGCCAGGGACAGGCCAGCGGCCAGTGCGGGAATCATCCATTGCTTGAGCTTCATCGTCTTCTCCTTGATAGGTGGGGAGTCATCAGCCCCTTGTTTCCTGCGCAAAGCATTGCAACAAAGGTCGAGTATTCATGCAAGCGAAAGCGTGTTCAAACGCTTGGATGACTTCAACATGGTGCTCGCTTGGCAGCTTTTCAAGCAAATCGCCCTTTCAGTAGCATGAAAATGTTAACGAACACCATTTCTTTTCTCTGACGACTCTCTGATCACTCTCCGATATCTTCGTTCCATACTTCCGGCTGTTCACGGATGAATGTCTCCATCAGCTCCCGACAACGCGCATTGTCCACGACATCCACCTTGATGCCTTGAGCGCGCAGATGGTCTTCCGCACCCATGAAGGTCCTGTTCTCCCCCACGACGACATGGGGAATCCCGTAGAGCTGGATGGCGCCACTGCACATCGGGCACGGTGACAAGGTAGTGTAGAGCACGCACTCGCGATAGACCTTCGCCGGCAGACGTCCGGCATTCTCCAGCGCATCCATCTCACCGTGCAGTACCGTGCTGCCCTTCTGCTGACGCTGGTTGTGGCCACGCCCGATGATCTTGCCATCGTGGACCAGTACCGAGCCGATCGGTACGCCACCTGCGGCATGGCCTTTCTCGGCCTCCTCGATGGCCGCTTGCAGGAAACCTTCGTGATCCTGAGTCTGCGCTGACATGGTCTTGCTCCTGAATATTCAGTAAGGGGGTTCAGTCATGAAACATCGGCGATGACGACATGGGGAGGCCACCCTGCAGGCACGCCCCTGTGAGCGAACCTGGCGTGAACGGCGAGCATCACCCGAGTCCCGCTTCCCCTGTCATCATCTGACGGGCTCGTCTCAGCCCTTCATTGCCCGCATTGGTGGGCTCACCGACTTCATTGGCAAGCTCGCGGAAGCTGCCCATCGCACCGAGCAGCGCCGAGGCTTCATAGGGGATGAAGACTCGATCACCGTCACGGGCCATGTCCGGCAGCATCTGCAGGTATTTCTGTCCCAGCATGTAGCCCACCACCAGCTGCGGATCTTCCGCCCCGATGGCATCACGCAGCTGGTAGATGGCCTGGCGCTCACCCTCGGCACGCAGGATGGAGGCCTGCTTGTCGCCCTCGGCGCGCAACACCGCGGACTGCTTCTCACCTTCCGCCGTGGCGATGGCCGCCTCGCGCTGACCATTGGCCTCGGTGACGGTGGCACGACGCCGGCGCTCGGCCGCCATCTGCAGACGCATCGCATCCTCGACTTCATCGGGCATGCTGATGTCCTGGATCTCGACTCGGGTGACCTTGACGCCCCACTTGTCACCGACCTCATCCATGGTGACCTGCAAGGCATCATTCACTTCCTTGCGACTCTCGAACAGCTTGTCGAGCTCCATTCGTCCGATCTCGGAACGCAGGCTGGTCTTGGCGAGCACCTCGATGGCCTGGGTGAAGTTCTCCACTTCATAGACCGCGCGCTTGGGGTCGACGATCTGGAAATAGAGAGCGCCATTGACGGTCACCGTCACGTTGTCCGTCGTCACCACGCTCTGCCCCGGAAAGTCCATCACCGTCTCACGACGGTCGATGCGCGTCTCCTCGACCACCAGCGGCAGGTTGTCGCCCTTGATCTGGCGATAGCGGCGAATGGTAATCGAGCGCGGCTTGTCGATGAAAGGCACGACCAGATTGATACCGGATTCCAGAGTACGGCTGTAGCTGCCGAGCCGTTCTATCACGACGGCTTCGGACTGCTGGACGATCATCAATCCCTTGGCCAGCAGAATGACGACAAGCGCCACGATGAAGAGAATGATGATGAGACCCGGACTGATGATCATGTTGCTCAACTCCCTTGAACTGGGCAGCTTCCTGCCGCCCGAATGAATGGTGATATCACCACTTGTCCGA
The DNA here is from genome assembly GCF_013374075.1 of Cobetia sp. 5-25-4-2. Classification (NCBI taxonomy): domain Bacteria; kingdom Pseudomonadati; phylum Pseudomonadota; class Gammaproteobacteria; order Oceanospirillales; family Halomonadaceae; genus Cobetia; species Cobetia sp. 5-25-4-2. The sequence goes on along the minus strand of NZ_BLWK01000001.1, from coordinate 446,764 downwards.
CCGCCAGGACGGCGAGACGGACCTTGAGACAGATTACTCGACGCGCTCCACGCAGAGCGTGATGCCTTCGACGCTGAGGATCCTGACCGTGTCCCCCGCTGCCGGCTTCGTCTCCCCCTCCCAGCGTAGCGGATACTCATTGCCTGACACGCGCACGGCAAGTTTGCCGCCGTTGCCGATGATCACCTTGGCCAGCTGGCCGGTCTCCGCGCCACTGCCCAGGGTACCGTAGGGCGTCTTGGGCAACAGATAGGGATGGATCTTGCGGACGAACAACGGCACGACCACCAGCGCCGTGATGGCCACGCTGATCAGCTGGACGTTGAGCCCCGCCCCGAGAACGGATGCCAGAGCGCCACTCAGCGCACTGACCCCCAACGCCAGCAGCACGAATTGCGCTCCCAGCAACTCAAGCCCCGCCAGAATCAACCCGAGAATGACCCAGAGATGCCACGCTGCCACACCTGTCATGCCATCGTTCTCCCAAGCGTTTCTCTCGTCCATTGCGGTCAAGAGACTGAAGAAATCTCGTGCTGAAAATGCCACGAGCGCAGCCCGAGTAAACCTCAGACTGCGCTCGTGTACCAGACTGGCATCGATGATGAGAGGAGCGCTAGCGATTCGCCTGCAACAGCTCGGTATCCGCCGGCGCCACCAGTTGCAGTGCCTGTGGCGCGATACTGAACTCGCTGTCCTCGATCAGATGACTCTCGCCGTCCAGATTGACCGGCAGCGGCTCCCCTCGATAGCGCAGCGTATCGGTACGCACATAACGCACGAAATGACCGTTCTCAGGCAGGGATTCCAACTCTTCCACCACCTCACCGATGCGCGCGATGGGGAAATCACGAATCACCAGCACATCGAAACCGGCATCATCGAGCAAGGCCCGTGGCGCCAGCTCCTGCCCGCCACCGGCCTGCCGACCATTGCCGATGGCCAGCACGAACAGCGCAAGCTCTTCCTCGACCCCATCGAGCGTGAGACGTCCTCGATAGGGACGGAAATCCCACGCCTTGAGCACGCCCATCAGCGAATAGGCCCCACCCCCGAACAGCTTCTTGAGTCCGGCCGGGGTCGAGCGGGTCACCTCCGCTCCGAAACCGGCCGAGGCGACATTGAGGAAGTAGGCATCATCGAGCTGCACCAGATCCACCGCTCGTGATTGCCCTTCACAGGCCAGTGCCAGCGCCTCGGAGATACCGGGCGGTATCCCGAGCGAGGTCGCCAGGTCATTGGCCGTCCCCAGCGGAAGAATGGCCAGTTCCGGACGTTGAGCCCGCGGATGCGTCATCAGCGCATTGGCCAGCAGGTTGAGCGTGCCATCCCCGCCCCCGGCAATCAGGCGTGTGACGCCTTCCGCGATCGCTTCATCCACCAACCTCGCGACATCCTGTGCTTCGAAGGTCAGACGTATCTCCAACCCCTGGGTGCGCTCACGCTGGGCGAACAAGGCATCACGCAGCTCAGGCTGCTGTGCCTTCTCACCGTTGAGTATCACGCGCACACGCGCCGCTGATTCCATGTGGTGTCTCCTTGGCGACATGCGGATCGAGCGACAAGCATACTCCCGTCAGGCCTCAGGAATGAACCACCCACGCGAGCCCACATCGGTTAGCTGCCCTGAGGTGTCTCATCGACGCCAAGCCCCGGCTGACGGCGCGCGCCCAGCAACAGCAAGGGAAGAGTCATCACCACGCTGATCAGGAGCAATCCCTGTTGCGGCGCCAGCGGGGTACTGAGCAGCGCGGTGGCCACGATGGCCGAGCCCCCCAGCTGAATACTGCCCAACAGCGCCGCCGCCGTACCAGCACGCTCACCGAAGGCTTCCAGCGCCAGACTGGAAGCGGCGCCCAGGGCCAGCGAGAAACCGACTGACAGCACTCCCACCGGCACCATGAAGGCTGCCGCCGACAACGGCAACCAGGCCATGGCGGCCCCTTGCATCAGCCCGGAGACCAGGATGATCGCCAGTCCCAGCCGAACCGTCGGCTGGCGTCCCAGCCGGGTGATCACGCGCGGTGCGAAGAAGAACGTCAGGATATTGATCACGGCGTTGCCCCCAAACATCGCACTGAAGGCAAGCTCGGAATGGCCGAGCGTTTCCACCAGCAACTCGGAAGAGGAGGAGACATACAGCAGGATCGCACTCATCGCCGACATGGCCACCAGCGCCTGATACAGGAAGCGCCAGCTGGTCAGCACTGGGCGATACCGCGCCCAATTGTAGAGCGGACGCTCCACCACCGTGTTGGCGGGGCGCGTCTCGGCGAACAGCCGCCAGGCGGCTGACCCGACGCACAGCGCGAAGAACCCCATGAACAGGAAGTTGGATCGCCACCCGAACTGCACCGCCAGCAGGCCGCCCAGAACCGGCGCCAACGCCGGAATGATGCACAACGCGCCGTTGAGGTAGCTGTACATCCTGGCACCCTGCTCCGGCGTATAGCAGTCACGCACCGCCGCGAAGGCCACCGTGACGGTGGCACAGGCCCCCAACCCCTGCAGGATGCGCCCGACATACAACATGCCGATGTCCTGGGCCAGCGTCGCGACCACGGCACCTGCCAGATAGACCAGCGCACCGCCCAGCAAGGCGGGACGACGGCCATAGAGGTCCGTCAGCGGCCCGACCAGAATCTGGCCGACCCCCACCGCACCGAGAAACAGGGTCACCGTCATCTGCATCACGTCGGTGGGCTGCGCAAACTCGCGCGCCATCGCCGGCAGCGATGGGAGATAGATATCGATCGCCAGCGGCGAGAACATCACGCAGCCGACCAATAGCAGCAGCAGTTGTCGGGCACTCGGCAGGGGCCGTGCGGTAGCGGAGGAAGACGCGGACATGGAGTCTCTCATGGAGTCGGAAGGCAGCTCAGCGGCGAATGGCGAGCGAGTCGGAAGCTGCAGAGACTAGCGCCTGTGACTTATGCTGCAAAATGATATTATTTCAGCCCTGATATTCCACTGGCGAAATTCATGACCTCGACTTCCCGCCATGCTCCCTCCAATGCTGGCATCCGGTCACCCGGCCCCCTCAATCCGCGCCTGGACCTCAATCTCCTGCAGGTATTGCAGGTGCTTCTGGAAGAATGCAGCGTCACGCGGGCCGCGGGCCGTCTGCACCTTTCCCAGTCGGCCGTCAGCAAGAGCCTGGCTCGCCTGAGAGCGATGTTCGATGACCCCCTCTTCATTCGAGAGCGTCATGGCCTGCGGCCCACGCCACGTGCGCTCGGGCTCAGGGGTGAGCTTGCCGAGCTGCTCTCGCGTCTCGAGCATCTCAGCGCACCGCCGACCTTCACGCCCGCCACCAGTCGCCGACGCTTCCAGCTGGCCGTGCTGGAGAGCGCCTGGGCGACGCTGATGCCCTCCTGTACCCGCGCCCTCACCCAGGCCCTCCCGCTCGGCAGTCTCGAGATCAGTCGCTGGCAGGCCGACTGTCTCAATCTGATGGAAAGAGGCCTGCTGGATATCGGCCTCGGGGCACACGACCATCCGACCGACACGCCAAGCGAGCCCCCGGCGCTACCGAGAGGCTTCCACTCGCACACCCTGTGGCGCGATGATCACGTGATGTTGCTGCGCGACGGCCATCCACTGCTCGAGCGTTCGGTGCCGCTGACTCTCGAGGAGTTCGCCACGCTCGATCATGTCCAGGCCACCTGCGAGGGCCGCTCTCGCTGGTCGCTGGATGAGCGGCTCGAACGGCATGGTGCTCCGCGTCGCATCAAGGTACTGGTGCCGGACTTCCGGGATGCCTTGAGCATCGTCGCGCACAGTGAGCTCATCTTCTGCGCACCCAGAAGCTTCGCCCAGGCCAGCCGCCAGCAACACGGACTGGTCATTCGCGAACTGCCGCTGAAACTGCCGGCCCTGAGTTATCGCCTCATCTGGCATGCCAGCCACGAGCAGGACCCGGGCCATCGCTGGCTGCGTCAATCGCTGATGACCCACATTCGCAACGCCCATGGGGCAGACGCAGCCGCCGACGAACACTAGAATGGCCGCACACTCTGCAACCCACCGCTTTTGCGAGCGCTGACCGAGGGTGCTGATCAAGAGCCCTGATCGAGAGCACTGATCGCAAGCGCAGTGCAAGCGTCGTCCAGCCCGTCACCAGGGCTTGGCCCGACGCGCAAGCACTCACCTCATATCACCATCCGCCTGTACACGAGGTATTTCCATGCGCCCCATCATCCGCCTGTTCTTCCGCACTCTGCGACTGGTACTGGCCCCCTTCATGCTGATCAGCGAAAAGCTGACCCGTGGCAGTGCACTGGAGCGCAGTCCTGCCCAGCAGGCTGAAGTCGATGCCGAGACCGCCAGGCTGGCGCTGTATCAATTCTCGACCTGCCCGTTCTGCATCAAGGTGCGCAAACGCATGCATCAGCTGAACCTGAACATCGAGCAGCGCGACACCCAGCACAACGCCACTCACCGCCAGGCCCTCGAACAGGGTGGCGGTCGCGTCAAGGTACCGTGCCTGCTGATCACCCATGACGATGGCCGCGAGGAATGGATGTACGAATCCGACACCATCAATGCCTATCTGCAGGAACGCTTCGGTCGCGCCGCCTGAGACTCTCGCAAGTCTCGAGACCGCCCGAGGTGCGCCTTGGCAAACAAAACGACGCCGCTCTCATGAGCGGCGTCGTTGCGTCAGCGGGACAGTCATCAGCATGCCGTTCAGGCCAGCGTCTGACACATTCCCGTCCGCTTAGCCCGGTGAGCCTGGCTCATCCGATCCATCGCCCACACCATCGCCAATGTCAGCATGACGGCCCCCAGGGTGTGCGCCAGCGCCAGGTCCAGTGGCAGCCACCACAGCACATTGGCGATCCCCAGCGCGGCCTGCAGCCCCCAGGCTGCCAGCGCCCAGCCCCAGGGATTGAGCGTCCCCGTGGACATGAAGCGCCTATTGCCCGCCAGCCTCGCCAGCGGGCGTGCCAGTGAAGAGGAAGGTCGCGATGGAAGGACGGCCTCGGGATGCCCGGATTGCACATGACGCCGCTGGCGCCAGTAGAGCATCAGCAGCACTGCGCCCAGCAACACCGCTCCACCGCGATGCGCCAGATGGATGGCGGTACGCGCCTCCCCATGCAGCTGTCCGTGCAGATAGCTCGGGCCGACATCCTGAGACAGATGGAAGCCCTCTCCCCAATCCATCGCCGGCCATAGCGAGCCATTGCAGGTGGGGAAACCCTCGCAGGCGAGTCCGGCATAATTGCTCGAGGTCCAGCCTCCCAATGCCAGCTGTCCAAGCAACAGTGCCGCTGCCAGCGTGGCCAGCCACGGCTGACGCAAGACACGATGCCCGTGATCGTCCGCCGCCTTGGGAAGCGTTGCTCTCGCGTCACGCGCCGCCAATCGTCGCGTCAGTGACAACCACAGCAACAGCAGCAGACTCGCCACGCCCAGGCCGCCCAACAGATGCAACGTCACCACCTGTGGCCAGAGCTTCAGCGTGACGGTAAAGGCGCCGAAGGCACCTTGTATCAGCAATGCCGCCAGCAACAGCCAGCACCCTGCCAGCGGGAAACAGGTAGCCATGTCCAGCGCCCGATGACGCATGCCTGCCGCCGACCGGGCGAGCCGCAGACGGCGCTCACGCCGCCGGACACGCCAGCCCAGCACGAGCAATGCCAGTGACGCCAGGCCGAGCAGGCTCGCCGCATAGCGGTGAATCATCTCTGCCCATGCCTTGTAGCCCTCCAGCGGGTGGTGAGGACTATGCAAGCTTGCCGTGTGCGCATCCGGCACCACCAGGGCGCCATAACAGCCAGGCCAATCGGGGCATCCCAGGCCGGCATCCACCAGGCGCGTCCAGGCCCCGAGGCCGATCACGAGAATGACCAGTCCCAGCATGCCGGCGACCAGATGCCGAGCCATCCGCCACACACGCAGGATGTCTGTCTGACTGACTGCCTGCCGGGTCATCGAGTCATCAGCAGCGGTCAGCGGTGTGATTCCCGGCACACTCCCAGGCAAAGGATGCCCTGTCAGCGAAGTGGCAGAGGCTGAGGGACGCAGGAACGGTGGCGGGGGTATCAGCGCGGCACCGCGCTGACGGGCGCGCGCGCTGACACGGGGACGCAGAGGGTAGCGCGGGTGCGAGACAAGGCGAGACATGGCGTATCTCCCTGCTGGAGAGAGCTAGGGGCGAGCGAGTGATCGACGCATCACACGCTCAGCTCAGCGCGGCGCAGCCGGATTGCGCTTGAGCAATCGGCGCACATCCTTCATGACGGCCTGCGGTGTGATCTCGGGGCCATATGCCACCACGACTCGCCCCTGTGGGTCGATCAAGCGCAACGGCTGTGGCGAGGCCCCGGCACCATTCGCCGAGGGCCAATGGCCCAGCGCACGCTGCTCCCCCGGTACTTGGGGATGCTGAAAGGACTGCTCGGCCACCACCAGACGCCCCAGCCGCGGCGCCTCCTTGCCAAGGGCGCGGTGCAGACGCCACCAACGTTCGGCCTGCGCCGTGGCCAGCTCCGACCGACTCGGCTCCGGCCAGCTGAGCCAGAAGCGCTGCTCATCCGCGCCCTGAGCGGCTCTGGGCGGCATGCCACTGTCATCCCCGGACTGTCGCGGGGCTGATGCACTCACGAGATACTCCAGTGACCAGTCCTGCAGCGGCATCACGTCCGGCAGCAAGGCGCCGTTCGCCACCCGCCCTTCGGGTATCCCCACCTGCACACTCAGCATGGCCCACGCCAATGGCAACGGGGCAGACAGCAGCCCCAGCAATGCCACGAGTTTCAGACGCTGTCGCATCACGTGTGTCATACCACCTCCTCCAGAGCAAGACGTCCCTTGACTCGCTAGACCTGGCGCTGACGCAGCGCGGCCTGTCGTTGGCGGCGCGCGCCCACGATCATCACCACCGCCGCACCGAGACTGAGCCCCAGCCACTGCAGGGCATAGGCGTAATGGCGCTCAGGCGTCATGTTGCTCGGCTGCCACCAGGGCAAGAACCTTCCCGCACCGCCGGTCTGGTGCACGATGCCGGCAAACGCCGGAGCACCAAGCGCCTTCCAGGCACTCAGATCCACCTGCTGCAACCGCTGCCCCTCCCGGTTGGGGCCGAACAGTGGCCCACCGCTGGTCCCCTGGCCGTTCAACCACTGCCAGCGACCCCTGATCACCAGAGAGCCTTCAGGGGTGGTGAACTCCGGGTTCGCGCGTGGCGCTGGCGATGCCACGAAGCCCCGCTCCACCAGCCACCAGCGGCCATCCCGGGACCTGAAAGGCGTGAGCACCGCCACGCCATGGCGCTTGTCCAACGTACGGTTATCCAGCAACAGGCTGTGCTCCGCGAGCCACTCGCCCTGCAGCTCGATCAGGCTGGCACTCGCTGGCGGTGCCGTCGGCATCACCAGTTCCGGCGCACTGGCCGTATCTTCCAGATGCTGGGCTCGCGCCTGGCCACGCATCACCTGCCAACTGCACAGACACAGGCCCAGCACGATCAGGCATCCCCAGAACAGCCACCAGCCTCGCCCGACACATCGCTCCTGCGGCGCCTCCGGTGACGCCAGCGCTGTCATCGCCGACTTGCGCTTGTCCGTCGGATGGGCTCGACTGTCAGATACGGGGCGAGCGAGAGCCTTGCCCTCGCCTGACAACGTCTGCGCCCCGGGAGGTGACATGCTGCTCAAATCGCTGATCGCGCTGGTCTTCGTCGGCATGCTGGCAAGTCTCATCGCCGGAGCCGGCTTTCTGTTGCACGACGGCAGCCGCAGTCGACGCCTGCTGACGTCTCTCAAGTGGCGAGTGGGCCTGGCGGTCTGTCTGGTGATTCTGCTGGTCATGGGCTTCTCCACCGGAATGCTGAACTGACTCGCGCTCGACGCTCTTCGGCCTGCCTCAGAACACGTAGACGAACAGAAACAGGCCGATCCACACCGCATCGACGAAGTGCCAATACCAGGCAGCCGCCTCGAAGGCGAAATGGCGCTCGCGGGAAAAATGACCGCGAATCACCCGAACCAGCATCACGATCAGGATCACGGTGCCGATGGTGACATGCAGGCCATGAAAGCCGGTCAGCAGGAAGAAGGTACCGCCATAGACACCGGCTTGAAGCGTCAGCCCCAGGTGATGCCAGGCCTCGTAATATTCGAGCCCCTGCAACAGCAGGAAGCACACCCCAAGCGTCACGGTACCCGCCAGCCAGTTGCGCGCCGTGCGGCGATATCCCATCTTCAGCGCCTCATGGGCCACCGTCAGGGTGACACTGGAGCTGACCAGCAGCAGCGTATTGGCCAGCGGCAACTGCCAGGGGGACAGCACTTCCTTCGGTCCGGCAATGCTGGCATCCGGCGGATTCATCAAGGGCCAGCTGGCCGTGAAATCAGGCCACAACAGCGCCGTCACGCCCTTGGCACCCTCACCATCCAGCCATGGCAACGCGAAAGTTCGTACGTAGAACAACGCGCCGAAGAAGGCAGCGAAGAACATCAGTTCAGAGAAGATGAACCACGCCATGCCCCAACGAAACGAGCGGTCCATCTGATCGTCGTAAAGGCCGCCCATCGACTCGCGAACGACATCGCGAAACCATCCTGCCATCACCAGCACCACGGCCAGCATGCCGATGCCTGACAACCAGGCGGCGCTGCCATGCACCATCCAGATTCCCGTGCCGATCATCATCCCACCCACGGCCAGCACACCGAGGATGGGCCAGGCACTGTGTGCCGGAACGTAATAGCTGCCACCGCTCATCGTTCACCTCCTGCAGAGTTCTCTGCCAGGTCGCCCGCCGGCATCGACGGCATCGTGACCGGGTAAAGGGTATAGGCCAGCGTCAGGTCGCGAATGCCCTCGGGGAGATCCGGGTCCACCTGGAAGACCAGCGGCAACTCACGCCGCTCTCCCGCCGCCAGCGTCTGTTCCTGAAAGCAGAAACACATGATCTTGCGCAGATGCAGCGATCCCTCGGCAGGACTGACGCTGGGGACCGCACGACCACGCACCGGATGATCGGCGTGATTGGTAAACACGAAGCGTGCGCGGTACTGGCCACCGGGGTGGATGCGGAACTGCTCATCCAGCGCCTCGAGTGTCCAGGGCAGACCCTGTCCCTGCTGGGTGATGAAGCGCACCGAGACCCAACGGCTCTCGTCGATCTCCATGGCCACCGCAGCCCTGGCCTGACTGGCGGCCTTGCCATTGAGGCCCGTGAGATTGCAGAAGACGTCATAGAGCGGCACCAGCGCGAAGGCGAAGCCCAGCATCCCGACCAGCGCCAGCAGCGTGCGCCGCACGGTACGTGCCACCGCCTGTTGCTGTGCTGCGTGATCGCGTGAGGACATGTCACTCTCCTGGCCGCTGGCTATCGCTCAGCGGATGATCTGACCATCGCGGGTCTGCGGCGGTATCTCGAAGGTATGCAGCGGTGCCGGGCTTGGCACGCTCCACTCAAGATCCACCGCCCCTTCCCAGGCCTTGGCTGGCGCCCTGACACCGCCGCGCGCGCACTTGATGATCACGACCAGGAACAGCAGCTGCGAGATACCGAACAGGAAGGCCCCGATACTGGACAGCATGTTGAAGTCGGCGAATTGCAGCGCGTAATCCGGAATGCGCCGTGGCATGCCGGCCAGCCCCGAGAAGTGCATCGGGAAGAAGGTGAGATTGACGCCGATGACCGACATCCAGAAATGCCATTTCGAGAGCCCCTCGTGGGGATAGAAGCCGGTCCACTTGGGTAGCCAGTAATAGGCCCCGGCGAGAATCGCGAACAACGCGCCGGGCACCAGCACGTAATGGAAATGGGCCACCACGAAATAGGTGTCGTGATACTGGAAATCCGCTGGCGCGATGGCCAGCATCAACCCCGAGAAGCCGCCGATGGTGAACTGGACGATGAAGGCGATGGCAAACAGCATCGGGGGCTCGAAGCTAATGGATCCACGGAACATGGTGGCGATCCAGTTGAAGACCTTCACGCCGGTCGGCACCGCGATCAGCATCGTCGTGTACATGAAGAACAGTTCCGCCACCAATGGCAGGCCGACGGCGAACATGTGATGCGCCCAGACCAGGAAGGACATGATGGCGATGGAGCCGGTGGCGTAGACCATCGAGGCGTAGCCGAACAATCGCTTGCGCGAGAAGGTCGGCACGATGGCGGACACGATGCCAAAGGCCGGCAGGATCATGATGTAGACCTCGGGATGGCCGAAGAACCAGAACAGATGCTGGAACAGCACCGGGTCTCCCCCGCCTGCGGCATTGAAGTAACTGGTGCCGAAATTGATGTCGAACAGCATCATGGTGATGGCACCCGCCAGCACCGGCATCACCGCGATCAGCAGGAAAGCGGTGATCAACCAGGTCCAGACGAACAGCGGCATGTCCATCAGGCGCATGCCCGGCGCACGCAGATTGAGGATGGTGGCGATGATGTTGATGGCGCCGAGAATCGAGCTGATGCCGGCGATGTGCAGCGAGAAGATGAAGAAGCTGGTCGAGGGCGGCGCATAGGTGGTGGAAAGCGGTGCGTAGAAGGTCCAGCCGAAGTTGGGACCCCCGCCCTCCATCAACAGGGTGGAAAGCAACAGCAGGAAGGCGACCGGCAACAGCCAGAAGCTGAAGTTGTTGAGACGCGGAAGCGCCATGTCAGGGGCGCCGATCTGCAACGGAATCATCCAGTTGGCCAGTCCCGTGAAGGCCGGCATGATGGCACCGAACACCATGATCAGCCCATGCATGGTGGTCATCTGGTTGAAGAACTCCGGCTGCACCATCTGCAGGCCGGGCTGAAAGAGCTCGGTACGGATCACCAGTGCCATGATGCCGCCGATGAACAGCATGCTCAGCGAGAAGATCAGATAGAGCGTGCCGATATCCTTGTGGTTGGTGGTCAATAGCCAGCGCAGCATGCCGCGCGGCGCGGTGCCATGGCCTCCTCCCGCACGGGAGCCGCCTGCGGAATAGCCGCCGGCGGCCCCCTCGCTCTCGCTGGCCTGAAGTACCGCCTTGCGTGGCTGTTCACTGGCCATGACACGCCTCCTGAATGCGTCGCTTGCACGCTATTGAGACAGTTGTTCCTTGATGACGGCTGGCTGTACCAGCTCGCCGGTATCGTTGCCCCAGGCATTGCGCTCATAGGTGATGACAGCCGCAAGCTCGACCGGACTGAGCACATCGGCGAAGGCCGCCATGGGCGTGCCTGCCTTGCCGTTCACCACGATATCGATGTGCGCCTGCATGTCCTGCGTGACGATGGCACTCCCCACCAATGAGGGGAATGCCGGGGGCATGCCCTGGCCATCCGGCTGGTGGCAGGCGGAGCAGATGGTGGCGTAGGTCTTCTCGCCCTTCTCCATCAACTCCTCGAGACTCCAGTCGCGTCCGGCATCATTGCGTGACGCTTCGGCCTCGGCCTTGCGTGCGATCAGCCACTCGTCGAATTCGGCCTCCGGCAGCGCCTCGACCACCACCGGCATGAAACCGTGGTCCTTGCCGCACAGCTCGGTGCATTGGCCGCGATAGGTGCCGGGTGTCTCGATGCGGGTCCAGGCCTCGTTGATGAAGCCGGGGATGGCGTCCTTCTTGACGCCGAAGTCCGGCACCCACCAGGAGTGGATGACATCGGAGGACGTCGTCAGGAAGCGCACCTTGCGATTGATGGGCAGCACCAGCGGATTGTCGACTTCCAGCAGGTAATGCTCGCCCTTGGCGGCGGTGTTGTTGATCTGCTCGCGGGGGGTCGCGAGACTTGAGGTGAAGGCGACATCCTCGCCCAGATACTCATATTGCCAGCGCCATTGGTGCCCGGTGATCTTCACGTCAAGCGCCGATTCGGAGGCGTCGTACATGTCCTTGAGGGTGGCGGTGGCGGGGACTGCCATCACCACCAGGATCAGCAACGGGATGGCGGTCCATAGAATCTCGATGCGGGTGTTCTCGTGGAAGCTGGCCGCGACCGCACCACGTGACTTGCGATGCTTGACCATCGCGTACCCCATCACACCGAACACCACGATCCCGATGACCACACAGATCCAGAAGATGATCATGTGCAGGGAGTGGATCTCGCGACTGACGGCCGTGACGCCGACCGGCATGTTGTATTCGACTCCCCATGCCGCGGGAACGAGCCCCATCAGTGACACCGCCGTCAACGGGCGCCACGAGCGCCGCCACCGGAGTGCGGTGACACGGGAAAGGCATTCCGCGATCCACGACATCGGCGCCTCCTTGTCATTGTTATCGAGAGCCTCATCCGGATGACGGCAATGAGCGACTCCCTGTGCTCCGACTTGCTTGGAGTATAGAAGAGCTGGGCGGAACACAAGGTCGCGTGGATCAACCCACTGATACTCCTTGGTCGCAAGGCGAGGAAGTGCAACAACGGCTACGCGGTTCCACCAGACAAGCGCCGGCAGGGCCCCGGGCGACTTCCGCGATGTCTCCACGCACCGCGTGCATTCCACCTGCTTACCTGCGCTTGCAGACAGGGGCCACGTCGGGTCAGCCCGGGGCGACTAATGGCGAAGTTATATGCGCAAATATAGATGTTAGCGTCACGCCGATTACACGCCATGCATTGCCGTCGCCCCACTCACACGCCTACTGGAACGCCTCATGAACGCCATCTGGCTCGCCCTGTTCGGCTGTCTCGCCTTTGCCATCGGTTATCGCTTCTACTCGCGCTTTCTGGCGGAACGCATCTTCCGTCTCGACCCCGATTACGTGACTCCCGCCCATGCGCTGCGCGATGACACCGACTACCTGCCGACCAATCGCTGGATACTCTGGGGCCACCACTTCACCTCGGTCGCCGGTGCAGCGCCCATCGTCGGGCCGGCGATCGCCGTCTACTGGGGTTGGCTGCCGGCGGTGCTGTGGGTCGTGCTGGGCAGCCTGTTTGCCGCGGGAGTCCATGACTTCGGTACCTTGACGCTATCGGCGCGTCACCGAGGCCAGTCCATCGGCACGCTGGCGGACAAGCTGATCGGCAAGCGCGCCAAGCTGTTGTTCCTGTTCATCATCCTGATTCTGGTGCTGATGCTGAACGCGGTGTTCGCCTGGGTGATCGCCAACCTGTTCATCAACTTCCCGGCCAGCGTGCTGTCGGTGCTCATCCAGATTCCGCTGGCGGTCTGGATCGGCCATCGTGTCTATCGGCGTGGCGGCAAGATGCTGTTGCCCTCGATACTGGCGCTGCTGGTGATGTATGCCGCTGCCCTGCTGGCCGGCCAGTACGAATTCTTGCAGATTGATCTGGCCGGCACCTTCACCGCCATGGCAGGCGGCGAGGATGGCACCTTGCTGTTCGGCCTCTCACCGATCTCCAGTGCCTTCCTGGTGTGGATCGTCGTGCTGATGGCCTATGTCTACATCGCCTCGGTGCTGCCGGTGTGGAAGCTGCTGCAACCGCGCGACACCATCAATTCCCATCAGCTGGTGGTCGGGCTGGTGCTGCTGTATCTGGGGCTCGCCGTGGGCGGCCCACATCTGACGGCGCCGGCCTACAACACCGAAGCCGAGATGTCCTTCTATCCGCTGCTGTTCATCACCATCGCCTGCGGCGCGATCTCGGGCTTCCATGGACTGGTCGCCTCGGGGACCACCTCCAAGCAGCTTGCCCATGAGCCGGATGCACGCATGATCGGCTACACCGGCGCACTGGGCGAAGGCATGCTGGCGCTGATTTCCATCATCGCGGTAGCGACCCTCTTCGGGACCCAGGCCGATTTCACCGCCACCTATTCAAGCTTCGCCGCCGCCGGTGCCAACGGGCTCTCCAGCTTCGTGGAGGGTGCAGGACAGCTGATCTCGCACCTTGGCCTGCCGGCCAGCATCGGCAGTACCCTGGTGGCGGTCATCGTGGTGAGTTTCGCGGCCACCACACTGGATTCCGCGGTACGTCTGATGCGCTACATCATCGCGGAGCTGGGCAGCGAGTACGGCATGCCGGCACTCAGCCACAAGCACGTCGCGACCAGCATCGCGGTCATCTCCAGCGCCGCGCTGGTCATCCTGCCGCAGGGGCCCAAGGGCTTCGGTTCCGGCGGCTATCTGCTGTGGCCGCTGTTCGGGACCAGCAACCAGCTGCTGGCAGGGATCTCGCTGATGCTGATCTCGGTCTGGCTCAAGCGTCAGGGACGCCCGGTGATCTACACCCTGGCTCCGATGGTCTTCCTGATGATCATGACCCTGTGGGCGATGGTGCAGCAGGTAGTCCTGGACTGGTCCGGCATGGGCAGCAACGACCCGCAATGGCTGCTGTTCACCTTCGGCAGCCTGATCATGGTATTCGCGCTGTGGATTCTGCTGGAGGCCAGCCGCAGCCTGAAGGCACCCGCCCAGGTGAGCGCCCATGAGAGCTGATGACGACTCCCGCGTGGCGCGCTCGCCACGACAACCCGGAATGATGAAGCGCCTGCTGACAGGTGCCGCAGGGCTGCGGGATGGCTGGGAGGCCATGCTGCGCGTCAATCAGCAGCGTGACCTGGCGCAGCTCGCCCGCGAGGAGGAAGACATCTTCATGATGATGAGCTTCGCCGAGCTGATGGGCATCCCCAATCCGGCACCCGCCGTCTCACTGGAGATGCTGCCGCTGATGCTGGAGCGCATGCACGACTGGCACCTGCGCCAGGGGCTTGAGCATTCACCGCTGGAAGGGATCAAATGCTGCTGAACTGGCTCAGGCGGCGTCGCCGACAGGATGGGACTCGACGCACGCATGCAGCCGAAGGCCGCTCCGACCTCGGCAGGGTGCGTGATACGCAAGAGGAAGGCGCCGCCCCCCGCCCCGAGATCTGGTTCTTCGGTGGCAAGGGCGGTGTCGGCAAGACCAGCTGCGCGGCGGCGCAGGCATTGGCGCTGGCAGAGAAAGGCGAGCCGACACTGCTGGTGTCGACGGACCCGGCGCACAATCTGGGCGATCTGTTCGGAGATCTGGGAGGCAGACCGCGCGCCATCGCGGCCTGCCTGGATGTGATGGAGCTGGACCCCGAACAGGAGTGCGAGCGCTATCTCGAGGAGGTACGCCAACGCATCTCGCCACTGGTCAGCGGAGAGCGCAGCGCCACGGTGATGCGCCAGCTGGCACTCGCACGCCATGCACCGGGCACCAGTGAAGCGGCGCTCTTCGATGCGCTGGTCGAGATCATCCTTACCCCGCCTGCCCCACTGACACCGGACAGCTCATCGTATCGACACATCCTGTTCGATACGGCTCCCAGCGGGCACACCATCCGACTGCTGAGCTTGCCGGAGGTGCTGGGCGGCTGGCTGGAAGGCATGCTGGGCCAGCGCCGGCGAGCCGTCGCGGAGCGCAGCCTGTGGCTGGACAGCCAGCAGACAGCCACCGCCAGCGAGACCGGATCTTCTGCCCCCGAAGACCCGATCAGCGAAGCGCTGGAGCAACGTCGTACCCGCTACAAAGCGCTGCGTCGGTGCCTGACGGATGCCAGCCGGGCGCGCGTCATCCTGGTCAGTACGCCAGAGAAGCTGCCCTGTCTGGAGACGCTCCGTACGCGCGAGGCACTGGAAAGCCATGGGCTCTGCGTCGGCGGCCTGATCATCAATCAATGCCTGCCGGATGCCCCGTCAGAGGTGTCGGGCGCAAGCTCGCCCTCCTCCGGGGAAGCACAGGCCGACTGGATCACGAGCTGGCGTGAGCAGCAGTACCAGTGGGCGGCCAGACTGGAGGACGCCTTCGCTGATCGCCCCTGCCTGCGCCTGTCACGTCAGTCACGCCTGCCGGAAGACAGGGAGAGCCTCGGTCCCCTGATCACGGCACTCTCGTCGTTCCGCCCGTGGTCTCACAACTCCTCATCGACACCTTCCTGGCACTGCCTCCCTGAATGAGATGCTCGATCACCGCGCCACGCCCTTCGGGCAAAATTTCTTCCCGGTGCGCAGTGGTTCAGCATTCATACACCTCTATCTGCTAACTTATGCACCATTGACGCATAGGATGGGCTGTCACCGCCTCATGTCTCACGAAGCTAGAGTGGGGCAATGCATGAGAACGATCCACATGATGGCAAGAGAAAGGTATTGCCAGGATCATGCAAGCCTGAACATAAGGTGCTGATCACCTGGCAACAATCTGTTGCAGCACGATGCGCAATAACTGCACAAAACAACCATACAGCCACCTCGCCATTCCGATAGAATAGCTGGCTAAATATTTTTCTCATCATGACACCATTGCCTTGGCGTGCCGCACCCGCGGCGGGCCAGGGTGTGACGATTGAAACGCACCTCAGCCCCTGAACTTCGTAAAGGACGCTCCATGGCCCCGACTTCCCTCCGTCTACCCCGCCTGCAGAGACAACCCTTGGCCGTCAATGCCCGCCGCCTTGGCTTGCTTCCGGCAAGCCTGCTGCTGATCGGTGCCCTGTTGGCCGGTTGTAGCGGCGACAAGGAAGAGGCTGCCCAAGGCCCCTCCGCAGGTGCAAGCCAGGCCGCTCAGGTCGATGTCATTACCGTCACCACGCAGGATGTGCCTATCACCACCGAGCTGCCGGGCCGCACGCGCGCCTATCAGATCGCTGAAGTACGTCCGCAGGTGGGAGGCATCATCGAATCGCGTGACTTCACCGAAGGCAGTGACGTCAAGGAGGGGCAGGCGCTTTATCACATTGATTCACGCACCTATCGCGCCGATGTCGAGAGCGCCAAGGCGAGTCTGGCGCGTGCCGAGGCGAGCCTCAACACCTCCAGCCTCAAGGCCAAGCGCTTCAAGAACCTCGTGGCACGCAAGATGGTCAGCCAACAGGATTATGATGATGCCGTGGCGACCGTCGGCGAGGATCGCGCCGATGTCGCCTCTGCCAAGGCTGCCCTAACCAGCGCCCAGATCAATCTGGATTACAGCGTGGTGAAGGCCCCCATCAGCGGTCGTATCGGCAAGTCGAGCGTCACCAAGGGCGCATTGGTCACGGCAAGCCAGGACACCAGCCTGGCAACGGTCCAGCGGCTCGACCCCATCTATGTTGACGTGACCCAGTCCGCTACCGAAGTTCTGCGCCTCAAGCGTGAATTGGCCGAGAATCGCGATGCCGCCGCAGCACCGGCTCAAGCATCGGTGGAACTGGTAATGGAAGATGGCAGCGTATACGGCACTCAGGGCAAGTTGCAGTTTGCGGATATCACCGTCGATGAAGGTACCGGCATGGTCACGCTGCGCGCTCTGTTCCCCAACGAGGACGAGCTGTTGTTGCCCGGCATGTTCGTGCGCGCCCGCCTGACGGAGACGGTGGCCAGGGATGCCATTCTGGTTCCGCAGAAAGCCGTGAGTCGTGACAGCAAAGGCAATGCGAGCGTGATGACGGTCAATGCTGACAACAAGGTCGAAGCCAAGCAGGTAGTGATCGGTCAGGCCATCGACAATCAGTGGCTGGTGACCAATGGCCTCGACAACAATGACAAGGTCATTGTCAGCGGACTGCAGAAGATCAAGCCGGGTGCCACGGTCGAGATCGCTGCCAACGAGACGAGCACTGACCAGAATGGCTCGGCTCAGTCCGAGACTGCGGTCAGCGACTCCTCGGAAAGTGAACCGGCCGGGACTGGCAATCGCCAGTAAGCCTGCCGCCTCTTTTCGCGCCACTGTCGCCAGTCACTGAGCTATGCGTATCACGCCTGACTGGCGGCACGTCCCGAACGACGTTCCAGGAGCCTCAAACGTCATGGTCAGATTCTTCATCGATCGCCCTATCTTCGCCTGGGTGCTCGCCATCATCGTGATGCTGGGGGGTATCTTCAGTATCCTCAAGCTGCCGATCGAGCAATATCCCTCGCTGGCCCCGACCAGCATTACCATTCAGGCCACCTACTCCGGCGCTTCAGCCCAGACGGTAGAAGATACGGTGACTCAGGTCATCGAGCAGCAGATGAACGGCATCGACAATCTGCTGTACATGAGTTCGAGTTCAGACTCCCAGGGCAATGCCAGCATCGAGCTGAGCTTTGACACTGGCACCGATCCCGACATCGCTCAGGTGCAGGTGCAGAACAAGCTGCAGCTGGCTACCCCGCGCCTGCCGCAATCCGTCCAGAACCAGGGTGTCTCGGTCACCAAATCGTCCGGTAGCTTTCTGATGGTGGCAGCTTTCGTCTCTGACGATGGCAGCATGACCAAACAGCAATTGACCGACTATGTCGCCTCCGATATTCAGGACGAGGTAGCTCGCGTTCAGGGCGTGGGCGAAACTCAACTGTTCGGCGCACCGGGGGCCATGCGCGTCTGGCTTGACCCGCAGAAGCTCAACAACTTCAAGCTGACCACCAGCGATGTCACCACGGCCATCAGCACGCAGAACAACCAGATCGCCTCGGGCCAGCTTGGCAACCTGCCGGCGGTGAAGGGTCAGCAGCTCAACGCTACCATCGTGGCTCAGACACTCTTCGAGACACCGGAACAGTTCGGCAACATTCTGCTCAAGACACAGGAAGATGGCTCTCAGGTCTATCTGCGCGATGTCGGCCGTGTCGAGAAAGGGGCGGAAAGCTACAGCACCGTCAGCCGCTACAATGGCAAGCCTGCTGCAGGGCTGGGCATCAAGCTCGCCTCGGGTGCCAACGCACTGGACACCGTACAAGCCGTCAAGGATCGTCTCGGTGAGCTGTCCGACTACTTCCCCCCGGGCATGAGCTTCAAGGTACCTTACGACACCTCGCCCTTCGTCAAGATTTCCATTGAAGAAGTGGTGATGACGCTGCTGGAAGCCGTGGCGCTGGTCTTCCTGGTAATGCTTCTGTTCCTGCAGAACTTCCGTGCCACGCTTATCCCCACCATCGCTGTCCCGGTCGTTCTGCTGGGCACCTTCGGGGTGCTGGAAGTGATGGGCTTCTCCATCAATACCCTGACGATGTTCGCCATGGTGTTGGCGATTGGGCTGCTGGTCGACGATGCGATCGTGGTGGTGGAGAACGTCGAGCGCGTGATGCATGAGGAAAAGCTCTCGCCGCTCGAGGCGACGCGCAAGTCAATGGGACAGATCACCGGCGCTCTGGTCGGCATCGGTCTCGTGCTGTCTTCCGTGTTCATCCCGATGGCCTTCTTCCCCGGCACCACAGGGGCAATCTTCCGTCAATTCTCGGTGACCATCGTCTCGGCCATGACGTTGTCCGTGCTGGTGGCGTTGATCCTGACACCGGCCCTGTGCGCCACGTTGCTGAAGCCGACCAAGGAGAAGACCACCGGCTTCTTCGGGCTGTTCAACCGGGTCTTCGACCGCTCCAACGCGCGCTACCAGAAAGGCGTCAGTGGCATGCTCAAGCGCACTGGCCGTTCCATGCTGGTCTACGCCTTGATCGTGGTCGGCTGCGGGGTACTGTTCACTCGCATCTCCACGGGCTTCCTGCCCGATGAAGACCAGGGCTATCTGTTCAATCAGGTCATCCTGCCGGTGGGCTCCACTCAGGAACAGACGCTCGAGACGCTGGAAAAGGTCGAGCATCACTTCCTCGTCGATCAGGAAGATGCCGTTCAGGAAATGTTCGACGTCGCCGGCTTCAGTTTCGCTGGCCGAGGCCAGAACATGGGCCTGGCGTTCATCAACCTCAAACCCTGGGATGAACGTACTCGTGACTCCTTCAGCGTGGTCGGACAAGCTCAGAGCTACTTCAACACCTTGAAGGAAGCCGTGGTCTTCGCCATCAACCCGCCACCGATCATGGAACTGGGCAACGCCAGCGGTTTCGACATGATGCTGGTGGACCGAGGTGGTATCGGCCATGAAGCGCTGACCAATGCACGCAATCAACTGCTGGGAATGGCAGCTCAGAATCCAGCAGTGACCGGCCTGCGTCCCAATGGTCTGGAGGACAGCCCGCAGTTCACGCTCAACATCGACGAGCTCAAGGCGACAGCGATGGGCGTCTCGTTGTCAGAGGTCTACTCGACTCTCTCCACGGCGTGGGGCTCGAGCTATGTCAATGACTTCCTCGACAACGGCCGCACCAAGAAGGTCTACGTGCAGGCAGAAGCCAGCGCACGCATGCAGCCGGAAGATCTCAAGAAGTGGTACGTCCGCAACACCTCTGGTGAGATGGTGCCACTGAACGCCTTCATCCACGGTGAGTGGACCTATGGGTCTCCGCAGCTGGAACGCTACAATGGCGTCTCCTCGATGGAACTGTTGGGTCAGGCGGCACCGGGTTACTCCACCGGTCAGGCCATGCAGGCCATGGAAGACATGGTCGGCCAGCTCGATAATGGCGTCGCGCTGGAATGGACGGGCATTTCACTGCAGGAATCCCAGAGTGGCGGCATGGCTCCTTATCTGTATGCCATCTCGCTGGTCTTCGTCTTCCTGTGTCTGGCCGCGCTCTACGAGAGCTGGAGCATTCCGTTCTCCGTCATGCTGGTCGTCCCGCTGGGGGTCCTCGGCGCCCTGCTCGCCACCTGGCTGCGTGGCTTGGACAATGACGTCTACTTCCAGGTCGGCCTGGTGACCACCATCGGGCTCTCGGCGAAGAATGCGATCCTGATCGTCGAATTCGCCAAGGACCTCGAGGTCCAGGGCCGCTCACTGATCGACGCCACCATGGAAGCGGTACGCATGCGTCTGCGCCCGATCCTGATGACCTCCATGGCCTTCACCCTGGGGGCCGTGCCACTGGCCATCTCGACCGGTGCCGGTGCGGCCAGCCGTCATGCCATCGGCAACGGCGTGATCGGCGGGATGATCTCGGCCACGGTACTGGCGATCTTCCTGGTGCCGGTCTGCTATGTGGTGGTTCGCCGCGTGTTCGGGGAGCCGAAAGAGCTCAAGCGGGCCCATGAAGCCGCAAGCCAGGAAGACGATCTTGTCTGAGCATTGATCGCACGCTTCCTCATTGCCGTCACCTCGCGTGATGGCCCTGCACGCCGCCCTCTCCGGGCGGCGTGTCGGTTCATGCGTCCGGTGGATCGATGACGGCACGGGTGCCCGTGATGTCTCGTGAGCGATGCTTCGCATTGGCGGGCATTGAGTGCGAGGCGAGTTTTGCGGCATCATGCAGGTATCGAACAGTGTTTGCCTGCCGCCGGGGCAGGCGCCAGTCACCCGGACTTCGCCCTCGTCATTCTCGCCACTCGCCTTCATCCGGCATGGCGCCAACGCGCCCCTTCATTCAGGAGAGACATGCCTCGTCCTCTAGCTGCCTTGCGTCGTCTTGCGCGCCATACCCTGGAAAGACGTGACCCGCCGACACTGTTCGCGCCTGTCACGCGCAGCGTCTCACGGCGGCGACTTCGCGCATGCGAATGCTGTGACCTGGTCGTGGCCCTTCCGGCGCTCAAGACCGGCGAGCGGGCGCGCTGCCCACGCTGTGATCATCTCTTCGCCCAACGCCACGCCCATTCCGTCCAGCGCACCCTGGCACTGGCGACGGCGTGCCTGGTGATGCTGGGGCTGACGCTGCCCTTCGAGTTCATCGCCTTTGCCACCCGCGGCATCTCCGCCAGCCTCAGTCTGGTGGACACGCCAGCGGCGCTGACGGCAGAGTCGTATCCTTCGCTGGCGGTGCTGCTGATTCTGACCATCGTGCTGCTGCCGGCGCTCTACCTGATCGGGGTGATCTACACCCACACGGCCATCGGCCTGAAGGTGGCGTTGCCCGGCATTCGCGGCATTGCCAGAACGCTCAGCCATCTGCGCCCCTGGATGATGGCCGATGTCTTCCTTGTGGGCGTGATGGTGAGTCTGGTCAAGATCGCCGGCATGGCCGATATCAGCTTCGGCCCGTCGTTCTGGGCCTTCTGTGCCTTCGCCCTGCTGATGACCAAGACCCTGGCCAGCATCGACGGTGATCGCATGTGGTTCGCTCTGGCGGGCGAGCCGCCGGCCCCGGAGACAGCCAGACCGGGGCTGGGGGCCGCGCTGCAGGGGCTGGGCAGCTGTCACAGCTGCGGGTTGATCAATGAATGCACGCAGGACCAGCACGTCAACTGCCGGCGCTGCGGCGACCCGGTCCATCAGCGCAAGACACATAGTCTGCAACGTACCTGGGCGTGGTTGATCGCGGCGCTGATACTGTATCTGCCGGCCAACCTCTTCCCGATCATGAGTACCGTGAGTCTGGGCGAGAGCGACCCGCAGACCATCGCCGGCGGTATCGTGGTGCTGTGGTCCCACGGAGACTGGCCCATCGCGATGGTCATCTTCATTGCCAGCATCCTGGTGCCGGCCTCCAAGATGATCGCCATCGCCTGGCTGTGTCTCAGTGCGCAACGCCCGCAGGTCCAGCATGCCCGCGCGCGCGTCACGCTCTATCGCATCACCGAGTACATCGGCCGCTGGTCGATGGTCGACGTCTTCGTGGTGGCGCTGCTGGCGGCATTGATCCAGCTGGGCGCCCTGATGTCCGTGCACCCGGGGCCGGCAGCGCTGTCCTTTGCCAGCGTGGTGGTGCTCACGATGCTGTCCGCCCAGAGCTTTGATCCACGTCTTGTCTGGGATACGCCACAGGAGGCGCGAGTCGCGACCAGCGGCCTTCTCCAGGCAAGCAAGGAACGTGAGGTCTCCCCCGCTTCCTCCCCTATCGATTCACCGTCACAGGATGACCTATGAGTGATGACTCTCGTGCGCGTCGTGAAAGCCGACGCCGTCTTTCGCCGATCTGGATCGTCCCGATCGTGGCATTGCTGATCGGTGCCTGGATGGTGTGGCACAACATCGCCAGCCGTGGCCCGCAGATCACCATCGAGATGGAGACGGCAGAAGGTATCGAGGCCGGCAAGACCTTGATCAAGACCCGTAACGTCGAGGTCGGCAAGGTCGAATCCGTACGCCTGTCGGACAACCTCGACAAGACCATCGTCACGGCACGCATGTCCAAGGACAGCGAGCGCATGCTCAATGAGGACACGCGTCTGTGGGTGGTCAAGCCGCGTATCGGACGCGAAGGCATCAGTGGTCTGAATACCGTGCTGTCAGGCGCCTACATCCAGCTGCAGCCCGGCGACAGTCGCGAGGAAGCCGACCACTTCGTGGCGCTGGAGCAACCTCCGGTCACGACCCAGGACGCCAAGGGGCTGCGCATCGACCTGACCAGCAATGATGGCAGCGTGCTGTCCGATGGCGACCCCGTGACCTACGAGGGCTTCGTCGTGGGGCGCGTGGAATCCAGCGAGTTCCGCCCCAGCGAGAAGGAAATGCATTACACCCTGTACATCGACTCGCCCTACAACGAGCTGGTGACCTCGACCACGCGCTTCTGGTCCACCAGCGGGGTCAGCCTGCGCCTGGACTCCCAGGGCTTGCAGGTCGATGTCGGATCACTGGAAAGCGTACTGAGCGGTGGCGTCGCCTTCGGCATCCCCGAGGACCTGCCGCGTGGCCGTCCGGTGGTGGAGAACACCTCCTTCACCCTGTATTCCGATCAGGAAGAGGCCCGTGAAGGCAGCTTCCATCAGGCCATCGACTACGTGATCATGGTCGACGACACCGTGCGCGGCCTGTCGCGTGGCGCACCGGTGGAATTCCGCGGCGTGCGACTGGGCACGGTGGTCAGCGTGCCCTACCGCCTGACCCATCAGCGGGTACGCACGCTCTCCAGCTTCGAGATTCCCGTGCTGATTCGCATCGAACCGGAACGCCTCGAGGGTCAGGTCGATGATGAAGGCGTCAAGCAGTGGGAGAAGCGACTGGAGCGACTGTTCAAGCGTGGTCTGCGCGCGACGCTCAAGTCCGGCAACCTGCTGACCGGTGCCTTGTTCGTCGACCTGGACTTCTATGACAATCCACCGCCGTACAAGACCGATACCTTCGATGACATCGAGGTCATGCCCAGCGTGTCAGGCGGCCTCGCGCAGATGGAAGCCAAGCTCAATGCGCTGCTCGACAAGCTCAATGGCCTGGACATCGAGCCGGTGCTGGGCAATCTCAACAAGACCCTGTCGGCCTCCGAGAGCCTGGTGAAGCGTCTCGACAAGACCGCCGGCCATGTCGATGCCCTGTTGGGTTCCGATGAGGTGCAGAAGCTGCCGAGCGACATCAGCACCAGTATCGACAACCTCAATCGCACCCTGGATGGCCTGACACCGGAGTCTTCCGCCTATCGCAAGCTGGAGGGAGATCTCGAGCGCCTGGACCGCGTGCTCAAGAAGGCCGAGCCGCTGCTCGACACGCTGGAGAAGAATCCCTCAAGCCTGATCTTCGACAAACCGACGACCCGTGATCCGATTCCGAGGGCCCAATGATGACAACAGCCATGAGTCTCTCGACCCGCACGGCAGCCATGCCGCAAGCGTGCAGCGCGTCTGCCTCACCGCGCACTTCAACGTCGCGCAAGGGCCGCTTCGGCGGCCTGATGGCAGGTTTGCTGATGCTCGGCACACTGGCGGGTTGCACGACCGCCGCCACTGGTGGCGCTTACCTGCTGCCACAGACGACACAGACCGCTGCCCAGCGCAGCGTTGCCGCCGATGCACCCCTGCTGGAAGTGATGCCGGTGCAACTGGCCAGCTATCTGGAAGGCGGCAGTCTGGTCTATCAGACGGACGACATCACCCTGGTACAGGCCAGCCAGAACCTGTGGGCCGATGACCTGCAGGACATGCTGACCCGCCAGCTGCTGAACCAGCTGAAAGCCAGCCCCGCCCAGCCGCTGAGCCAGTACCGTATCGCGGATACCAGCCTGAGCGGATTGAAGGGTGCCCGCCTGAGCGTCAGCCTGGATCGCTTCATCGGCCGCCATGATGGCCAGTCCGTCATCACCGGTCGCTGGCGCCTGCGCGGCGTGGATGGCAGCGTGCTGGAGGAAGGCGACATCCAGACGCTGACTCCCCTGACGGATGACGGCTATCCGGCACTGGTCAACAGCCTGGGCGAAGGCTGGCGTGTGACCGGCGAGCAGTTGGCACGTGAGATCGCCAAGGCATTGCCCTCCACAGCGGATGCCAGCTGACGACCAGAGAACCTGACGGTCTGACAGACTGACTAAACAGGGTACGGCTGGATGCCCAGAGAGCTGGATGTCCAGAAACCAGAAGACCCCCGACGGATTCCGTCGGGGGTCTTCTGGTCTGGCGACTATTGCGCAGAGCGATCGAGGGAAACGTTTGAGAGAACTCATCGAGCCGCGCCTGTCGACGCTCTTCGTCTCCGCCTGACCGCTCGGCTATCTGGCCTCAGCCCTGCTGTGGCAGTACCAGCTCACCGTCACGAATCTCGAAGCGCTTCACGTCCGGCTTGTCTTCAAGACGCACGGTGCGAGTCTCGTCGCCCATGTCGACCTTGACGTCATAACCCACCACCTTGTCGCTGGCATCCTGCACTGTCTCGCAGCGCTGCTCGGTCGTGGTGTAGGTATCGCCCTTCTTCATCTGTCCCTGGATCTGATTGCCGGCATAGCCGCCACCCACGGCACCCGCGGCGGTCAATACCTTCTTGCCGTTGCCACCGCCGAATTGATTGCCCACCACGCCTCCGACGATCGCACCGACGGCAGTGCCGACGACATTGTGGGTATCCTTGCTGGGCGCCTGATGGGTCACGGTCTCGTTGTGGCATACCTGACGCGGGGTGGTCACGGTTTCCGTCACCGCATCCACCGCCACGATATCGGCGTATTCAGGGCCTGAGTTGCTGGCCGTATAGCTGCCGATCGCCACTCCACCACCAATGCCCAGTGCAGCAACGATCGCGCCAATCAGGATGGACTTGTTCATGCGTGTTCTCCTCACCGAATAGTGTTGCAGCCTGGCTCGTCGGCCAGTCAGCCATGCCCCTGGATAACACTTGAGGGGCGTGCCGCTGCGTTCGGAGAGTAATCTAACACTGTTCGATAAACTCGGTAATGTGGCAACTTCACCACCCGGCTGTCTCAAGAAAGCAACAACCAGCCCGATAACGGCATATCGACGCTAGAAGATGCCTCTATTATGCAAATATTCTAAACAATTGAATATCCGGGGCCCGATTCGAATGACGCAAGCAGCCAGGCATGCTCGGCCTCCTTCCAGCAGGGATTCAGGTCGTCAGTCCCGCTGCGTCGCGGTGATGGAGACAGCCTCGTCATTGCAGAACTGGACACGAACATCTCCCCACCAGCTGAGCAGGCGGCATGACTGGTTGTCGGCGATGGTCTCACTGACATCACTGGGCTTGCCCAGCAAGGACACCGCCTGAGACTCACTCATGCCTTCCACCAGATAGCCATCATCGATGGCCGAGCGAATCCGGTATTGGCGCTGACTCTCCTGACGGGCCGCCAGAGTCCGCTGCTTTTCGCGCTCGAGACGCTCCGCGGTGGCGTCTTCCTCCAGATCTGCCGGCCCGCCTTGCGCAGCGGGTACCACCGTCAGGGAGTCATCCAGCGCCACCGGCGCATCCCCTTGATGACAGGGCTGCTGCTGCCAGGTGGGGACACCGTCGAGCATGCAGCGATAGATGCTGTTGCCGGCCTTGGCAGCCGTTGGCAGGGCCGGCGCCACAGCTGGCGCGGCGGCACTGGCCTGGCCGGCATTCACATCACCGTCCTGCGTCGTTGCAGGAGCCGCCAGTGTCATCTCTGCCGTCAACAAGGCTGCGGTCACGAACAGGCACTGCCAGAGACGCCCCGCGCGTCCACCACTCGTATCGATCATCAATCTCAATCTCCGGAATACGCAGAAAGGGTCTTGCCACCGGGCTGCCCGGGCACGGCCATGGAAGTGGCGCGACCGTCATCGGGAGCGGTGCGATTCAAGGACGTTTGTAGCCATAGCATCCAGTCCCGGCGACATGGGAGCTACCTTCGCCGTGAGTGTCCTGCTGTCGCGTCTCGCGCTGGGAGCCCTCCACACAGAGACGCATCTCTGACGAGGATGACGCAGGACTCGGCATCGGGGCGGTGGCTTGTGCTGTCGCCGGGATATCGGCCGCGTCGGTCTGGCTGCGGGGTTCATCCAGCATGTCCCAGGCCGTCACCACCCGATTGCGACCGGTACGCTTGGCGCGATACATCGCCTGGTCCGCACGACGGATCAGCTCCGGCAGCAAGGACTCGGCTGCCGTGGCCGGCCCTCCCTGGGCCACGCCGATACTGACCGTGACCCGCAGCAGCTTGCCATTGTTCAACACGAAGGCGCGTCCATTGATGGACTGCAGCAGCCGGTCGGCCGCGTGTCGCAACCCTTGGCGATCATTGCTGGGGCACAATGCCACGAACTCCTCGCCCCCCTGGCGACAGAGCAGATCACTGCCGCGCAGGTGATGACTCAGACGCCGTGTCAGCTCCACCAGCACATCGTCACCGCTGGCGTGCCCATGCGTGTCATTGATCGTCTTGAAGTGATCCACGTCGATCATCAACACCCCCAATCCGTCCTCCTGAAGCATGCGTGCGCCCTCCTCCCTGAGCGCAAGCCGCGAGAGGGCCCCCGTCAGCTGATCATGGCGCAACTCCCGCAGATAGCGCTTCTCGCGCCGCTCGGATTCCCACCCCATCTCGATGGCCACCAGGCCGATGAAGGTGACACAGATCACAAGATTGACGATGCTGGCCGTGGCCATGAACTCATAGGAGCCGATGTAGACAGGCCCCGGCAGGGATTGGGCGATCAGATAGAAGATCAGCAGGCCGCCACTGGTCAGGAGACGTGTGATCCGCGCCATCGGCGCGATGCAGATGAAGAAGATCGACAGGATGTGGTAGTACTCGAATCCCGCACCCACGCCGAACTGGTGTTCCCACCATGACGCCTTGAGCGATACCGGCACGACCAGCAGCAGCAACGCGGTCTGCAGGTGTCCCCTGCGATGCAGGATGATGGAAGCCACGGTGAGCAAGGTCCCGACCACCTGGGCGACGACGGGCTGCGGGTAGGGCTGCATGCTGAGCAGGGCGAAATAGCCGATGTGGCAACCCAGCGCACTGATGTAGCACCACATGAACAATTGATATAGCCCGGCATGCCGCTCAGCCAGCCCTCCTGGAGCCGGCCAACGCCACTTCACCCCAGCCAGACCGGTCCTCTCCCCGGCCCGACGGCGATCAGGTTTCGCCATGATTCCTTCCTCTTTGAACTGACACCTTCCATGTGTCCCGTGTGAGAATCTCATACCGTCTGAATGCTCCCAGTCTACCTCACGTTCGAGTGTGAAACGTGATGGCGACAGTCCATGCGCGTCATTCAAGGCATGCAGGAAAGGGGGCATAACGTGACATAACGTCGCCGTTTGACGCGGAAAAGGCATATGGACGTGCCAAGTCTTCGTTGTTGGCGTTTGTGCCAGGGGCCACATCTCGTAGAAGATTTCAGGCAAGAGTGTGAGTGAGGTGCCATCACCTGCAAATGGCAGCCTGATACTCCTGCATGACAGCCAGCCTGATCACGTCTCGCCGACAGGCGCCGCAATCCGATGCCGCCCACCTCAAATGCCATCCCTCTTCCGCACGATGTCCATCCCCCTTCCGCACGATGTCCATCCCCCTCGACATGACCTGGCCGCGCATCGAATGCGGCCCATTATCCGGTGAGGCTGCATGGCGCATCAACCACGGTGGATGCCACGGGGCCGCGCAATGCTCGACGCTCATGCGCGGCGACGCTTGCCTTGGCAGCGCCCTTCGGATTAGGGATGATGAGGGCCATCAGTGATACGCCTGACTGCCGGGCCGGAGCAACACGACCACAAGGTCCTGCCTCCCGCCACCATCCTTGTCCGTTTCCCCCGCCAGGGGGCAACGGCCTTCATGCAACAAGAGAGTATTCAATGGACGCGACCACTCTGACGCGCGATTTCCACCTGTGGCAGCGTTTCTCCAAGCAGGATCGTCTCGAGCGCGAACACCGTGCTGCCCGTCGCAAGATTGCCGAAGCCGGCACCATGGCGACCCGCATGATTCAGGCCTACCAGAGCATGGCGGCCAAGGGTGCCTCGGAAAATGCCTGCTACCGCACGATCTACAAGCACAAGGATGCCCAGGGGGATGTCCTGGTGCGCGAAGGTTGGCTGAAAGTCCGCCGTATCGTCGCCGAAGGCGGCACTACCCGTCTGCGTGGCACGCTGATCACCACCTTCAGTCTGGCAGATGGCGAGCGGGAGCCTGCCGATGCCGAGGTGGAGAAGCTGACGCTGGAGGTCTATGACGAGATCGTTGCCGGGACTCGCATGAAGCTCGCCTGCAAGGTCGATCGCTGCGATGGCGAGGGTCAGACGGACTTCATCACCTTCCTGGACTCGGTGCGCGGCGACTTGAAAGAGTGGCTGTGATGCCGTGAGCATGCTGGCATCAGGGCTCTGACATGAGGGCTTGGCATAAGGGCCCTGGCATAAGAGCCCTGGCATAAGAGCTCTGGCATAAGGACTTCGACATGAGGGCTCTGAAACGGAGCCGGCGGCGCATTGTTGCCAATCCGGAACAACAGCGGGGCCTGCTGACGCGGTGATGAGCTCACTGCCCTCTGCATGAACAAGGCACGACGTGATTCCTGATCCGGGAGGACGCCGTGCCTTGCCACATCCGGCTGTCATCCAGCACAGAATCTTTCACACCCCCCGCCCCATCCGGCTTTCTCGCTAGTCACTTCGCCTCTGTCCCATCCTGCCGGTCTGCTGCCAGACAGCGTCTTTCCGCGCGCCAGTCACACGCCCGCCTCTCGAGCGGGGCCTTGCATCAGTGGTTGCGACAACAGCAACAAGCCGTTACTCCCGGTGCAGGAAACTCCCTTGATCAGCGTGACTCTCATCTTGCAGACGCTCATCGTTCATCAAGTATCGGAGTCATTCCATGAATGCCATCGCCCCATCTGCCTATCACACCCTCGAAGTGAAACCGCTTGAACAGGTCACCACCTCACGCCTGCCTCTCCAGCCTCTGGGCGACATCAACATGGACAGCCCCGCCAGCGAACTGCTGACCGATTTCTCGGTGACCGCGGGTCGCAGCATCCAGGGGAGCGCCTCCATCGGTCAGGCGCTGGCGACCATGAAACAGGCAGGCGTGCGTCTTCTGCTGGTGCATGATCACGACGGCACCTTCACCGGCGTCGTCACCTCCCGCGAGCTGCAGGGCGGGCGCGTGGTGATGCGAGCCATGACACGCTTCGATGTGCAGCGTGATGAAGTCACCGTCGACATGGTGCAGGTGCCACGCGCCGAGCTGCATGGCATTGCCCTGTCAGTGCTCAAGCGCGCCAGGGTGGGCGATCTGGTCGAGACCCTGCGTCAGAGCGGAGAATCCCACCTGCTGGTCACGGAAGAGGACAGCGATGGCCACCCCTGCATCCGTGGTTTGATCGCGGCATCTCGTGTCGGGCAGGCCCTCGGGCTCCACCTTGAGCATCCCCCGGAAGCCCGCAGCTTTGCCGACATCTGCCGGGCGGTACTTGGCAAGTACGAGTGACATGAGCACTTGGCAAGTACGAGTGACATGAGCACTTGGCACCAGACGCCTCAGCCCTTGTCATCAAAGACGCCCATGAATCCAGCGACAGGTTGCATAGATCACTGCGCCAGGGCGCTGGATTCAGGAAATCCTCGACAGGACGGCGTATGATATAGTCGACAGATATCGCTTCAACGCCATCCAACCCGTCTGGCGACCCGCCACTGAAAAGAGGCCAGAAGCTGCCAGAGAGGATTCCCGCCATGCCCTTGAGCTCATTGCGTAATCAACTGTTCAAGCAACGCCACGTCGAGGTGCTTGTCATCAAGCAGATCGACGGCGAACTGTTGCACGTCTGTGGCGTGGGTGTCCTGGAAGGGTCTGGCAGCGTCAACCACAAGCGACGTGAACTGTCCCGCGACAACCACGCCTTCCCGGTGCGCATGCATGAAGGCAACCAGGTCCTTCACCCCCAGGACTTCAATCGTCTGGTGTTGCTGGAAGAGGTACAGCTTCACCCCCGGGGCTGCCGTCCCAGGGAAGCCGTATCGCTGGAGGTGGAGGGCCACCGCTACCGCGTCGCCCATACCCCGATGCGCTGCTGGCACTTCAAGGGCCTGTTGAAGATCGAGCGTACCCAGCAGGGCCTGCTGCTGAGTACCGAGGACATGTCCCTGATTCGTGCCAAGGCGCTGCGTCGTCCCGCTGCCTCGTCAACCAGCAGCGTCTCGCCTGATCGCACGTCGCCGCTTTCCTCATGGCGCAACGGTGACACCAGGTCACGTACCGGGCAGCAAGGGCAGGGAGCTGGCACCACGCCACGCAAGACACCGCTTGAGCTCTACCCCGGGGCTCGCGAGCTGGAGCTCGAGCCGAAATACTGAGCCCCTCTCTGCAACCCGCCTTATCTCACAAGACGCCCAGCCCCTGCTGGGCGTCTTGCGTCGTGGATGCCAGATCGTGAATGGCAGGTCGTTCATTGCACGGCGTGCCTTGCATCATGGGTATTGCATATTGGTCGGAACCCGCAAGACAGTGCCGGAGGATGACGGTATTCTCGCAGAACTGTCCAAGCGTTCAGGAGGTTCACTGCCCCTGTCCGCCCGCGTATTCATGACTCTCCTTCACTTCAGGATAGGCCTGCCTCATGCGCCGAATGTCCGTCCCGCTGTTTCTGCTCATCCTGATACTGGTCGCCCTCAATCTACGACCGGCGCTGTCCTCGCTGGCCCCCCTGCTGGATCGCATCACGCAGGACCTTGGCCTGAGCACACTGGCCGCCGGCCTGCTGACGACTCTGCCGGTGATATGCCTGGGACTGTTCGCGCCACTGGCACCCCGCCTGGCGGGGCGACTGGGGGCGGAGCGTACCTTGAGCCTGGCGCTTGTCACCCTGGGAATCGCCTTGTGGCTGCGTGCCAGCGACCTGACTCTCCTTCTCTATCTGGGGACCTTGCTGTGCGGCGGCAGTATCGGTATCGCGGGCACCCTGTTGCCCGCCATCGTCAAGCGCGAACATCCCGAGCGCGCTGACCTGTTCACCGGTGTCTACACCATGGCGCTATGCCTTGGCGCCGCCCTTGCCGCAGGGCTCAGTGTGCCGCTGGCCAACTGGCTGGACAGCTGGCAGGCCTCTTTGAGCTGCTGGGCATTGCTGGTGGTGATCGCCCTACCGGTCTGGCGTCTGAGCATGCCGCACCCCTGGCCTCGGCGCCTGCCGGCCGGCCAACATGACGCGCCACGCCTGTGGCACCTGCCACTGGCACGACAGATCACCTTCTTCATGGGCTGCCAGTCATCACTGGCGTATATCGTCTTCGGCTGGCTTCCGTTTCTGTTGCAACAACGTGGCTTGAGCGATGTCGAGGCCGGCTGGCTGATGGCCGCCTCGGTGATGGCCCAGGTACTCACTGCCCTGCTGGCGCCGGTGATCGGGCGCATGGGACGGGATCAGCGTCCCGCCATCCTGCTGCTGCTTGCCTGTTCGGCGGTCGGCTTGCTCGGCCTGATGGTCGGCCCGCTGTCACTGCGCTGGCTGTTCGCCGTACTGCTGGGCTTTGGTCAAGGAGGCAGCTTCTCGATGGCGCTGACCTTGCTGGTACTGCGCAGCAACGACGCTCGCCTGGCCGGGGCGCTGTCGGGAATGGCGCAAGGCACCGGCTACATGCTGGCGGCGCTCGGCCCGCTGGCGGTGGGCATACTGCTTGAATTCACCAATGACCTTGACGTGATCGCCTCGCTGTTCGCGCTGATTCTCATCGCCGCCGCAGCGCTGGGTCTCAAGGTCGGGAGACGTCAGCGCATCTGTCTGCGCGATGATGGAAGCCCCGAGGTCATCGACGGCTGAGTCCTATGCTGCGCATTCTTCATCTCTTCCCTGCCCCGCCCTTTTGCCCAAGCGGTTGCACGCGCTGACGTGATGTTCGAGCGTGCGCCCGGCGAGGCCTGTTGACGCGAGCGTCCCGCTCCGGCATTCACACGCTGACGTGCTGATGTCAGCCTGCCTGATATCGACCAGACCTGTCATGCACCTCCAAGTGATAGATTCTATCGATTCAACAATTACGATTAATTTATATATTCCGAATGT
Organism: Cobetia sp. 5-25-4-2; assembly: GCF_013374075.1. NCBI lineage: Bacteria > Pseudomonadati > Pseudomonadota > Gammaproteobacteria > Oceanospirillales > Halomonadaceae > Cobetia > Cobetia sp. 5-25-4-2. The sequence goes on along the minus strand of NZ_BLWK01000001.1, from coordinate 413,898 downwards.
CTCATTTGGATTATTCCTGCCTGACCCTACCCTCTGAACTCGCGTAGTAAAACAACGTACTTCACGGTACCTACTTCGCGGCACGTACTTCACAACAACAAGCTCACACTCAGAGGTGAAAGCCCATGTCCTGCCCCCGCAACAGACTGTCCTCCTCAGGCTCGGGAGATATCACATGTTGTCATTGATCGGCGTCGCCATCATCGTGGTCGGTCTGGCACTGCGCTTGAACGCTCTGCTGGTGGTCCTGGTGGCAGGCTTTGCCTCGGGACTCGTGGCCGGCATGACGCCCACCGAGATCCTCGGCGCCCTCGGCCAGGCCTTTACCGACAACCGCGCCGTGTCACTTTTCATCATCACCCTGCCGGTCATTGGCCTGCTGGAGCGCAATGGCCTGCGTGACCAGGCCGAGCATCTCGTGCAGAAGCTGCGTGCCGCCAGTGCCGGCCGCATCACCCTGAGCTACCTGCTGCTGCGCAAGGTGACCAACGCCTTCGGGCTGCAGCTGGGTGGGCACCCGGCGATGATCCGTCCGCTGGTCGCGCCGATGTCGGTCGGTGCCGCCGAGCGCGACCTCTCCGAGGAAGCCGTGGCCTCCCCCCGCTTCAAGACCCTGAGCCAGCGCATCCGGGTACTCAATGCCGTCAGCGAGAACTTCGGCAACTTCTTCAGTCAGCTGATCTTCGTCGCCTCGGGCGGCCTGCTGCTGATCAAGAGCGTGCTGGACAAGAGCGGCACCAGCGTCAGTCTCGCGGACATGGCGCTCTATGCCATTCCTACCGCACTCGTCTCGCTGGTCGTGGTCTTCATCCTGTGTCGCCGGCTGGACAAGCGCATCCAGCAGGAGCATCGACTGCTGCGCGAGGAGTATCCCGCCGCCCCTTCGCAGCCAACCTCCGCGTCAGCCCCTGACAGCTACACCACTCCCGTGACGGAGAGCCACTCATGAGCGGTATCGATGCCCTTTACCTGATCACCGGCTTCGCCGTCATGGTGTTTGCCCTTCTGACCCTGACCGACCGCGACCATCCGCGTCGCCTTGGCACCAGCGCCTTCTGGATGATCTTCGGGATCAGCCTGGCCTTCGGCCAGTGGCTGCCCAATGTCGTGGTCGGCCTCGCCATGCTCGCCATGGCGCTGCTGGCCGCCACCGGTCAGCTCGGCTTCGGCAATTACGGACAGCTCAGCGATGAAGCCCGCCAGCAGCGCCGCCAACGTCTGGGGTCTCGGCTGTTCATTCCGGCACTGGTGATTCCCATCGGCACCTTCCTCTACACCCTCACCACCGGGCAGAGCGCACTGGTCGGGCTGGGGCTTGCGACCGTGCTGGCGTTTGCCGTTGCCCTGCTGCTGCTGCGTGAGCGCCCCGGCACCGGCATGCAGGAAGGTCGTCGCCTGGCGGATGCCATCGGCTGGGCCGCCATCCTGCCGCAGTTCCTGGCCGCGCTCGGTCTGCTGTTCGATCAGGCCGGTGTCGGCCAGACCATCGCGGGGCTGGTCTCAAGCGTGGTTCCCGATACCAGTCTCATCGCCTGCGTGATCGCCTACTGTGTCGGCATGGCCGTGTTCACCATGCTGATGGGCAACGGCTTCGCCGCCTTCGCCGTCATCACCTCCGGGATCGGCTATCCGCTGGTCATCGCCCTGCATGGTGGCAATCCCGCCATCGTCGGCGTGCTGGGGATGCTGTCGGGCTATTGCGGCACGCTGATGACGCCCATGGCCGCCAATTTCAACATCGTGCCGGCGGCGCTGCTGGAGCTGGATGATCGCTATCACATCATCCGCGCCCAGATCATTCCGGCGCTGGTGATGCTGATGGCCAACATCAGCCTGATGCTGCTGCTGGCCTTCTGATTCGTTCTCATGCTTACCCGCGCATCGATCACCGCCAGCAGTGGCCTGCGGTGATCGATGCCAGTCAAGGAGTCTCCCATGTCCCGTCTGCTTCTCTGTGGTTTCGAGCCCTTCGGCCACGACAGCGTCAATCCGGCACTCAAGATCATCGAGCAGCTGGAGGGTCAGACCCTGACCCTGTCGAATGGCTCATCGGACAGTGTCGAGATACGCACCTGCCGCGTGCCGGTGACACGCTACGCCGCGATCGAGAGCGTGGTGGAGGCCATCGAGCGTCACGCCCCCGATACCGTGATCATGCTGGGCCAGGCGAGTGGTCGCAGCGCCATCACGCCGGAGCGCGTCGCCATCAATCTGGATGACTACCGCATCAAGGACAATGGCGGACACCAGCCGGTGGATGAACCCATCGAGACCGGTGGCCCGGATGCCTGCTTCACGACTCTGCCCATCAAGGCGATGGTCAATGATCTGCAGGCAGCGGGACTGCCGGCCAGCGTCTCCTATACCGCCGGCACCTTCGTCTGCAACCATCTGTTCTACGGCGTGCAACGCCATCTGGCACACAGTCCGATCCGCTCCGGCTTCGTGCATATTCCGGCACTCCCCGAGCAGAGCCTCGATGGCCGACTGCCGACCATGAGCCTGGAGAGCCTGCTGGAAGGCGTGCGCGTCCTCTGCATCAGCGCCATGACCCATCAGCAGGATGTGCGCATAGGCGGTGGCAACATCAGCTAGCCCTTCCGCCACCACCGCACTCGCTGCTGACCTGGCCATCCCCTTGGCAGCACGTCTCACCCGCCAGCCGGCATGCGTTACAATGCCGGCTTTCCCATTTCTGGCAGGTGGATACGATGACTCCCGAGACACACATCCTGGTGCTGTATACCGGCGGTACGCTGGGCATGGTCGAAAGCGAGCAGGGCCTGGTGCCGGCCGGAGACTTCGATGCGCGTCTGCGAGCAGCGCTGGAAGATCTGCCACCCAGCCGTCGTGGTCGTCTGCCCGCCTTCACCCTGCGCGAATTCCCGCAACTGATCGACTCCTCCTCGGCGACGCCCGCTGACTGGCAGCAGATCGCGGGCGAGATCGCCGATGCCTATGACAGTTTCGATGGCTTCGTGGTGCTGCAGGGCACCGACACCCTCGCCTGGACGGCGTCAAGCCTCGCCTTCCAGCTCAAGGGCACCGCCCGCCCGGTGATCGTCAGTGGTGCCCAGCTGCCATTGGAGGCCGACGGCAGCGATGCTCTTGCCAATGTCGAACTGGCCCTCACCGCCGCCGCCCAACCGACCCTCAATGAGGTGGTGGTCGCCTTCGGCGGTCAGCTGCTGCGCGGCGTGTGCACCCGCAAGTGGTATACCCAGGATCACCGCGGCTTCACCACTCCCAATGCCCCCCTGCTGGGCGAGTGGGTCGATGACCGTGTGGTGGTCTATCCAGGCCGCCTGATGGATGACCAGGGGCCGGCCTTCGAATTGCCGGATTACGCCTGCCTCGGCCAGGATGCCGTCATCCGCCTGCCGCTCTACCCCGGCATCAGCGCCGAGAGCGTACGAGTGCAGTTGCTGCGCAGCGAAGTGAAGGGCGCGGTGCTGGAACTGTGGGGCAGCGGCAATCTGCCGGCGGACGCCGAGCTTCTGGGCGTGCTGGCCGATGCGCGCGGCGAAGGCAAGCTGCTGGCCGGCATCAGCCAGTGTCCGCATGGCCCGGTCAGCATCGGCCACTATGCGGCAGGCGCGGGCCTTGCCACCATCGGGGTACTGTCCGGTGATGACATGACGCTGGAGGCCGCCTTCACCAAGCTGCTGCACCTGGTCGCGCTCAATCAGGATGAGGACTGGCAGCGGGAACGTTTCCTGATGCCATGGGTAGGAGAGCGCGCCAGCGGCCTGCTGTAATCAGATACCACCGTTAGCTTCATGACAACGAAAAGCCCCGACAGGCATGCCTGTCGGGGCTTTTTCATGCAGTGACTCAAGACTGGCCGACGCGATATCGTCAGCCGCCGCCTCAGCCGGTGTTGCGCAGACCGGCCGAGATACCGGCCATGGTCACCATCAGGGCGCGCGACAGCTCGGCGGAGATGGCGCCATCGGCGTCCCGGTTGCGCTGCAGAAGCTCGGCCTGCAGGCCATGCAGCGGGTCGATGTAGGGGTTGCGCACATCGATGGCCTGACGGATCAGCGGCATGTGCTCCAGCAGCGTCTGTTGATCGCGGATCTCCAGCACCACCTTCTCCAGACGCTCGAGACGATCACGCAGCGACTGCCCCAGCTCCTTGAGCGCCGGCTCATCCACCAGACGTTGCTCGTAGTAGGCCGCCGTCGAGAGATCCGCCTTGGACAGCAGCATCTCCAGCATGTCGACATAGGTGGAGAAGAACGGCCAGTCGTTCATCATCTCGCGCAGGATTTCCAGCCCACCCTCTTCCTCGAGCCGATTGGCGAAGGCTTCGCCACTGCCAAGCCACGCCGGCAGCATCAGACGAATCTGGGTCCAGGCGAAGATCCACGGGATCGCCCGCAGCGTCTCGACACCGCCATCCTGACGACGCTTGGCCGGGCGTGACCCCAGCGGCAGGCGCGCCAGTGCCGTCTCCGGCGTGACCGAGCGGAAGTAAGGCACGAAGTTCGGGTCCTCGCGCACCACTCCGACATAGGCCTTGTGCGCGACGTCCGCGAGACGATTCATCTCGTCGCGCCATTCCTGACGCGGGGCGGGCGGCGGCAGCAGGCTGGCCTCGAGCACCGCACAGACATAGATCTCCATCGAGCGGCTGGCGATGTCCGGCAGGCCGAACTTGAAGCGGATCATCTCGCCCTGCTCGGTCACGCGCAGGGAACCGGTCACCGAGCCCGGCGGCTGCGAGAGGATCGCCGCATGTGCCGGACCGCCCCCGCGACCCACCGTGCCGCCACGACCATGGAACAGTGTCAGTTCGACGCCGTGCCGCTTGGTGACATCCACCAGCGTCTCCTGAGCACGATACTGTGCCCAGGCCGCCGCCAGCTGGCCGGCATCCTTGGCGGAGTCGGAATAGCCGATCATCACTTCCTGACGATTGCCGGCGTGCTTGCGATAGATCGGCATGCCCAGCAGCGTGTCGATGACCGGGCCGGAGCGATCCAGGTCGTCCAGGGTCTCGAACAGCGGCGCGATGGGCAGGCGCACATCACCGCCCACCTCCTTCATCAGCAGCGCCACCGCCAGTACATCGGAGGCCTGGCCCGCCATCGAGATGATGTAGGTGCCCAGCGCCTCACGGTGTTCACGCGCGATGACCTTGAAGGTATCCAGCACTTCGCGGGTATCGGTGGAGCACTCCCAATGACGCGGGATCAAGGGACGCTGACCGCCCAGCTCCCTGGCGAGGAATTCACAGCGCTTCTGCTCATCCCACTCGAAGTAGCTGCCCATGCCCAGCGACTGGGTCAGCTCGTCGAGCACCTGGGCGTGGCGCGTACTTTCCTGACGGATGTCGAGCTTGGTGAGAGTCACGCCGAAACAGGCCACGCGGCGCAGCGTGTCGAGCAAGGCGCCATTGGCGATGGTATCCAGTCCCACGTCACACAGCGAGCGGTAGCAGGCCAGCAGCGGTGCATAGAGCTGCTCACGCGTCTCGATGATGTCGAGCCCCTCGTGACGCTTGCCGTCCAGGCCAGCCTTGGCCCAGTCACGGGTGCTTTCCATGCGCAGGATCAGACGCCGCAGGATCTCGCGGTAAGGTTCCGCCACGTCGCCGGCCTCGGCACGCAGCGCCGCGGAGCACTTCCACATGGAGAGCTCGGACTTGAGCTGCTCGAGATCCCGCAGGTAGAGATCCGCCGCCATCCAGCGACCCAGCAGCAGCACGGTGCGGGTGACCCGCGCGGTGACATTCGGGTTGCCATCGCGGTCGCCCCCCATCCAGGAGGCGAAGCGCAGCGGCGCGGCGTCCAGCGGCAGACGCTCGCCGGCCGCCTCCAGCGTCATCTCGTCCAGCTGACGATGGAAGTCAGGCACCGCCTGCCACAGCGAATTCTCGATGGTGGCAAAGCCCCACTTGGCCTCGTCCACCGGGGTCGGGCGCTCGTGACGGATCTCGTCGGTATGCCAGGCCTGGCTGATCAGCTCAGAGAGGCGTGCACGCGCGAGCGTCGCCTGTTCCGGGCGATCACAGGCACCTTCCATCTGGGTCAGGCAGCCTTCGATGGCATCGTACTTCTGGATCAGGGTACGGCGGATGACTTCCGTCGGGTGGGCCGTCAGCACCAGCTCGACGCGCATCGCCGACAGCTCCTCGACGATCTTCTGGGCACTGAAGCCACGCTCACGGATACGCGTGATCAGCTCGCCCAGATCCGGCTGACTGCCGGGACGATAATCCTCGACACGCTTGAAGCGGCCGCGGTAGTGCTGCTCGGCGATGTTGGAAAGATTCAGAAACTGATTGAAGGCGCGGGTGACCGGCAGCAGATCGCTGTCGGGAAGGTCGCGCAGGTAATCGATCAACTCGCGACGGGCCGCGAGGTCGCCTTGCTGGCCTTTCTTGGCCAGGGCGCGAATGCGTTCGATACGCTCGACGAAGTCATCGCCGAGATCGGCCGCGATGGTCTGGCCGAGGTTGTCCCCGAGAATGCGCACATTGTCGCGCAACGATTCATGCAGGTCGTGACTCATGCAACCCTCCTTGGGAGTGACGGTGCCGCCGCGGGAATCATCCCCTGTCATCAGGGGCATTCAGTTGACAGATCCATGACGGGCTCGCGGCCCGTCGCAAGCCCTGCGCCACCTGACACGGAGACTGGCACAGAGATCTGACGCATGCCCCAAACGAAAGGCCCGCGGCGCAGCAGACCGGAAAGCAGGACAAGGCACTTGCCCTGATCGCTTACCATCAGCATACGACCGCGGGCCTTGGCTCCACAATCCGACTATCGCGTAAACTTACTACATTTTCTTTCTGCCGCCCGACGACGGCATCACATCACCTGACAAGCGGAGTCACCGCACGCGCGTTCGACGAGCCATCCTCGAGGCTCTCGGACTGTCTGGCCGCCCGCTCCCGGCGCTTGGCCTCATCCCAGTGCGCATCCATCTCGGCGAGACTGGCCTCCTTCAGCGAACGCCCCTCTGCCGCAATCGCGGCTTCCACATGACGGAACCGGGACGCGAAACGGGCATTGGTCGCCCGCAGCTGCTGTTCCGGGTCCGCCTTGAGCGTCCGCGCCAGGTTGACCACCGCGAACAGCAGATCCCCCACCTCCTCACGCGCATGGGCCTCATCGCCCTCGGCCAGCGCTTCCTCGACCTCGCCGAGTTCCTCGCGGATCTTGTCCAGCACACCGGCAGTGTCCGGCCAGTCAAAGCCCGAACGTGAGGCCTTCTTCGAGAGCTTGGCCGCCCGCGTCAGCGCCGGCAGGCCCAGCGGCACGCCATCCAGCACGCTGACGTCAGCGGCCTGGCTGGCAGATGGCTCGCCGGACTCCTGCTGCTTGAGGGTCTCCCACTGGGCATTCAGCGACCCTTCGTCCACCTCATGCGTGGCGACGCCCTCACGGCGCGAAGCCAGGGTGCCATCCGGGAAGACATGCGGATGGCGGCGCAGCATCTTCTCGGTGAGCACATGGATGACGTCATGGAAGTCGAAACGCTGCTGCTCGCTGGCGATCTGGGCGTAGAACACGCCCTGAAAGAGCAGGTCGCCCAGCTCCGCCGGCAGCTCGTCGAGCACCTCGGCATCTGCCGCGGCCCGCTCGATCACGTCGGCGACTTCATAGGCCTCCTCCAGGGTGTGCGGCACCAGGCTCGCGTAGTCCTGCTTCAGATCCCACGGACAGCCGTACTGCGGGTCACGCAGCACGGCCATCAGGGTCAGCAGGTCCTCAAGGCCATGGCGTCCGGGGGGAGTTGCGGCACTCATGACTTGTTGCCACCGACCCGCAGGCGCTTGACGTCGATGATGTTGGGCAGCTGCTGGATACGTGCGAACACGCGTCCCAGCACATCGAGGTTCTCGACCTCCAGCGTGATCCTGAGCGTGGCGATGTTGTCGAGCTGGTCGGTGCGCGTATTGACCGACAGCACATTGACCTTGTCGCCACTGAGCACATTGGTGACATCGCGCAGGAGCCCCGAGCGGTCCCAGGCCTGGATCTCGATATCCACCGGATACTGGCTGCGTGACCGCTGGCCCCAGTCGACATCGACGATGCGCCGCGGCTCGTCCGAGCGCAGCTGGATCAGGTTCGGGCAGTCCTGACGATGCACCGTCACGCCACGCCCCTGGGTGATGAAACCGGCGATCTGATCCCCTGGCACCGGATGGCAGCAGTTGGCCATGGTGGTCTTCAGGTTGCCGACCCCCAGCACCATGACGGCGTCCGGCTTCTCCTTGCCCTGCGGCTTGCGCTGACGCAGCAGGCGCTCGAGCTGCTCCTGATCATCGGTGTCGCCGAACAGCTGCTGCGCCTGATGCAGCACCTGGCCGACCCGCAGGTCCCCCGCGCCGATGGCGGCGTACATGTCATCACGTGTCGGATAGTTGACGGCGTTGGCCAGCTTGTCGCGATCAAGGTTCTCCAGCGCCAGACGCGAGAATTCCTTCTCGAGCAGCGCCTTGCCCTCGTCGACGTTCTGATCCCGCGCCTGGAGCTTGAACCAGGTCTGGATCTTGGCGCGAGCGCGCGAGGTGCGCACATAGCCCAGATTGGGGTTGAGCCAGTCACGACTCGGCCCGCCCTTGGTGGCCGTCAGGATCTCGACCTGCTGGCCGGTCTTGAGCTTGTAGGTCAGCGGCACGATACGGCCGTCAACCTTGGCACCACGACAGCGATGCCCCACCTCGGTGTGCACGCGATAGGCGAAGTCGATGGGCGTGGCGATCTTGGGCAGGTCGATGACGTGCCCTTCCGGCGTGAAGACATAGATACGGTCAGGTGCCACGTCGGAACTCAGGCCCTGACGGATGGACTCCTGTCCTCCGCTCTCGCCGACCTCGTCCTGCCATTCGAGCACCTGACGCAACCAGGCGATCTTGTCCTCGTAGCTGCGACTCTTGTGGCCGACGTCGTGGCCCTTGTAACGCCAGTGGGCACACACGCCCAGCTCCGCCTCCTCGTGCATGTCGAAGGTGCGGATCTGGATCTCGATGACCTTGTTGCTGGGCCCGACCACTGCGGTGTGCAGCGACTGATAGCCATTCTTCTTCGGGTTGGCGATGTAGTCATCGAACTCGTGAGGCACGTGGTGCCAGCGCGAGTGGACGATGCCCAATGCCGTATAGCAGTCACTGACGGTGCCGACGAGAATCCGCACCGCACGCACGTCATACACCTGCGAGAAGGCGATGCGCTTGATCTTCATCTTCCGCCAGATGGAGTAGATGTGCTTGGCGCGGCCGGCGACATCGAAGTGCTTGATGCCCTGATCGCGCATCAGACTGCGCATCTCGACCAGCAGATCGGCGATGTAATGCTCGCGCTCCAGACGCTTCTCGGCCAGCTGCTTGGCGATGTTCTTGTACTCGGTCTCCTCGCGGTAGCGGAAGGACAGATCCTCCAGCTCCCACTTGAGCTGACCGATGCCAAGACGATGAGCCAGCGGACCATAGATGTCGAAGACCTCATTGGCGACCCGCATGCGCTTCTCACGCGGCGCATCCTTGACGTGACGCAGGGCGACGGTGCGCTCGGCGATCTTGATCAGCGCGATGCGCACGTCATCGATCATCGACACCAGCATCTTGCGCAGGTTGTCCTGTTGATCGTGCTGCGCCATGCCATGACTGGGCGCCTGCAACTGACTGATGGCGGCCATGTTGAGCACGCCCTCGATCAGGCGTGCCACCTCGGCACCGAAGTGCTTGTCGATGGCCTCAAGCCCCAGGTGCCCCTCACGCACCGCGCGATAGAGCACTGCCGCCACCAGCGCAGGCTGGTCGAGTTTCAGCTCCGAGAGGATATCCGCCATCTCGAGACTGAAGCGGAAACTGACCAGCGGCTCACGCCAGGGCTTGTCGCCACGCGCATCCGCCTCACGCGCCACCTTCAATGCGACTTCACAGGCTCGCACCATGACCTCGGCATTCACCGACGGGACTTCCTCGCGCAGTCGCGCGACCCACACCGGGATGTCCACACCACCGCTATCGGTCAGCGGCTGATCTTCGCGCACCTTGACCATGACCCTATGTCCTTGAATATCTTGCCATCTTGATGACAGCGCCCGAGGGCGCCGTCTCAGTCTTCCATCCGCTCCAGCAGCAGCATCGATTCCAGATGTGCCGTGTGAACGAACATGTCCGCCATCAGCGCACGCGTGACACGATAGCCGGCGTCGGTGAGCATCTTCACGTCACGCATCAACGTGGTCGGGTCACAGGCGATGTACAGCACCCGTGCGGGTGCATGGGAGACCTTCCCGGCATGCAGGTGACGTGCCAGCTCATCGCATAGAGGCTGAGCGCCATCGCGCGGCGGGTCCAGTACCAGAAGGTCGATACCCTCGAGTGATGGCAGCGCACGACTGAGGTCGGCGCGTCGAGCACTCACCTGAGGCAGCGCGTTGTGCTCGGCATTGGCGATCAGCTGATCCACCATGCCCTGGCTGCCTTCGATGCCGGTTACCTTCGCGGCCCCCGCTGCCGCCACGGCCAGCGTGAGATTGCCGACTCCGGCATAGAGGTCCATGACCGCAAGGCCACTGACGTCGCCCAGCCAGTCCAGCGCCGTATCCACCAGGCGCTGATTGAGCGCGGCATTGACCTGCACGAAGTCACCCGGCGAGAAGGCGAGACGCAGTGTCCGCTCGCCGACGCGCACGGAGTAGGCGGCGTCCGGCGTGCCGGCCAGCCATTCCAGCACCACCGGATCACGCCCGACTCGCCAGCCGACCACCAGCCCATGCTGTTCGGCAAAGGCCTGCCAGCGCTCGGCATCACGCGGCACGGCCTTGAGCTGTCGAATCACCAGGATGACTTGGTCATCCGCGGCCGTCAGCTCCAGATGCCCCAGACGCTTGGGCGCTTCCAGCGTATTGATCAGCTCGCGCAGCGGCGTGATCAGTCGATCCAGCGCCGGCACCAGCACGCTGCAGCTCTGGATATCCACCAGCTGATTGCTGCCACGGCCGCGGAAGCCCAGCTGGATCTCGCCGCTGTCCGTGACGCGCACCCCGAGGCGTGCACGCCGACGATAACGATGCTCGTCCTCGCCCAGTGGCTGGATATCCGCCAGCGCCACGCCATTGCGCTGTGCATGCTCACTGAGCACCTGCACCTTGTGGGTGCGCTGGGCCGGCAATGCCATGTGCTGGAGATCACAACCACCACAGGTGCCGAAGTGCGCACACGGCGGCGTCACGCGACTCTCGGCAGCATTGTCCCGCGAGCGCACATGCGCCTCGTTGAAGCGCTTGTGAGTTCGGTGGATGGCCAGCGTGACCCGCTCACCGGGCAAGGCCTGGTCGATGAACTGGGTCTTGCCGTTCTCGTCATGCGCGACGCCTCGCCCATCATGCGCCAGACGTTCCACCGTCAGCCATTGGCTGTCGGCATCACTGACGTTGCGCGTCTCGCGACTGGCCACTTCCTTCTCACGACGCGTCGGTTTGCGCGCTGGGCGTTTCTGTCCGAGCAGTGCCATCAGAGGTCATCTCCGTGGGTGTAGAGGCCGGTCGACAGATAGCGGTCGCCACGGTCACAGACGATGAATACGATCACCGCGTTCTCGACCTGCTCCGCCACCGTGAGCGCCCCTGCCAGGGCGCCGCCGGAGGACACGCCCGCCAGAATGCCTTCCTCACGCGCCAGACGGCGCATGCAGACTTCGGCGTCCCGCTGAGCGATATCCAGGGTGCGGTCGATGCGCGAGGCATCGAAGATGCGTGGCAGATAGGCCTCGGGCCAACGACGGATGCCGGCGATGCTGGCGCCGTCCGCCGGTTGCAGTCCCACGATCTCGATGGCGGGATTCTGCTCCTTGAGATAGCGCGAGGTGCCCATGATGGTGCCGGTCGTGCCCATGGAGGAGACGAAATGCGTGATGCGTCCCTGAGTCTGTTGCCAGAGCTCCGGTCCGGTGGTGCGGTAGTGCGCCAGGGGATTGTCCTGATTGGCGAACTGATCAAGGGCCTTGCCCTCGCCACGCGCGATCATCCCATCGGCGATGTCCCGCGCGTGCTCCATGTTGTCTGCCTCGATCAGCGTCGCGCCATACGCGCCCATGGCCTGCTTGCGCTCGCTGGAGGCAGTGGAGGGCATCACCAGCACCATGCGGTAGCCCTTGATGGCCGCGACCATCGCCAGCGCGATGCCGGTGTTGCCGGAGGTGGCTTCCACCAGGGTGTCACCGGGCTGGATCTCGCCGCGAGCCTCGGCTTCATTGAACATCGAAAGCGCCGGACGATCCTTCACGGAACCCGCGGGATTGTGGCCTTCCAGCTTGGCCAGCAAGACGTTGTTGCGACCGGCGGTGATACGCGTCAGGCGTACCAACGGCGTATTGCCGACGACATCGGCAAGACTGGGGAATTCAGTCGCGGCAAGATCCGCGGGGTCACTGACATGAGACATGAGGGGCAGACTCCAAGGACGCGCCCGGATACTCCGATGCTGACCGTCAGGAGGCAGCATCGAGACCTGAGACAATCGGGGCCACGTCGGGGGTGTAGAAGATGTGCGCAGTATATCGCTCCCGCCACCTCCCTGTCAGGGCGCGAACCATCGCATCACTGCAGTCTGGAAGGTATGCTTGAGCCTGGCTTTCGCACGCCGCTCGTCGCTGGCGGCTGTGCGGGCCTTGCACGCAGGCCCTCGGACACGTCACCTCCGAATGGTGCGGCGCTGCAACCCTGTTTTCCTCTTCCTGCGGCATCCGAGTCTCTGGCTCGCTGCCCCGTCGCGATGGACTGCCATGCTGCTTAGAACCCGCTTTCAGCTCGCGTTGCTTCTGCTGCCGCTTGCCACGAGCCTGCTGTTCAGCCTCTATGTGGTGGATCGTGAGATCAGTCGTGAACGCACCGCCATGATGCAGCGTCTGCAGGCCAGTGTGCAGGCGATCATGCCCGGGCTTGCCAATGCCGCCCTGGAAGCCGACGACCAGCGTCTGCATGAACTGGCACAGATGCTCATCGATCAACGCGACGTGCGAGGGTTGACGCTGCGCACCCCCGAGGGTGGCACCCTGCTTCACATGGGGCCGAGCCAACGTCCACAGACAAGCTCGCTGCTGGAAAGCGACGCCTACCCGCAAGCCCCCGACGCGCTGGTGCTGGTGACACCGGTGATCGACCCATGGCGGGAGGCACGACGCGGAGACCGCATCTCCTGGCTGATTCTCGAGGCCTCCGATACCCGTATCGTGCTGCACCGCTATCAGCTGCTGGTCGGCTATGGGCTGGCCAATCTGGTCTTCGGACTGGCACTGCTGCTGTTCGCCTACCATGCCTCACGTCGCATGCTGCAGCCCTTCCATGACCTCGGCGAAGCCATGACCCGCCTCGCGCGCGGCGAGACTCACCAGCGTCTGCCGGTGCAGGGGAATGACGACATGAGCGAGCTGGCCGAGCACTACAATCTCAGCGTCGAGCAGCTCAAGCGCGCGCGGGAAGACATGCAGGACCAGATCGACCAGACGACGCGTGACCTGCACGAATCGATGGAAACCGTCGAGATCAAGAACATCGAACTGGACATGGCCCGCCGCAAGGCGCTGGAAGCCAACCGCATCAAGTCGGAATTCCTCGCCAACATGAGCCATGAGATCCGCACGCCGCTCAATGGCATCATCGGCTTCAGCAACCTGCTGGGGCGCAGTGACCTGGACAACCGCCAGCGCGACTGGCTGGGCCACATGCAGAACGCCTCCTCCTCGCTGATGTCATTGATCAATGACATCCTGGACTTCTCCAAGATCGAGGCCGGCAAGCTCGAGCTCGAGAAGGTCCAGATGGACATCGAGCCGCTCATCGAGGAAGTGCTGGCGATGCACGCCCCGGAGGCGCATCGCAAGCATCTGCACCTGCTGGGGCTGGTCTACGATGACGTGCCACAACGCTTCGAGGGTGACCCGCTGCGCATCAAGCAGGTAGTCACCAATCTGGTGGCCAATGCGGTCAAGTTCACCGAGCAGGGCGAAGTCATCGTCCGCGTGATGGTGGATGACCTTTCCGGCAGCAGTACCCGCCTGAAGATTGCGGTGGCCGATACCGGCATCGGCATGGACAGTGCGCAACGCAACCGCCTGTTCCAGGCCTTCTCCCAGGGTGACCCGTCCCGCGCCCGCCAGTTCGGCGGCACCGGCCTGGGCCTGATGATCTCGAAACGCCTGGTGGAACAGATGGGTGGCGAGATCCAGGTCGAAAGCCTGCCCGGACATGGCTCCACCTTCCTGTTCAGCGTGCCGGTGGCCGTCAGCAGCATCGAGGAGCGCCCGCGCGAGATCGTCTTCGATCATCAGCGCATCTGTCTCATCGAGCCACACCCGGCCACGCGCCGCGCCCTGAGCTACCTGCTCTCGCGCTGGTCGCTGGACCTCGTCGGCATCGAGGAGCAGCCTGATCTCGTGGTAGTCGCCCTGGAAAGCCGTGACCTGAAGCGGCTGGAGGAATGGAGTCAGCGCCTCAAGCACCTGCCATGTCGCGTGCTGTGTCTGCTGAATGCACCACTGCCGGCCAATATCGAGGACCTCCAGCAATACGGGATCGACGAACTGCTCAGCAAGCCGGTCACACGCCTGCAGATGCGCCACAAACTGGCCAACCTGCTGCATTCACCGCGGCGCGACACACCACGCCTTCAGGAGCTGCCGGCGTTCACGCCGCTGGAGGATGGCACCACGGCCGGGCGGCTGACGCCTGATCTTTCCGCTCCGCTCCCGGAGCGCTCGCCGGCATCGCCGCGGGCCCCCGAGGCGTCGCCTGCCTCCCCCATGCCTGACGGGCTGCCTCAGGCGGCCACACCTGCGGAGACGCCGAACATGACGCGCAAGTGCGTGATGGTCGTCGATGACAACCCCTCCAATCGCCTGCTGGCCGAGGAACTGCTCACTGACATGGGCTTGGATACCCTGGCCGCCCAGAGTGGCGAGGAAGCGTTGGCCCTGGCCCAGCAGCAGCCGGTGGATGCGGTACTGATGGATATCCAGATGCCGGGCATGAACGGCCTGGAAGCCACCAAGGCTCTGCGCCATCAACAGCGCATGCGCCATGAGCACCTTCCCGTCATCGCGTTGACCGCGCACGCCCTGGCACACGAGCGCCGGGAACTGCTGGCCGAGGGCATGGATGACTACCTCATCAAGCCGGTCGACGAGCACCTGCTGGCCAACATGCTGAGCCGTCACCTTGGCATCACGCTCAGCGTGCCGAAGACCCCGCCACACGACACGGCCCCCGCCTTCTCCCCCCTCTCCAGTGCCACTGACGCGAGCAGTATCGAGCGTGGCAAGCGCCCCGAGGGTACACCTCCCATGCCCGCCGCGTTCGAGGGACTGAGCGAGCAGGATGGCGAACTGCCCATCGTCGACATGGCACTGGGCATCGAGATGGCCGGCGGGCGCAAGGCGCTGGCCCTGGAGATGCTGGGACTGCTGATCAAGAGCCTGCCGGAGAGTGAGGTCACCATCCGCAGGGCCTGGGCGGTACAGGATGGCGAGGCCATGCTCGATGGGGTGCACTATCTGAATGGCGCCTGCCGCTACTGTGGCGTGCCGCGCCTGGCACTGCTGGTCGAGGCGCTGGAGACACGCCTGCGCGTCAGTGGTCTGGATCAGCTGGAGGACGATGTCGCCGCGCTGTTCGATGCCATCGCAAGCCTTGCCCAGTGGGCACAGAGCGAGGAAGCCACCTCGCTCCTGGCAGAGTCTCGCCCCGACGCCTCGGACCGCGAGCGCTGAGCGAGAGCGCTGGTCGAGAGCACTGATGACGGCATCCGCTCTTCGCCACCCCTTTTTCTCTTGCCTTTTCCGCCCCCTCCTCACCATCCCACTGCCGACAACGACAACGCCACCCTGGCCGCGAGGCGAGGGTGGCGTTGTCATGTCCAGCACTTGTCAGCGGTCAGCGGTCAGCGGTCAGCGGTCAGCGGATGCTCAGCGCTCCAGCACCACGAAGGCGATGGCCTGATCACGCTCATCACTGATCGACAGATGCAGATGACGAATCCCGGCACGTGCAGTCAGCGCTTCCGCCTCATCTGATAGCACGAAGGACGGCTTGCCCAACGCATCGTTCACCACCTGGATCTGGGTGAAACGCATGCCCTGGCGCAATCCGGTGCCCAGCGCCTTGACGAAGGCTTCCTTGGCCGCGAAACGCTTGGCCAGAAAAGCCGCCGGCTGGGGGTGATCCGCGAAGCGTGCCAGCTCCTGCGCTCCGAGCAGACGCCGAGCGAAGCGCTCTCCGTGACGTGCCATGCCGGCCTCGAAACGCTCGATTCGCGCGATGTCCGTGCCTATCCCGACGATCATCCGCAGCAGCCTGACCCTTGCACGTGCTCATGATCCTCATCGTGCTCATGGTCATGGTCGTGCGCATCCAGCGCTGCCATCAGCCCCGCTTCCTGGCCTGCGATGCACAGGCGCTTCATCTCGATGACGGCCTCCTTGAGGCCGACGAACATGGCGCGCGCGATGATCGCGTGACCGATATTCAGCTCGTTCAGCCCCGAGATGCCCGCGATGGCCTCGACGTTGTGATAGTTGAGACCATGCCCGGCATTGACGATCAGACCCAGCTCGTTGGCGAGCTCGGCTGCGGCCGCGATGCGCTCGAATTCGACACGCGCCGCTTCACCGCTGGCATCCGCGTAGGCACCGGTGTGAAGCTCGACGACTGGCGCCCCGGCCTCGAAGGCGGCCCGAATCTGCTCAGGCTCCGGGTCGATGAACAGCGAGACTTCACAGCCCGCCGTCGCGAGACGCTCACAGGCCGCGCGAATGCGTTCCAGATCCCCGGCGACATCCAGACCACCCTCGGTGGTCAGTTCCTCGCGCTTCTCCGGCACCAGGCAGACATTGGCCGGACGCACTTCCTCGGCCAGCGCCAGCATCTCGTCACTGACGGCCATCTCGAGATTCATGCGCGTATTGAGCACCTCGGCCAGAAGACGCACGTCGCGCTCCTGGATATGGCGACGGTCTTCACGCAGGTGCACGGTGATGCCATCGGCGCCGGCTTCCTCCGCGACCAGCGCGGCCTGGACCGGGTCCGGATAACGGGTGCCACGCGCCTGGCGCAGAGTGGCGATGTGGTCAATATTGACCCCGAGCAGGATACGCAGCGGGTGCATGATCAGCTCCTAGCGATGGAGATGGAAAATAGGCATGGCAACAGGTGCCATGACGAAGACAGCTTGCATGACGACAGGATACGACCTGCAGGCAAGGCCCGCATCATCCTGTCTGACGACTTTCACGTCGCCGGGCGGTCAGCTGACGCATCAGTTCACGCGAGCGCAGCGGACGCTCTCCCAGCAATGGCGCCAGGGCGCGCCGCGCCAGCCATAGACTCTCGCGCGACAGGCCGGCGTGCCCCCAGTCCTCACTGGCCAGCAGCTTCAAGGCACGCCCCTCGATACCTGCTGCCCCCTCGGGTTGGGCGCGAAAACGCCGCTCGCTGGCGACATAGTCGTAGCGCACGTCGGGCATCAGAGGGGCATCCTCCAGCGTACGAAACTGCGGCAATTGCTCAAGGGCTTCCAGCAGGGTGTATTCCAGTCGCCTGAGTGCCGGGGCGCGACGAGCAGGCAGCGCCACGTCATCCAGGGTCAGCGAATAGAGGGCGAACAGCTCCGGTACCGGCATTTCCACCGGCAAGGTGCGCGTCAATAGCTCATTGGCATAGAAGCCACACAGAAGCCCTTCCCCCGCCAGCAGACTGGCGCTGCCGCCGGTCTCCATCAGGTTGAGCGTCTTGAGATCGCTTTCCCCGCGCCAGGTGACGTGCAGGGGAGTGAACGGCTGCAGTCGCGCCCGCGACTTGCTGCCCGGACGCTGGACACCGCGTGCCACCGCGCGCACCCGACCATGCTCGAGGGTCAGCAACTCGATGATGGCACTGGTTTCACGATAAGGCTTGCGATGCAGCAGGAAGGCCGGTTGCGGCGTCATCGGACAGGCTCACGACAGAGAGGGCTTGCGGACAGGGAAGATGGCATCCGGCAGAGGCGAACGCCGAGCATCAGGCGATGCTCGGCTGATGAGGCCACCCGTGGCGCGGCAGTCGTCTTGCCTGCCGCGCCACGGGGGCGGGGAGCATCAGTCCTTGTCGTGGGTGTAACCCAGGCTTTTCAGGGCGCGCTCGTCATCCGACCAGCCACGCTTGACCTTGACCCACAGGTTGAGCATCACCTTGGCATCGAAGGCACGCTCCATCTCGAGACGCGCTTCGCGACCGATGTTCTTGATGCGCTCGCCATTCTCGCCGATCAGGATCTTCTTCTGGCCCTGACGCTCGACCATCATCAGCGCGCTGATGTGCAGCGTACCGCGCTGATCGGTCTTGAATTCCTCGATCTCGACGGTCATCTGGTACGGCAGTTCGTCACCCAGCTGACGCATCACCTTCTCGCGCACCAGCTCGGAGGCCAGGAAGCGTGAGCTCTTGTTGGTGATCTGATCATCCGCGAACATGTGCTCGCCGTGCGGCAGACGCCCCATCACGTTCTCGAGCAGCAGGTCGATGTTGGTGCCATTCTTGGCCGACATCGGGATGATGGCCGCGAAGTCACGACGCTCCTGCAGACTCTGGAGCCAAGGGGCCAGAGTGGTCTTGTCCTTCAGCCAGTCGATCTTGTTGACGACGAGAATCACCGGCGCCTTCACGTGGGCCAGCTTCTCGAGCACGATCTGGTCTTCTTCCATCCAGCGGGTGCGGTCGACGATGAACACCACGGCGTCCACATCGCGCAGCGCCTGGGTGGCGGTCTGGTTCATGAAGCGGTTGATCGCCTTGTTGCGATCGCGCTGCATGATGTGGATCCCCGGGGTATCGACGAAGACGCACTGGGTGCCGTCCTCGGTGTGGATGCCCATCACCTGGTGACGTGTGGTCTGCGGACGACGCGAGGTGATCGAGACCTTCTGTCCCAGGATGTGGTTCATCAGCGTCGACTTGCCGACATTGGGGCGCCCGACGATGGCGACGAAGCCACAGCGGGTATCCGGCAGCGGCTGATCGCTGACACCGGCGGCCGCCAGCATGCCCTCGAGGGCATCGGCGTTGCCGGTGTGCGTCTCGATAGAGGCATCAGGGGCGTCGCCGCTCGGGGTGACGTTGTCTTCTGGGGTATGGCTCATGAGCGGCCTCCGCGGGCAGGTTCGAGCAGTTGCAGCGCGAACTCGGCCGCCTGCTGTTCAGCATGGCGACGGCTGGAGCCGACGCCTGTGGTCTTGGTGTCGATCATCTCGACGTGGCAATCGACGCTGAAGGTCTGCGAATGCGCTTCGCCTTCGACGCTGGTCACCTCATAGCGCGGCAGGGCCGCCTGACGCGATTGCAGGAATTCCTGCAGACGTGTCTTGGGATCTTTCTGGGTGTCCTGAAGGTTCAACGCCTCAAGACGGCTGTCGTACCAGCGCAGCACGTGTTCACGCACGACCTGCATGCCAGCATCCAGATAGATGGCACCGATCACGGCTTCCACGGCATCGGCCAGGATGGATTCGCGACGATGACCGCCGCTCTTCATCTCGCCGGAGCCCAGGCGCAGGTTCTCGCCCAGCTTGAACTCACGGGCAAGCTCCGCCAGGGTCTGGCCCTTGACCAGACGCGCACGCAGGCGTGACAGCTGGCCCTCACGGGCCTGGGGGAAGCGCAGGAACAGCGCTTCGGCGATCACGAAGTTGACGATGGAATCGCCAAGAAACTCGAGCCGCTCATTGTTCTGGCCACCATAGCTTCGATGGGTCAATGCCAGTTCCAACAGACTGGCATCCTCGAAGGTGTGGCCGATACGCTTTACAAAGGCATTCAGCGGGCTACTCACAGGTCTCCCTACTCTCTTTTTGTCGCTGACGCCCGCAGGCGTCCTGTCGAATGGTGCATCAGTCTTGACGGCTGATGCCTGTCGTCATCGACATGCTTCGCGATGCCCGAAGCCTACACGGCTTGAGGAGTTGCCGATCGCCACCATCCCAATCCGATATTCGTCAGCCGCGCTGCCCGCAGGCTCGTGGCCTCGGGTCCGACATGATGAACAGCAGGTTGACATGGCAGGCACGACGCATCGTCCCATGTCGAAAGATCCGTCCTTGCGGTACTGGCACGCCGCGGGCGGCGCTGCCAGACACGACCGGGCCGCCTCTCGGCGGCCCGGTCAATGCACTGATCAATGAATCAGGCGTACCGAGGAAAAGTCCGGGAATCCGTCCTTCCAGTGCATCCACACCGCGACCGCCTTGCCGACGATGTTCTCTTCCGGCACGAAGCCCCAGTAGCGGCTGTCGTTGGAATGGTCGCGGTTGTCACCCATCACGAAGTACTGGCCTTCAGGCACTCGGATCTCGCGCATCTGCGGGCCGGGGTCCTGAGGGTTATTGTAGATTTGATGGGCGTGTTTCCCCAGTGTCTCATCCAGCAGACTCTCGCCGGGCTGCTCACTGACGTTGCGCGCATTGAGCGTCTTGCTGACCGCTTGGCCATTCACGTAGAGCTGCTTGCCCTCATAGCGAATGGTGTCACCGGGCAGACCGACGACGCGCTTGATGAAGTTGGTGGACGGGTCCTCCGGGAAACGGAACACCATCACGTCACCACGCTCGGGCTCGCCGACCTCCAGCACCTTGGTGTCGACCACCGGCAGGCGCAGGCCATAGTCATACTTGTTGACCAGGATGAAGTCGCCGATCTTGAGCGTCGGCAGCATCGAGCCGGAGGGAATCTGGAACGGCTCATAGGCGAATGAGCGCACCACCAGCACCAGCAACAGTACCGGAAAGAACGACTTGGCATAGTCCACCAGCCACGGGTCCCGCGTCAGCTTCTCACGCGTACCACTGTCCAGCTCCCCTTCGACGGATGCCTCGGCCTTGGCCAGACGCGCCTTGCGCGCACCGCGCAGGGCAATCAGATCTATCAGCCACACCACGCCGGCTACCGCTACGGCAATCACCAATACTAGCGAGAAATCCATCGTCATCCCTGTCTGCCCTGGGTCTTGGGGCAGGCCGCCAGCCGGCGGCCTGCATCAGTCGTTCATCTTGAGCACGGCAAGGAAGGCGTCCTGGGGAATTTCCACCCGGCCGACCTGCTTCATGCGCTTCTTGCCCGCTTTCTGCTTCTCGAGCAGCTTCTTCTTGCGGCTGACGTCGCCGCCGTAGCACTTGGCGGTCACGTTCTTGCGCAGCGCCTTCACGGTGGAGCGTGCCACGACCTGACCTCCGACGGCCGCCTGGATCGCCACGTCGAACATCTGACGCGGGATCAGTTCCTTCATCTTCTCGACCAGCAGTCGGCCACGGCCGTGAGCATGGTCGCGGTGGATGATGGCCGCCAGCGCATCGACGCGATCGCCATTGATCAGCACGTCCAGACGTACCAGCTTGGCCGCCTCGAAACGCTCGAAGCTGTAATCCAGAGAGGCATAGCCCTTGGAGATGGACTTGAGGCGATCGAAGAAGTCCATCACGACCTCGGCCATCGGCAGCTCGTAGACCAGCTGGATCTGGCTGCCCAGGAACTGCATGTCGAGCTGGACGCCGCGACGATTGACGCACTCGGTGATGACGTTGCCGACGTATTCCTGTGGCACGAGGATGGTGGCGCGGCAGATCGGCTCACGCAGTTCATCGACGTTGGCCATGTCCGGAAGCTTCGAGGGGTTGGACACCGGCAGCACTTCGCCGTTGTCCATCAGCACCTCGTAGATCACCGTCGGCGCAGTCGTCAGCAGGTCGAGATTGTACTCGCGCTCCAGACGCTCCTGGATGATCTCCATGTGCAAGGTGCCCAGGAAGCCGACGCGGAAGCCGAAGCCCAGTGCGTCGGAGTTCTCCGGCTCGTAATCCAGCGAGGCATCGTTGAGCGCCAGTTTCTGCAGCGCGTCACGGAAGTCCTCGTAGTCATCGGAGCTGATCGGGAACATGCCGGCGTAAACCTGCGGCTTGACCTTCTGGAAGCCCGGCAGACGCTCGACCTTGTCGGCCGTCTTGGTGTGCACGATGGTGTCACCCACCGGCGCGCCCATGATGTCCTTGATGCCGGCGACGATGAAGCCCACCTCGCCGGCACGCAGCACACCGGTTTCCTTGCGCTTGGGCGTGAAGATACCGATCGCGCCGGTTTCCCAGTCGCGGCCGGTGGACTTCAGGCGGATCTTCTCACCCTTCTTCAGGGTGCCGTCGAAGATACGTACCAGCGAGACGACGCCGAGGTAGTTGTCGAACCAGGAGTCGATGATCAACGCCTGCAGCGGCGCTTCCGGATCGCCCTTGGGCGGCGGAATGTCACGCACCAGACGCTCGAGCAGCGCTTCCATGCCCATGCCGGACTTGGCCGACACCTGACAGGCATCCGTCGCGTCCAGACCGATGATCTCCTCGATCTCCTGGGAGACCTTCTCCGGGTCCGCCTGCGGCAGATCCATCTTGTTGAGGACCGGCAGCACCTCGAGGCCCTGCTCGATGGCGGTGTAGCAGTTGGCCACCGACTGGGCTTCGACGCCCTGACCGGCATCCACCACCAGCAGCGCCCCTTCACAGGCATACAGCGAGCGCGAGACTTCATAGGAGAAGTCGACGTGGCCCGGGGTATCGATGAAGTTCAGCTGATAGGTATTGCCATCATCGGCGTGGTAGTCGAGGGTCACCGACTGAGCCTTGATGGTGATGCCGCGCTCACGCTCGATGTCCATCGAGTCAAGCACCTGCTCCTTGAGCTCACGGTCACTCAAGCCTTCGCACAGCTGAATGATGCGGTCAGCCAGCGTGGACTTGCCGTGGTCGATGTGGGCGATGATTGAGAAGTTGCGGATATGCTTCAAGGACGGCGGCGTTACGCGTTCGGTCATGGATCACTGCTCTGTATTTGTGCCCGTCTCCGTGAAATCACACGGCCAACACGGGAGACGACGGAAATCGAATTGCACGCATTGTACAGTCCGACTTGAGGCGATGATAGAAGGCGTTACCTTTTGCACCTCTCTCACCCAGCCGTTCGAACGGCAGTCACAGGGCAATCCTCATGCTTGCGAGCCCCGCGAGAAGGGGCTCGCCCCTGAATGCAGACGGGGCGCACAGTCGCCCGTGCGCCCCGTCGTCACTCGCCTCCCTTGCTGGCGTCCGCGTCATTCATCGCGCATGCGCAGAGCGATGTACAGCGGGCGACCGTTGCGCACCAGGCGCAGCGAGACCGGGCGATCCGCCGGCAGCTTGGCCACCACGTCACGCAGCGACTGCACGCTGGTCAACGGCTGCTGATTGAGCTCGACCAGCACATCGCCGGCAGTGATGCCCGCCTCTGCCGCCACGCCCTGTGGGTCGACCTCCAACACCTTGACGCCATTGTCGAGATTCATTTCCGCCAGCGCCGCCTTGCCAAGCTCGGTCACGGCAATGCCCAGACCCTGCTTGTCATTGCTGGCAGCGGCAATCTTGTCCTGATCGCTGCCCGGCCAGTGCCCTACCTTGGCCTGCAGGGTCTGACGCTTGCCATCTCGCAGGATGGAAAGCTTGAGCGAATCCCCCGGCGAGCTGGCACCGACCATGCGCGGCAGGTTGGCGGAGGTTTCCACCTCATCGCCATCGACCGCCATGATGATGTCGCCCGCCTTGAGGCCGGACGCTGCGGCCGGGCCATCCGGGTCAAGATCGGCGATCAGCGCGCCACGTGCCCGGTCCAGCCCGAAGGATTCGGCCAGATCCTTGGACACCGGCTGGATGACGACCCCCAGCCAGCCACGATCGACGCGACCATCGGTCTTGAGCTTGTCGGCCACATCCATCGCCACATTGATGGGAATCGCGAAGCTCACTCCCATGAAGCCACCGGAGCGGGTGTAGATCTGGGAGTTGATTCCGACCACGTCTCCCTCGAGATCAAACAGCGGCCCCCCGGAGTTGCCCGGGTTGATCGCGACATCCGTCTGGATGAAGGGCACATAGGCATCCGAGGGCAGCGTGCGATCGATGGCACTGACGATCCCCGCCGTGACGGAGTGATCGAAGCCGAACGGCGAGCCGATGGCCGCCACCCACTGACCGACTTCCAGGGCGTCACTGTCGCCCATCGGCAGAGTGGGCAGATCATCCGCCTTGACCTTTAGCAGCGCGATATCGGTCTTCTTGTCCTCGCCGACCACCTGAGCCTTCAGCTCTCGACGGTCATTCAGGCGCACCATCACCTCGTCGGCACCATCCACGACGTGGGCGTTGGTCATGATGTAGCCATCGTCAGAGATGATGAAGCCGGAACCGAGGCTGGAGCGCTTCTCGATCCCCCCACGCCCCTGACCGGGGAACTGATCACCGAAGAAGTGCTTGAAGAACTCCGGCATCTCCTGGCCATCCGGGCCACGGAACACCGGGCCCGAGGTACGTTTGATCTCGGTGGTGGTCGCGATGTTGACCACGGCAGGCGCCGAATCCTTGACCAGCTGGGTAAAATCGGGAAGTTCACGCGCCTGGGCCATCTGGGCACCCATCAGGGCAGCCATGGCCAACGCGGGCGCCATCAGGCGAGAAAGCGATTTCATCGATGCGACTCCTGGTACGTCCTGTCACTTGTTATGAGGCACGCTGTCACTTGCCATCCAGCATGCTGACGTCGCACATCACGACCATGGCGACGTCCCATTCATTGACGCCAAGACGGCGTTGAAGTTCAGCGAATGATACCGCGCTCGACGCAACATCAGGTCGCATGAAAGCGACAGACGACATGCAGCAGGCATTCTCGGGGACGGGCGAGGGTCGACCACTGCCGCTCACGCGCACGAGCAGCTGTCAGCCGAGCACAAGAGCCGTCAGACGGCCTTGATGGCCAGCGAGTCCACTCCCAGGCGACGCAGCAGGCGGGGACGATACAGCGCCTGCTGCTCAGGACGCGCGGCATGCCAGCGCACCACGCCCAGCCCCGCCGCCAGCGAGAGCGCAAAGCCCAGCGGCACCACCAGAGCCCCTGCGCCTGCCAGCTGCTCGGCCACGATACCGCCGAGCATGCCACTCATCAGCGGCAGGCCATACAGCAGTCCCGCACTGCGCAGGAAGGCGGATTCGTCGATACCGATCACGACCCGTTCGCCGACCATCGGCCACGCCTCGCCAAGCGGCACATGAATCAGCACACGGTGTGCCTTGCGGCGCGAGAACTGGCTCAACAGCCCGCTCCCGCAACTGCTGCGAGCCTTGCAGGCTCCACAGGTGGAGCGGCGCTGGGTCTCGACCCACACCCCTTCCCTGCCATGACCGGTGACCTGCCCTTCTTCCTGCATCATCTTGCCGACTCCTGAAATCTCGCCACCTGCCGGCAGCACATATGGGTAGAATAACGCCTTTCAGGGGGACGCTTCACCTCACCCCGCCGCCATTGCCCCTCATCCCGGTCGACCGAGATGACACCCATGTCCGCACAGGAACTCTCATGAGCGAAGCACCGCCACCCTCCACCTCGCGTCTCGACCCCCTGCACGGGGTCACCCTCAAGGCGTTGCTGACCTGGCTGGTCGACCATTACGGATTCGAGACGCTGGGCGAACTGATCCCCATCAATTGCTTCCTGAGTGACCCCAGCATCAACTCCAGCCTCAAGTTCCTGCGACGCACGCCCTGGGCACGCGCCAAGGTCGAGGCGCTCTACATCCAGACGGCAGATCGCTATCTACATGACTGAGGCGGAGAGTGGCCACACCGCCAGGTGACGGCGCTGGCCGAACGCGACCAGGATATGCGGGCGCAACCAGAATATGCGGGCGCGACCAGGATATGCGGGCGCAACCAGAATATGCAGACGCAAAAAGAGGGGCAGCCAATGGCTGCCCCTCTTTTCCTGTCGACCCTTGCTGCTTTCACCTACCCTGGCAACGACGCCATCGCAGGCCAGTCATCCAGCGAAGGTTACTGGGCGACATCCTGCAGACTGATCCATTCGCTGCGCTCCGGCACGGGGCCGCGCTCGGACGACTTGCTCAGGTACGCTTCAAGCAGTCGACGCTGGGCAAGATCCGCCGCCGCGACGTTGCTGGACGACATGCCGGATTCATAACCGCCATTCTGCGGGGCCATGAACATGGGACGCGACGGAGAAGCCGTCACACCGACCTGCATCAGGCCGCCTGCAGCACTCGGTTGTGCCCACTGGGAAGCCTCGGCATTCACGGACGGCTGGCTGACCTGATGCACCGCGCCACCCTGCAGGCCTGAAGCCCCGCTGGCCAGCTCCGCGCCTGAGCCGTTGAGACTCGGCACGCCAGTGTCAGTGCCATTGAAGACCTGCACACCGGTGATCACCATCACCGCGACACCCGCCGCGATCGCGGCAGAGCCTGCGAAGGAGAAGAGGCTGCGGCGCTCGGCCACGGGTTCGGCAACCGGCGCTTCACGAGAGATCATCTCGACCTCGGCACTCACGGCCGCCGAGATATCCATGGTGAAGCTGCTCTCGCGCTCGCGGTGCATGACGCTGCGCGCAAGATGATAGCGACGCCAGGTGTCTGCCGCCTCAGGCGATTCGTCGAGCCCCTTGAGGACACGTCGCAGATCCAGCTCGTCACCCTCCGCATCCATCAGCGCGGACAGCGACTCCTTCACGGATTCGGTGGTCTTAAGATTCATGCGTAAATACCCTCACACTCGACAGGCCATCACGGGGCACAACCTGCATTTCAGACAACGAATGGCGTCATGACACGACTGGCTCGCTGCATGACTCTTGGCGGCCCGACTGAACGAACCGGCAATCTGCACACTATGATCACGCGCGCGCCAGTTCGTTCCGCGATTCATTCAGAAAACATTCACTTTTCATGCACTATCTGAACAAGCCATTGTTTTTGATGAGTTTTCTCGACAGACAAGGATGTAGACCATCGGAGACAGATACCTGCCTGTCGGGTCCTGCTCGACCGCCAGACGCCGTCCTCAACAGTGCCCCTCTCAGTCAGCTACCGCCCCAGCTGCAGCAGGACTGAGCAGCCCCTGGATGGCCTTGTCCACCGATTCGCGAGCACGGAAGATGCGTGAGCGAACGGTCCCCACCGGGCACTGCATCACCTCGGCGATATCCTCATAGGACAGACCGTCGAACTCGCGCAGCGTGATGGCGGTGCGCAGGTCTTCCGGCAATTTCTCGATGGCATCGAACACCACCTTCTCCAGCTCGTCACGCGCCATGGCCGCTTCCGGTGTCTCGACATCCGCCAGACGTCCGGACTGATCCAGCACCTCGGCATCCCCGATGTCCAGATCCGTCCCCGGGGGACGCCGCCCCCGCGAGACCAGATGATTCTTGGCGGTATTGATGGCGATGCGATACATCCAGGTATAGAAGGCGCTCTCCGCCCGGAAATTGGGCAAGGCGCGATAGGCCTTGATGAAAGCTTCCTGGGCGACATCCTGGACTTCGGCGTGATCATGCACATAACGGCTGATCAGGCCGAGAATCTTGTGTTGATACTTGTTGACCAGCAGATCGAAGGCGCGGTTATCCCCTTTCTGGGCGCGCTCGACCAGCTGCTGATCTGTCTCATTGACACTCATTCACTCGCTCCCTCCGCGGGAGTGGAGGCACCGCTAGAGACGACTCGCAAAGACGTCCCCGGGGCATCAGTACCTGATGGAAATTGCGACTCGCGCATATGGAATCCGGCCCCTTTGACATTCATGCTCATGGATGAGTCGCGCAATTCGAACAGCACACTGGCTACCTTGCACCCGTTCGGGCGACCAAAATCAACGCACAGTGTTCCTGTTTATCATTTGCACGGCAAGACACGTGGTGGCCAAAGCCACAGGTTTTCCATGCCTACGCCTGAGATGACCGTGTTTGGCGACGCTGACTCGCTCAAGTGTAACGATTACTTTACGACTGACTCATTGCCAGGCATGACACTCGCTCCTGATCCCTCCATTTACCTTGACAGGTGATTTATATTGCGCCAAAGCCGCTGACAAGCGTCAAAGCAGCAGATACCATGGAGCCATTCACGACTCCACTCACGGCAGGGGGACAGCCTCTGCCAGGATCTGCGCTCACGATTGCGGACCGAACAACGCTCAGGACACCGTCATGTCAGAACAGCACGTCAACAACCTCAACGTCCTGTCCCAGGATGTACTGATCACTCCGCAGGCGCTCAAGCAGGACATCCCGCTGACCGACAAGGCCGAGCAGACCGTCATCGAAGGCCGTCGCACCATCCAGCGCATTCTGGACGGCGAGGATCCGCGCCTGCTGGTGGTGGTCGGCCCCTGCTCCATCCATGACCTGGACGCCGCCCGCGACTATGCTCGCCGCCTGAAGGTGCTCGCGGAAGAGGTCAAGGACAGCCTCTACATCGTGATGCGCGTCTACTTCGAGAAGCCGCGCACCACGGTCGGCTGGAAGGGATTGATCAACGACCCGCACCTCAACGATTCCTTCGAGATCGAGGAAGGCCTGCACATCGCCCGCGGCCTGCTGGTCGAACTGGCCGAGATGGGCCTGCCGCTGGCCACTGAAGCGCTGGACCCGATCTCCCCGCAGTACCTGCAGGACTGCATCAGCTGGTCCGCCATCGGCGCGCGCACCACCGAATCCCAGACTCACCGTGAGATGGCGTCTGGCCTCTCATGCCCGGTCGGCTTCAAGAACGGCACCGACGGCTCGCTGGATGTCGCCGTCAACGCCCTGCAGTCCGTCTCCCACGGCCACAACTTCCTGGGCATCAATCAGGCCGGTCAGGTCGCGATCATCCGCACCCGCGGCAACGCCTACGGCCACGTCGTGCTGCGGGGTGGCAACGGCAAGCCGAACTATGACAGCGTCAGTGTCGCCCTGGCCGAGCAGGAACTGGCCAAGGCCGGCGTCACCGCCAACCTGATGGTCGACTGCTCCCACGCCAACTCCAACAAGGACCCGGGCCTGCAGCCGCTGGTGCTGGAAAACGTCACTCAGCAGATTCTCGAGGGCAACCGCTCCATCATGGGCCTTATGGTCGAGTCGCACATCAACTGGGGCGCCCAGAAGATCAATGCCGACCGCAGCAAGATGGAATATGGCGTTTCCATCACCGATGCCTGCATTGACTGGGCGACCACCGAAGAGACCTTCAAGACCATGGACACCAAGCTCAAGGACGCCCTGCGCGCCCGCCTCGAGCAGTCCGCCGAAGCCTGATACGCACCGGACAGGCAGACAGAAAAAGCCCCGCCGATCGGCGGGGCTTTTTTGTGGCCACTCAGTACTTGCGAATCAGTACTTGCGAATCAGTACTTGCGAATCAGTACTTGCGAATCAGCACTTGCGAATCAGCACTTGCAGATCAGTACTTGCAGATCAGGCTTGCGGCTCAGTTCTGACGTACGCCGTCAATCTCGCGCACGAAGGGCGGCAATGCCTCGATCAGCTGCTGACCGTAACGCTTGGTCAGGATGCGCCGGTCCAGAATCGTGATGCGCCCCTCATCGGCCTCCTTGCGGATCAGGCGCCCGCAGGCCTGCACCAGCTTGATGGACACATCGGGCACCGCGATGCGCATGAACGGATTGCCGCCTCGCGACTCGATCCACTCTGCAAGCGTCGCACCGACCGGGTCATCCGGCACCGCGAACGGCAGCCGCGTGATCACCACATGGGTCAGGTACTTGCCGGGCAGATCGATCCCCTCGGCGAAGCTCGCCAGACCGAAGATGATGCTGCCGCGACCACCATCCACCGCCTTGCGGTGCTGACTGAGCAGCTCGTGCTTGGGCAGGCGACTCTGGGCCAGCACCCGCTTTCGGGTCTCGTTGTCCAGCGCCTTGTTGACCGCCGCCAGCTGCTTGCGCGAACTGAACAGCACCAGCACCGCCTCGCGCACATCCAGCGCATTGACGAAATCGACGATCGCCTGCTCATGCGGGCCGGGCGGCGACGGCTCCACCGCCTCGCGCGGGATGGCCAGCACCGCCTTGCCATAATCGAACGGGCTGGGCAGTCGCTGATAGCGATAGCGATTGGCCAGACCAGCGCGCTCCTGCAGGCGCTCGAAGCGGTTGAGCGCCGTCAGGGTCGCGGACGTCAGTACCGCACCGAAACAGGTCCCCCACAGGTGGCGCGCCAGGGTCTCCGCCGCCGAGACGGGGCTGGCCGAGACGGTCATCTCCGGTTCGCCATTGAAGCGCTCGAAGGTCAGCCAGCGCGCATGCGGCGGGCCATCCGCGGGGTCGCTCAGCCCGATGGCCTCCCACAGCGCATGGGCTTCCAGCGCACGTCCATGCAACAGGGCCACCAGCGGCAACCAGTCTTCGGCATTCTCCTTGGGCAGGCCTGTTGCCTTCTCCGGGTCCAGACTCTCGCGCAGGATATCGGCGATCTGCTCCAGCGCCCGTGACAGCTCCGCGAAGCCCTTGAGCAGATTGTGCCCCAGCTCCTTGAGCGCCTCCGGTGCCTGGCCGCGCTCGAAACGATGATTGGTGGCATCATCGCCCGCCCCCTCCGGCAGGTCAGCCAGCTGGTGGCCCAACCCGAACACCTCGCCCAGCCGCGGCTCGATGTCGGCCAGCAACTCCGGCATGCGCGCCAGCAGGCGCCCGATGGTCGGCTGACTGCCCAGCGCCGCGTTCAGCTCGGTGAGCGACTTCTTGAGATTGCCCAGCCAGCGCAGCGTCTGATTGATCGGCGTGCGGTGGTGGAAGTGGTCCAGCGCCTTGTCCGGCAGGTGATGCGCCTCATCGAAGACGTAGATGCAGTCACTGGGCGAGGGCAGCACCAGCCCGCCGCCCAGCGAGAGATCCGCCAGCACCAGATCATGGTTGGCGACGATGATGTCGGCCTGCTCCAGCTGACGGCGGGCACGGAAGAAGGCGCACGCCGAGAAGTGGCTGCAGCGGCGATTGGTGCACTGGCGGTGGTCCGTGGTCAGCCGCGCCCAGTCGCGATCCTCGACCTGCAGCGGCCAGCTGTCGCGGTCCCCTGCCCACTCGCCGCTGGCATAGTCCTCGGCCATCTTGCCGGCCAGCTCCACGAAGCTGCCACCATCGCTGGCGATCATGTCGCGCTCGAACAGCGCCATGGTCGGGTTGTCCTCGACGCCTTCCAACGCCTGATCCAGCTTCTGCACGCACAGATAGCGCCGCCGCCCCTTGGCCAGCGCATAGTCGAAGGTCAGCCCCGAATGCTTCTTGAGCGCCGGCAGGTCCTGATGCATGACCTGCTCCTGCAACGCGATGGTCGCGGTGGAGACCACCAGCCGCTTGCCGCGTGCCTTGGCCACCGGCAGCGCGGAGAGCAGGTAGGCGAGCGTCTTGCCGGTACCGGTACCGGCCTCCAGCACGCAGACGTGCTCGTTGCCGAGGCGATACCCCTCCGGATTCTGCTCGATATTGCCCAGGGTGCGTGCAATCTCGGCGATCATCAGCCGCTGCCCATAGCGCGGCGTCAGCTCAAGCCCCTCAAGCAGCTTGCGATAGGCGGTCTGGATCTCGCCCTTGAGACTGTCTTCCAGCATTGCGTGTCTCTCCTTGTGCCGAGCTGACCGCCGTGCGGCGCCCTAGCGCAAGACGGCGAACAGCCTGAGCTGTTCGCCGTCTTGCGCTTACTTTCTTCTGACTGCGCTGCCGAGCCATGCCCTGATGAGTGGCATCGGTCATCCAGGCCAGACAGCCAGCATGAGCGGGGTATCACCCCCGCGTCACAGCATGCCCTGTGGCGGTTGCTCGCGGGGCAGCGTTTCCTGGATGTACTCCTCGATCTCCGGCAGGGAGAACACATCCTCCTCGCCGATGAAGCTGATCAGGCTCACGTCACTGAAGCTGGCACGATGCACGTAATCTTCCGGCACCTCCGGCAGCGTGAAGTTGATGGCATGGGTGGCATCTTCCAGCGGCAGTCCCCGCCCGGCCACGTCACTGACCACCAGCACCTTGAGCTTGCCGTTGCGGAAGGCTTCCTGCGCCTCGAGACGTGCCGTCTGGGTCTCGGCACCCGACATCAGCGCCACCTCGATGCCTGCCTCACGCAGAGCGGCATCGATGCGACGCACCAGCGCACGGGTATTGCCGAATACCACCACGCGCTCCAGCGCGTCCTGCTCGACAAGCTTGACCAGCAGACGCAGCTTGTCGTCGTCGCTGACGGTGTAGGCCTGCACGCCCGCGTTGTCCGCCGGAATGGCGGCCGCGGCTTCATGCTCCACCGCCACCTGAGCGGCCTCATGCGTCCACTGCTCTGCCAGGCCCAGCACGTCGGAGGACAGCTCGGCGGAGAACAGCAGTGTCTGGCGCTCCTCGGCACGCGGTGTGGCGCGGATGATGCGCTTGACGTCCGGGATGAAGCCCATCGACAGCATGCGGTCGGCCTCGTCGACCACCAGCACTTCGGTCTCGGAGAGATCGACATCGCGCTTGGTATGGAAGTCCAGCAGGCGGCCCGGCGTGGCGACCAGCAGGTCGACCTTGCGCTCGAGACGCTCACGCTGCTTCTGGTAGTCCATCCCGCCGACCACGCAGGCCACGGAGATGCGCGCGAATTCGGAGAATGCCTTGGCATCCTTCTCGATCTGCAGCGCCAGCTCGCGGGTCGGCGCGATGATCACGGCACGCGGGGCTCCCGGCTTTTGACCTTCCGGCGCCTTCTCTTCCAGGAAGTAGGCCAGCGTGGCGATCAGGAAGGCAGCCGTCTTGCCGCTGCCTGTCTGGGCGCGCCCGACCACGTCACCGCCCAGCAGCGCCTTCTCGAAGGTCTGGGTCTGGATCGGGGTGCAGTATTCGAAACCGGCCTTCTGGATGGCACGCATCAACGGCAGCGGCAGATCGAAATCGTGGAAGCGCCACTGACCGGCGACCGGCGCGACCTGGAACTGATCAAGGTTCCACTTGGACTGGGAGCGACGCGGCTTGCGGCGGCGACGCTTGGGCTTTCTGGGCTTCTGGTTCGGGTCCTGCGGCTCTTGCTGAGTCTGCTCAGCGGCTGGCTGGGTCTGATCCGTCTCGCTCATGTAATCCGTTCTTTTCAAGGGTTCATATGCGACAGGCGCGGGCCGCTCTCGGAATCTCGCCACGACAGGCCACACCCGGATGGTTCGTCATGCCCAGTGGTCTCACCTGGTTCGCCTGACCCGCTTGTGACAAGCGGTCGTCTCGGGCTGCATGCGCCTTTGCCGGATTGGGAGTCATCCCGTACCTGTCTGCTCCCCTTCGGGGGTATGCGTCTCCAGGGCCACGCAGGCCCCGGGTGCAGACATGCACGAATGCTCTCACCTGTTCTGAACGGATTCACGCACCCGGATCTCCCCTGCCCGAATGTTCGGCAGGGGCTGGAGCGGACGTCGGCCATGAGGGTCAGCTCACCTGGCATCGGTCATGTCATCGCCGCGCACAGGGAACCGACAGGCTCATGGGTCGCCACAAGGGCGGCCAGTACTGCGTGTCGGTGGAATGGTTGTCTTCTGTCATCTTCTTTGGGCCCGGCGAGGACACGCTGAACGCTTCCTGCCGGAGCAACCGGGCGGTACGTTGCAGGCCAGGTCAACGAGGCTGGCGGGTCCTGAGAGCCGTTCCCCCGGCACGGCATTCAAGCAACGTGCCGCGAAGGCAGGGTACTTGAGACATGCGTGTGGAGGGTGAGGCTTCGGATCCTGCGGCCAGTCGCGAGTCGCGCCTGCGGGTAACAACGATGATGCCGGATCATTGTACCAGCACGTGACCATCTTCGCGCCCCTGCGTGGCATCGTGATGACCCCGCCCGGGCATGGGGAAACCTCCCATCACCATCTGCGTCCTGCAGACATCAGGGGAGCGGCGTGTGACATGGCGCATGGCACCTGCCCCGTGCAGGCTGGTAGAATGCCCACCAACTGATGCGATTGCCCGCACGCCACGCCCTGACTTGCGCGTGTGCCCGAGGCTGGCGACTGCTGACACCGAACAGGAAAGCCCGAAGATGACACGCAGAAAGAAGAGCCGCTCCATCGCCGACAAGGTGCAGATTCGCACCGGCCGCCGCAAGGACTTCAAGAAGTGGCGCGCCGAGAATCCGGATCAGGTACATTCCGGACCTCGCTACGTGGCCAAGAAGAAGGATCAGCGCAAGAGCCAGGCAGCCGCCAAGCTGGAACGCATGAACGCCGCCCCGCTGCTGCCGCTGCATCCGGACGCCCCTGCCGAGCAGGACGACAAGGGCGGGAATGATGAGGGAGGCAAGGCGTGATGCGACTGGTGTCCTTCAACATCAATGGCATCCGTGCGCGTCCGCATCAGCTGGAAGCGCTGATCGAGGCGCATCAGCCGGACGTCATCGGCCTGCAGGAAACCAAGGTGCAGGACAGCGAGTTTCCCCACGCGCACATCGAGGCACTGGGATATCACGTGGTCTGGCACGGCCAGAAGGGCCACTACGGCGTCGCCATGCTGACCCGCCAGGTGCCGAAGAAGGTGCATTACGGCATGCCCGATGACACCGAGGACGCCCAGAAACGCATGATCGGTGTCGAGATCGACGGCCCGAACGGCGAGCCGCTGATCGTCTACAACGGCTACTTCCCCCAGGGCGAGAATGTCGAGCACCCGGTGAAGTTTCCCTACAAGACGCGCTTCTATCAGCAGCTGTTCCGCCTGCTGGAAGAGGACCACACCCCCGATCAGCACGTGGTGGTGATGGGCGATTACAACATCTCGGCCACCGACCGCGACATCGGCATCGGCGAGCCCAACCGCAAGCGCTGGCTGCGCGAAGGCAAGACCAGCTTCCAGCCCATCGAGCGCGAGTGGATGGAGCGTCTCTACGCCTGGGGCCTGACCGACAGCTTCCGCCATGTGCACCCGGAAGTCGATGACCAGTTCAGCTGGTTCGACTACCGCTCGCGTGGCTTCGAGCGCGAGCCCAGACGCGGCCTGCGCATCGACCTGATCATGACCAGCCCGGGTCTGACCCCGCTGATCAAGGATTCCGGTGTCGATTACGTGCTGCGTGGCATGGAAAAGCCATCGGACCACGCGCCCGTCTGGACCGATATCGGCTGATACGCTGAGCAACGCCAGCGCGAACACGATCACCAGATACGCAAACGCCGCCTTCCCCCGTCTCAGGACGATCAGGAAAGGCGGCGTTTTCGTTGCACTGACGGTCAGACTGCCAGGAGTCGCGGGGATGGGCGCCTCAGCGCTGCGCGAGTGACTTCAGCCAGTCATCGGCCCCTTCGGCGCCGCGTGCCTGCGCCTTCTTGAAGGCCTCACGCGCGGGGTCCAGCTGATCAAGCTGACGGGCGACCACACCGCTGAGCAACCAGTGACGCGCGGAATCATCCCCGCGCTCACCGGCACTGGCCAGGGCACCGCTCGCGATATCCCAGCGCCCCCAGTCATAGGCCAGTTCCGCCAGCTGCCGAGCATCCTCGACACGGCCACTCTGCTCGGAAACCGTCGCCCACGCCGTCAGCGAGTGCTCGATGTCCCGCGCCGAGGTCCAGGCCTCTGCCAGCTGACGACGCAGTACCGGCGTGTCTACCAGCAACGGCTGCCCCTCGGGAGTTGCCGACGTCGAAAGTCCCGCCTCGATCAACTCCGCGGCCCGCGCCGGCGCGCCGGCGGCCAGTTGCAGATCGATGCGCTGCTGATAGGCTTCACGCCCACTGACGATTCCCGCCGCCCAGGCGGCTTCCCAGGTACTCGCCGCACGCCGCTGCTGATTGAGACGCTGATAGAGCGCCACGGCGCGCTGCCAGTCCTGCGCATCCCGCGATTCGCCAAGTCCCTGCTCGACCAGTGCCACCGCCGCACCATGGCGTCCCGTCTGCTGATAGACGCTGACGGCAAGTTTCAGGCGATCGCCTTCTGGCGCACTCGCTCTGCTGGCGCGCTCCAGCCAGTCCTCGGCCCGCGACCACTGGCCACGGTTGGCTTCCAGGCTGACGGCCAGCCACAGATCATCGGCACTCGCCGAGCCGCCATGCAGGTACTCCGCCAGACGTGCGGTACCGGCTTCCTGCTCTCCCGCCCGCAATCTCAGCATGGCTTCGCGCCGCAGCCACTTGCGCGCCTGACTGGCATCGACGCCCGGCAACCGGCGCGCTTCGCCATAGAGACGTGCCGCCTGGGCCTGATCCCCTTGTCTTGCCCGCGCGCTGGCGGCCAACGACAGATACAGCGCACGTACCTCGCCACGTTGCTGACGGGCTTCCCGCTCGGCACGCTCGCCGACCTCGTCGTAATCCCCCTCCTCCAACCGTGACTGGAGCGTGCGCAGCTGCCCCGCGACCTCCGCCGACACGCGCATTGCCCCATTCGCGGTGGCGACGCCCCCGACCTCCATCATCAGCATCAGACAGGTGGAGACCAAGGTCACGCGCGTCAGGCGACGCCCGCCGCGACGAATCGCCGTCATCAGACGAGCGCCGAGACCTTCAGGCGTCGCTGACTCGGCAGGCGCCAGTCGCGTGGACTGCCCGCGCGGTGAGCGCTTGGCGGAATGCTTGTCTTGGTTCGACATCGTACGGATATCCTTTGCTCCACGACTCAAGTACGTCTCAGATACGCCTCAGGCGTCATGCCTGCCATCTGCTTGCAATACCAGCTCTCTTCTACACCAGATTCGCGGCGAAGACATGAATGACAGGTACCGCTTTGCATGCGCCCGGGTTGCCTCAACGCAACTGGAACTCAAGCCGTTGACGCGCCTGACGCGCTGTCTGGGCCGCCGGGAACTCCCAGCGCGCGATGGCCTTCATCGCGGCGCGATCAAAGACACCGGAAGGCTCTGCACGCACCACCCTCAGCGAACTGCCATCGACATTGCCATCCGGACGAATCACGAAGGCCACCTCGACGAAGCCCTCGATGCCACGCCGGCGTGCACGACTGGGGTACTCAGGCGCCGTGCGCAGCGTCGGGCGGGGCGAGCCCCCTTGCGCCGCGGGTGCCGGCGTCGACCTGGCCTCCGATCGAGAAGCACTGGCGGTGGCCTGGGCACTGGACTGGGCTGACGCCTGGGAGGCGGGTGCCGGGGCCGGCTTCGGCGTTGGCTTGGGTTTCGGATCCGGTTTCGGCTCCGGTTTCGGCTCCGGTTTCGGTGTCGGTCTCGGCGGACGCTTCACCTCCAGTGGCGGCAGGCTGTCATCCAGCGTCAGCTCCGGCGTTGGCGGCAGTGGTGTCTTGACCTCAGGGATCGCCACCGAGCTTGTCACCTCTGGTGACGGCATCGGTGCCGCTTTAGGCGGCGGCGGTGGCTCGGCCGGTGGTGTCGGCAAGGCCTCTGCCGGCGCCGCTTCAGGGGCGGGAGCCTCCTCAGGCGCCTGAACGGTCGAGACCGACAGCGGCTCAGGCGCCGGCGCATCGTTCACCGGCGGCGCCACCAGCAGTGCCAGGGCATAGAACAGGGCCAGCGCCAGCAGGGCTCCGCCCAGCAATCCGATCAGTCGATTGGCATACAGACGTCGCGTCATGTCATTCGCCTTTCGATGCCGCGACCGCGATGTCCTGCACTCCCGCACTGCGCAGCGCATCCATCGTCTCCACCAGCAGCCCGGTCCGCGATTGACGATCCGCCTGGATCACCACCGGTTGGCCGTCGGCCAGCTCCGCCACCGCGTCCCCGACACGGTGGGCATCCACCGGCTTGCCATCGACCCACACCGCGCCCTCGGCGGTGATCGCCACCATCACGGCCGCATCCGGACGCGCCGTGGCATGCGAGGCCTCGGGGCGCTGGATCTCGACCCCCGACTCCTTGACGAAGCTGGTGGTGACGATGAAGAAGATCAGCATGATGAAGACGACATCCAGCATTGGCGTCAGGTTGATCTCGCCGCTGTCTTCCGCGGCTTCCATGCGACGTCTACGCATGCGGTGTCTCGCTTGTATCAGAGGAATCGGAGTCAGACGCGGTGGACATGCCGCCAGGTACCTTGCCCTTGCGGGCATCATCCACGGCGCGCGCCAGGCGGTCGTGCAGGCGTTGGTCTTCACGACGCACGACACGCTCGAAACGGGTCACGAACAACAGTCCCACCACCGCCACTGCCATGCCAGCCAAGGTCGGCAAGGTGGCACGGGCCACGCCATCGGCCATCGCTCGCGCCTGGCCGGTACCGGCGATCGCCAGGGAATCGAAGACGTGGATCATGCCGGTCACGGTGCCCAAAAGGCCCGCCAGCGGGCAGATCATCACCAGCAGCTTGAGCCACGGCAACGGCGCGCGCAGGCGTGACAGCAGCTCGCGGGTCAGTACCTCGCGGTGAGTGAGCGCCGACCAGCTGTGGTGCTCGCTGCGCGCCACCCAGTCGTGGATCAACTGGCGGCGCGCCGGCCGATGCACCAGCCGCCAGTAAAGGCCGCGCTCCAGCGCCAGACCGAACAGCAGCATGGCGATCAGGCAGATCACCACGATCAGAGGCCCGCCGCTATCCACCAGCCGCATGACCGGTGCCAGCGCACCGGGCAACAGGGAAGAAGAGGCCAGCGACTCAGGCATGCTCGGTTTCCCGCGTGCGGGCATTGGCCGTCGCCGCGGCGGCGGGCGCACGTCGCTCGAGGTGATCCGCCAGACGCGCACTGGCACGCCCTTCCAGGCGCCCCATCAGCCCCTTCGACAGGCTCGACAGACCGGTCTGCGCGAACAGCAGCGGCACGGCGGTGATCAGACCCAGCACGGTGGTCACCAATGCCTGGGAGATGCCGCCGGCCATCAATTTCGGATCGCCGGTACCGAAGACGGTGATCGACTGGAAGGTGCCGATCATGCCGGTCACGGTGCCCAGCAGACCCAGCAGCGGCGCGATGGCCGCCAGCAACTTGACCAGTGCCTGACCACGTTCCAGCTTCGGTTGCTCGGCGAGCAGCGCCTCATCGAGACGCGCTTCCAGCGCTTCCGGCTCATGATCATGACGCATGCCTTCAAAGCGGGTCAGCACGCGGCCCAGCGGGTTGTCATCCTTGAGCTGGGTCAGATCCGCTTCCTGACGCTTGACCGCGCGCCGCGTGGCCGTCAGGCGCACCAGCTGGATCAGCGCGATGATCAGCCCCAGCACGCCAAGCCCGACGATCACGTAACCGACCGCCCCGCCCTGCTTGAGTCGCTCGGTCAGCCCCGGCGCACGTGACAGGGCGCGGGTGACATCACCACCGGTGGGATCGAAATCGAGTCGATCGGTATCGCCGGCATTGAACGCCGCCAGCTGATCACGCATGGTCGCCGGCGTCTTGCCGGCAAGGCCGAGACTTTCCAGTGCGCTTGCACCATCCACGGCCTTGTCATCGGACAACGGTGAGAGCAGCAGATCGCCACTGAAGGCCATCTGCTCGCCGACACGCACGATCTCGCGTGGCTTGATGCTGCCATCGGCACCGGCCAGCGGTGCCTTGAAACGCAGCGCACGGCCACTTTCGCGGGCGATGCTACTGATGTCGGCCGTCAGGGCCGCGAGTCGCTCACGACCGGGCACTTCATCCCGCGGACCAAGGTCCGGCAGGCGGGCCTGCCCACCGGCCAGCAACCAGTTGCCGGCCACCCCTTCACGGACTTCCCGCGCATGCTTGCGCGCCACCGTGAAGACCTGGCCGAGATCCCCCTGCTGCGCCTGGCGCTCGTCATCCAGGCCACTGAGGGTCGCCTGCTGCTGCTTCGCTTCGGCTTCAAGGCTCTCGCGCTTCTCGCGCAGGCTGTCACGTTGCGCCTCGGCCTTGGCCACGGCCGCCTTGAGCGCTTCACTGTCCGACAGCAACGTCTCCAGGCGTGTCTGATCGCGACCTTCCGCCTGACTGGCCGCCTGCTCGAACTGCTCGACGCTCAGTGCCTGTGTCGCGGAGCCGGTCACGGCATGTGCCGGCAGCGCGCTCATGCCGAGCACGCCCAGCAGGCTCACGCCGAGCCACCCGCGCTTGAGCGCGCCAGACATCGACAGTGGCGGGAATGTCTTGTGCATCATGGACATCAGCTGGACTCCTGCGCGGACGGGGTAGACGAAGCGGCATTGGAGGCAGCCTGAGGAGAGGCGTCGAGCTCCACGTTTTCCACCGGGACGGACAGCGGCAAGGTGAGCAGTGACGGTGCCTGCTGGTCACGCGCCATGCTGATTCCCTGGCGCAGCTCGCTCAGCGCACTGTCATCCAGTACCTGCCAGCTGTCATTCTGCGTCTTCCATGCCCCGCCGTGCTGGCCATCCAGCGTCAGGTAATAAAGCCCCACGCGGCCGACACGCAGATATTGCACCTCGGTGTCCTCCGCACCGATCAGCCCCGCACGCCAGGTATCCAGGCCCTGGCCGTAGCTCAGCTCCTGCTGCCAGGCATTGAGCAGCTGATCGAGGCGCTCGTCATTGGTGAGACTGGCGTTGGACAGGTTTTCGCGCAGCCGTGCGACACGCGCCAGACGCTCTTCCTTCAGGAAGGGCAGGTCCTGCTCGATGAACGCTTCCAGCTCATTGACCTGCTTACGCAGCAGGCCCGGCAAGGACTCGCGGGTGGCCTCGAGATTCTCGAGCGCCGTGCGCTGA
This sequence comes from Cobetia sp. 5-25-4-2, assembly GCF_013374075.1. NCBI lineage: Bacteria > Pseudomonadati > Pseudomonadota > Gammaproteobacteria > Oceanospirillales > Halomonadaceae > Cobetia > Cobetia sp. 5-25-4-2. Next base: position 373,463 of record NZ_BLWK01000001.1, on the reverse strand, counting down.
CGCTCGATTCGCGCGGCACGGTCGGCATTGAGCGGGGTCAGTTCTGCGGTATAGCTTTCCAGACGCGCCGCTTCCTGACGCGCCTCGCGCAGCCTCACCAGCAATTCGCGGGTCTCGTCGTCAGCCGAGTCGATGCGCGACTGCAACTCCCCCTGAGTCTGCTGATGACTCGCCGCACTGTCACGCAGCGTCTGTGCATGAACCGGCAGACTCGTGGCACACAGAGGCACCATCAGCGCCAGCGCGGGCAGCATGCCGCCAAACGCGCGCGCCCTCGGGAAAGAGAAAGAAGTGGAACGCCGCACGGACATCTCCTGAAGAACAAGACTGGGTTGCATCCTCGGTCACTGGCCAAGCTGCCAGAAAGTCGCGAGTGGAAATGCAAATCACTGGCAGGGACGGTATTACAAACAAGAACAATTATCAATTGATCTCGATCCGCACTCGCCTCCATCTCTGCAATGCCGCGTTGCAGGCTTTCCCCTCGCGTGCCGACGCTCACGCAGAGCCTGTCAGATGTCATGCCCACGGGGTGCCATCCAGGCAGACGCCATGACGTGACGATGTCTGATCCGGGCACAAAAAAAACGCGACCCGCCGAAGCGGGTCGCGTTTTCTGCTCATCTCCGGTCCGGGTGTCCGGCGCCGGATGAGAGGTCAGCGCACTGTCTTACAGCTTGCCTTCCAGCTCCGGCAGCACCTCGAACAGATCACCGACCAGACCGTAGTCCGCAACCTGGAAGATCGGCGCCTCATCATCCTTGTTGATCGCGACGATGACCTTGGAGTCCTTCATGCCCGCCAGGTGCTGGATCGCACCGGAGATGCCGACGGCAATGTACAGGTCCGGGGCAACGATCTTGCCGGTCTGACCGACCTGCATGTCGTTGGGCACGAAACCGGCATCCACGGCGGCACGTGAGGCACCGATGGCGGCGCCCAGCTTGTCGGCGATGCCGTCGAGCAGAGCGAAGTTCTCACCGTTGCCCATGCCGCGGCCACCGGAGATCACCACCTTGGCAGCACCCAGCTCCGGACGCTCGCTCTCGGCCAGCGTCTCGTTGACGAAGCTGGAGACACCGGCATCCTCGACGACATCCACCGCCTCGATGGCCGCCTGGCCGTCAGCCGCCACCGGGTCGAAGCCGGTGGCACGCACGGTGATCACCTTCAGGACGTCGTCACTCTTGACGGTCGCGATGGCGTTGCCGGCATAGATCGGACGCAGGAAGGTATCGGCACTCTCGACCGCGATGATCTCGGAAATCTGTGCGACGTCCTTCAGCGCTGCCACGCGCGGCATGAAATTCTTGGCCGTGGTGGAAGCACCGGACAGCACATGGCTGTAGTCGTCCGCCAGCGCCACGACCAGCGCCGAGACATTCTCCGCCAGCTGATGGGCGTAGACCGCGTTGTCCGCCACGCGCACGCGCTTGACGCCGGCAAGCTTCGCGGCCTGCTCGGCAACGCTCCCGACACCTTCCCCCGCGACGAGAACATCGATATCGCCACCGATGGCGCTGGCAGCCGCTACCACACTGGCAGTGGTACCTGTCAGCTGGCCATCGTGATGATCGGCAATGACGAGAATGCTCATGAGATCACCTTTGCTTCATTCTTGAGTTTGTCCACCAGCTCATCGACGGAGCCGACCTTGACGCCACCCTGGCGCTCGGCCGGCGGCGTCACCTTGACCAGAGTGACCTTCGAGGCCGTGGAGACACCCAGCTCTTCCGGCGTCTTGACGTCCAGCGGCTTCTTCTTGGCCTTCATGATGTCCGGAAGCTTGGCGTAGCGCGGCTCGTTGAGGCGCAGGTCCGTGGTGACCACCGCCGGCAGGCTGAGCTTGACGGTCTGCAGCCCCCCGTCGATCTCACGAGTGACGTTGACGCTCTCGCCGTCGACCACCACCTCGGAGGCGAAGGTGCCCTGCCCCATGCCGGTGAGCGCCGCCAGCATCTGGCCGGTCTGGTTGTTGTCGGCATCGATGGACTGCTTGCCGAGAATCACCAGGCCAGGCTGCTCTTCCTCGACCACCTTGGCCAGCAGCTTGGCCACTGCCAGAGAGTCGACGGCGTCATCGGTCATCACCTGCACGGCGCGATCAGCCCCCAGCGCCAGCGCGGTACGCAGCTGTTCCTGGGCGGCCTTCGGCCCGATGGTCACGGCCACGACCTCGGTCGCCACGCCTTTTTCCTTCAGGCGTACCGCTTCTTCCACGGCAATCTCGCAGAAGGGGTTCATGGCCATCTTGACGTTGGTCAGATCCACGTCAGACTGATCCGCCTTGACGCGAATCTTGACGTTGTAATCGATGACGCGTTTCACCGCGACGAGTACTTTCATGGTGTCCTCGCTGATCTCTCATGGAGCGAGAGGCTGCTCGAGGCGCCCCCGCTCGATTCATGCAAGCGTTTGATAGGTGAATATCATCCAAAATAGGTCGTGCTGACAAGCACCGCGTCACGGCACCCCATCCCACGACCCGAAGGCATGCTGCCTGCTGCTGGCGAACGCTGCTCGCCGGCCGTTGACAACCGGCCCTGATGGCAACAGATCATCATTCTCATGGGGGCATCTTGCGCAGAATTGGGGGTCGGGGTCAAACCGGAAAGCCACCATCCGGGTGCCCGGACATGAAACCCGTCAGGCGATATCCTGCAACACGCCGTGTGGCTATTACGTCAGACCCAAGCATAATAAACAAACGGTCGTTTTAAATGCTACTGTTGCGGCATGCTATGCGGCTGCCTTGCGCATGACAGCTCGCCACGACGGGATGGGAGCCATATCCTTCACTGTCGACACGACGAGCACAGCATCGTTTTTTGCTTTGGCGAGCCACCGCCCTGACGCGCGCCGCCGAAGATCAATAGCCCTGCGATCAGCAACGACTGATCGTGATACGCCCACCCCGCCGGATCCGCGGGGCCTGATACAGGGCATCAAGATTGAGGAGACGGGTCATGGAACGCGAATTCATGGATTTCGACGTCGTCATCGTCGGTGCCGGGCCTTCCGGCCTGTCGGCGGCCTGTCGACTGATGCAGCAGGCCAATGAGGCGGAGCACGAACTGACGGTCTGCGTGGTCGAGAAAGGCTCTGAAGTCGGCGCCCATATCCTGTCAGGCGCAGTGCTGGAGCCACGCGCACTCACCGAACTCTTCCCCGACTGGGCCGAGCGCGGCGCGCCGCTCAATACCGCCGTGACCCGTGATGAAGTCGTGCTGCTCAAGGATGACCAGAAGGCACAGGTCATCCCCAATGCACTGGTTCCCAAGACCATGCACAACGATGGCAACTACATCATCAGCGCCGGCAACCTGACCCGCTGGCTGGGCGAGCAGGCAGAGGAACTGGGCGTCGAGATCTTCCCGGGCTTCGCCGCTCAGGAAGTGCTGCACGGAGAAGATGGCACGGTGCGCGGCATCGTGGTCGGCGACATGGGCGTGGCCGCCGATGGCAGTGAAAAGGATGGCCACATGCCGGGCATGGAACTGCGCGGCAAGTACACCCTGTTCGCCGAGGGCTGCCGCGGGCATCTGGGCAAGCAGCTGATCTCGCGCTTCTCTCTCGACAAGGACGCCGATGCCCAGCATTACGGCATCGGCCTCAAGGAGCTGTGGGATGTCCCGGCCGAGCAGCATCAGCCGGGGCTGGTAGTCCACGGCAGTGGCTGGCCGCTCAAGGGCAACGCCGAAGGTGGCTTCTTCCTCTATCACACCGATGACCAGCAGGTGGTGGTCGGGCTGATCGTCGATCTCGCCTACGACAATCCGTGGCTGTCGCCCTTCGATGAATTCCAGCGCATGAAGCAGCACCCGACCCTGGCTCGGCACCTCGAAGGCGGCAAGCGGGTCTCCTACGGTGCACGCGCCATCGCCAAGGGTGGCCTCAACTGCCTGCCGAAGATGAGCTTCCCGGGTGGCCTGCTGATCGGCTGTGATGCCGGTACGCTCAACTTCGCCAAGATCAAGGGCCTGCACACCGCGATGAAGTCCGGCATGCTGGCGGCGGAGAGCGTGTTCGCCGCCATCAAGAGCGGCGATGAAGGTGGCGAGGACCTCGTCGACTTCGGCAAGCGCTTCCAGGACAGCTGGGCCCATGAGGAGCTGGATGCCTCGCGCAGCTTCGGCCCGGCGATGCACAAGTACGGCACCTTCCTCGGTGGCGCCTACAACTTCCTCGACCAGCTGATGGGCGGCCGACTGCCGACCCTGCATGACACCACCCCGGACTACGCGCGCATGCGCCCGGCGGATGAATGCACGAAGATCGAGTATCCCAAGCCGGACGGCAAGCTGTCCTTCGACAAGCTGTCCTCGGTGTTTCTCTCCAACACCAATCACGAGGAAGACCAGCCGTGTCACCTGCGTCTGGCAGACCCGGCGCTACCGGTGCGTGACAACCTGCCGCGCTTCGCTGAGCCGGCCCAGCGCTACTGCCCCGCCGGGGTCTACGAGATCATCGAGGAAGCCGGTGAGCCGCAGTTCCAGATCAACTTCCAGAACTGCGTGCACTGCAAGACCTGTGACATCAAGGACCCGGCGCAGAACATCACCTGGGTCGCGCCGGAAGGTGGCGGTGGCCCCAACTATCCGAACATGTGACCCAACGCTGCCCGCCAGCTGTCAACGCCGCCGTGGCCCTGCCACGGCGGCGTTGTCGCTTCTGGCCTCCCGTACGGACCTGCTCCGTGGACCGCTGCGCGGTCCGCTTCAGCATGGAGATGTCGCGCTCTCACGAGGGCGCTTCTTGTGTTATTCCAAAATAGTCTCAAATACTTCATTGATATAACTTTCCATGGATAGCACATTAGCCATCCTTGATTTCACTCACTCCAACGGGGTCAGACGGCGCAGCACCCGAGCGTCGACTCGCCTCTTCCTGACTTCCCTTGCTTCGGAGCCACCATGTCCGTCACTCGTCAGATACTGCTCGCCCTGGGGCTGGGTATCCTCAGCGGCCTTGCCCTGAACGCCGGAGCAGGTGCCTTGCCCGAGGGCAGTGTCGCCTGGCTCGACGCCAACCTGCTGACGCCGGTAGGCCAGATCTTCCTGCGTCTGCTGCAGTTCGTGGTGGTACCGATGGTCTTCGGTGCCCTCATCCTCAGCCTGACCAGTCGCGAAGGCGGTGCCGACGTGGGCCGCCATGCCGGGCGTCTGCTGGGCAGCTACGTGGTCACCAGCGCCGTGGCGCTGACGCTGGGCATGCTGGTCGCTCATTGGCTCAGCCCGGGCAGCGGTGCCGAGAGCCTGGTGGATTCTGCGCCTGAAGGGCGCAATGCCGACAGCATCGCCCAGTGGCTGGTGGGCCTGGTGCCCAACAATCCCTTCACCGCGCTGGGTGGCGGCGGCCTGCTGCAGGTCATCTTCGCAGCCGCCTTGATCGGGCTGGCGATGCGTGCCCTGCCGGAAGAAAGCGCGCCGCTGCATCGCGTGATCGAAAGCGGCTACACCGTCAGCCTCAAGGTACTGTCCTTCGTGCTCAAGCTGGCCCCGCTTGGTGTCTTCGCGCTGATCACCTCGGTGATCGCCACCCAGGGGCTGGATCTGCTGATGCGGCTGGGCATGTACGTGATCGGTCTGATCATCGCGCTGGCCTTGATGGCACTGCTCTATCTGGTGCTGCTGGCCGTGACCGGTGCCCGCCCGCTGGCCTTCATGCGCCACTTCGGCCAGAGCCTGGGCTTCGCCTTCGGTACCGCCAGTTCCGGTGCCACCCTGCCGCTGGCGCTGGGCAATGCGCGCGACTACGGCATGCAGGAATCTCTGGCCAGTTTCGCGCTGCCCTTCGGTACCGCGCTCAAGCGTGATGGCGCCGCCGTGCTGCAGGGCTTCAATGCGTTGTTCGTGGCGCAGCTGTTCGGTATCGACGTCACGACGTCACTGGTGATCACCGTCTTCACCACCGGTCTGCTGGTCAGCTTTTCCACGGCGGGCGTGCCGGGTGCCGGGCTGGTCGCGATGACCACCGTGCTGGGCGCGGCGGGTCTGCCGCTGGAGGGCGTGGCCGTGGTCGCCGGCGTCGACCGCTTCACCGACGGCCTGCGCACCGCCCTCAACGTGATGGGCAACTGCGCCAACGCTGCCCTGCTGGAGCGCTTCGAGTCGCGCAAGCCCGCCACGGAGCCCAAGACGCCAGCCTGAGCGCGCACGGAAAGCGCGCCCCACAAACGACAACGCCCGCCAGAGGTTTGTCTGGCGGGCGTTGTCGTTTCGGCAATATTCGTGTCGGGCTTGCCTGAATGCTACCCTTCGCTGGCCTCGCCGGTGGCGACCGGGCGCTCGGGATCACTGATCCAGTCGCTCCAGGAGCAGGCGTACAGACGCGGCAGCGGCAGTCCCGCGATCGCGAAGGCCAGGATATTCTGACAGGCGCTGATGCCCGAACCGCAATAGGCGATCACGGCGCTGTCATCCGGCAATGTCCGGCGCAGCTCGCGCATCAGGCTCATGCGGTCCTTGAAGCGACCATTGGCCTCGAGATTGCCGGGGGTCGGGCGACACAGGGCGCCGGGGATATGGCCGGCCACCGGGTCGACCGGCTCCTGCTCACCGCGAAAGCGCGCTTCACCACGGGCATCCAGCAGCACCGCCTGACTGTCCACCACCTCCTCGGCAGTGACCAGCAGGCTGTCGTCAAAGCTCGGCTGCCAGTCACTGGGCGCGGAGGTCACTGGCTGGGAGGGAGCGCGCTTGAGCTCGCCCATGGCCTGATTCCAGGCCTGGATGCCGCCATCCAGCACACGCACATCCGGATGCCCGGCCCAGGTCAACATCCACCACAGGCGCGCCGCCGCCATCTGGCCGCCCATGTCGTCATAGACCACCACCTGTTGCTCGGGCGTGATGCCGAGACGGCGAAACAGCTCGGCTGTCGCCTGGTGCGACGGCAGTGGATGACGACCGCCCACGCCATCCTCGCGCACGGGCGCGGAGAGATCACGTTCCATATCGACATGGATGGCCCCCGGCAGGTGCCCTTCACGCCACATCCGCTCACCCGCCTCGCCATCCTCGAGGCGAGCGCGGCAATCCAGTACCACGGGGGACTTGAGCCCTGCCATCGCCAGCTGGGTCACCAGCTGACTGGCGTCGATCAAGGGTGCCTGCCGCTGGTCCGGGGCCAGCAACGATGAGGTGGAGACGGAGGCTGCCGCCAGTGCGGCAGGATCGGGATACTGGGCCATGGGAACTCCTTTCCAGCGGACGGTGACGCCATGAGGGCATGATGGCCCTCACGTCGATGATTGGCAATCGCGCACCTTGCCACCCTGGGCGTCTGGTCTTACAGAGCGGACAGTGGCGCACGCGAGGCGATCAGGCGTCGCTTGCTGCCATCGGCAAAGCGCACTTCGACCAGCGGATTGGTGTCATTGCCGGACACCTCTTCGATCACGCCCTCGCCAAAGGTGTCATGAGCGACACGCTGCCCCACCTTCCAGCCACCGACGCTTTGCAGCACGCCAGACACCTCGCTGCGAGGCGAGGATGACGTGCGGGAATGACGGCCCCCGGAACGAGGCTGACGCCGGCTGGATGCGGCGTCAGCGGTCTTGCCTACGCCACCGGGCTTGCTCTGTTGCTCGGCCCTGGGCCTGGGCGAGGCCTCAAGCGTCGGCGGCGTGATGCCATGACGTACCAACGGCAGGCGCGCCAGATAGGCCTCGCCAAGGGCTGGCGCGCTCACGCGCAGGGTCTCGGTACTTTCAGAGGGCGCCTCGCGACTGGATGCGTCACCCTCACCGGCCTGCTGGCGAGCGAGCTTGGCACGCTTGCCCGCACCGTGAATCCAGTCACCGAGGCGGGAGCAGTCCTCCACGCACAGTTCCGCCAGGAAGCGACTCGGCGCATGGGTCCCGCCATCCCGCCACAGATGCAGCTGTTCACGAGCACGGGTCACGCCGACATAGCACAGACGTCGCTCTTCCTCGAGGCGCTCCGGTGACAGCGGGTTGTCGCGCGAGTAGGCCGGAAAGTCCTCTTCGTTCATGCCCCAGAGGCCTACCAGCGGCCATTCCAGCCCCTTGGCACCATGGACCGTGGTGATCAGCACACCATCGGCGGCATCCTCGACCGGATTGCGCAGCAGGTTGACGAAGGCCTCGGGGTCGTTGGCAAGCTCCCCCGCCTGCTCGATCAGCACGTCCAGCAGACGCACGTCCTCCTCGCCCTTGTCCCGTCGGGCCGCGGCCCGTCTCAGCACCTTGTCGGCTTCCAGCTCATCGACCACGTGCCGCAGCAGCCGCGCGGGAGCCCAGTCGCCCAGCGAAGGGAGATCACACAACAGCTTCCAGCGCTTGTGCAGGTTGCGGCGCTGCAGCGGCTTGAGCCCTTCGAGAATCGGGTCTTCCTTGCGCGGCCAGCGCTGGCTGTCGGCCAGTTGCTGACACAGACGCTCGAGACGCTCGCGCGCGACGAAGGCGGTGGGCTGGGTGAACAGCAACATCAGATGCGCCGGGTCACGCAGCCGCGTGGCGTCACGCGCAAGCTCCAGATAGCCTGCCAGCGCCTGCACCAGTGGCAGGCGGAACACGAAGCGATCGCCCTGCCCGAGACGGAAGGGAATCCCGGCCTTGAGCAACTGCAGCTGCACCGGCACCGACAGCGCCCAGCTGCGCACCAGCACGGCGGCCTCGGCACCGCTGCGCCCCGACTCACGCCAGGCGGTCAGCGCCGCGACCAGACTGGCGGCCCCCTGCCCTTCGAACAACCGCGTCGGCGGTGTGCCGGGTGCAGCCAGACACAGCTGATCCGGTCGGCGCGCATTGGCGGCGATCGCGTGATTGGCCGCCAATGCCAGACGATGACCATGGCGAAAGGTGTAACTGAGCGGGAAGTCCAGCGGGGACGGGAAACTCTCGGCGAAACGCGTCAGCATGTAATCAGGGCGGGCGCCACGCCACTCATAGATGCACTGGTTGGCGTCACCTACCGCCATGACTTCTGCCACGGTGCTGGATGATTCGCCGGTGACTGCCGGCGAGGAAGCCGCAGTGGACGGCGCACCGGCCAGCAGCGCCAGCATGCGCTGCTGCGCCTCATTGATGTCCTGATACTCATCGATGATGACGTGCTGCAGATGCCCCTGGATGCGCGCACGGGTCTCCGGCTCTTTCTCCAGCTGACGCAGCGGCCGGTAGAGCAGATCGGCATAGGTCATCTGGCCATGCTGCTCGAGCAGCTGCTCAAGCTGGGCGAAGGACTCGACGAAGTGACCGGTGTGCTCACCAAGGTTCATGCGCTCGTACAGCAGCGTCGGTTCGCACATCTCGGCCTTGACCAGATCACAGAACTGGGCAAGCGCTTCGAGACGCTCACCTTCCAGTGCCGCCTCACGATCGGCGCGGTCGGCATCGCCCAGGGCACGCTGGGCGGCCTGCTTGAGCAGCCGCTCCAACGCCCAGTCCTGCTGGATCAGCTCGCGCGGCGCCAGACTCCCCCAGCGCACCAGGGTAGTGGTCAGGCGATGACCGATGGAGTGGAAGGTGCGGACATCCGGCAGGCGCGTGCCCGGTGGCGCCGACTGCGCCAGCTTGGCGACGAAGTCCTCGCGCGCCGAGCGGTTGAACATCAGCACCAGAATCCGCTGCGCCGGAATGCCTTCCGCCAGCAGACTCAGCACTCGCGCCACCAGCGTGGTGGTCTTGCCGGACCCTGCCACCGCCGCGACCCGTGCGTGTCGTCCGCGATGTGCCACCACGGCGCGCTGCTGATTCGTCAGCCGTTGCGTCAGCTGGCCGACGGCGTGCGCGAGCGGCGAGACCGGTTCCGCACTGTCGGTGGCGACATCATCTGGCGTGACGCCGATGGCCTCGACAGGGGTATCAGGCGCGACTGGCGGGAGAGTAGAAGACATGAAGACCTGCAATGGCTGACGAGGGACGGCAAGGATGCCATGCGTCGTTGATGAATACGGTTCAGGCGGCGCTGCCGCGGGCGATACCGGGTGGCTCAGGTGTCGAGATCACGGGCACTCAGTACGCCGAGCATCTGCCAGTGGCCGTCGCTCATGAAGCCCAGTGCCTGATCGCCATTGTCCAGCTCGCGCATCTCGGCCTCTTCCAGCAGACGATAGTAGAGATTGCGATGCAGACGAGCGCCGAGCCCGAAGCGCACCGGCGCTTCCGGCAACCACAGGCCATCCGGTGTCTCGCTGAGCGTCAGACGGGTATCCCCTCCCAGTCGCACGATATCACCCTGGTCGGTGACCAGCTGCCAGATGTCCGGCTGAGGCTGAGGCTCAGCCTCTCCGAGTGCTGTCTGTCCAGGCTGTGTCTGACCAGGTTTAGACTCGACACGAGAGCAATCCACCGCCAGGAAGGGACGATCCTCGACCTGGATGGTGACCTTCTCCGCCGGCGTGACCAGGCAGTAGCTGCCATCGGGTTCGCGCCGCATGACCCGCGACAGCATGTGCACCAGCCGTGCACGACCGATCGGCGTGCCTTCATGCACCCAGCGACCATCGGCGCGGATGACGAGATCCATCTCGCCGCAGTGCTCCGGGTGCCAGGTCTCCACCGGTGGCAGTGGCCCATCCTTGCCGGCCCTGTCGCCCAATCGAGTGAGAATGGCGGCTGGATTCATGACATTTCCTCCCTGCCTGGCGTGTCACGCTGCCCGTGGGCGCTCATCCGTCGATGAGCATGCCGCTGCTGGCCAGCGCTTCGCGAACGTTGTCCGGGGCTTCCGGCGCGGCGGCGCGGAACAGACGATAGAAGTTGGCGGTGGTCTGCATCGCCAGCTCATCGACGGTGATGCCGCGCTCGGCAGCGATACATTCGGCGACCTCGACCACGTTGCCCGGCACGTTGGAGGTGCCGCGGTACGGCACCGGCGCCAGGTAGGGGCTGTCGGTCTCGATCAACAGGCGATCCAGCGGGATGGCGCGCGCCAGCTCGCGGACATGCTCGGCATTGCGGAAGGTGACGATCCCGGAGATGGACACCATGAAACCGTGGCCCACCGCGACACGTGCCATGTCCAGATCTTCCGTGAAGCAGTGCAGCACGCCACCCACGGCGGGGTCGGTATGCTCCTTGATCAGCGCCAGGGTGTCCTCGCGGGCTTCACGGGTATGGATGATGACCGGCAGCTCCAGCTCGCGCGCGGCAATCAGATGACGCGTGAAGCGCTCGTATTGCAGTTCACGGCTGACGCTCTCGTAGTGATAATCGAGGCCGGTCTCGCCGATGGCCACCGCACCGAAGCGCTCGGCACACTTCTTGATGTCCTCGACCGAGGGCTCCGGATCCACCTGATGCAGCGGATGCACACCGGCGGAAATCACCACATCGTCATGCTGCCGGGCGATGGCCGAGATCTCGGGCACATCGTCCAGCGTGACCGCGATGGCGAGGAATTGATGCACGTGACGGGCGCGTGCGGCGTCCAGCACGGCGTCAAGGCTGCCGCCATGTTCTTCAAGCTTGAGGCGATCAAGGTGGCAATGCGAATCGACAAACATCCGGAAACTCTCAGACTGGGGGCCACGCGAGGCATGGCGAAAACATGAACGACCGACACGCCAGCATGGCGGCGCCGGTCGGGGTGACAGGCAGAGCGGGGTCAGCTCATAGCGTATAGGTGGCGTGGCCCTTGCCCAGCATGCCGGCCAGATGGTTCTCGATATGATCACGCACCTGGCGGTCCTCTTCACTGAAGTGGATGCCGATGCCTGCGGTACGGCGACCGCCGACACCCGAGGGGGAGATCCAGACCACGCGACCGGTGACCGGAATGCGCTCGGATTCTTCCGGCAATGTCAGCAGCAGGTAGACCTCCTGCCCCATGGTGTAGCGCTCGGTGGTCGGCACGAAGATACCGCCTCGCACGAGAGTCGACATGTAGGCGGCCAGCAATGTCTTCTGGTCGCGAATCGTCAGCGACAGTGCCTTCTGGCCTTGCTGTGGAGCGGTGTGCATCCTTCACCTCCGGCCGGTGATCCGGCGAATTCAGTCTCGTGGCTCGGCGTCTGCTCTTCTCACGGCGACGCCGAGCAGCGTGAATCTCATGGCGCCTGTCCTGCGGTTCGCGCGGCGCCTGCTGTCAGTCTAGCCCGCGGGGCACGTTGAGCGCTGCCTCCTGCTCACGGGCATCACGAACGCAGCAGCGCTGCCCAACGCACCAGCCAGGACTCCAGCACCAGCTGCGGGTTGGGGTTGCCCCCCGCCGCCAGCAGACGGCGCTGCTCACGGGCAAAGTCCAGCAGCTTGAACCAGTCACGGGTGCGGCCATTCTTGACCGCCTGACGCAGCAAGGGCTCAAGACTCGGGTCACGCAGCTGCGCGGTATTGCCAGACAAGCCCATGCGAATCAGATCTTCCAGCCAGGCAATACCGTACCACAGCACCTGCGACAGCGGTTGGCGCTCCAGACGCCAGGCTTCCGCCACCGGCTCTCCCCCGCGCACCAGCGCGTCGAACAGTTCACGCAATGCCTGCCTGAGCTGGCGCTGGTCCGCCTCGCCCAGACGCACCGCCAGCTGCGGCAGGCCTCCTGCCATGCGCAGCAACGATTGGGCATCTTCGCCCAGCTGCTCGCTCAACCACGGCAGACTGTCTTCAGCCGACGGAATCACCAGGGGCCACTGCTGGCAGCGGGAGCGAATGGTCGGCAGCACGCGCGATGGCATGTCACTGAGCAGGATGAACAGGGTGTTGGCGCCGGGCTCCTCGAGACTCTTGAGCAGCGCGTTGGCCGAGGCGATGTTCATCGATTCCGCCGGCTGCAGGCGAATGACACGATAGCCGCCCTGCTGGGCCGTCTGGGCGACGAACCGGTTGACGTCGCGGATCGGGTCGATACGGATCATCTTGCCGACGTCCTGAGGTGACACCGCCATCAGGTCAGGATGGTGCCCTGCCGCCAGCATGTGGCAACCATGGCAGTCACCGCAGGCGGCAGCGCCGGGTTTGCCCTGTGCGGTGCGGCACAGCACACGGGCGATCATCGCATCCGCGAGTTCCTGCTTGCCAAGCCCCGAAGGTCCGCTGAGCATCACCGCGTGCGGCAGGCGACCGCTGTCATGCACGGCGGTGAAGTGCTGCCACAGCGAGTGCTGCCACGGCAGCGGCGAGAAACTCGAGAGTGTCACGCCGTCATCGCTGGATCGCGTTGCGCTCATGCGGTCTCTCCTGCCTGCCAGGCGGCGATGCGGGCCGACAGCACGCCGGCGATCTCGGCCTGTACCTCTGCCAGCGACTGATCGGCATTGATGGTGGCAAAGCGCTCGGGGTCTGCATCGCGCCGCTGGTGATAGCCGATTCGCACCGCTTCGAAGAACTGCTCGGCTTCCTGCTCGATGCGATCCGCGCCTTCGCCGGTCTCGGCGCGCCGTGCGGCCAGACGCCCTCGTGCGGCCTCGACCGGCATGTCCAGCAGCAACGTCAGATCCGGCTGCAGGCCTTTCTGCACCAGGACTTCCAGTGTGGTGATGTCGGCCAGCGGCAAGCCACGCCCGCCGCCCTGATAGGCGAAGGTGGCATCGGTGAAGCGATCACACACCACCCAGGCACCACGTTCCAGCGCCGGACGAATGGTCGCGGCCAGGTGCTGGGCACGCGCGGCGAACATCAGCAGCAGCTCGGCATCATCGCTCAAGGCCTCCGCGGGGGCCGGGTCCAGCAACAACCGGCGTATGGCTTCCGCCCGCTCACTGCCTCCGGGTTCCCGCGTGCGCACCACCTCGATGCCGTGCGCCTCGAGTTCGGCGACCACGAAGGCGACATTGGTGCTCTTGCCGACACCTTCTCCTCCTTCCAGGGTGATGAAACGCCCCGTCGATGGGCTCACCTCGAGGGGGGTGGTGTGGCGAGAAGACGTCGTGCTTGCGGCGCTCGGACGTGAAGACATGAGGTTTCCTGATTCAGACGGCAGATGACTCGCGACGAAGGCCCACGCGGCATGGCGATGATCACCGGACCACGCGGACATTTCGCCTCATTCACGGCGTATTACCGGTTGAGAATATAGCGGCGCACGGCGTTGTTGTGCTCTCGCAGAGTGCGCGAGAAGTGGTGCTTGCCCTCGCCCTTGGCGACGAAGTAGTAGGTGTCGCCTGGCTTGGGGTGCACCGCGGCTTCCAGAGCGGCACGCCCCGGCATCGCGATGGGTGTCGGCGGCAGGCCGGTGATCACGTAGGTATTCCAGGGGGTCGGCTTGCGCAGATCGGCACGCGACAGCGAGCCATCATAATCCTCGCCCAGACCGTAGATCACGGTCGGGTCGGTCTGCAGGCGCATGCCACGCTCCATGCGACGCTTGAACACGCCGGCGATCTCGTCACGCTCTTCCGGGGCACCGGTCTCGCGCTCGATCAGCGAGGCCAGAATCAGGGCCTCGTACGCGGTGGTGATCGGCAGGTCGTCATCACGCCCGGCCCACACGTCCTCAAGCGTCTTGCTCATGCGCGCGTAGGCCTGCTTGTAGAGCGACAGATCGCTCACGCCCTTGTGATAGCGGTAGGTGTCCGGGAAGAAGCGCCCTTCCGGCTTCTCGCCTTCTGCCCCTACGGCCGCCATCAGTTCCTCATCGCTCATGTCGCGAGTCGTGTGCTCAAGCTTGGGTGAGGCGTCCATGGCGGTACGCATCTGGGCGAAGGTCCAGCCTTCCGGCACGGTCAGGGTATAGCTGACGACGTCATCGCTGGACAGCAGTGCCACCAGCTCACGCCCGTTCAGGCCCGGCGTGAGACGGAATTCACCGGCGCGCAGACCATTGACGGCATCAGGCTCCAGACGTGCCCATATCTTGTACGGCCAGCTGGCCTCGATGATGCCTCGGGATTCCAGCTCGCTCACCACCTTGGAGAGACTGGCACCGCGCGGGACCTCGAACAGCTGTTCCTGATCGATCGCCAGCGGTGACAGCAACTGTGCCTGCCAGTAACGAAAGCCCACCATACCCGCAGCCACGGCCACGACGACCAGCATCAGAAGGATCTTGAATACACGCATAATCGGATTTCCAGTCTTCATGGCGAAGAAGGTGTCTGCTCGGGAACGCCCCCGCAGCCTGGACGCCTTCCATCAATACGCGGGCTCGCCCAGCAAGCGCGCGACAATGTCGTTCAGTGACGCAAGCGCCGGATGCCCCTCATCACTCCATTGGGCCAGAGGCGCTCCCGACGCCGCCAGCAAGGTGCGCAGCGGCCAGACGCCCTGCACGGAATTCATCACCACCACCACCTCGGCCGCCCTCAGTGATGCCAGTCCTTCGCGCACTCGCATGACGGGGAGCTCGGCCTCTAGCGCCACCAGCAAGGTGCCCTCGACACCGGCGCGATCCAGGCATGGCGTGAACCATTGCCCGTCGCGATACCAGGCGAGGTTCATGCTGGTGGCCTCGACGAGCTCATCGCTTGCCGTCAGCAACAGCCCCTCCCGGATGGCGGGGTCTGTCCACTCACGGCGTGCCAGCACATTCTCGAGCCGGTTGAGATGCTTGAGTCCCGCCAGCGCCGGCTGCTCCGCCACGCGCAATTCGCACACGCGCGCCGTGATGCCCTGACGGGCCTCACGATTGACCACAAAGGGCATTGCGCGTGCCCGCAGACGAGGTTCGGGTGACTCGGGTGCCTTGTAGCCACGACCACCGGACCCGCCGGTGACGACCAGCTTGAGCACCTCGAGCCCCTCGCCCCGACAGACGTCCAAACACGCATCGAGCGCCTGCGACGAGGGCACGGGCAAGCCAAGTCGCCGGCAACCACGGATCAGTCGCGCCAGGTGCCGTGACCATAGCTGCGGCTGGCCATCGCGCACCAGAATCGTCTCGAACACGCCCTCACCATAGGCAAGGCCGCGATCCTCCATGGGCAGGTCCGCCGCAAGCGAGTCGTGAAGCATCTCCTGCGTGGTACCGGTATGGTCAGCCGTCATCGATGCAACACTCCTTCGCGACATGCATGGCACACAAGGTGTCAGCAAGACATCGTGATCCGGTCATCACCGCCAGGCAACGCCCCACAGACAGACGCGCCCCCGGATGGGAGCGCGTCAGAGGGGAGATCACGACAGCGTGCGACCTCAGTCCTTGAGCTTGCCGAACACCAACGAGCCGTTGGTGCCACCGAAGCCGAAGGAGTTGGACAGGGTGTACTCGATCTTCATGTCGCGTGCGACATTGGGAACGTAGTCGAGATTGCAGCCCTCGGCCGGATTGTCGAGGTTGATGGTCGGCGGGGCGATCTGATCACGCATCGCCAGCACGCAGAACACGGCCTCGACGGCACCGGCGGCACCCAGCAGGTGACCGATCATCGACTTGGTGGAACTGACGGCCACGTTGCGCGCCGCGTCGCCCAGCACGGATTCGACGGCCAGGCTCTCGGCCTTGTCGCCGGCATTGGTGGACGTGCCGTGAGCATTGATGTAATCGATCTCGCTCGGGTCCAGCTTGGCATCCCGAATGGCGTTGCGCATCGAGGCGGCCGCGCCACGGCCGTCTTCAGGCGGCGCCGTCATGTGATGCGCATCATCGGACATGCCGAAACCGAGCACCTCGGCGTAGATGGTCGCACCACGTGCCTTGGCGTGCTCATACTCTTCCAGCACCACGACACCGGCACCGTCGGACAGCACGAAGCCATCACGATCACGGTCCCATGGGCGGCTGGCCGCCTGAGGGTCGTCGTTGCGGGTCGAGAGCGCGCGCGCCGCGGAGAAGCCGCCCAGACCCAGCGGTGTGGTCGCCATCTCGGCACCACCGGCCACCATCACGTCAGCATCGCCGTAGGCGATGGTACGAGCGCTGTAACCGATGTTGTGCGTTCCGGTGGTACAGGCGGTGGTGATCGCGATGTTGGGGCCGCGATAACCGAACTGGATCGCCAGGTTGCCGGAGATCATGTTGATGATGGAGCCCGGCACGAAGAACGGCGAGATGCGACGCGCACCGCCTTTCTCCAGCGCCTTGTGATTGTGCTCGATCATCGGCAGACCACCGATACCGGAACCGATGGCAACACCGATGCGATCGGCATTGTCTTCCGTGCACTCGATACCGGAATCGGTGATGGCCTGATGGGCCGCCGCGATACCGTACTGGATGAAGAGGTCCATCTTGCGGGCCTCTTTCGGGTTCAGATACTGACCCACATCGAAATTCTTGATGGAACCGCCAAAACGGGTATTGAAACCGCTGACATCGAAGTGCTCGATGGGTGCGATGCCACTCTTGCCCGCCTTGATGTTGCTCCAGCTTTCCTCGACGGTATTCCCTACCGGGGTCACCAGGCCTAGACCTGTCACCACTACCCTTCTGCGAGGCATCGTGTCTCCTCCAAAACTATCGACTTGGCACGCCTGGGCCAGCTGCACCTGGGCGGTAATTGAGCGCATTATACAGAAACCTTGCCAGTGATGGGCAGTCGGTTTTCCTGCGGTTTTCCAGACGCTGTCCTGCGCACAGGCAACGGGGGTGACACCGCCATGTCACCTGCGATCAACACTGCCGACCACACGCCCTGCTCCCGCCTCTTTTCGCCCACAAAGACAGGGCTCTGGCACAGGAAGGTCGCGCGAGACATCCCGGGACAGGCTCACGCACCTTCGCAGACCTCGCCCCTGCCTCGGACGTCGCCCGCCCCTGGCACCGCCAAACTCTCGCATCTCCCGCCGGCAGAGAAGTCTGCCGTCCTTGCTGGCCGCTCTGCCGAGAAAGGCACGGCCAACCAGCGCTCAAGAGTGACGAATGGCAGAAACGACAAGAGCCGCACTGAAGACAGTGCGGCTCTTGAACGTACAGACGATTGCATCACGACCCTGAGCCACGAAGGGCCCGCTGGTCGCTTCAATCCACCTTACTGGTGGTTGACGATGTAATCGATAGCTTCCTGCACGGTGGTGATCTTCTCTGCTTCTTCGTCAGGAATTTCAGTATCGAATTCCTCTTCCAGAGCCATCACCAGCTCAACGGTGTCCAGGGAGTCGGCGCCCAGGTCTTCAGTGAAAGAGGAAGAGTTCTGGATGTCTTCTTCTTTGGCGTTCAGGCGCTCGGCCACAACCTTCTTGACGCGTTCTTCAATGGTGCTCATTTAACAATCACTCCTAGTGGTACGGAATCCGCAGCTCGAAAAAGCTGGGCGTAGTTTATAGGCCACCCCAAAAGGACGCAACCACGTCCCCGCGCGGGGCTTAGCGCATGTTCATGCCGCCGTTTACCTGCAACGTCTCACCGGTAATGTAGCCTGCTGCATTACTGGTCAGGAAGCCGACTGCCGCAGCAATCTCTTCCGGCTGGCCAAGGCGCGCCAGCGGGATGTTGCCGAGCAGCGCTTCGTGCTGCGCTTCCGGCAATGCTTCGGTCATGTCAGTGGCGATGAAGCCCGGCGCCACTGAATTGACGGTAATGTTGCGCGACGCGACTTCACGCGCCAGCGAGCGGGCAAAGCCTTCCATGCCTGCCTTGGCGGCAGCATAGTTGACCTGACCGAGGTTGCCCATGGTCGCGACCACGGACGAGATGTTGACGATGCGACCGAAGCGCGCCTTGGTCATGCCGCGCAGGCAGCTCTTGCTGACACGGAAGACCGACTTGAGGTTGGTGTCGAGCACCGCATCCCAATCATCTTCCTTGAGGCGCATCAGCAGGTTGTCACGGGTGATGCCGGCGTTGTTGACCAGGATGGTCGGTGCGCCGAAGCGCTCGCCGATTTCCTTGAGCACGGCGTCGACGCTGGCCTGGTCGGTGACGTTGAGCAGCATGCCCGCGCCTTCGATACCGTGCGCCTCGAGGTCAGCGCCGATGGCGGCCGCCCCTTTTTCGCTTGTGGCCGTGCCGATCACGATACGGCCCTGACGGCCGAGTTCACGGGAGATGGCTTGGCCGATGCCACGACTGGCACCGGTTACCAGTGCGATTCTGCGTTCGCTCGTCATCTTGAGTCCTGAGTTGGCTGATCCAAGTCACATGACTGGCCGCGCGGGCCAATCACGAGCTTACTGATTCTGTTCGGCAGCGGTCTCACGGGCAAGTTCCAGCGCCGCTTCCAGGCTGTCCGGGTCGTTCACGGCCAGGCCACGGGCCTGACGCTGGATACGCTTGCCGAGACCGGTCAACACCTTGCCCGGACCGCATTCGATGAAGGTCCGCGCGCCGCTGTCGAACATGGCATTGACGCAATCCGTCCAGCGCACCGGCTGATAGAGCTGCTCGATCAGACGCTGACGCAGTGTCTCGACATCCTCATGGGCCTTGGCATCGACATTCTGGATGACGGTGTAGCGCGGCGCACGGAAGTCGATGTCGTTCATCGCCTCGGCCAGCTTGTCAGCCGCCGGACGCATCAGATCGCAATGCGAAGGCACGGAGACCGGCAGCGGCATGGCACGCTTGGCACCCGCCTCCTGACACGCCGCGATGGCACGCTCGACGGCAGCCGTGCCGCCCGCGATGACCACCTGACCCGGCGCATTGTAGTTGACTGCCGCGACCACTTCACCCTGCGCCGCACTGGCACAGGCAGCTTCGACCTGAGCATTCTCGAGACCGAGAATGGCCGCCATCGCGCCCTGCCCCTGAGGCACGGCAGTCTGCATGGCTTCGCCGCGCAGATTGACCAGCTTGACGCCTTCGGCAAAGCCGATCACGCCGGCGCAGACCATCGCGCTGTATTCGCCCAGGGAGTGACCGGCCATGCGCGCCGGACGCGGACCTTCCAGCTCCTGCCAGACGCGCCAGATGGCAACGCTGGCCGTCAGAAGCGCAGGCTGGGTCAACTCGGTACGATTGAGCTCCTCTGCCGGGCCTTCCTGCGTCAGATGCCAGAGATCGCGCCCCAGCGCGTCAGAGGCTTCTTCGAAGGTAGTGCGGACGACGCTGTAGCGCTCCGCCAGCTCCCGCAGCATGCCGACCTGCTGGGAGCCCTGTCCCGGGAAGATGAGGGCCAGGGAATCTGTCATTGCTGTCACCATTTCCATCTGTTCAGGTGGGACTGACACGGGTAAGGAAACCCGATTTCCGCTGGCCCGCCAGTGCGCTGCGCCGTGTCGCTCCCCTCCGGAGCCATTCACCAACGCCACACACTCCTGCCAGGGGAAAGCCTGCTTCTCCCTTCACTGCATTGTACTCACCAGCGACACACTTGCTGCCTGCTGCCACCCTCTCACTCGCCATCCCTCGCGAGAACAGGCCTTCACACCTGCCGGACATCCCGGACATCAGGCGGCGCCTTCGCGTCAGACCCGATGCCACATCGGTCGGGCGCAGGCATTGTCGCACCGAGTGAGACCAAGCTCGACCCCCGCCGACCAAGAATCC
The DNA here is from genome assembly GCF_013374075.1 of Cobetia sp. 5-25-4-2. Taxonomy (NCBI): domain Bacteria; kingdom Pseudomonadati; phylum Pseudomonadota; class Gammaproteobacteria; order Oceanospirillales; family Halomonadaceae; genus Cobetia; species Cobetia sp. 5-25-4-2. The sequence continues at coordinate 353,196 of NZ_BLWK01000001.1, read as the reverse complement.
GACCAATTTACGCAATTAACCCGGCAGGCTGCCCTTGAGAGCATGCGCAAGACGCTCCGGCAAGCCTCGACGCGCCTCACTCGCCGCGCGCGAGACAGCATAGGCGAATCCCTCCGCGGCCGCCCCGCCATGACTCTTGACGACCACGCCGGCCACGCCCAGCAGACTGGCACCGTTGTAGCGCACCGGATCCAGCTGACGAGACAGGCGCGTCAATGCCGGACGTGCCAACCAAGCCATCAGGCGCGTACGCCAATCCGCCGCCAATGTCGCCCCCAGCTGTGCCGACAGCATCTGGGCCAGCCCTTCACTGCTCTTGAGCACGACATTGCCGACGAAACCGTCGCAGACCACGACGTCTACCTCACCTGCGAAGAGGTCGCCCCCTTCAACGAAGCCGAGATAATCGAAATTCGCACCGCTGCCAGCCAGCAAGGCATGCGCTTCCTGCACCTGCGCCGTCCCCTTGCCGGATTCGACACCGACATTGAGCAGCCCCACGCGCGGGTTGGCGACACCTTCCACCAGCTGGCACCGCACGGCACCCATGCGAGCAAATGCCAGCAGATGCTGCGGCGCGACCGCCACATTGGCGCCAAGATCCAGCAGACTGCAGGACCGCTCGCCCTGCGTGGGTACCGCCGCACAGATGGCTGGCCGCTCCACTCCCTCGACCGTTCCCACGTCCCGCATGGCCAACGCCATCAAGGCGCCGGTATTGCCCGCACTGACGCAGGCGTCGGCCTGCCTGCTCGCCACCAGATCGAGCGCACTGGACATGCTGCTGGGCTCGCGACTGCGCACGACACGCGAGGGGCGAGCATCAGACGCGACAATGCCGTCGACAGCGAGTGTCTGAAGGCGATCACGAACACGGGAGAGTGAAGCAGGGAGGGAATCAAGCTCGGCATCCAGAAGATGCCCTGGACCCACCAGCGTGGCGCTGAGTCGTGGGTCACGCAACAGTGCACTGGCAGTGCCCCGTAACGTAGCGCGGGGACCGAAGTCCCCGCCCATCGTATCGATGGCGATACGCACGGCGTTACGCCGTGCGCTGCATCAATGCTTTAGGCATCGACGACTTTACGGCCACGGTAGAAACCGTCGGCAGACACGTGGTGACGCAGGTGAACTGTACCGGTTTCCTTGTCCTGGGACAGGGTCGGTGCAGTCAGGGCGTCGTGGCTGCGACGCATGCCACGCTTGGAACGGGTTTTGCGGTTCTGCTGAACTGCCATGGGAATTACTCCAATCTTGTCGACAAATTGAGTTCAGTGCTTGTCCTTCAGGGTGCCAAGCACACTGAATGGATTCACAGCGGGTGCGTCCGAGGCCTCGGGTTCCACACCGCTGGCCAGCTGGTCGCGAGAGACGGCACAATCGGCCTCCTCGTGGTAGACCACCTGCGGCAGGACAAGGAGCACTTCATCCTCGATCACTGACAGGAGATCCAGCTGTTCGTTTTCCACCACTACCGGCTCGTACTCACCGGGCAGCTGCGATGCCAGTGCGTCATTGGTGACCAGTCCCAACAGGAATTCGCTGGAAAGCGGTTCCGGCTCGGTAGGTCCCAGGCAGCGCTGGCACAGCAGACTTGCCTCGAAGGCGATGCTGCCCTCGATGAAGCTGCGACGCTGAGTATCGATGTCGAAGGCCAACGTGATGCTCACGTCACCCTCCTGTGCACCGATCGCTTCAACTACACGGGGCATGTCCGCCAGAGGAATCACGCCTTCAAGGCGTTTTCCCGCTGACGCCAGCCGGTAGGGCTCGACCTTGGTCGGCAGTCTTGTGGTCAACATAGGCGCGCCATAATAGGGATTCCCCCTCCCGGTGTCAAAATGCATGAGCAACTTGTTCATTCTGCCAGCCCACGGCATGGCGGCCTTTCCGCGCCACCCGACCCGAGCATGAGCGCAGATGAGGTCAGGCGGATCCTTCAGCGCGCGATTGTACGCCTGTGTCGCTTCAATGCCGAGAGGATTTGCGGCATCCTCCAATCTCAAGCATATCAACGAGTTGTCGTGAGAAAGCATGGCGGCGATGCATCACACGGAGAATCACGCGCGCGCCGGCCCCTCTCGACCTTCTACCCCTCTCATGCTCCGCCCCCCTTCGCGTCCCGAACGCATGCACGAATCGAGAGCCCAAAAAGAGAACAACGCCATGACACGACTGGTACTGGCTTCCAGCTCCCGCTGGCGCCGAGCCTTGCTTGATCGACTCGGACTCCCCTACACATGGGGGGCGCCTGACATCGATGAAACCCCTCGTTCCACGGAATCTCCCGAGGCACTGGTCCATCGCCTGTCCTTGGGCAAGGCCAACGCCCTGGCGGAGGCCTATTCACACCACTTGATCATCGGCAGCGACCAGGTGGCCGTCTTCGAGGGCGAGATCCTCGGCAAGCCACAGGACCTGGCCGCCGCCCGCGCTCAGCTGACACGCTTCTCGGGACGCCGTGTCCGCTTCGTCACCGGCCTGGCGCTGTTGGATACACACAGCGCGCGACACTGGGTCTGCCATGAAAGCTACGACGTGGTGTTTCGCACGCTGAGCGAGCAGGAGATCACGCGTTACGTCGAGCGCGAATGCCCGCTGGACTCGGCCGGCAGCTTTCGCATGGAGGGGTTGGGCATCACGCTCTTCGAGCGTCTCGAGGGGCGTGATCCCAACACCCTGATCGGCCTGCCGCTGATTCGCCTGTGCGAACTGTTGCGTGAGGCAGGCCTGGATCCACTGCTGGAGGACTAGGGCAGGCGATAGCTGACCGGCGAGACATTGGCGTCAAGCCCCAACGCGCTGGCCATCACACCGGCAAAGCGCCGCGTGAAGCGCTCGAAGGGATCCTGACGCGGCGTGTAATCATGCACGCCACCCTGCGGCGCCAGCTCGGCGGCCAGCTCCTCAAGCGTTGCGGTGCGATCCACAAGCCCGAGCGCGCGAGCCTGCTCGCCGGTCCAGATCAGCCCGGAGAACAGCGCCGGATCGTCCTTGAGCCGCTCACCGCGCCCGGCCTTGACCGCCGCGATGAACTGCTGGTGAGTCGTGGCCAGCACGTTCTGCCAGAAGTCGCGCTGCTCAGGCGAGATCTCGGAGAAGGGATCGAGAAACGCCTTGTTGTCACCTGCCGTGAACACACGTCGCTCGATTCCCAGCTCTTCCATCGGCCCCTTCAGCCCGAAGCTCGAGGAGATCACCCCGATGGACCCGACCAGACTCGACGGTGCCGCGAGAATCTCGCCGGCGCCAGCTGCCATGTAATAGGCGCCACTCGCCCCGAGATCCTCGATCACGGCGATCACCGGCTTGCCACCCTGCTCCCGCATGCGCATCAACTCGTCATAGACGCGCTGGGACTGCACGGGACTGCCGCCGGGGGAATTGATATCCAGCACCACCGCCACGGAGGCCGGCGACTCATTGGCCGCTCGCAGACCCTTGATGATGCGCTCGGCATTGGCTTCGCCATCCGCCTCGATCACGCCCTTGACGCGCACGACACCGAGGTGCCGTTCACCGGGCAAGGCTGCCGGCTGGCTGCCGAGCGTGAAGAGGGTCACGGATGTCGCGATCGAGGCAATGAACAACAACGCGAACAGGAAGCGAAAGAACAGCTTCCAGCGCCTGGAGCGCCGTTGCTCGGTGACCACGCCCTGCACCCAGCGGTCCATCATCTCGAGCTGCACGGTACGCTCACGCGCCTGCCAGTCCACCTCGCTGCTGGAGGTGGCAGCGCTGTCAGCGTCCTGTCCGCTCGCGCCCGCTCCCCCCTCGTCCTTGCCACCTGGCCCTTCACGCCAGGGATCCTGCGGCCTGTCACTCATCGCTTGCTGCTCCTGTCATGGGCAGGACACCGTCATCATCTGACCGCGCCAAGCCACTCCATCAATTCATCGAAGTGCGAGACGATGCGCTGTGGGGCACAGGCCTCGAGTCGCGGCACGCTGTGCACGCCATAGGTGACACCGACACTGTGCATGCCCAGCGCACGCGCCATCTCGAGATCATATTCGGTATCGCCGACCATCAGCGCCTCATGCGCCTCAACGTTCAGCTCGGCCAGCAGCTCTTCGAGCATCAGTGGATGCGGCTTGGACAGCGTCATGTCCGCGGTACGCGAGGCGTGGAACCAGTCACCGCAGTCATGGGCCTGGAACATCCGATCAAGCCCGCGACGACTCTTGCCCGTCGCGACGGCCAGCAGCTGCTCCGGGTGAGCTCGCAGACGCTCGATGCCATTTTCCACGCCCGGAAAGAAATCCAGCGGCGTGGTATCGACTGCCACGAAATGCTGCTTGTAGGCCTCGACCAGTGCCTCGCACTGGGCAGCCGAAGCTCCGGGGAACAGCCGCGCCATGGCCTCCGGCAATCCGAGACCGATGATGTCGCGCGCGGCATGCGCCGGAAGCTCTCCCATGCCGACCGCCAGCGAGGCCGCCTGCAGGCAATCGACGATGCGTGCCTCGGAGTCCATCAAGGTACCGTCCCAATCGAAGATGACCAGACGATAGCGAGGTGAAGGCAGTACCGCAGAGGCGTCAGTCATGACGGGCTCCCAATTCTCGAGCATTGGCAAGGACGCGCTTCATGCGCTTGTCCAGCGGCGCACGGACCGTCACGGTCCGCCCGTCGGTGGGGTCCGGGAAGCTGAGCTGAGCGGCATGCAGGAACAGGCGCTCCAGCCCGACCTTCTTCGCCAGCGCATTGCCGCGCTCGGTCCCGTACTTGGTATCGCCGAGCAGCGGGTGACCGGCATGCACGGAGTGCACACGAATCTGGTGGGTACGCCCGGTGATCGGCTCGGCCTCGACCAGCGTCATGCTGGGATAGGCTTCGCGCACCGCATAACGGGTACTGGCCGTCTTGCCGGCCTCGTCGACGCGCACGCGACGCTCCCCGTTGCCGCCGTCGTAACGCTCAAGCGGTGCATTGACATAATCACGCCGCGAGTCCCAGCGCCCTTCCACCAGCGCCAGATACAGCTTGGTCATCTTGTGGGCCTTGAGGTCCGCATTGAGCTGCAGCAACGCCGCACGCGTCTTGGCCAGCAGGATGCAGCCGGAGGTATCACGATCCAGACGATGGACCAGCTCCAGAAACGGCAGTTCATCACGAATCTGACGCATGGCCTCGATCAGCCCGATCTTGACGCCGCTCCCGCCGTGCACGGCGAGACCGGACGGCTTGTTGATGACCATGAAATCATCGGTCTCGCGCACGATGCAGCCCGCCAGCACCTCACGCAGATTGCCACTGACTTCCTGCACCGCGGCTTCCGGCGACAGGCGCAGTGGCGGTACACGCACCAGGTCTCCCGCCTGCAGGCGATAGTCGACCTTGATGCGCTTCTTGTTCACCCGAACCTCACCCTTGCGCACGATGCGATAGATCAAGGCCTTGGGTGCCCCCTTGAGACGTGTACGCAGGAAATTGTCGATGCGCTGCCCGGCCAGTTCCGGGGCAACCTCGATCCACTGGACTGATTGGCCCTCGGCCATGTCTCGCTCCTTTCCGGCCTCGCCTTCGCGCGGCCTGTTCATCATGTTGCCGTACGCCGGGGCGCACTCAGACTGGCCATTCTACGGTGTCATGCGACCAATGGGGAATCATCCCGCCATCGGAGGGCTCTGGCTGCGCCGCTCAAGGCCGCGAAACCCGGGACGAATGGCGGGCATTCGGGCGAAGCATTTGATATGCCTGCCGAATTGCTGGCCCATACCTTTACTGGTATATTCGGGCCCAGTGAGATGGGCCTTCTCTATATGCCCGATCACCCGCGTCACGACCCCGCCGAGACGGCGAGGTAGACGGTTCTGCATGCGGCGTGAAACCCCATGCAGACCACGTGAACAGGGCCAGCCGGCCCACGACGAAACAATGCGCACCGACGTCAGCACCGTGCAGAGTCTTCACGCACCCTGTTGTCACCTGGACTGTCGGCCGCGTGCTGTCCTGCGCAACGGGTCTGCCGATTGCAGATCACGAATGCCGCCTCACGGACAGTCGTCCAATGCCGCTGGCTGGCCAGCATCATGACGAAAGACATCGATAACGTCCGCGCCAAAGATGGCGAGGTAACGCTATCAGCGGGCGCGGGACGTGTTACCCCGCGCGCCGCAGCGCGACCGGCCGTGACGCCACCTCCCCGCGAGACACGTCACTGCCCTCGAGCGCAGCAACACGATGCAATGCCCAGCCTTCTGGTGGGCCAATGACACACTACCGCCCGGGCATGATGCCCGGGCAATCATTCGATATCCGTGCCGAAGGCCGGCGTCGATGAATCGGCGAATGCCAGGTGTTAGGGAAGAGACCGCAGGGCCGGAGGAGTCAACGTTCCCCGCAACACGTCCTGCCTCTTTCCAGTACTCAACATGATCATGCCGCATGTGGCACGTCACGAGACGTGCCTGCATGCGAAAGACGCATCCCACGACATGCGCTGAGCACAACACGAAGCTGAAAACGGTTCCTCGTCGCCGACGCAAATGCGGCTGCCCTTCGGCACGCCCAGTCTAGCGAGACGACATGAAACGGATGCTCATCAACGCGACCCAGCCGGAAGAGCTGCGCGTCGCACTGGTCGACGGACAACGCCTTTACGATCTCGACATCGAGTCTGGTGCCCGCGAGCAGAAGAAAGCCAACATCTACCGCGGCAAGATCACCCGCATCGAGCCCAGTCTGGAAGCCTGCTTCGTCGATTTCGGCGCCGATCGCCACGGCTTCCTGCCGCTCAAGGAAATCTCCCGCGAGTACTTCAGCAAGGACCCGGGCCAAGGCCGCCCCAACATCAAGGAAGTGCTCAAGGAAGGCCAGGAAGTCATCGTCCAGGTCGACAAGGAAGAGCGTGGCAACAAGGGCGCCGCCCTGACCACCTTCATCAGCCTGGCCGGCCGCTTCCTCGTGCTGATGCCCAACAACCCGCGTGCCGGTGGCATCTCCCGCCGCATCGAGGGGGAAGAGCGTGCCCAGCTGAAAGAGGCGATGAACAGCCTCACCCTGCCGGACAAGATGGGCGTCATCGTACGCACCGCCGGTATCGGCAAGAGCGCAGAAGAGCTCCAATGGGACCTCGACTATCTGGCTCAGGTCTGGGATGCCGTCACCAAGGCTGCCGCCAGCCGCCCTGCTCCCTTCCTGATCTATCGTGAATCCAACGTCATCATCCGTGCCATGCGCGACTATCTGCGCAATGACATCGGTGAGGTGCTGATCGATTCCGGCGACGTCCAGGAAGAAGCGCTGTCCTTCGTCCGTCAGGTCATGCCGAGCTATCAGCAGAAGATCAAGCTCTACGAAGACGACGTCCCGCTGTTCTCGCGCTTCCAGATCGAATCCCAGATCGAGACCGCCTATCAGCGCGAAGTGAAGCTGCCTTCCGGTGGCGCCATCGTCATCGACCACACCGAAGCTCTCGTCTCCATCGACATCAACTCCGCGCGTGCCACGCGTGGCAGCGATATCGAGGAAACCGCGCTGCAGACCAACCTGGAAGCGGCGGACGAGATCGCGCGCCAGCTGCGTCTGCGTGACATCGGCGGCCTGGTGGTGATCGATTTCATCGACATGACCCCGGCGCGCAATCAGCGTGAAGTCGAGAATCGCGTGCGAGACGCGCTCAAGATCGACCGCGCTCGCGTGCAGATCGGTCGCATCTCACGCTTCGGCCTGATGGAAATGTCGCGTCAGCGCCTGCGTCCGTCACTGGGCGAGACCAGCGGCGTGGTCTGCCCGCGCTGTGACGGCCAGGGCACCATCCGCGACGTGCGCTCCATGGCGCTCTCGATCATGCGCCTGATCGAGGAAGAGGCCATGAAGGAGCGCAGCTCGCAGATCCGCGCCATCCTGCCGGTGCCGGTCGCGACCTACCTGCTCAACGAGAAGCGCGCCACACTGTTCGACATCGAGCGTCGTCAGGGCGTCAATGTCGTGCTGCTGCCGAACCCGGAACTCGACACGCCGCACTACGAAGTCGTGCGTCTGCGTGATGACCATGTCGATGAAGACGGTGCCGACAAATCCAGCTTCGAGCTGTCCGTCGAGACCGAAGTCGGCAAGGAGCCGGATCCGAATTTCGACAAGCCACCGGCACGCACCGAAGCGGCGGTCAAGAGCGTGTCCCACACGACACCAGCCCCCGCCTCCGCACCGGAAGTCAGCAAGCCTGCCGAGCCCGCCGAGACTGACGAGAACACCTCCGCTTCCAGCAACGGCAACGGCAACGGCAACGGCAACGGCAACGACAATGCCAAGAGCGGCAACCGTCGTCGCAATGGCAATGGCAGCAATAACCGCAGCCGCAACGACAATCGTAACGACAGCCAGAGCGAGACTCGCAACGACAGTCGTCAGGGATCGCGCAGCGACACTCGTAACGACGGCCGCAATGCCAATCGCAACGACAATCGTCAGACCTCTCGCAATGACGGGCGCAATGCGGTGAGCAAATCCGAGGCCACAGCGACCCCGGCCACCCAGGCACCGGCAGCAGCCCCTTCCGGCGGCGGCCTGCTGGCACGTCTGGCCAAGGGCTTCAGCCGCCTGCTGGGCAGCGACGACAGCGCCAGCGCGACGCCGGCCAAGTCCAGCGAAGCCCGCAAGGCACTGGAAAAGGCACGCGAGCGTCGCGAAAGCGTCAGCGAAGCCTCAACCGACGGCAATGCACGCAAGGATGGCCGCAATGCCAACCGCGGCAACGCACGCAACGACAATCGTCGCCGCAACGCCGAGGGCGATTCACGCAAGCAGGACTCACGCCAGCAGGACTCTCGTCAGCAGGACACGCGCGGCAACGACAACGATGGTCGCAACGACAGTCGCAACGATGGTCGCAACGACAGCCAGAGCGACAACCGCTCCGAGGGTCGCAGCAACAACAAGCGTCGTCAGCGCAATGACCGTGGCAATCGTCGCAAGTCCAGCGAGTCGCGTCAGGACAACGCTCAGGACATCGTGACCAACGACAGCAAACCGCAGGCAGAAGCGACGGAGAAGACATCCGACGCACAGACGCCTGCCAAGGCGCCGTCCGGCAATGATGCCAAGAGCGATGCCAAGCAGAACGATGCCAAGCAGAACGATGCCAAGCAGAACGAGGCCAAGCAGGACAATGCTGCCAAGCGTGATGACAAGCCGGCGCGCCGTGAGAAGCCTTCCAAGGCGGACAAGGCAGAGCAGGTCAACAGCCATCATGCTCGCGAGTCCATCAAGGCGGCAGAACAGGCCCAGCAGAGCGAGCAGCAGGCAGACGATGTCCAGCAGCCGACGCGCAACAATCCGCGCGCTCGTAGCCGCAGCCATGCACTCAACCCCGACGCCATCGCTCAGCAGCAGTCCCTGAAGGCCATGGCACTGGCCGGCCCGCAGGCGCAGAGCGCTCAGCCAGCTGACGCCGTGCTCGATGACGTCGCCTCGACCGCAGCACCGCAGCAACCGGTTCCCGCTGTTGCCGAGGAAGGTGCCGAAGGCGTGAAGGTCGCGCCTGAGACGGTCGAGAGCAGTGAACCGCAAGCGCAAGCTGTCGTCGCTGACAGCGATGGCGACAAGGCAGCACCTGCCGACACCAGTGCCGACGTCAGCGCCAAGGTGGAGACGGAGGTGACGCCGGCCGTGGCAGTGACCGCTGACAACGCCTCGCCTGATGAGCAGCCGTCGGTCGCCGAGACGCCAGAGGCGCCGGAAATCAGTGCGCCCAGCACGCAAGCCCTGCAACAGGACGTGATGACACGGGATGACTCTGCCGAGGTCAACGACTCCAGCACCGCGTCTGCCACGCCCCATCAGGCTCAGCGCACTGAACAGCACGCCACCCAGCGTACTGAGCAGCATGCACCGCAGCAGGCCAGCGCTCATCAAGCGCAGGCCGAGACGCTGAGCGCAACGACCGATACCGATGCCGACACCTCTGAAACCGTGTCCGATGCCGAGGCCGATGTGGCAGCAACGGACGTCAAGGCGGATGACAGCGCGGTACAGGCGCAGGTCGCGGTGGAGACCGCACCGGAAGCGGCCGTCGACAGCCAGGCGCTGAAGGACAGCGTGATGCCGCAGGAGACGGCGCCCGTGGCCGAGACCAAAGCTTGCGTGGAAGCAGACACCCCCCATCGCACTGAGCACGCCAGCGATGCTGCGCCGACTGCGACAGCAGAAGACGTCAGCGAAGCGGCGACGCAGCCAGAGGCGACAGCTCAGGTAGAAGCGACTCCGGAGGCTGCACCTGCCGAGCACGATGCAGGACAGTCTGAAGCCGCCAAGCCGGAAGTGCAGCAGCCACAGACCCAATCTGCCGCGACCCCGCTGGCGTCGACTCAGGCCGATGCACAGCCTGATGCGTCTCAGGCAGAGGCTGCGCCAGCAGAGCCCGCTCTGGAAGATGTCGAGGCGACCGCCTCCGTGCAGACGGAAACGCCAGCACAGGATGACGACATCGCCGCGGCAGACGCTCAGGCACCTGCAAGCGATGACAAGCAAGATGAGGCAGCCGGGACCGCCAACGCTTCACGTCGCCGCCGTGGTGCTCGCGCCTACAATGACCCGCGCGAAGTTCGTCGTCGTGAGCGTGAGGCCGCCGAGAAAGCGGCCGCCGATGCTCAGGCGACAGAGGGTCAGGCAGAAGTCAGCTCGCAGGACAACGACGACAGCACGACACGTTGAGCCCTGCCCCCTGCCTCACCGGCTTCATCGGTGCAGGCAGGGGATTGACCCGTCACGAAAAAGCCCCGCAGATCACTCTGCGGGGCTTTTTCGTGACGGAATGCCTTCGACAAACCGACCAACCGTCAGGAAGGCGTCGCGGCCATCTCTCCCAGTACGCGCGGTTCCTGCTCCAGCCAGACCCCGAAGCGCGCATGAACGCTCTCACGCACCTCCTGTGCCAGCGCCAGCAGCTCCGAGACCTGCCCGCCCCCAAAGTGAACCAGCACCAGCGCCTGGCGATCATGCACGCCGACATGTCCCCGACGTGCCCCCTTGAGGCCACATTGGTCGATCAGCCAGCCGGCCGCCAATTTCACGCTGCCATCGGCCTGCGGGTAGTGCGGCAAGGTCGGATGATGCGCCAATAGCTCGCGAGCCTCGTCGGCGGCAAGCTGGGGGTTCTTGAAGAAGCTTCCCGCATTGCCGAGCACCGCAGGGTCCGGCAGCTTTTCACTGCGCGTGGCAATCACGGCATTCGCCACGCTCAATGGCGTGATGGCCTGCCCTTGCGGTGTGGCGGCATTGACGCGCTGAGCGAGGTCCCCATAGGCCAGTTGCGGTGTCGCTTCACGCGTCACCACGAACTCCAGGCGAGTGATCAGGACGCGATGCTCAAGCGACCCCTTGAAGAGACTGTCACGGTAGCCGAAGGCGCACTCCTCGCGACTCAGCCAGCGCGTGCTGCCATCCTCCAGCGACATGACTTCCAGTCGCAGCAGATGGTCGGCCAGCTCGACACCATAGGCACCGATGTTCTGGATCGGGGCTGCGCCACAGCAGCCGGGAATCAAGGCCAGATTCTCATAGCCCCACCAGCCAGCTGTCGCCAGCTCCATCACCAGGGCGTGCCAGCGCTTGCCCGCCTCGACACTCACGGTGGCGGTTCTACCATCCGCTGCCGGCGTGATCGTCATGGCCTCGAAGGCCGGGCGCATCACATGGGCATCCAGCCAGGGCAGCAACACCAGATTGCTGCCCCCACCGATCACCACCAGACGCTCATCGGCCGCACGCGAGTCCAGAATCTGGCGACGCGCCTCGGCCACGCTGCGTGGCTCACTGAAGGCACGTGCGGTGGCGGCAAAGCCCAGGGTATTGCAGGCCGTCAGTGATGCTCTCGTCGATGTCTTGTCGGACGCCATCATGAAGGGGTCCGCGTGACAGGTGGCAGGGCATCGATCAATGCCTCACAGGCGATGTCGATCAGGTCCAGCACCTGCTCGAAGGCCTCAGCCCCCCCGGTATAGGGGTCCGGCACTTCGCGACTGCCTCGCGCCAGAGTCGGCAGCGGCGTCGGCAGCAGGTCCAGCAGACGGCCAAGCAGTGCCGGACTGTCCTGGGGTGCCAGACGCCGCGCGTCACTCAGGTTGGCATCATCCATCACCAGGATCAGATCGACGCCATAAAAGTCCTGCACGCACAGCTGGCGGGCGCGCAGGCCACTGATGTCGTACCCACGCTCAGCCGCATGCGCGATGGCACGTGAATCCGGCGGAGCGCCCACATGCCAGTCACTGGTACCACAGCTGTCGACCTCGATGAGCTCATCCAGCCCATGGCGTGCCAGCGCGGCACGCAGTACGCCTTCCGCGCTGGGGGAGCGACAGATATTGCCCAGACAGACCATCAGAATTCGTCTGACCGGCGGTCTGCGCGCCGCTATCCGCTCAAGCAATTCACTCATCACCGGCCTCTTGCGTCAGCCAGTCACGCACGCGCTCGAGATCTTCCTGGGTATCCACACCGGCAGGATGGGAGGTGCAGGCGATGGCGACCTGAATCGCATGACCATGATGCAGTGCGCGCAATTGCTCGAGCTGCTCGAGCTGCTCCAGCGGCGCCGGCAGCCAATCGACATATTCGCTCAGAAAGCTGGCGCGATAGGCGTAGAGACCGATATGGCGCAACCAGGAGTCGGTGGCCAGCACGGTCGGCGGCGTGGTGAAGTGCTCCCGATCCCACGGCAGCGGTGCGCGCGAGAAGTACAGCGCGCGACCACGCAGATCACGCACCACCTTGACCACATTGGGATTGAACAGGCTATCGACACTGGTGATGGGCTCGGCCAGGGTCGCGATGGAAGCCCCCTCGTCTTCCTCGAGACGCAAGGTGACCTGATCGATCAGCGCGGCAGGCAACAGCGGCTCATCTCCTTGCACGTTGACGACCAGCGTCTCGGGAGCCAGTGCCAGCCGCTCGACCACTTCCGCGAGACGATCGGTGCCACTGGGGTGATCGGCACGAGTCATCACGACCTCGGCACCGAAGCCCTCACAGACGGTGCGGATACGCTCGTCGTCCGTGGCGATCACCACACGGCTTGCCTGACTGGCACAGGCATTGCGCCAGACATGCTCGATCATCGGCCGACCATGGATGTCCGCCAACGGCTTGCCGGGCAGGCGCGAGGAGTTGAAGCGAGCCGGAATCACCACCACGGCGCCACGACCTGTCACATCACTGCTGTGCGCCACATCGCTCATCAGCCGCGACTCCCCTTGAGCTTCTCGTCGGCATCCATCACGCGCGCTTCTTCTTCCAGCATGACGGGGATGCCGTCACGCACGGGATAGGCCAGCCCATCATAGAAGCACTTGAGCTCGGCATTCGCCGCATCATAGGTCAGCTTGGCCTGACAAAGCGGGCAGACCAGCAGCGCGAGCAATTCCTTGTCCATCGAGACATCTCCGGGATAACAGCTAATAAGAAAGAAACAATCGGTCAGTCGCTCACAGCGCCTCGAGGCGGTTGGCAAGCCAATCCACCAGCGCCTGATCCGGCCGTGCCTCGACATCCAGTGCCCAGCAACGCTCGTTGGCGAAGCGGCGACACTTCACGGCATCCTTGGCCGTCATCACCACCGGCAGGTTGTCGGAAAAACGCAGATCCGTCGGCGTGAAGCGATGATGGTCCGCCAGGGGATGGGGCTGATGCTCCACCCCCAGATTGGTCAAGGTACGGAAGAAACGCTGGGGATTGCCGATACCGGCCAGTGCATGCACCGAGCCACTGAATGGCTGATGAGTGGCGGGATAACGCACATCATCGATCAGATGGCGCCAATGGACCGGCGTCAGCGTCATGCAATGTGATTCCACCGGCAGGCGGGTGCAGTCGATCACCCCATTGGAGATCACGGCATCGACACTCGCCAGCCGTGACAGCGGCTCCCGCAGGGGGCCCGCCGGCAGGCACCGCTGATTGCCGAAGGCGCGCTCGCCATCCACCACCACCAGCTCGATGTCGCGCCCCAGCGCATGGTGCTGCAAGCCGTCATCGGAGAGCAGGATGTCGCACCCCGCCGCGATCAGACGACGCGCGGCACTGGGACGGTCCGGGTCCACCGCCACCGGCAGGCCGGTCTGCTGAGCCAGCATCACCGGCTCATCACCGGCGTGCTGCGGGTCCGTATCGGCCTGGACATACAGCGGGTAACGCGGCGCGTGGCCACCATAGCCCCGTGAGATGATGCCCGGGCGCCAGCCCTGCTCGCTCAACCAACGGCCGAGCCAGGCCACCAGCGGCGACTTGCCGGTTCCACCGACGGTGATGTTGCCGATCACGATCACCGGCACCGGCGCCTTCCAGACCTCACGCTTGCCAGTGAGATAGGCCTCACGTCGGCGTGCCACCACCCCTTTATAGACATGCTCCAGCGGACGTAACAGATGGAGCCAGGCGGCGCCCCGATACCAGGCGTCTACCAGTCGTTCACTCATGCGTCAGCCGTCTCCCGGAACTGGATGCGATGCAGGGCGGCGTAGGCCCCTTCCTGAGCGATCAACGCTTCATGCGTACCGTCTTCGATGATCTCGCCGTCATCCATCACCAGGATGCGATCCGCCTTCTCGATGGTGGACAGCCTGTGCGCGATGACGAAGGTGGTACGGCCCTGACAGACTTCCTCCAGCGCCCGCTGGATATAGCGTTCCGACTCGGTGTCCAGCGCCGAGGTGGCCTCGTCCAGCACCAGAATCGGCGAATCCTTGTAGATGGCACGCGCGATGGCGATGCGCTGACGCTGCCCTCCCGAGAGCATGATGCCGTTGTCACCGACGATGGTGTCATAGCCCTGACTCATGCGTTCGATGAACTCGTGGGCATAGGCGGCGCGCGCCGCCTCCTCGACCCGCTGGACATCCGCTTCCCCGGTGCCGTAGGCGATATTGGCGGTGAGGTTGGCATTGAACAGCGTCACGTTCTGGGAGACCAGCGCGATCTGCTGGCGCATCGGGCGCAGCTTGTAGTCCTCGATGGCCACGTCGTCGATCAGGATGCGGCCCGTGGTAGGCGAGTAGAACCGTGGCAGCAGGCTCATCAGCGTCGACTTGCCGGAACCTGAGCGCCCGACGATGGCCACCATCTGCCCGGCCTCCACTTCCAGATCGATGCCCTTGAGCACATCCGGCTGATTGTCGGCGTAGCGGAAGTGGACGTTGTCGAAGCGCACCCGACCCGCCAGGCGACCGTCCGGAACCACGTTGCCGTTGTCGGGCTCCGCGGGCATGTCGAGCAGCCCGAACAGCTCCTCGGATGCCGCCATGCCCTTCTGGATCTCGCCGTTGACCTCGGTCAGCTGACGCACCGGCTTGGCCATCATCGAGGCCGCGGTGATGAAGCCGACGAATTCACCCGCCGACATGCCAGCCATCAATTCCGGCGCCATCGCCAGCCACACCAGGGTCGCCAGTGCCACGGCGATCAACAGCTGGATCACCGGCGTGGCGGTGGCCTTGGTCAACGCCTCCTTCATCTTCTGCTCGCGGTTGTACTCACTGACCGCAGCGAAGCGCGCCTTCTCGTAATCTTCCGCACCGTGGGTGCGGACCACCCGATGCCCGGACAGCGCCTCGGATGCCACATGGGTGACCTCCCCCATCGAGCCCTGGATACGCTTGGAGAGCTTGCGGAAGCGCTTGCTGGCATAGCTGACCACCCAGCCGATCAGCGGCGTGACCGCGATGAATACCAGCGTGAGTTTCCAGTTGGTCCAGAACAGATAGCTCAGCAGACCCAGCACGAAGAAGCCTTCGCGCATGATGATGGTCAATGCCTTGGTGGCGGCGCCGGTGATCTGCTCCACGTGATAGGTCACGCGGGTGATCAGGTGACCGGTGGAGTTCTCGTCGAAGTAACGTCCCGGCAGATGCAGCATGTGGTTGAACACGGTGGTACGCAGGGTATGCACCACATTGCGTGCCACGTCGCTCATGCAGTAGGTCCCCAGGAAGGTCCCCACACCGCGTATCGCGAACATGCCGATCACGAACAACGGCAGGAACAATCTGAACTGGGCGTCAGGATTCTGAATGCCATCGATCAGGCGCTTCATCATCTCGGCCAGCGCCGTGCTCGAGGCACCATAGATGACGTAACCCAGCACGGCAGCCAAGAACATCTTCCAGTACGGACGGACATAGCCGAGCAGGCGGCGGTAATGAATCCAGGTGGAGTCGCGACTCACGGGGTCTCCATAGACTTGAGCGGCGCCCTCATGGGGCATCCGGTGGTGATGTATCGGTCCCGGTGCGCGTACTGATGCGCACTCGGGTAATGCCCACTTCGGCGGCAGCGTCCAACGCTTTCACCACCTTCGCATGTGGCGTACGGCCATCGGCTTCGAGGATCAACCCGAAGCGATCAGCCTGGTCCCTGTGTCGTGCAAGCGCAGCCCCCAATGCTGACTCGGTGAGCGAGGTGTCACCGAGCGTGAAATCTCCCTTGGCGCCGATGGTCATGATCAGCGGCGCCTGCTCCACGGCGCTGGCCTGACTGGATTGCGGCAGAATCAGGTCCAGGGCGCGTCGACTGTCAAACGTGGTCGAGACCATGAAGAAGATCAGCAGCAGAAAGACCACGTCGATCAGCGGCGTAAGATTGACCTCGACCGATTCACGCTGGCGGCGAGGAAACCTCATGACGGCCTCCCGGGCCCCACGCCTCGATCAGCGAGCGTGTCGGAGCCCGAGAGCGGATCATCCTCGTCCCGACGCATGTAGGCCGGCAGGTCTTCCGGCAGACTCTCCCTCGGCGCTGGCCCGTTGCGCTGGCCCGCGCGACGATCGAAGCCGTCATGACTCTCGGCCAGCCCCAGCTCCCCCTGATGGTGCGAGATGTACTCCACCACCTGCCCCGCCTGCTCTTCCATGGTCACGGTGATGTCTTCCACGCGACGCTGGAAGTAGCGATGGAACATCAGCGCCGGAATCGCGACCGTCAGACCCGCCGCCGTGGTGACAAGCGCCTGGGAAATCCCGCCGGCCAGCTCCTGGGCACGCTCGGCGGACCCGGCGTCCACGATCACGGCGAAGACATCGATCATGCCGACCACCGTGCCCAGAAGGCCCAGCAGCGGGGTGATGGCCGCGATGGTCCCCAGGGGGCTCAGGAAGCGCTCCATGTCGTGGATTACCGCAACGGCCGATTCCTGAATGCGCGCACGCACCTGTTCATTGCCCAGGCGCGCATTGCGAAGCCCTGCCGCCAGCACCCCCCCAAGGGGCGAATGACTCTCCAACCAGTAGACATTGACCTGTCCCTGACTGATCAGTTCACACACCTGCTGTCCCAGACCGCGCGGCGCGATACGGCGCGTGCGCAACGTCCACAGACGTTCGAGGATGATGGCCAGTGCCACGACCGAACATCCCAGGATCGGGAGCATCAGCAGCCCCCCTGCGTACAAGGCTTCCAACATGTGACCTCTCCCTTGGTCTTGATGGTGCACCGTCAACGGCGCCGATCATTGTTGTCGTCATCAGGCCTGCGCGACCGCGTCCCTGGCACGCTGACAGGCAGACATTCGCCATGCCCCTGATCAATCAACGGATTTTACCCCAAGGCACTGCGTATCGATACCGGCAGCACCCCGCGCGGGAATGAGGCGCTCCGCGTCAGGGGACCACTCCCAGCGCAGCGCTCCCTCCAGGCCACTGTGCCAGACACATTGCGCATGCCGCATCAGGCGTTCGACCACCTCGTCATGCGGATGACCATGCGGATTGTAGCGTCCGGCACTGATGATCGCGTGGCGCGGTGACAGACGCGCGAGCCAGGATTCCCCACTGCTGCTGCGACTGCCATGGTGCGCGACGACCAGCAATGGCAGCGGGCTTCCCGCCAGCCGACGCGAGAGCAGCTCCACCAGCTGGCGCTCCTCCTGCACCCCGATATCGCCACTCAGCAACGCCAGCGGACGCTCACCCCACGCGATCAGAACCACACAGGAGTGGGCATTGTCACGCCGCACCTTCCACCCGGGCGGCGGCCACAGCATCTCCAGTTTCACGGGGCGGTCGGCGAGATGGCCGAGCGTGATGCGCCGCCCTGCCTCACAGGACGCGGTCGGCACGTCCTTCAGCCAGCCCACCTGACGGTCAAGACGGCCTCTCTGTCCCTCAGGCACCCACAACTGCGCGATCTGCTCCGCTCGCAGCGCCGCCAGTCCGCCTGCATGATCGCCATCACCATGACTGATGATGACGCCCCAGGGCGCCTCGGCTGCCGTCAGCAGCTCCCCCATGCGCGGCGGCCCGAAGGCAGCACCGGGGCCGAGATCATAGAGCCAATGACGAGGAAGATCCTCCATCGTCTCAGGTGACAGCACGCGCCCCGCTACCCTGAGCGATATCGCCAGCCCCTGTCCGACGTCATGGACGGTCACGACCAACGGGGCCGCTCGCGAATCGGCAAGCCATTCGCTGTCGCGCCCTATGCGTCCTTCGCCGGCGTGGGCGCTGGACGGCCATGGCGCAGGCGGCCACAGCAGCAAGGCAAGCCCCGTCCCCCACAGCATCGCCAGGGCGGTGCACAGCCCTCTGACACGGCGCTCCAACCCCGGCACTCCACTTGCCAGCCACAGGCCGCCCAGTACCATCATCGCCATCGCTGCTGCCATGTCAGCGGACAGGGTGTCCGTCGCTGTCCGTGCGGGCCAGAGGCCATGGCGCTGCGTGACGGTCCCGAGCCACGCCATGCCATGATCCACTCGCTCGGCGAGCCACTGCCACAGCGCCCCGCTCATTCCCGCCCCTTCCGACAGCCGCAAACCCATCGCGTCCAGCAGGGAGTCGATGCCAGCCAGCCCCCAGCCCAGCATCCCCAACGGCACGACCAGGAGGGTCGCGAGCGGGGCAATGACTAGATTCATCGGCATGGCAAGCCATGACAGCTGACCACGCCCGACCAGCAGAGCGACCCCCATCACCAGCGTCAACACCCATTGGCTGCGCAGCGTGGCGCGACACCAGCCCAGCGCACCGCGGGGACGCTCACACCCCTGCCAGGCCAGCAGCAGCGCTGCCACGGCAAGGAACGAATACCAGGTGCCGGGTCGCCACAAGGCCAGCGGATCAAGGCCGATCACCAGCGACAACGCCAACATCCATATCTGCCAGACGCCCAGGCCGCTGCGCCCGCTGGCCATCCACAACCCAACACTTGTCATCAGCGCCGCTCGCAGCGCCGGCGGCGCCAGCCCTGCCAGTATCGCGAAACTCCAGGCCGCCAGACACGCCAGCCACCAGGGAGCGACGCTGAAACGCCAGTCGGCAGGACGAAGACGGCGCAGGACGCCAAAGCTCACCACTAGCACCAGGCTTGCCATCAGCCCGACATGCAGCCCTGACACCACGGCGAGGTGCGTCAACCCGGTGGCATTCAAGGACTCCCAGTCATCGCGAGTCAGCGCCGAGGCACGCCCCAGCGTCAGCGCCGCCAGCCAGCGGCAGGGCGAATGCGCCCATTGGATGTCATCGCTCCGCCCTCCACAGCCCTGCCAGAGCCGCTGCTCGGCCGCCAGGCGCAACGCTGCCACCCCGCGGGGTGGTGCCAGTCGCTGCGCTCGGGCGGGGTCTCGCACGTACCCCGTCGCCACGATCCCCTCGCGCCACCACCAGCTGACCCGATCAAAACTCTGCAGCGCGTCCGGGTTGCTGGCAGCATGCGGCGGCACCAGTCTGGCGATCAGCCGCCACCGCTCCCCTGCTTGCCAGGGAACGAGAAGAGGCGAAGCTGATGATTCAGAGGCGGTACGCCGCGGCCAGTAGCGCCGCAATTGCACCCGCTGGCCCTCGAGACGACGACAGGCCAGCTCACGCCCAGCGCTCGTCATGCCGGATGCGTTCACCCTGGGGGGCTTGAGCGCCTCACCTTGCTCTCCGCCTGCTTCGCCGTCAGCGCCCGAGGCTCGACAGGCTTCCACCCTGAAGACCAGACGCACCGACTTCCCCGGGGCCGGGAGCGAACGGCTGGCCTGCTCGATGCGCCCCTCCAGCCAGATATCCTCGCGCGCCAGTGCTTCGGCAAGCATGAGTGGCTGATGCGCCAGCCCGAGCAGCAGCCCGCCCCACAGAGCAATCCCCAGCCGCAAAACTGCCGGGCGTCGCGCGAAGGCGAGCATCACCAGCAGGCTGAGCACCAGAGATGGCAGCAACAGGCTGTCTGCCATCCCGCTCAAGACATCCCCTGCGCTTTCGGGTGCGCCATCCGGCATGCGTCCCTGCCAATCGGCCGTCCACTCCCCCTGTCGCGACAGCCACACCCCGGCCACCAGACCGGCGAGCCACTGGATCAGAGCCCCCGGTGTCAGCCAGGACCCGCGAAACCGCGTGGCGTCGTTCGCGCCCACGGGCAGCTTTTCAGACGAATCTTTCAAGGAGGCAGATACCGCTCTTCATCAGGCATGACGGGGACTGGCCTGCGTTCAGCATCATTTCAAGCACACAGGATTGCACGATGCGGGCCGCTTAACTGAGCTCACAGCATGGCAGTCCCGGGGACATGTATGGATAATGGCCGGCGTTGAATGCCAAATGGCCAAGCCATGCCTCGTCGTCTACTCAAGCGGTTCATGCCGGAACCGGATGCCCTCAGGCGCAAGAAATCCCTGCGCTTCATGCATCACCTGATCGCCGACCCCGCGTTGTGGGCGTTGTCGCGTCGAACCGTTGCCAATGCGTGCATGGTGGGCTTCTTCTGTGCCTTGCTGCCGATCCCCTTCCAGATGGTGGTGGCCGCCTTCGGCGCCTGGGCGTTGCGCTGCAACCTTGCGCTCTCGGTAGGTCTGGTGTGGATCACCAACCCGTTGACCATGCCCGTGGTCTACTACGCGACCTATCGCGTGGGCGCCTGGATGCTCGATACGCCTGCCCGGGTGATGCCGGACCAGGTCTCCGCGGCCTGGTTCGCCAACCAGCTGGAAGATATCCTGCCGGCACTTGCGCTGGGCTCGCTGGTCAGCGCGGTGGTGGTCGCCTTGCTCGCCAACGTGCTGGTCCGGCTGCTGTGGCGTTATCAGGTCGTGCGCAGCTGGCGCAGTCGCCGCAAGGCGCGTCTGGCCGCCAGGCGTTGCACCAGGGCGCAGCGGTCCGACCAGAACGCTGCCCCGGATACCGACAAGTCCTGAAGGCTGACGACGCCGCCCATGAAAAAGCCCCGCCATCTCTCGATGGCGGGGCTTTTGGCTTTCTGGCATGGCGTGAGGCAGACATCCGCCACTCAGCGGTGAAGCTCAGTCCTCGTGCAGCTTGCCGCCATCCAGGCGCAGCACACGGTGCTGGTGCGCGGCCAGCCCATTGTCGTGGGTCACGATGATGAAGGCGGCCTGCGCTTCCCGAGCGACGTCGTCCATCAGCTCCAGAATGCGCGCCGCCGTGGTCTGATCCAGGTTGCCGGTCGGTTCATCCATCAGCACCAGGCTCGGGTCCGTCACCAGCGCTCGCGCGATGGCGACACGCTGACGTTCTCCCCCGGACAGCTCGCCCGGCTTGTGATCGGCGCGCGGCGCCATGCCGACACGCTCCAGCAGCTTGCGCGCCTTGACGGCGGCCTCGGCACGCTTGTGGCCCCGGATGATCAACGGCATCGCCACATTCTCTTCGGCGCTGAATTCCGCCAGCAGATGATGGAACTGATAGACGAAGCCGATGTGCTGATTGCGGAAGCTGCCAAGCGCCGACTCACTGAGCTCGGACAGGCGCTGGCCGGCCACCTTCACGATGCCCTGACTGGGATGATCCAGCCCGCCGAGCAGATTGAGCAGCGTGGTCTTGCCGGAGCCGGAGCTGCCGACGACGGCGACCCGTTCGCCGGCGTGCACACGCAGCTCCAGTTCGTCCAGAACCTGCACCTTCTGCGGGCCTTCGTCGTAGCTGCGACTCAGGCGCTCACAGATCAACATCGGCTTGCCGTGAGCCAGGTCAGTCGCACGGGTGTCAGAAGCCGGGGTCGGCATGGCGGAGTCTCCAGCAGCAGAGCGGGATGATGCATCGGTCGATGTCGGTAGATCATTCATAGCGCAGCACCTCGGCCGGCTGGATGCGGGAAGCGCGCCAGGCCGGATAGAGTGTCGACAGGAAGCTCAGCACCAGCGCGGAGCCGATGATGACACCCATGTCGGACAGTTCGAGACGGGATGGCAGATAGCTGATGAAGTAGACGTTGGGATCCAGGAACTGGATACCGAAGGTCGACTGCACCCAGGCGATGATGTCGGAGACGCTCAATGCCAATGCCACCCCGGCGATGGCGCCGATGATGATCCCCATCACGCCGATGGTCAGCCCCTGGACGATGAAGATGCCCATGATGCTGCCGGGCTTGGCCCCGAGGGTGCGCAGGATGGCGATGTCGGCGTGCTTGTCGGTCACCATCATCACCAGCGTCGAGACGATGTTGAAGGCTGCCACGGCGACGATCACCATCAGCAGCAGGCCGATCATGTTCTTCTCCATCTGGATGGCGGCGAACAGGTTGCCGTGGGTACGCTTCCAGTCCATGCCGCGATACTGCGGCCCCAGCTGGCTGATGATGTCACGGGTGACGGCATCGGCACTGAACAGGTCATCGAGTTTCAGGCGTACGCCCTGCACCTCGCCTTCCTTGAAGCGTGCCAGCTTGGCCATGTCCGAGATGTCGGTGTAGGCGAGACTGGCATCCACGTCCGCGCCGACCTTGAAGATGCCGGTCACCGTGAAGCGCTTGAGGCGCGGGAAGATGCCCCCGGGCGTGATGGAGGCCTCGGGCACCAGCAGCGTGACGCGATCCCCGACGCCGACCCCGAGATTGCGTGCCAGCAGCTCCCCCATCACGATGCCCCAGCTGCCCGGCGTGAGGTCTGCCAGACTTCCTTGCACCATGTGCTCACTGATGATCGAGACCTGGTCCTCCGCGGACGGATCGATACCGGTGACCAGCGCGCCCTTGTTGCGACCATTGGTGGTGAACATGCCCTGCTGCTCGATGTAGGGAGCGGCACCGACGACATGCGGCTTCTCGCGCAACATGCCGGCGAGCGTCTCCCAGTCGGTGACGCTGTCGCGCGCCTCGACCCGCACATGCGGCACCATGCCCAGTACGCGGGTACGCAATTCGTGGTCGAAGCCGTTCATGACGGACAGCACCAGAATCAGTACGGCCACGCCCAACGACAGGCCGAGCATCGAGGTCAGGGAAATGAAGGAAATGAAATGGTTACGGCGCTTGGCGCGGGTATAGCGCAGGCCGATCAGAAAGGGTAGGCGATCCAGCAGCATCGAAGTCGATTCCTTGGGTCAGGGTCGCGGGCCATGATACGCATTCCGCAGGCTCGGCGCATGGGGCCACAATCGCGCCCAGTTTGCCAGCCCTCGCATGAGAACAGCATGAACCGCCAGTCTCGAGTGTCTGGCCATATGACGCACGCAGGGGCTAGCGTCGACGCATGGCTCTGCTATCATCGCGCGCCGAGTCCGCGGTATCGCGGCATTACCGTCACTTCTTCATCAGGGAGATGCCCATGGCCACCCGTCTGCTTGCCGAATGGCACCCGCAGGATGCCATCCAGCTCAGCTGGCCCAGCCCCCACAGCGACTGGAACGAGATGCTCGAGAGCATCGAAGCCACCTGCGAGGCCATGGTGATCGCCATCAGCCGGTATCAGCACGTGCTGATCAGCGTCAGTGACGAGGCCACCCGCGAGCGCCTCACGTCACGCTTCGCCGGTTTCGGCGTGCCGGCCGAGCGTCTGCATCTGCATGTGGCGCCGCTGGATGACACCTGGACGCGTGACCACGGCCCCATCACCGTCGAACGTGATGGCCAGCCGGTACTGCTCGACTACACCTTCACCGGCTGGGGCGGCAAGTTCGAAGCCGCCCGTGACAACGCCCTGACCCGAGCGCTGGCCGCTCAAGGGGTCTATGCAAGCCCGGTGGAAAGTCGCGATTTCATTCTGGAAGGCGGCGGCATCGAGACGGATGGCCTGGGGACGCTGTTGACCACCGAGGCCTGCCTGCTCAACGACAATCGCAATGCCGGGCTGAGCCGCGAGCAGGTCGAGGCACAGCTCACGGCTGATTTCGGTGTCTCACGCATCCTGTGGCTGGCCAATGGCCATCTGGAAGGCGATGACACTGACAGTCATGTCGACACCCTGGCGCGCTTCTGCGACCCGCGTACCATCGCCTACGTGCGTTGCGATGATCGCGACGACCCGCACTACCCGGCGCTCAAGGCGATGGAAGCCGAGCTGGAAGGCATGCTGGATGCCAATGGCGATCCGTACTTCCTGGTACCGCTGCCATGGCCAGAGGCCTGCTTCGATCCCGAAGACGGCCATCGCCTGCCGGCGACCTATGCCAACTTCCTGATCATCAACGGCGCGGTGCTGGTGCCGACCTATGCCGATCGTCACGACATGATCGCGCTCAAGGCCCTGGCGGGCGCCTTCCCGGGACGTGACATCATCCCGGTCGACTGCCGCGCCGTGATTCGCCAGCATGGCAGTCTGCACTGCATGACCATGCAACTGCCCAAGGGCACCCTGGCCACCTCGAACCTCACTCAAGGAGCACTGTGATGACCACTTCCCGCCGTACACTCAAGGTCGGTGTCGTCCAGCAGCAGGGCTGGCCCGACAAGGATACGAGCCTGGCGGCCAGCGAGGCGGCCATCCGCCGCCTGGCAGCCGGCGGTGCTGAGCTGGTGATGCTGCAGGAGCTGCATGCCAGCCACTATTTCTGCCAGACGGAAGACACCGCGATCTTCGATCTCGCCGAACCCCTCGAAGGCCCGACCACCCAGCGCCTGGCCAGTCTGGCCGCTGAACTCGGTCTGGTCATCGTCGGCTCCATCTTCGAGCGCCGCGCGGCGGGCGTATATCACAATACCGCCGTGGTGCTCGACAAGGCCGATGGCCTGGTCGGCACCTTCCGCAAGATGCACATCCCGGATGATCCCGGCTTCTACGAGAAGTTCTACTTCACGCCGGGTGATGCGCCCAGCGCTCAGTCGCCGCGCCGCGGTTTCGAGCCCATCGATACCTCGGTGGGCCGCCTGGGCGTGCAGGTCTGCTGGGATCAGTGGTACCCGGAAGGCGCGCGGCTGATGGCACTGGCCGGTGCCGAGATGCTGCTCTATCCCACCGCCATCGGCTGGGACCCGCGCGATGATGCGGCCGAGCAGACGCGCCAGAAGGATGCCTGGACCCTGATCCAGCGCAGCCACGGCGTCGCCAATGGCGTGCCGGTGATCGTCGCCAATCGGGTCGGCCATGAAGCGGACCCGACGCCTGCCAGCGAAGGCATCCAGTTCTGGGGGGGCAGCTTCGTGTGCGGACCCCAGGGCGAGCTGCTGGCGCATGGCGGCACCGAGCCCGAGGAGTTGCTGGTCGAGGTGGATCTGGCGCGTGGCGAGGACGTGCGCCGCATCTGGCCCTATCTGCGTGACCGCCGCATCGATGCCTATGGCGATCTCACCGAACGCTATCGCGATCGCTAGACGCAAGGTCGCGATCAGCTCCTGAGGAAGCCGCGTGTTTCTTGACGACGCTTCCCGCCCGGGAGATGCCAGCCATGCCACGAGGCGCCCTGCGGGGCGCCTCGTGTCGTATCCGCACGCTTGTCTTTCCCGCCAGGCTGCGCTAAACAGGATAACGCGATAAAAAGAGTGTATCCCTCAAGCGCCAACCAGGACGCGGACCATGCCCGAATATCAGCTGATGGCCAGAATAGAGGCGGCCTTCGATGAACAGATCAGCGCAGCCGAACAGGTCATCACTGCCGTCGCGGAGGAGAATTCGCCGCTGTGGCGGCTGGATGGCGGCCATGCCGATCTCGATTGGCTACGGCTCGCGCTGCAGGATGTGTGGTATCAGGATGGGCAGGATGGGCGTGTCACCCGCCCCTATCTGGGCGTGGTGGCGGCAGGCCCGCAGGTGATCCAGGCAGTCTGCACCCTCAATCTGGCCAAGGAGCATCTGGCGGGACTGTTTGCCGAACTGCGTGAGGCGTATCCCGATCAACTCGCGGAGCTCAAGGCCATCCTGCCCTTCCGCCACCCTGGCCTCAACCAGCACCTGAAGGGCGATGGCCTCGCTCGTCTGCATCTGAAGCAATGCTGGCGGCGCGTACCGGTCGCGGAAGCAGCGGTGGCGCGAGTGCGTTTCGCCTGGTACAGCTCCGGACGCTCCATTCAGCGCGTCAGTGTGCCGGAGTGCGAGGCGATGCTGATGAAACTGGATACCGAGGCCGATCACGTGCGCCTGCAGCTCAGACTGCTGGCGGGCCTGCCCTCTGACGAGATACTGGCACGCATCCAGCCTCAGGCGCCGCTGATGCGCGCCAATCTCTTCTATCGTGAGCCGGTCTTGCGCGAGGATGGCGAGCTGCGCACTCGCCGCGCGATGAACGTCTCGCTACCGCTGTTCCTGCCCCACGATGACCTGCGCCTTCCGGCGCTCAACCAACCCTCACCGACCCCGCCCGCACAGCGCACACGCGCCAGACGCGGAGATGTGCGCATCGAGGACACGCCCTTTCTCAAGAGCCTGCGCGTGCATCGCTATCGCTGATCTCTAGAGCCGGAGAGCCAGTGAGACAGAGAGACTGTGAAGTCGCCTGCTAGAGATCCAGCCCTGATTCCGGCAGGCGCTTGAGGTGCATGCGGCGCGCCAGGCGGATCAACGGCTTGAGCGTCAGCTGCAGCGAGCCGATCACGAACAGCCAGATCCCCAGCGTCATCCACTCATCCCAGAAGAAGCACACGCTGCCGATGGTGAACAACAGGCCCAGCACCAGCTCGTTGATGATGCTGGCCAGCTCGTAACGGCGGTGGATGACCAGCTCCTCATGCCCCAGCCTCAGGGTCAGGTCCGTGGTCGGATCATCCTGCAGCGCCCTGCGTGAATGATTGCTTGTCTGCCGAGTGTCGCTTGTCTGCGAGCTGTTTTCCTGCGTGCCGCTTTCCCCGCAATCATGCTGCTGCATGCGTCATTGCCCTCAAGGTTCGTCAATGGAAAGGTCCCTGCGAGAGCCCCGGATACGACAAGGCCTCGACACCAGAGATGTCGAGGCCTTGTGAACCGCTTTCAAGCGCAGCGTAATCAGAACAGACGATTCAGCCCGTTCATGGCAGCGACCCGATAGGCTTCCGCCATGGTCGGGTAGTTGAAGGTGGTGTTGACGAAGTACTTGAGCGTATTCGCCTCACCTTGCTGCTGCATGATGGCCTGGCCGATGTGCACGATCTCGGATGCCTGATCACCGAAGCAGTGGATGCCGAGGATTTCCAGCGTGTCGCGATGGAACAGGATCTTGAGCATGCCAACGGTGTCGCCGGTGATCTGGGCGCGTGCGGTGTCCTTGAAGAAGGCCTGCCCCACTTCGTAGGGAATGCGCGCTTCGGTCAGTTCGCTCTCGCCACGCCCCACCGAGCTGATCTCGGGGATGGTGTAGATGCCGGTCGGCACCTCATTGACGAACTTGAACTCCTCGCCCAGCAGATTGGCCGAGGCGAAGCGGCCCTGATCATAGGCAGCAGAGGCCAGGCTCGGCCAGCCGATGACATCGCCCACGGCATAGACGTGGTCCAGCTCGGTGCGGTACTGATCATCGACCGTCAGCTGACCACGGCCATTGGCCTGCAGACCGATGTTCTCGAGGCCGAGGCTGTCGGTGTTGCCGGTGCGCCCATTGGCCCACAGGAAGGCGTCCGCACGCAGCTTCTTGCCGGACTTGAGGTGCACGACCACACCGGACTCATCGCCCTCGATGCGCTCGTATTCCTCATTGTGGCGCACCAGCACGCCGTTGTTGCGCAGGTGGTAGGACAGCGCGTCGGAAATCTCGTTGTCCAGGAATGACAACAGACGATCACGGGTATCGATCAGGTCCACCTTGACGCCCAGCCCCGAGAAGATGGAAGCGTACTCGGACCCGATGACACCGGCACCGTAGATGATCAACGTGCGCGGCGTGTGCGACAGACCCAGGATGGTATCGGAGCAATAGATACGCGGGTGGCGGAAATTGACGTCTGCCGGGCGGTAGGGGCGCGACCCGGTGGCGATCACGACCTTCTCCGCGTGCAGCTCCTCGGTCCCTTCATGGGCATCACGCACCAGCACGGTGTGCTCGTCCTTGAAGCGCGCGGTACCGAAGAACACGTCGATGCGATTGCGAGCATAGAAGCGCGTGCGCATCTCGACCTGCTGCTCGATGGTACGACGCGAACGTTCCAGCACCTTGGGGAAGGAGAACCAGCGCGGCTCACCGATGTCGCGGAACATGCGATTGGTGTTGAACTCGATGATCTGCTTGACCGCGTGACGCAGGGCCTTGGAGGGGATGGTGCCCTTGTGGGTGCAGTTGCCGCCCACGGAGGACTGGGCCTCGATCACGGCCACTCGCTTGCCATGCTTGGCCGCATTGACCGCAGCGCTCTCCCCTGCCGGACCGGTACCGATCACGACCACATCGTAGTTGTAGACTGCCATGAGACTCGCTTTGCTCCTTGGTTGTTCGTAGTCCGGCCCTGACACGCCACACTCTGCTCAGGGAGAGAATGGCATGCCAGGGCCGGCGGCTGGCCTTGCGGCCGGCGGGCTCTGAGTCATCAGAGCAGAAATCAGCGACGCGGGGCTTCGTAGGCCAGATCACTGGCCGGCTTGCCGCCGCTCTCGGCCATCAGACGCTGGCGCTCCTGCTCCTTCTCGCACTCGTCATCCTTGCCGCCACAGATATCACAGCCATCCTTGAGCCCGAGGTTGTTGAGGCCGCCGCAGGAGCCGGCGATCGGCTTGCGCCCCATCAACACCCCGACAGCCATCGCGCCGATCAACAGCAGCATGGCGGCGAACACCAGTAACCAGATAGTCATGTCATTTCTCCCGGGGCATGGCCCCATGTTGGCCCACTGTGACCGACCCGACTCGACCGCCACATCGGTACCCGCCCTGACGGGAGGGTGCCGATGCATCGTGAGTGGCAGGCCCGGTCAGGGGCGTGTCACGACAGGTGGCAGCGGATCACGTCCTCCCCGTCTGCCTGACGGCAGACAGGCTCAGACGCTGGATTCCCCTGCGGGCTTCGTGTCGCCTGTCGCCGGCGCGTCCTTCAGATAGGGCGCGAATGCCGGACTCCAGGACTGCTTGAAGCCATCATCCGTTTTGACAATGAAATAGGCGGCAATGTTCTCGCGTCTTGCGATGGCCATTGCCTTCTCGGCGCCAAGTACGTTGAGTGCCGTGGCCCAGGCGTCCGCACTCGCACAATCTGGCGTGATGACCGTCACCGATGCCAGGGAGTGCTGAATGGGACGACCGGTACGCGGATCGATCGTGTGTGAGTAACGTACGCCGTCCTGCTCGAAATAGTTGCGGTAGTCACCGGAAGTCGCCACGGCAGCATTGCCAGGGTCGATGATCCGCTGCACGGAACGCTCGAAGGACTTCGGCGCTTCGATGGCGATACGCCACGGCTTGTGGCCGGGCTTCTCACCCTTGACGCGGATCTCGCCACCGACCTCGACCAGATAGTTCTCGATGCCATTGGCCTCGAGCACATCGGCGACTCGATCCACCCCATAGCCCTTGGCGATCCCCGACAGGTCGGCATACACCGGCTTGCGCTTGATCACCGTATTGC
Organism: Cobetia sp. 5-25-4-2; assembly: GCF_013374075.1. Taxonomy (NCBI): domain Bacteria; kingdom Pseudomonadati; phylum Pseudomonadota; class Gammaproteobacteria; order Oceanospirillales; family Halomonadaceae; genus Cobetia; species Cobetia sp. 5-25-4-2. The sequence goes on along the minus strand of NZ_BLWK01000001.1, from coordinate 323,593 downwards.
CATCGAGCTCCAGCGCCAGATGATCGACCTTCTCGAGCGCCTGCGCGATCTGTGCATCACTCGGTGCCTTGTCGAGACGCTCATCCGGGCCAAAGCCCCACAGATTGACGGCCGGGCCGACGGTGATGTCAAAGGCACCCTCGGAGCGCCTGCCGATATCCTGCGATTCGGCCAGCACCTGCGCCAGGCCATCCGACAGCGTGATCGGCGTATCCAGCGGTGCCTGATTGAGCTTCGAGAGCTCCGAGGTGTCCTTGTAGGTCGACATCTGCCAGTCGACCTTGTCCAGCGCCTCGACGCTCGCCTGCTTGAGTGACGCCACCTCATCGACATCCAGATCCCCTGCCACCGTGACATGGAATCCGGTGCCGAAGATGGGACCGGCAAAGCGATGCAACTCAGGGTTGCTGGAATTTTCACAGCCTGCAACCAGCAGGGCCAGCCCCATGAGGGCCGGCCCTGCCAGTCGTCTTGCGACGCGTGACATCATCGATCAACCACCGAAGTCATCGAGCAGGATGTTCTCCGGCTCCACACCCATGTCGGTCAGCATCTTGACGACGGCGGCGTTCATCATGGGCGGCCCGCACATGTAGTACTCGCAGTCCTCAGGGGCCGGGTGGTCCTTGAGGTAGTTTTCGTACAGGACGTTGTGGATGAAGCCCGTCGGGCCTTCCCAGTTGTCCTCAGGCTGCGGATCAGACAGCGCCAGGTGCCACTCGAAGTTCTCGTTCTCTTCGGCCAGCTGGTCGTATTCCTCGTTGTAGAACGACTCGCGCATTGAGCGCGCACCGTACCAGAACGACATCTTGCGCTTGGAATTCAGACGCTTGAGCTGATCGAAGATATGGCTGCGCATCGGCGCCATGCCGGCACCGCCACCGATGAAGACCATCTCGGCGTCGGTATCCTTGGCGAAGAACTCACCGAACGGCCCCATCACGGTCACCTTGTCACCCGGCTTCAGCGAGAAGACATAGGTGGACATCAGCCCCGGCGGATGCTGGGAATTCGGCGGCGGAGTGGCGATACGGATGTTGAACTTCAGGATGCCGTACTCTTCCGGATAGTTCGCCATGGAGTAGGCGCGGATGACCGGCTCTTCGTTCTTGTGCTGAACGTTGAACAGACCGAACTTCTCCCAGTCACCACGATACTCTTCTTCGATATCGAAGTCGGAGAACTTGATGTCGTAGGCCGGCGCTTCCAGCTGCACGTAACCGCCGGCGCGGAAGTTGACTTCCTCACCTTCCGGCAGCTGCAGGTTCAGCTCCTTGATGAAGGTCGCGACGTTCGGGTTGGCGGTCACGGTGGTTTCCCACTTCTTCACACCGAAGATCTCTTCCGGCACTTCGATCTTCATGTCCTGCTTGACCGGGACCTGGCATGACAGGCGCCAGCCTTCCTTCTTCTCACCCATGGTGAAGTGGGATTCCTCGGTGGGCAGGATGGAGCCGCCGCCCTCCTCGATCCGACACTTGCACTGGGCACAGGAACCACCGCCACCACAGGCGGAGGACAGGAAGATGCCATTGGCCGCCAGGGTCTGCAGCAGCTTGCCGCCGGCCTGGGTGGTCAGGGTGTTGGCGGGGTCGCCATTGATCTCGATCTGGACGTCACCGCTCGAGACCAGCTTGCTGCGTGCCGCGAGAATCACGAGCACCAGGCCGATCACGACCACGGTGAACATGACGACGCCGAGCACGATGATGGAGGTATCTACCATTTCGATTTCCTTATGCTCGGTTGCGTTACAGCTGGACGCCGGAGAAGGACATGAAGCCCAGCGACATCAGGCCAACGGTAATGAAGGTAATGCCGAGACCCTGCAGGCCAGCCGGCACGTCAGAGTACTTGAGCTTCTCGCGGATACCGGCCAGTGCGGCGATCGCCAGTGCCCAGCCGAAGCCGGCACCCACGCCATAGATCACGGACTCGCCGAAGCTGTAGTCACGCTGCACCATGAACAGGGCCGCACCGAGAATCGCGCAGTTGACCGTGATCAGCGGCAGGAACACGCCCAGCGCGTTGTAGAGCGCCGGCACGAACTTGTCGAGGAACATCTCGAGGATCTGGACGATCGCCGCGATGACGCCGATGTAGGACAGGTAACCCAGGAAGGACAGGTCGATGCTTTCCGCACCTTCCAGACCGGTCCAGGTCAGCGCGCCTTCACGCAGCAGGTAGTTCAGGATCAGGTTGTTGACCGGGACGGTCACCGCCAGCACGACGATGACGGCCACGCCCAGGCCGATCGCGGACTGGATCTTCTTGGACACCGCCAGGAAGGTGCACATGCCCAGGAAGAAGGCCAGCGCCATGTTCTCGACGAACACGGCCTTGATGAACAGGCTCAGGTAGTGTTCGAACATGTTACACGGCCTCCTTGATCTTGGTGTTGGCGGTAATCTTGTACTCCGCCTTCTCGACCTGCTCCGGATAGACGCTGCGCAGCACCCAGATGAACAGACCGATGACGAAGAACGCGGACGGCGGCAGCAGCATCAGACCATTCGGGATGTACCAGCCACCGTCGTTGACGGTCTGCAGGATGGTCACGCCGAACAGGGAGCCGGAACCGAACAGCTCACGCACGAAGCCGACCACCAGCAGGATCACGGTGTAGCCGAGACCGTTGCCGATACCGTCGATGAAGCTCATCGCCGGGCCATTCTGCATGGCGTAGGCTTCCGCGCGGCCCATCACGATGCAGTTGGTGATGATCAGACCGACGAAGACCGACAGCTGCTTGGAGGTCTCGAAGGCGAAGGCCTTGAGCGACTGATCGACCACGATGACCAGCGAGGCGATGATCGTCATCTGCACGATGATGCGGATGGACGACGGGATGTGATTGCGGATCAACGAGATGAACAGACTGGAGAACGCCGTCACCAGTGACACCGCGATCCCCATGATCAGGGCGGTGTTCATCGAGTTGGTCACCGCCAGCGCGGAGCAGATACCGAGGATCTGCAGCGCGATGGGGTTGTTCTTGAAGATCGGCGTCGTCAGGACACCTTTAGGAGTTTCGGCTGCCATCATTACGCTCCTTTGACGTCGCGGAACTGGGTCAGGTACTTGGCGAAGCCATTCTCACCCATCCAGAACTGCAGCAGGTTGGTCACGCCGTTGCTGGTGAGGGTAGCACCTGACAGGGCATCAACCTGGTACTTGGCATCCGGAGATGACGGATTGACACCGCCCTTCTTCAGGTGCACTTCCGGGTCCATGCTGTCTTCGGGATAGATCTTCTTGCCATCCCACTGGGCCTTCCACTTCGGGTTGTCGACTTCGCCGCCCAGCCCCGGAGTTTCCCCCTGCTGATAGAAGGACAGACCCACCACGGTGTTGCCGTCACCCTTGAGTGCCAGGTAGCCGTACATCATCGACCACAGGCCGTTGCCACGCACCGGGACGATGATCTCGTCCGGCTGCTCGACATCACCGACCAGATAGACCACCGAGTACTGCTCACGACGCTTGATGCCCGGCAGATCCTCATCACCGGACAGGGTACGTGAGGTGGCCGGGTCCTTGGACATCTTGGCCTGGTCGTACTTTTCCGGATCGATGTCGTCGACGTACTCACCGCTGTTCAGGTCGACGACCTTGGCGGTGACCTTGTCACGGAACTGCTGGCCGACATCCTCGCCCGGCTGCAGCAGCTCGGCGACCGCGAGGATGTTGCTCTTGCGGTCCAGCTCGGCATTGGTCATCTGCATCGGACGCAGCACGACCGCTGCGGTGGATACCACCACCGAGCAGACGATGCACAGCCCGAGCGCGACGCCGAGGGTCTTCTTGATGGAATTGTTGCTGGCCATGTCAGGCGGTCTCCTCGTTCGCGATGCCGGCAGCCTCGCGCTTGACGCGGCGCTTGATGTTGGCCTGCACGACGAAGTGGTCGATCAGCGGGGCGAACAGGTTGGCGAACAGGATCGCCAGCATGATGCCCTCCGGGAAGGCCGGGTTGGCGACACGGATCAACACGGTCATCACGCCGATCAGTGCACCGAAGATCAGCTTGCCCTTGTCGGTCATGGAAGCCGAGACCGGATCGGTGGCCATGAAGACCATGCCGAAGGCGAAGCCGCCGATGACCAGATGCCAGTACCACGGCATCGCGAACATGGCATTGGTGTCACTGCCGATGGCGTTGAACAGCGCCGAGGTCGCGACCATGCCCAGCAACACGCCCAGCATGATTCGCCAGGAGGCGATGCGCGTCCACAGCAGTACCGCCGCGCCGAGGAAGATGGCCAGCGTCGACACCTCACCCAACGAGCCCGGAATGAAGCCCAGGAAGGCATCGGTCCAGCTCATCTGCTGCATCAGGGCGCTCATGCCGTCCTGTGCCGCGGTGGACAGTGCGGTCGCACCGGTATAGCCGTCAGCCGGCACCCACACCGCGTCACCGGAAATGCTGGCCGGATAGGCGAAGTACAGGAAGGCACGACCGGACAGCGCCGGGTTGAGGAAGTTCTTGCCGGTACCGCCGAAGACTTCCTTGCCGATCACCACACCGAAGGTGATGCCGAGCGCGACCTGCCACAGCGGGATGGTGGCCGGCAGCGTCAGCGCGAACAGCACGGAGGTGACGAAGAAGCCTTCGTTGACCTCGTGACCGCGACGCATCGCGAACAGCACTTCCCAGAAGCCGCCGACCGCGAAGGTCACCAGATAGATGGGCAGGAAGTAGGTGGCCCCCAGGATGAAGTTGGCCCACACGCTGCCCGCATCATGGCTGCCCGCCAGCATCATGACGATGGCTTCACGCCAGCCGCCCAATGCACTGTAACCGCCAGCGATGGCCTCGTTGGCCTGCAGACCGGCGTTGTACATGCCGAAGAACATGGCCGGGAAGGTACACATCCAGACCGTGATCATGATGCGCTTCAGGTCGATACCATCACGCACGTGCGCGGTGGTACGCGTGACACTCGCCGGCGCATAGAAAATCGTGTCCACGGCTTCGTAGAGCGCGTAGAACTTCTCGTACTTGCCACCCTTGTGGAAGTGCGGCTCCAGGTTATCCAGAGTCTGTCGAATACCCATCATCAGACCTCTTTCTCGATCGTGGTGAGGTTGTCACGCAGGATGGGACCGTACTCGTACTTGCCCGGGCACACATAGGTGCACAGTGCGAGGTCCTCTTCATCAAGCTCCAGGCAGCCAAGCTGCATGCCGGTCTCGATATCACCCACGATCAGCGAGCGCAGCAGCTGCGTCGGCAGAATGTCCAGCGGCATGACCTTCTCGTACGCCCCCACCGGCACCATGGCACGCTCGGAGCCATTGGTGGAGGTGTTGGGGCGATAGTCACGCAGACCGGTCAGCTTCGACAGGTAGATACCCAGCACCGAGTGACGATTGGCACCGGTGGACAGCCAGCCCATGAAGGCACGCTTGTTGCCTTCTTCCAGCAGACTCACCTGAGTGTGATAGCGGCTGACGAAACGCAGCGCCCCTTCACAGGTCAGACCGGAGAACACGGAACCGGAGATCACACGGGTATCTTCCGGCTGCTCGACTTCCCCCTTGAGCAGTTCTTCAGTGCTCGCGCCCAGACGGGTACGCAGCAGGCGGGGCTTGGTCGCACGCGGGCCACCGACGGCGATGACACGCGTGGTGTCCAGACGCCCTTCCGCCAGCAGGGTACCGATGGCAACGACATCCTGATAACCGACATGCCAGACATGACGCTTCAGGCTGACCGGTGCGAGATGATGGATGTGCGTACCCGGCAGACCTGCCGGGTGCGGGCCCTTGAAGGACTCGCTGACCACGCCGGCCACATCGCCGCCCGGGATATCCGCGCCCGGTGCCTGGCACAGGAACACCTTGCCTTCGGTCAGACGCGTCAATGCGACGAGACCCTGACGGAACGCAACTTCCTGCCCCTTGAGCACCACGGCCGGATCTGCGGCCAGCGGGTGGGTATCGATGGCAGTGACGAAGATGGCTGCCGGGGTGGCATCCAGTGCCGGTACACGCGAGAACGGGCGGGTACGGAATGCCGTCCACAGACCGGAGTCGACCAGCTGGTCGACCACGACCTGACGCTCGAGACCGGCCAGCGCCGCCTCGCCATGCGCGGTGAATTCCACCGCTTCGCCCTGCGCATCGGTCTCGATGACCACGGACAGAAGCTTGCGCTTCTCGCCACGGTTGATCTCGACCACGGTCCCGGCAGCAGGCGCGGTGTAACGGACGCCCGGGGTCTTCTTGTCGGTGAACAGGAGTTGCCCCAGTTTCACCTTGTCCCCTTCACGGACTTCCATCGTCGGCTTCATGCCGACGTAGTCAACACCCAGGATCGCTACGCGACGAACGGGCTGCGCATCCTCGATACGCTGCTCCGGCGCCCCGGCGATGGGGAGATCCAGGCCACGTTTGACTTCGATCATAGACTCGCCCAATTGTCGGATCTGATGTTGTTCAGGAAAGATCACGCATCAATGACACGCCTCGAGGCCGACATACGGCCAGGCAACCTCGCGAGATTCGCGTTTCAGTTGATGTGAATGCTTTTCTTATCAGACGGTTGGAGGTGTAGCCCAGAGATTGGACCGGCCCAAAAAAATCCGCCTCATTATAAAGATGCGAGCCCCGAAAGACCATACGACACTAAAGTGGTGAGGGCATTCAACACGCCAACGCCCCTGCCATCGAGGACGGCAGGGGCGTTGTATTGACAGGCATTTTTTCCTGACCGTGCGTGAATCACGCCATGGCGCGACCCATTGCCTCAGCGAGTGGGGAAATAGCTGAAACGCACGTTGGACATGTGCTGCAGGATACGCACGACCTGGCAGCTGTAACCGAACTCGTTGTCATACCACACATACACGACGGCCTGCTTGTCGGTGACGATGGTCGCCTGACCATCGACGATGCCGGAATGACGGTTGCCGACGAAGTCGGAAGAGACCACCTCACAGGAATCGACGTAATCGATCTGCTTCTGCAGTGAAGAGTGCAGAGAGGCCGTGCGCAGGAAGTCATTCATGCGCTCGGCGTCACTTGCGGTGTCCAGCGTCAGATTGAGAATCGCCATCGAGACGTTGGGTGTCGGCACACGGATCGCGTTGCCGGTCAGCTTGCCGGAAAGCTCCGGCAGCGCCTTGGCGACGGCCTTGGCGGCACCGGTCTCGGTCAGCACCATGTTGAGTGCCGCCGCGCGACCGCGACGGTCCCCGCTGTGGAAGTTGTCGATCAGGTTCTGGTCGTTGGTATAGGAGTGGACCGTCTCCACATGCCCCTGACTGACGCCGTATTCGTCGTGCAGCACCTTCAACACCGGCACGATGGCGTTGGTGGTGCAGGACGCCGCGGAGATGATGCGATCATCGTCACGGATGTCGGTGTGGTTGACGCCATAGACGATGTTCTTCAGATCGCCCTTGCCCGGAGCGGTGAGCAGCACCTTGGCCACGCCCTTGCACTCGAGATGCTGCCCCAGGCCGGCCTCGTCGCGCCACTTGCCGGTATTGTCGACCACGATGGCATTGTCGATGCCGTGCGCGGTGTAATCGATCTCGGACGGCGAGTTCGCGTAGATGATCTTGATGTAGTTGCCATTGACGATCAGCGCCGAATTCTCCTGATCGACCGTGATGCTGCCCTCGAAGGGACCATGCACGGAATCACGACGCAGGAGGCTGGCCCGCTTCTCCAGATCCTCCTTGCTGCCACGCACCACGATGGCGCGCAGACGCAGCAGATTACCGCCACCGGCCTTCTCGATCATGATGCGCGCCAGCAGGCGGCCGATACGTCCGAAGCCATACAGGACGACATCCTTCGGGTCGCCGCCCATGCCGCCTTCGACGTAGCCACCGACGATCTCGGCAAGCTCGCGTTTGAGGAAGGCAGTGATGTCCGTCTCGTCGGAGCGCTTGAAGGCCACCGCCAGCTTGCCGATATCGACATGGGCCGGCCCGAGATTCAGCTCGATCATGGCTCGCACCAGCGGGAAGGTGTCCTCGACGGACAGCTCCACCCCTTCCGCCTTGCGCACCCAACGGTGGTTCTTGAGGATACGCACCATGGAGCGGTTGATCAGCGAACGCCCATAGATGGAGGGCACAACATTGAAGCGACGATAGAGGTCACCCAGCAGCGGGATCATCTGTTCGGCGAGGGCTTCATTGTCTTGCCACTGCTTGAAACAGGCTTCGAGATTCTCTTTGCTCACGGAGGAATTCCTATGACTGGCGAACGATAGGCGAACGCGGCAAGCGAGCTTGCAGCGTCGGACAAGGCCAGCTGAGTATGCGTAACGGGGGGCGGGGTCACAATGAAAGGATGGTCGCACGGAGGGTAGTAGTGCTACAGAATCAACGATTTGACTACAAGAGCCCTTCCTGAAGCACCGTCCGGATCCCGGGGAGGATCGCCGGACAAGCTCTTGCGAGATTCCTGGCCTCGCCACCGATGAAAAGGCCACGCCTCGCCCCCATGACAGGGAATGACTTGCTATCATCAGGCGCAGGGCATTGACGACACCGCCTCGGCAGCCCCGTCACGGCAAGGGGTTGGATCTGCGACCATCAGAGCGGGCCGTCAGAACGCCCCCTCCATGCTGGCTGCCACGAGGAGCGCCCTGCGCCGACCATTGCGCCTTCATCACCATCGCTCGCGCCGTCGCGGGCTTTCACCGTTTGGCGTGACTGGCGAGGAGCACCCCTCCCGCCGGTAAATCTTCCCGTGCGCCCAAGCCCAGGACATAAGACACCAGAGCCCATGTTCGAGACTCCGCTGACGCCCCCGTTGCCACGCTCTCCCCGTGAGACCACCTACTGGACGCTGCAGGATGGCAGCGCTGCCGCCCTGGCGCTGGCGCGCCTGGCGGACGCCGATGAAGCGCCACTGATGGTGATCACGCCGGACACCGCCAGCGCCCAGCGTCTGGAGGCGGACCTGCACTTCTATACCCGCCACCCGGAGCGCCTGCTGCCATTCCCTGACTGGGAGACACTGCCCTACGACAGTTTCTCGCCCCACCAGGACATCGTCTCGGAGCGCCTGCGCACGCTGCGCACCCTGCAGGCCAGCCGCCGCGCCATCGTGCCGGTGCCGGTCAACACCCTGATGCAGCGCCTGGCGCCGGCGGATTACATCGCCGGCCAGGTCTTCAGTCTCGCCAGGGGAGACACTCTCGACCGCGAGAATTTCCGCTCACGCCTCTCACGTGCCGGATACCGTGCGGTGGAGACCGTCTACGAGCCCGGAGAGTATGCGTTGCGCGGCGCGCTGATCGACCTGTTCCCGATGGGCAGTGAGCAACCGCTGCGAATCGATCTGTTCGATGACGAGATCGACACCCTGCGCGCCTTCGACCCCGACACCCAGCGCAGCGGCGACAAGGTCGAGGCGATCGAGATCCTGCCTGCCCACGAATATCCTCTGACGCGCAGCGCCATCGCCTGTTTCCGCGAGGGCTTCGAGACACTGTTCGATGTCGACCCCCGCCAGTGCATCCTCTACAACGATGCCATCAAGGGCATTCCCTCACCGGGGCTCGAGCAGTATCTGCCGCTGTTCTTCGAGGAGACCGCGACGCTGTTCGATCACATGGGCGACAACCTGCGGATCGCCATGCTGCCGGGAGCTCGCGAAGCGGCCGAACATCATTGGGACGCCATCACCACGCGCTACGCCAATCTCGGCGTGGACCCCACGCGCCCGCTGCTGCCGCCGCATCGCGCCTTCGTGCCGGTCAACGAACTGTTCGCGTTGATCAAGCAGCACGAGCGCATCGAACTGCTGCGCGAGCCCAATGCGCACACCATCGAATTCGGCCAGCAGGCGCTGCCCAGCCTCGCCATCGATGCACGCAGCGCCGACCCCACCCAGGCGCTGGCGAGCTTCCTCAAGCAGCGACTCAACGGCCAGAGCGCACAGCGCATCCTGTTCGTCGCCGAGACCCAGGGTCGCCGGGAAGTCGTCGAGGAGCAGCTCGCTCCGCTGCTGCGCAGCTTCGGGCTACGCAGCCTGGAGGACTTCGCGAGCTTCCAGCACTTCGTCGACAGTCCCGCCGCGGTCGGCCTGACCGTCGGGGGCCTGACGCGTGGTGCCTGGGTAGCGGGTGAGCAGGCCTCCCAGGCGCCCTCCCCCGAGCGCGCAGACGCCGCCAAGGGGCTGGTCATCGTCACCGAGACCGAGCTCTATGGCGAGGTAGTCCGCCAGAGCCGTCGTCAGGCGCGTGCCACCGATGACAACGAACTGGCCGTGCGTCATCTCTCGGAGCTGCGCGAAGGCGCACCGGTGGTACACCACACCCACGGGGTCGGTCGCTACCTGGGACTCGAGACCATCGATGCCGGCGGCCAGGAAGCCGAGTTCCTCGCCCTTGAATACGCCGACGGCGCCAAGCTCTATGTGCCGGTGGACAGCCTGCATCTGATCTCACGCTATTCCGGCGCCAGCGATGAACTGGCACCGCTGCACAAGCTGGGGTCCGAGCAGTGGGAGAAGGCCAAGCGCAAGGCGGCCGAGAAGATTCGCGACACCGCCGCCGAGCTGCTGGATGTCTATGCACGGCGCGAAGCGCGTGTCGGCCATGCCTGCGACTTCCCCGCCGAGGACTACGCCCGTTTCGCGGCCAGCTTCCCCTTCGAGGAAACACCGGACCAGGCGCAGACCATCGGCGCGGTGATCCAGGACATGTGCTCTCCTCAGCCGATGGATCGCGTGGTGTGCGGCGATGTCGGCTTCGGCAAGACCGAGGTCGCGATGCGCGCCGCCTTCCTGGCCGTCAACTCCGGACGCCAGGTGGTGGTGCTGGTACCCACCACCCTGCTGGCCCAGCAGCATTACGACAACTTCCGCGATCGCTTCGCCGACACCGCGGTGGAGATCGCCCTGCTGTCGCGCTTCACCAGCGGCAAGGGCCAGGAAGCGTCACTGGAGCGCATCCGCAAGGGGCAGGCGGATATCGTGATCGGCACCCACAAGCTGCTCTCCAAGTCGCTGGAATTGCCCAACATGGGACTGCTGGTCATCGATGAGGAGCACCGCTTCGGGGTCTCCCAGAAGGAGCGACTCAAGAGCCTGCGTGCCGAAGTGGACATCCTGACCCTGACCGCCACGCCGATTCCGCGCACGCTCAACATGGCGATGAGCGGCATTCGCGACCTGTCCATCATCGCCACGCCACCGGCGCGCCGCCTGTCGGTGAAGACCTTCGTCCAGCAGCGTAACGACGGCGTGATCAAGGAAGCCATCCTGCGTGAGCTGCTGCGCGGCGGACAGGTCTACGTGCTGCACAACGAGGTCAAGACCATCGAGGAAAGCGCGGCACGCATCGCGGAACTGGTGCCGGAGGCCATCGTCGGTGTCGCCCACGGGCAGCTGCCGGAGCGTAGCCTGGAGCGGCGCATGTCGGACTTCTACCACAAGCGCTTCAACGTGCTGGTCTGCTCGACCATCATCGAGACCGGCATCGACGTCCCGAGCGCCAACACCATCATCATCGAACGCGCCGACAAGTTCGGCCTCGCGCAGCTGCACCAGCTGCGTGGGCGCGTCGGGCGCTCGCATCACCAGGCCTACGCCTACCTGCTGACCCCGCACCCCAAGGCCATGACCCGCGATGCGGTCAAGCGTCTGGAGGCAATCAGCGAATCGCATGACCTGGGAGCCGGCTTCACCCTGGCCTCCCATGACATGGAGATCCGTGGCGCGGGCGAGCTGTTGGGTGATGAGCAGTCCGGCCAGATGGAAACCATCGGCTACTCGCTGTACATGGAGATGCTGGATCGCGCCGTGAAGGCCATCAAGGCCGGCAAGACGCCCAACATCGAATCGCCGCTGGATGAGGGCGTGGAAGTCGGACTCAATCTGCCGGCGCTGATTCCGGGTGACTACCTCCACGATGTCCAGCAGCGCCTGATGATGTACAAGCGCATCAGCAACGCCGAGAACGCCAGCGATCTCCGGGAATTGCAGGTCGAGATGATCGACCGCTTCGGCCTGTTGCCGGAGCCGGTCAAGACGCTGTTCCGCCAGACCCGGCTGCGCCAGAGCGCCCAGGCACTGGGCATCGTCAAGCTGGAAGCCGGTGCCGCACGCGGCCGCATCATCTTCGGCGCCCAGACGCCTGTCGATCCCTTGACGCTGGTGACACTCATCCAGCGCCAGCCCGATGTCTACAGGCTGGAAGGTGCCGACACGCTGCGCTTCACCACCGAGATGGAAGACGCCGAGGCGCGCTTCAGCTTCTGCGAATCCCTGCTTGAGCTGCTCAACGCCAAGACCCAGGCGGCCTGACGCCCCATTCACCTCTGTGCACGTGAAAATGCGCAGAACATGAAAACGGCCTGCATCGCTGATGCAGGCCGTTTTTCTGGCAGTCAGACCGCCTCACCTCCCAGGGACAAGCGCCTCACGCATGGCGTGCCAGCAGCGCCTCCAGCAAGCGCTGCACCTGCGGCATGCCTGCCTCGATCACCGACTCCGTACCGGCCCTCGTCGGCTCCTCCTCCCCGACCCCGGCCGCGTGACTGATCACCAGGCACAGGCTGGCGTACTCCATCTCGAGTTCCCGGGCCAGCACGGCCTCGGGCATCCCCGTCATGCCCACCAACGTATTGCCATCGCGCGCCATCAGACGAATCTCGGCCGCGGTTTCCAGTCTCGGCCCCTGCACCACGCCCAGCACTCCGCCTGCCTGGATCGTCAGTCCCGCGTCAGACGCCGCCGAATGCAGCTCCTCGCGCCAGACACGGTGATACGGCCAGGCGAATGCCACATGCTGGAACGGCTTGAAACGGCCATCGAAGAACGAGCCCTCGCGCCCCGTCGTGTAATCGATCAACTGATCCGGGACCACCAGCGTGCCCGGCGCAAGCGTCGGGTCGATACCTGACACGCAGTTGACGCCAACGACGTGAGTCGCCCCGGCCTGCTTGAGCGCCCACAGGTTGGCGCGATAATTGATTCGGTGCGGCGGCATCTTGTGGGGTTGACCATGCCGCGCCAGAAACAGGATCGACCTGCCGCCGAGCCGCCCCTGCACCACCCCGCAGGACGCCGCCCCCAAGGGAGTTTCCTGACCACCCCGCTTGAGCACCTCCAGCCCCGGCCAATGGCCGAACCCGGTCCCCCCGATGACTGCCAGCATCCCCTGTCTCCTCGCCACCCATGTGCAGGAATCTCTCAAGGGCCGAACGCTTCGCCCCTGAGCGAACGCTACTCCGAGCCAACCGACAACGACAAGCATAATCGTCACGCTCTGCACCAAGAGACGAGAAAAGGCCCCGAAAACGACACCACCCGCCGCGGTGGCCCGGGCGGGTGGTGATCACATGCAGGCGTGGCTGCGATGGTGAGACAGGACGGCAGCGCGACGAAACCGCCTCGTCTTCAGGAACGCTACAGCCCCTTGGGCGCGTAGATGCCCGGCGCGTTGCGCCAGTAGCCCTTGTAATCCATGCCGAAACCGAACAGGAAGCGGTCCTCGACATCCAGACCACAGAAGTCGGCCTTGAAACCCGGATAGGCCTTGCGATCGTGCTTCTTGTCCACCAGCACACAGCTGGACACGCTGCGCGCACCCGCTTCACGGCAGTACTCGATGATGGCCGCCAGGGTGCCACCCTCATCGAGGATGTCATCGACGATGACCACGTCACGACCGGCCATCGGCAGTTCCGGATTGACGCGCCAGAACAGCTCGCCGCCGCGCATGGCACCGCGGTAACGCGTCGCGTGCAGATAATCGACTTCCAGCGGGAACTTGAGTCGGGTCAACAGCTGACCTGCGGTAATCAGGCCGCCATTCATCACGCAGTAGAAGATCGGCATGCGATCACCAAGGCTGCGGGTCAACTCCCCGGCCATGCGATCGAGTGCGACCTCCAGCTCTGCCTGGGGAATCAGGCAGTCGGCGTTGTCCATCACGTCTCGCATTTCGGCATGCAGGGCGCTCAGGGAGTCAGGCGTCGGAGTCAGCATCGGGAGTTTCCTGGGTATCACTGGCCTCATCTCCACGTCGGGCGGACGTGGCAGAGGATGTAGCAGCGGAGGATGAAGCAGAACGGCGGGACCCGCTCTGCGCAGCGTGTGACGGCGAGGCTTCAGCGGCCTTGCCGTCCTGTTCGTCTTGCGGTCGGCGCGAGGACGACTCGCGATCAGCATTCGTGTCGCCTTGAGGAGCAGCGCCCTCGAGGGACAGCACGTCAGCGAAGTGCAGGCGCTGCCCCGGCAGGGCCACGCGTGCATCGTGCTCACGGATGATGTCATGGATGCGCAGCAGCACATCCTGCTTGATGGCGTGATACTTCACCCAGTCGGTGGTGCGCGTGAAGACGTACACGAAGAAGTCCAGCGAGTGTTCACCGTAGCTGTTGAAGTTCACGATCTGGGTCCGCGTCTGGTCGATCTCGTCATGCCCTTCCACCATCTCGCGGACCGCGGTGATGATGTCACCGACCCGGGTGGCATCTTCATAACGCAAGCCGATGGTCTCGAAGATGCGCCGGTTGTACATCCGTGACGGATTCTCCACCGCGATGCTGGTGAAGATGGCGTTGGGGATGTAGAGCGGACGCATGTCGAAGGTGCGGATGCGCGTCAGCCGCCAGCCGATGTCCTCGACGGTGCCCTCGATCTCGCGGTCCGGCGAGCGAATCCAGTCACCGACCTTGAATGGGCGGTCGAGATGGATCATCAGGGCACCGAAGAAGTTGGCCAGCAGATCACGCGCGGCGAAGCCCACCGCGATACCGCCGACCCCACCGAAGGCCATCACGCCGGACAGTGACACACCGAGATTCTGCAGGATGGCCAGACCCACCAGCACGATCACGACGGCACGCAGCAGTTTGCTGATCGCCGAGGCCGTGGTGGCATCCATCGCATTGACGTTGGTGCCGGGCGGTGGCGTGGTACGCAGCGACTCGAAGCGCTTGATCATGCGAATCAACGCCCAGGCCAGCGCCAGCAGGGTGATGATCTGGCGCACCGTGCCCAGATAGGCCTCCAGGCTGCCGGGCGCGAACTGATGGGCAAGAATATCCAGCGCGACCAGCGACCCCATGCTGTAGAGCCACAGAGACAGCGGATGGCGCAGCCCATGCAGCAGCGCGTCATCCCACAGGTTGCGACTCTTCTCGGCATGCACGGCCAGGCGACTGAGCAGAATGCGCTCGCTCAGATGCAGCACGACCACGGCCACCAGCACCAGGGCGAGGTTGATCCCCCAGAGTGGCAGACCGAAGGTCTGCTCCACCCAGTTGCGCAGCGGCTCGACCCAGTGATTGATCATCTCTTCGGCAGGCGCCGCCAGCTTGTCGGCAGCCGCCTCGGTGGCGGATTTCTCAGCCATGTGGAGTCCTTGGGTGACGTCTGGAGGAAAAGCCCCTCAAGGCTGGCTCATTCAGCCAAGCCCGATGGCATGGCCACCTGCTCGAGCGGCTGACTGGCCGCCAGCGCCTCGAGACGTGCATGGGTACGCCGCCAGCGAGACAGCCCCGCAAGGCCCTCGAGCGTGGGGCGGGCGCGCCCGTAGCGCAGACGCGCCTGACGCTTGCCGGCATTGCGCTGCTCATCCCCATCGAGGCTGTCGAGCACGGCACGTGCGGCGGCGGGATCATTGCACACCAGCGCCATGTCGCAGCCGGCATCCAGTGCCAGACGAGCGCGCACTTCCGGCTCGCCCTCGGCCACGGCAGCCGCCATGCCCAGGTCATCGGAGAAGATGGCGCCCTTGAAACCGAACTCCTCACGCAGCAGCCCCAGCCAGCTTGGCGAGAAGCCGGCGGGGCGCGCATCGAAATCGGGGTAGATGACATGAGCCGGCATCACGCCACCCAGGCGATCCGCCAGCGCCGCGAAGGGCTTGAGATCATGCTCGCGCAGCTCGCGGAAGGGGCGGGGGTCGATCACGCGCTCGCGGTGGGTATCCGCCGCGATGCCACCATGACCGGGATAATGCTTGCCGACCGCTGCCATGCCAGCTTCGCGCAGGCCCTCGATGAAGGCGGTACCGACGGCAATCACGTCCTCGGGAGTCGTCCCAAAGCTGCGGTCGCCGATGATGGTGGAACCCGCGACATCGATATCCAATACCGGCGCGAAGGTGATGTCGCAGCCAATGGCAGCCATCTCCATGCCCAGCAACCAGCCGGCGTCACGGGCAAACCCGAGCCCTGACGACTGGGCATCATCACCGCAGCCGTCACAGTCACGTCCCAGGCAGCAATGTGCCAGGGCGCGCATCGGCGGCAGGCGGGTCACGCCTTCGCGCAGCCGTTGCACCCGTCCGCCTTCCTGATCGATGGCGATCAACAGATGTGGATTGACGCGGCGGATCTCACCGCACAGCGCCAGCACCTGCTCGGGAGAAACACAGTTGCGCGCAAACAGGATGACGCCGCCGACGGCGGGGCGTGCCAGTAGTTCACGTTCGTCAGACGTGAGGGTATGCCCCTCGACGTCGAGCATTACGGAGCCCAATGGCTGTGTCATGACATCCTTCCTGTCCATGGCCTGCTGGCCGTGTCATGCGCTGCAAGGCATGGCACGCACGGCAGGGTTTCATGTCGTTACGGGGCTCGGCAGCCTGGAAGACAAGCCTCAGGACAGGCGGCCGGCGCGAGGAAAGGCGCAATTCTAGCCGACTGAGCGCGACTCGAACAGTCGCGAGCACCAGCCGCCAGGCAACGCAGCGTCAGGCGTGCAACAGCACTGGCGTTCCGGCCGGCGCATGCCAGTAAAGGCACAGCAGATCCTCATCGCGCAGACGAATGCACCCATGGGAGGCCGGGGTGCCCATCGGCTCGCTGGTCGGCGTGCCATGGAAGTAGATGTAGCGCCGCAGGCTGTCGACGCGCTGTCCCGCCGCGTTGCGGCCACGGTTGATACCGGGCTCGCGACCGCTGAGCCACAGGATACGCGTCAGGATCCAGTCGCGTTCGGGGTGCTCGGCGGCCAGTCGAGGCGTGAACACCTCTCCCGTGAAGCGCCGCCCACGATAGACGGCACCACGCGGATTGCCCTCCCCGATCGCGGCGCGAACCACATGCCAGCCGGTCGGCGTGCAACCGCTGCCATCGAGCTCGCCGATACCGTTGAGGCCGCTGGAGATCGCACAGGCATGCACCAGCGTGTCAGGGTCAGCCGCGGGGGGCGGCGCATCACGACTGCCACTGGGCGCGTCATTGCGTATCTCAAGACGCTGGCGCGAGAGATCCACCGCCACCCAGCAAGCCATCAGCTTGCCGCCTGGGTGACCGCTTCACCATCTCCGAGCGAGGCCGGCAGCGGAGCCGCCATCGCCGCCACCACCACCGGACGCATGTGCTGGATCAGCTCGCGCACACTGGTGTGATGGCCGTATTCGGCCTCTTCGATATCGCGCAGTGCGTCCAGTCCCGAGAAGGTGAAGATCACGCTGCCGAGCATGAAGTGCAGACGCCAGAAGCGCTCGTTGTCTGGCAGGTCCGGCGTCGCAAGCTTCAGGAGCTCGGCGAAGCGGCTGAAGACCGTGCCGTAATGCTCGCGGATGTAGCGACGCATGTGGCCCTGCCCCTGGGTATAGGCAAGCCCGAGCAGGCGCATGAAGGTACGCAGGCTGTTGCGTTCGGCCGGCACCTCCAGCACCGTGCGCGCCATCACTTCCAGCAGCGTTTCCAGCGGCACCTGACGACCGGCATGCTGCTGCTCGACACTGTCGAGTGCCGCATGGAAACGCTCGCTGAAGGGGTCGAGATAGCGGGCGAACACTGCCTGGATCAATGACTTCTTTGAGCCGAAGTGATAATTGACCGCCGCCAGGTTGACCTTGGCCTTGCTGGTGATATTGCGCAGCGAGGTTTCGGCGAAGCCTCGCTCGGCGAACAGGACCTCGGCGGTATCGAGGATACGGGTAACGGTATCGGTCTGGGCCATGGGCGGATGCCTTGTCAGGTGATCAGTCACGAGGGGGCACGGGAGTCCTTGTCCCCCCGGGAAACGGCAAGGCCGTGGCCCGGGGGCGACTCTTCTCATGCAGGTCAATCAAACGACATGTCGGTCTTCACGCACCGCGTGTCAGGCAGCGACTCCGAGGCGGAGGCTGCCACGAGCCGTGTCCCGAGCACAGGACAGACGCACAGGACACACAGGGCCTGTGTACCGGTAGCCGGATGCGCCCGACGAACATTCGTTTGAAACAAGATAATTCTAGCTGTCCATGCCATGACTGGCAATTGCTGGTTGTTTCAAACACTCGACAGCCAAGACCGGCAGGACGCGCATTCACGCGGGACATTCGGGGACGGGATGGTCATGGGGCGTCCCGGACACCCGCTGTCTCGCGTCAGCATGTCGATGTCGACGAAGATGCCGGCAACGTTGCTGCCAAAGCACCCACGATGCCTTGCATGACCGCCATGACTGGATACAATGACAGTTGTATGGATGCACACCCCGTGCCGTCAGCTCAGATGCCGCCCAGGCCAAAGGCAATGCCCATGACTCAGCCGCTTACTCCGCGCCAGCAGGATGTCTTCGATTTCATCATCAAGACCATCAAGTCCTCAGGCTATCCGCCAACGCGTGCCGAAATCGCCCAGGCACTGGGCTTTCGCTCACCGAATGCCGCGGAAGAGCATCTGCGTGCCCTGAAGCGCAAGGGAGCCATCGAGATGGTGCCGGGCACCTCGCGGGGCATCCGCGTGCCGTCTCTGGCCGAGGCGGAAGAGGATAGCGAGCAGGGCCTGCCGGTCATCGGGGAAGTGGCCGCTGGCAGCCCTATCCTGGCCAGCCAGCATATCGATCGCCATTGCCCGCTGCCCAGTGACTACTTCTCGCCTGCCGCCGACTATCTGCTGCGCGTGCGCGGGGTCTCGATGAAGGATGTCGGCATTCTGGAAGGTGACCTGCTGGCCGTGCACCGCACGAGCAGCGTGCGTGACGGACAGATCGTGGTGGCGCGTCTGGGGGATGAAGTGACGGTGAAGCGCTTCCGTCGCGATGGCCATTACGTATGGCTGGAAGCCGAGAACGAGGACTTCGCTCCCATCAAGGTGGATCTGCGCACGGACAGCCTGGAAATCGAGGGCCTCGGCGTGGGCGTGATCCGCGATGGCGGCCTGCACTGATCTCAAGGCTCGCAGGCAGTCTGTCCTCACAGCGCTGACGCGCAGATGACGATTGTCGTCATCTGGGCATCCACGAAAAAACCCGCCGATTGGCGGGTTTTTTCGTGGCTGGCAGACATGCGGGAAGTGCTCAGTGCACCATGCCTTCCGACTGCTCGTCTTCATCATCCTCGCCATCCCACAGGCGGGTGCGGGTGATGGCGTGGTCGATCATCTCACGCGCGACCTCGAAGCGATTGTCACGCAGCAGATCGGCAGCTTCATCGGAGATGCGGATACTCAGAAGTGGCTCACCTTCACTCTCGGCGGCACGCAGGATCACTTCCCCATCTTCCATTTGCACGATTTCAAGTACGGCGGGATCGGACACGTCATTCCTCCTGCACGGCATCCTGAGGATACCGGCGTCGTTGTGATCGTCAGCTTGACGGCGGGCAGGCCCTGCGACTTGCAGTCACTGGCGACAATGCAGAAAAAAGTACGACCACAGCCAGAGCCATGGTCGTACCGGAGAATGCAGGGCTTGCCACAATGCCGCCAGTCTAGCACCCGTCATGCCAGGGCGTCACCTGAATGACAGGTGCGTGACATGCCAGCGCTTTCGGGTCAGGCAAGGCGCGACGCTACCACTCCACATTCGACTCGCGAAGGTGTGACAGCAACGCCTTCATGGCGCTGACTGCCGTGGCGAGACGCTCTGCCAGAGGCGCATTGGCCGCCGCGGCGATGATGAGACCATCGCCACGCGCCTGGCCTTCCTCACGCCGGGCAGCACCGCCCTCTTCATGCAAACGCGTGATATCGGCCACCAGCTGGCTCAACCAACTGTCCGGCTGCGCCTGCAGGCTTCGCAACTGCTCGATTTCCGCCACGGGAGTCGGCGGTGTGGCCAGCCGCTCGCGCCAGCTGCCCTCAGGCCAGCGTGCCGACGCGGCGCACTCCTCGATCAACGAGGCCAATGCCAGCTCCATCAACGCCAGCGCCCCTTCCTCACCGGCCATGCGCCGTGCGACGGCATGCTCATCACGCGTCGCGACGGCCGCCTGCTCCAGCAGCAACTCGGCCTGATACAGCAGTTGATTGGTGCGGCCACGCTGGCTCATCAGCTCTTGGCTCCCTTGCGCTTGTCCTCGACGACCCAACGGCCGTTGTCGAAGGTCGCCTTCCACCCCGTCGCCTTGCCATCTTCGTCCGTCATCACGAACTGCTCCTTGGCCTTGCGCGAGAAACGAATCTGCGTCGGGCGGCCATCGGGGTCTTTCTCCGGCGCCTTGAGGATGAAGTGATACTTCTCCGGCAGCTCGTCGGCATGCGCCTTGAGCTCGCTGACCAGCGGCGGACGCGTCTCGCGATTCTTGGGGAACTGACTGGCGGCAAGGAACAGGCCACTGGCGCCATCACGCAGCACGTAGTGATCCTCGACCTTCACGCAGGCAAGTTCCGGCATGGGGATCGGGTCCATCTTCGGCGGCGCGACCTCCCCGGACTTGAGCAGCTTGCGGGTGTTCTTGCAATCCTCGTTGGTGCAGCCGAAGTACTTGCCGAAACGCCCGGTCTTGAGCTGCATGTCGGCACCGCACTTGTCGCACTCGATCACCGGCCCATCGTAGCCCTTGATGCGGAACTGACCCTGCTCGACTTCATGTCCCACGCAGTCCGGGCTGTTGCCGCAGACGTGCAGCTTGCGCTGCTCGTCGATCAGATAGCTGTCCATGGCCGTGGCGCAGATCGGGCAACGGCGCTTGGCACGCAGTGCATCGGTCTCGGCATTCTCATCCGCGTCAGCGGCGACCGCCTCATCCCCCGGCAACAGGTCGATGGTGGTCTTGCAGCGCTCCTTGGGCGGAAGGTTGTAACCGGAGCACCCTAGGAAGACGCCAGTGGAGGCGGTACGGATCTGCATCTCGCGGCCACAGGTCGGGCAGGCGATATCGGTCGGCACCGGCTGATTCGGGCGCATGCCCTCTTCTGACTGGGCGTGATCCAGCTCGGCCTTGAACTCGGCGTAGAAGGCATCCAGCAGCTCGCGCCAGTTGCGCTGACCATTGGCCACCTCATCGAGGTAGTCTTCCATGCGCGCGGTGAAGCCGAAGTCCATCAGGTCCTTGAAGGATTCACTGAGACGATCAGTGACGATGTCACCCAGCTTCTCGGCGTAGAAACGCCGATTTTCCAGCGCCACGTAACCACGATCCTGGATGGTCGAGATGATCGCCGCATAGGTCGAAGGACGGCCGATGCCGCGCTTCTCCAGCTCCTTGACCAGACTGGCTTCGGTGTAACGCGCCGTCGGCTTGGTAAAGTGCTGCTGCGGGTCCAGCTCGACCAGCTCCAGCACCTCGCCGATGGCCAGGTCCGGCAGTGACTGGTCCTCTTCCTTCTTGCCCGCCGGCTTCATCACGCGGGTATAACCGTCAAACTTGAGCACCCGGCCCTTGGCGCGCAGCTCGTAGCCATCGACCTCGATGGTCAGGGTCGAGGACAGATACTCCGCCGGCACCATCTGGCAGGCGACGAACTGACGCCAGATCAGCTCATACAGACGCTCCGCGTCACGCTCCATGCCGGTGAGGTCCGTCGCGCGACGCGCCACCTCGGAGGGACGGATCGCTTCGTGAGCTTCCTGGGCGCCTTCCTTGCTGGAGTAGACGTTGGCGGCCTGCGGCAGATAGTTGTCGCCGAATTCCTCAGCGATGAAGTCCCGCGCGGTGGCCACCGCGTCCGCCGACAGATTGGTCGAGTCGGTACGCATGTAAGTGATGTAACCGGCCTCGTAGAGGCGCTGCGCCATCATCATGGTCTTCTTGACCGAGAAGCCGAGACGACTGCTGGCCGCCTGCTGCAGGGTCGAGGTGATGAAGGGGGCATTCGGCTTGGAGCGGGTCGGCTTGTCTTCGCGATTGGAAATCGCGAGCCGAGCGGTACGCAGCGCCGCGATGCGATCCAGCGTTTCCTTCTCGCTGGTCGGACGGAAGGCCTTGCCATCCTGACGCGCCAGTTCGAAACGGATCGCCTCGCCGCTGGTCGCGGCAAGCTCTGCGTGCACATCCCAGAATTCTTCCGGAATGAAGGCACGGATCTCACGCTCACGCTCGACGATCAAGCGCACGGCAACCGACTGCACTCGACCGGCCGACAGCCCACGAGCCACCTTGGCCCACAGCAGCGGCGAGACCATGAAACCGACGACACGATCCAGATAGCGACGCGCCTGCTGAGCATGCACGCGGTCCATCTTCAGATCGCCCGGCTCATCGAAGGCCGCCGTGATCGCCTTCTTGGTGATCTCGTTGAACACCACGCGCTTGTAGCGGGTATCGTCGCCACCGATGGTCTCGCGCAGGTGCCAGGCAATCGCCTCACCTTCGCGGTCCAGATCCGTCGCGAGATAGATGGTGTCGGCCTTCTCGGCCAGGCGCGTCAGCTCGGAGACGACCTTTTCCTTGCCGGGCAGGATCTCGTAATGCGCCTCCCAGCCGTTCTCCGGGTCTACCCCCATGCGACGGATAAGCTGCGTCTTGGCCTTCTTTTCCTTGTGAGCCGCCTTGGCTTCCGGCGACATCTTGCGCGTCTCGGCTGCCTGACGGGCACGCTCCTTGGGATCGGTGGCCTGCTTGCCGCTACCGCTGGTCGGCAGATCGCGGATATGCCCGACACTCGACTTCACCACGAAGTCGTTGCCGAGATACTTGTTGATGGTCTTGGCCTTGGCAGGCGACTCGACGATCACCAGTGACTTGCCCATGGTTGCTCGCATCTCCTGGCCGGCGCTGACTGCACCGGCGAATGACTCGTAGCGCTGGGTTTTATCCCAGCCTAAAAATGCGCCTACCCTACCCCAGCATTTCAGCGCTGACCAGCAATGTTGCCAGCACCACGCCATGTGGGTGGTGGCAGCGGACATCACACACCACCCCGAATCTCGAGAATCGACGTCCGAGGCATGACGCGGTCATCGACCGGCACCCGGACCTGCCAAACCCGCCAGGTGCATGTGTCGCCATGACGACAGGCAAGCCATGACTATATATAAGTGGCCTTTTCACGATTCGTCACATCAGTGTGGCATTACTGACACAGGCAGTGGCAGGCCTGCGGGTCAACGTAGATGCCATCCTCACAGCCAGGGCCTCTCGGATCACGCCATGTCTGACTGGCCACCAGCCTGACGCCAGCGCTTGTGAAGACGCAAGTCATGTCGCTACCATCGCCGCCATGGCAGCCAAATCACTCACGCGCTACTACACCAATCAACCACGACACTCGACAGGCTCCCTTTACGTCGTCAATGTAGTAAAATGACAACACAAACCGCCTGACCCCTCACGCAAGTGTTCAAGGAGTATGTTCTCATGCCGCACGCGTTCAACGGCCCGATCCGCCGCACCAAGATTGTCGCCACACTCGGTCCGGCCAGTGACAAGCCGGGCGTCCTCGACGCGATGATCCGTGCCGGAGTGGATGTGGTTCGCCTCAACTTCTCTCACGGCAGCCCCGAAGACCACCGCATGCGTGCCGAGGCCGTCCGTGCCGCCGCCGCCGCCCAGGGCCGCAGCGTCGCCGTGCTGGGTGATCTGCAAGGTCCGAAGATCCGCATCGCCCGCTTCAAGGACACCGCTGTCCAGCTTCAGGAAGGCCAACCGTTCATCCTGGACATCGGCCTGGGCCGCGATGAAGGTACCGTCGAGCGTGTCGGCTGCGACTATCAGCAACTGGCCGATGACGTGGTCGCCGGCGACGTTCTGCTGCTTGATGACGGTCGCGTGGTGCTCGAGGTCAACGAACTCAAGGGCAACGAGATCCACACCACCGTCAAGGTGGGTGGCAAGCTGTCCAACAACAAGGGCATCAACAAGCAAGGCGGTGGCCTGTCCGCCGAGGCGCTGACCGAGAAGGACAAGGCAGACCTCAAGACCGCCATCGACATCGGCGTGGACTATCTGGCCGTCTCCTTCCCGCGCAGTGGCGCCGACATGCAGCTGGCACGTGAGCTGCTGGGCGAGGAAGGTCGTGACATCGGCCTGATCGCCAAGGTCGAGCGCGCCGAAGCCGTGGCCGACGACGCGGTGCTCGACGGCATCATCCTCGCCAGTGAAGGCGTGATGGTGGCGCGTGGCGATCTGGGCGTGGAGATCGGCGACGCACAGCTGATCGGCGTGCAGAAGCGCATGATCCGCCGTGCCCGCAGCCTCAACCGCGTGGTCATCACCGCGACCCAGATGATGGAGTCGATGATCAGCGCCCCGCTGCCGACCCGCGCCGAAGTCTTCGACGTCGCCAATGCCGTGCTCGACGGCACCGACGCCGTGATGCTGTCGGCCGAGACCGCGGCAGGCGATTTCCCGGTCGAGACCATCGAGACCATGGATCGTGTCTGCCTGGGTGCCGAGCGTGAACGTGCCGCCCAGGAATCCCAGCACCGCATCCACGAAGGCTTCAGCAAGACAGACGAGACCATCGCACTGTCTGCCATGTACGCGGCCAACCACCTGACGGGGGTCGTGGCCATCGTCTGCATGACCGAATCCGGCTACACCCCGCTGATCGCCTCGCGCATCCGCTCGGGTCTGCCGATCGTCGGTCTCGCCCAGGACCAGAAGACCCAGCGCCGCATGGCTCTCTATCGTGGCGTGGTGTCACTGCCCTTCGATTCCAGCGAGCTGCCGGCGCAGGAGATCAACCGTCGCGCCATCGCCGAGCTGGAAGCGCGCGGCATCGCCAACCGTGGTGATCTGGTGATTCTGACCCGCGGCGATCAGATGAATGCCCACGGTGGCACCAACACCATGAAGATCGTCACTGTCGGTGGCACCATCGACTGAGCGACCGGCATCGACGGATCGACACCGGCAGCGTTATCACTGGCGGGGCTGACACCCCGCCTTCAGGAGATCAAGCGGCATGAGCGAGCAACGACCCAAGCGCCAGGCACGACGCACCCTGGCAGAACGCAAGCGGATTGCGCTGGTGGCTCACGATGGCAAGAAGGATGAGATGCTGGCCTGGGCCATGCGCTGGCGCGATGAGCTGTCACGCCACCAGCTGCTGGGCACCGGCACCACGGCCCGACGCATCAGCAAGGAGCTCGGACTTGAGGTCGAAGGCCTGATGAGCGGGCCGCTGGGCGGTGATCAGCAGATCGGTGCGCGCATCGCCGAAGGCAATCTCGACCTGCTCATCTTCCTGTGGGACCCGTTCGCTCCGATGCCGCACGACCCTGACGTCAAGGCGCTGCTGCGCCTGGCGACACTGTGGAACGTGCCGGTGGCCAACAATGTCGCGAGTGCCGACTTCATGTTCCACTCATCACTGATGTCGGAGTCGGTCGAGATCGCGGTCCCCGATGCCAATGACTGGGTCAGCACCCGCGCCTGACACTGGCACATTGCCGATACACGTAAACGCCCGCCCCTCATTTGAGTGGGCGGGCGTTTACGTATGGACCCATGTCAGCGTGATCCAAACCGTCATTGGCTTCATGCAGGACAGCGAATATCCGCGAAAATGTCGTAATCAAACTACATTTCGGACCTTTACCTGACTGGCTAGCTGGCTAGCTAACGGCAACATGCCCCTTCCTCCAGGCGTCTGATGCCTCACGCCTGAATCCTGAGCTGGCTGGCGATGATCGCCCCGCGTGAGGCCATGCAATAGAGCCCGATGTGATGGGCGTCTCGCTGCGGGTGGATGGCGGGCGCAGGCAATCCAAGGGCAGCCACGCTTTCCGCACTCAGATCATAGGTGGCGCAGGCAGGCTCCAGCACCACGATGTCGCTCACCTCGCCCAGCAGACCATGATTGCGTGCAGAGAGAAGCGTCAGCACCAGGTCCATCACGCAGAT
The DNA here is from genome assembly GCF_013374075.1 of Cobetia sp. 5-25-4-2. NCBI lineage: Bacteria > Pseudomonadati > Pseudomonadota > Gammaproteobacteria > Oceanospirillales > Halomonadaceae > Cobetia > Cobetia sp. 5-25-4-2. The sequence goes on along the minus strand of NZ_BLWK01000001.1, from coordinate 297,660 downwards.
GTCCGTGCAGATTCCCGCCACTACCAGCGTCTTCAGTCGCTGCCGGCCAACCCAATCCTGCAGCGCATTGACACCGCTTGCCGGGTCGATCGCGCCAATATATCCATTGATGCAATCCTTGCGCACCAGAGTGGCATGCGGATCGCTCTCCAGCCACGCAAGCTCGGCCACCAGCTCATCCTCACCACTACCCTGCTCACAGTGAGCGGGATAGGGCGGCTCCGGGACGCCGGGTGAGTGGGAGTCAATGAAGGCCAGCAGCGGGCGGGCGTGCGCCGAGAAACAGCGCGCCACGTCGTCACTGAGCGCCACCATGCGGGTTACCTGGGCATTGTCGGCCTGCGGGGCCAGAGCGCCTCCTTGCACCTGACAGAAGCCGTTGATCTCATCGACCAGAATCAGTCCGGCACTCGGCAGCGAACATTCGTAAGGGGCAGGCCGTACCGGCAGGCGCGCATCCAGCGCAAGGGGGGAGTCGAGAGGCGCGGGGGATGCAGGAAACGACAACGGCGAGCTGTCGGGGCTGCTGGCCGAGGTAGCATCGGCCTTTGACGCTCTCGTGTCAGTCTCTGAGGAAGCAATGGAGTGAGGCATCGTGTCGTACCCGAGGCAAGGAAAGCCTTCAGAGTATCAGCAGGTCACCGGACATGGCAGCGACGCACGGGCGATGGCTGCCATGTCGAAGGATACTCAGCTCGGATCAGACTCGCCTGCCACACAATCTGGCGAAGCTGAGGGCGCGTCGTCCAGATATCCCTGGCCACGCACGCTGCTGGTATCGCGCTTCAACACCGCAAACTGGGCGACACGCCCGGGGTCGTCCTCGATCCGCTCGGCAAGGCATACCAGACCCGGCCTGCGTGCGAGAGACGGTGGCGCGATCGCCAGGGTATCGTGGCGCCCCTCGGCCATGTCCAGCGCATCCGCCATGTGCAGGCATTCGATGCGTGCGACACCGGGGAGATTGTGCTCAAGCCACTCACTGCACTCCTCGAACAGAGCCTCGCGCGCCACGATGCGCTGGACCTTCGAGGGACAGAGGTCCGGTGGCCCCAGCAGGCTGAGGCTGATGGCACGGAAAAGCCGACGCTCCACCCGAATGCCCGGCCAGCAGGCCAACGCCTCGTGGGTGGCCGTCACCGGTCGCTGATGCCCTCTTGACCAGGGGACGACGGCAGCCTCCACCTCTCCTCTCACCAGGGCGTTGACCACCTCGTCGATGCCCGCATAGGCACTCAAGGTGGCATTCGAGGCATACATCTTGGCGGCGCATTCGCGTGAGTACCCCCCGAGCCGTCCCGGGTAGCCGACCCGCAGCACATGAGCCGATGCGCGCGTTGTCGATGCATTTTCCTGAGCTTCGCTTACCGTCACCTTCATCCCTGCCCCTCATGACAACGACTGATGAACATCCGACTTGCCATCAGCATAGCCGTAAATGGCGCACTCAGGCGAAACCACCATTGGCGCCGATGACCTGCCCGGTGACCCAGGCGGATTCCTCACCGGCCAACCAGGCCACGACGGCCGCGATATCCGTGGCATCCGCGATACGTCCCAGCGCTGCCATGCCCTTGAGACGCTCGATGGTCTCCTCGCTCTTGCCATGCCGGAACAGCCCGGTATCCGTCGGGCCCGGCGCCACGGCATTGACGGTAATCCCGCGTGCGCCGATCTCCTTGGCCAGCACGCGAGTGAGCTGGTCCACCGCGGCCTTGGATGCCGCATAGGGACCATAGGTGGCGAACATCTGGCGCGTCACGGAGGTGGAGATATTGATCACGCGGCCCCCATCACGCAGCTTGCGCGAGGCTTCGCGCATCATGTTGAAGCTGCCGGTGAGGTTGGCCTGCATCAGACTGGAAAAGTCCTCATCCGTGAACTCGGCCAGCGGCTTGTAGAGGCTCATCCCGGCATTGTTGACCAGAATATCCACTCCGCCATAGTGCTCAGTGGCCACCGTGAACAGCTGACTGGCCATCTTGCTGTCGCCGACATCGCCCTGGACGGCAAGCGCCTGCCCGCCAGCTGCCACTATCTCGGCCACCACCTGATTCGCCCCATCGACATCACTGCGGTAATTGACCACCACCCGGGCGCCGTCCGCCGCCAGACGCTGAGCGATGCCTGCGCCGATGCCGCGCGAGGCTCCGGTCACCACCGCCACCTTGCCGCTCAACTGCTGTGCATTCTCCGACATGGCTGTTTCCCCTTTCGTCATGGGCCATCGATTTCAAGGTCCCTCAATCTCAAGGTCCCTCAATCTCGAACCTTGAGCGTCTCAGTCAGACCTCATCATTGCAGCAACCGGATGCCACTGACACCCCTGCAACGCGGGGTTTCGTATCAACGAAAGAACCGCCACCCCGGGCATGCCGGTGGTGGCGGTTCTTTTACATCGGAGGCCTGCCTCAGGCTTGGCCGTTGGCCTGACGCTCGAAGGTATCGGCACGCAGGATCTCGATCCAGTAGCCGTCGGGATCCTTGACGAAGGCCAGACCCTTCATCTTGCCATCATCGGGGCGCTTGACGAACTCGACACCCAGCGATTCGAAGCGCTCGCTGGCGGCGTAGACGTCCGGCACGCTGACCCCGATGTGGCCGAAGCCCTGAGGCTGGGCGTTGCCGTCATGATAGGCGAAGTCCGGGTCGTCCTCGGTCCCCCAGTTGTGCGTCAGCTCCAGCATCGCCTCACGCCCGAAGGTGTAGGTGGTGCGCTTGAGATCATCACTCGGCACGTCGCTGGCCTGGTCGTCGTCCAGATAGGCGAGGAAATAGAGGCTGAACTGCATTTCCGGGAAGTCGAGCTTGCGCACCAGGCGCATGCCGAGCACACGGGTATAGAAGTCCAGACTACGCGTCGGATCCTTGATGCGCAGCATGGTCTGGTTGAAGACATAGCCTCGGGTAGCCGGATCAATCTGCTCACTCAGGCCGGGAACCTGCTCGAAATGTGTTGCCATGATGGTCCTTCCACAGGAAAGGACGGCAGGACATCCACGATGCCCGGCCGTCCCTGGTGATCGAATAGCTGTCAGATGGAGACGGCGAGCGGGTTTTGCAACCTCGCCGGCCGCGGCATCACTCGATTTCGATCAGTACTTCCCCCGGCGTGACGCGATCGCCGCGAGCCACGTGGATGGCCTTGACGGTACCGTCGACGCGCGCCGTGATCTCGGTCTCCATCTTCATTGCCTCGCTGATCAGCACCGACTGGCCTGCCGTGACGCTGTCACCCACCGCCACCAGCACCTCGACGATATTGCCCGGCATCGCCGTGGTGACGTGCCCCGGCGCAGACGCACTCGCGCGCCCGCCGCTCTGGCCACCTGCCACGTAATCGTCCTTGGCTTCGAACACCACCTCTTCCGGCATGCCATCCAGAGTCAGATAGACGTGACGCTTGCTGCCCTTGGCACCGCCGACGCCGGTGATCTGCACCGCATAGGACTCGCCGTGGACATCGATGACGAATTCGGTCGGCACGCCGGAAGACACCGGACGCTCCGCCTCGCCCTGGGGGATGATTTCCGGCGTGAGGGTGCCGGCGCGGCGCTCGCTGAGAAAGTCACGTCCCAGCTCCGGGAACATGGCGAAGGTCAAGACATCCTCAGGGAACTCGGCCAGCTCGCCCAGCTCCTCGGTGAGACGCGCCATTTCCGGGCTCAGCAGGTCTGCCGGACGCCCGACCTCCACCGGTGCGTTGCCGATGGCACGCGAGCGAACCTCTTCGTTGACCGGTGCCGGCGCCTGGCCATAGCCGCCCTGCAGATAGCGCTTCACTTCATTGGTGATGCTCTTGTAGCGCTCACCGGTCAGCACGTTGAGCACCGCCTGGGTACCGACGATCTGTGAGGTCGGGGTGACCAGCGGCGGATAGCCCAGATCGGCACGCACACGCGGAATCTCGGCGAACACCTCACGAATGCGCTCCAGCGCATTCTGCTCCTTCAACTGACTGGCCAGGTTGGACATCATGCCGCCGGGGATCTGGCTGATCTGGACCGAGACATCCTCACGGGTGAATTCACTCTCGAAGGCCGAATACTTGCGGCGCACTTCACTGAAGTAGTCACCGATCTCACGCAGCGACTCCAGTTCCAGTCCGGTGTCCCAGCGAGTGTCACGCAGCGAGGCGACGAAGGATTCGGTGGCCGGGTGGCTGGTGCCACCGGCGAAGGCCGAGATGCAGGTATCGATGTGGCGGCAGCCCGCCTCGACGGCCTTGATCTGACACTGCGGTGCCAGACCTGCCGTGGCATGGCTGTGCAGGTGGATCGGCACTTCGACTGCCTCGACCAGCGCACTCACCAGGTCGAAGGTGGCATACGGGGTCAGCAGCCCGGCCATGTCCTTGATCGCGATGGAATCGGCGCCCATCTCGACCAGCTTGCGCGCCTGCTCGACATACATCTCCAGCGTATGCACCGGGCTCACGGTGTAGCAGATGGTGCCCTGGGCGTGCTTGCCGGCCTTCTTGACCGCGCGCATGGCGGTTTCCATGTTGCGCAGGTCATTCAGGGCATCGAACACGCGGAAGATATCGATGCCGCCGGCCGCGGCACGCTCGACGAAGGCCTCCACCACGTCATCGGCATAATGACGATAGCCGAGCAGGTTCTGACCGCGCAGCAGCATCTGCAGCGGCGTGTTGGGCATGGCTTCCTTGAGCGACTTCAGACGCGCCCAGGGGTCTTCCTTCAGAAAGCGCACACAGGCATCGAAGGTCGCACCGCCCCAGACCTCGAGGCTGTAGAAGCCGGCCTGATCGAGACGTGCCGCGATGGGCAGCATGTCCTCGGTGCGCATGCGCGTGGCGATCAATGACTGGTGGCCATCACGCAGGACGACTTCGGTGACCTTGACGGCATCAGCCGCAGAGTCGCTCGCGGCATGGGGAGTGGAGGTAGCAGCAGTCATGTCAGGTGTCCTTGTCATTGTTGGTTGAGGAGTCGGGGGAAGGACTCGAACGGCATGTCAGGGGTGGACTCAGAGACCGGCGTGCGCCGCGATCGCCGCCGCGATCGCCAGTGCCGTCTGTTCCGGCAGGCGCTTGACCGAGTACTGGGTCAGCTCCGGATGCGCCGCCACGAAACCGGTATCGAAGCGCGCGTTGCGGAAGTCCGGATGCTTGAGGATTTCCTGATAGTAAGGCGCGGTGGTCTTGACCCCCTGCAGGCGCATGTCATTGAGGGCGCGTGACCCGCGATTGATGACCTCTTCCCATGTCAGCCCCCACACGATGAGCTTCAGGCACATGGAATCGAAATACGGCGGGATGGTGTAGCCGGTATAGATCGCGGTATCGGTTCGCACGCCAGGCCCGCCGGGGGCGTAGTAACGCGTGATGCGCCCGAAGCTGGGCAGGAAGTCGTTCTTGGGGTCCTCGGCATTGATGCGGAACTGGATGGCATAGCCGTGATGGCGGATGTCTTCCTGACGGAAGGCCAGCTTGTGGCCCCAGGCGATGCGGATCTGCTCGCGCACGATGTCCACGCCGGTGATCGCCTCGCTGATGGTGTGCTCCACCTGGACGCGGGTGTTCATCTCCATGAAGTAGATCTCGTTGCCCTTGACCAGGAACTCCACGGTACCGGCATTGCGATAGCCCACGGCCCGCGCGGCGCGCACCGCCATCTCTCCGACGTAGGAGCGCTGCTCCGGCGTCAGCTGAGGGCTGGGGGCAATCTCGATCAGCTTCTGGTTGCGGCGCTGGATGGAGCAGTCACGCTCGAACAGATGGATCACGTTGTCGTGACTGTCGGCCAGAATCTGGACCTCGATGTGATGCGGGTCGACCACGCAGCGCTCCAGGAAGACATCCGCACTGCCGAAGGCCTTGGTAGCCTCCGAGATCACGCGACCCCAGGCCTGCTTGAGCTGCTGGGCATCATCACAACGCCGGATACCCCGCCCCCCACCACCTGAGGTAGCCTTGAGCATCACCGGATACCCCACCTGTTCCGCCACGCTCAAGGCTTCCTCGACATCGGCCAGATTGCCCTTCGAGCCCGGCGTAACCGGCACGCCAGCCGCCTTCATGGCGGCGCGGGCTTCGGTCTTGTCTCCCATGCGCGCGATGACATCACTGGACGGGCCCACGAAGGCAATGCCCACCGCTTCGCAGATTCTCGCGAACTCAGCATTCTCGGAAAGGAAACCATAGCCCGGATGAATGGCATCACAGCCTGTCTCGCGGGCCAGATCCACCAGGCGACGGGGGTCCAGGTAGCCGGCCAGCGGGTCTTCGCCGATGAAATGCGCTTCATCGGCACGCTTGACGTGAAGCGAGAAACGATCGGCTTCGGTGTAGACCGCGACAGAGCGGATGTCCATCTCGGCACAGGCGCGTACAATGCGCACTGCGATTTCCCCTCGGTTGGCGATCAGCAACTTGCGGAACATGGTGACTCTCCCTGACGGAACGCGGTGATCTTGTTGTTGACGGCTTGCGTCTGACTCTCCTGCAACCCTGGAGGCTTGCGAGGGCAGTCATGTTCTCAGGCTTTCCACGCTACCCAGCGAGAGACCAATAGAAAAGTTGATATTTTTTTGCCAATCTATAAGTAAAACCTTATGACTGGGTGTGTCATGTCGCGTCCAAATCTGCTAAACCGATTAACTTTCAGACAGTTACAGGTATTTCAGGCCGTCCATCGCCAGCAGTCCTACTCGCGTGCGGCTGAGCAACTCGGACTGACACAGCCCGCCGTCAGTGCCCAGATTCGCCAATTGGAGCAGGCGCTCGAGCAATCGCTGTTCAAATATGCCGGCAAGACGCTGCATATCCTGCCGGCGGCGGATGCGCTGGCAAGCTCGGTACAGTCGATCTTCGGGGAAGTCTCGAGCCTGCAGATGGAGCTGTCGGAAATCGCCGGCACCATCCGTGGCGAGCTGAATCTGGCGGCCGTGTCCACGGCCCAGTATGTGGTGCCCCACATTCTGGCGCGCTTTCGTGCCCGCTACCCGGAAGTCTCGGTGCGCCTGCGCGTCTGCAATCGCGGCCAGGCACTGGAACGCCTCGCCGAGCGACGCGATGACCTGGTGATCATGGGCATGGTGCCCGATGACGCCAACCTGGCCTTCATGCCGATCCTGGACAACGAGCTGATCCCCATCGTCTGGCCCGGCCACCCGCTGCTGGACGTCAAGGGCGTCACGCTGGAGGATCTCGCCCAGTACTACATGCTGATGCGCGAGCCTGGCTCCGGCACGCGTACCGCCTTCGAGGAATTCGCCGCCCGCGAGCGCGTCTCGCTGCGCCATACGCTGGAGCTGGGCTCCAACGAGGCCATCAAGCAGGGCGTGATGGCGCATCTGGGCGTGGCGATCCTGCCGCGGCTGGCCGTCCAGTTGGAGCTGGCCTCCGGCCTGCTGGCCTCGCCGTCCCTGCCGGGCTTCCCGCTCAGACGCTCCTGGTGCACGGTCTATCCCAAGGATCGCTACCCCACGCCGGTCACCGAGCTGTTCCTGCGTTTCGTGCGCGAGCTGCTGCCGGAGCTCAACGCACACTTCAGCGCGCCGATGGAGCCGATTCCCGGGCACAGCGTCGCCTGCCTGCCGCTGGCCACGGAGCAATGACGCTCCACCACACGCCCCTGTGCTCATGAACCAAAAAAACCGCCGCGGAGATGATCTCCGCGGCGGTTTTTGTCGGGCCAGTCCGGCTTATTTCACTTCCACACCATGCGCCTGCTTGTCGGCGTGATAGGAAGAGCGCACCAGCGGACCGGAGGCGACATGCGAGAAGCCCATCTCGCGCGCCTTCTGACCGAGCCAGTCGAAGGTATCCGGGTGGACCCAACGATCGATCGGCAGGTGGCTGCGTGACGGCTGCATGTACTGCCCGAGGGTCAGCATGTCGACGCCGTGATTGCGCAGGTCCTGCATGACCTCGAGCACCTGCTCGTCAGTCTCGCCCACCCCCAGCATCAGACCGGATTTGGTCTTCACTTCCGGGCGACGCTCCTTGTAGCCCTTGAGCAGATCCAGCGACCACTGATAGTCGGCGCCCGGACGCACGCGGCGGTACAGGCTCGGCACGGTCTCCAGATTGTGGTTGAAGACATCCGGCGGCGTCTGCTCGAGCACGTCCAGCGCGACCTGCATGCGGCCACGGAAGTCCGGCACCAGCACTTCGATCTCGGTACCTTCACACTTCTCGCGGATCTCGCGGATGCACTCGGCGATGTGGTTGGAGCCACCGTCACGCAGGTCATCACGGTCAACGGAGGTCACGACGACGTAATTCAGGCGCATCTCGGCGATGGCTTCGGCCAGCTCGCGCGGCTCGTCGGCATTCAGCGCATTGGGACGACCGTGGGCCACGTCACAGAACGGGCAGCGACGGGTACAGATATCGCCCATGATCATGAAGGTCGCGGTGCCGCCGCTGAAGCACTCGCCCAGGTTCGGGCAGGAGGCTTCTTCACACACCGTGTGCAGGCCGTGCTTGCGCAGGGTCTGCTTGATGCGGCTCACCTCAGGGGAGGCAGGCATGCGCACGCGCAGCCAGTCCGGCTTCTTCGGCAAGGTCTCGGTGGGAATCACCTTCACCGGAATGCGAGCGACCTTCTCGGCGCCACGCAGCTTCACGCCACGCTCCTTGCGAGCAGGAGCAGCGGAGGGAGCGGGCTTCGGGGTAGCGGTGGTCTCGGTCATCAGTTCTGTCCTGCTGTTCGAGAAATGTCAGCCAGTGCCGCGGGCAGCCCGCTCACCGGAGTCAGGGTCACGTCCCCCAGGCTTGCGCCCAGACAACGCACCAGGCGGTCACGCTCAGCGGCAAGATCCACTGGCTCGCGCGTCAGGTCGCGTAGCTGGGTCATCGCCATGCCGGCATAGCCGCAGGGATTGATGCGCCCGAAAGGCGCAAGGTCCATGTCCAGATTGATCGCCACGCCATGGAAACTGCATCCACGTCGGATGCGCAACCCCAGCGAGGCAATCTTGGCCTCTTCCATCGAGCGGCGCGGATCATCCATGCGCTGCGCCGATTTCTTCACGTAGACCCCCGGGGCATCGGGGCGTGGATACGCCTCGATGCCGTGCTCGGCCAACGCCGCCACCACCGTCTCTTCCAGCGCAGTCACCAGCTGGCGAACACCGATGCCGCCACGCTTGACGTTGAGCAACGGGTAGAGCACCAGCTGGCCGGGGCCGTGATAGGTCACCTGGCCACCCCGGTCGGTCTGCACCACCGGGATATCACCCGGCATCAGCAGATGTTCCGGCTTGCCAGCCTGTCCCTGGGTAAAGACGGGGGCGTGCTCCACTACCCACAGCTCATCCGGGGCCTCCGGCGAACGGGTATCGGTGAAGTCACGCATCGCCGACCACACTTCCTCATACGGCAGCACGCCGAGGTGGTGGACGTGAATCGTGTTCATGCATGCGCTCCTGTGCTCATGGCGCAAGCCAGTGAAGTCGCTCGTCTCACGCGAACGTCACAATACCATGTGGATGCGACCGGTGGCCTTGAGGTCACGGTGCAAGGCATCCAGCTGGTCGGTTCCGGTGGCTCGGATCACCACGCGGATGCTGCGATAGTTGCCGTTCTTGCTGTCCTGCCAGGTGATGGCCGTGGCGTCGAAACCGGGCGCATGCACTTCCAGGACATTGCAGACCACTTCGACGAGATCTTCGGCGGCATTGCCGACGATCTTGAGGGAGAAATCGCAGGGGAATTCGATCTTGGGGGGTGTCTTCTCACCCGCTTTTGGCGTGTTGGCCATGGGAAAGCCCTTCCAGTGATTCTATTTCCGACCATTCTACTCAACAAAGGGCGATCCGTCAGCCGGATCGCCCTTCGTGAAAGACGCACCCCCGGGTTTCAGGGGCGCGTGGCGGGCACCGTCGCATCACCTTGCTCGCTGGCCAGGGCGGACGGCACCAGCCTCAGTTGAACAGGCCGTGGAAGAACAGCATCAGGGCGTCCCACAGACGCTTGAAGAGACCGCCCTGCTCGACTGATTCCAGGGCAACCAGCGGCTCTTCCGCCAGCACCTTGTCCTCGAGCTTGATCTGCAGGGTGCCGTACTGCTCGCCGACCTGCACCGGTGCCTTGATGGTGTCCTTCAGATCAAGACGGGCAGTCAGCTTGTCGGCCTGGCCACTCGGCAGGGTCAGATAGACTTCCTTGGCCATGCCAAGACGCACCTGATCCTTCTCGCCGCCCCAGACACGGGCCTGATTGAGCACGGCACCCTTGTCATAGAGCTTCTTGCTCTCGAAGTAGCGGAAGCCGTAGGTCAGGAGCTTCTGGGATTCCTGGGCACGCGCCTCTTCGGAGCTGGTGCCCATCACCACGCTGATCAGACGCGTGTCTTCCTTCTTGGCAGACGCCACCAGGCAGTAACCCGCTTCATCGGTATGACCGGTCTTCAGGCCGTCGACATCCTTGTCACGCCACAGCAGCTTGTTGCGATTGGGCTGCTTGATGCCATTCCAGGTGAAGTACTTCTGGGAATAGATCTGATAGTGATCCGGATAGTCGCGGATAATGTGGCGCGCCAGAATCGCGAGATCATGTGCCGTGGAGTAGTGCTCCGCGTGCGGCAGACCGGTGGCGTTCATGTAATGGGTATTGTTCATGCCCAGACGCTTGGCGTGCTGGTTCATCAGGTCGGCGAAGGAGCCCTCGCTGCCGCCGATGTGCTCGGCAAGCGCGACGCTGGCGTCGTTGCCTGACTGGATGATCACGCCGTGCAGCAGATCATCGACCGAGACACTGGTGCCCTCGCGGATGAACATGCGCGAGCCGCCGGTCTTCCAGGCGTTGACGCTGATACGCACGTTCTCGTCCGGCGTCAGCTTGCCGTCATCGATTTCATTCTCGACCAGATAGGCCGTCATCATCTTGGTCAGACTTGCCGGCGGCAGACGCTTGTCGGCATTGTGCTCGACCAGGATGCGACCGGAATTGGCATCCATCAGAATCCAGGAGGACGCGGCCAGTTGCGGCGCCGCCGGAATCAGGGTGTCGGCCTCGATGGCCCGGGCCGGCGTGGAGGTGACGCTGGTCAGCAGCGCGATACCGCTGGCCGCCATCAGCCCGGCAAGACGGCGCCGCAATGGAAGAAGTCTGGCTTTCAGGGACATGTTGAAATCTCTTTGACACTCATGCGTTAGCCGGGGCACAAGCCCCGGCCATGTTGCACCCTCGTGGGATGCATGATGGATGCGCCAGATCACCGCCGCTAGCGCGGTGCCTGTACGCTGAAGGCGCCGGAGAAGCCGGCATCGGCGATCGCGGACTTGAGCGACTCGATACGCACGCTTTCTTCAAGCGGGCCCACCTGCACCTTGTAAAGATTGCCACTGCCCAGCACTCGGACCGGGCGATCAAGCGCCGCGCTGACGCGCTTGCTGATGCGGTCTGCCGTTTGCAGGTCACTGACCGCCGCCACCTGCAGGAAGCTGGCATCAGCGCCGCTGGCCGTGGTGTCGGTCGCGCGCGCCGCAGAGGCTACCACGGGCTTGGCGGCAACGCTCGTGCTGGACGTCTTCGCCGCCACGGAATCGCCGGTTGCGCCCATTTCCTCAAGCCCTGCGATGCCCTGCTCGCGACGCACCGCCTGACTGCGGGCCAGCAGGCGCTCGGACTCGGCCGTGCCCTGGGTCGGGCTCGGCCCCGGCCGCCAGGTGCTGGCATCCAGCGTCTCGACGCGCACATGACCGGTACCATGGCCAAGCATGTCGAGACGCCACGCCGCACTGTAGGACAGGTCGATCAGGCGATCATCATGGAAGGGCCCACGATCGTTGACCCTGACGATGACCTGCTTGCCGTTGTCCAGATTGGTGATTCGCGCGTAGGTCGGCAGCGGCAGCGACTTGTGGGCCGCCGTCATGGTGTACATGTCATAGATCTCGCCGCTGGCGGTGGCGTAGCCATGGAACTTCTTGCCATACCAGGAGGCGGTACCTTCCGCCACGTAGCCGCGCGGGTCATCCATCACATGATAGGTCTTGCCCCACACCTCATACTCGCTGCGGTTGCCGCTGCGCGTATAGGACTCGGGCTTCGGCACGGCATCCGGCACCGCGGAGACGTCCGGCGCGTCGTCGGGATAGGCATCCGAATCCATCTCGTAACGCCCATTCTTGCCCGCCTTCTTGCCCGTGCTCGGCGAAGCACCGTCGCTGACCGTGGTGCCACCACTGCTGGCACAACCGGCCAGCAGGGCAAGCGCCAACGTCAACGGCAGCGCGCGTGACCAGCTCATCCGGCACCCCCATCCTCGAGACGGCGCTTGATCGCCTGGGACAGCTCATTCACGGCCATCGCATACAGATGACTGTGGTTGTAGCGAGTGATGACGTAGAAGTTGTCATAGCCCACGGCGTAGCGATACCCCTGCTTGAGGTCCAGCGCCAGCGGGATGATCTGGGTATTGCCTGCCACGCCACCCGCGACCTCGACCCCTGCCGCCTCAAGTGCCGAGACGCTCATGTAGGGCTTCTTGGTCTTGTTGAAGGTGACGGAAGACGGCGGAGTACCGGGGCCATCGGCTGCGCTGACGACCGGTGCACCGGCCTTCCAGCCGTGACGGGCGAAATAGTTGCCGACACTGCCGATGGCATCGACGGGGTTGTGCCACAGGTCCCGCACGCCATCGCCATCGAAATCGACGGCATAGGCCTGATAGCTGGTAGGGATGAACTGTGGGTAGCCCATCGCACCGGCATAGGATCCCTTGATGGAGAGCGGGTCGATGCCCTGCTCCAACGTCAGCTGCAGGAAGGCGGACAGCTCACCACGGAAGAACTTGCCACGACGCGGATGATCGAAGGCCAGCGTGGAGAGTGAGTCGATCACGCGGTGGGTACCGGTGTGCTTGCCGAAGAAGGTCTCGACGCCAATGATGGCGGCGATGACTTCCGGCGGCACGCCATATTCGGCCTGGGCGCGATCGAAGGTCTCGCGATGCTCGGCGATGAACTTCACGCCGGCTTCGATGCGAGATTCCTTCATGAAGATGGCGCGGTACTGGTCCCAGCGCAGGTGCCCTTCCGCCGGGCGCGACATGGCATCCAGCACTTTCTGGCTGTAATCGGCCTGATTCATCAGCTCGGTCACGCGAGCGCGATCCAGCCCCTTGGCCACCAGCTCATCCACCAGCTTGGCCGTCTCCGGGTGAGTTGCGGGAGCAAAGCCATCCGGCGCCGCCATGGCCGCCCCTGACATGCCCAGCAACGGCGCGATCATCAGGGCTGCGCCCCAGTGCTTCAGACGCCGCCCACGTGCGTTAATCACCGTCATCGACTCTCTCCTTGCCTGTCTGCGGGCGTCGGCCCGCGAATGTCCTTGCCATCCGGTAGCTGCAAAGGCCGCGTCAACGCGACAGCAGGCGCCGGTGGGTATGAATGCTCATGAGAATACCGAAGCCCGCCAGCAAGGTCACGCTGGAGGTCCCACCATAACTGACCAGCGGCAGTGGAACGCCCACCACCGGGAGAATGCCTGACACCATGCCGATGTTGACGAACACATAGACGAAGAAGGTCAGGATGATGGCCCCCCCTGTCAGACGCGCGAAGCTGTCCTGACCATGGTTGGCCATCACCAGCCCGCGCAGCACGATCAACACGTAGAGGGCAAGGAAGAAGCTCATGCCCAGCAGCCCGAGTTCCTCCCCGATCACCGCGACGATGAAGTCGGTATGCCGCTCAGGCAGAAATTCCAGCTGCGATTGGGTCCCCAGGGTATAGCCCTTGCCCAGCAGGCCTCCGGAGCCGATGGCAGTCTTGGACTGGATGATGTTCCAGCCGGCTCCCAGCGGGTCGGACTCCGGATTCAGGAAGGTCAGCACACGCCGGCGTTGATAGTCATGCATCACCATCCACAGAAGCGGCAGCGCCGAGGCGATCAACGCCCCGAAGAAGGCGATCAGTTTCCAGGAGAGTCCCGCCAGCAGGATGACGAAGACCCCGGCCGCCGCGACCAGCAGCGAGGTTCCCAGGTCCGGCTGCCGAGCGATCAGCAGCACCGGCGTGACGATGATCACCCCACAGATGACCAGATCGCGCCAGCGTGGCGGCAGCGGCCGCTGCCCCAGCCAGCAGGCGACCATCATCGGCATCGCCAGCTTCATGAGCTCCGACGGCTGGAAGCGCACGACGCCGGGAATCACCAGCCAGCGCTGGGCCCCCATGCCGACATCCCCCAGCACCTCCACCGCCACCAGCATCAGGAAACCGCCGCCATAGGCGACAGGTGCCCAGCGATACAGCGTGCTCGGAGAGAGCTGCGCAAGGCCGATCATGACCCCCAGCGCCAACGCCTGACGTGACGCCTGGCGCAGCGTGAAATCGATATCCTGACCGCTGGCGCTGTAGAGCACGATCAGACCGCACCCCAGCACGATCAGCAGCAACAGCAGCAGCCAGGGGTCCAGATGGATCCGCTCCCACAGACTGGTGCGACGCCGGCGATTGAGCTCGCCTCCCACGCTGCGCATCGAGCGCTGATAATCAGTCGGCATCATTGACTCCTGCAGGGGTTTCGCTCTGCTCGGCCTGCGCCGCCGTCTCTTCCAGGGCCGCCGCCAGCGTCAGGGCGGCATCACGGGCGACAGGATCAATGCGCGGCAACAACCAGTAATCCGTGATGGCACGTGCCATGGGGCCGGCCACCGAGCTTCCGCCCTGACCGTTCTCCACCACCACGGACACGGCGATCTCGGGATTCTCGACCGGCGCGAACGCCGCAAACAGGGCATGGTCGCGCAGACGTTCCGCCAGCTCGTGACCGTTGTACTTCTGGTCCTGCCCCAGGGTGAAGACCTGCGCCGTACCGGACTTGCCGGCCATGCGATACTTGAGCCCGGGCCCGACGTACTTGCGCGCCGTGCCCTCGCGGCCATTGACCACGTCCTCAAGCGCGCCGATGACCTCGTCCCACCAGGCAGGATTCTCCACCACCACGTCAGGCTTCTCTTCGCTGCGCGGCAACAGCACCGTCTCATCGCCGATGCGCTTGGCCAGATGAGGCGTCACATGCCGGCCACGATTGGCCAGCACCGCCTCGGCGGAGGCGAGCTGCAGGGGCGTCGTCAACCAGTAGCCCTGGCCGATCCCGATGGAGATGGTCTCGCCGGGATACCAGGGCTTGTCGTAGCGATTGCGCTTCCATTCCTTGGACGGCATCAACCCCGGCAAGGCACCCTGCACGTCCAGCGCGGTCTGCTCACCGAACCCGAACTTGTGCATGTACTCGCTGATGCGATCGATGCCCAGTCGATAGGCGACATTGTAGAAGTAGGTGTCATTGGAGACGGCGATACCGCGCCGCATGTTGACCCGTCCATGCCCCCAGCGCAGCCAGTTGCGATACTTGTGGCTGTCATTGGGCAGCTGGAAATACCCCGGGTCGAAGAAGGTGGTCTGCGGCGTGATGACGCCATTGTCCAGCCCCGCCAGCGACATGAAGGGCTTGACCGTCGAGGCAGGCGGATACTGTCCCCGTATCGCCCGATTGAACAGCGGCAGGTCGATGTCGGACTGCAACGCACGGTAACTCTTGACGCTGATGCCGGTGACGAACTCGTTGGAATCAAAGCCCGGCACCGAGGCCATGGCGAGGATCTCGCCGCTCTCCGGCTCGATGGCCACGATCGCCCCACGGCGCCCCTTGAGCAGTCGATAGGCCAGATCCTGCAGGCCACGGTCGATGGTCAGCGTCAAGTCCTTGCCGGGCTGCGGGTCGATACGCGACAGCTCACGCAGCACGCGGCCGCGCGCATTGGTTTCCACCTTGCGCAGCCCGGCCTGACCATGCAGCGCCTCTTCATAGAAGCGCTCGATCCCGGTCTTGCCGATGAAGTGCGTTCCCGAATAGTTGCCCTTGTCGAGGGTCTTGAGCTCCGCCTGGTTGATGCGCCCGACATAGCCCAGCGTGTGCGAGAGCGGCTTGGCATCCGGGTAGTAACGCAGCAGCTGGGCCTCGACCTCGACACCCGGCAGGCGATAGCGATTGACCGCCAGACGCGCGATCTGCTCCTGGCTCAGTTCACTCATCAACAGGGCTGGCTGATAGGGGCGCTGTCGCTGACGCGAGCGTTCCTTGAAGTCTTCGATTTCATCAGGGGGGAGATCGAGAATCTCGACCAGACGCTCAAGCGTCGTCTCCAGATCACCGGCGCGTTCGCGCACGATGGTCAAATTGTAATTGGGACGATTCTCGGCAAGCAGGCGACCGTTGCGGTCATAGATCAGGCCGCGCGTCGGCGGCAGCGGTTCGACACGCACACGGTTCTTGTCCGAGCGCGTGGTATAGATATCGTGTTCCACGACCTGAAGAAAGACCAGCCGTGCCAGCAGGCAACCGGCCAGCACCAGCACCAGGCCGGCGGCCACGATACTGCGAAGGCGAAAGATCCGCACTTCCTGTTGGGGATTCTTGATCGTCGCCCGGCGTTGGCGCATGGCGGGTCTCGCAACTCGTGTCTTGTCGCAAGCGGCAGGCGCTTAACGGTGATAAGGATGCCCGACCAGCAGTGTCCAGGCGCGGTAGAGCTGCTCCGCCAATACGATGCGCACCAGCGGGTGCGGCAGGGTCAGCGCGGAGAGCGACCAGCGCTGATCCGCGCGGGCCAGCAGGCGTGGATCGAGCCCGTCAGGACCGCCGATCAGGATGGCCACATCGCGACCGCCCAGGCGCCAGTCATCGGCGTGCTGAGCCAGCTGCTCCGTGCTCCACGACTTACCTAGGACATCAAGGGCGACAACATGTTCATTTCCCTTGAGTTTTTCGAGCATCCGATCACCTTCACTGGCCATGGCACGGGCAATGTCCGCGTTCTTGCCACGGTTTCCGGGCGCCAGTTCGATGAATTCGAGGGAAAAGTCTCTTGGCATGCGCTTGAGATATTCCCGGCTACCCTTCTCCACCCAGTCAGGCATCTTCTGCCCGACCGCCAGTACTCGGATCTTCATGTCCTGTCCCGTGTCGTCAGTGGCCAACGGGCATGCCCGCTGACCCTCTCCTTCCGTCCAACCACCACGGGCCCGCCCTGTCAGCATGCTGCCCGCAACCGGCGCCGGTGGCACCGCCGTGCCGCATCACTCCGCCTCTTGAGGTAGGCAAGAGCGGAATCAGCTGCGCTGTTCGAACTCTTCGCTCGTCTCGCGGGGCAGATCGCTCCACAGGCGCTCGAGGTCATACAGGGCACGGGTTTCGGCCAGCATGACGTGGACGACGACATCGCCCAGATCCAGCAACACCCAGTCGGAACCGTTGTCGCCTTCGCAACCCAGCGGCTTGACGCCGGCTTCTTTCACCGTGACCTGCACATTGTTGGCCAGAGCGGCGATATGACGGCTGGAAGTCCCCGTCGCGATCACCATGACATCGGTGACGCTGGTCAGCTTGGAGACATCGATCTCGCTGATTTCCTGGGCCTTGAGGTCGTCAAGGGCGTCGATCACCAGGTTTTTAAGAGCTTCGGTCTGCATGATTCCTCGGAAGTTTGTTCGGCAGGGGGCGCATTCTACCCGTTGGTGATGCGCTCGCCTATGGGCATCGTCAATCTACGCGTCACGAACCCTCACTCACAGGGCGGGCAGTAAAGCGACCGGGCCTCGATATGGCGGATGACCGTCTCGGGCAGCAGGTAGCGCACGCTATCCCCCAGCGCGAGCCGCTCGCGCACGAAGGTCGCGCTGATCGCCATGCGGGTCGGCAATGACAACCGCAGCAACAGGCCGCCGGGACGCGCCATCAGCTCGGCCACCGTCTGCACTTCCCGCCCCTCGATCAAGGCCTTCAACGCCTCTGGCAGAGGAGCATCATGATCAGGGCGCTCGATCACCACGACATGGGCATCATCGAACAATCGCTCGGCGGCATGCCATTCGCCAAGCTTGAGAAAGGCATCATGGCCGATGGCCATCACCAGCCGCGCCTGAGGGCCATATTCGCCGCGCAGGCTCGCCAGGGTGTCGGCACTGTAGGACGGCCCATCCCGGAAAAGCTCGCGGGCGTCCGCCTTGAGCCCCGGCTCACCGGCAATCGCCGCCTCCAGCATGGCCAGACGCTCCTCGCTGCTCACCCCGGGTGCGGCACGATGTGGCGGCTGATGGCAGGGAATCATCAACACATGATCCAGGCCCAGCGCCTCACGCAGTTCGATGGCGCTGCGAAGGTGCCCGTGGTGTACCGGGTCGAAGGTGCCCCCGAGCATCGCCACCCGGGGGACCGGCCCGAGACAGCCCTCGAAACCGGGCTGTGGCTTCTCGTCAGGCAGAGTGTCGCAGGCCTCCCCACCCGGCTGTGCGGCGGGTTCGCGCTGCGCGGCGTCGCCGTCGACATTCAGCGGGCACTGGCTATCGTCCAGCGCCCGGGGCGATGCGCTGACCGAGGAAGGGTCTGGAGATCTCACTGACGAATCTGCCCATCGCCGAACACGACATACTTGCGTGTGGTGAGCCCTTCCAGCCCCACGGGCCCGCGAGCGTGCAGCTTGTCGGTGGAAATGCCGATCTCGGCACCCAATCCGTATTCGAAGCCATCGGCAAAGCGGGTGGAGGCATTGACCATCACGGAGCTGGAATCCACTTCGGCCATGAACCGACGCGCCAGCGCATAGTTGTCGGTGATGATGGCTTCGGTATGCCCGGAGCTGTGACGCTCGATATGCGCCATCGCCGCTTCCACGCCCTCGACGACCCGAATCGCCAGAATCGGTGCCAGATACTCGGTATCCCAGTCCTGATCCGTGGCGGCCACGGCCTCGGACAGGATGTCACAGGTGCGTTCACAGCCACGAATCTCGACCTCATGGACCGCCAGACGCTCGGCGATGCGCGGCAGCACCTCGGCCGCGACCGCCACATCCACCAGCAGGGTCTCCATGGTGTTGCAGGTACCGTAACGGTGCGTCTTGGCGTTCTCGGCGATGCTCACCGCCATGTCGAGATCTGCCGTGGCGTCGATATAGACGTGGCAGATACCGTCGAGATGCTTGATGACCGGCACGCGCGCCTCATTGGTGATGCGCTCGACCAGACTCTTGCCCCCACGCGGGATGATGACATCGACGTACTCGGGCATCGCGATCAGACGGCCCACCGCGGCACGGTCCGTGGTGGCCACCACCTGCACCGCCGTCGCCGGCAGCCCGGCCGCCACCAGCGCCTCGCGGATGATCTCACCCAGCGCACGGTTGCTGGACGCCGCTTCGGAACCACCACGCAGGATGCAGGCATTGCCGGACTTGAGGCACAGGCTGGCGGCTTCGATGGTGACGTTGGGCCGTGATTCGAAGATGATGCCGATCACGCCCAGTGGCACACGCATGTGACCGACCTGGATGCCACTGGGACGATATTTCAGGCCATCGATCTCACCGACCGGGTCCGGCAGGGCCGCGACCTGCTCGAGCCCCTCGATCATGGCGTCGATACGCGCCGGCGTGAGGGCGAGGCGGTCGACCATCGCCTCCGACAGGCCATTGTCACGCGCTCGCGTCAGGTCATCGGCGTTGGCGGCGGTCAGCGACTCGCGGCGCTCGTCGATCAGTCGTGCCATGATCTGCAGCGCCCGGTTCTTGAGGCCGCTGTCGACACGACGCATCACCACGCTCGCTGCGCGGGCATCGCCGCCCAGACCGTTCATGTAAGCCACGACGTCCGTGGTGTCGTGCTTGCCCAGCTCGCTCATGTGCCTTGTCTCATTCGTAGAAAGATGTAGGAAAATGCCTTCCGCCCGCTCTGGCGCCTGTGGATCAGCCGAGGGAGGGGTGAAGCGAAAGCGCCGGATCACCTCGACACTTCGGAAAATCATGGTTTGGGGTATGCTGGCCCGTATCAGCGCCTGGCAGAGCCGGGACAGGCAGGCGGCATCACGCTCGCACATCCTGTCATGGCATGGCTCAATGCGCTGCGCCCCATCCGACCGGGGAGTCTGGTCGGATTCATGTCATCCACGGGAAAGGTGCCAATATAAGTCACCATGGAGATCAAGTTCAAAGTCCGGGTCAGTCAGTTCATCTGTCTGCTCGGCTCTGTGCTGTTGCTGCTGGAAGCGGCGCGCCAGATCAGCCTCGCCCTGACCATCACCGGACTGCTGCTGGCCATCGGCGGCACCTTGCTGCTGGTGGTCTCCCTGGCGCACGAACTCTTCACGCTGGGCTGGTTCCGGACCACGGCCATGCTCAGCGTGGCGGTGATCATGGCGCTGCTGGTGCTGCTGGCACCCGAGCAGCACATGATGTGGCTATGGGGGTTTGCCGTGCTGCTGCTCTATCCGCGCCCCTCGTGGCTGGCGCCGGCCTGCGCCATCATCGGGCTGATCACCACCTGGCTGGCACTCACGCCGCTGGGCAGTGACTGGCTGAGCCTTGGCATCGGCATCACGGCCACCTTGATGGCGCTGGGCGCCATCGCCGGGCAGCGTCAGCAGGAGGTCTGGCGTCAGCTGGAGCGGCGCGGTCGCCGTGACGCGAATCGTGCCATCTGGTCACAATACCAGCTGCTCCGGGATCTGCCGCGGGAAATTTCCCGGGCAGATCGTGAAGGCATCCACATCGAACTGATCCTGCTGGAGCCAGCCACGCCCACCCGCCTCACGCGTCGCCGTCTGCTGAATACGCTGGACAGCGCGGCGCTGCCCCATGAGACACGCTATCAGCTTGACGACGGCTGCCTGGCGTTGCTGTTGGTGGCACGCAGCGAACACGCTGCCAACCTGCGGCGTCGGCAGCTCATGGAGCATCTTGCCATGCCAGTGCGGGCGCGGGTCCAGCCGCTGAACGATACCGAGGCCGACCATCTCGACCTGCAGGCGGCGAGTGCCAACCTCAGCGAGGAGCGCGAGCCGATCACTCACCTGCCCGCGCTCCCCTCCCGAAAGGCGGCACTCGCCGACACCCCCCAGGCGGAGGCTGAAGACTGATGTCCTCGTCAACGACGGCCACGCGCGCCAGAGAGCGCCGCCGGCTGGCCAATCGCAAGACCCTGATCATGCTGCTGGCGACCCTGGTGCTGGCCACCTACGCGCTCTGGCGTTATCTGGTCGGGGACTACTCCCACATCCTGACACCGGTGCTGGCCACCTTGCTGATGGGGATCGCGACCGCTCTGCACCTTCTGGATGAAGAGCAGCCGCTTCCCGACTATCTGGCGCTGATCGGCGGTTATCTGATGCTGGCGCTGGAGGCCCCCAGCGCGCACATCGGAATGTCGCTGTGGCTGGGATTGCCGAGCATCCTGACGCTGCTGCTGCTGCCATTGGCGCCGGCGATGCTCTTGAACGTGGTACTGGCCCCGCTGTGGCTATGGCTGCTGGGTCAGCCGGATGACAACTTCGGCGAGGTACTGCGCTATGTCTGCCTGCTGCTGGTCGCCAGCCAGCCCTTCGTGATCAACAACCTGCAGTCAGGTGTCATGCGCATGACCGCCAGCGAGGAAGTCGAGTGCAATGCCTACAATGCGCGCACCGGCCAGCAGCGGCTGACCAGCGAGGCCGCACGCGCCAGTGCGCTGGAGCAGCCGTTGAGCATCCTGGTCATCTACCTGCCGCAGCTGGAGATGCTCGGTGAGCAATTCGGGGAAGACCGCCGTATCGAGTGTCTCTCCTCGGCCTGCGATGTCATGCAGGGCATCTCGCGTCAGGGCGATCTGCTGTGTCGCAGTGACAAGGCCACGTTCTGGCTGATGCTCCCCAATACCGGCGAGGCCGGCGCCCTGATCATGCGTGAACGCCTGACGGCCGCCCTGGCGGCGACGACACAGCCCGAGACCGGCTCGATCATCGCTCACGCTCGTCTCGTCAACTACAAGGCGGGCGACACGGTACAGAAACTCGAACAACGCCTGCTGGCCGCCCAACTCACCCTGATGGACCTCAATGAATGAGCAACACCCTTGCCACACTGACTCACTGGCTGGACCCCACTTCCCTGATGGCCACGCTGAGCGAGCACCCCGTGGCGCTGATTGTCATCATCGGCTTCATCTCCCTGCTCGAATCCCTCGCCATCGTCGGACTGCTGGTCCCCGGCGTGGTCATGCTGACGGCCGGCGCCTCGCTGGCGGGGCATCTTGAGCTTTCCCTGCCACTGGTGCTGCTTTCCGGTGCGCTGGGGGCCGTGATCGGCGATGGCGTGAGCTTCTGGCTCGGCGTCCATCATCGGGATCAGTTACCGCAACGCTGGCCCTTCTCGCGCCACCCCGAATGGATCGAACACGGTCAGCGCTTCTTCCATCGTCACGGCAGCTGGTCTATCGCCTTCGGGCGTTTCGTCGGCCCGGTACGCCCGATCATCCCGCTGGTCGCGGGCATGCTGGACATGCCGGCCTCGCGCTTCTTCATGGTCAATGGTCTCTCGGCACTGGCGTGGTCTCCCGCCTATCTGTTGCCGGGCTACCTGCTGGGCCAGACCTGGCAATCACTGTTCACGCTGCCACCGGGCGCCAACGGCCTGCTGATCGGCCTGGCCAGCGGCCTGATCGCCTGCGCCTTTGCCTTCTCCTTTCTGCGCCGCCAGCTGGGCCGCGAAGGCCGCCTCTATCACTGGCTGGCGCGCCGCATGCGTCGCTCGGCATCCGGCCGTCGCCTGTGGTGGCAGCTGCGCCACCCCGACCCGGAAGGCGAGTTCCCGCTGGCCTCGATGGCACTGCTGGTCTTTGCCGTCATCAGCGTGCCCGCGATGAGTCTGGCGGCACTCGCTCACCCCGGGCCCTGGCAGATCGACGTCGTTGCGGCCTCGCTCGCCGACAGACTCCACACCCTGCTGCCCGAGAACCTTCTGCACCAGGCCAGCCTGTGGCTGTCGCAGCTCGGCGATGGCACGGGGCTCGCGGCACTCGTGGCGCCCTGGCTCGTGTGGCTGGCACTCACGCGCCGCCATGCGATATGGATCCATCTGAGCGCCGCCTGGGTCGGCATCGCCTGCGCCAATACCGTGCTCAAGTATCTGATCCAGCGCCCCCGTCCGGACACTCCCGCCTTTCTCGAGGGCTCGATGTCGTTCCCCAGTGCCCACACGGCCGGTGCCGTCGCGGTATTCGGCCTGGCAGCCGCCTTCATCGCCGAACGGCAACCCTCTCCACGCCGACGCTGGATCTACTGGAGCGCCATCATCGCCTGTAGCGTGATCGGGCTGTCTCGCATCTTCCTCGGCGTGCACTATCTGAGCGATATCCTGGGCGGCGCCTGTCTGGGACTGCTGGCGTGTGCTCTGGTGCGCATCAGCTACCCTGCCTTCGTCCAGCAACCCTGCCCCTCGCCGGCCGCCCCCGTGGTGTGGTTGAGCCTGGCGAGTCTGGGTCTGCTGACGGCGCGCCTGCTGTGGCTACCGCTCTAGCCCGACATTCACGATCGACCCTCAAGGTGATCGCTGCACGTCATCACCACCGCCACCTTCGCCTTCTGCCCAAGAGGATACCCATGCCCGGTCCTGCCGCTCCCCCTGCCAACCAGCCCCAGGCGCTCATGTCGATTCATCTCGGTATCGCGCTGCTCGGCGGCACGGCGCTGTTCTCGAAGGGCCTGCCACTCTCGGCGCTCGACATCACCACCTGGCGCAGCCTGCTGGCCGGCCTGTTCCTTCTGTGGATCGCACGGCTGAAGTGGCAGGTCTCGCTGCGCCTGAGCGGCCGCGACTGGGCGCTGGTGGGCGTGGCCGCGGCGCTGATGGCCGCTCACTGGGTCAGCTACTTCCACGCGATGCAGGTCTCGTCCGTGGCCACCGGCATGCTGGCACTGTTCACCTATCCCATCTTCATCGTGCTGCTGGAACCCTGGGTGGAGGGCACGCGCCTGAAAGCCGGGGATCTGGCGGCAGCGGGGCTGGTGTGCATCGGCGTCTGGCTGCTGGTTCCCGGCGGCGACAGCAGCGCGCAGGGCGATAGCCTGGCGGGAGTATTGTGGGGCGTGTTCTCGGGCCTGCTGTTCGCGGCGCGCAATCTGCTGGTGCGCTACCGTCTCAGCCACCTCAACCCGGTGCTGTCGATGAGCCTGCAGGCGCTGGGCGTGGTGGTGCTGACATTGCCGTTCGCCTCCGGCGAGATCATGGACGCAAGCCCGGGAACAGGCATCGCCATGCTGGTACTGGCCGTCGTGTTCACGGCCACCCCCCATGCCCTGATGACCTTCGCCCTGGGTGGTCTCAGGGCCAAGACCGTCGGCATGATCGGCTGTCTGCAGCCGGTGTATGGGGTGCTGCTTGCCTGGTTGATTCTCGGCGAGGCCCCCACCTGGATGACGCTGGTGGGCGGCAGTTTCATCGTGGCGGCGGCGGCACTGGAAACCCTGCGACGCAATTGACTCGCACACCACCGTTGAGACAGCTGCCGACGTTGCGCCAGCCGCCCCGGTTGTCCCCGTCGTCGCGGTTGTTCCAGACGGCGAACACACGAAGGCCCGCCATTGGCGGGCCTTCGTGTGTTCGGGGTGTGTCGGTCAGCGCCTTGGCATGCCGAGGTCAGCCGGTGGCGAGCCAGATGCCCACGCCGACCATCAGGGTCCCCGCGACCCGGTTCATGAGCCGCACGCGCGAACCACGACCGAGCCAGCGCGCCAGTCCACTGCCGCCACCGGCATACAGCATCAGACAGCTGAATTCGAGCGTGAGAATGATGCCCACCAGCGCCACCAGCTGTGGCGTCATCGGCAGGCTCGCGTCCAGAAACGGTGGCAGCAGCGCGATGAAGAACGCCCAGCCCTTGGGATTGGCGATGGCGGTGACGAAGCCCTGTGCCGCCAATGTCCGCCGCGAGGCGCGTGGTGCAGCACTGGCCTCGCCCACGGCCCCCAGCGCCAGGCGCCCTCGCGAGCGCCACATCTGGATGCCGAGCCACACCAGATAGGCGCCCCCAGCCAGCTTGAAGGCCGAGAACACCAGCGGATAGCGCAGCATGATGGTCGCGACCCCGATCACGGCCGAGACCGCCACCAGCCCGACCCCCAGCAGCTCGCCCACCATCATCCACAGGGTGCGGCGCACCCCTTGCGTCATCCCCAGGGTCATGGCCAGCGTCATGCACATGCCCGGTGTCAGCGACACCAGAAAGAAGGTCGGCACGAACACCGACAACAATGACCAATTCAGCATTCCCTGCTCTCCCTGCACAATCCGATGATCAAGATGACGACACTAGTCACCACTGACATGCCCTTCGCCCCAGCGCGGCATCAGCGCATGCGCGATTCCCAGCTGATTGAGAATGCGCGCGACGATGAAGTCGATCATGTCATCGAGTGTCTGCGGGCGGTGATAGAAGCCGGGGGCGGCGGGCAGGATGACGGCCCCCATGCGCGTCAGGCTCAGCATGTGTTCGAGATGGATCGCCGAGAACGGCGTCTCGCGCGGCACCAGAATCAGCGTGCGACGCTCCTTGAGGGCGACGTCGGCGGCGCGTTCGATCAGATTGTTGCTGGCGCCGGTCGCGATGGACGAGAGCGAGCCGGTGGAACATGGACATACCACCATGGCACTCGGCGCGCCGGAGCCGGACGCCACGGGCGCCATCCAGTCCTCGCGGCCGAAGCAGCGAATCTGACCGGGCCTGGCGGCGTAGCGCTGGGTGAGCACCTCGGTGAGGCGAGCCGGGCGCGCCGGCAGTTCTTCATCGGTCTCGGTGGCGATCACCATGTGGGCGGCCTTGGAGACCATCACCATCACCTCATGACCCGCCGCGACCAGGCATTCGATCAACCGCAGGCCATACTGGGCACCCGAGGCCCCGGTCAGCGCGACGGTGACCGCTGACTTGAACTCCCCTTCGGGGGCTTTCGCTTGCTGGCTCATGCCTCACCTTCCCGTGCTGCCAGTGCACTCAACAGACGTTCGTGGATACCGCCGAAGCCACCATTGGACATCACCACCACCCAGTCGCCGGCGCGGGAGTCATTGGCGATCTTGGCGATCAGGGCGTCGAGGTCCTGCTCGACATCGGCTTCAACGCCGAGGGCACGACACTCGCTGACCGTCTCGTCCAGTGACCAGCCCAGTGTCGGGCCCGCGAACCAGCTGACCCGATCCGCTGCGGTGACCGCTGCCGGCAGGCGCGCCTTCATGGTGCCAAGCTTCATGGTGTTGGAACGCGGCTCGATCACCGCCCACAGACGACCGCCCTGCCCTTCGGCTGCCACGCCCGGCGCCAGGCCCTCAAGCGTGGTGGCGATGGCGGTCGGGTGGTGCGCGAAGTCATCGATGACCTTGACACCGGCCACCTCACCGCGCAGCTCCTGGCGGCGCCTGGGCGGCGCGAAGCACGCGAGCGCCTGCAGCGCCGCCTCGACACTCACGCCGCACTCGACGGCAGCGGCCACCGCGGCACAGGCATTGGCCACGTTGTGGCGTCCGCGCATCGCCCACTGGCACTCGACGAAGCGATCCGCCTCGCCGGACACGGCGGCCGGCGCCGCCAGCGCGAAGTGGCTGCCATCGGCACTGATCAGACGATAGCGCCAGTCGCCACCGGCGTTCTCGATGCCACCTTCATCGCCGAAGCGTGTCACCGGCGTCCAGCAGCCTTGATCCAGCACGCGTTCCAGCGCCTCGGCACCGGCGACGGCGTCGGCCGCGACCACCAGCTTGCCGCCAGCCGGCACGGTACGCACCAGGTGATGGAACTGCCGTTCAATGGCCGCGAGATCCGGGAAGATGTCGGCGTGGTCGAATTCGAGATTGTTGAGCACGGCGATGCGCGGACGGTAATGCACGAACTTGGAGCGCTTGTCGAAGAAGGCCGTGTCGTACTCATCGGCCTCGACCACGAAGGGTGCCTGCGGGTCGCCGATACGCGCGGAATCGCCCAGCTGCGGCGGCACGCCCCCGATCAGATAGCCCGGCGTGAGGCCCGCGCATTCGAGAATCCAGGCGGTCATGGTCGCGGTGGTGGTCTTGCCGTGGGTGCCGGCGATGGCGATCACCGGTCGTCCCGTCAGCACCTCGTCACACAGCCATTGCGGGCCGGAGGTGTAGGCCAGGCCGCGCTCGAGCAGCGCCTCGACTTCAGGATTGCCGCGCGAGACGGCATTGCCGACCACCGTGAGCTCTGGCGCGGGCTCGAGATTGTCGGCGGCATACCCTTCCATCAGGGTGATACCGGCCTCGGCCAGCTGTGTGCTCATGGGCGGATAGACATTGGCATCGCTGCCGGTGACGCGATGGCCGCGCGCACGCGCAAGCAGTGCCAGAGAGCCCATGAAGGTACCGCAAATACCGATGACGTGAAGGTGCATCTGTTTCTCCAATCCGGAAGCCCGAGCAGCCTAGCATGCCCGCCAGGCGGCGAGTAGCACGGGCGTGTCGGGGCAGAACGACAGACACGTGGCATCCGGGCGTCGTGCAGGGGTCATGTCTTTCGGATATGATGCGGCGGGTAAGCGCCAGCCCGTTCAAGACCATGACAAGGAAGCAGAGACGAGAAGCCCATGCCCCAGCACAATGCCTTCTACGCCCAGTCCGGTGGCGTTACCGCCGTCATCAATGCCAGCGCCTGTGGCGTGATCGAAGCCGTGCGTGAACACGGCGACCAGATCGGCAAGCTCTACGCCGGTCACAACGGCATCATCGGCGCCCTGACCGAAGATCTGATCGATGTCAGCCAGGAAAGCGACGAGAACATCGCCGCCTTGCGCCACACCCCGGGCGGTGCCTTCGGCTCCTGCCGTTACAAGCTCAAGAGCATCGAGGATCACCGTACCCAGTACGAGCGTCTGATCGAGGTGTTCAAGGCCCACGATATCCGCTACTTCTTCTACAACGGTGGCGGCGACAGCGCCGACACCTGCCTGAAGGTCTCCCAGCTGGCCGAGACCATGGGCTACCCGATCCAGGCCATCCACGTACCCAAGACCGTGGACAACGACCTGCCGATCACCGACAACTCGCCGGGCTTCGGCAGCGTGGCCAAGTACATCGCCACCTCCACCCGCGAGGCCGGCCTCGACATCGCCTCCATGTGCGCCACTTCCACCAAGGTGTTCATCCTTGAGGTCATGGGACGTCACGCTGGCTGGATCGCCGCCGCCGGAGCCCTGGCTGGTGAAGATGCCACCCAGCCGCCGCACATCGTGGTCTTCCCGGAAGTCGCCTTCCACCGCAAGGACTTCATGGCGCGTGTCGACCAGTGCGTCAAGGACCACGGCTACTGCGTGGTGGTGGTCTCCGAGGGTGCCCGCTATGAAGACGGCACCTTCCTGGCCGATGCCGGCAACACCGATGCCTTCGGCCACCGTCAGCTGGGCGGCGTGGCGCCGACGCTGGCCGGCATGGTCAAGCAGGATCTCGGCTACAAGTATCACTGGGCCGTGGCCGATTATCTGCAGCGCGCGGCACGCCACATCGCCTCGAAGACCGACGTCGAGCAGGCGTACGCCACGGGTCGTGCTGCCGTGGAAATGGCCCTGGCCGGCAAGAACGCCGTGATGCCGGCGATCCGTCGCCTCGGCGATGGCGCTGACTACGCCTGGGACATCATCGAGGCGCCGCTGGAGCAGATCGCCAACCATGAGAAGTTCATGCCGCTGGAGTTCATCAGCGAAGACGGCTTCTACATCACTGACGCCTGCCGCCAGTACCTGTCACCGCTGATCCAGGGCGAGGACTTCCCGCCCTTCGTCAATGGTCTGCCGGCGGTCGCCCGCCTCACGCTGGCCAAGGTCGAGAAGAAGCTCACGCCGTTCTCGATCTGATCGATCGCGCTGCCCGTTTTCCCGGGCAGCGCTGTGCCAACGCCGTTGCGGCACCCATGAGAAAGCCCCGCACAGATCACTGTGCGGGGCTTTCTCGTTCATGACGCGAGGCTGCTCTCGACAACCGCACGCCACCGACACACGCAAGGCTATTTGAGCAACCAGGACAGCACCAGCAGCAACAGCAGGATGCCGGCGACGCCCTGCCAGAAATTGGCTGGTTCGCGCATGGCCTCGGATGGCGTGATGGCCTTGCCGGGGTCCTGCTGTGGCAGGCGCAGTGCATAGAGCAGCTCCGACAGCCGCCGGAAGCGCAAGGTGCGCTGGGGGTCCAGCGCACGCCTCAGGGCATCGTCCAGCATCTGGGGAACCTGCGGATTGCGCATGCGTGCCGGCTGATACTCCAGCAGCTCGAGGTCCGTCTGGGTGCGCAGCTGATCCATCGACTGAGCGTAGGGCTGCATGCCGGTCAGCAGCCAGTAGATCACCGACGCCAGCCCGTACTGATCGCTGCGGCGACTGACCTCGGCCCCCAGCGCATATTCCGGCGCACTGTGCTCGGTCAGCCCGACCTGGCGCACCAGGGGACCGGCACTCTCGTGCCCATCCCCTTCGCGCAGATGACAGGCCCCGAAGTCCACCAGCACCACCTTGCCGTGACGGTCGATCATCACGTTGTCGGGGTGGATCAACTGATGCAGCACTTCACGCCGATTGAGTGCGTGGACCGCCTTGCCCAGCTGGCGGGCGATATCCAGGCGCTGCTCGAGATTGGCCTGGGGATGCTGGCGCGCCCAGTCGGTCAGCGTCTGCGCCTCCAGATGCTCGAGCAGATAGTAGAGGTGATCCCGCGGACGCGAGGGTTCCACCACCTTGACGACGAAGGGCGAGTTGACGCGATCCACCACCCACTGCTGGAGCAGGAAGTGCTCGAGATAGGCGTTCTTGAGCGAGAGCTCCGGACTCGGCGCCTTCATCACCATCACGCGCCGGCTCTTGAGATCGCGGACCTTGTAGACGCGCACCCGCGCACTGCGTGACATGACTTCCAGCACTTCCAGCCCATCGATGCGATCCCCCGGCTCCAGCTCGCGCGGCACCGGCAGATCCCCATAGATGCGCCCCGGCGTGTCCTCGCTGGCACTGGCCAGGCGATCGATACGCACCAGCTGGAAGCAGAACTGATCCGCGGTATAGCCACGTTCGTCGGCACGGTCCGCCGCGGCATGCGCGAGACGCTCGCTGGCGGCGTCCAGATCCGAGACATCGTCACGAATCAGTGACACGAAGTCCGAGGGCAGCAAGGTGCCGCGCACCGCCTGGGTGGTCAGCAGGAAGATGTCGCCCTGCTTGAGCGGCAATTCGATGTAATCGATGTCGAGACTGACATCCATGCCCAGAGCCCGTGAGGGATAGCGATAACCGCCCAGGTCCGTGACATGATCACGCGAGATCTGTTCGAACTCGCCACCACGCAGACGGAACACCACGGTATCGCCGGCATGGAACAGATGCGCCGACTGGCCACGGAAGATGACCGCGGAAATCGAGGTGACGTAACTGCCGCCACGCACGAAGCGACTCTGGCTGTAGCACCAGCTGTTCAGCGCTCGCAGCACACGAGTCGCGGAATACTTGACGCTCCAGTTGTCGGGCGTGGCGAAGTAGTCGGCCAGAAAGCCACGCACGGCCAGATCGCCCGCCTGCTTGGCGATGGCGTTCTTGCTGGTGGTATCCGCGATCAACGCACAGCCGCCCTTGGTCGCCAGCGGGCCACGCTCGACAGGAATTTCCAGCGACATCGAGCTGCGGTGGCGCTTGCGGTCCGGTGCCACGAAGGCCTGACCATAACTGAGTGAAAGCTCTGCATCCGCCAAGGCGGTCTCCTTGCATGTCTGTCCTGCGGTGACGACCCTGCTGGTGCATGCCGGCCACGACAGGCCTCGTCACAGTGTCTGCACGGCACCGCGAGTCGCGCGGCGATCCTTGAACAACGGGCACACCATCGGCCAGAGTATCGAGGGATGGCCTCCACATGGGCTCGCGCGCTGCCAAGTGTTACCCGAGTCAGCCTGCAGTGCCACCACTCGTTGGTGCAACGCAAGGCGATCGAGCGTGGCATAATGGCAAAACGGTCTGCCAGTTCGTATAATTCAGCGGAATTTTGACCCGCAGGCCTTCAACCCGCAAACCCAAGGACTCGACAATGAGTTTCGACAAGATCCCCGCTGGCAAGGAATTGCCGAACGACGTCTACGTAGCGATCGAGATTCCGGCCAATCACGCGCCGATCAAGTACGAGATCGACAAGGACATCGATGCACTCATGGTGGATCGTTTCATGGCCACTCCGATGTTCTACCCGGCCAACTACGGTTACATCCCGAACACCCTGGCTGACGATGGCGATGCCCTCGACGCGCTGGTCGTGACTCCGTATCCGGTCGCGCCGGGCAGCGTCATCCGTGCGCGTCCGGTCGGCGTGCTCAACATGAGCGACGAAGCTGGCGAAGACGCCAAGCTGGTCTGCGTACCGCACCAGAAGCTGACCTCCCTGTACGACGAGGTCCAGGAAGTCACTGATCTGCCGGAACTGCTGCGTCAGCAGATCGCGCACTTCTTCGAGAACTACAAGGATCTCGAGAAGGGCAAGTGGGTCAAGATCGATTCCTGGGACGGCGCTGATGCCGCGCGTGCCGCGATCGAGAAGGCAGCGGCTGCCTACCAGAAGGACTGATCCTTCCCGTGACGGTCGCCAACTGACCCTCATTTGCTGACCGCTCATGAAAAAGCCCCCGTCATTGACGGGGGCTTTTCGTTTTCTGGGCTCAGCCCGATCCAGCTCAGGCTGACGAGACTGGCGGGACATGACCTCCGTCAGGGTCCGCCAGCCTCGCTGTCAGACTTCAGCCCTTCTCGAGCAGGCTGCGCAGGTCACTGATCGCGGAATTGGCACGTGCGATGTAGTTGGCCATGACCAGCGAGTGATTGGCGAAGAAGCCGAAGCCGGAACCGTTGAGGATCACCGGGCTGCCGATATCGGTCTGGGTCGACTCCAGCTCACGGATGATCTGGTCGATGGAGGTCAGGGCATTCTTGTCTTCCAGAACGCCCTGGAAGTCATGACGCACCGCCTTGAGCAGATGAATCAACGCCCAGGAGGTGCCGCGCGCCTGATAGAAGACATCGTCGATCTCGAGCCACGGCGTCTTGATCTCTTCTTCCGTCTGGGTGCTCTTGGCCGAGGTCGCGTTCTTGTCACCGGCCAGACTCAGATTGAGCTGAGACTTGCCGACGCTCGCGGACAGTCGCTGTGACAGGGAACCGAGACGATTCTCGACATCCGACAGCCAGGCCACCAGATTGTCGGCGCGCGCATAGAACTGGCCATTGTTCTGAGTGTCATCGCTCAGACGCTTGAGGTAGTCCCCCAGCTGGCGGTTGGCATCGGCATATTCATGCTCGGCTTCCGGCAGCATCCAGGCATTGGCGTCGATGAACAGCAGCGATTCCGCCTTGCCCAGCGCCTTGTCATCACTGGACTGGGACTGTGAACGACTGAATTCCTTGCGCAGCTCGCGCGTCATGTCGCGCACCTGCACCAGTACCCCATATTCCCAGTTGGGCATGTTGTCCAGCCACAGCCCGGGGGGTGCCACGTCATTCTTCAGATAGCCACCGGGCTTGTGCAGCAGGGTATCGTTGAGTTTCATCAGGGTCGCGACGGTCGCCGTGCCCGTCGGCAGCACCTCGAAGGCCGGTGCCGGCTGCTCGCCATCGACACTGGCAACGGGTGCCGCCAGCCCATGTACGCGGGCCAGTTCGGTGCGCGTGGCCTGGTCGACATTGAATTCGTCCGGCTCGCTGCTCCAGTAGATCCCAAGGCCAACGCAGACCAGCAGGTAAATGACGAACAGCCCGACCAGTGGTTTCCAGATCCAGCCATACTGAGGTGTTTCCAGCACGTCGCGACCCGCGCCACGCTTGCTGCCTTTACCGAATAGGGCCATGCGTTCTTCCTTGTATGAAGCCTTGTAAAAAGCCGTGTGAAAAAAGACGAGTCAGAAGACCGTGAACCGGTGTCGATACCCGCGTTGCCTCCAGCGCCGGTACTCATGACGTACGTCCTATCCTATCATGCGTCCCTGCGTGTGCCAGTCGCGCTCATCGCGACGTCAGAACCGGGGGGAGATCATCGCTACATGGTGGCGCATTCATCCTGGTGCAAGTCGCGACCCGTGATCATCGTGGGCATCATTGCCGGCCCTCTCTCCGTGACGAACACCTCAAGCGAGCTGATCGCGCAGAGGGCACAGGCACTCGCAAGATCGGCTTCTTCTCCCGGCACTGCAAAAGGATGCCTTCGTGCTTCGTCCGTTTCCCGCAAATGACGCGATCTCCCGCCAGATTCGCGCCAGTCTCGCCCTCGCCCGACCGATGCGCCCCGGGGTGCTACTGGTCATTGTGCTGCTCCTCAGCCTGACCACTTTCGCCCTGCCAGCCCATGCCGGGCTGTTCGGCAGCAGTCCGGCCACCTCCTCCAGCAGCGAATCGTCTACCGGGCTGTTCACGAGTCAGGCATCCAGCAGCGACTTCCTGCCGGTCAACGAGGCCTTCACGCCCCGCGCATGGCGTGAAGGCGACACTCTCTATGTCGGCTTCACCAGTGCCGAGGGCTATTACCTCTATCGCCATCAATTCGACTTCGCGACCTCCCGTGACGATCTCCGGCTTGGTGCCGCGGACCTGCCCCCCGGCGAATTCAAGCAGGACCCCTATCTGGGCGACGTGCACGTCTTCCATGACCCACTGGTCATTCGCCTGCCTCTGACAGCCGCAGACCGTCAGAATGCCCCGGACGAGGCGTCATCGATCAGTGGTCCGGTACCGATATCCATCACTTTCCAGGGGTGTGCCGACGCCGGCCTCTGCTACCCCCCCGAGACCGTCACGCTCGAGGCCGGTGAGCAGAGTGCGCCCGATGCCTTTGCCCACCTGATGCCTGATGCCGCCACCCTGGAGAGCGGCGCTGCCGACGACACTGGCGCACATCGTGCCGGCGAGCCCACCGCCATCCCGGGGACGGATGGCAGCTTTCGAGCATTGTTCACGGATGCCGGCCTCGTCACCTTGCTCGGGCTGTTCTTCCTGGCAGGCCTCGGACTGACCTTCACGCCCTGCGTGCTGCCGATGATCCCGATTCTCAGCTCGATCATCGTCGGCCAGCGCCCCAGCCGCCCGCGCGCCTTGCTGCTGTCGTCAAGCTACGCCCTGGGCATGGCGCTCACCTACGCCGCGGCCGGCACGCTGATGGGTCTGTTCGGCGCCGGCCTCAACCTGCAGGCCCAACTGCAATCTCCCGTCGTGCTGATTCCCTTTGCCGCCCTGTTCGTGCTGTTCGCGCTGGCCATGTTCGGCACCTTCAATCTGCGCCTGCCCGGCCGCCTGCATTCGCGCCTCGACACGCTGCAGGGGCGCCTGATGAATACCGGCCCGGGGGGATTGGCGCTGGCAGGCGCGTTGTCGGTACTCGTGGTATCGCCCTGCGTGTCGGCACCTCTGGCCGGAGCGCTGGTCTATCTCTCCGCCAGTGGCGATGCCACCAGTGGCGGGTTGGCGCTGTTCGCGCTCGGGCTCGGCATGGGGGTGCCGCTGGTACTGGTCGGCACCTTCGGCGCCAGTCTCCTGCCCAGGGCCGGCGGCTGGATGGAAGGCATCAAGCAGGCCTTCGGCATTCTGCTGCTGGGCGTGGCGCTGTGGCTGGTAGAGCGCTTGCTGCCGGCCTCGCTGACGGTGCTGGGCTGGGCGACATTGGCCATCGGCACCGGGGTGGCGCTCGGCGCGATCAGCTCCTCGAGCCACGGCTGGGCCCGCGCCCGTCAGGCACTGGGGCTGCTGGCACTCGGCTGGGGGATGATCAGCCTGCTGGGCGTGGCCGGCGGCGCAAGCGATCCGCTACGCCCATTGGCCCCCTTCACCGGAGGCGGAACTGCCTCGGGACAGGCAACCGAGCAGACGCTGGACTTCACCACCGTCACTGACATGGCTGCCCTCAAGCGCGAGCTGGCACTGGCTGACCGTCGCGGGCAGCCGGTCTTCGTCGATTACTACGCCGACTGGTGCATCTCCTGCAAGGTGATGGAGCGCGAGGTCTTTCCGCGCGTCGCGAGTCAGCTGCGACAGTTTCATCTGATTCGCGCCGATGTCACCCAGACGGATGCCACCACCCGTGAGCTGCTGTCATCGTTCGGCCTCTTCGGACCGCCCAGCCTGCTGTTCTTCGCAGGACAACAGGAAATGACCGAAGCGCGGATTCAGGGAGAGGTCGATGCCGAGCAGCTGGGCGAGCATCTCGACGAGGTACTGCGTCACCATCGCACTGCCGCGGGTGCATGATCTGGCGGGAGTCAGCCATGCCGGACACCGGCAGATGACGTCGCGATGTTGACGGGATGGCAGCGCGGGAGAGTCGGCGTGGCAATCAGGATAAAAGCGGCAGGAAATCCGGTTCGGTGCCAAACTGGACAGCGTTCGAGAATTTCGGCAGAATCCGCGTCACTGCGACAACAGTCTAGGCTCAATAGGTAAACGTCGCGGATAGTGACGGTATCTTTGCATTTTCACCCAGGGTTAACAGCTCAGCAAGTCACGCACTTGCTTCCGCTGACAAGAGGACTTTCATGGCGCGCATCCTGGTACTCAACGGCCCCAACCTCAATCTGCTGGGCACCCGCGAGCCCGAGGTGTACGGCACGACCACCCTGGAAGATATCCGCTCACGTCTGGAGACACGGGCCAGCCAGGCTGGCCACCAGCTGGACTGGCTGCAATCGAATGCCGAGCATGTGCTGGTAGATCGCGTGCATGCGGCCCGTGAGGATGGCACCGCCATCATCCTGATCAATCCCGCGGCCTTTACCCATACCAGCGTAGCGCTGCGCGATGCCCTGCTGGGGGTCGCACTGCCCTTCATCGAGCTGCACCTGTCCAATACCCATGCCCGCGAGGCGTTCCGCCATCATTCCTATCTTTCCGATGTGGCACGCGGCGTGATCATGGGGTTTGGCGCTCGAAGTTACGACATGGCGCTTGATGCCGCCCTGGCCGATCTTGCCTAGCAGGAGAGTCCCGGCGCAGCCTTCAGGCACGGCAGGCCTCATAGCTGCCTGAGACAAGGATTGACCGGCCCATCGGTCGGGACAGCCAATATCGCTGTCACCCGCAACCAGTGACGTCTCGGTTGCACACCCCATTTCCAGCCACCTTTATATCGGGATGAATTTCATGGATATCCGCAAGGTCAAGAAGCTGATCGAGCTGCTCGAAGAGTCCAACATCAGCGAAATCGAGATCCAGGAAGGCGAAGAGTCCGTTCGCATCAGCCGCCATCCGCAGGGCTTCGCCCAGCAGCCGATGATGCAGGCCCCGATGATGATGCAGCAGCAACCGATGCAGCAGCAGGCCGCACCGGCAGCCGGCAGCGTCGAGGCACCGGCAGCCGCCGCTCCGGCAGCGCCGCAGGGCCACACCATCAATTCGCCGATGGTCGGCTCCTTCTATCGCTCTCCGGCGCCGGGCTCCAAGGCCTTCATCGAAGTCGGCCAGAGCGTCAAGAAAGGTGATACCGTCTGCATCGTCGAAGCCATGAAGATGATGAACCAGATCGAAGCCGACAAGGATGGTGTGGTGGAAGCCATTCTGATCGAAGACGGCGAGCCGGTTGAATTCGACCAGCCCATGATCGTCATTTCCTGATCCCAACGGACACGTCACCATGCTCGACAAGGTACTGATTGCCAACCGCGGCGAGATTGCACTTCGCATCCTTCGCGCCTGCAAGGAACTGGGCATCAAGACGGTAGCGGTGCACTCCAAGGCCGACCGCGATCTGATGCACGTCCGCCTGGCCGACGAAGCTGTCTGCATCGGCCCGGCCTCCTCTGCCAAATCCTATCTGCACATCCCGGCGCTGATCGCAGCCGCCGAGGTGACGGACGCCGACGCCATCCATCCGGGCTACGGCTTCCTGTCGGAAAACGCCAACTTCGCCGAGCAGGTCGAACGCTCCGGCTTCGCCTTCATCGGCCCGCGCGCTGACACCATCCGCATGATGGGTGACAAGGTCGCGGCCATCGAAGCGATGAAGCTGGCCGGCGTCCCGACCGTACCGGGCTCCGATGGTCCGGTGCCACAGGATGAAGACGAGATGTTCGCCATCGCCGAGCGCATCGGCTACCCCGTGATCATCAAGGCCGCCGCTGGCGGTGGTGGTCGCGGCATGCGCGTGGTGCACTCCAAGGCCAGCCTGCTGTCCTCGGTGAGCATCACCCAGGGTGAAGCCGCCGCGGCCTTCGGCGACGGCACGGTGTACATGGAGAAATTCCTCCAGAACCCGCGTCACGTCGAAGTCCAGGTGCTGGCCGATGGCCAGGGCAACGCCATTCACCTGTATGACCGCGACTGCTCCCTGCAGCGTCGTCACCAGAAGGTGCTGGAAGAAGCGCCGGCACCGCAGCTGGATGAGGAAGCCCGTGCCAAGGTCCTCAAGTCGTGCACCGATGCCTGCATCGAGATCGGCTATCGTGGCGCCGGCACCTTCGAATTCCTGTACGAGAACGGCGGGTTCTACTTCATCGAGATGAACACCCGCGTTCAGGTCGAGCACCCGGTGACCGAGATGGTCACGGGCGTCGACATCGTCAAGGAGCAGCTGCGCATCGCCTCCGGCCTGCCGCTCTCCATCAAGCAGGAAGACGTCAAGCTGCGTGGCCACGCCTTCGAATGCCGCATCAATGCCGAAGACTCGCGCACCTTCATGCCGTCTCCGGGCAAGGTCGAGCTCTATCACGCGCCGGGCGGTCTGGGCGTGCGCATGGACTCGCACCTGTACTCCGGCTACACCGTGCCGCCGCACTACGACTCCCTGATCGGCAAGCTGATCACCTGGGGCGAGAGCCGCGAGATCGCATTGACGCGCATGCGCAATGCCCTCGATGAGCTGCTGGTGGAAGGCATCAAGACCAACACTGACCTGCAGAAGGATCTGGTGCGTGATGCCGGCTTCCAGGAAGGTGGCGTCAACATCCATTATCTGGAGAAGAAGCTGGGCCTGTAATCTGCCCTGCTTGAGACTGGCAGCATCGGTCGACACATGACAGAAGGGTGGCCTCGGCCGCCCTTCTGTCGTTTGCGCAGGGGCCCTTGAGTGCGCTCAGGTTCATGCCGGCATCCGAGCGCCCCTGCCCCCACTGCCGCTTCGTCTATTCTCTTCACTCCCTACCTATTCGACAGGAGCCACCATGTCCTGGCTGCAACTCAAGGCGCGTATCGCCCCCGACCACGCCGAGATTCTCGAGCATCTGCTGATGGAAGAAGGTGCCTGTGCCATCACCCTGCAGGACGCCGAGGATCAGCCACTGTTCGAGCCGGACCTCGGCAGCACGCCGCTGTGGAGCGAGACAGTGCTTACCGGCCTGTGGGATGGCACCGAAGGCATCGAGACCATGCGCGAGCGGGTCAAGGCCGGCTGGGCAGCGCTGATTCCCGATGAGCCCTGCCCGGAGATCGAGGTCGAGATTCTCGAGGACCGCGACTGGACACGTGAGTGGATGGACGGCTTCGAGCCGCTCAAGATGGGCCAGCGGCTGTGGATCGTGCCCAGCTGGCATGACGCGCCGGAACAGGACGCCGTCAACCTGATGCTCGACCCGGGCCTGGCCTTCGGCACCGGCACTCACCCGACCACCGCCCTGTGCCTGGAATGGCTCGATGGCCTGGCCGTGGAGGGCAAGCTCGCCCGGCACAGCGTGCTGGACTTCGGCTGCGGCTCCGGCATCCTGGCCATCGCCGCACTCAAGCTCGGCGCGGTGGATGCCATGGGCACCGATATCGATCCCCAGGCCCTGCAGGCCTCCCGCGACAACGCCCAGCGCAACGAGGTCAGCGACAGGCTGACACTGTGCTACCCGGACCGCCTGCCGGACGCGGGCTATCAGATCGTGGTCGCCAACATCCTGGCCGGCCCGCTGGTCGAGCTGGCCCCGCAGATCGCGGGCAGTGTGGCCCCGGGTGGCCTCCTGACGCTCTCCGGCATTCTCGCGCCCCAGGCGGGAGACGTGCTCGAGGCCTATCGTGAGGCCGGCCTGATCATGGAAGAGCCCACCGAGCGCGATGGCTGGGTGCGCCTCAACGGCCAGCGCCCGCTCGAGGGCTGAGCCACGCGATACCATGAGTGCCGCAGCGCAGGGAATCCACGGCGCAAAGGAAGACCTCCGGAACGCGCCACGGATGAAATAGCCCTTCAAACCCTGCGGCGCTCTAGGTATCATGACGCCCCCGTGATGCCTGCATCGCGCGCCACCCCACTGCATGACACGAGCCCCATGACCGAGACATCCCTTCACGCCGAGCTCCCGCGCATCGGTGTGCACCAGTTGCCCAATCGCGTGATTCTGGCCCCGATGGCCGGCGTCACCGATCGCCCGTTCCGACAGCAATGTCGTGAGCTGGGCGCGGGGCTCGTGGTCTCGGAGATGGTGACCAGTGACAAGCGCCTGTGGAACACCGTCAAGTCGCGCACGCGCATGAATCATGCCGGTGAACCCGGCCCGCGTGCCGTGCAGATCGCCGGGGGCGATGCCGCGATGCTGGCCGAGGCCGCCGCGCTGAATGCCGAGATGGGCGCCGAGATCATCGACATCAACATGGGCTGCCCGGCCAAGAAGGTCTGCAACAAGGCCGCCGGGTCTGCCCTGATGCGCGATGAGCGTCTGGTCGGTGAGATTCTCGAGGCCGTGGTGCGTGCCGTGAAGGTGCCGGTCACGCTGAAGATGCGCACCGGCTGGTGCGAGGAAACACGCAACGCCATCACCATCGCGCGCATGGCCGAGAGTGCCGGCATCCA
Source organism: Cobetia sp. 5-25-4-2 (assembly GCF_013374075.1). Taxonomy (NCBI): domain Bacteria; kingdom Pseudomonadati; phylum Pseudomonadota; class Gammaproteobacteria; order Oceanospirillales; family Halomonadaceae; genus Cobetia; species Cobetia sp. 5-25-4-2. Next base: position 258,112 of record NZ_BLWK01000001.1, on the reverse strand, counting down.
GGCGCTCTCCGTGCATGGTCGCACCCGTCAGCAGAAATATACCGGTGAGGCCGAATACGACACCATCGCTGCGGTGAAGGCGGCAGTCTCGATTCCGGTCTTCGCCAATGGCGATATCGACAGCGGCGAGAAAGCGCGACATGTGCTTGACTATACGGGCGCCGATGCCGTGATGGTCGGCCGTGCGGCCCAGGGCAACCCCTGGATCTTCCGCGAGATCAATCACTATCTGGCCACTGGCCAGGTAGCTTCCGGCCCGAGCGATGCGGAGCGTGCCCAGGTGATGCGCACCCATCTCGAGGCCCTGTATGAATTCTACGGTGACTACATGGGCGTGCGCATCGCGCGCAAGCATGTGGGCTGGTACCTGGCGACCCGCGAGGATGGCAGTGAGTTGAAGCGCAGCTTCAATCCTCTCGAGGAGCCCGATGAACAGCGCCAGTTCCTGACCCGCCTGTTCGGCGAGCCGGAAGGCATCGCCCGCACCGAGACGCAAGGAAGTCACGCAGCATGACCAGCAGGCACCCTCTATCCCCTGACGACGCAAGCCAGGCCACGCTGATGACGCCCGTTCGGCACCATCAGACCCTGCGCGAAGCCGTCGAGCATTCCATGGCGCGCTACTTCGCCCACCTGGATGGCGAGCAGGTCACCGACCTGCATGCCATGGTGATGGCCGAGGTCGAGGCGCCGCTGCTGGAAGCGGTGATGGCCCACGCCCAGGGCAACCAGACCCGCGCCGCCGATATGCTGGGCCTCAATCGAGGCACGCTGCGCAAGAAGCTCAAGCAGTTTGATCTGATCTGACCCCGCCGGGGCATCCTCACAGGTGCCCCGGCGTCTTTTTGTTGATCCACGAGTGGAGCATCATGCAAGCCAAGCCCCAAGCCATCCGTCGCGCCCTCCTGAGCGTTTCCGACAAGACCGGCATCGTCGAATTCGCCCGTGCCCTCGACGCCCGTGGCGTCGCCCTGCTGTCTACCGGCGGCACCTTCCGTCTGCTCAAGGACAACGGCCTGGCCGTGACCGAAGTCTCCGAGCACACCGGCTTCCCGGAAATGATGGATGGCCGGGTCAAGACCCTGCATCCCAAGATCCACGGCGGTATTCTCGGTCGACGCGGTCAGGATGATGCGGTGATGGCCGAGCACGGCATCGACCCCATCGACATGGTCATCGTCAACCTGTATCCGTTCGCCGCCACCGTGGCCAACCCGGATTGCTCGCTGGAAGACGCCATCGAGAACATCGATATCGGCGGCCCGACCATGGTGCGTTCCTGCGCCAAGAACCACGCGCACACCACCATCGTCGTCAACGCGGCCGACTACGACCGCGTGATCGCCGAGATGGATGCCAATGACAACGCCGTCAGCGACGAGGCGCGCTTCGACCTGGCCGTGGCAGCCTTCGAGCACACCGCCGCCTACGACGGCGCCATCGCCAACTGGCTGGGTCAGCGGGTCGAGGGTGGCAGTGAAGGTCTGCCGCGTCAGTACAACGTCAGCCTGAGCAAGAAGCAGGACATGCGTTACGGCGAGAACCCGCATCAGCAAGCGGCCTTCTACGTCGAGGACGGTGCCACCGAGGCCAGCGTCGCCACGGCCGTGCAGGTCCAGGGCAAGGCGTTGTCCTACAACAACGTCGCCGATACCGATGCCGCCTTCGAGTGCGTCAAGGCCTTCGACGAGACCGCCTGTGTCATCGTCAAGCACGCCAACCCGTGTGGCGTCGCCATCGGCGAGTCTGCCCTGGCCGCCTACGAGCGCGCCTATCAGACCGACCCGACCAGCGCCTTCGGCGGCATCATCGCCTTCAACGTGCCGCTGGACGCCGAGACCGCGCAGGCCATCGTCTCGCGCCAGTTCGTCGAGGTGATCATCGCCCCGGGAATCAGCGACGAAGCCGCTGCCATCGTCGCCACCAAGGCCAACGTGCGTCTGCTCGACGTCGCGGATGCCTGGGCGGCCGAGCGTACCGGCGGTCACGACTTCAAGCGCGTCACCGGCGGTCTGCTGGTGCAGGACCGCGATCAGGGCATGGTCGGCCGTGATGAACTCAAGGTCGTCACCGAGCGCGCGCCGAGCGAGCAGGAACTCAACGACCTGACCTTCGCCTGGAAAGTGGCCAAGTTCGTCAAGTCCAACGCCATCGTCTACATCAAGGATGGCCAGACCATCGGTGTGGGCGCCGGTCAGATGAGCCGCGTCTATTCGGCCAAGATCGCCGGCATCAAGGCCGCCGATGAAGGGCTCAAAGTGCCGGGCTCCGTGATGGCCTCCGATGCCTTCTTCCCGTTCCGTGACGGCATCGACGCCGCGGCGGCGGCCGGTATCACGGCCGTCATCCAGCCGGGTGGCTCCATGCGTGATCAGGAAGTCATCGATGCGGCCAACGAAGCCGGCATCGCCATGGTCTTCACCGGCATGCGTCACTTCCGTCACTGATCGACGGCTCTGACACATGATGTGTGAGCCTCTCTGACGCTCACGAAAAAGCCCCCGCCAGCGAATCGCTGACGGGGGCTTTTCGTATGCCGGGGCATCAACGCCTGCCCCTATTCGACAGGCAGTCTGACCAGGCGCAGGAAGTTGTCACGGGCGACATTGTGCGCCGTCTGTGGCGACAGGGCATCGAGGAATGGCGTGTAACTTGCCAGGATATCGCCCACCGAGCCGAAGCGCCCGACCACGTCACTGCCAAGCACGAAGCGCTGTGGGAAGCGCTCGACCAGCTTGACCCAGCGCGGGCGCGGCTGGCCCTTGTCATCCAGCAGATACGGCTCCAGCACTGACCAGGACAGGTCGATATTCAGGTTGGGATAGGTTTCCAGCATGCGCTCGATCTCGCCGTGCAGCCATGTCATGCGCCCCAGGCGACGATTGAGCTCGGCACTGGTACCCGCATGTGCCCAGATGAAGGTCGTGTCCGGATTGTCGCGCACCGCACTCTCGAATTCCTCGAGATACAGCCCCTCATGCCCCTCACGCTTGCTGGTGACATTGGAATGCACCATCACCGGCAGGCCCTTCTCCGCCGCCAGCGCATAGACCTTTCTCAAGGCGGGATGATTGGCTCGTGGCGTCTCGCCCTCGGTCAGGCGCGTCAGGTCATCATGACGCGTGAAGACCTCGCCGATGCCTTTCCAGAAGCCGGGATAGATCGCCATCAACTGGCGAATCTCATCGGCAGCATTCAGATCAGTGGGGTTGAAGCCGGTGATGAACGGCGAGAAACGCGCCTGGACCGGCTCGGGAGCGCGAGTCAACGCCTCGGCCAGAATGTAATCGGTACCGGAGTACCAGTAGACCGGCCCATCATCACCCATGTAGTAACGCGGCTTCTTGGGCGCGTCCTGCTGCCATTTCTTGGCGACACCGATGCCCGTGATCAGGGCATGATCCACCTGCGCCTCATCCATGGCATCCAGCAAGGCCCCCAAGCCATCGCCCTGCTGGAAGAAGTCGACGAAGTGCAGGTGGGCGTCGCTGTAGTGATAATCGCGCGTCTCATCGGCAGCCACGGGCTCGGCGACAGCCATGCTGCCGGCAAGCCCCAACAGCAACGCCAGCGCCCCCTGGAGGAGAGGACGCTGGCGCAGACAGGACAGGCGAGAGAAACGGACGGGGCGAGAGGCAAGCTTCAGCATGGGTGGCTCCGAGGAAAGATCGCTCGATTCTGCGGTGCCCACCCTTGCCGACGCAAGTGTCCTCAGCTCGCCAATACCGCACCATTCATGCCGGAGGGGCGGCTGGCCTGTTGTTCAGCTGCCTGCTGACGACGGGCAGTCACACGATTCCAGACCTTCTCGTGGAAGAAGAAGGCGACGGTGTTGACCGCAGGCTCGACGATGGCGACCAGACCGCCGACCACGATGTCACCGGTCAGCAGGTAGGTGACACCGAAGGCGATGGAGAAGTGCATGCTGGCAAAGGTCAATGTCTTGATCATGTTGGCTGCCCTCCGGGCGGTCTGTGCTCAGCGAGACGCTGAACCCCAGCGCGTCGCGTGTCTCTTGGTGGGCAACCTGTTGTTGCCTCGATGCAATGAATGATAGTGAGTCTCATCTGCAACTTGAAATCACTTTGCCCTACCCCGCTGATAAGGGCTGGCTATCAAGCGCTCGGATCACCACGCGCCACAGCCCACAGGATTGGGTAGAATGCGCAGCCGTACCATGCGATTGCATTCCCATCCACTCTGTCTCCTCAAGGTCGCCATGACGCCGCCACTCGACTCTGATGCCCTCCAGACGCTGCTTGAACGCCTGTCCAATGATGCCAGCCGCTGCTTCAACGAGGGCAAGGTCGCGGATTACATCCCGGCCCTGGCGCAGGTGGACCCGGATCAGTTCGGGATTGCCGTCTGTCATGTCGATGGCCGCGTCCAGTATGCCGGGGATGCACACACGCGCTTCTCGATCCAGTCGATCTCCAAGGTCCACGCACTGGTACTGGCGATGCAGCGTCTGGAAAGCGACGAGATCTGGTCACGCGTGGGACGTGAACCCTCTGGCCAGGCGTTCAATTCGATCATGCAGCTGGAGGTCGAGAACGGCATTCCACGCAACCCGTTCATCAATGCCGGGGCACTGCTGATCACGGACCTGCTGGTCTCGCGCATCGTCTCGATCCAGAACACGCTGCGTGAACAGCTCAGACGCCTGTCCGGCAGCCCCGACATCGGCTTCGACGAGAAGGTGGCGCGCTCCGAGATGGACCACAAGGCACGCAATGCCTCGCTCGCCTACCTGATGCAGGCCTATGGCAACGTGCACTCCGATGTGGATGACCTGCTGGACACTTACTTCCACAGCTGTTCGGTATCGATGAACTGCGTGGAGCTGGCCCGCAGCTTCGCCTTCCTGGCCAATCGTGGCGTCAATCCGCTGGATGGCAAGGAAGTGGTCTCGCCCTTGGAGACACGTCAGCTCAATGCGCTATTGCTGACCTGTGGGCTCTATGACGCGGCGGGAGACTTCGCCTGGCGCGTGGGCCTGCCGGGCAAGAGTGGTGTCGGCGGCGGCATCATCGCCATCCTGCCGGGACAGATGAGCATCTGTGTGTGGTCGCCGCGCCTGGACGGCTATGGCAACTCGATTGCCGGCCGGCATGCATTGGAAGGATTGGTGGCGGGAATGGGGCTGTCACCGCTGGGCTGAGGAGTGAGGAGTGAGGGCTGAGAAGGGAGAACTGAGAAGTGCGGGCTGACAATACTGAGCTGGGAACCGGCCATAAAAAAGGGCAAGTCGCGTCCGCCACGCCACTCGCCCTGTCTTCAATCCTTGAAGACTATCACCACAGGTCCCGCTCTTAGACTGTAGCGTAAATAAGCATATCCACAAGTAAGAGAATGCCGACAAAGCACACCTGTCTTTGTCCCTGATCCGCGGTAAAAGACAGCGGCATACCGCTTTGGTCTGACACGCGCAGCGCGATCAATGCCCAAGACACCTCACCTCTACGACCAATGGCGCATGGGCCTCTTGTCGCGAGATTGCCCCCTCTCGCGCATGCCGCTCTCTTATCAGCAGCGAAAGATCGCTCTCAGCAGCAGCGAAAATTCCATAGGTTGCAGACACGCTTGGCGGCAACAGGCCGAATGACTGAATGACATGAAAAAGCCCGCCCGGTGTCCCGGGCGGGCTTTTTGGCATCTGATGTCGTGTCCGGTCATTGCCTTGAGCGCTGGCCATCCATCGACGATGCCACGTTCAAGGATGAAGGGCTCAAGCAGGGATCAACGTCGCAGATCCGATGACGAACGGATCAGCCAAGTGAGAGACACAGATACTTGGTTTCCATGTACTCCTCGAGGCCATACTTGGAGCCCTCACGGCCCAGCCCCGATGCCTTGGTGCCGCCGAAGGGCGCGGCGGCGTTGGAGATCAGTCCGGTGTTGATACCGACCATGCCGTAATCCAGACCTTCCGAGACGCGCCAGACACGCTTGAGATCCGTGCTATAGAAATAGCTGGCCAACCCGAACTCGGTATCGTTGGCCATCTCGATGGCCTCTTCCTCGCTCTCGAAGGGGAAGATGGCTGCCAGCGGCCCGAAGGTTTCCTCACGGGCCACCTTCATCTCCGGCGTCACCTGCGAGATCAACGTCGGGGTGAAGAAACTGCCACCCAGCGGATGCGGATGGCCGCCCAGCAGCAGCTCGGCCCCCTTGTCGAGCGCATCCTGCACGTGATCCGTGACCTTCTCGACGGCGCCACCATCAATCAGTGGGCCGACCTTGACGCCCTCTTCCATGCCGTTGCCCACGGTCAACTCGGCATTCATCGCCGCTGCCAGCTTCTCGCTGAAGGCATTGACCACGCTGGACTGCACCAGGAAACGATTGGTGCAGACGCAGGTCTGGCCGGCGTTGCGGAACTTGGCTGCCATCGCGCCTTCCACCGCCGCATCGAGATCGGCGTCTTCGAACACCAGGAAGGGCGCATTGCCGCCAAGCTCGAGCGAGATCTTCTGGATATGCTGTGATGCATTGGCCATCAGTCCGCGGCCAACTTCGGTGGAGCCGGTGAAGGTGACCTTGCGCACGAGACGCGAATCGGTCATCGCCTTGGCGATATCCCTGGCCGAGCCCGGCACCACGTTGAAGACACCACGCGGCACGCCAGCGCGCTCCGCCAGCACCGCCAGCGCCAGTGCCGAGAAGGGAGTCTGACTGGCAGGCTTGACCACGATGGGGCAGCCCGCCGCCAATGCGGCACCCGCCTTGCGGGTGATCATCGATGACGGGAAGTTCCACGGCGTGATCGCCCCCACGACACCCACGGGTTGCTTGAGCACCATGATGCGCTGATCACGCTTGGCTGCCGGAATGGTGTCACCGTAGACTCGCTGCCCTTCCTCGGCGAACCAGCGCAGGAAGCTGGCGGCATACTGGATCTCACCGGCGGATTCGGCGAGTGGCTTGCCCTGCTCCAGGGTCATGATCTGCGCCAGGTCATCCTTGTGCTCCTGCATCAGGGCGTACCACTTCATCAGGATGTCGGCACGTTCCAGCGCGGGGGTTTCCTTCCAGTCAGCGAAGGCATTCTGGGCCGCCTCGATGGCACGCTCGGTTTCCGCATAGCCCAGGCGAGGCACTCGGCCGATGATCTCGCCGGTGGCCGGATTGTCGACCTCTATCTGCTCACCGGAATCCGCGGCGACCCAACCACCATCGATATAGGCAAAGGGGCGAAAGAGACTGGTATCGTTGAGATGTTCCATGAAGACTCCAGAGGCATGCAGGTGGATCGAGGCGGCGTTGAGCGCTAGCCGAGACTATTCAAGACTAGCCTAATAGAACCTAGATGCGGGTTCAGTGCCAGAACCACAACCCTGCCAGCACCAGTGCTGCCATGGCCAGCCCCGTGATCACACGCCCCATGGGCCACTCGCGTCGGCCGGATGGCTGCTTGCCGGCCTCGACAGACGACGGCGGTACCTCACCGAGCTCGCACTCCGGCGGCATCGACACGACACGCCGCGCCTTCTGCTGCTTGACCCGCGCATTGAACACCTGGCTCGCACGCCCGTCACGCACCTCGAAATCCACCGCCAGTCCCGGCCCCGGGAGACCGCGACCGCGCCAACCGACAAGATCGAACACGTACTCGGCGCCCCTGTCATCCGTGATGACACCCTCCTGGGTGGCATCATCGAACCGAGTGATCTCTCCGATCATGCTGCCCCTCCTGACATCCCGTCTCTCCTCACTGTCTAGCGTCCGACACTTGCCGTCTGGATATGGTCTTCCCGGCTGTCCGACAGGGTGATGGACACCGAATCGGAGAAGCGCAGCGCATGCGGCTTGTCGATCTCGACCTGAGCCGTCAGCACCTGCTCATGCTGCATCACGATATCCAGCACTTCCCGCGTCATGCGCTCGAGCAATGCGAAACGCCCATCCTCGACATGCGCGATCAGCTGCTTGGTGATGGTGCGATAGTTGAGGGCTTCGCTGATGTGGTTGAACTGAACCGCACGCGCGGCGCGGTAGCGGATCACCACATTGATCACGACATCCTGACGATTCTGGATCTCGTCCTCGTTAATCCCGATATAGGTGCGCAGACGCAGGTTCTTGATGCGAATGGTGGCAAGATCATGATCGAGATGTTCATCGTGCAAGGCATGCATCGGCATCGACGGGGACTCCTGAACAAGAGATGTCAGACAAACGACTCACAGACGACGACGCCGCCTCGAGAGGCGGCGTCGTGGCTATCGGATCAGCTGATCAGGGTCAGGAATTCCTGACGGGTCGGCTGATTCTCGCGGAAGGCCCCCAGCATCACGGAGGTCTTCATGCTGGAATTCTGCTTTTCCACGCCACGCATCATCATGCACATGTGGCGCGCCTCGACCACCACCGCCACACCCCGTGCGCCGGTCACCTGCTGGACCGCCTCAGCGATCTGCTTGGTGAGGTTTTCCTGGATCTGCATGCGGCGCGAGTACATGTCGGTGATGCGCGCGAACTTGGACAGCCCCAGCACCTTGCCCGCCGGCAGATAGGCGATATGGCACTTGCCGATGAACGGCAGCATGTGATGCTCGCACATCGAGTAAAGCTCGATGTCCTTGACCAGTACCATCTCGTCGGTGTCCGAGGTGAAGACGGCGCCGTTGACGATCTCCTCCAGCGACTGATGATAGCCATGGGTCAGGAACTGCATGGCCTTGGCAGCACGCATGGGCGTGTCCTGCAGGCCCTCGCGCTGCGGATCCTCACCCAATGCAGTGATGATCTGGCGGTAATGGTTGGCAATCTCTTCGGTCATCCGTCTGCCTATGGTATCGGTCAGGGGCGCGCATGAGCGCACGCATAGCAGGGGTAAAGCACATAACTTATACAATATTTTAACGTTGAATTGATATTGTATAAGTTAGTGTTCAATGTCAGCGCAGATTCTACCTCAGGCCCGCCTCCAACGCAGGCCTGATCACGTCTTTCCCGCATTGCCGCAACGACGACGCCCTCAACGCAAGGCGTCAAGGGCGTCGGGTCATGGGACTCAAGAATGGCCCACCGGTCTCCGGCGCGGGCGGCTCACGCCAGCCAGCGAGGAGCATCAAGCACGACTCGTTGCTGCTCAAGACTGCGGATGTGGTCATCCCAGTACCCCAGGCTCGCGACATGCGAGAAGGCCTGCGGGAAGGCGGGGTCCGTCCAGCGCCGTACCACCCAGGCACTGTGACGCACCATGCGCAGCGTACGCAGTGTCTCGATCCACTTCAGCTCCCCGCGATTGAAGTCGCAGTGCTGCTCATATCCTTCCAGCACCTCGGACAACTGCATGTGGAGCTCGGGGTCACTCTCTCCCGTCAACAGCATCCATAGATCCTGAATGGCGGGCGCATTGAGACAATCATCGAAATCCACCAGCGCGAAGCTGTCATCCCGCCCCAGCATGTTGCCGATATGGCAGTCACCATGCGCACGCAGCAAGCCACTCTGCGGCCAGCTCTGCTCCGCCACCAGGGGGCGCAACGCCTCGATGACACGCTGATAGCTTTCACTCTGACGCTCACTCAGCCAGTCGGAGGCCAGCACGCTGTCACGACTCTCGTCGAGGATGCGCAGTGGCGTGAGCGTTTCACGCTCCTGGAAGAGGCCTTGACGTCCGACGGCGTGCACGCGACCGATCAGCTCTCCCAGATGGTAGAGGTGCTCGGGAGATTCGAGTTCGGGAGCCCGCCCGACCACATGGGGAAACAGCGCGAAGTCGAAGCCTTCGTGATGATGCAGGGTCTCACCCCTGGCATCCGCCCAGGCGGGCGCACCGGGAACGCCCTCGGCTTCCAACTCGGCCAGAAAGGCGTGCTCCTCGAGGATCTGGGCGCGGCTCCAGCGATCCGGACGATAGAACTTGGCGACCCAGCGCCGCCGGTCATCATCGGCCAGGTGATAGACCCGATTCTCATAACTGTTGAGCGCGAAGGGCTCGCCGGGCAACCAGAAACCAAGCGACTCGACGGCGGCCACGACACGATCCGGCGCAAGCGCATCAAAGGGATGTGAACGCTTGTCCAGTTCGCCTTCCCGGGATGACGCAGCCTCCCAGGTGTTGCCGTTGGCGCGCTCATCAAGCTCGCGCGAGGTGCCGGATGATTGCGAATCAGCAGGTGTAACAGGATCAATAGGCATGGCAATTCCTCGGGCATGGACCAGCAAACGGCTGCCGGACCTTGCATGCTATGAGATTAGACCCTCACACCGCCAGTCCCGCAGGCCATAGACCAATAGCATCATGGCGAACCAGGTGGCGTACGCGCCAGCACACAGGCGACGACCTCTCGAGCCCCCGCCCGCTGACAGGCCTGCGCCAGGCTGTCGAGGGTCGCGCCACTGGTCATGACATCATCGATCAACAGCACGCTTTCCGGCAGAGGAGCGCTGATGTCATAACGTCCGCGTTGCGCCTTCAGACGTCCGCGCCGCCCCCGCAGGCGCTGATCCTCATCGGCCGCATGTCCCGAGCGAATCCGCACCACGTCGCCGCGTTGTCGTTCACGCACCCGCAGACCACGCGTCAGCTCCACCAGCACCTCATGCCCCCGCGTTCGTCGCCGTCGCGAATCCCCCGGCACCAGGATGACCCATGCCTCGGGACGTGCTGCCAGCCACTCCCGACAGAACGGGGCCAGCTCTCGCGTCATCAATTGGCGCAGCAGGAGCCCGGCACGCCTCTGATGCTGGTCCTTGTAACGCTGGAAGAGACCCGCGATCAGCCCCTCATAGCGCAATGGAGCGTACACGTGCTGATAGGCCGGTGGCGTCCGCAGACACCGTGCACAGGCCACCTGACTCAATGCCTCGGAGGCCACCGGCTCGGCACAGCACGGGCAGGCATGACGATTGCGCACGATCCGCTCTTCACAGGCCTCGCACCAGTCGCCATGGCGTCCCCTCGGGCGCCTGCCATGCTCATGCCCTCGTTGCTGCTGCAGGCAGAAGGCACAGGGGCGTGACACACGCCTCCTGTCAACCAGCAGACCTTCCAGCGTTGACAGCACTCGCGAAAACTCTATCATTTCAGTCAACCCTCATTCATGAATCGCGTTGACTGACCGACAGCCGTCGCTCGCGGGACTGGATGGCGGCGTGCGCCTGACCCGAAGACACTGGCGATCGTCCGGCGCTGACTGCCACCTGACGCGTCTCACTGCCTGCCTGAAGAAGGATCTCACTCCCATGACCGTAGAAGCCCCGAGCGTGACCACACAAACCTCGCACAACGAACGGACCAACGCAGATGGCGAGGTACGTCACGACTGGCGCGTCGAGGAAATCGAAGCGTTGTTCGCCCTGCCCTTCAATGACCTGCTGTTCCGGGCCCAGCAGATCCACCGCCAGCACTTCGATCCGAATGCCGTCCAGGTCTCGACCCTGCTGTCGATCAAGACCGGCGCCTGCCCGGAGGACTGCAAGTACTGCCCGCAGTCAGGCCACTACAACACTGGCCTGGGCAAGGAAAAACTGATGGAGATCCAGAAGGTGGTCGAGCAGGCCCGCGCCGCCAAGGATGCCGGTGCCAGCCGTTTCTGCATGGGCGCCGCCTGGAAGAGCCCGCGGGAGCGCGATCTCGAGGTGGTCACCGAGATGGTGCGTCAGGTGAAATCACTGGGACTGGAAACCTGCATGACGCTGGGAATGGTCGATACCGATCAGGCCAGAAAGCTCGCGGATGCCGGCCTCGACTACTACAACCACAATCTGGACACCTCACCGGAGTACTACGGCGAGATCATCACCACGCGCAGCTACAGCGAGCGCCTGGACACCCTGGCCAGCGTGCGCGAAGCCGGCATGAAGGTATGCTCCGGCGGCATTCTCGGCATGGGGGAAACCACCACGGATCGTGCCGGCCTGCTGCGCCAGCTGGCCAATCTGCAACCACAGCCGGAATCGGTGCCGATCAACATGCTGGTCAAGGTGGCGGGCACACCGCTGGAAAATGTCGAGGATCTCGACCCCATCGAGTTCATCCGTGCCATCGCCGTGGCGCGCATCATGATGCCGAAGAGCCACGTGCGCCTGTCCGCCGGTCGCGAGCAGATGGACGATTCCACCCAGGCGCTGGCCTTCCTCGCCGGTGCGAACTCCATCTTCTATGGCGAGCGTCTGCTGACCACCGGCAATCCGCAGGCCAACCGTGACCGCGAGCTGTTCGAGCGCCTTGGCCTGCACCCGGAAACCCGCCAGGAAGTCGCCAGTGACGATGTGCGGGAAGCGGCGCTCAAGGCGGCCATGGAAGAACAGGCGCGCGCCAACGTCGAAGGCAGCCTGTTCTACGATGCCACCCGCGAGGCGACGCCCGCCAGCGATGAAGGCCACGTCCGTGAACGCAAGCCCTGCGGTCTGGTGGTCTGATCTCACGTGGCCACCGACACGCCTACCCGCTCACGCTCACGCACGCGCTCCAGTGGCGGCGCAAGCTTCGCCCACCTGGACGACCTGCTCGCCAGACGCGAGCAGGTCGGGCGCTATCGCCGGCGCCTGACACTGGACTCCCCACAGGGGCCCCACGTCAGCCTCGCCGGAAAGGCAGCAGGTGAAGAGGTACGTCCGCTGCTCAACTTCACCGCCAACGACTACCTGGGGCTGGCCAACCACCCGACACTGGTCGAGGCCGGCTGTCGCGCGGCGCATGAATTCGGTGTCGGCAGCGGCAGTGCCCATCTGGTCAATGGTCACCAGACGCTTCATCACCGACTGGAAGCCCGTCTGGCCGAATTGACCGGACGCCCGCGTGCGCTGCTGTTCTCCACCGGCTTCATGGCCAATCTCGGCGTGATCGATGCGCTCGCGAGCGCCTCGCGCGAGGCCGGGCGCACTCTCGAGATCTTTCATGACCGTCTCAACCACGCCAGCCTCCTCGATGGCGCGCGGCTGGCATCCTCCGGCAACTCAACCGTGCGCTCGCGCCGCTTCCATCATCGCGACCTCGAGGATCTCGAGCGCCAGCTGGCACGCTCACAGGCCGACGACAGGCTGGTGATCAGCGATGGCGTGTTCAGCATGGATGGCGACTGTGCCGATATCACGGGCCTCGCTCGGGCATGTGCTCGCCATGGCGCCTGGCTGATGATCGACGATGCGCATGGGGTGGGCGTGCTGGGCGAGCACGGCGAGGGACTGGTCGGACGGGACACTCCGCTGGCCGAAGTGCCGGTATTGGTGGGCACGCTGGGCAAGGCCCTGGGCAGCGCTGGCGCCTTCGTCGCCGGCAGCGAGGCATTGATCGAAAGCCTGATCCAGCTGGCCCGCCCGTATATCTACACCACGGCGCAACCCCCGCACGTCGCTGCCGCCATCCTGGCAGCGCTGGATATCGTCGAGCAGGAACCACAGCGACGCGAGCACCTGGCAGCGCGCGTACGACAGTTTCGCGAGGGGTGTGCAGCTCTGCTGGCAGGCAGTGGTCTGGCGCTCGGCCTGCCCCCGGTGACGGCAGGCACCCCCTCACCCCTCACTGACCCGATGACACCGATCCAGCCACTGATACTCGGTAGCGAGACTCGTGCCCTTGCCTGGAGCGCGGCACTGCGCGAGCGAGGCATTCTGGTATCTGCCATTCGTCCCCCGACGGTCCCTGCCGGCAGTTCACGCCTGCGCTTCACCTTCAGTGCCGCGCACAGCGAGAACGATGTCGAGACTCTGCTGGCCGCCCTCAGGGAGGTACTGGAATCGAGCACTACCAGACCCACCACGGGGGCCGAGACATGACGCGATTGACACGTCTGGTGCTGTTCAACGGCTGGGGTATCGATGCCCGCATCTGGCAACCCTTGAAGACGCGACTGGCCGAGCGACAGCAAGCTGCCGAACGAGAGCGGACTGCCGGACCTGCGACACGCCCGATCGAGATCGTGACGGCAGACTGGCCCCTTGCGGCGCCTGACGATCCCGAAGCAGCTCCTTCGCACCTCGGCGGAGCGGACACGCTGTGGCTGGGCTGGTCATTGGGTGCGCTACGCGCCGAGGCACTCGCGACTGCGCTGCCGATGGACCAACGGCCCGCGGCACTCATCGCGTTGGCCATGGGGCCGGCGTTCATCACGCCGGATCACGCGACTCCCGAGACGACTCTTGCTCATCGCAGGTCCCCGGCGCCCCTTCCGGCACTGCCCAGCACCACGCTCACCACTTTCCAGACAGCCTTTGCCCGCTCTCCGCTCGCCAGCTGGCAGCATTTCCTGCGCTGGCAGGCCAGTGGCGAGCCTGACCCGCGCGACTGCCTGCGGCAGTTGCGTGAATTGATCGGCACTCGCCCTGAAAGCTCTGTCGATGCACTCTCGGCAGGGCTCGAGGAGCTGGCCACGCGGCGAATGTCACTGACACGAGCAGGTCCGAATCTCGAGTTCTGGCTGGGCCGGGATGATCCATTGCTGGCACCGGGACTTGCCGAGGCACTGCGTGATCACGGCCATCAGGTGGTGGAATATTGCGGCGGACATTGTCTGCCACTGAGTCACCATAATGACCTGGCCGATGCCCTGCTGACTCGCATGGGCCATGTCGTCGTTGCAAGGGAAGAAGACTGAGATGCAGATGGTGACCCTGCCCCACGCGACATCGCGCCAGCGTATCGCTCAGGCCTTCGATCGCGGCGCGAGCGAATACCTCACCCTGGCACGCGCCCAGCATGTCATGGCCAGTCGATTGTTCGAGACCTTGCCGACAACGCTTCCGGATGCTGCGGTGGTACTGGATCTGGGGTGCGGCCCCGGCCAGTGGACACGTGAGCTGGCGTGCCACTACCCCACCGCACGTTGCCTGGGGCTGGATCTGTCGATGGCCATGCTCAGAGAGGCCTCGAGATCCCCCGACACGCCGCCTCGGCACTTGACACCAGGCAACGTGCAACCTCCTATCCACTGGTTGCGCGGCGATGCCGAGCGCCTGCCAGTGGCCGACAACAGTCTGGACCTGGTGTTCTCGAGCCTGGCAGTGCAATGGTGCCCCACCCCCCGCCACTGGCTGGGGGAGCTTGCGCGTGCACTGAAGCCGGGTGGCAGGGCGCACATCAATACGCTCGGACCAGGTACATTGGCAGAGATCCGCCATGCCTGGCAGCGACAGGATGACTCGGTCCGACACTTTCCCTCCCGAGAGCAGCTGATCGACTGGGCACGGCGCACTGGCCTCAAGGTGCATTGCCAGACACATCGTCATGTCTTCCATTATCCTGACGTCTCGGCCGTCATGCGCTCCATCAAGGGAATAGGCGCCCAGACAGCGAGCGGGTATCGCCTGACACGTGCGGATCTGGCCCAGGCGACCGCCCGACACGAGGCGCTTCGCACATCGCAAGGATTACCTGTAAGCTATCAAGTCATTGAACTTGTCATGGAAAAATCAGTCACAGAATGACAGACATCAACGCGAACACTTTGCAGAAAGATAACGAAATGCCATCAGCGCACTTGAGCAATACCAGCCAGCCTTCCGCCTCCCATGCCATCCCCCACGGCATCGCGGCCTTCGTGACCGGCACCGATACGGAAATCGGCAAGACCTTCATCGCAAGCGCCTTGCTGGCTCGTGCCCGCATGCGGGGCCTGAGCACTCTCGGGCTCAAGCCCGTGGCGTCAGATTGTTTCGAGAGTCACGACGGGCTGGTCAATGCCGATGCCCTGTCGCTGCAGGCACAGTGCGAGCCGCCCGCGGATTACGAGAGCATCAATCCCTGGCGATTCGCTCCGGCCATCGCGCCGCATATCGCCGCACGCCAGGCAGGTGTGAGTCTCGAAGTGGCCAGGATCTCTCGACACATTCGTCACCAGCGCGAGACGGCCCCACGTGACCTGACCTTGATCGAGGGAGCAGGCGGCTGGCGCGTTCCGCTCAATGACGAGGAAGATTTCTCGGATCTGGCCATCGCCTTGGGGCTACCGGTGATCCTGGTGGTAGGCCTGAGACTCGGGTGCATCAATCATGCACGTTTGACCCTGGAAGCCATCGAGCGCGATGGGCTTGAGGTGGCAGGCTATGTCATCAACCATCTGGAAGCCGACATGGAAGTCAGTGAAGACAACATGGCGACGTTGTCGCGCACGCTGAAAGCGCCCTGTCTCGGCGTGGTGCCTTGGGTGCGTGATGATGACCTCACTGACAGCCGCCATGCGGCAGAACGCGCCGCGAGCTATCTGCAATTGCCCTGCGGACTCGAGTCACGCAGCCAACATGGCCACCATGACTGACAAGCCGTCGCTGTGGCCTCCCTCAAGGGATAATTGGCCACAAGCGATTGACTTGAAAGGCATCGCAGGTAAAATGCACGCCAGCTTCTCGCGGAAGTGGTGGAATTGGTAGACACGCCAGATTTAGGTTCTGGTGCCGCAAGGTGTGGGGGTTCGAGTCCCCCCTTCCGCACCATCAGCACATCCTGCTGATGCCCTCTCGAAGCATCCTCTCTGTCTTTCCTGATCTATCCCCTGTTCCATCAGTCCGCTGTCCACATGATGCGACTTGCTGTGTGATGCGACCTTTCATGGGATACGACTTTCCATGTGATTCTCACGCGTATCGCGATCTCTCGTCGTGGCTTGCCGCACGCTGCATTCCCATGGCTTCGGGCTTGTGTACTCCGTCATTTCCCCTTGCCGTTCTCGCTAGCCGTTTCCCCCTGGCTTCTCCCTCTGTCGTCACACTCCAGTCGTTTCCCTGTCGGATTCAGCGCCCCCTTTCAGCGCCCCCTTTCAGCGTCCAACCGCTTGCATCGAGGAAACGACATCCTCGCTGTCTTTGTCTGGCTCAACGAGGCCTCAGCCTGTCCTGCAGCGTCGCCAGCGTCAGGCGCGCATCGTCCAGAAGTGCCTGTTGCTCATGACGATCATGATGCGCCTCACCGGCCGCTGCCAGTTGCAGATTCAGATACTCGACACCGCTGGTGAAGCGATAGAACGCCTTGTGCGAGGCCACGGCACGGAATGCCTCGAGCTGATCTCCGGGCACCTCAAGCGGTCTGCCGGCGATGACCTCGGGCTCAGCCTCGCGAAGTGTCGCAAGCAGTGGCCTCACGGCAGCATTCCACTCGTGACGACGCGGTAAATGGCGTGCAAGCAAGAATCCGACGAGGCCGCCAAGCACTATCCCACCAAGGCCCCACAGCAGTTCACTTGTCATGTTGGTGTCTCGGTGCATCCATCAGTGATCCAGCATCCTGGTAATAAAGCATGAGTCCTTCTGATACTAACGCGCTGGTGCGCACGGAGTGTAGCGCCTTGACGGAATCCTCCATTCCCGACATCCGTCATGGGACCTTCGTCCTACAAGATCGGCCTGCTGCAGCGGACGATCATGCCATCAGGGCCAGGCGTTCAGGGACCGGCTCAGCGAGCCCGCCCGCGGACTCACTGCGCCCGCCCTCCCCACAGAATCAGCGCACTGCCCAGCAGGCAGACCAGCGAGCCGAGCAGATCCCAGCGACCCGGCACCTGTTGCTCCACCAGCCAGAGCCAGAGCAGCGAGGTGACGATATATACCCCACCATAGATGGCAAAGGCTCGCCCCGCCTGATCGACATCCACCAGCGACAGCAACCAGGCAAACGCACCGAGGCTCATCATGCCCGGGATCAGCCACAAAGGGCTGCGATCCAGTTTCCACCACGCCCAGAAGGCGAAACAGCCGGCAATTTCCGCCAGTGCCGCCAAGGGATAGATCCATACGATTGCCATGACGATATCCTTGCAGGGAAAGATGACAGCGCCTCATCACCTGTCGTGATCAGACGACTCCCCTGTACGAGAAAAAGCGAATAGGATTGACCTGCGGCTGACAGGAACCTCGGGGCCACCCGGACGCCAACCGCTTCCCACGAAAACAATGCCAGGATTGGCGACGTCTTGCGGCGCAGCATAGCGCGACGCGACGTGATGACAAGGAACCTGCAGATGACTCGGCCACGTCTGATCATCAACCGTCTGGATGCGGATCGCATTCAGCGCCTGATCGATAGCCAGCAGCATGATGACGAGCTGGCAACCCGCCTGGAAAGCCGCCTGATTCAGGCGGAGATCGTGCCACCGGATGACTTCCCGAACAATCACGTCAGCATGCGCAGTCATCTGCGCCTCACCGGCTCTCGCTCTGGCCATCATGAACTGATGCTGCGTTATCCAGACCCCGCAAGCGAGGAGTGCATTCCGTTCGCCTTCGGCTCCACCGCGCCTTCCCTTCAGCCGGCCATAGCCCCGCTATGCATCATGTCCCCCCTGGGGATCGCCCTGCTGGGACTGGCTGTCGGCGAGCAGATCACCCTGCCCTGCGAGGATGGCCTGAGCGACATCATCCGTGTCGATGCCATCCTGCATCAGCCAGAGGCCTGTGGTCAGTTCCACCTCTGAATTCGCCGCCAGCGCTGTCGCCTTCTCGCCCGCGCTGGCGCGGCAGACCCCAGACCGGCCAGGCTGACAGCCGCCCTGTGCCCTGCCGGCCGACACGATACGCTATGATGAAAGTCAGCAGGGTTGCCGGACCTTGCTGCATCACGCCAATGCTCTCTGACCTCCCCACGCCACCTATCCCGCTGCGCACGCGCCAGCCGGGCACTCATCATGTCTGTCAGGAGATCTTCACATGGGCATCTCATCGCACTCGCACATGGGTCTTGGCGCTCAGGCGCGCCTCAAGGAATCGCTGGCCCACTACTCGGCCAGCCATCGGCACCCCGACAATATTCGTCTGCATCTCATCTGTGTACCGCTCATCTTCACCGCGACGCTGATCCTTGTCTGGCGGCTGCTGGGGGGCCAGGGGATGTCCAGCGAACCCGGCGCGGGACTGTGGATGCTGCCCGGCGGCCTGCTGACCCTCGCTGCGCTCGGGTTCTATGCCCGACTCTCGTGGCGCGCATCGCTGGTGATGCTGGTCTGGAGCCTGATCAGTCTTGCCGCGATGTTCGCGATGCTGGGCCTACGCTGGCCAGTGGTCCCGTTGATGGTGGCAATCTTCCTGCTTGCCTGGGTCGGTCAGATCATCGGCCACCGTCTCGAGGGGCGAAAACCCGCATTTCTCGATGACCTGCGCCAGCTTCTCATCGGCCCGCTGTTCGTACTTGTCGAACTGTTTCCCGACCTGCGTGACTGGCTTCTCGCATCCAAATCCTCCTCTGACGACGCCTGAGTCCGCCCTCTGCCATGCAAAGGTCTGCAATGCAAAGGCCTGAAACGCAAAGGCCTGAAACGTAAATGCCCAGCGATCCGGAAGGATCGCTGGGCGTTTGCGTTTCAGAGTGTCACGAATGAGCCGTTGCCCGAATCATCGCATGGCTCGCCGTACCGGCACGGCTCACTGCGCCGGATCGAAATCCTCGAGACGGAAGGCCATCAGCGGTGCAGCACCTGCCGCGATCTGGGCTTCCAGCGCGACGGCGCGCGGCAAGACCCGCTGGACGAAGTAGTTGCCCATGGCCAGCTTGCGACGATAGAAATCCTCCCCGCTGGCACCCGATGTCGCCAATCCCTGTACCGCGGCGCGTGCCATGCGCAACCACAGATAGCTGTAGACACACAGCCCGGCCAGGTCGAGGAAATCGCAGGCCGCTGCCCCCAGCTCCTCGGGATTGTCATCCGCGCGGGCCAGCAACTGCTCGGCGACACGCTCCAGACGCGCCAGTTCCTGCTGGCAGGCCTTGGCGAACGGCCGGGTCCGCTCGTCGTCATCCTGCCCCTCAAGCTCGGCCCTGACCTGCTCGGCAAAGCGTGCCACGTACGCCCCGCGATTGCGGTAGAGCTTGCGTCCGACCAGATCCATCGCCTGGATCCCATTGGTGCCTTCGTAGATCATCGCGATGCGGGCATCGCGCACGTACTGCTCGGCACCCCACTCCACGCAATAACCATTGCCGCCATAGAGCTGTTGCGCCATGACGGTGGCATCGAAGCCACGATCCGTCAGCAGCGCCTTGGCGATCGGCGTCAGGAATTGCACCAGTGCATCCGCATCAGCCTTCACCGCTTCATCGGCGTGATACTTGACGCGATCCAGCTGCTGACCGACGAAGACGGCAAAGGCCCGTCCGGACTCATTCCAGACACGGGTTTCCAGCGCCATGCGGCGAACATCAGGGTGAACCAGAATCGGATCAGCCGGCTTGTCTGGTGCCTGTGCGCCCGTCGGTGCGCGGCTCTGCAGACGTTCAGCAGCGAAATCCATCGCACTCTGATAGGCCACTTCCCCCAGCCCCAGCCCTTGCAGGCCGATGGAGAGGCGCTCGTAGTTCATCATGGTGAACATCGCCGCCAGCCCCTGGTGCGGCTCGCCGATCAACACCCCTTCGGCACCATCGAAGTTCATCACGCAGGTCGCGCTGCCCTTGATGCCCATCTTGTGCTCGATGGACCCACAGCTGACCGCATTCGATGCCGCGGGCTGTCCCTCGGCATCGAGCAGTTGCCTGGAGACCAGAAACAGCGAGATGCCGCGGGTGCCGGAAGGCGCATCCGGCAGCTTGGCCAGCACCAGATGCACGATGTTGTCGACCATGTCGTGCTCGCCACCGGTGATCCAGATCTTGGTGCCGGTAATGCGATAACGTGGCAGCCCCAGCAGTGGGTCATCACCCTCGAGGGGCTCGGCACGAGTGCGGATCATGCCCAGGTCCGTCCCGCAGTGAGGCTCGGTCAGACACATGGTGCCCAGCCAGTCGCCGGCGTACATGCGCGGCAGAAAGACCCGCTTGACGGATTCAGGGGCATGGCTGTCCATCGCCAGACAGGCCCCGGCATTCAGTGCCGGGTAGAGCGCGAAGCTGGTATTGGTGGCGTAGAGCATTTCCTCGAAGGCCACGGTGAGCATCTTTGGCATGCCCTGACCGCCGTATTCAGGGTTGCCGCCCAACCCCATCCAGCCACCCTCGGCGAGCACCCGATAGGCTTCCTTGAAGCCCTTGGGCGTGGTGACACGCCCCTCTTCGAAGCGCGCGCCCTCGGCGTCACCACTCAGGTTCAGCGGCAGCAGCTCTGCCTGGGTCACGCGCGCGCCTTCCTCGAGTATCGCCTCGGCCAGTTCCGCATTCACCTCGGAAGTGGCCTCCATGGTCGCCCATTCCTGCTCGGCCGCGAATACCTCGTTGAGCACGAAACGTGCATCCTTGAGCGGTGCCTGATACTTGGCCATGTGACTCTCCTTGCAGGTCTCTTCCGACGACGTCTTGCAACGGCGTGGTTCGTGATGGCGTACTGTCGGCCGCGAGCCTTCCGTCGTGACACTGCGCCGCTGGAGCGCTGACAGGGTCCGACCCGCGATTCAAACGATTGCTTGAAACAATAGGCGCAATCGCTGTCTGCGTCATCTCGACCTTGGCCCAAGGCGTACCGCGCGACGCTCGCTGCGCGCCACGGGGCCTCATGACGCAAGACGCCGCCCCGGCAGGAACCGGGGCGGCGTCTTGAATACTTGATTACTTGAATGCTCGAAGCCTCACCTCTCTCAGGCAGTGTTCACCTGGGCCAGCGGCGTCGGGTGCTTGCCATCTTCCCAGCCAAGGCTGCTGTCAGCCGTCGGCGAGAACCACTTGAGGGAATCATGCAGGCTGACGACATCCCCGACGATGATCAACGTCGGCGGCTTGAGCCCCTGCCCCGCCACCTGTGCCGGCATCTCCGCCAGAGTCGCCACATGCACGCGCTGACGCGCAGTAGTGCCCTGCTCCACCAGAGCGATCGGCGTGCTGGCCGCCAGACCATGGTGGATCAACTGCTCACAGATCAGCGCCAGACTGCCCAGCCCCATGTAGAACACCAGGGTCTGGGCGGGGCGTGCCAGCGCCTCCCAGTCAAGGTCACAGCTGCCATCCTTGAGGTGCCCGGTGACGAAACGCACCGACTGGGCATGATCGCGGTGGGTCAGCGGAATCCCGGCGTAGGCGGCGCAACCGGAGGCCGCGGTGATACCTGGCACCACCTCGAAACTGATCCCGGCATCCGCCAGCGTCTCGAGTTCCTCACCACCACGCCCGAAGATGAAGGCATCACCGCCCTTGAGGCGCACGACACGATGGCCAGCGCGCGCATAGTCCACCAGTGCCTGATTGATGCCTTCCTGGGGCACGCTGTGGTCACTGCGCGCCTTGCCGACATACAGCCGGCGGGCTTCAGGCCTGGCCAGCGCCAGAATCTCGTGACTCACCAGCCGGTCATGGATGATCACATCGGCCTGCTGCAGATGACGCAATGCCTTGAGGGTCAGAAGCTCCGGGTCGCCGGGGCCGGCGCTGACCAGCGCCACCTGACCATGCGTGCCGGTGAAGCGATCCTCCTCCTTCACCGGCAACACCGCCTCGCCCGCGACCAGCCGGGGCGGAAGACGCACGCTGGAGTCCGCCGGATGACGCGGCGCAAACACCATGACATGCTGCTCACGCGCGTGGCGCAGGATACCGCGGTCCCGGCCCTCGCTGCCCGTGACGACCAGCCACAGCTGGCCGGGTGCAGGCACCGGCAACAGCGTATCGGCCACTTCCCAACCCTCTTGACCGCACAGTCTCTCCAGCGCCGGCATTCGGGCATCGCCGTAGACACACAGATCCGTCCCCAGGCCGGCAAAGCGCTCGGCCAGCGCCAGCGCCTCCTGGCCACCGCCGATCAGGCACAGCTGGAGTCGTGAAGGATCACAAGAGAGATTGAGAAATTCCATGGGCATATCCACAAACGGGGCGAGGCTGGGTAGCAGCCTTCGATGAACGGCATTTTAGAGCATAAGAAACACTCTCTAAAATAACCAATAAGCATAACGACCCCGAAGGCACGTTGTAGCAGAGCCGCAGACGAAAAACCCCCGCTTCCGGCAGGAAGCGGGGGTTCGGGGCGCGAGCGGAGCTGCGCGGCGGGCCTCAGACGTTGAGGGTGTCCACACCGCCCATGTAGCTGCGCAGCGCCTGCGGCACGCTGATGGAACCATCCGCATTCTGATGGTTCTCGAGCACCGCGACCAGACAACGTCCCACCGCCAGGCCGGAGCCATTCAGTGTGTGTACCAGCTGCGGCTTCTTCTGTCCTTCGACACGGGCGCGTGCCTGCATGCGACGTGCCTGGAAGTCTTCGCAGTTGGAGATGGAGGAAATCTCGCGATAGGTATTCTGGCTCGGCAGCCAGACTTCCAGGTCATAGGTCTTGGCCGCCGCGAAGCCCATGTCGCCGGTGCACAGCGTCACGGCACGGTACGGCAGCTCCAGCGCCTGCAGGATGGCCTCGGCATGGCCGCGCATCTCTTCCAGCGCGTCATAGCTCTTGTCCGCCTCGACCACCTGCACCATCTCGACCTTGTCGAACTGGTGCTGGCGAATCATGCCGCGGGTATCGCGACCATAGGCACCCGCCTCGCTGCGGAAGCACGGCGTATGCGCGGTGAACTTGAGCGGCAGGTCGCTGGCGTCGAGAATCTCGTCGCGCACCATGTTGGTCAGCGGCACTTCGGCGGTCGGGATCAGGAAGAATTCGCGATCGTCATTGAGCTTGAACAGGTCTTCCTCGAACTTGGGCAGCTGGCTGGTGCCCATCAAGGAATCACGGTTGACGATGTAGGGCACGTAGAACTCTTCGTAACCGTGCTCGAGGGTCTGCTTGTCGAGCATGAACTGCACCAGCGCACGATGCAGGCGTGCGATGGAGCCGTGCATGATGGCAAAGCGTGAACCGGTGATCTTGGCGGCGAGCTCGAAGTTGAGCTGCCCCTTGAGTTCCCCGAGGTCAACGTGATCACGCACCTCGAAATCGAACTCACGCGGGGTGCCCCAGCGATGCAGCTCGACATTGTCATTCTCGTCGGCGCCTTCCGGCACGTCGGCGTTGGGCAGGTTCGGGATGCTGGCGGCCATGGCCTCCGCCTTGCTCTGCAGCTCGGAGAGCTCTTTCTTGGCGGCGTCGAGGCGCTCGCCCAGATCACTGACTTCCGCCAGCAGCGGTGCGATATCTTCACCGCGAGCCTTGGCATTGCCGATGGACTTGGAGCGAGTGTTGCGCTCGTTCTGCAGCGATTCGGTCTCGATCTGCAGATCACGGCGACGCGCTTCCAGGGCGGCGAAGGCCTCGGTATCCAGCTGATAGCCACGACGTGCGAGGCGCTCGGCGGTCGCGTCAAGATCGGCGCGCAGAAGTTTCGGGTCCAGCATGTGGGAAGGCTCTCTCGTCAGTTCACTCAGGCCGCATCGCGGCACGGTAAGGTCATGCGCACTAGTCTACCTCAGCCACGCCCCGCTTCGCAGCCGCCGCAATGCCGAGGCAGCCACCCGGGGGCAGGCCGTCGCTCACAGCAGGACGCGGGCGAGCTTCATGCCGAGCGCCACCATGCCCAGACAGGCCACCACGCTCACCGCGACGTAGATCAGCCCTGCCAGCATGCGCCCGCTGATCATCAGATTGAGCGCTTCGAGGGCGAAGGTGGAAAAGGTGGTGAAGGCGCCGGTGAAGCCGGCCACCATGATCGCCTGCCAGACAGGCGCAAGCTTGAGCTCCTGGGTGACCCAGATGAACAGGAAGCCCATCAGGCAGCTGCCGAGGAGATTGACCCCGAGCGTCCCCCAGGGGAACCCTCGACCCGCCGTTCCCGTGATCCAGCCACTGACCAGATAACGTCCAAGAGCGCCGATGGCGCCGCCCGCTGCTACTGCCAACCAGGTTCCCATGTCTCGCATCTGCCTCATGTCATGAGCCGCCAACGGCTCGTCCAGCTGTCGAAATACAAGACCATGCCTCAGGTACGCAGCCGCACCTGAGGCATGTCATTGACTGCCAGTGTAAGAAAATCGCGGGACGCGGGGAACTCGGGTCACGGGAAAGACGGGTTCAGCAAAGCATGACTCGCCGCCCGTGATGACCGACGGCCATGGAATCAGTTCAGCTCGCTTCTCAGCCCATCCAGCACTTGCTGCCACCGATGGTGGGCACCGTCCTTGCCGCCCAGTTGCTCAAGCCCGCGTGCCGTCCAGGTGCCGGGCGTGCCGATGCGCGAGGCAAGCTCGCCCGGCGGGGTATCGGGATGGGCTTCCATCAGGGCAAGGGCATCACGCATCTGGGTCATCAACAACTGGCGGGCCTGCGGCCCGGTGATGCCGGGGACGGTCTGGAACCAGTCAAGCAGCGCCTGCTGCTGGGCCAGCTGCCAGGCATTCACGCAGACTGCCAGCATGCTGGCCTCGAAGGCGGCCTCTTCCTCGAAGGCAATCACCTGCCGGACTGCCGGACTGAGCAGGTCCCGCGTGAGGGGGTCTTCCGGATAGAGCGTGAGCGCGCTCTGCCCCTCGGATACCGCCAGCCCCGTCATCACGCGCACCACCCTGGCCGGCGCGAACCAGCGCTGCAGGTTGGCGAGTGAGACACCGGCCGCCATCACCATCAGATGATGGTCCTTGCTCAGAGCGCGGCTTTCACGCAGTTCCATGGCCAGCGCTTCCAGCTGCTGCGGTCGGACCCCGACCAGCACGCAGAGGCTGGCTTCGCACACCGCGACGTTGCTGGCGTGGCGGACGGCACCGAAACGCCAGCCCAGGCGGTGGCTGCGGACATCATTGCGCGGCGAGAGGTGGAACTCCAGATCATGCCGCGAGCGCCCATCGCGCAGGCAGCCTCGCGCCAGCGCGACCAGAAGAGACTCCGCCAGTTCTCCCACGCCCAGCACCCCCAATCGCGTAGGAGGCTGACGGGATTCGCGATGGCAGGTGGAGGTCGAGGGATAGGATGACGATGCCATGGAACGGCTCCTGCTGAGAGAAAGGAAACGAGCAAACCACAAGGGTGTCGGTCGATGGTGCCTCTGCCGATATCCTGCATCGGTAGCTCCTTCACGGCAGAGGATGCGGCAAGGGGGATTGCCTCGAGAAGCTCCCGCATGAAGGGGCGTGCCACAACGAGACGTGGCGGGAACTTCCCGGCGATCTAGCCCCTTTCTAGCGTAGTCAGTCCTGACTCGGATGACCGGATTATCCTGACGGAACAGCGCAGGATGCCCCTTGAGGCTGGGGCCACGCCTTCAGCTCAGGTAAGCTTAGGCACATCGGCCCACGTGGCCTGCCTGACGCGACTCACTGCCCGAGCGAGATCATGACCGAACGCCTGCTGGATACGCCTGCCCCCGTCGATGCCCTCTACCTGGACTTCCTGGCCGCCCTGCGCGATGCAGGCTTTGCCGGTGACATCAGTCCGGACTACGCCAACCGTACCGTGTTGTCGACTGACAACTCACTGTATCAGGTACTGCCTCAGGCCGTGGTCTATCCACGTCATGCCGAGGACATCCAGTGCATCGCGCGGCTGTCCAACGACCCCCGCTTCGCGGCGGTCACCCTGGCACCACGTGGCGGCGGTACCGGCACCAATGGCCAGTCACTCAATGATGGTGTGCTGGTGGATGTGTCGCGCCACATGAACCGCATTCTCGAGATCGATGTCGAGAAGCGTCGCGTACGGGTCGAGGCCGGGGTGGTGAAGGATCAGCTCAATGCCGCGCTCAAGCCGCATGGACTGTTCTTCGCCCCGGAACTCTCGACCTCCAATCGTGCCACCATCGGCGGCATGATCAATACCGATGCGTCCGGCCAGGGGAGCTGTGAATACGGCAAGACTCGTGACCACGTGATCACGCTCGACAGCGTGCTGCTGGATGGCACGCGACTGGCGAGCCATGCCATCGACGATGCCGAGCTCGAGGCACTGTGCGCACGTGAGGATCGCGTCGGTGAAATCTACCGCACCGCGCGCGCCATCGCCGATGAGCGTGCCGAGGAAATCGCCGACATCTTCCCGCCGCTCAATCGCTGCCTGACCGGCTACGACCTCGCCCACCTGCGCGAGGCCGATGGGCGCTTCAACCTCAACAGTCTGCTGTGCGGCGCCGAGGGCACGCTGGGCTTCGTGGTCGAGGCCGAATTGAATGCCCTGCCCATCGCGCCCTGCTCGACGCTGATCAACCTGCGCTACGCGAGCTTCATGGACGCGCTGCGCGACGCCAAGACGCTGATGGCGGTCGAGGGCAACCGTCCGACTTCCATCGAGACGGTGGATGACACCGTGCTCAACCTGGCCATGCAGGATTTCGTGTGGGACAGCGTCGAGGAATTCTTCCCGGCCAGTGCCGAGGGCTCCCCGGCCATCGGCGGCATCAACCTGATTGAATTCAATGCCGACAGCGAAGCGGCACTGGACGCCAAGGTGGCCGCCTTCAGCGAGCATCTGGCCAGTGACACCAGCGTCGAGCGCCTCGGCTTCACCGAGGCGCGTGGGCGTGCGCAGATCAGTCGCGTCTATGGCATGCGCAAGCGCTCGGTGGGCTTGCTGGGCAATGTCGAGGGGGAAGCCCGTCCGCTGCCCTTCGTCGAGGACACGGCCGTTCCGCCGGAGCATCTGGCGGACTACATCGCCGAATTCCGCGCCGCTCTCGATGCCCGCGGCCTGCGTTATGGCATGTTCGGGCATGTCGATGCCGGCGTGCTGCACGTACGCCCGGCACTCGACATGAAGGACCCCGCCCAGCAGGCGATGATTCGCGAGATCTCCGACGAGGTCGCCGCCCTCACCCACAAGTACGGTGGCCTGCTGTGGGGCGAACACGGCAAGGGCGTGCGCTCGGAATATGCCCCCCGCTTCTTCGGCAGCCTCTATGGTGCGCTGCAGGACGTGAAGGCGGCCTTCGACCCGCGCAATCAGCTCAACCCGGGCAAGATCACCTCGCCCCGCCTGTCAGTGACGCTGGTCGATGACGCTGGCGCCAGCGAAGGTGGGAGCGAGAGCGAGAGCGAGAGCGACAAGCGTGATCACGCTGACAGCGCCGTCGAGGCCTTCGACCCCCACCTGATGCGCATCGATGACGTGACCATGCGCGGCGATCTCGATCGCCAGATCGATGAACGCGTGTGGCAGGAATACGCCAGCGCCGTCTACTGCAACGGCAACGGTGCCTGCTACAACTACGACCCCAACGACGCCATGTGCCCGTCCTGGAAGGCGACGCGTCAGCGCATCCATTCGCCCAAGGGGCGCGCCAGCCTGATGCGTGAATGGCTGCGTCTGGAAGGCAATGCCGGACGGGACGTGATCGCCGAGGCGCAGGCCGCCCGGACGCCGGGCCTCAAGGGGGCCGGCCTGTGGCTGGCGCGTCTGCCGGCGCGTATCGGCGCTTCGCTGAAGGCGCGTCGTGGTGGACAGACGCAGACTGGCGCTCAGGAGGCCGGCTTCGATCAGCAGGTCTATCAGGCGATGGCCGGCTGTCTGGCGTGCAAGTCCTGCGCGGGCCAGTGTCCGATCAAGGTCAACGTGCCGGACTTCCGCAGCCGCTTCCTCGAGGTCTATCACCATCGCTATCAGCGTCCGCTGCGCGATTACCTGATCGGCAGCCTCGAGTTCGTGCTGCCGTGGGCCGAGCGCGTCACGCCGCTCTACAACGGCCTGCTGTCCAATCGCCTGGTCAGTCGTCTGCTGGAAGGCCCGATCGGCATGGTCGATGCCCCACGCCTGTCGCGCGCCAGTCTGCGCAAGCAGCTCAAGAGCTGGGGCGTCTCGGAGGCGACCCCGACCCAGCTCGGCCGCCTGACCGAGTCCCAGAAGGCCAGAAGCGTGATCCTGGTGCAGGACGCCTTCACCAGCCACTTCGAGGCCCAGCTGGTGATGGACATCATCGAGCTGCTGTCACGACTCGACATTCGGGTGTTCGTCGCGCCCTTCGCCCCCAATGGCAAGCCGCTGCAGGTACAGGGCTTCACCGGCGCCTTCCAGCGCACCGCGCGCGCCCAGGCCAAGCGTCTCAAGGCGATCGCCGATTTCGGCGTGCCGCTGGTCGGCATCGACCCGGCGATGACCCTGACCTATCGTCAGGAGTACGTGAAGACCCTCGGCCCGGACGCCGTGCCGGATGTCCTGCTGCTTCAGGAGTGGCTGATCAGCCTGCGCAAGCTGCTGCCGGTGGGTGTCACCAAGACGGTGCTGGGCAAGATGGACCCGGGCCTGACACTCCTGAGCCACTGTACCGAGAGCACCAATGCGCCGGGGTCCGCCAAGGCCTGGCAGCAGGTGTATGCCGCCTTTGGTCTCAGCCTCGAGACACTCTCCACCGGCTGCTGCGGCATGTCCGGCACCTATGGTCACGAAGCGCGCAATCTCGAGACCTCACGTGCCATCTATGAGCTGTCGTGGAAGGCGGTGGTCGAGGACGAGGCCAATCAGGGCAAGCTGGTGGCCAGTGGTTATTCCTGTCGCAGCCAGAGCAAACGCTTCTCCGAACGTCAGCTGCCGCATCCCCTCCAGGCGCTGCTGCCACTGGTGCGTCGCGCGCAGTGACAGCCAGGGGGCCCAGTGGCCGTGCAGGAGGAATGACATGAGGGGAGCGCGATAAGGCAACGCGACGTTGCATACCACGGAATCAATCGCTAGTCTGCGCCCTTCCGGCCAGCCGTGATGTTGGCATCTGGCCGAGACAAGACGATTCGATGAGCGGTGACCGCGTCAGTGGCACCGCTCATTTTCGCTGACTCCAAGGAAGCTTCCCGATGACGGAACCCGCACTGGCCCTGACCCTGATCGGTCTGATGGCTCTCGGCTGTCAATGGCTGGCCTGGCGCATGCGTCTGCCCGCCATCCTGCCGCTGCTGATCGTTGGCATCCTTGCCGGCCCCGTCACGGGCTGGCTCAAGCCGGATGAGCTGCTGGGAGACCTGCTGTTCCCGCTGGTCTCGCTGGCAGTGGCGGTGATCCTGTTCGAGGGCAGTCTGACGCTGGACTTCAAGGACCTGCGGGGACACGGGCACATCGTCAGACGACTGGTGACCACCGGGGTGGTGATCACCGGCGTGATCGGTACCGTGGCGGCGCATTATCTGCTCGACATGCGCTGGGAGATGGCCGCCGTGCTCGGGGCACTGCTGGTGGTGACAGGCCCGACCGTGGTGATGCCATTGCTGCAGACCCTGCGCGCGCGCGGCAACCTGACCCAGATCCTGCGCTGGGAAGGCATCATGATCGACCCGGTGGGCGCGCTGCTGGCGGTACTTGTCTATGAGTACGTCGCACTGGGCATGACCGGCAATGCGGTGTCACATACCCTGGTGCTGTTCGCCCAGACCGTGGGCCTCGGCCTTGGCATGGGCGCGCTGGGCGGCTGGTGCTGGGGGCTGGTGCTGCGCCACTTCTGGCTGCCCCAGAAGCTGCACAACTTCGGCACCCTGATGGTGATGCTGGGACTCTTCGCCATCTCCAATACCCTGTTCCACGAATCCGGACTCCTGACCGTGACCGTCATGGGGGTATGGCTGGCCAACATGCGCGGCGTGCCTACCCAGCAGATCATCGAGTTCAAGGAGACGCTCACCGTCCTGTTGATCTCCGGGCTGTTTCTGCTGCTGGCGGGGCGCCTGACCGTCGAGCAGCTTTCGCTGCTGTCCTGGCCGGCATGGGTCTTCCTGGCCGTGTTGATGTGGGTCGCGCGCCCGCTGACTGTCTGGCTGTGCACCCTGGGCAGCGAATTGACGCTGCGCGAGAAGGCGCTGCTGGCCTGGCTGTCTCCTCGCGGTATCGTCGCGGCCGCCGTGGCCTCGCTGTTCGCGCTCAAGCTCGAATCCCAGGGCATCGAAGGCGCCGAGATGCTGGTCCCGATGACCTTCCTGGTCATCATCGGCACGGTGGTGATCCAGAGCTTGCTGTCACGCCCCATCGTCAAGGTACTGGGGGTCGGTGAGCCACCGCCCTCGGGCTTCCTGATTCTCGGGGCCAACTCGGTGTCGCGCCTGGTCGCCCGCGAGCTGGTGGATGCCGGCTTCTCGGTACGCCTGACCGATACCAACTGGGACGCGGTACAGGAAGCCCGCATGGCAGGCCTGCCGGTCTATTACGGCAACCCGCTGTCCGAGCATGCCTCACAGCATCTCGAGTTGACGGGCATCGGCCATCTCATGCCGCTCTCGCCCTATCGAGAGCTCAACAGCCTCGCGGCGCTGCATTTCGAGCACATTCTCGGCCACGGCCGGGTCTTCCGGCTCGCCGAGGACAATGGCAAGAATGCCAAGCGCCAGCAGGACCAGGCGCTCGGCCACCTGCCACTGTTGTTCGATGGTCAGGTCACCTACGCCAAGCTGGCCAGCCTGCTGTCACAGGGGGCGGAGTTCCGGCGTGCCCGCATCAGCGAGAACTTCAGTCTCGAGGACTATCGCCGGATTCATGATGACCGCCTGCTGACCCTGTTCTGCATCAGCAGCCAGGGCCGGATTCGCATCGCCAATTCCGCCGTCGCACTGGAACCCAAGGCCGGTGAGACGCTGATCAGCCTGATCTATGCCGACTCGCCTGAGCTGACCCGACCGGCACAATCCAAGGCGGACAAGGCCGAATCGAGCAAGTCATCCCAGGCCGCAGAAGGGGCAGGCTCTGACGCGAGTTCCTCCACCCGCTCCACCGCGAATCCCGGCACCGCCACGGGCTCCGGCCCCCTACCCGCCAGCCGTCTCCCCGGTGGCCGGGCCTGATGACGGCTTGAATGCATCCCGAAAACGGCATGCGCGCAGACAGCACGGCGCCCGGAGATGATGCCAACCCCCTGACCACGAGGCCCGCTTCCTGCGGGCCTCGTGGCGAATGGCGCACAGCCGCGAAGCGGGATTCACAAAAAATGCCTAAAACGTTAGTGGCAGACTCCGACAGCCGCCCAAAATGCTGGTAGAGTACGCGCCAGTTTTGGCAGCCCTGTCCGGCAGCCAGCGCTATTGCCTTGTCCTCAACGTAACACCTACGCATTCAGGAGCTGCTTGATGCAGATCGTCATGGGCCTGGTGGGCGTCTTAGCCCTCCTGGGGATCGCCTTCCTATTATCTGAAAACCGACGCGCCATCAGCTTGCGCACCGTACTGGGGGCCTTTGCCATCCAGGCATTGCTGGGGGCATTCGTACTCTACGTTCCCGCCGGCAAGAGCATGCTGCTCGGTCTCAGCGAAGGGGTTCAGGCTGTCATGTCCAGTGCCAACGTGGGCATGGACTTCCTGTTCGGTGGCCTGGTCAGCGACAAGATGTTCGAAGTCTTCGGTGGCGGTGGTTTCGTGTTCGCTCTGCGCGTACTGCCGATCATCGTGTTCTTCTCGTCATTGATCGCGGTGCTCTACCACCTGCGCGTGATGAACGTCGTGATCAGCGTGCTGGGTGGCGGGCTTTCGAAGATTCTCGGCACCAGCCGTCCCGAATCGCTGTCCGCCGCGGCCAACATCTTCGTCGGCCAGACCGAAGCACCGCTGGTCGTGCGTCCGTTCATCGCCGGCATGACCCGCTCGGAACTGTTCGCGGTGATGACCGGTGGCCTGGCCTCCGTGGCCGGTTCCGTGCTGGTGGGCTATGCCTCGCTGGGCATTGACCTCAAGTACCTGCTGGCAGCGTCCTTCATGGCAGCCCCAGGTGGCCTGCTGATGGCCAAGATGCTGATCCCGGAGACCGAATCCAAGACCCAGAGTGTCGAGGAAGCCCTGGGCAAGGACATCGATCGCCCGACCAACGTCATCGATGCTGCCGCGTCCGGCGCAGCATCCGGCGTGCAGCTGGCCATCAATGTCGGCGGCATGCTGCTGGCCTTCATCGCCTTGATCGCGCTGGGCAACATCATCATCGGCTGGGTCAGTGGATTGTTCGGCTATCAGGACATCACGCTGCAGCTGCTGCTGGGCTACGCCTTCGCGCCGGTCGCTTGGGTCATCGGCGTGCCGTGGCATGAAGCTATCCAGGCCGGCAGCTTCATCGGTCAGAAGCTGGTGCTCAACGAGTTCGTCGCCTTCGCCGACCTCGCCAGCCATCAGATCAAGCTGTCCGAGCATTCCGAAGCGATCATCATCTTCGCGCTGTGTGGCTTCGCCAATCTGTCCTCCGTGGCCATCCTGATGGGCGGCCTGGGACTGATGGCACCGAACCGCCGCAGCGACATCGCGCAGATGGGCATGAAGGCGATTCTCGCCGGTACGCTCTCCAACCTGATGTCAGCCAGTCTTGCCGGACTGTTCCTGTCGCTGTGACGCTCATCGCAAGCCTCGCATACGAGTGAGACACGCCGTCAGGTGACCTCTCGACAACGCCCGCCCAGTGCGGGCGTTGTCGTATCCAGCCTGCGTCACGAGCCAGCGAACGCCAGACCGGCAGACGACGGGGCCTGCCGATTGACTCCCTGTCGCCCTCCCCAGACAATAGCTCGGGTAGAAGCCTGGGTGCTCGGGAATCGGGTGAAAGCCCCGTACTGCCCCCGCAACGGTGATCGCAACGCTCATGCCGGTCGAGATGACCAGCCACTGCCTCCGGGACGTCCTCGTGACGACCCTCAAGGGAAGGAGGTGGGAAGGCGCATGAGGGGGTGAGACGTTCCAACAGGACGTCCGCCAGGCGTCAGTCCGGAGACCGGCCCTCGCTTCCACACTGGTTGATGCGGAGGGCCTCACCAGTGGCAAATTCGTCGGGATGTCCTTTTTCAAAGGGGCACGCCGCGACGATGTGCATCCACGCACCCTGTCACGCCTGTCCTCCTCATTGCGTCTGACGCTTGAGGATCATTCATGAATACTTACAAGACCCGTGGTCGCGCGCACGCGCAGGCCAAGTACACCCTCGTGGGCAGTCTACTGCTGCTGACACCTCCTGCCCTGGCGGCACAGGAGACCACCGCCCCTTCATCGGATAGCCTGGAGACCGTTCAGGTCACCGCCAATCGCATCCCCCAGCTGCAGAATGATGTGCTGGCCAGCACCGACGTCATCACGCGTGACGAGATCGAACGCCTGCAGGCCAGCTCGCTGGTGGACCTTCTGCAGTCGCGCAATGGCATCGAAGTCGCGCGCAGCGGTCCGATGGGGAGCCAGACCAGCCTGTTCATGCGCGGCACCGAGTCCGATCACACCTTGATCCTGGTCAACGGCCAGCGCATCGCCAACAGCGCCGATGGCCTGGCGCACTTCGAATTTCTGCCGCTGTCTGCCATCGAACGTGTCGAGATCGTGCGGGGGCCGCGCGCCAGCGTCTACGGCGCCGATGCCATCGGCGGCGTGATCAACCTGATCACGCGTGGCGGCAGCGAAGTCGGCCAGCACGCGGAAGTCACGCTGCGCGCCGGCAGCGACGGCACCTTCCGCCAGAACGCCCAGTTCAGCTCGGTGGAAGATGACACGCGTCTCTCCGCCAATCTCCATCATGATGAAAGCGATGGTTTCTCCGCCCGCGATACCGGCAGTGAAGATGATGGCTACGAGGCCACGGGCGCCGAACTGCGCCTTGGGCACGACTTCGGCCAGCGAGCCACGCTGTCTCTCGGCGTCGCCAAGACCGACACGGACTACGATTACGACGATTGCTACGACAGCAGCTTCAGTGCCTCTGAAGACTGCAGCGGAGAAGGTAGCCAGCTGGTACTGGATGCCAGCCTGCTGACCCACCTGAACCCGAACTGGGACATGACGGTCAGCGTGGCGCGTACGCGCGACGAGTACGAGAACACTGAAGCCGGCAGCGATGCCGGGCGTGTTGCCAGTGCCCGCAACGAGATCGGCCTGCGCCACGACTTCTACACCGACCTCGGCACGCTCAGCCTGGGGGTGGATCACCGCGAGGAAAGTCTGGACGCCGATGGCCCCTACTTCACCGCCGACGGCTATGAAGTGGACAGCCGCTATGCCACGGGGGTCTATGGCAGCTGGCAGCTCCAGCAACAACGCCATCACGTCACCACCAGCCTGCGGTATGACGATGACAATCGTTATGGTCATCAGATGACCGGTGGCTCCAGCTATGCCTATGACCTGACTCAGGCACAGCAGCTCGGCGCCAGCTACTCGAGCGCCTTCAAGGCCCCCAACCTGATCGACCTCTACAGCCCTTACGGCTCAGGCAACCCGGATCTGGATGCCGAGACCTCCACCACGGCCGAACTCTTCTGGCGTCTGCAGGAGCAGCGGTGGCATGTGGGCGTCAATGCCTTCCAGACGGATATCGACAATCTGATCAGCTACGAAGGCGCCGACTTCACGCCGATCAATATCGACCGCTCACGCATCCGTGGCATCGAGCTGAGCAGTGGCTGGAAAGGTGACGCGCTCAGCGTGAATCTCGCCATGACCTGGCAGGACCCGGAAGACCGCGAGACAGG
Organism: Cobetia sp. 5-25-4-2; assembly: GCF_013374075.1. Lineage (NCBI taxonomy): Bacteria > Pseudomonadati > Pseudomonadota > Gammaproteobacteria > Oceanospirillales > Halomonadaceae > Cobetia > Cobetia sp. 5-25-4-2. Next base: position 223,021 of record NZ_BLWK01000001.1, on the reverse strand, counting down.
AGAGCAGCTGAAACGTCGGGCCAAGCGCTTTGCGCGCCTGGATGCCGATTACGCCCTCGCCGACTGGAGCTTCGGAGCAACGCTGCGTGGCAGTGCCAGCCGCAGCGATACCGATGCCGATACCTACACGGACACTCGCACCGCCGGCTATGGCGTCTTCGACCTGCGCACCAGCTGGCAGGTGATGCAGAACGTCAAGCTGAGCGCCAAGCTGGAGAACGTCTTCGATCGTGATTATCAGCTGGTCAACGGCTACAACACCCAGGGGCGTTACGTCGAAGGCGGCGTGACCTTCTATTTCTGAGCACCTCTTACTGACGACGGGCCACACTCCTCACTGCGCCGCCCCGAGAGCGGCGCAGTGACAATGACTGACGGAGCACACGCATGACGGACCGCAATACCCGCCACAAGACGGCAATGGAAAAGCTCAAGTCACATGTCGACGACAAGGTGGCACAGGCCAATGAGGAGCGCGGCCAGCTGCTGGTCTTCACCGGCAACGGCAAGGGCAAGACGACCGCTGCATGGGGCACCATCACCCGGGCACTCGGCTATGGCTACAAGGTCGGTGTCATCCAGTTCATCAAGGGACTGTGGGAGTGCGGGGAGCGTGAGCGCCTTGCCGAGGATGCCAATCTGGAAGTCCACGCCATGACTACCGGCTTCACCTGGGACACCCAGAATCGTGACGCCGATACCGCGGCCTGTCAGGCAGTGTGGCAGGAAGCGAAGCGCCTGATGCGCGATGAAAGCGTCTATCTGGTCGTGCTTGATGAACTGACCTACATGGTCAAGTTCGGCTACCTGCCATTGGAAGAGGTGATGACGGCGCTGGAAGGTCGCCCCGAGGAGCAAACCGTCATCATCACCGGACGCAATGCCAACCGCGAGATCGTTGCCTGTGCCGATACCGTCACCGAGATGACCGAGATACGTCACGGCTTCAATCATGGCCTCAAGGCGCGCCGCGGCATCGACTTCTGATCAGCTCGACCCACGTCACCGCGCTGCGCGCTGCACCGAGATGGCATGGCAGATCTGCGCCATCGCCTCGACGCTGCGCGGCCCCGGACGGCTGACCGGGTTCGGATCCAGTCCGACAAGCGCCACCGAGGCCAGCGGGCCACCCCTGGCTCGCCAGGCTGCCTTCCAACGCTCACGGGGGGCGCCTGCGGCCACCGGATGCAGAATCAGCCGAGGCCCTGCCAGCCACAGCGCTTCACGGCGTATCTGAGGCACCACGGTGGGGGCGTCAGACAACAGCGGCTCTCCCCCGCAGCGGCGAATCAATTCATTGACCAGATGCCCTCCTGCCAGAGTCGTCATCGGGCTCTCGCCCAGCTGGAAGAAGACCGGCAAGGGCGCGTCGCCCTCCATGCCATCGCGCGCCTCCAGGTGACTGATGCGCTTCTCGAGACGCGCCACGTAGGCCTCTGCCTCGGGCCGGGTGCCCATCAACACCCCCAGGCGCTCGATATTGGAGAGCACCTGCGCCAATGTCCTGGGCTCGCTGAGGAAGGTCGTCAGCCCCAGCGCCGTCAGGCGCGCCTGCATTTCCGCGGACAGCCCGCTGCCCCACGCCACGATCAGCGCGGGTCTGGCCGCCAGCACCGCCTCCAGATTCGGCCCTTGATAGCTCGCGACACGCGGCAGCGTCTTGACCTGTGGCGGGTAATCACTGCCCTGGCTGACGGCGACCAGATGTGCAAGCCCTCCCGCCGCCGCGACCAGCTCCGCGGCATGGGGCGCCAGGGTGACCACACGATGAGCGGGCCGGGAAAGCGTCACCGTCTCGCCACCATCATCCACGACGGAAAGACTCGCCGCCCAGGCGAGCGACGGCATTGCGGTGAGCAGCAACGCTGACAGTCCCCCGAGGAGCGCGCGTCGCCCCTGAGATAGCGTGACGGTATTGATGGTATCGCTCCTGTATGACCGCGACGTCCCTGACGCCATGAGATGCCTGATCGAGGCACACGATCGCTTCAGCGCCTCTCGTGCGAAGTGCTATCGTGATCCACGCGATGTCGGACGTTCACGCCATCATTCTGTGTCAATATCGACATATGAAAATATCACCATATGACAATATCGCCATGTGCCAAAAAGGAGTTTCCATGCCCCGCATCCTGCCATCCGAAACTGCCGACGCGAGCTCAGGCGTCCAGCATTCCTTCCTGCGTCTAGGGCTGGTGCTGGCACTGAGTGCCGTCAGCGCCGTGAGTACGGCACAGGCTGACCAGACACCTGCACCGGCGCTTGTCCATGTCAGTGCCAGTGCCAGCATCGAAGCCGCGCCGGACAAGGCCAGCATCGAGGCGCGTCTCTGGGAGAAGACACCGGCCAGCAAGGTGGACGACAAGGCACCGGACAGTCAGAAGCAGGGAGAAGCCGCGCGCCAGGCCCGCCAGACACTGGAAGGCCGCATGAGCACGCTGATCCAGGCACTGGAAAGCGCCGGTATCGAGAGTCGCCTGATCAAGGCGGGCAGCCTGACCCTGCGACCGGAGCGCTACTACGAGCGCACTGCCAATGATCAGAACCCGCAGCAATGGCAGCGTACCCATCTCGAGCGCCCGATCAGCATTTCGCTGAAGAATCTGGACCAGGTGCCGGAGGTGATCGACCTGCTGTTGGGAGCGGGGGTGAATCAGCTGGCGGGCGTGCAATATCAGCTCAGTGATCGTGCAGCACTCGAGGACAAGGTACTGCAGCAAGCCCTGACCAAGGCACGCCACAAGGCCGAACTGATGGCCGAGACGCTGGGAGCGACACTGGGTGATGTGCAGTCGATCAATGAATCTTCCCAGAGCCCTCGCCCGCCGATGATGGCCATGCGCGCCGACATGGCAGAAGCCAAGAGTGGTGGCAACGAGTATCGTCCCGGCGAGCTGTCACTGGAAAGTGATGTTCAGGTCAGCTGGGGACTGACATCAGCCGACTGAGCGTCGACACCCCGAACGCCACTCTCAAGACGCCAGCCGCTTGTCCAGAGCCGCTGGCGTCCACGCGTGACGGAAGCTCGGCCTATCTCGAGAGTGACGCCCCGCGATTCACATCCCCTCGGGCGCTGACTTACGCCCGGCCACCAAGCTCCGTCTCGATGGCGGCAAGCGCTGCCATGGGATTCTCGGCCTGAGTGACCGGACGCCCGATCACCAGGTGGGTGCTGCCAGCCGCCATTGCCTCGCCCGGCGTCATGGTGCGTCGCTGATCACCGGCCTGGGCAAAGCTCGGGCGGATACCGGGCGTCACCTTGAGGAAGTCCGGCCCACACAGCGCCTTGAGACTGGGTGTCTCACGCGCCGAGCACACCACACCGTGCATGCCGCTTTGCTGGGCAAGGCTCGCCAGACGCTCGACCTGGGCCAGTGGCGTGACATCCAGACCGATACCCGCAAGATCACTCTGCTCCATGCTGGTCAGCACGGTCACGGCAATCAGGCGCGTCTCGAGCTGGCGCGTGGCCAGTGCACTGGCGGCGGCTTCCATCATGCGCGCGCCACCACCGGCGTGCACGTTGGTCATCCAGACACCGTGCTCGGCAGCCGCCAGCACGGCCTGCGCGGTGGTATTGGGAATATCGTGGAACTTGAGATCCAGGAAGACCTCGAAGCCGCGCTGATGCAGCGCCTTGAGGATGTCCGGCCCTACTCGCGTGAACAGCTCCTTGCCCACCTTGACGCGGCAGCGCGTCGGATCCAGCTGGTCCGCCATGGCCAGTGCGGCGGCCATATCCGGGTAATCGAGGGCGATGATCAGGGGGGAAGTCGTGGCAGGCATCCGGGCTCCGGGCAATGAGACTAGGCGCGATGACAGGGGGTCATGGGCTCGGGGCAACATTATAGCGCCCACCAACGCACCTGTAAGCTCAGAGAAAGCCGAATCGAATCAGCTCGCTATTCGCGCTAGCACTTTCGCGCGTTGAGCACTGAAGCACCCCCAGGGATGAGGAATCGTTTAATTCTTAATGACTACAAAACTCATCCTTCAGCCACAGTGATTCACGTGCTGGGCACAGGGCATCACGGCCCGACCAGACGCCCCGACAATCATCATGAAACAAGGAAAAGCTCATGAAAACTCTGATGGGATCACTCGTCGTCGCAGGCCTGATGGCTTTCACCCCTCTGACGCAGGCTGCCGAGATGAACATCAACACCGCCACCCCTGAGCAACTGACTCAGCTCAAGGGCATCGGTGACAAGAAGGCACAGGCCATCGTCGCCTGGCGCAAGGCCAATGGCCCCTTCACCAGCGTCGATCAACTGGCTGAGGTCAAGGGCATCAGTGCCAACACGCTCGAACGCATGGAGACGACACTGACGCTCGACAAGACCGGCAACAGCGCCATAACGACGGGTCAGCCGGTCAGCGACAAGGTCGCACCGAAGGTCAAGACATCCGGTGAGGCGACGCCCAGGGAGATCACCAGCAACCAGAGCTGACCAAGACGGCCGAGGTAAGGTCTCGACTCCCGCCACCCTGCAGGTGGTGAGAATCCACCGGCGAAAGACCAGCCTGGCCAGCGGCAGGGGAGTCCCGACAAAAGCAGCGCCGCAGACTTCCTGCGGCGCTGTTTCATCGTCGGGGTCAACACGACGCTGCCCGAGAAGCACGGCTTACATGAGGCGTTGCTTTCCTGCCACGAAAAAAAGCCGACCCGAAGGCCGGCCAGCGGGGTTTCCCCCTCCCCTGACGGTGAATCGGGCACCTGCATGCCCGATTCTGGCAGTGAAGCCATCCCTGGCTTTCCCCTTCCCCAAGGGGCTTCCTCAAGCGCCTGCCTCTGCCGGCAACCGACGCCCTGCAACTCCTCCCTGACCAGACGGTGGCCTGCGCCGCTTTCCGACACCTCGAAGAGTATCTCCCCCGAAGCATGATGCCCCATGCGGCATCCTCGTACGCCGCCCGTCTCGACATGAGCACTCTATCGCGATCATCGGCAGGCGAAGATGACATGCGTCAATTTCGAGAGCCTGGGTGGCATCACGCCGCTGCCTTCATGATCCACGTCAATTCATGGGCACTCCGCCCCCATGAATCCGTCCCGGAATGACACGCAGCAGACCCGAAACGCAGCAGACCCGAAACGCAGCAGACCCGAAACGAATAAGGCGCCTTCGATCATCATCGAAAGCGCCTTCCTGATCAGCGACAGGGAGACCCCTGAAGCGACATGCGGCATGCGGCATCAGCGCGACTTCAGCGACGCACCTTCTTGTCTTCCACTTCGGTATGGCTCACCTCAAGCCCCAGCGGATGGCCTGCTGCCAACTCGGCCCGAGTGGCATCGCGCACTTCCAGCACCTCGACATCCCAGCTGAGCGCCTGGCCTGCCAACGGGTGATTGGCATCGACCTTGACCTGCTGATCACCGACTTCCAGTACGGTCACCGAGCGCTGCCCTTCGGGAGTTCGCGCCTGGAAGCGCATGCCCGGTGCAAGCTCCCCCGGGCCGAAGGCATCACGCCCGAAGTACTGGACCAGCCCCTCATCCCGCTCACCGAAGCCTTCCGCCGGCGTCAGGTTGACGACCTTGCTGTCGCCGACGCTGCAACCTTCAAGCGCGGATTCCAGAGCGGCAAGTATATTGTCATGGCCATGCAGGTAATCCATCGGTTCCCGATCACGAGAAGTGTCCAGGACGGTGCCATCTGCGGTACGCAGCGTGTAGTGCAGGCTGACCACCTGCTGAACGGTAATCGACATGAAACAACTCCAGAAATGACAAGTGCGGTGAGCTCACGCCCTCCCCGGAGGGCGCAGGCACCGAGACTCAGGATTCGCGACGACGCAGCTGACGACTGGACAGCTCGACGCGCTGCTGCTGATTGATCAGATTGAGCAGCACGATGACGCGCTCGTCGCCCTTGGCACTCTCGAAGACACCACTGAGCGAACTCAGCGGCCCATCGATGATCTCGACCTGCTCGCCGGCACGGAAGTAGAGGTTCTCGGCTGGCTGCTCCTGGCGTTGCTCACCATTGGCGATCAGCGCCTCCACCAGCGAGGTGGGGACCGGTGTCGGGGTCGTGCCGAAGCTGACCAGCTTGAGCACGCCACGTGTCGAGCGAATCGGGCGCCAGTTGTCGTCCACCTGATCCAGACGGATGAACAGGTAGTAGGGGAAAAGGGGCTCTTCCACCCAGCGCAGCTTGCTGCCGCGCTTTCTTTCCACTTCCAGCAGGGGGTGGAAGACGTGAAATCCCTGATTGGTGAGGTTCTCCGCCGCACGGAAGGACTCTCCACCCTTGCACTGGATCAGATACCAGTGCGCCTTGGCAGCGTCTCGGACTTCACTCATGATGACCTCTCATTGCCTACCTGCCCACAGGGGCCCGACGCAAGCCCTTCATCACGCCAGCCAGCTGATGGTCAGCGGCACCTCAGGACAATGCATGGCCCTTGCGCTCAGGCAGTGCGACAATCCCGCCATTGACGATGCATGTGGCGCATGGCCATGGGTCACGCGCGACTCCCGCGCGGATACACTCTCTGCAAGGACAGGCAAGGCTTTGACTTCAAAGGATTTACGCTTACTCGTTGGCCGTCATGGTATCACGTTCCTGATGGGATTCGCCTCAGGCCTGCCGCTGCTGCTCACCGGGAGTGTCCTGCAGGCCTGGATGACGGATGCCGGCGTATCACTGGACGCCGTGGGCCTTCTGGCACTGGTCGGCCTGCCCTATACCCTCAAGTTCCTGTGGGCCCCCTTGCTGGATCGCATCATGCCGCCCGCACTGGGGCGGCGACGCGGCTGGCTGATGATCGCGCAGCTGGCCCTGACCGCGCTGATCGCGCTGCTGGCCCTGCAGGACCCGCACATGTCGCCGCTGACCATGGGGGCCATCGCGCTTTCCGTCAGCTTCTTCAGTGCCACCCAGGACATCGTGATCGATGCCTACCGACGTGAGCATCTGCCGGACAACGAACTGGGGCTGGGCTCCAGCTTCTATGTCTATGGCTATCGCATCGGCATGCTGATGGCCTCGGCCGGTGGCCTGGTGCTGGCGGACATGATCGGTTTCCGCATGACCTACCTGATCATGGCCGCGACCTTGGGAGCCTGCATGCTGGTGACCCTGCTGGCGCCGGAACCCGAGGCACAGGCAGCGCCGCGTGCCCATCACCTGCACGAGATCCTGTGGGACCCCATCCGCCATTTCATGAAACGTGATGGGGCCATCTGGCTCTTGCTGTTCATCCTGCTCTACAAACTCGGCGATTCCGTGGCAGGCAATCTGACGACGCCTTTCTACAAGGAGATCGGCTTCAGCAACTCACAGATCGGCGCGACCGTGAAGCTGTTCGGCCTGTGGCCATTGCTGGCAGGCACCTTCTTCGGCGGCCTGATGATCATGCGAATCGGCATCTACCGTGCACTGTGGTGGTTCGGCATCCTGCAGATGGTGTCCACAGCCGGCTTCATCTGGCTGCATCACGTCGGTGACTCGCTGGCCTGGCTTGCCGGAGTGGTGGCATTCGAGAACCTGGCGGCCGGCATGGGCAGCGCCGCCTTCATCGCCTTCATGGGCGCACTGACCGACAAGCGTTTCACCGCCGGCCAGTACGCGATGCTTTCCTCGATCATGGGCCTGCCGCGCGTGGTGATCGCCGCCCCCTCGGGCTATCTGGCCGATGCCGCCGGCTGGGACAGCTTCTTCTGGATCTGCACCCTGGCCGCCATCCCGGGACTGTTGTTGCTGCTGCGCTTCCGTCATTGGGGCGCCATGCTGGCAACGCCCCACAAGGCGCCAGCGATGTCGGGAGATTGAGAGACGAGCTCCCTGAACTGTCTCGGCCGTCGACAGGCTGAGCCGGAAGAAGAGAAAAGCAGGGAAGGATGAAAGAAAGAAAGGAAGGAAGATAGGAAGGGTGAAGGAAGGAGAAGGAACCAGACATCTCATCAGTCAGGACTGAGACAATTCCCGTCATGTCGTTGACACCGCGACGACAGGCAAACGATGCTTGTGCGGCATAGTGCATAAAGATAACAAGTCGCACCGCAGGCCCGACATGGCGCCAGCCGGTGACGGCAGGCACAGGGAATTCGCCATGCCCATCACCACCAGAATTGACCAAGGCATCATGATCACGCCGCCGGCTCAGCTGACAGGCGAGGTCGCGCGTTATTTCCGCCAGGAGATGCTCGCGATGATCCCGAACCACACCGGCAAGCTGGCAGTGGATCTGAGTCATGTGACAGCCATCGATGCCGACGGACTTTCCGTGCTGGTCAGCCTGCATGATGCTTTGTCACCGCAGGCTCTGATCGTGGTGGAACCCTCTCCCATCATGCAGACCGAGCTGGAACGCGTGCGCCTGTTCGAACTCTTCGACATCTACTATCAGCGCGACCCGCTATTGGTGCCAGATGCCCACGCGCCAGGGTCTTCTCGCGAGGTAGCCTGATGACGTCTTCCCTGGCACGCCTCACCTCATGGACCCAAGTCTCACGCCGCCTTTCGGGGATTGCCATGCTCGCCGGTCTGATCAGCGGCTGTACGCCGCTGATGCTGGACGACACCCCGGCCGAAGAGCACTGGCAACAGGTGACCTACTGGCCCCTGGAGCTGCCCACGCCGCAGGCCGATGATCGCTTTTCCCATCGGCCTGCAAGCGATGACCAGCGCCTGGCCGCCGGCGATCGAGTGAACGTCAGTGTCGCCGGCAGCGAGCTGTTCGATGGCAGCTACGAGGTGGATCACGATGGGCGTCTGCGCCTGCCCTGGCTCTCGCCGGTCGATGCCTCCAACCAGACCATCGATGCCCTGGCACGTGAGATCACCGAGCGTCTGATACTAGAAGAGTTGATCCGCCCGGGGCTGGCCCATGTCAGCGTTCGTCTCGAGGAATGGGCGCCGTTGGCGGTCGCCGTCTCCGGGGCAGTGTTCTTCCCGGGCGAAGCCGTCGTCAATGCCCGCGAACCGGAAGAGCGCATGGTGCGTCGCGACTTTGCCGGAGGGGATGCCAGCCAGCAACGGCGGCTGTCAGCGGCCTTGACCACGGCTGGCGGCGTGCGGCCGGACGCGGATTTGAGCCACGTCGAACTGATTCGCGACAACCAGACACAGATTCTCGACATGCGCGGCCTGATCGATGGCGAATATGCCGCCAACCCCTGGCTGCGTGAAGGGGATCGCATCCATGTGCCCTCCAGCGGTGCCTTCCAGGCAGCGCTGATGCGCCCGTCCCCCATCACCGCGCCGGGCATCGTCATCTATGCCTCCAACCTGACCACACCGGCCAACAACAACAATGTCAGCAATTACACGGTGCTGCGCTCCCAGGTGCCTTACGGCGTGCGCATGTTGCAGGGGGTGATCAACGCCAACTGTGTCGGTGGTATCCAGGCGACGTCCGGTTCGCGACGCGCCGTGCTGGTCAGCACCAATCCGATGACGCATCAACCGGTCGTGGTGGATCGCGGCATCGACGACCTGCTGGCCAATCCAGCGGACGTGGGCGTCAACCCGTATCTGATGCCGGAAGATGTCGTCGGCTGCTATGACTCAGGTGTCACCAACATCCGGGATATCGCCAGAACGCTGACGGACCTGCTGACGCCGGCCACTCTGCTGTAACGCTTCGCCTGTGCGTTGTCGGAAGGCAACTGATCACTACCACGCGACAAGGATGTGCATGACAGAGTCCCGCTCACCCGACACGCCGCAAGACACGGCGAAGCCCTCACTGGGGCGTCGAATGCTTGGCGTATTGCTGGGCTGGGCAGCTCGTGGCTCCAGCATGCGCCCGCGCACCCGCCGCGCGGCCTATCTGTTGTTGACCACCGCCATCCTGAGTGTCATCTGGGGGCTGACCATCGCCTTCATCGCCGTGGCACCCGTCACCTATACCACCAGCTGGACGATGATCCTGCCGGGTACCGGCTCGGGGCTTTCGGTGAACTTTGAGAGCATCGGCCAGGCCAGCACCAGCGCCAACTCGTCCTATTCCAGTTCCTCGCTGGACCCCAAGGTCAACTACCGCGCCATCGCCGAGAGCCCTGCCGTGCTGGAGCGTGCCGCCAGGACGGTCGACATGCATCCCGACGATTACGCCAAGCCCAAGATCAAGCTGACCGACCAGACCGCCCTGATCGCCTTCCAGACCAGCGCACCGAGCGCCAGGGCCGCGCTTGAACGCGCCAATGCGCACATCGATGCCTTCAATGAGGTGATCGAACAGCTGCGCAACGATGAACAGGCGCGACGCGAAGCCGTCATCCGTCGCTCGCTCGAGACCTACGATCGCACGCTCAAGGACACCCAGCGCAAGCTGCTGGACTTCCAGTCCACGTCAGGCCTGGTCTCCATGGAGCAATTCAAGGAGCTGACACTGAGTGTCGAGGAGTTCAAGGACACCCTCGAGATGCGGGATGGCGAGCTGTCGGCGCTGAATGCCCGCCTCGCCACCCTGTCCAGCCGACTGGGGCTCGATGCCAGTCAGGCGGGGGGCGTGATTGCACTGCAGCGTGATGCTCGCTACCAGGCGCTGCTGACGCAGGCAGCGGAGCAGGCGGCCAGTCTCGATGAAGCGCGCGGCAAGTGGGGCGAGCGCAACCCGGAAGTCATCAATCTGGCCGCGGGGCTCGCTTCACTGGAACGCTCGCTGGCCTCACGCATGCGGGAGTTGCTGCCCCGCCAGACCTCGCGCAACCAGAGCGCACTGCGTGCCGCGTCCGGCCATGCCAATCAGGACAGCCTGGTCGGTGAGCTGATCACCCTGGACACCCAGCGGCGCGGCGTGATCAGCGAGCTCGAGACCGGACGCGCCAATCTGGCAGCTCGCCAGCAACGACTGGACAACAGTGTCGCCAAGGCGGCCCAGCTGCAGGACCTGCTGCGCGAGCAACAGGTCGCCACGGCGGTCTACACCACGGCACTGGCCAAGATCGACATCGGCCAGATCGACCCCTTCGCCAGCTACCCGATGCTGCAGATCCTCGACCCGCCGCCACTGCCCGAGAAGGCTGACTCGCTGGGCATCAAGCTGGCCATCGTCGGTGCGCTGGCCGCGAGCGTCTTCAGCATCATCGGCCTGATCCTCCTGTGGATCAGAAAACCCTACCTGCTGCGCTTGCAGCAAAGCGTGTGAGCCGCCGATGTTTTCCCTGAAGGCCGGGCCAGAGGCAGATGTCCGCCCCGAGACCCCGGAAGAGCGCATCATCTGGTTCTCGATCACCGCGACCTACCTGTTCTACCTGATCGGTGGACTCTACGTACTGGCCCCGGTGCTGGCCTGGTCTCTGGTGATGCGCGCCGCCTGGCTGCACCTCAAGGGCCGCCAACGCTTTCCGCGCCTCCCCTGGCCACTGTGGGTGTGGATCATCGGCATGCTGGTGATGGAATTCTCGCTGCTGGCCGGCCATCTGATCGAGAATCTGGGCACCGGCAAGCTGATCAAGTCCTCCATCGGCTGGGCCAAGGGCTGGGCGCTGCTGGCGGTCTTCCCGATCATCGGCTGCCTGGCGATCCGCCCGGCGGTGATCATCCGCGCGGCCATGCACGTCTGCCTGCATACCATGCTGTTGCTGCCGGTGTTCGTCGGCGCCTGGCTGGCAGGGCTGCCCCAGGTGCCCTTCGTCTCGCCACTGCAGGCCATCGGGGGGCCGGGGCCGGAATTCTTCGCCGTTTCCCTCTACGAGATCGACCCCGGCAGCGGCATGCCACGCTGGCGACTCTTTACCCCCTGGGCACCGGCGGTGGGCTTTGTCGCCAGCATCTACTTCGCCTGCGCCCTGCTGGAAAAGCACCCCATCTGGAAGGCGATCGGCATCGGTGGCAGCGTGCTGATGATCCTGATGTCCGGCTCGCGCATGGCGCTGGTGTCGCTGGTATTGATCAGCGCCGGGATGTTCCTGCTCAAGCGCCTGCACAAGCCGTGGCTGTGGTTCAGCTTCTCCGGCGTGAGCTTGATCGGCGGCTTTCTCGGCGCGCCGATTCTGGAAGCCATCGACAACTTCATCGCCGCCTTCAAGGGCTCACGGGCGGACTCGACCCGCGTGCGCGCCGCGCTCGGGCGCATCGCGGTGGATCGCTGGCGCAACGAGGCACCGTGGTTCGGTCACGGCATCGTCGAGCGCGGCCCGCACCTGGTGGAGTACATGCCGATCGGCTCGCACCACAGCTGGTATGGACTGCTGTTCGTCAAGGGCATCTTCGGTCTGTTCGCGCTGTTGATTCCGATGCTGGTCAGCCTGCTGCATCTGCTGCGCTTCGTGGTCGGCCGGCCTGTCGTGCAGCTGGGCTTGATCATGGTCGGGCTGCTGTTCGTCTACTCCTTCGGCGAGAACCTGGAGATCCTGGCCTATCTGATCTGGCCGGGACTGATCCTGATCGGCAAGGCACACCAGCTGGCGAGCCTGCCCGCCAGTGAGGGGCATATCCACAACAGGGGGCCGGTGGATGTGGAGGCGTCTCATCCCGAGCCCGATGCCACCGTCCACCCCGCCAGCGCAGGCAACGGTGATGCAGCGAAATGACCCGATAGTGGAACAGGACTGCGTCAGATCACGCCAATTCATCAGTCCATTGCGCTAGAGTGGCGACACAAGTCATCAATCCGCATGACTGACAAGATCAGATGCCTGCACAGGGCACGACAAGGCAGGGAGCCAGGCGATGGGAGTGATCACGCGACTCAGGACACGCCTGTCAGGTGGCGGAGAAGGCGGCAATGGCCGACTGATCCGCAACCTGGCATGGATGGGCATGTCGCAAGGGGTTCACCGCATCGCCCGACTGGGTGCCACCCTGGTGGCCGCACGCATGATCGCGCCGGAATCCTTCGGTATCGCCGCCATCGTGCTCACCGCACACGAGATCATGCACGCCATCTCCAATGCCGCCGTGGTGCCTGCCCTGGTACAGGCCGGTCGCGACGGGTATGAGCGTCTGTGCCGCGATGCCTACTGGTTCAATTGGGTGGTGTGCCTTGGCCTGATGGTGCTGCAGATGGCACTGGCCCCGCTGCTGGCCTACCTCTATGACGCTCCCGATCTGACCCTGCCGTTGATGGCGCTGGCGCTGATCTTCCCGATGCTGCCCCCCGCCGCCATCAACGCGGCGCGCATTCTGCGCAGCAACCGCCTGCACGTCACGGCCCGCATCGAGATGGGCCAGAGCATCGGCGAGGCACTCGGCGTGATGCTGCTGGCCGCCATGGGAGCCGGGTTCTGGGCCTTGATCCTGCCCAAGCTGATCGTGACGCCCATCTGGACATTGAGCTACCGCTGGTGCGAGTCATGGCGCATCGATGAGCGCCCCTCCACGCTGTGGTCGCGTCCGCTGATGCGCTTCGCGCGCCCGATGATGGGCGTCGAGGTGGTCTCGGTGCTACGTCAGCAGATGGATTACCTGCTGGTCGGCGCCCTGTTCGCCATGGACGTGCTCGGGGTCTACTTCTTCGCCTTCAATGCCGGACTCGGCATCAGCCTTGGCCTCCTGCGCGCCTACTCCACCGCCATCTTCCCGCAGCTGTGTGGCGACATGACCTCGCGTGAGCGACTGGCGCGCATGCACCACGGCATGCGCCTGTTCGCGCTGGTCGCGGTGCCCGCCATCATCGCCCAGAGCCTGCTGGCGCCCTGGTACGTGCCGATCCTGTTCGGGGAGGCCTGGGTCGAGCGTGGTGCCCTGCCGATCCTGATCCTGATCTGCCTCTCGGCCCTGCCGCGCATTCTGCTCGACAGCTGCGGCCAGCTGCTGCGCGCCCAGGGCATGCCCGGGGCAGACCTCAAGCTGCAGATCTTCATGACGCTGATGCTCGGCGCCGGCATGTTCGCTGGCGTGCCCTTCGGCATCAACGGCGTCGCGGCCGGCATTCTGGTCGGCATCAGCCTGGCCGCCCTGCCCGGCTATCTGTGGACACGCCGACTGATCCTCGCTCAGGACGGCTTGATGACACATACATCGACCCAGCCACCAGACTCGCCAGACACACCTCACGCAGCATCCACCGCATCGCTTTCCCCAGACAGGGACGTCCAGGAGGCCAGACCATGACCCCGACCTTTTCGGTCATCATGCCGATCTACAACGTCGAACGTTTCGTCACGGCCGCCATCGACAGCGTGCTGGCGCAGGAGGATGGCGATCTTGAACTGCTCATCATCGATGACTGCTCCCCCGATGGCAGCCGGGCGATCTGCGAGGCCTATGACGACCCACGCATCACTCTGATCCCTCATCCGGTCAATCGCGGGCTGGCCGGGGCCCGCAATACCGGCGTGCGCGCCGCAAAGGGCCGTTATCTGGCCTTCCTCGACTCCGATGACATCTGGGAGCCCGCGAAACTTGCGCGCCACCGCGAGCACCTCGAGGCACGCCCCGGGGTAGGCCTGTCCTTCTCGCGCTCGGCCTTCATCGATGCCGACGGCGCACCGCTGGACTACTACCAGATGCCAAGCCTGACCGACATCACGCCGGGGCTGCTGTTCTGTCGCAACCCGGTGGGCAATGGCTCGGCGCCAGTCATCCGCGGCGAGATTCTCGAGGCCATCGCCTTCGACTGCGAGGTCAAGGGAGGTGGCGTGCTGCCCTGCTACTTCGATGAAAGCCTGCGTCAGAGCGAAGACATCGAGTGCTGGACACGCATCGCCCTCAAGACCGGCACCACGGTGGAAGGCATTCCCGAGCCGCTGACCCGCTACCGCCTCAATGAAGGCGGGCTTTCGGCACAACTGGAGCGCCAGTACCAGAGCTGGCTGGCGATCGTCGAGCTGACACGCGCCTATGCGCCCGACTTCATCGAACAATGGTATCCCCGCGCCCAGGCCTACCAGCTGCGCTATCTGGCACGCCAGGCGATTCGACTGCGTGACGGCAAGGCCGCCTGGGATTATGTCCGCCGCGCCATCAAGGCCTGGCCAGGCATCTGGAAGGCCGAATTCGGCCGTACCGCGGCCACGGCAGGCGCCGCACTGATGCTGCGCGTGATGCCCGAGCGCCTTTATCTGCGCTGTGAAGGGCTCGCCCAGGGCATCATCGGCAAGGCCCAGAAGAAGAAGATCGACAATGATCCACGCCCACGGTCCGTCACGCCAGAACGCCAGCAGGGCGCTCACGAAGCGGAGTCGCCATGATGAGTCAATCCATCGATCAGACGCTTTTCACCACTGAGCACGTCAGGACACTGCCACACGTCAAGGTGCTGGGCGTGCCCTTCGTCAACACCAGTCTCGAGACCTGTCTGCGCCTGCTCAAGAGCTGGATCAGCGACCCGCAGCCGCGCACGGTCAATTTCGTCAATGCGCACTGCCTGAACGTGGCACAGCATGATCGCTATTACCTGCAGGTACTGCATGACAGCGACCTGCTGCTGCCGGATGGCAGTGGCGTGAAGCTGGCCTGCCGCATGCTCGACCAGGAGCTGGAAGCCAACCTCAATGGCACCGACCTGCTGCCGCATCTGTGCGACATGCTGGTCGCGGATGGCAAGCGGCTGTTTTTGCTCGGGGCCGCGCCAGGCGTCGCCGAGCGGATGGCGGAGAAACTCAAGGAGCGCTGGCCAGATCTGGAGATCAGTGGCGTGCACCATGGTTTCATCGGGCCGGAAATCATCGAGGACGTTCTGGCACAGATCAATCAGGGCACTGACCTGCTGCTGGTGGCGATGGGCGTGCCCGCTCAGGAAAAATGGATCGCTGCACACCGAGAGCGCCTCCAGGTGCCAGTGGTGATGGGCGTCGGCGGTCTGTTCGACTTCTATTCCCAACGCATTCCGCGTGCGCCAGGTGTCGTGCGCAAGCTTGGCATGGAGTGGGCCTGGCGTCTGCTGATGGAGCCACGCCGCATGTTCAAGCGCTATGTGCTTGGCAATCCGAGCTTCCTGCTGAGCGTGCGCAAGTATGGCGAGGAGGCCATCCCCGGCCGAGGCCTGTGGATGAAGTCACGCTCCAACTGGCGACATTTTCGATGGCGAGTGAGCAACTGGCTGACCCCACGCGCACGCCGCACGATGGACATCGTCGGCGCCAGCGGTGTGCTGCTGGTGCTGTCACCGTTGCTGCTGGGCACTCTGCTGGCCATTCGCCTGGAATCCCCCGGGGCCATCCTGTTTGGACAGGAACGCATCGGTCGGCATGGCAAGCCTTTCAAGCTGTGGAAGTTCCGCTCGATGTATATCGACGCGGAAGAGCGCCTGCGTGAACTGCAGGCCGCCAACGAGAGTGAGGGCGGTGTGCTGTTCAAGATGAAGCAGGACCCGCGGATCACGCGGGTGGGACGCGTGATCCGCAAGCTGTCCATCGATGAACTGCCGCAACTGTGGAACGTGCTGCGCGGCGAGATGGCGTTGGTGGGGCCGCGCCCCGCGCTCGCTCGCGAGGTGGCGTTGTATGAGGCTCGCGCCCGCATGCGCCTGGACGCCACCCCGGGGCTGACCGGCCTGTGGCAGGTGTCCGGACGCTCCGATCTGTCCTTCGAGCAACAGATTCATCTGGATCTCTTCTACCTGCACCGTCAGGGCATCAAGGAGGACATCAAGCTGCTGTTGCGCACGATTCCTGCCGTCCTGACCAGTCGCGGAGCCTATTGATGCGTGATACCCACCTCGCCACGCGCCCTGCAGCGCGTCACTCTCACGATGCATGCCAAGGAGGTCTGCGATGCATGTGATCCTGTTGGCAGACCGCCTCGGTCAGGAGATCGCGCCGATTGACCGCCGTTATTCTCCGGCCCTGCTGCCGATTGCCGGCCGCAGCGTGCTGGAACGCAATCTCGATCTGCTGGTCGGGCGCGGCGTGACGCATATCAGTCTGATCATCGCCCGTGACCCCGAATGGTTCCGGGCACGACTCGCCGATGGCTCACGCTGGGGGATCGAGCTCGACATCCTGCCGATGCCCGGGGAGCGCGACCCGCGCGAGCAGCTCAAGCGCCTCGGGGCCATGGCAGCCCTGCCCGCCCCGGTACTGCGCGCCGATGTACTGCTGATGCCGGAGTGGTTCAGGCCCGACAGTCTGGACATCAGTGAGCTGGCCATGACGCTTGAGGCACCGCTTTGCCTGCCATCCTCTCTCAAGGACCCGGCCCTTGGCCGACTGCATTGGCGTGATGTGCGCGACAACTCCCGGCTGGGGCCAGCCCTGCTGGGCTCGCTGTCGCATTACCACGCTCTGGTGATGCAGGCTCTGGCGACCGACGACACACGCCTGTCACCCCATGGGGAGCGCGGTGTGCTGCCCGGCGAGCAGGACCTGCACCACGTCTATTATGCCGCCGGCGCGACGCGCCTGGATGAATCGCGCCTCAGCGGAGGCTTTGCCGGCATCACCACCCATGTGGAGCCCGGCGTGCTGCTGCAGGGACGCTGCTGTGTCGAGCAGGGCAGCTATGTGGAAGAAGGCGCCATGCTCGAGGACTGCGTCATCCTGCCCTTCACCCGTGTGCATGGTGGTCAACAGATGACCGCCGGCATCCTGTTTGAAGGGGAAGCACTCGATGAGCGCGCCCCCCACTGGTTCAAGGACCGACGCCAGGCGGGAGCAGCCTCTCAGCGTGGCGTGGCCTATCGCAACCCGGCACGCCCTCAATGGCAGGAACGTCTCCTGGCCGGCTTGATCAGCGTGGCGGTCCGGCCTCTGGGAGCGCGCCACAAGGCGCTCGTGCATCGTCTGCGCCAGGTACAGAACGGTCACATGCGCTTGCTGGGCATACTGCCGGAACATGCCCCGCCCCCACTGGACCGAGTCGGCGTCAGCAGCGCCGGGGCTCTCCAGCCTCCTGACTGGCGTGCCACACCGGACGCCTTCGCCGCGACGCTGGAGGCCATTCAGGTCGGGCAGACCCCGGGCCTGTGCGCAGCCTTGCGGGAAGCCTGGCGGCTGCGCCAGCAAGGCAAGCAGCAGTGATCGCCCCCCTACACGCATCCCCCTGAGCCCGCCTCACGATACGAGGCGAGGTACAAAAAACCCCCGCAGTGCCTAAGCACTGCGGGGGTTTTTCCTTCGGGCCTCGTCATACGGGACCTTGGCACACGAGGCCATGTCATGTGAGCGCTTGCGATCACTCGTCAGGCAGCATGAGCGACCCTTGACACCGGCTCAGCGGTGCTTGGCCAACCAGGCAAGCGCGCCTTCGCTGCGCTTCCACTGATCGCGCATCAGGGTGCGATACTGCCAGGCCTCGCCTCGCGTGCCGGGCTCCGGCGCTTCCACCGCCAGACTCACCGGTCGCGGGTGCTCCGCCACCAGCAGGCTGATCAGATGGGAGTTAGCCTCGCGAACGATCACCAGTGCCTCTTCGGCATCCGCCTGACGTCCCAGACGATAGAGTGCCAGCACATGCCCCATCAGAATGCCCAGCAACGGCATTTCATCCTCGAGGGCACGGCGTGAGATATCGTGCTCCGCCAGGGTGACGGCCTCATCATCGCGGCCTTCGCGCAGCAGCTGATCCAGCACCAGCTCGCGCAGACCGAGACTGTCTTCCTCGTCCAGCTTGAGCAGGCGCTCCGCCAGCTGACGTGAGCGCTCGCGCTCACCGCGCTCCATGCCGATCACCAGTCCCAGGCCACAACGCAGCAACTGGGCGTTGTCACCATCCTCCCAGCGCAACAGGCCGCCGGCCTGTTCGATCTGGTCGAGCCAGCGCTCGAAACGACGCGCCAACGGCACGAAGAAGGTGTCCGACATCCACGGCAGACTGCCGAAACGACTGGCCAGCGCCAGGATCAATCCCTGACAGACCGCAGGAACATCCAGCCATTCGGGACTGGCACACAGCTGTTGCAGCCACTCGTTGGGGTCCTGGGTTTCCCACGGGTCGACATCCAGCGCCAGCGCTGCCTCTTCCTCGATCCGCGCCGGGAATACCGCTTCCCAGAGTCCCAGTGTCACCGCCTGCTCGGCATTCTGACGAAACAGCAGACTGCCGTCGTCCTGAGTCTCCAGCGCCAGACGCGACGGGTGCTCGATCACCTCGAACAACGCCTGCAGCGAGGCCAGTGAATCCGAGAGTGACTCGTCGGAATTGACCATCTGCTCGGCGAGCGTCGCACGCGGGTTCTCGGCCAGATCAGCCAGGAACTCCAGCTGCCCCGGTTCGATATCCTTCTGCTTGGAGAGACGCCGCCACCAGAAGCGCGCACGCTCCTGCGCCTCTTCCGGCTGCCCTTCATGCAGCAGCAGCATGGCTTCGATGTAGGCTAGCGTCGGCGAGTCCGGCAGGGTCTGCTGCGCGCGGACGAAGGCGGCTCGCGCCGAGCCGAGGTCATCACTGTCCAGGTGCAGCAGGCACTGATGCTCCAGTGCCACACCGCGCAGGAAGGCGGGACCACGCTCCAGCACCTCATCCAGCAACAGGGCCTTCTTGCGGGTGAAGCCGCGCTCCTGATAGAGATCCAGCAGCAGCTCGAAGCCAGGCTCGGCCTGCTCCGGAAGGCGCGACCAGTCACTGGTGTCAAACAACGCTTCCATGATCTGCTGGGCACGCCCGCGGCTACCGGCCTCGGCACTGATCAGTCCCGCCTCCAGCAGCGCCTGAGCCGGCGCGAGCCGCGAAGCCAATGCGGCCTTGAGCTGCTCGCCCTTGAACTCGCGCAGCGACAGCATCCACATCAGGTGCTCCGGTATCGGCGGCAACTGGACCTTGTCACAGCACTGCTTGTACTTGCGGCCGGAATCGCACCAGCAGGGCTCGTTGCGACCGGGCGGTGCCAGCGGCTCGCAGGCGAAATCGAGGCGTACCAGCGGCGTCTGGCTCCACAGCACCGGTGCCAGTGCTACCGCCAGCGCCTCATCACCACCGCTGTAATTCACCCCCTCCGAATGCGCCCACTGCATGAAGGCAGGAAAGGATTCATCAGAGCGGATGGCATCAAGTGCCCCACTGGCGTAACTCAAGAGCCGTTCGACCCACTCGGCAAGCATGGCATCTCCCTAGAAAAAACGTTTCACGGCCCCGCGGACATGGCGCCCGACGGGGCCTGCGAAGCAGGAGGCGGAGTCTATCACGATGATGCCTCACGCCTCATCGTTCACTCCCCCAGTCGGGAGACACAGCGATGACCGGCCGCCTTGAGCTGCTCGGACAGGCAGGCGATGTGCGCCGGACCGACCTCGCAGCAGCCGCCGACGATACGCAGTCCCCGCTGCACCCAGCCCAGCGCATGGGCAGCATACTGCTCAGGCCCGAGATCCTCGCGCGCCTTGAGGTCCTTGACGGTACCGCCGGGCTTGAGCGCCGCGATCGACGTGAAGCCGTTGGCATAGGCGCCCGCCGGCAGCGAACTGCCAAGCAGCGTGTCAAGGCTGCCCTGAATGGCCTCCGGCGCACTGCAGTTGATCAGAATGGCATCCACGCCGAGCGCTTCCAGCATGGCGACGGTGTCCGCCAGCGGCTCACCGCTGCGCAGGGTCGCATTCAGATCGTCCTTCACGGTCAACGAGACCCACACCGGCAGGCCACTTTCCAGCGCTGCAGTGGCGGCGGCTTGTGCCTCGTCATGCGAGGACAGCGCTTCGCAGAGCAGCACATCGACCAAGGGCGCCTGCAGCGCCACCAGGGTGCGATAACTGGCCAGCGATTCTTCCTGATCCGGTGCGACATCGGGCCGATAGGTCGCGACCAGTGGCGGCAGACAACCGGCCACGCGGATATCCGTCTCGCCACTCAGGGCGATGGCATCCCGCGCCGCCTTGCCAGCGGCCGCATGCACGGCGCCGATGGTCTCGCCGACTCCCGCCAGCGTCAGGCGTTGGGGCGTGGCCGTATAGGTATTGAGCGTGATGACCCGGGAGCCGGCACGAATGAAATCCAGATGCAGATCACGCACCAGCTCGGGCTGATCCAGCATGACCTGGGAGGACCACAGCGGTGTCGGCTCACGACCGCTGCGACGCACCAGCTCCTGCCCCATGCCGCCGTCCAGCAGCACGACATCCCCGGCGCGCGCCCCTTCCCCTGCTGGCGCCCCCGTTACTGCGACTTGTTCCACACGACCTCCTGAGCGATTCGATGTCTCTGCAGCATCTGAACTGATGAACTGGCGGCCTACGCCTGGCTGTCAGCCGCGGCGAAATTCTAGCATGGTCAGGCGCGTGACGGCGTGCCGCTCACTGGAGCGAAATGGGTCGCCAGTGCTACTGTTAGCAGCGCCTTTCGCCAGCGATCCCTTGCGCTGCCCCTGCCTGCCCCGCAAGCCCATGCCGCGTCTCTCGGACGTGCCCCATTGATTGAAGGAAGTCTGTCTTGTTGCTGCCGAGTCTCTTTCGTCCCCGCGCCAACCCAGCCAATGATGCACCCCAGGTGCGTCTTGAGCGTGAAGGCCGGGACGAGATTCGCCGCATCACCCAGGCCGTCGAGCGCGTGCCATGGTCAGTGAGCCTGATGCAGATCCTGTGGACGGCCGGCCCGGTGACGCTGATCGGTGCCTGGGGGGGCTATCTGCTCGGGTATGGCAAGGAACCCACCTTCGAGAACTACATCTTCTTCATCTCCTACACCGTCATCACCGGTGTCGCGGGGATCGTGGCCAACATCGCCCACAACCTGACCAGTTCTCGCCGCTATGACCGCACCGAGGCCAAGATCGAGCGCGTCATCGATACCGTGCCTGAGCTGATCCTCGCCACGCGCAACCTGATCGTCGAGAGCCTGGAAGGTGATGCCCGTCGCCGTGAAGCCGCTGCCATGCTGCTGCGCAAGCAGGATCTCGCACCGGAAGGCGTGGAACTGGCGGCGCTGGAGCTGCTGGATGATCGTGATGCCGCCCGCATCATCAGTCAGATCGACGTCTATCGTCGCATCGGTCTGCACGCCCGTATCCGCGACATGAACACCCTGAACCGCGAATGGCTTGAGCCCCAGTTCAATGAGCTGGCGGAGCTGGCGCCCGAGGCCATCGGCCTGCTGCGCGAGCGCTTCGAGGGCCGAGCGCCGGATCTGCACAAGGGCGTGCCTCGTGACGAGAACTTCATCGAGCGTGTGCTGGCCGCCATCGAGCAGGACAACGACCTGCTGATGACGATGCAGGACGTGGAGGAGATGCTGATCCTGGCCTTCGAGTTGATCAGCGGACGCAAGATCCCGCTGCTGACCTTCGAATATCGTGGACGCTGGAAGCTGGCTCGCACGCTGGACAATCTCGAGCACGCCCGTTCCCGTTACCGCATCCGCCAGGCGACGGGGCTGTCACGCCTCAAGGCCCTGACGGTCTATCTGGCGGAGCAGTCCGGCACTCTGGTGGAAGATGCCGCCTCCGGGCTCAGGGCCGAGGTACTGCTGGAGCGCTCCACCCAGGCCATGGACGCGCTCGCCGAGCAGGTGACGCACCTGGCGATCGCCGTCAACGAGGGTGACCGTGAACACCGCAGCGCCCTGCGGACGCGCGCCGACATCCTCACCAACGCCATTCGCCTCTACAAGACGGTCACCAGTGCCTATGAGCAGGTCGGTCGCAGCCACGCCGTCTTCCTCAAGATGTCCAAGCGCTGGGAGAGTATCTCCTCGCAGATGTCCGACGATGCCACCCGCCTGCGTGTCGGGCCGGGGCGGCGCGGTCTGCGCATCCAGGAAAAGACCATCGCGCTGGATGACGAGGCCAAGGCGGAGGTCTGCAAGCACCTGGCGGATCACCTCAGCAAGAGTCACATCAAGCGCGTCGACAGCGAGATCGCCTCTCAGGCCCGCGAGACGATCCTGCGCGTCGGCGTCGACAAGGCAAAGGCCATGGCGATCGAGATCGCCCTGGCGCTCGAACCGCACATCCACCTCTCACGCCCGGCCGTCCAGCGCGCCATCAATGGCTCGAATGCCGCCTACTTCGGCCAGCTGGAGCCCAACCAGTCCGCCGCCGCCAAGGCGGCCCTCGGCAGTGCCATGGTGCGCGAGATCGACGACGACCTGTCACGTACCGCCGAATCGCTGGCCATCGCGCTGGTGCGTCACTATCGCGTCGAACTGGAACCGCTGGCGATCGACTTCCTGCGCGACACCTTCGGGGCGCGGGAAGCGACGCTCAACATGCTCAGCAACTACCAGCCGGCGGATCACCACCCGATCAGCTACCTCTCCAACCGCCCGCCGCTGATCCAGACCGCCAACCGCGACTGGTATCGTGCGCTCGTCCAGGCACGCCGTGCCCTCGACGACGATTGATCCCCGCGCCGTGCCAGCGGCATACTGTATGGATCACCATGCAACGTGCCACTGACCGCCAGGATGACCGATGCGCCTGATCATCGCCGAAAAGCCCAGCCTCGCCCGCGCCATCGCCGAGGCCCTGCCCGGGCGCAGCAGCAAGCGCGACGGCTATATCGATGCCGGAGACACTCGCGTCACCTGGTGTATCGGCCACCTGCTCGAACAGGCGCCGCCGGACGACTATGACGAGCGCTTCAAGCGCTGGTCACTGGATCACCTGCCGATCATTCCAGCACAGTGGAAACTCAAGCCACGCAGTCAGGCACGCGGCCAGCTCAAGACCATTCGAGAACAGCTCAAGCTGGCTGACGAGGTGATACATGCCGGCGACCCGGATCGCGAAGGCCAGTTGCTGGTGCAGGAAGTGCTCGAGCACATGCGCTGGCGTGGGCCGGTCAAACGCCTGTTGATCAGCGACATGAACCGCCCCGCCGTCACGCGTGCCCTCGACAAGCTGGATGACAATCAACGCTGGCAACCCCTGTACGAAGCCGCGCTGGCTCGCCAGCGCGCCGACTGGCTGTATGGCATGAATCTGACACGCGCCTGGACATTGACGGGCCGTCAGGCCGGCCATGATGGCGTGTTGTCGGTGGGGCGCGTGCAGACACCGCTGCTGGGGCTGGTGGTGCGTCGCGACGAGGAGATCGAGGCCTTCGAGCCGCGTGCCTTCTTCCCGTTGTGGATCGAGGCCGGCGTGGCGACCGGCAGCTTCAAGGCCTGGTGGCATGCCCCCAGCTCCCCGTGGCTGCAACGGCTCGCGACCAAGGGCACTCAACTGCCACTGGATGACAAGGGCCGCCTGCTGGACAGCCGCCCCGCCGAGCGCCTCGCCCGCCACCTGGCGACACTGAAGACCCCGGGCGATGGTCACGTCGAGAGCGTCGAGGCCAGCGACAAGTCCCAGCCCGCGCCGCTGCCCTACTCGCTCTCGGCGCTTCAGGTCGATGCCGCTCGCCGCTATCGCCTGCCGGCCCAGAAGGTGCTCGACACCTGCCAGGCCCTCTACGAGCGACATCAACTGATCACCTACCCGCGCTCCGATTGCCGCTACCTGCCCCGCGAGCATCATGCCGGCATGGCCAATCTGATGATCAGTGCCTGCAGTGGCGATGAAGAGCTTGAGCGTTTCAGTGGCGGCGCGGATTTCAGCCTGCGCTCACGCGCCTTCAATGACGCCAAGGTCAGCGCCCACCATGCCCTGGCACCGACAGGGCGCGAGCCGGACTACGCACGCCTGTCGCGTGACGAAGCCAACCTCTACCGCATGATCACCCGCAACGTGCTGGCCCAGTTCTATCCGGCCTACCGCTATCGTGAGGTCAAGGTCGAGCTGCGTTTCGCCAAGGAGCCCTTCCGCGCCAGTGGCCGCAGCGTCATCGACGAAGGCTGGAAGGTGCTGTTCCAGCGCGCGGCACAGGCATCCGACGACAAGGCCCCGGCAGACGACAAGACCCCGCCTCCTCTGCCCGCCTTGCAGGAAGGCGAGCCGGCCTGCGTACTCGACTGCGGTATCGAGGAGAAGGAGACCCGCCCGCCGGAGCCCTTCAATGATGCCAGTCTCATACAGGCGATGATGAACATCGCCCGCTACGTGGAAGATGACGCGGTACGCCGGACGTTACGTGATGTGGATGGCCTGGGCACCGAGGCGACACGTGCGGGCATGCTGGAGACACTGATCAATCGCGGCTACCTGGTGCGCGATGGTCAGGCCATGCGCTCCACGCGTATCGGTCGAGCCCTGATCCATGCGCTGCCGGACGCCGTCTCCCGCCCCGAACGTACCGCCCTGTGGGAGCAGCGCCTGAGCATGATTCACGAGCAGGGCGATCCGGCAGCGCCTTTTCTGAGCGAACTGGTCGATGACCTGCGTGCCCTGCTGGCTGACAGCTCGGCCAGCCGCCTGAGCGCTGCGCTGGCCAGTGTGGGTGGCGCGACACCGCGCAAGAATTCCGGGGCACGCAAGGGCAATGGTGCGCGGCGCAAGAGCGGAACCTCTCGACGCAGCAAGACCGGCACGAGCAAGACCAGTACGAGCAAGACCGGCACAAGCAAGGAAGCCGGCTCCGGCAGCACCCGACGCTCGAGCGGCACTCGCAAGCCGGCCGGCTCCCGCCGCAAATCCCCCAGCCAATGAGCCACTTCGCCTCTGTGCCCGCTCACCCATGATGAGAAATCACGCATGACGACTTCCACGCCGGCTGACGACAATCACACACTCTCGACGGCTTTCGATTCACTTTCCCAGCGTCTTGCCGCTGCAGGCGATTGGCTGTGGATCGTCGGCCCCGGGGCCATCGGTCGATTGCTGGCGGTCACGCTCGCTCACGCCCGCCAGCGCGAAATGGCAACGCAGGGAAGGAGCACATTGCCAAACCTTCTGTTGGTGGGTCGCCGGGCATCCGTCAGCGAGATGGTGACGATCGACATGACCTCACCAGAAGGCCAAACTGTTAGCTCAGAGATAACTTACACCTCGATTGACCAGCTGAGAACCTTGCCATATCCGCCACCTGCCGCGATCTGGCTGGCCACCAAGTCACATGCCATCGAGTCTGCCTGGGCACACGTCGCGCCGCTGATAGACTCACGGACACCGGTTACCTGTTGGCAAAACGGGCTGAGCGCACAACCCTGGTTGGCAGAGCAGCACCCTCAACTGCTGTGCGCCAGTACTACCGAGGGTGCCTGGATTCCGGAATCGACCGCGCTTGCCACGCACACTCTCCCAGAACGCCTGGCCGTGCAACACGCCGGCCATGGCCAGACCTGGCTGGGCACCTGGTCATCGCAGGCCGACCCGGCCTCCTCCTCTGCCATGGCGGCCGCAGAAAGGCAGGTTGCCTGGCTGCAGGCGGCTGGCCGTGAGAGTCATGTCAGTGCCGACATCGGCACTCGCCTATGGCACAAGCTGGCGATCAATGCCGCCATCAATCCACTTGTGGCACGCTTTCGGATTCGCAATGGACAGCTGCGTGATCGTCCCTTTTCCCTGATGGTGCGCCAGGCCGTCGACGAGATCACTCGGGTGCTGGAAGCCGAGGGTATCGCCCCGCCACCGAATGGCTGGCAGGCCTTGGTCGACCAGGTCATCCGTGCCACGGCGAACAACCGTGCCTCGATGCTTCAGGATGTGCTGGCAGGTCGCACCACGGAAGTGGAGGCCATCCTTGGCCCGTTGCGACACGCTGCCCTCCGTCACGGGCTGTCACTGACCGATGACCTGCCTTTGCTCGAGCAACTCCACACTCACCTGAGCAGTCAACAGCCCTGAGCGGTTAAGCGCTGGATCCCCGCCCCCTCCTTAGCCATAGCCTCAGACCTGTGACTGCTGGCCCGCCTCGACATCATTCTCTGGCATTCGGCCCAAAAAAAGACCCGCCTCGCGAGAGACGGGTCACAAGCAACAGCCAAGCTGTCGAGAGAGAGCAGCAATGTTCGGTCTTGCGCGTCAGGCCACCGATTGCCGTATGGCAACCCGCTGACCTGGCGAAAATCAGTGGTGGAAACGCTCGGACGCTTCGCGCGCCAGCTCACGAATGCCATCCCAGTCGCCTGCATCGATCAATTTCTGCGGCGCCACCCAGCTACCACCGACACACATCACGTTCTTGAGTGCCAGATAGTCACCGGCATTGTTGAGCGTGATGCCGCCGGTCGGGCAGAAGCGTGCTTCGCTGATCGGGCCACCGAAGGACTTGATGGCATTCACGCCACCCGCGGCCTCGGCCGGGAAGAACTTGAAGCGGCGGTAGCCGTACTGCCAGCCGGTCATCAATTCGGACACGGTCGCGACGCCCGGCAGCATCGGCACGCTACTGGTCACGCCATACTGATAGAGCGCTTCGGTGGTACCCGGCGTGACGACGAAATCGACGCCCAGCTCTTCCACCTTGCGATACTGTTCCGGCGTGAGCACGGTGCCGGCACCGATGCTGGCATTGGGCAGCGCTTCACGCATGCGGCGAATCGCCTCGAGAGCGCAGTCAGTCCGCAGGGTGACCTCGAGAACGGTCAAGCCGCCTTCATAGAGCGCCTTGCCCAGCGGCACGGCGTCCTCGATGCGCTCGACGGCGATCACCGGCAGCACGGAGGCCTTCTGGCAGATGCTGTCGATCTCGGTCGTGCGCGTCGAGGGAAGTTGTTTTTCGAAGCTCATGGCGTTCTCCTTGCGCCGCAGCGCTGATGTTGTCTAGTACGCCACGGCGCTGATGTGGTTGATAGCGCCGTGGCCGATAGGATCAGGGGGCCCAGTACAGCGCCAGGGGCGCGGACAGGAAGGCGCGGATCGGCAACTCGCTGACGGCCTCGACATCGCCCAGTGCACGTGACAGCACGGCCTGCTTGTCGGTGCCCGTCAGATGCAGCACGGTACGGCGCGTCTGGCGCAAACGCTCGAGGCTCAGGGTGATGCGCGCCTGCGGGACGCTGGGGGCACGCATCGGCACACAGCAATCACGGCTGGTCAGCGCTTCCTGCAGGCGATCCCCATCCGGGAACAGCGAAGCCGTGTGACCATCGCCCCCCATGCCGAGAATCACCGCGGAGGCCGGCCAGGAGAGTGCCGCGATGCGAGCACTCACTTCCTCGCAACCCGCCTCTGGCTCTGCTTCGGCGTTGGTCAGCGGATGGAAGGTCGCGGCAGCGGCTGCGCCCTTCAACAGATGCTCACGCACGAAACGGGCATTGCTGTCGTCGGCGTCTTCACTCACCCAACGCTCATCCGCGAGGGTGATGTCCACACGCGACCAGTCCAGCGGCTTGTCACGCAATGCGGCGAACAACGGCTTGGGCGTCGAGCCCCCGGAGACCACCAGCAATGCGCGAGCCTCAGGCGCCGCCAGGTCAGCGGTCAGTGCTGCCGCGAGATACTCGGCCAGCGACTCGGCAGTCTGCTGGCGCGGGTCCTGGGTGGCGTTCTGTGTCATGTCGACAGCCATCTCAATACTCCTCATACCAGCTGCGACCATCACGCGTGATCATCGCGATGGAGGAGACCGGCCCCCAGGAGCCCGCCGGGTAACGACGCGGCGTGGCAGCGCGCGATTCCCAGCCATCGATGAGGGTATCGACCCAGCGCCAAGCGTGTTCGATCTCGTCACGACGCACGAACAGATACTGTTGGCCCTTGATGACCTCGAGCAGCAGACGTTCGTAAGCTTCCGGAATCCGGCGCTTGGGGAAGGCGCTGTTGAAGTCGAGATCCAGCGGACCCGGACGCAGGCGCATGCCCTTGTCGAGACCGGAGTCCTTGGTCAGCACCTGCAGCGAGATGCCTTCGGAGGGCTGGAGACGAATGATCAGCTTGTTGGCCGCCAGCGAGCGCTGGTCCGGATCGAAGATGTAGTGCGGCTGCTGACGGAAGTGGATCACGATCTGTGACAGCTTCTCGGGCATGCGCTTGCCGGTACGCAGGTAGAACGGCACGCCTGCCCAGCGCCAGTTGGACACTTCGGTCTTGAAAGCCACGAAGGTCTCGGTGGAGGACTCGGTATTGGCGCCCTCTTCTTCCAGATACCCCGGCACGTGCTGACCATCGACGGCACCCGCGATGTACTGACCACGTACCAGATCAGTGTTCAGACGCTCACCGGTGATCGGGCGCAAGGCCTTGAGCACCTTGACCTTTTCATCGCGAATGGCATCGGCGTCCAGATTGGACGGCGGGTCCATCGCGATCAGGCACAGCAGCTGCAGCAGGTGATTCTGCACCATGTCACGCAGCTGACCCGCCTGATCGAAGTAGCCCCAGCGTCCCTCGATACCGACCTTCTCGGCCACGGTGATCTCGACGTGGGAGATGTGGTTCTGGTTCCACTGATTGCCGAACATCGGGTTGGCGAAGCGCAATGCAATCAGGTTCTGAACGGTTTCCTTGCCCAGATAGTGATCGATGCGATAGATCTGCGACTCGTGGAATACCGCGCCGATGGCATCGTTGATGACACCGGAGCTTTCCAGGTCGGAGCCGATCGGCTTCTCGACCACGACACGCGAGTTCTCATCCAGACAACCGGCGGCCTGCAGGTTGTTGCTGATGTCACCATAGATGCGTGACGGCACGGAGAGATAGATCATCAGCGGGCGCGGCGAAGGCTTGCCCTTGGCGTCAACCCGCCAGTCGGCGATGGCCGAGTAACCTTCCACCGTGCTGAAATCCAGCGCGGCGTAGCTGATACGGGCGAGGAAGCGCTCGATGGCAGCCTTCTCGAAATGCTCCGGCTTGACGCGCTCCTTGAGCGAGGCCTGCACGGTTTCCTTGAAGGATTCGAGGCTGACGTCCTGACGCGCCAGGCCGATCAGGCGAGTCGCCTTGTCGAGCAGACCATCGCGATCAAGGTGGTAGAGGGCTGGATACAGCTTGCGCTTGGCGAGGTCGCCCAAGGCGCCGAACAGGGCAATATCCACGCCCGGAATGGTGTCGGAACTCATGCAGCCGATTTCTCCCGTCGAAACTGCCCTGCATGCCTGGCTGGCCGATACGGTGGTGCCCTCCCTGAATCTCCGATGGCGCGACGCGAGGGGCGCAGCACGCAGGATTTCAAGAGGCATGTGGGACACCGGGACGGCTGTGGCGATACATGGCTGGTTATATTAACAACAAATGTAGCGATAACGTCGCGCTCTCTCAAGACAAATCGCCCAACAAGTAGGTAAACTTACCTAAAAGTGGTAGCCAGCGGACGTTTCACTGAGCTTGGAGCATCGTCCGAGGCAAAGGGATGCTTGGCCTGCCAGACGAGTGAGGCTAGGATGCCCAGATTACGTAGTTATTTCACTACACAATGGCAAGGTAATCGGCGAATGGCAGTACACGACCTCATCAACCGCATCCGCGAACGTCTCGACGACCTCAATCGTTCAGAGCGCAAGGTCGCTGACGTCATTCTGACAGATCCGTCGGCCGCCACGGGAATGAGCATCGCGGCACTCGCTCAGGCCTCGCTGGTCAGCGAGCCGACCGTCAACCGTTTCTGTCGCAATTTCGACGCCAAGGGCTTCCCGGACTTCAAGATCAAGCTGGCCCAGAGTCTGGCCGGTGGCACGCCCTATGTCTCGCGCAGCGTCGAGCAGAATGATGACGCCGAATCCTATGGCGACAAGATACTTGGCGCCACGGTTGCCGCTCTCGATGATGCGCGCCGCGCCCTTGATGCCAAGCGCATCGAACGTGCGGTGGATTATCTGAGCCAGGCCAAGCAGATCTGCTTCTTCGGCCTGGGGGCTTCCGGGCCGGTGGCGGCAGATGCCCAGCACAAGTTCTTCCGTTTCAATCTGCCCGTGATGGCCTATGAAGACGTGCTGATGCAGCGCATGGTCGCGGCCGCCTGCCATACCGGTGACGTGATCGTGATCATCTCCTATACCGGCCGCACGCGGGAACTGGTCGATATCGCCAGGCTGGCGCGCGGCAACGGTGCCGCCGTGCTCGGCATCACCGCGCCGGACTCTCCGCTGGCGCGCGAGTGTACCGAGGTGCTGGAAGTCATGGCACCGGAGGACACCGACATCTACATGCCGATGACTTCGCGCATGATCCATCTGGCTCTGATCGATGTGCTGGCGACCGGCGTGACGCTCAGGCGTGGCGTGGACTTCCAGCATCATCTCAAGAAGATCAAGGATAGCCTCAAGGACACCCGTTTTCCGCCGGAATCCTGACGGTTCAAGCAGCGGTGGACTTGCACCGATGCCGCCAAGGCACAACAATACGCGCCATGAACCTGCATGCGGCCGCTGGCTGCATGATCTCCCATGTCGTGAATGCCGAGGAAGCCCCCATGCGCTGGTTGGCCACTGCTGCTCTGACCCTGTTCTCTGCCCTGCCTTTCAGCATCAGTCTGGCGCAAGCCGAGACCTTCAAGTTCACTGCCATTCCCGATGAAGATGAGTCGCGTCTGGTGGAGCGCTTCGACAAGGTCGCCGACTATCTGGAAGAGAAGCTCGGGGTGGATGTCGAGTACGTGCCGGTCAAGTCCTACAGCGCCGCGGTCAGTGCCTTCCGCAATGATCAGATCCAGATGGCATGGTTCGGCGGCCTCACCGGTGTCCAGGCCCGCCAGCTGGTGCCGGGCTCCCAGGCGATCGCCCAGGGTGTGGAAGATGCCGCCTTCCGCAGCTATTTCATCGCACGACGTGATCTCAAGCTGGCCGGCGATGCACAGACGCCGCTGGAGACGCTGCCCGAATCCGTGGAAGGCCACTCCTTCACCTTCGGTGCCAAGACCTCCACTTCCGGGCGCCTGATGCCGGAATACTATCTGCGCGAACAGTTCGATGACGCCCCCGAGAAGGTCTTCTCGCGCGTCGGCTTCTCCGGTGATCACTCACGCACCATCGCGCTGGTTGCCGCCGGCACCTACGACGTGGGCGCCGTGAACTACGCCGTGTGGGAAGCCGCCGTCAAGGATGGCAAGGTCGATCCCGCCAAGGTCCAGGTACTGTGGGAAACTCCGGCCTACCCCGACTATCAGTGGACAGTGCGCGGCGATGCCGACAGCCACTACGGTGCGGACTTCACGCAGCACCTCACTCAGGCGCTGCTGGACATGAAGGATCCGGACCTGCTGGAAAGCTTCCCGCGCTCCGGCTTCATCCCGGCCAGCAATGATGACTACGCCCCGATCAAGACGGTTGGCGAGCAACTCGGTCTGCTGCGCTGAGTCATGACCCAGGCAACACCCTCTCCCCTGCTGCACCTATCACGACACCACCTCGGCCATGGCGCCGAGGTGGTGTTGCGCGATCTGGACGTTCATCTCGAGCATGGCGAGCGCGTCGCTCTGCTTGGCGCCAGCGGTGCGGGCAAGTCCACGCTGCTGGAAGCCTTGCGCAGCGCCCTGCACGAGCAGGGTACGCCTGCAGCCTGGTGCCCTCAGCGTCAAGGACTGGTGCCTCAGCTCTCCGTGTATCACAACATCTTCATGGGCAGGCTGGATCAGCAATCGTCGC
This sequence comes from Cobetia sp. 5-25-4-2, assembly GCF_013374075.1. Taxonomy (NCBI): domain Bacteria; kingdom Pseudomonadati; phylum Pseudomonadota; class Gammaproteobacteria; order Oceanospirillales; family Halomonadaceae; genus Cobetia; species Cobetia sp. 5-25-4-2. Next base: position 190,913 of record NZ_BLWK01000001.1, on the reverse strand, counting down.
TGACCAACCTGCTCAATCTGCTGCGCCCCAGGCCCGCTCATTGGCAGGCAGTCGCCGCCGTATGTGAACCTCTGGGCATCGCCGGCCTGATGGAGCGCTCGGTCGAGGCATTATCCGGTGGACAGCGTCAGCGGGTGGCCATCGCCAGGGCACTTTATCAGGGACATGATCTGTTTCTCGGGGACGAGCCTGTGGCGAGCGTGGACCCGCATCAGGCCAGCCAGCTGATCCACTGGATCCACTCTCGCCATGCCACCAGCGTGGTAGCGCTTCACCAGAAGGAGTTGGCACTCACTCACTTCACTCGTGTCATCGGTCTGGGCAAGGATGAAAACGGCAACGGCAAGGTACTGCTCGACGCCAATACCGACGACCTGAAGCCGCAGGACCTCGACTGCCTCTACCCTGCCGCCAGCAGTGAGCCACTTGATGTCGACTGAACCCGGCCTCGCGCTCTCCAGACTGCGCAAGCCGCCACGCTGGTGGCAGGCGCGCAGTGAAGGCTCACACCTGCTGCGGCTCGGTATCGGCCTGCTGGCCGCCATGCTGATACTGGCGCCCTTCGGTGATCTCTCCATTACCTCCCGGGAGCCCTGGCAGGAACTTGGCCGCATGCTGAATGGCCTGGTGATGCCGGCTCCCAGTGCACTGGAATCACCAGTGCATGCCTTGATCCTGACGGTGGCGTTCGCCCTGTGGGGGACGCTGCTGGGGGCGCTGCTGGGACTGCCCCTTGCGCTGCTCTACTCCCGCTCACGAGCATTGCGCGCTGTCTGCGCCGGTCTGCGGGCCGTGCATGAGCTGTTCTGGGCACTGCTGCTGCTGCAGGTATTCGGCCTGTCCGCCATCACGGCGCTGGCCGCGATCACCATCCCCTACGCGGCAACCTTCGCCAAGGTCTACGCCGAGATACTGGAACAGGTTCCCCAGGCACCGCGCCGCGCTCTGCCTGCCGTCACATCACGCCTGATGTGCTTCGTGTATGCAGAACTCCCACTGGCATGGTCGCGATTGGCGAGCTACACCCGTTACCGTTTCGAGTGCGCGCTACGCGCCAGCGTCCTGCTGGGCTTCGTCGGCTTGCCGACGTTGGGCTTCTATCTGGAAAGTGCTTTCCGCGAAGGGCGCTACCATGAAGCCGGCGCTCTGCTGTGGATCTTCTACCTGCTGATCGCCACGCTGCCATGGTGGGGGCATCGTCGCCTGCTGCCCCTTCTGGGAGTCGCCAGTCTCTGGTGGCTGGGGCCATGGCCGGACGTGAATCCGACACTGCTGTGGCGCTTCCTCAGCCACGACATATGGCCAGCGCCGCTGGTCAATGCCAGCGTCGATTCACTGATCTCCGGCCAGCTACTTGCTGATCTGCTGGATTGGGCGAGCCATCTGCCCCACCTGCTGTCCGCGCTGGGCAACACCCTGCTGCTCGGTCTGCTGGGCACCGCAGGCAGCCTGCTGATCGCCATGCTGCTGTGGCCATTGGCCAGCCGACATGTGGGCAATCGCGCCTCCCGACAGGCCACTCAAGGGCTGATGATCTTCCTGCGCACCACCCCTGAGCTGATGCTGGCCTTCATTCTGCTGCTGCTGCTGGGCCCCTCGCTCCTGCCTGCCTGGCTGGCACTGTCCCTGCACAATGGCGCCATCATCGCCTTTCTGTGTGCACGACATGCCAACCAGATCCAGCTGCCGCCCGGCAAGCCCCGCGGACGACTGGAAAGCTGGCTGTATGAGATCAACCCGAGAGTCGCGCCCGGCATGTTCGCACTACTCTTCTATCGCGCCGAGACCATCATTCGCGAGACGGCGATTCTCGGCATGCTCGGCGTGGCAACGTTGGGCTTCCACATCGATTCGAGCTTCGAGTATCTGATGTTCGACCAGGCCTTTGCATTGCTGCTGCTGACCGCAATACTCAATATCGTCGTGGACAGCGTCGCGCGCCGTCTGCGTCCGACGCATGAAATCGCCGAAGACAGCTGCGTTCGCTGACCTCACTCCTTGCTGATCTGCATTCGATTCATGTGCAAGCAGTCACTTCCCTCACACCCGGCCTGCCGCGAGCTTCCCATGACGACATCCGCTCAGACGAAGACAGATTCTGCCGCACAGGCCAGACGTGAGGCGCAGCGCATCACCCTGATCGGCGCGGCGCTGGATGGGGTGGTGGGCATCGCCAAGCTGATCGTCGGGAAGCTGGTCGGCTCTCAAGCCTTGATCGCCGATGGCATCCATTCACTGTCAGACCTGGTGACGGATGCCTTCGTGTTGGTGGCCACTCACTTCGGTCGTCAGGCACCGGATCGCTCCCACCCCTGGGGGCATGAACGCATCGAGACGCTGGGCACCCTGGTGCTTGGCAGCTTGCTCATCGCCGTGGCGGGTGCAATCGGCTGGGAAGGCGTGCTGCGCAGCTGGGAGCTGATATTCGGCACCCTGAGCATTCCGCTGCCAGGGGCTCTGGGCATCGGCGTCGCGGTGATTTCCTTGATCGCCAAGGAAGCCATCTTTCGTGCAACGCTCAAGGTGGCTCGCAAACAGAAGTCCAGACTGCTGGAAGCCAATGCCTGGCACTCACGCAGCGATGCGCTCTCGACCGTCGCCGTGCTGGTGGGCTTGATCGGCACTCAGCTCGGGGCAGGCTGGATGGATGGAATAGCTGCCATCATCGTCGCGGTGATGGTCGGCAAGATCGGCGTATCGCTGGCGTGGGAAGCCTCACGGGAATTGATCGACACCGCTCTGCCACGCGAACAGCAACGCGCCATGAGTGAATGTTTGCTGTCATTGCCGGAAGTGCGTGGCGCACATGATCTTCGCAGTCGCACGCTCGCCGGCCGTATCGTGCTGGAAGTCCATCTGCTGGTCGCGCCACGCATCAGCGTCTCGGAAGGTCATGCCATCGGCCACCACGCCGTGGCACGCCTCAAGTCAGAATTCCCCCAGCTCAGCGATGTGCTCTATCACATCGACCCCGAAGACGATTCACATATCGGCCAGGCGGATACGACACATCCCACACCCATGCAGCCACTGCCGCTGCGCAGCGAGATCATCACTGCACTTGATGTCTGCTGGCAGTCACACCCTGTATGGCAAGAACGCAGCGGGCTGATGCTTCACTATGTCAATCATGTCACCACACCCCCCTCTGCTCCCTCGAGTGCTCCACATGTCGATGTCCAATTGGAGGTTGCCGAACAGGCATTCACTTCGCTCAGCGAATGTAACCTGGCACCTTCCTCACGCAACACGACAGTCGATGAACTGCAACGCCTGGCGAAGGACATCCGCTGGCTGGGCACGGTAAGACTCAGCATCATTTCGCGTGCCCAAGACGCCGAAACGTGAGTTACACTTTGCGATACACAGCAGTCTGCGCGGCGGTGCAGTGCCTCAACGAACCCACTAGTGACGATGATGTTCGTCACCTTGCCCATCTTCAGTGATCACACAAACACCCAAGGAGCACGCCATGAGCAACGCATCCGGCGAAATGCACAAGACACGCATCATCAATGAACTGAAAGGTTTCATTCGCAAGCTGCTGCAAGACCCGAAGATTCTCGAGCAGTCACTGGTGGTGGCGCGAGCGCGCCTCAAGGAAGGGGCAGAACAAGGAAAAAGCGAGCAAGCGGTGCTGGCCATCATCGCCAACGAGATTTCTGACACTACCAGTATCCATATCCCGGAAGATCCAGCAGAGCACTCAGATGCAGACAAACTGTTTCTGGAGCTGCTGAAGGATGTTGTTGAGGAGGAAGAAGCACTTTATTGATCACAATAAAAAACCGCCCCGAAGGGCGGTTTTTTATTAATTAGCGGCAGTCAGCAGGCACCCAAGCATTGTCCATTGCATCGTTCTTGCCACATGTCCAAATAATGCTGCCACCTCCATCTGCTACAGTAGGAGTCAGAGTGAGCTCGGCAGCATCAGCAACTGTAGCATTATAATTCACTGTAATAACACCAGCGTTACCAACAGTTACTGAGTCGACTGCATTACCTGTTATAGATCCAGCAGCTTGTAACCCAGCTTCATCGTTGGTGGTAGGGAATGCACTTGAAGTGGAATAAACTTCAGTAACAGCTGTCTTTGCTGCAGCTGCGAGCTGTAAACCTTCTGAAACATTTGCGCGCTTGGTGTAATCCTGATATCGCGGAATCGCGATGGCTGCCAGAATACCAATGATCGCAACAACGATCATCAGCTCGATCAATGTGAAACCAGCCTGTTGCTTGCGTGTCATGTTGTGACTCCCTTGCCTTTGCGTAGTGAGATCAGGTCGTACGTCCTGAAACCCCGGTTACTGTCCCTGAACATCAAACTGTTACTTAGGGTGACGTGCCGTGTCGAGCGTTGCGACTCTGTATCAGCATCTCACCATTGTTAGCATAACATTTTGATATCACGGGGTATCGACCGGACGGGACGATTGATACCACAGCCACAGTTCAGGTGCCATTGCCATGTCGCAAGTCGCTTTCAAGGCGGCGCTGACGGCTGCTTGTGAGTTACAATAGATTACACTCGGTCACATTGCAAGCAACACCATGAAATTCTTTCAGCCCATCAAACCAACGCAGCTCAACGCTCACTGCAACTGCCTGACTACATCAGACTTCCCCTCCTCGATGGCAGCCTGTTGACAAGACGGCGCTTAGGGACCTGCTTTGTTCTCTCCCTTATACCCTCCCTCCTTTGCCCTACAAGTCAGCCTCTCAAGACACGCCATCAATGAATCTCCTCCCGGCCACCGCCCGAACATCGCCGAAGTCGCCTGAGACACTGACAGCTGCTTCCAGGCCTCTGGCTCGGGTGTGGGCCGATAAATTGAGAGGGGTGGCATTTCTGCCAAGTGCCAATCAGGCTACACTGGAGACAACATCAGCACTCTTGCAACTCACCACAATGGCGAGAGATTGCAACGGTATTGTGGGCTGCCATGTATCGCGGCGTTTATCGACATGAGCCGCAGGACAGACTTTCAGATTCGCCACAGGACATTTCCATGCCCCAGAGTGATCAGACGTTGAAGGGATTTGCCGCTCGCCTGGTGGAATCAGGCTTGCTGGAGCCTCAGGCTGCCTTGCTGGCTGAGCAGGAGGCCAATGAGGCTGGCGAGAGTCTGCTGCTGCATGTCATCACTCATGGCCTGGCTTCGGCACGTGAGGCCACCTTGGTGGCAGCATGGGAATACGGGCTGCCCTATGTGGATCTCGATGCAATACGTATCGATTCACTCCCGAGCATTGATGAGCTGCCAGAGAAGGTACTGCGAAAGCTGGGCGTACTGCCGCTCTATCGACGCGAACATCGTTTGACCGTCGGCGTGCCCTCGCCATCGACACTGACTCACCTTGATGAGTTGCAGTTTGCCACCGGTCTGTCGATTGAAAGCGTGCTGGTCGCCGCCGATCAACTCGCACCTGCGCTTGAACAATATCTGGAAGCCGGCGAAGAAAGCGCCATGGACATGCTGAGCGAAGATGGTGAGGCTCTGGATGGACTCGAATTCGAAGGCGAAGAAGACAACAACCATGATATGGCCATCACGGCCAATAGTGATGATGCGCCAGTCGTGCGCTTCGTTCACAAGGTACTGTTGGATGCCATCAAACGCGGTGCCTCGGACATCCACTTTGAACCTTATGAATCCACGTACCGGATTCGCTTTCGTATCGACGGCATGCTGGTCGAGAATACTCGCCCGCCCTTCAACATGCGCAATCGTATCTCGGCGCGCTTGAAGGTGATGTCGCGCATGGATATCTCCGAGCGTCGCCTGCCTCAGGATGGCGCCATCAAATTGCGACTTTCCAAGTCACGCTCCATCGATTTCCGTGTCAACACCTTGCCAACTGTTTACGGGGAGAAGTTGGTACTACGTATTCTTGACCCCAGTTCCGCCAAGATGGGCATCGAGGCACTGGGCTTCGAGCCGGAACAGCGTGCCATGTTCGAGAAGACACTTGGCGAGCCTCAGGGCATGATCCTTGTCACCGGCCCTACCGGTAGCGGCAAGACCGTTACCCTGTATACCGGCTTGAACATCCTTAACACGCCTGAGCGCAATATCTCGACCGCGGAAGACCCGGTCGAGCTCAAGGTGGAGGGCGTCAATCAGGTCAACGTATTACCCAAGATAGGGCTCGACTTTGCCTCGGCACTGCGCGCCTTCCTGCGCCAGGATCCCGACGTGGTGATGGTCGGGGAGATTCGGGACAAGGAAACCGCCGAAATTGCCGTCAAGGCCGCGCAGACAGGCCACCTGGTGCTCTCGACCCTGCATACCAATTCTGCCCCTGAAACGTTGACGCGCCTCAGCAACATGGGGATCGCGCCTTTCAACATCGCAAGCTCGGTTTCCTTGATCATCGCGCAACGCCTGGCGCGGCGCCTGTGTCCCCACTGTCGTCAACCTGCCGAGATCCCCCAGGAAGCCATGGCCTCAATGGGCTTCAGCGCAGAAAATGGCTTCAGTGAGGAAGATCTGGAAAATGCCACCATCTATCGCCCGACGGGTTGCAGCCAATGCACGCTGGGCTACAAGGGACGCGTCGGCATCTATGAAGTGATGCCCATCTCAGATGAGATGAGCCGCTTGATCATGCGGGAAGGCACCGCGATAGAACTGGCAGACCAAGCGCGCAAGGAAGGGTTGTCGGATCTGCGCCGCAGCGGCCTGCGCAAGGTAATGGCGGGCATGACCTCGCTGGAAGAAGTCAACCGTATCACCAAGGATTGATGACAACATGCTGGAGCGTTGACAGCGCCGATGTGAACAATCTTCACCAGCGCTGACTTTTGCTCAGTCATCAGGCACATTGAACATGGATTACCTCCCCCTGCGATGAGCAGGTCACTCATGCACTGACTGCCAGCAGTGTAAATCGCGGCATAGGGAGGGAGCAGCCACTGGCCTGCTCACGTGTAACATGAGTCTCGCGAGTCAAGACAGGGACTCTCATTCATCAGGGAATGACAACCGACATGGCGACGATCAGAACTGCCAAGAAAGACAAGAAGAAGGCGGGCATAGAAACCTGGCAATGGACGGGCAAGAATTCGCGTGGTGAAAAGGTCAAGGGCGAGCTGATGTCCGCCAATGTCGACCAGGTCAAGAATACGCTGGTCGGCCAGGGTATCGTCGTCAAGCGTTTGCGCAAGAAATCCGCCCTGTTTGGTGGCAGCAAGAAAGTCAGCGGCAAGGATGTCACCATGTTTGCCCGCCAGATGGCAACGATGATTCGCGCCGGTGTCCCCGTTCTGCAAGCCTTCGGTATCGTCGCCGAGAGCATGAAAAGCCCGGGCATGCGACACCTGGTGGAAGATCTGATGAATCAGGTCGGTGCGGGCGCCAGCTTCTCGGAAGCACTACGCAAGCACCCGCAACATTTTGACAATCTCTTCTCCAACCTGGTCGCCGCAGGTGAGCAGGCCGGTGCCCTCGACAAGATGCTGGACCGCGTCGCGACCTACAAGGAGAAGATCGATTCCCTCAAGGCTCGCGTGAAAAAAGCGCTCTACTACCCCATCGCCGTCATTGGTGTGGGTATCGGGGTAACGGCGATTCTGTTGATCAAGGTCGTTCCCCAATTCGAGAGCCTGTTCCAGGGCTTTGGTGCTGAACTACCCGCTTTTACTCAGCTGACCATCACTTTGTCGGAATACGCCCAGAATTATTGGTACATCGCTTTGGGTGCCGTGATTCTGGCAGTCATACTTGTCGCTCAAGGCATGAAGCGTTCCGACAAGTTCGCCTATGCCATGCATCGCTTCATGCTCAAGATACCGGTGCTGGGTGATATTCTCGACAAGTCATCCGTGGCACGTTATTCACGCACTCTCGCCACCACCTTTCAAGCTGGCGTGCCGCTGGTAGAATCACTGGATACTGCGGCAGGCGCTTCCGGCAACAAGGTCTATGAACGCGCCATCGCCCAGATCAAGGAGGATGTCTCCACGGGTCAGCAGCTCAACTTTGCCATGCGCAATACTCAGCTGTTTCCCACGCTGGCGGTGCAGATGGTGGCCATCGGAGAAGAAGCCGGCTCTCTGGATGCCATGCTCAACAAGGTGGCCGACTTCTATGAAGAAGACGTCGACAACAAGGTGGATGCCCTGACCTCACTGCTGGAACCCCTGATCATCGTGGTGCTGGGCACTCTGGTTGGCGGTCTGGTGGTGTCGATGTATCTGCCGATCTTCGAACTCGGCAACGCTATCTGATACTTCACGGTCAGATGCTTCATCATGACAGGCGGCCGCGACACCCGAAGGGGCGCGGCCGCCTCATTTCCAGTCCAGCTATTCTGACAAGGATGTTCCGTGGATTCTCTCGCCTCCCTCTCCCCCGCTCTTCAGGCCTGCCTCGCGGGGATTTTCGGCCTGTTGATCGGCAGTTTTCTGAATGTAGTGATCACACGCCTGCCGGTGATGATGATGCGTCAGTGGCGTGCAGAGGCACGTGAAGCGCTGGAGCTGGAGCCGGAAGCGTCGCCACGCTTCAATCTGTTGGTGCCTGCCTCACGCTGCCCTGGCTGCGACACCCCAATCAAATGGCATGACAATCTCCCTGTCATCGGCTGGCTGAAACGCCGCGGCCGCTGCGCGAGCTGCAATACCCGTATCAGTGCACAGTATCCACTGGTGGAGCTCGCCGGTGGCGCGCTCGGCGCTTCCATCGCGTTGATCTACGGCCTGGAAGCACAGAGCCTGTGGATCTTCGGCGCCTGTCTGACACTGCTGGTGTTGTCAGTGATCGATTTTCGCACCCAGCTGTTGCCTGATGCCATCACGCTACCGTTGCTGTGGGCCGGTCTCGCCTACCAACTGCTTTTCCAGCCATTGATGCTGCCCAGTGCCGTGATTGGTGCCATGGCCGGCTATCTGGTGCTGTGGAGCTTCTACTGGCTATTCAAGCTGGTGACTGGCAAGGAAGGCATGGGCTATGGCGATTTCAAGCTGTTGGCGGCACTGGGGGCTTGGCTTGGCTGGCAGTGGTTGCCACTGCTGTTGATCCTCTCTGCGGGACTCGGCGCAGTACTCGGCATCCTGTTGCAACTGCTGGTGCCGCGCCTGCGGGGAGCCCCCATGCCATTCGGCCCTTATCTGGCCGTGGCAGGCTGGATTGCGCTATTGTTCGGCACCCCGCTGATGAGCCTCTACCTCAGCGTGATAGGTGCCTGATGACGACTGCGCTCAATCAAGGCCCCATCATCGGGTTGACGGGCGGTATTGGAAGCGGAAAATCCAGTGTGGCACGGATGTTCGGAGAGCTCGGCATCCAGTGGGTGGACGCCGATGATGTCTCGCGCGAGATCGTGCGTCCCGGCGAAACCGCACTGGCCGAGATCATCGCCCACTTCGGCGAGTCGATCGTCACGGCGCAGGGCGAGCTTGATCGCGCCGCGCTGCGCGAGCGGATCTTTGCTGCCCCCGAGGAGCGTCAATGGCTGGAGCGCTGCACCCATCCGCGTATCCGGGAGCGCATCGTGCAACACCTGGCGGCCATGACCAGCCCCTACCGTCTACTGGTCTCTCCCCTGCTGTTCGAGTCCGGCCAGGACAGCCTCGTCTCACGCACCCTGGTGGTGGATGTCAGCCAGGATGTTCAGCTGGCGCGCACGCTGAGCCGCGATGGCGTCAGCGAAGCGCAGGTACGCGCCATCCTCGCGGCCCAGCTGCCGCGCGAGACACGACTGGCCAAGGCCGACGATGTCATCGACAATAACGGCAATCAGGCGAGCTTGCGTGAGCAGGTCGTGGCCATGGATGTCCGCTATCGCTCGCTGGCCGCCTCCAATGCATCATTTCAGGAGCTTCCCGATGTCTGACTCCGCGTCCTCACAGCCCCACAAGGCGCCCTTGTCCGTTGCCTGCCCGCAATGTCGAACCCCCGTGGCATGGAGCGCCGCCAGCGAATTCCGCCCCTTCTGCAGCAAGCGCTGCCAACTGCTGGACCTCGGCGCCTGGGCTGATGAGTCCCACAGCATCGCCGGCGAGCCGGCCATGGACGAGACCAGCATCGACGAGATGGTGGCACGCATGGAGCGCGACATGAATCAGCAGTAGCGCTCGAGAGAGCGCTGCTGGTTCAGACTGGCTCAAGCTCGACGCTCAAGATGCTCGCCAAAAAAAGACCCTCGAGGCTGGCCTCGAGGGTCTTTTTCGTTCAGGCAACTGCCATCAACGCGCGATCATCACTTCCAGAAGTCACGAATCGACGCAATCCCCTGTGCGCCGACGGCGCGCGCATGGTCACTGTCGTAGCGCGACATGCCCCCAAGGGCATAGACCGGCATGCAGGCCTGCTCGACCAGCTCCTGGAAGTCATGCCACCCCAGTGGCGCACGCTCAGGATGGGAAGGCGTGACACGCAGCGGTGAAAGGCTGACGAAATCACAGGTCACCCGTCCCGCCTGATCCAGCTGTGCCTGGTCATGCGTCGAGGCGGACAACCACTTGTTGGCCGCGATCGGACGCTCGCCCTTCTCTGCCAGCTCCGCCAGACGCACGCTGGTCAGGTGGATACCGTCCGCATCGACCTTGTCGAGCATGGAAGGCTCGGCATTGAGCAACAGACGCGCACCACGTGCATGACAGATCGCCAGCGCCTTCTCGGCCCGGGCAATGTACGCCGCCTCATCGAGTTCCTTGGCACGCAGCTGTACCAGGCGCACGCCATCTTCATCCAATGCACGGATCAAGCGTGTCTCGAATATTCCCTCATCAGCCTCTTCCGGCGTGATCAGATACTCGCGTGGCAGCGAGACCGCGCGCAGAATCGGCAGATTCGCAGCCGGGAAGGCATATTTGTAAAGGTCCTCGATCTCGACCCAACGCACTGCCTGCCCTTCGCGGCCAAAGGGCTCGCCATTGAACTGACGCGTTTCCCACACATCCAGCAGGATATGCTTGTCCGGGTATTCGTGATGAATGCGGATCAGCGGCTGAGCACGCGTGATCTCGACACCCAGCTCTTCGCACAGCTCACGCTTGAGCGCTTCCAGACCGGTTTCGTAGGGCGCCAGCTTGCCACCCGGAAACTCCCATAAGCCGCCCTGATCCACCGTCGAGGGACGGCGTGCAATCAGGACCTGGCCCTGTTCGTTTAAGATGGCGGCAGCCGCCACGTGAACCCTTCGCTTCGGCATGATGCCTGTACCTTTGACTCGCGTTGTACATCCGACTCCACCCTGATGAGGCGAAGCCTGCGGGAGATGTTGCATTACCGTTTCAGCGTAAGCCTCTGCCCTCAGGCATCAGCTACGATAATCGGCATTGATCGAGACGTAATCGTGGGACAGATCCGATGTCCAGATACGCGCCTTCTGCTGGCCACGCCCCAGGCGGATACCGATCACCAGCTCTTCCTCGGCCATGGCAGCACTGCCGGCAGCCTCGGTATAGCTGGCGGCTCGTCCGCCCTGCTCGACGATGCTCACGCCGTTGAGCGTGATCGCAACGCCGTCAACCTCAAGATTTTCCAACGGCGCCCGTCCGACGGCCGCCAGAATTCGTCCCCAGTTGGCATCACTGGCGTAGAGAGCCGTCTTGACCAGTGGCGAGTGAGCCACGGTGAAGCCGACCGCACGCGCCTCTTCCACGGAGCGCGCTTCCTCCACCTCGAGGGTGACGAACTTGGTCGCCCCTTCACCATCACGGATGATGGCCTGCGCCAGCTCGAGCATGACGTCGGCCAGCGCAGCCTCGAAGGCGACCAGATCCTCACCCTCGACCCGAGCGGCCCTGGCCGTGACAGCCAGCATGCACGCATCATTGGTCGAGGTATCGGAATCCACCGTGATGCTGTTGAAGCTTCTGACCACGACCCGGCGCAGCATCTCATCCAGCGCAGACTGATCGATGGCGAGATCCGCGTCAGTGGCCACGAAGCCCAGCATGGTCGCCATGTTGGGGCAGATCATGCCAGAGCCCTTGGAAATCCCGGCAATGGTGACACACTCGCCATTGGCCAGCGTCACGCTACGCCAGCTGCCCTTGGGCCGGGTATCGGTGGTCATGATGCCGTGTGCCGCGTCGGACCAATTCCCCTTGCCCAATGCCGCGAAGGCCGTCGGCAGTGCGCCGGTCAGACGATCCATCGGCAAGGGCTCACCGATCACGCCGGTGGAGAACGGCAGAACGGCCTGTGCATCACAACCCGCGACATCGGCCAGGAACTCACAGGTAGCAAGCGCGTCTGTCATGCCCTGCTCACCTGTCCCCGCGTTGGCGTTGCCGGTGTTGATCACCAGATAGCGCGGCCCATCGATCTCGGCCTTGAGATGTCGACGCGCGACATGCACCGGTGCCGCACAGAAGGCATTGCGCGTGAAGGTCCCCGCGAGACGCGATCCTGCATCGAGCGCCATGATCACCAGATCACGTCGCCCCGGCTTCTTGATACCGGCTTCAGCAACCCCGATCTGCAGGCCGGAAATTTCCGGCATGTCTGCGGGGAAAGTGGAAGGCCCTACCGCCATCGTTCACGTCTCCAGTCGCGTTGTCCTGCCACTACACGGCATCGCGGGACAGACGGTGCTGCTCCGCGATGCATTCGATACTCAGTACTGAAAAGCTATGCTCAACGCTGAAAATCTCAGCTCAGCTTGCCATGGCACTGCTTGTACTTCTTGCCGGAACCGCAGGGGCACGGATCATTGCGGCCAACCTTGGGGACATCACGGCGCATCGGCTCATTGTCGCCCTGCGCCTGCGGTGCCGCACCGTACTGCGCCTCGACGATCTCCTCGGCAGCCTGAACGCTCTCATCGCTGACGGTGTCATCTTCCACGCGACGCGTCTCGGCACTGGCCTGCTCGCGCTCGAGATTGGCACGCCGCTCCTCTTCCAGCGTGTCGACCTCTTCCTGACGACGTACCTGGACGTGACTCAGAATGCGCACCACGTCAGCCTTGATGTTGACCAGCAATGACTGGAACTGTTCGAACGCCTCGCGCTTGTATTCCTGCTTGGGATTCTTCTGAGCGTAGCCACGAAGGTGGATACCGCGCCGCAGGTTGTCCATCGCCTGCAGATGCTCTTTCCAACGCGTATCGAGCACCTGCAGCATGACCTGCTTCTCGAAGCGGCGCATCAGCTCGGGACCGACAGCCTCTACCTTACCGGCATAGAGTTCCTCGTGTGCCGTCTGCAGTCGTTCGCGCAGAGTCTCTTCATGGAAGTGCTCATCCTCTTCCGCCCATTGCACGAGCGGCAGGTCGAGGTTGAAGTCCGTCTTGAGGTCATTCTCGAGCCCCGGAAGATCCCACTGCTCCGGCAGGCTCTGCGGCGGCACGCGCATGGAAATGGCGTCGTCCAGCACTTCACGGCGGATACCGGCGATGTTCTCGGCGATCTCGTCGGCTTCCAGAATGTCGTTGCGCTGCTCGTAGATCACGCTGCGCTGATCGTTGGCGACATCATCGTACTCAAGCAGCTGCTTGCGCACATCGAAGTTGCGGCCCTCGACCTTCTTCTGCGCGCGCTCGACGGCATTGGAGACCATCTTGTGCTCGATGGCTTCGCCCTTCTCGAGCCCCAGCGCGCCCATGAGGCGCTGAACGCGATCGGAGCCGAACAGGCGCATCAGGCTGTCTTCCAGCGACAGGAAGAAGCGCGTGGAGCCTGGGTCACCCTGGCGACCGGCACGACCGCGCAGCTGGTTGTCGATACGACGCGATTCGTGACGCTCGGAGCCGATCACGTGCAGACCGCCCGCCGCCAGCACGGCTTCGTGACGCTCCTGCCAGCCATGCTTGATCTCGTTGATCTGCTCTTCGGTCGGCGCTTCCAGCTCGGCAAGCTCAGCTTCCCAGTTGCCGCCCAGCATGATGTCGGTACCACGACCCGCCATGTTGGTCGCGATGGTCACCGCGCCCGGACGACCCGCCTGGGCGATGATGGCAGCCTCACTGACGTGTTGCTTGGCATTCAGGACGTGATGCTTCACGCCAGCCTTGTGCATCATCTGGGACAGCAGTTCCGACGTCTCGACTGACGCCGTACCGACCAGCACCGGACGGCCTTCGGCGACCTTCTCGCGGGCATCCTCGATGATGGCGTTGAACTTCTCTTCCGCGGTCAGATAGACCAGATCATTCATGTCCTTGCGCGCGATGGGCTTGTTGGTGGGGATCACCATCACGTCGAGGTTGTAGATCTGACGGAATTCGAAGGCCTCGGTATCGGCGGTACCGGTCATGCCGGCCAGCTTCTCGTAGAGACGGAAGTAGTTCTGGAAGGTGGTCGAGGCCAGCGTCTGGCTTTCCTTCTGGATCGCCACGCCTTCCTTAGCCTCGACGGCCTGATGCAGGCCCTCGGACCAACGACGACCTACCATGGTGCGGCCGGTATGCTCGTCGACGATCACCACCTCGCCGTTGTGGACGATGTAGTCGACGTCCCGCACGAACAGATTCTGGGCACGCAGCGCGGAGTGCACATGATGCAGCAGACTCAGGTTCTGGGCGGCGTAAAGAGAGTCTTCCTCGCCGAGCAATTCCTGGGCACGCAGCAGTGACTCGACCTTCTGATGGCCCTGCTCGGTCAGCTCGACCTGCTTCTGCTTCTCATCGAGAGTGAAATCGCCACTCTCCGGATCTTCTTCGTCGGTGCATTGCACGAGCTCACGCGCCATGCGATCGATGATCTTGTAGAGGTCGGTATTCTCCTCCACCGGACCGGAAATGATCAGCGGCGTGCGCGCCTCATCGATCAGGATGGAGTCGACCTCATCGATGATGGCGTAGTGCAGCTTGCGCTGGACCTTGTCTTCCAGCGCGAATGCCATGTTGTCGCGCAGGTAATCGAAACCGTATTCATTGTTGGTGCCGTAGGTGATGTCGGCCTGGTAGGCGGCACGCTTGTCCTCGTTGTTCTGGCCGGAGAAGATGACGCCCACGCTCAGCCCGAGGAATTCATACAGCGGACGCATCCAGTTGGCATCACGCGTGGCCAGGTAATCATTGACCGTCACCACGTGAACGCCTTCACCAGCCAGGGCATTCAGGTAAACGGCGAGTGTCCCCACCAGCGTCTTGCCTTCGCCTGTCTTCATCTCGGCGATGCGCCCTTCATGCAGCGCGATGCCGCCTACCATCTGGGTATCGAAGTGACGCATGCCCATGATGCGCTTGCTGGCCTCACGCACGGTGGCGAAGGCCTCCGGCAACAGCTTGTCGAGGTTCTCGCCTTGCGCAAGGCGCTCACGGAATTCAGCCGTCTTGCCCGTCAGCGCCTCATCCGACAGTGATTCGAGACTTTCCTCGAGGGCATTGACGGCATTGACCCGCTTGCGCAGTCGCTTCACCTCACGGTCGTTCTTGGAGCCCACTACCTTGGTCAGAAATTTACCCAGCATCATCTATCCCTGTCCGTGCCCGGTGGGCACGCCTTCTAGAATCTTGAGATATACGCGTGCGCTTCACGCGCCAGAAGCATCCCGCAGATGGCAACTGGCAAACGGCACACGCGAAAAGGAAACGACATCACCATCACCGGCGCCGAGGGCCAGGTGACGGACAGATTCTCTCAGGACACCAGAGGTGGTGCGCGCGGGGACATGGCATTCGCCAATCCGCGCAGCAGTACGCGAGCACAGGAGACAAAGCGTCGTTGACGCGAAAGATTGGGACTTCTCTGAGCACCGGGACGGATGAGTCGGCGCAGTGAACGCAGGCTCTGACGGCGGCTCTCGGCGCGAATCACGCCCGGCGCCAGCAATTGGATGCTGGCCAGGGTCAGATTGACGCGCTCGACCTGCGCGGCGCTCAAGCCAGCTGGGAACAGACAGCTGATCAGCAGGCCGGCCAGCAGCCAGCGCGGTGCCGTGCGCACCGACCAGCGACGCGCGCTGCCGCTACCGGAAGCCGGCAACGGTCTCGAGCGTGCTATGGCGTCGTCATGGCTCATGCTGTTGCCGGACTCCTGCTCATGATAGATTGCCGGAAACCACTGAACCGGCATGCAAGCCCATGAGTATAAAGGCTAAGCGTTTCCGCGCCCAGCCCGCGGCGCGCCTCTTGAACGGCAAGGGCCAGCTTGGCAACGTCATGCGCCAGGCGCGAATGCTGGAGCAGGCCCAGTGGCATCTGCGTGAGACCCTGCCCACGGACATGCAGGAGCAGGTCTTCGTCGGGGGCTATCACGAAGGAACCCTGACACTGATCACCAATCGTGCCTCCTGGCTGACCTGGCTACGTTATGAGCAGCGCAGGCTGATCAGCGTCCTGCGCGAGATCCCCGAGCTTGCCGCACTCACGCGCCTCAACTTCAAGGTCCGCCCCGTTCGTCCTGTCTTCGTACCGGCTCAACAGCCCAGGCATCTCCCTGCTGCGGCAGCGGAGCATCTGTTGGACTGTGCCTCCCACACCCGGGATGAACACCTGCGCCGCTCGCTTGAGCGTCTGGCAGCACATGCTGATGATCTGCAGGACACCCCGTCTGGCGACGATTGATGGTGGTGCGACATCCCTCTCTCTTGCGGGCGACCGTCGCGCCGGCGCTATTTCATGAAGACAAACAAGCGCGCCGCCCATGAGGGCGGCGCGCTTGTGATCGTTTCCATGCTTCGGCTGGCAAGGACCGAAGTCTGACATCAGGCTGGACGGGCTAGGTCACAGTCAACTTTCTTCAGGTCGTGCTTGTCACCATCTCGTGATCAGACGGCAAGTGCCGGTGAGGCGTAGGAAATCGGCATCGCTTCGGCATTGTCGAAGGTCACGATCTCGTAGCTGTCTGCATTCTCGAGCAGGGCACGGCACAGCAGGTTGTTCAGGCCGTGGCCTGACTTGTAGCCGCGGAATTCCCCGATCAGGCTGTGGCCCAGCTGATACAGGTCGCCGATGGCATCCAGCACCTTGTGCTTGACGAACTCATCGTCATAACGCAGACCTTCGTCGTTGAGGATGCGGTAATCATCCACCACGATGGCGTTGTCGAGGCTGCCGCCCAGCGCGAGGTTCTGGGAGCGCAGGAATTCAAGATCACGCATGAAACCGAAAGTACGAGCGCGAGACACTTCCTTGACGAAGGAGGTCGTGGAGAAGTCGACCGTGGTGGTCTGCTTCTGCTGCTCGAACACCGGGTGATCGAAGTCGATGGTGAAGGACACCTTGAAGCCGTTGTGCGGCAGGAAGGTCGCGACCTTGTCGCCATCACGCACTTCGATCTCGCGCTTGATGCGGATGAATTTCTTGAGCGCGGACTGCTCCTGGATACCAGCGGACTGGATAAGGAAGACGAACGGACCGGCGCTGCCGTCCATGATCGGCACTTCCTGCGCGGAGAGCTCGACGAAGCAGTTGTCGATCCCGAGACCGGCGAAGGCGGACATCAGGTGCTCGACGGTCATCACCTTGTCCTGACCGTTGGAAACGGCAGTACACATGGTGGTGTCACGCACGCCCGTGGCATCGGCACGGATGTGTGCATGCGGCTCGAGGTCGGTACGCACGAAGACGATACCCGTGTTGACCGGAGCCGGGCGCAGGGTCAGATAGACCTTGTCACCGGAGTGCAGACCAACGCCTGTTGCGCGGATCGTATTCTGAAGCGTTTTTTGTCGAATCATAGGAGATAGCCAGTCAGCCTGAATTTGGAAACAGTGTTCATGATAACAGCAAAGCAGGTATTCAACAAATTGTCACCTACCGCTGATAGGGAAATTCAACATTGCCACGGGGGCACCATTCAACCCTTCAAGACGCTGACTGGAGCCATGTTGACTATGAACGCGCAAACCCAAAACAGTTCTCACTCTCAGCGACATCAATCGATAATCAATGTGCAAGAACTGCCAGGTTCCTCCCTCTCTTACGCAGGCAACCGCCGTGGCGGATGCCTGCCTTTCCTCTTCAGCCTGCCTGTCATGCCGTCCATCTGAATCGCCTGCAATGCCTTTTCGCGCCTCCCAGAACGACTTCACCCACCCGGGTCGCCCCGGGTGGGTGAAGAAAGGCAAAGCGCCTCTATCTGACCGCGCTGTCACCAGAAGATGTCATGGACACCCTGTCGACGTGCGCTTGCCTCTCAATCCGCCTGACGGCGCAGGAAGGCCGGAATGTCGAGATAGTCATCCATGTCGCGATTCTTGCGCGGTTCTGGCTTCTTGGCTGCGGCCTGCTGCTGCTCTTCCTTGGCCTGACGGGTGACCGTCGGCGTCTGGAGGCTGCGATAATCAGCCGGCTTCTCCACCGTGCGCTTGGCCGGTGCGGTTTCACGCGCAGCCGGCTTCTCGACACGGCCATCGAGACCCGCCGCCACGACGGTGACACGCAGCTCGTCGCTCATGTCCATGTCGATGGAGGTACCCACCACGATGGTCGCGTCCGGAGAAGCGAACTCCTGCACGGTGGCACCGACATCGTTGAACTCACCGATGGAGAGATCCGGGCCTGCCGTGATGTTGACCAGGATGCCGCGCGCGCCGTGAAGATCGATATCCTCAAGCAGCGGGCTGCGAATGGCCTTCTCGGCCGCCTCGCGAGCGCGGTTCTCACCGACGGCATCACCGGTTCCCATCATGGCCATGCCCATCTCGGACATGACGGTGCGCACGTCGGCAAAGTCGACGTTGATGATGCCCGGGCTGGTGATCAGCTCAGCGATGCCCTGGACAGCGCCCAGCAGTACATCGTTGGCCGCACTGAAGGCACTCAGCAGGCTGGCGCTCTTGCCGAGGACCGAGAGCAGCTTCTCGTTGGGGATGGTGATCAGGGAATCGACATGCTCGGACAGCTCCTTCATGCCCTGCTCGGCCGCCTTCTGACGACGCGGCCCCTCGAACGGGAAGGGGCGCGTCACGACCGCGACCGTCAGGATGCCCAGTTCCTTGGCTACCTGTGCCACGACAGGAGCGCCCCCGGTACCGGTACCACCCCCCATGCCTGCGGTGATGAAGACCATGTCGGCGCCTTGCAGCAGCTCGACGATACGCTCGCGATCTTCCATCGCCGCCTGACGACCCACTTCCGGGTTGGCGCCAGCGCCGAGACCCTTGGTGATCTCGCTGCCGAGCTGAAGGACTGTCTTGGCGGCCACGCGCTTGAGCGCTTGAGCATCGGTATTGGCGCAGATGAATTCGACGCCTTCGATATTGCTCTCGACCATGTGATTGACGGCGTTACCACCGCCACCACCAACACCGATCACCTTGATGACCGCGCTGCTGGAGGGTGCGTTATCTACCAGTTCGAACATATGCCCTGTCTCCTGGATCACAGTCTTTCTGTAATCCCTGTCAGAAATTTCCCTTGAACCAGCCCTTGATCCGCTCCAGCGTGGAGGTGTCGTGCTCATGGCCGTGAACGCGTCGTGCGGCAGATTCCTCCCTGCGCACCGCGACCGCAGTCGAGGATGGCGTATGCCGCTCCTGTTTCATCCCGTAATGTAGCAAACCCACACCCGTGGAATAAATCGGATTACGGACCACATCTGCCAGTCCACGCACATTCTGCGGGCAGGCAATGCGAACCGGCATGTGGAAGATCTCCTCCGCCAGTTCCACCACACCTTCCATGCGTGATGTACCGCCCGTCAGTACCACACCCGCTGCCACGAGATCTTCATAACCACTGCGACGCAGCTCATCGCGGACCAGGGTGAAGAGTTCCTCATACCTGGGCTCGACCACTTCCGCCAACGCCTGGCGGGACAGATCACGGGCCGGTCGATCACCGACACTGGGCACCTTGATCGTCTCGTCGCTGGACGCCAGCTGTGTCAGAGCACAGGCATACTTGACCTTTATTTCTTCAGCGTACTGGGTCGGCGTACGGAGTGCCATCGCGATATCATTCGTTACCTGATCTCCCGCGATGGGAATCACGGCCGTATGACGAATAGCACCTTCGGTGAACACCGCGATGTCGGTCGTCCCGCCACCGATATCCACCATGCAGACTCCCAGCTCGCGCTCATCCTCGGTCAATACCGCATGACTCGAGGCGAGCTGTTCGAGAATGATATCGTCGACTTCAAGACCACAACGACGAACGCATTTCTCGATATTCTGTACGGCATTCAACGCCGCCGTGACCAGATGCACCCGCGCTTCAAGGCGCACACCGGACATCCCGAGCGGTTCACGAATACCTTCCTGACGATCAATGGCATATTCCTGCGGCAGCACATGTAGAATCCGCTGCCCCTCGGAGATTGCCCGTGCACGCGCCGAATCGATGACTCGTTCGATATCGGACGGTGTCACTTCACGATCCTTGATCGCGACCACACCATCGGAGTTCATCGAGCTGATATGACTGCCGGCAATCCCCACGTATACCGAGTGGATATCGCAGCCCGCCATCAATTCAGCTTCCTCCACCGCGCGCTGGATCGATTGCACGGTCGACTCGATATTGATGACGACACCCTTCTTCATGCCGCGTGAAGGGTGTGAACCGATACCCGCAATTTCGATGCCACCATCGTCGGTCGGTTGCCCCACGATCGCGACCACCTTGGAGGTTCCGATGTCCAGCCCGACCACCATATCCTGTGATTTGGAATGTCCTGCCATAGGTCGGGCCAGCTCCTTGATTCTGGTTCGTCATGAAAAAAATAGCGCGATCGGCGGCGGCAAGAATGCCAGAAACCACCCAGTCAGGTTAACGCTCCGTTTAACCCGAAGATGAATTTGCCTTCATAGTATAGAAGTCACCACTAACGGCACACCAGCCTGAAAATACCAGGAGGCGCAAATCCCCGCTAGAATAGGCGGGATTGTCCCGAAATGAAACTGGAGATAACTCCATTTCACTAATATCAGCGCCTCAAGACCTTCGTTCTGAAGTGTCGCCGATTCTCCCTCAACCGTTGCTTTCTTCCAGTGCTGTCGTCTCGCCATGCCACGCCACGGCTACGCCGTTGGGATAGCGGAGGTCAATGTAGCGAATCTGCGACGCCTGACCACCCAATTGACGCTGCCAGGCTGCCATGAAGCGAGCCAGACGGGCCTCCCTGTCATTGCGACCCAGCATGACCCAGACGCTGTCATTGACCTGAAAACGCCAGGCGCCACGTGGCTCGAGACGCAACTGGGAGACATTGAGCCCCAGACCGCCCAACTGGCTCTGCAGCGCGTCCAGCTCGGCCAGCACCTCGGAACCGCTACCCTTGGGGCCTGCCAGATTCGGCAGATTTCCCAGCTGGGTGACAGGGGCTGCCTTGAAGGCCTCGCCTCTCACGTTGATCAACTCACCGTCATTCCAGTAGGCCACCGGCTGCTGCTCGAACAGCTCGAATTCGAGTGTATCCGGCCAGCGACGCGAAATGCTCACCTCACTCAGCCAGTCGATCGCCAGAGCGCGACGCCGAACTTCCCCCAGCGGGACAGAGAGCCAGCTTTGTCCGCGAATCAACGGCGCGATATGGCGCTGGAGATAGGCGGCGCTCACGTGTTCGAAGTCACCCTTGATGGTGACTCGCTCGATGGGGCGGTCCAGCCAGGTCCACAATGCCTGGCCACCCGCCACCATCAGTGCCGCTCCCAGCACCAGACCGAACAGTGCACCTGCAGAGCTACGCGCCGCCATGGGTCAGTGTTCGCTCTGTGGGCAGGCGGACGCGGCGACGTCATGACGCTCGGTCAGCGTCGTGTCGAGAATCTGCAGTACCAGCGCCGTGAAATCCAGCCCCACATGCGCGGCTGCCTGTGGCACGAGGCTGTGATCGGTCATGCCCGGCGAGGTGTTGACTTCCAGCAGCCAGAAGGCGCCGTCCGCATCTTCCATCACATCGACACGCCCCCAGCCCTCGCAGCCCAGCACGTTGAATGCCTTGAGCGAGAGAGTCGCCAGTTCGGCTTCGCGCGCAGCCTCCAGACCGCAGGGCAGCAGGTAGCGAGTGGTATCGGTGAGGTACTTGGCATCGTAATCGTAGAAACCGCTGTCCGCTTCGATGCGAATGGCCGGCAACACCTCGCCGTCCAGCACCGAGACCGTATATTCCGGCCCCTTGATGAACTGCTCGGCCATGACGACACCATCGAAACGACAGGCATCCTGCCAGGCGGCCTTGAGAGCGCCAGCCTCCTCGACGATATGGATGCCCAGCGTCGAGCCTTCGTGCACCGGCTTGACCACTACCGGCGTACCGAGCGTCTCGAGCACATTCTGCCAGTCAGTGTCCGCCGCCAGGCGACAGGAGCGTGGCGTCGGCAAGCCTTCGACATCCCAGAGCTTCTTGGTGCGCAGCTTGTCCATCCCCAGCGCGGAGGCCAGCACGCCACTCCCCGTATAGGGAATGCCCAGAAGCTCAAGCGCCCCCTGCAGAGTGCCATCCTCGCCACCACGTCCATGCATGGCGATGAAGACGCGGTCTGCGCGCAGCGCCTCCAGACCGGCCAGGCCATGGGCCATGTCGTACCCCTGCACATCGAGGCCGGCCCCTTCCAGGGCCGCGAGCACCGCCGCACCACTCTTCAGCGATACCTCACGCTCGGCACTCACTCCACCGAACAGCACCACGACGCGACCATAGCGTGTCGCCATTTCCGGCTTCACCGCGGTCATAGCGCCACCTCGGAAAGCTTGAGATCCGCACCGGCCAGTGACAGGGCGATGCCGCCGACATCACCCGCCCCCTGGGTGATCAGAATATCGCCCGGGCGCAGCACATTGTTGAGCAGACTTGGCAACGCACGCTTGTGCTCGACGAACAGCGGATCCACCTGCCCACGCTGACGGA
Organism: Cobetia sp. 5-25-4-2; assembly: GCF_013374075.1. Classification (NCBI taxonomy): domain Bacteria; kingdom Pseudomonadati; phylum Pseudomonadota; class Gammaproteobacteria; order Oceanospirillales; family Halomonadaceae; genus Cobetia; species Cobetia sp. 5-25-4-2. The sequence goes on along the minus strand of NZ_BLWK01000001.1, from coordinate 168,217 downwards.
TCGAGCCGGCCAGAGAGCGGCCGTCGGCTCCCGGAATCATCGCCTCTCCTGCGCTGTAGACATCCAGCAGCAGCAGGGTATCGACCTCGGACAGTACCCGCACGAAATCCTCGTAGAGATCATGGGTGCGCGAGTAACGGTGAGGCTGATAGGCCATCACCAACCGACGCTCCGGCCAGCCGGCACGCACGGCACGGATCACCATTTCCACTTCTCGCGGGTGATGGCCATAGTCATCGACCAGCATCACGCTCTGCTCGCCATTGGGTGCCGCGAATTCACCATGCACCTGGAAGCGGCGACCCACACCGGCGAAGCTGGCCAGCGCACGCGCTATCGCGTCATCGCTCACGCCGACATCGGTGGCGATCGCGATGGCCGCCAGAGCGTTGAGCGCGTTGTGCTCACCCGGCATGGCCAGCGTGATCTCCAGTGGCGCATGCCCCTCCGGACGCAGCGCAGTGAAGCTCAGCTGACCGCCGCCCTGGCGGAAGTCGCTGATGCGATAATCGGCATCCTCACTGAAGCCATAGGTCACGAACTGGCGCTGCACGCGCGGCAGCAGCTCGCGGACATTGGCGTCATCGAGACACAGCACCGCCAGGCCGTAGAACGGCAGGTTGTGCAGGAACTCGATGAAGGTGTCCTTGAGGCGATTGAAGTCACCCTCATAGGTCGCCATGTGGTCGGCATCGATGTTGGTGACCACCGAGATCAGCGGCTGCAGGTGCAGGAAGGAGGCGTCGGACTCATCCGCCTCGGCCACGAGGTATTCCCCTTCCCCCAGGCGTGCATTCGTGCCGGCGCTGGTCAACTTGCCACCGATGACGAAGGTCGGGTCCATGCCGCCCTCCGCGAGCAGCGTGGCCGTCAGGCTGGTCGTGGTGGTCTTGCCATGCGTGCCGGCAATGGCGATCCCCTGACGGAATCGCATCAGCTCCGCCAGCATCTCGGCACGACGTACCACCGGCACCCGATGGTCACGCGCCCAGGCCACTTCCGGGTTGCTGGTATCCACTGCCGTCGAGACCACCACCACATCGCTGCCTTCCGCGTTGACAGCCGCATGACCGATCGCCACGCGCACACCACAATCCCGCAGGTGCGCCGTCACGGTGGACTCCTTGAGGTCACTGCCGCTGACCTCATACCCCATGTTGCTCAGTACTTCAGCGATACCACACATGCCCACGCCGCCGATGCCGACGAAGTGGATGCGACGGATGCGGCGCATGCCGACACCACGATCAGAATTCCTAGCGTTCAAGGCGAGTCTCCATGCAGCCTGCCAGCATGGTCGCTACCGCGTCGAGTTCCGCACTTTCGCGGGCGCGAGCGGCCATGCCAGTGAGTATCTTGGGATCCAGCAATTCCCCCAGCGTCTCGGCGAGACGCTGGGCATTCAGCGTATTCTGGGGAATCAGACGCGCCGCGTCGGCCGTGACCATCACCGCCGCATTGACGGTCTGGTGATCATCCACGGCATGCGGGAACGGCACGAAGATGGCGGGTCGTCCGGCGGCGGCAAGCTCAGCGACCGTCAAGGCACCCGAGCGACACACCACCAGATCCGCCCAGGCATAGGCTTCGGCCATGTCGGTGATGAACTCGCTGACCTCGGCCGTGACACTGGCGGCCTGATAGGCGGCAACGGTCGCCTCCTCTTTGTCACGCCCGGCCTGATGGCGCACCAGGGGGCGCGAGGACGCCGGCAACAGTGCCAGCGCCGGCGCCAGCTGCTCGTTGAGCGACTGGGCACCCAGCGAGCCCCCCATCACCAGCAGGTGAAGCGGTCGCGCGCGCATGGCCTGCTCCCGGGAAGCGCCCTCGGTGTCTGCCGTCTGACCGACGGCGGCGATCTCGTCGCGCACCGGATTGCCCACCACCTGCGCAGCGATGGCGGCAGGGAAGGCGCCGGGAAAGGCGGCGTAGACCCGCGTTGCCATCCGGGCCAACACCTTGTTGGTCAGTCCGGCGATGGCATTCTGCTCATGGATCACCAGCGGAATGCCCTCCAGGCGTGCCGCCAGTCCGCCAGGACCGCTGGCAAAGCCTCCCAGCCCGACGACCAGCACCGGCTTGAGTTCACGGATGATGCGTCGCGCCTGCAGAACGGCGCGGGTCAGGCGAAACGGGATCGCCGCATAGCCGGCAAGCCCCTTGCCACGCAGTCCAGCCACTTCCACTCGATGCAGCGGATACCCCGCCTCCGGAACCAGTCGGTTCTCGATGCCACGCGGACTGCCCAGCCAGTGGATTTCATGACCCTGGCTGGCGAGAGCACGCGCCAGCGACAACGCCGGTATCACATGCCCCCCCGTCCCTCCTGCCATCATCAGCACGATGCCGGCAGAGGGCGTGTCAGCAGGGGCGTCAGAGGTCTCGGGGCGCGAGGCATCAGCCGCAGGCACTGCAGAAGAAGATGACGTCATGCCTTGGCTCCTTGCGTGGTCTCGGGCGACTTGCCGGTCTTGCGCCGCGCGGGACTCTTGCCGCGCGTCAGCAGACGAACTTCCGTATCGATTCGCATCAGAATGGCAATCTGTATGCAGCTGACGATCAAGCTGGAGCCCCCATAGCTCATCAGCGGCAGCGTCAGCCCCTTCGTCGGCAGCAATCCACTGGCGACCCCGATGTTGATGAAGGCCTGGGCCCCCAGCACGAGGGCGATACCGTAGCCGAGGTAGGCGCTGAACGGCAAGCCGGCAAGCTCGGCACGTCGGGCGATCTTGAAGGCCCGATAGATCAGGAGCGCGAACAGCCCGACGACCGCCGTGGCACCGATCAATCCCAGTTCCTCGGCCAGTACCGCGAACACGAAATCGGTATGCGCTTCGGGCAGATAGAAGAGTTTCTGCACGCTGTTGCCCAGCCCCATGCCGCTCAGGTGTCCTCGCCCGAAGGCGATCAGGGCCTGGGTCAGCTGATAGCCGCTGTCGTACATGTTCGCCCACGGGTCGGTATAGGTGGTCAGGCGCTCCCAGCGATAGGGTTCGGCGATCGCCAGCGACCAACCACCGCCGATGGCCGCTGCCAGCAGGACGATGAAGCCCCACCAGGCGACCCCCGCCAGCAGCAGCATGCCCATCACCGCACCGCCCATCACCACGATGGACCCGAAGTCAGGCTCCAGTGCCAGCAAGAGAATCATCAGCATCAAGGGCATGCAGGGCAGCACGAGACCATTGACGACACTGGCGCGCACCTTGTCGAGACGCCGATCCAGATACCCCGCCAGCCACATCATCAGGCACAACTTGGCGACCTCGGAGGCCTGCACCCCGCCGATCACCGGCAAGGGAATCCAGCGCTTGGCGCCGTTGATCTCACGCCCGACCACCAGCACGACCACCAGCAACACGAACCCCAGCATCAGCATCGCGAAACTGCGTTGCTGCCAGGCCGACATCGGTATGCGCAGCGTGCAATAGGCCGCCACCAGTCCGATCAGAATGAAGATGCCGTGACGCATGCTGTAGTAGAAGGCGTTGCCGTCAAAGCGCTCGCTGGAGATCTCGCTGGAAGCCGAGGTGACCATCACCCAGCCGATACACAGAATCGCCAATGCCGCGAAGACCAGCCAGCCATCCACTGGCTGCTGCTCGGTACTCATCGCCTGACGCACTCGACTGGCCTTGTCACCCATCCGCTTCGCCCTCGTTGCCCGCGTCCATCACATGCTCCGACACCCAGTCACGAAACGCATCGCCGCGCACCATGTAATTGGGGAACTGATCGAGACTGGCGCAGGCAGGTGACAGCAGCACGCAATCTCCCGGCCGAGCGACTCGCTGAGCATGGGCCATGCCTTCCGCCAGCGTCGCGACCCGGCTGACGCGAAGGCTATCCTCCAGTGCCAGCGACAGGCGCTCTGCATCCTGTCCGAAAAGCACCGCCTCACGCGCAAAGCGTGCCAGCGGCGCGGCCAACGGCGTGAAGTCCGCGCCCTTGCCCTGGCCACCGGCCAGCAGAATCAGCTTGCCATCGAGTGTCGGACCGAGACCGGCGATCGCCGCCAGCGTCGCGCCGACGTTGGTGCCCTTGGAATCGTTGATCCAGCGCACACCTGCCACGTCAGCGATCAGCTCGCCCCGGTGCGGCAGCCCCGCGAAGTGCTCGAGTTCGGCCACCATGGCCTCCTGCGCGAGACCGATCGCCGTGCCCATCGCCAGCGCCGCCAGCGCGTTGGCCTGATTGTGACGCCCGGCCAGACGCACCTGCGCGGCAGGCATCACGCCATGCAGGCCTTCGGATGCCACGTGACACAGCATGAGCGTGCCGTCCTGCTCCGCCAGACGCCATTCAGCCCCTTCACTCAACTCCTCGCTGTCATCACCAGAGTCGCCCTCATCCAGGCATACGCTGAAGCTTGCGCGCGCCACTGCATCCTCCTCGGCCGGCCAGCTCCAGGCATCGTCGGCATTGATGACCGCCAGGCCCGCCCCGCGGAAGATGGCACGCTTGGCGGCCTGATAGCCGCGCATGCCGTCATGGCGATCGAGATGGTCTTCGGAGAGGTTCAGGAAGCAGGCGACATCTGCCTTGAGCTCGGGCGTGGTCTCGAGCTGAAAGGATGACAGTTCCAGCACATACAGTTCGGCATCGGGCTGCTCACGCAGCAGCGTCAGCGCGGCGGTGCCCAGATTGCCACCGACCGCCACGTCACGGCCTGCCCGCTCGGCCATCCTCGCCACCAGCGTGGTGACAGTGGACTTGGCGTTTGAACCGGTGATGGCGATCAGCGTCGGCCGCCTGCCCTGCGCATCCCGGGCCTGGCGTTCATCGAGTGCCCGCACGAACAGCGCGATCTCGCCGATCAGGCGCTCGCGTACCGGGTCAAATACGGCCTGACGCGGGTCGATGCCCGGACTGAGCACCACCTCACCAAAGCGTGACAGATCCAGCGCTTCCAGCGGCCCGAGATGGACCTCGGCCTGCGGTGCATGCTCGCGCAGATTCTCGAGCCCCGGCGGTGCACTGCGGGTATCGGCGACGGCAAAATCGATGCCACGATCACTCAGATGGCGAGCGATCGCCTGTCCGGAGACACCAAGACCGACCACCAGGGTCGGTCCTTCGGCAGGCACCGGCGAGGCCGGTGCGTGGGAGGTGACAGAGAGGGTCATCGCGAAAGCGTCCTCAGCGAACCTTGAGTGTGGCCAGGCCAAGCAGCACCAGCACGACGGTGATGATCCAGAAGCGCACGATGACGCGCGGCTCCGGCCAGCCCTTGAGTTCGAAGTGGTGATGCAGCGGCGCCATGCGGAAGATGCGTCGTCCGGTCAGCTTGTAGGAGCCGACCTGCAGGATGACCGAGACGGTCTCCATCACGAAGACGCCCCCCATGATGAACAGCACGATTTCCTGACGCACGATGACCGCGACCACGCCCAGTGCCGCACCGAGAGCCAAGGCGCCCACATCGCCCATGAAGACCTGGGCGGGATAGGTGTTGAACCACAGAAAGCCCAGGCCGGCGCCCGCGATGGTGGCACAGAACACCGCCAGCTCGCCGGAACCGGCAATGAACGGAATGTGCAGATACTCCGCGAACTTCAGGTTGCCCGAGGCGTAGGCGAAGATCGCAAGCCCCATGGCCACCAGCACGGTCGGCATGATCGCCAGCCCATCGAGGCCATCGGTCAGATTGACGGCATTGGAGCTGCCGACGATCACGAAATAGGTCAGCACCATGTAGAAGATGCCCAGCGGGATGACGACATCCTTGAAGAACGGCACCAGCAGTGCTGTCTCGGCAGGCGTGGAAGCCGTCAGGTACAGCACCACGGCCGCCCCGATGCCCACCACCGACTGCCAGAAATACTTCCAGCGCGCCGGCAGGCCACGGGGATTCTTCTCCACCACCTTGCGGTAGTCATCCACCCAGCCGACCGCACCGAAGCCCAATGTGACCGCCAGCACCACCCAGACATACAGATTGGTCAGGTCGCCCCACAGCAGGGTCGAGACGGCCATCGACAGCAGGATCATCACGCCGCCCATGGTCGGCGTACCGGCCTTGGACAGGTGGGACTGAGGGCCATCATCACGCACGGCCTGGCCGATCTGGCCATCCACCAGCTTGCGGATGACCCAGGGGCCGAGCCACAGGCACAGCAACAAGGCCGTCAGCGTGGCCAGCACCACACGCAGGGTCAGATAATTGAAAACCGTAAAGGCGCCATTGAATTGGGCCAGAAACTCAGCAAGCAGCAGCAGCATGACTCACATTCACCTTGATGCGTCGACCTTGAGCGCGGCAACGACATGTTCCATGCCTGCGCTACGAGACCCCTTGACCAGAACACTGGCCCCGGTGGGTAGATGGGTACGGGCGTAAGCTTCAAGCTCCGCCCGCTCCTTGAAATGCATGCCACCTGCGCCGAAGGCCTCGGCAGTCGCTCTGGCCTTTTCACCACAGGTGGCAACGAAATCGATACCGAGCTTGCGGGCGTAGGCGCCCACCTCGGCGTGCAGCCGCTCGGCGTCCTCGCCCAGCTCGCCCATGGCGCCCATCAGGCACCAGCGCGGAGCAGGAAGGCTCGCCAACAGCTCCAGCGCGGCCAGCATGGCCCCAGGGTTGGCGTTGTAGCTGTCATCGAGCAGACGAGCCCCATTGTGTCCTTCCACGACCCCCAGGCGACCCGGAACGCTCTCGGCGCTCTCGAGCCCCTCGATGACCAGCTGGCTGTCCACGCCCAGCGCCAGACAGGCAGCGGCTGCCGCCAACGCATTGGCGACATTGTGCCGTCCCAGCAGGGCAAGCTGGACCCGCCCCAGCGAGTGGCCGTCAAACGTCAGTTCGAAAGCATAACGCCCGAGCTCATCCGCGCCTAGCTTGCGTGCCTGCAGGCGTGCCGAACTCTCCGCCAGGTCCGCGACGCTGAAGTCGATGATATCCACCGCCTGCCCCGTCACTGCCAGCGCCTGCCAGAGCGTGAAATAGACATCATCACGATTGAGTACCGCCACCGGACGGCGCCCCCCCAGCGGACTGAGTCCGGCAAGAATCTCGCCCTTGGCCTGGGCGATCTGCCCCATGCCACCGAATTCCCCGACGTGAGCACCGGTGACATTGGTGATGACCGCCACCTGTGGACGTGCCAGCGCGGTGGTCCAGGCGATCTCACCGAGATGATTGGCGCCCAGCTCGACGACGCCATGCTGATGCGCATCGTTCAGGCGCAGCAGCGTCATCGGCAGACCATAGTCATTGTTGAGGTTGCCCTGTGTGGCAAGGCTCTCGGCGTCCAAGCGCGCGGCATCACGCACCAGGATGGCATGCACCAGTCCCTTGACGCTGGTCTTGCCGCTGTTGCCGGTCACGGCGATCAACGGCCGCCCCCAGGCTCGTCGACGTGCCGCCGCCAGCAGACCGAAGGCGAGCCGCGTGTCAGGCACCACGATCTGCGGCAACGGGTCATCCACCGGATGCTCGACCAGCGCCGCGATCGCGCCATTGTCACGAGCCTGAGCCAGGAAGTCATGGGCATCGAAACGCTCGCCCTTCAGCGCCACGAAAAGCGGCGACCGCTGGCTGGACAGCTTGCGGGTATCCGTCTCGATGGCCCCCAACGACCGGCCGACCAGCGCCGAAGGCAGCCGAGCCGAGAGCAGCTGAGCCACCTCATCGAAGCACTCCAGGCCAGGAGACTGCACTGACGCACTCATGCGTCGCTCTCCAGACCTTCCTGAGTGGAGAGCGCACGACGCTCGAGCGCCGCCACCGCATGTGCGACATCCGAGAACGGCAGACGCTCCCCCGCCACTTCCTGGTAATCCTCATGGCCCTTGCCGGCGATGAGAATCACGTCATGTTCGCCTGCATCACGGATGACCTGGGCGATGGCCTCGGCGCGCCCGGCGATTTCCCGGGCGCGCTCCCGGGCCTGGATGCCATCCATCATCTGCTGGCGAATGACAGCGGCCTCTTCACTGCGCGGGTTGTCATCGGTGATGACGACGCGATCGGCGCCCTGCTCGGCGGCCGTCGCCATCAGCGGGCGCTTGCCGGTGTCGCGATCACCGCCACAGCCGAGCACGCACCACAGGCGCGCATCATCACGCGCCGGCAGATGGGCACGCAGTGCCGTCAGCGCGGTCTCGACCGCCTCCGGGGTGTGGGCATAGTCCACCACCACCACGGGCGCGCCCTCGCGGGTCAGGCGCTGCATGCGTCCCGGCACCGGCGTCAGACGCGGTGCCGCCGCGAACAGGTCCGCCAGCGAATGGCCGAGACCATGCAGGATCAGCATCGCCAGCAGGGCATTGTCGAGGTTGAAGCGCCCCATCAGATTGAGGCCGAGCTCACGCTCACCGTCAGGCGTCGCGATCACGGCCACCTGCCCCAGCGGCTCGGGGAAGACGTCCAGCACGCGCAGGGTGGCCACCTCGTCACGCCCCATCGCCAACACGCGCACACCGCGCTGCATGCCGGCCAGCATCAGACGCGCCAGCGCATCATCGGCATTGAGCACCGCAAGCTTAAGTTCCGGTCGCTTGAAGAGCTTGGCCTTGGCCGCGGCATATGCCGCCATGCTGCCGTGGTAATCCAGATGATCACGCGACAGATTGGTATAGCCCGCCACCGTGAAGCGGCAGCCGTTGACACGGTCCTGGTCCAGCGCATGGGAAGAGACTTCCATCGCGACCAGTTCCGCACCGGCCATGCTCAGGCCCTTGAGCGCCGCCTGGACGGCGAGTGCATCCGGCGTGGTGCGCTCACCGGCGACCAGCGCGCCAGGGCGGCCGATCCCCAGCGTGCCGATCATGCCGGAGGGGATGCCGAGCGCCTCGGCAAACTCGGCAATGTAATGGGTCACGGAGGACTTGCCGTTGGTGCCGGTCACGCCGACCAGCGTCAGTGACTCCGGCACGCCAAAGGCCTGTCGTCCCAGCTCGCCGAGCTGCGCGCCGAGCCCCTCGAGCCAGACGACACGCTCGTCTGCGTGAGACTCAGGCGAGGCTTCCCCCTCGGAAGACTGCTGTGCCACTACCAGCGCCGCGCCCTTCTCGAGGGCGGAGGCAATGTAATCGCGACCATCGCTGCCGATACCGGGTACCGCGATGAACAGCGACCCCGGCGTCACGTGGCGACTGTCGATCGTCAGATGCCAGTCGTCTTGCGCCATCACGAGTGCGGTCAGGCGACTATCGCTGAACACGCCGGGCCACAGCGCCATGAGCGCGCCAAGCAGCTCGCTGGCTGTCGCCAGTGGCCGTGCCAGAAATTCGCCCAGCGGCTCTGCCGAGGCCTGCTCGGCCAGATCTTGCGATGAAGTCATGCTGGAAGACCTTCCTTGTTGCTGAAGCTGGGACGTATTCGCTACACGAAAGAAATGGATGTCACGCGCCGTGTCCGGCATGCATGGTGGCAGATGTCACCGCTCACTCGCCGACGGCGCTGTCAGGTGGCACATCCAGAAGGCGCAGCGCCTTGCCGACCACGCGACCGAACACCGGCGCCGCGACTAGGCCCCCGTAGTATTCCTCGCCCTTGGGATTCTCGATCATCACCACGGTCACGATGCGCGGGTCGGACACCGGCGCAATGCCGGCGAACAAGGAGCGATAGGCCGTCTTCTGATAGCCACCGGAGGTCACCTTACGCACCGTACCCGTCTTGCCCGCGATACGGTAGCCCTCGACCACGGCACGCTTGGCGGGACCATTGGGCTGGACGATCTTCTCCATCATCCCGAGCAGGGCATGGGAATTCTCGGGCGAGATGATCTGATCCCCCACCGGCGGGGTATTCACCTTGAGCAGCGACGGCGCCAGCCGGCGACCATCATTGGCCAGCGCGGTATAGGCGCTGGCCAGCTGCAAGGCCGAGACACTGATCCCGTACCCGTAGGACATGGAGGCCCGCTTGCTGCGCGACCAGTTGGTCGGGGCCGGCAGAACGCCCGTCGTCTCGCCCGGGAAGCCGGTACCCGGCGCCTGCCCCAGACCCAGCTCATAATAGCGATTCCATACCGCGTCATCCTCGAGGCTCAGCGCCATGCGGCTCATGCCGATGTTGGAGGAGTGATAGAGAATGCCGGCCATGTCGAGCTTGCCGTAATTGCGGAAATCGCGAATCGTGAAGCGGTCGACCCGCATGTAACCCGGCGTAGTGTCGATCACCGAGTCCGGCTGATACTTGCCGGAGGCCAGACCTGCACTCATCGCCAGAGGCTTCATGACCGAGCCCGGCTCGAAGGCATCGGTGATCGCACGGTTGCGTAGACCGGCAGGGTCAAGCCCCGCACGATTGTTGGGGTTGTAGGACTTCTGATTGACCATCGCCAGCACTTCTCCCGTGCGAGCGTCCATCATCACCAGGGTGCCACCGTCGGCACGGTGCTCGGCCACGGCGGCCTTCAGCTCACGGTAGGCCATGTACTGAAGACGCAGGTCGATGGAGAGGGTCAAATCACCACCAGGCTTGGCTTCGCTGATCAGGTGCAGGTCACGCACCAGGCGCCCCTTGCGGTCCTTGAGCACGCGACGCTTGCCCGGCGTACCGGAGAGGTAGGAATTGTAGGCAAGCTCAAGCCCCTCCTGGCCCTTGTCATCGACATTGGTCACGCCGACCAGCTGTGCGGAGACCTCGCCCGAGGGGTAGTAACGCTTGTATTCCTGCTTGTGGTGGACACCCGGAACATCCAGGTCGATGGCGGGTTGCGCCTGAGGAGGGGTCATCTGACGCTTGATGTACATGAAGCCCTTGCCGGCATCACGATATTGGCGCACACGGCGGATCAGGTCGTCAGGCTGCTGGCCGAGCGCGCGTGCCAGCAGTGACAGGCGCACCGGATCATCCGGCACCAGACGCGGGTCCGCCCACAGCGTGATGACCGGCGTCGAGATGGCCAGCGGCTCGCCACTGCGATCGGTGATCATGCCACGGTGCGCGTTGATGCTGTCGACGCGCAGGGTGCGCGCATCCCCTTGATCCTGAAGGAACTGCTGATCGAAGAGCTGCAGATAGCCGATACGCCCCACCAGGGCCAGGAGCCCTGCGAACACGATACCCAGCATGATGCGATAGCGGGCGGACCCCATGGGCCCACGCGCACTCTTGCGCGCCCCGGCGGCGGCAGAACCAGCCGTCTTGCCGCGACTGGCCGCGCCGGGTGGCGCAGTGCGTGCGCCGCGGGAGCGAGGGGCCTTGGGGTCCGAGGAAGGAGGTCGACGTGTGGCCATCAGCGAATGACCTCGACATCATGGACATCCGGTACGCGCATCTCGAGACGCTCGGTACTGATGCTCTCGATACGCGCAGGGGCGGACCAGGCACTTTCCTCAAGCAGCAGACGCCCCCAGCGAGCACGCGCATCATCACGCGCCGCCTCGAGCTTCTGGAGTTGCGCGTATTGGCCGCGCGAGAGATGGGAGCTTACGACGACAGCAGCGGCGGATCCCAGCAGGCAGATCATCAGCACCACGAAGCACAGATGACGCCAACGCATCTGGAACCTGATCGGCCAGTTCCCTCTCCAGCTGCCCTGCTGCTTGCGTCCCGCCATGCTGACTCCCTTATCACTCTGAACGCGGTGATCTGCACCACGATTTATCCCTGCGGGATGACCCGTCAATCCATGCATGTCAGGCATGCAACACCCGATGGCTGACGGCTTGTCCTGTTCATCGCCGCAACATGCCGGCCACACATCACTCGTGATGACCAGCGGTACCATCAGGCGACGACCGGCGCATTATGTCAGCTTGTGGCGTTGGTCGTTAAGCGTTGCGAGGCACCGACACACATGTCGCACAACGCTGCGTCCCCTTGCGAACGCGCCTGCCAAAAGGCAGGCGCTGGGATGACCACGATACACGCCACGAACCGGGCGTTATTTCAGCTTCTCGGCGATGCGCATCACGGCGCTGCGTGAGCGTACGTTCGCCTGCACCTCGCTTTCGGAGGCCTTCTGAGCCTTGCCGACCAGCTTGAGGCGCTTGTTGAGCTGATCTTCGCGAATGGGCATGCCACGCGGCGCCTGATCGCCACGCGCCTTGTCGCGCATGAAGCGTTTGACGATACGGTCTTCCAGCGAATGGAAGCTGATCACCACCAGCCTTCCCCCTGGTTTCAGGGCTTCCAGGCCAGCATCCAGGGCGCGGGTCAACTCATCCAGCTCGCCGTTGACATGGATGCGGATCGCCTGGAAGACACGCGTCGCCGGGTGCTTGTGCTTCTCCCAGTTGGGATGCGCGTCCTTGATCAGGCTGGCGAAGTCACCGGTCCGCGTGATGGGACGCTCGGCGCGACGCTCGACCACCGCACGTGCGAGACGCTTGGCATAGCGCTCCTCACCGTAGGTCTTGAAGACCCACGCCATGTCCTCGGCACTGGCACGTGACAACCACTCAGCGGCACTCTCGCCACTGGTGGGGTCCATGCGCATGTCCAGCGGACCATCATTCATGAAGCTGAAGCCACGCTCGGCATCGTCCAGCTGCGGCGAGGACACGCCGATATCCAGCAGAATGCCATCGAGCTGACCATGCACGCCTTCCCGCTCGGCATATTCGCCCAGGCGGGCAAATTCACCGGCGTGAATGGAAAAACGAGAATCCTCGATGGTGGCGGCTTCCGCCAATGCCTGGGGGTCGCGATCACAGGCGATCAGACGTCCACCGTCATCGAGACGCGACAGGATCAGGCGTGAGTGACCGCCGCGCCCGAAAGTACCGTCGAAATAGACACCGGAGACGTCCTGAATCAGCCCATCCACCGCGCCATCGAGCATGACACTGACATGCGCGAAGCGATCCGCAGCTTCGGATTCGGCGGCTGACATGGCAGCGGCTGATTCGGGAACGGAGGGAGCGCTGGGCTTGGACATGACGAAATTCGGGACCTTGGCACGCGTTGCGGGCAGTAAAGGCGGACGCCAGTCGTCTGGCGGTAGACCGCAGGAAAGCAGAGACATTCGCATGATTATCGATGGCACAATCGACAACCGGCGCCGGTCACGACTTCATGTCCGCCGCCATTGCAAATGGCCAGCCACGGAGCACGGAGCGGACGGCGCCGGTCATGCGGTGTCACATGTCAGCCCTGAACTGCGCGTTTCGCATCACAGGGCTGACATCTTCAATATTAGGCGGGAGACGGCCGATAAGCCGGGTCTTGTCGTGGACAGTCATTCATCTAGGCCCTGAATCACTTCAGGGCTCAAGCAACCAACCCGCCCCCACTGCGGGCAGCAGCATAGGGGGCCTATTTGGTCTTGCTCCAGGTGGGGTTTACCTCGCCGCGAACTGTTACCAGACGCGCGGTGCGCTCTTACCGCACCCTTTCACCCTTACCGGCCAGCCGAAGCTGACGTAGGCGGTCTTCTCTCTGCTGCACTTGCCGTCGGCTCACGCCGCCCAGACGTTATCTGGCACCTTGCCCTATGGAGCCCGGACTTTCCTCCCCCAGCTCACGCTGGCGGCGACTGTCTGGCCATCTCCCAAGCGCGCAAGACTATCAGTGTCACATCGTTTCCACAAGCTGGCGCTGCAGTGCACCTGGCCCGGAGGAACGCCGAAAAGCCAGATACGCCAAGCACTTGGAAAACACCTCTCGCTTACGCTTCTCGTGGTTCCGCCGCATCCTTCAGGGCTTGTGCCTTGGCATACCAGGCCTTCTTGCGCCCGCCGACCAGACGAGTGGCGATCGCCGCCATCTGCTTGACGCCGACCCCCTCTTCCCACAGCACCTTGAGAAGCGCATCACCCTCGACGCTGGCAGCCTCGTCGCCCTCACGTGCCGGAGCCCCTTCGATCATGACCACGAATTCACCGCGCGTCTGATCGCCATCCGCCTCCATCATCGCCAGCAGCTCAGCAGCCGTCCCGTCCAGGAAGGTCTCGAAGGTCTTGGTCAGCTCACGTGCCAACACGACTCGGCGCGCCCCGAGAACGTCGTGGATATCCCTCAACAACGCCTGGATACGGTGAGGCGACTCATAAAGCACATGCGTCGCGCCATCCTCACGCAGTGCCGTGAGGCGCGCCTGACGTGGTCCACCCTTGTGAGCGAGAAACCCCTCGAAAGTGAAGCGATCCGTCGGCAGGCCAGCAGCGCTGAGCGCGGTAATCAACGCGCAGGGGCCGGGAAGCGGGACTACCTTGAATCCGCGCTCCCGCAGCGCCCGCACCACGATGAAGCCGGGATCAGAGATCAGCGGCGTCCCGGCGTCGGAGACCAGCGCGACACGCCGCCCCGCCTCCAGGGCCTGGCACAGCTGATCGACCCGCCCGCGCTCATTGTGGTCATGCAGTGACATCATGGGGACTTCCAGCCCCAGATGGCGCAGCAGACGGGCACTGTGGCGGGTGTCCTCAGCCGCGATCAGGTCCACTTCGCCCAGCACCCGCGCGGCACGTGGGCTGAGGTCATCGAGGTTACCAATCGGCGTGGCGACCACGTACAATACGCCTTCAGAAGACTCAGACATTCAATGCTTCGACTCGTTGAACTCAGTGGTAGATATGGACGTCAGAGACAGCCGAGTGGCCTGACCACCTGCGGCAGACATGCCCGCACGAGCAGCCACTCCGAGACCCGTCTCATTCGACATTGCAGTATTCATCCGTCATTACAGCAGCGGCGACGCGGGCCACGGCCTCCTCGCCCATCAGCCAAGGGACCGTCGTACATGGGCCAGACATGGAATCGTGCGCCTGACAACGTGCTGCGCACTGCGTCAACCATTCGGCACAAGAGCTTGCGCCTCCCACGCACCAGCCTGCGCGGACTGGCCGGCATGGCCATCGCGGCACTGCTGCTGGCCGGGTGTGCCGGGCAGTCCTCCCGTCCCAGCGGACCGGGGGCGGACGCGCTGCTGGCTCAAGCGGAGCAACAACAGGGCCAACAGGCCGCCGGCACCCGACTGCAGGCCGCCGATATCCTAGCACGCAGTGGCGACAACGCGCAGGCGATCACCATCACCTCGGACATCGACCCCGCGAGTCTGGAACCCCAGCAACGCGTGCAATGGGCCCTGTTGCTGTCGCGCATCGCCCTCGAGCAGCAGGATGGCTGGAACACGATACTCGCCACGTCCGTGCTGGAAGACGACATCACGATGTCCAGCGACGATCAGCGCACGCTGCGCAAGCGTCGCGGACTGGCGCTCGGCATGGTCGGCGAACCTCTGGCCAGTGCCCAGACGCTGATTGCCCTGCAGGCGGACACTGATGACCTCAGCATCAATGACACCCTGTGGGAACAGCTCACGCGCCTGTCTCCCAGCCAGCTCGGCGAGCTGGCCAGCGCCAACGCCATTGCCAGCGGCTGGACGGACCTGCTGCGTCTGCAGCGGCGCTTCGGCGGCAACATCGACCAGATGTTTTCCGCCATCAACGACTGGGCGGATGCCAATCCGCAGCATCCGGCCGCACGCCAGATGCCGCAGGGCATCCTCGATCTGCGCGAGCTCTCCGGCCAGGAAGTTCGCAAGATCGCGGTCTTCCTTCCGCAGTCCGGCCCACTCAAGCGTATCGCGCAGGCAATTCGTGAAGGCATCGAGGCACGCCATCGCAGCGCCATCGACAATGCCGAAGCCACGCCACAGCTGAGCTTCTTCGATACCTCAAGCGCCGATCTCAAGACATTGTATGCCCGCGCGACCATGGAGGGGGCTCAGGTCGTGCTCGGCCCGCTGGACAAGCAGCTGGTCAGCCAGCTCGAGACCCAGAGCAGTCTGCCGCTGCCGACCCTGGCCCTCAATTACGGCACCCATGAGCGCAATCAGGCCGACAATCTCTTCCAGTACGGCCTGTCCGCCGAAGACGAAGCGCGCCAGGTCGCACTGCGCGCCTCACTTGACGGTCATCGTGGTGCCGCGGCCATGATTCCCGACAATGCCTGGGGTCAGCGCGTCTACAGCGCCTTCCGTGATCGCTTCGAGCAGGAAGGTGGCGACATCGTTTCCATCGAGCGCTACAACCCCAAGGGCCCGGTCAGTGAAGCGGTCAAGGATCTGCTTTCCGTCTCCAGCCAGGATCAGGCGCGCATGAAATCCGCCAAGAAATCCGGCAGCAAGTATGGCCGCGCCCACTCCGGCAACATCGACATGATCTTCCTGCTGGCACTGCCAAGCTACGCTCGTCAGGTGCCGCCGATGCTGGACTTCTACTACGCGGGCAACCTGCCGATCTACGGCACCTCACACCTTTATGAAGGCTCCCCCCAGCCCGCTCAGGATGGCGACCTCAATGGCGTCAATTTCGTCGACATCCCCTGGGAAGTGCCGCAGGCCTCCTCCGGCGGCAAGGCCACTCTGCCGGAAGCCGATACCTATCGCGCCCTGTCGGATGCCTCTCCGCGCATGCTCAAGCTCAATGCCATGGGCGTCGATGCCTATCGCCTGGCACAGCGCGTTCCGCTGATGCTGGCCGGTGCCGGCGGGGAACTCTTCGGAGCGACCGGCAGTCTATTCCCGCGTCATGATGGACGCATCGAACGCACGCTGCCGTGGGCGGAGTTCAGAGGCGGCGTACCACGCCCGCCGCTGAAAGGCGCCAGCAGCCGCACCGTCGAAGCCTACACGCCCTGACATGGCGCGCCCTGGAACGACCGGGCAGGAGCCACCACAGCGTCGCGCGAGAGCGCGCGGTGCCGTGATCGAAGCCGAGGTCGAGAAATGGCTGTCAGCCAGAGGTCTCGTGCCTGTCACGCGCAATTCGCATGCCAAGGGCGGCGAGATCGACTTGATCATGCGTGATGGTGACACCCTGGTGTTCATCGAAGTGCGTTACCGCGCCAGCTCCCGGTTCGGCAGCGCACTGGAAAGCGTGACCGCCACCAAGCAACGCCGGCTGATCAAGGCCGCGCGTTTTTATCTGGCCCATCACGGGCTATTATGTTCCTGCCGCTTCGACGTGGTCGGCGTGGAGGGTCCTCCCCCTCTCGCCATTCACTGGATACGCCACGCATTCGAAGCGTTCTGAAGCCAACGACCAAGAGCCATCATGGATTTCCAATCTCGTATTCTCGGCCACTTCAACGCCAGCATCGACACCAAGACATACGCCAGTGAAGTGCTGCCGCCCTTCATCGAAGCGGCGAGTCAGATGATGGTCCAGAGCCTGGTCAATGACGGCAAGATTCTGGCCTGCGGCAACGGCGGCAGCGCCGGTGACAGCCAGCACTTCTCGTCAGAGCTGCTCAATCGCTTCGAGCGTGAACGCCCGAGCCTGCCGGCCATCGCCCTGACCACCGACACCTCGACGTTGACGTCCATCGCCAACGATTACAGCTACAACGAGGTGTTCTCCAAGCAGATTCGCGCCCTGGGCCAGCCCGGCGACATCCTGCTGGCCATTTCCACCAGCGGCAACTCCGCCAACGTGGTACAGGCCATCCAGGCGGCCCATGACCGCGACATGCGCGTGGTGGCACTGACCGGTCGCGACGGTGGCGACATGGCATCCCTGCTGGGCAGCGAAGATTGCGAGATCCGCGTACCGGCGACCTCCACCGCGCGCATTCAAGAAGTCCATCTGCTGGCCATTCATTGCCTGTGTGATCTGATCGATCACCAGCTGTTCGGCAGCAACGAATAACGCCTTGCGACACACGGCGCTCACCAGGAGATTAAGGCATGACGCCAAAGTACCTGCTTTCCCTCATGGCCACCGCCGGCTTTCTATCCCTTGCGGGCTGTACCACCGTGGCCGACCTGACTCACAGTGGTCCCATTGACGAGGACTACGGTGATCGCACTCTGGGCGCTCAAGTGGAAGACGAGAGCATCGAGACCAAGATCGAAGTCAATCTCGGCAAGATCGATGCGCGCTTCAATGACGCCCATGTCAACGTGAATGCCTACAACGGCATGGTCCTGCTGACCGGGCAAGTGCCCAGCGATGAGCTCAAGCAACGCGCCGCGGAAGTCGCCAAGGATGTCCGTCGCGTACGCCAGGTACACAACGCCCTGGAAGTCAGCGCCAATGCGCCTACCAGCCAGCGCGTCCAGGACACCTGGCTGACCACCCGCGTCAAGGCGACTCTCGCGGCCGATGCCAACATCGATTCCGGGCGCATCATGGTGCTGACCGAGAATGCCAGCGTCTACCTGATGGGCATCGTGACCCGCTCGGAGGCCGACCAGATCGTCAGCAAGGTCTCGGAAGTCGGTGGCATCCAGCGTATCGCCAAGGTCTTCGAGTATCTTGATTGACGTAGACCGCACTCCCTGACGTATGGGTGAAAACGACGACGCCCCACAGGCCTGGCCTGTGGGGCGTCGTCGTTATCAGCCCAAGAGGACTGAAGAGGAGTGTCCGCTTACTTGATGACTCGCAGCGACGGACGCCCCTTGCGGGGAGGCTTCGGCTGATCATCGCCGCCTTCCTCATCGGAGGAGGAGATGCTGCCGCCCTCCTGCTCCTCGGCACTCGCGACCTCATCGGCCGCCGCATCACCCCGTGACGCCTCCTCACCCTGCTCATCATCAGCAGCGCTGCTGGCACCACCGACACTGGCCAGAGTCGGACGTGAAGGCGCCTGAGCCTCCTCACCGGAGGTCGCCTCATCCGAGGCTGCCTCACCGAAGGCCAGGTCATCCGCACCCGGCATGACAGGCTCATGCCCGAACACCATGCCAACGCCATTCTCGCGAGAGTACAGCGCCACCAGCGCCGGCGTCGGCACGCTGACGTGCATCGGCTGACCACCGAAACGGGCATTGAAGCTGACACCCTCATTGGCGATGAGCAGATCACGCACGGCACCCGGCGCGATGTTCAGCACGATCTGGCCATTCTGCACGTGTTGACGCGGCACCTGAACGCCATCCTGCTCGGCATCCACCACGATGTACGGCGTATTGTCGTTATCCAGCAGCCACTCGTAGAGCGCACGTGCCAGATAAGGGCGACTGGAAAGCATGAGAGAACCTCTTGAACTGCAATGGATGTCACGATGACCGACGTCCTGCGACGCCGAGCTACAGCTTGCGGGCACTGACACCACGTGACGGTCGAGACACCTGACCTCGGCCCCTCCCCGCCTCGTGATCCGAGCCCGGAACCCACCCCGGGGTGGGTTCCAGCGACTCAAGCACCCCTTTCGGGATTGCTCAAGCGAATCAGATACGCATCTCGCGCTCTGCCTCGGAGAGAGACGCCTTAAAGGCATCACGATCGAACAGACGCTCCATGTAGTTCAGCAGCGGCTTGACCTGCTTCTCCGGCAGCTCGATGTTCAATGTCGGCAGACGCCACAGAATCGGGGCGATGCACGTGTCGACCAGAGAGAACTCGTCGCTCATGAAGAACGGCATGTCATCGAAGATCGGCGCGATTCCGATCAGGCTCTCGCGCAATTCCTTGCGTGCCTTGTCGGCTTCCTTCTTGGTGCCATTCTGGATGGTTTCCATCATCGGCACCCACTCGCGCTCGATGCGGTGCATCCACAGACGGCTCTGGGCGCGCGCCACCGGATACACCGGCAACAGCGGCGGATGCGGGAAGCGCTCGTCCAGGTACTCCATCATCACCTTGGACTCGTAGAGGACCAGGTCACGGTCCAGCAACGTCGGCACACTGTTGTACGGGTTCAGATCAGCCAGCTCGGCCGGACGGTTGTCATCATCTACATCAATGACATCGACTGCTACACCCTTCTCGGCCAGCACGATCCGTACACGGTGGCTGAAGTGGTCGTCACCACCGGAGTAGAAGGTCATCGATGAACGCTTGGCCACAACACCCATGAAACTGTCCTCGCATCTGTTCGAGCCATGCCCGCGTCAGCTTTTGGCCTGACGAACGGGAATAAGTTTCCTCTGGGCGCCTCATCAACTGCGTGACGCGCCCAGAGGGTCAACCTTGCGTCACCCGCAAGCGACGCAAGCGGGCGCACGACCGATCAGCCGTGCGCCCGTCACTGCCTGCACGCCATTATCAATGAGCGCCACTCCGGGAGCCATCAATGAATGTCGCGCCAGTATTCCTTCTTGAGAAGATATGCCAGCAGAGTAAAGATCAGGATGAATATTAACACCTTGGGGGCCATGCTCTCAGCCTTGAGTCGCGATGGTTCGCCCACATAGGCCAGAAAGTTGGTCAGATCCCACACGGCCTGGTCGAATTCCTCTGCTGTCATGCTGCCCGGCGAGGTGATCTCCAGCACGTCGCAGGAGTCATAGTGCCCCGTTGCCGGGTTCAGCTCCGCTCCCGGAGGCACCAGGTCGCTCTGGGCGCAGACCTTTTCCTGAACGCCCTGCAATGTCTCCAGCACATTGGGCATCGCCACCAGCGGATAGACAGCATTGTTGACACCCCAGGGGCGCTCGGGATCGCGATAGAAGCTCTTCAGGTAGGAGTAGATCCAGTCCGTCCCGCGCAGACGCGCCTCGAGAGACAGATCCGGTGGCGGCGTACCGAACCAGCTCGCGGCGTCCTCAGTCTTCATCCCGATGCGCATGGTGTCATTGATCTTGAGTTCTGGCGAGAAAATCAGATATCGCTCGACCAGATCCTCGGGCATCTCCAGGTCCTCTGCGGCACGCGAATAGCGCTGATACTGCAGGCTGTGACAGCCGAGGCAATAATTGGTGTAGAGCTGCATGCCGCGCTGCAACGAGGGCTTGTCATGCAGATCCGGCTGCATCGACTCACGCACTGCCTCGCCCCCTGCCGCGCTGACAGCTCCCGCCCCCAGCAGGCCGGCCACCACCACGCCTGCAGCCAGTACATGCCTCAGCCAGTCCCTTGACCCACCCTTTTGCCCGCTCATCGGCCTGTCACCCTGTCCGGCACCGCTCGCGTCTTCTCGAATCGCGTATACAGCGGCATCAGTATGAAGAAGGCGAAGTACGCCACCGTCGCGATCTGCGCGATGATCGTGCGCTCGAACGTCGGCGGCATCACGCCAAGCACCCCCAAGGTCACGAAGCTGACCACGAACACGAGTATCGCGATACGCGATAGCCAGCCCTTGTAACGGATGGAGCGCACAGGAGAACGATCAAGCCATGGCAACACGAACAGGATGGCGATCGCCAACCCCATCACCACCACGCCCCAGAACTTGGCATCGACCCCGAACAAGGGATAGTTCACGGCCCGCAACATCGCGTAGAACGGCGTGAAATACCAGACAGGGGCAATATGCTCAGGTGTCTTCAACGAGTTGGCCGGTTCGAAATTGGGCGTCTCGAGGAAGTAGCCGCCCCCTTCCGGGAAGTAGAAGATCACGGCACAGAACACGAACAGGAACACACCGACACCCACCAGGTCCTTCACCGTGTAGTAGGGATGGAACGGAATGCCATCCAACGGCTGGCCCGCCTCATCCTTCCTGTCCTTGATCTCGATGCCATCCGGATTGTTCGACCCCACCTCATGCAGCGCCACCAGATGCAGCACCACCAGCCCGACGATGACCAGTGGCAAGGCGATGACATGCAGGGCAAAGAAGCGATTCAAGGTAATGCCGGACACCAGGTAGTCGCCACGGATCATCTGCGCCAGATCCGCTCCGATGACCGGGATCGCCGTGAACAGCGAGATGATCACCTGCGCCCCCCAGTAGGACATCTGCCCCCAGGGCAGCAGATACCCCATGAAGGCCTCGGCCATCAACGCCAGATAGATGCACATGCCGAAGATCCACACCAGCTCACGCGGCGCTCGGTAGGAGCCGTAGATCAGCCCCCGGAACATGTGCAGATAGATGACGACGAAGAATGCGGACGCCCCCGTGGAATGCATGTAACGGATCAGCCAGCCATATTCCACATCGCGCATGATGTATTCGATCGAGGCGAAGGCCCCTTCGGCGGTCGGGGTATAGCTCATGGTCAACCAGATACCGGTAATGATCTGATTGACCAGCACCAGCAGCGCCAGCGAGCCGAAGAAATAGAAGAAATTGAAGTTTCTGGGCGCGTAGTAGCCTGTCAGATGGTCCTGCAGCATCTGGGTGGCCGGAAAGCGATCATCGATCCAGCGCATGATGCCTCGCGACGCCTTGGCACGTTCTGGATTCCCCATCACACAGTCTCCTCATCGACGCCGATCACCAGCACCTGCTCGCTTTCATAATGATGCGGCGGCACCTCGAGATTCGAGGGCGCCGGCACTCCGGTGAACACGCGACCCGCGAGGTCGAATTTCGAGCCATGACAGGCACACAGATAGCCACCCGGCCAGTCAGCGCCAAGATCCGCGGCCCCCATCTCGGGTCGATAACCCGGCGAGCAGCCCAGATGGGTGCAGATTCCCACCAGTACCACGTACTCAGGCTTGATGGAGCGCAGGACAGCATCCACATAGGCTGGCTGCTGGGGACGGCGTGATTCGGGGTCCTGCAACTCGGCGTGCGGGATGGCCCGGATGTCATCAATCATCTCGGGGGTGCGACGCACCACCCATACCGGCTTGCCGCGCCACTCGATGGTCATCTGCTGACCCGGTGCCAGGCGCGAGATATCCGCCGTGACAGGTGCACCTGCCGCTCTTGCCCGTGCGCTCGGCTGCCAGGAAGCCAGAAAGGGCGTCGCGATGCCAACGGCGCCTATCGCCCCCACGACACTGGTCGCACTGACGAGGAAGCGGCGCCGCCCTCGATTCACACCTCGATTAGCCATATTGTTATTGTCTCCCGAACACCACCGCATGCTGCCAGACCATTCCCTTGCCGGGCACTTGACGCTTGACTGTATTAAAGGGCAAGAACCCACCGCTCACAACTCAAGAAAATCACTTTACCAGAAGCGGCTTTCTTCAATTGCGCTCGCACCATGCGCTTGACGCCCCTATCAAGATCGCAAAAAAAACGCCCAGTACCCTTTCGGGTACTGGACGTTCTTGTGGTCGACGCCTGTTCTCTTAACGCTTGGAGAACTGCGGACGACGACGGGCCTTGCGCAGGCCGACTTTCTTACGCTCGACTTCACGAGCATCACGAGTGACGTAGCCGGCGGCACGCAGTGCCGGACGGAAGTCCTCGTTGTAAGCCATCAGGGCACGAGTAATGCCGTGACGGATGGCGCCAGCTTGAGCGGAACCACCACCACCGGCGACAGTGACGTAGACGTCGAACTGTTCGGTAGTTTCGGTCAGCTCGAGCGGCTGGCGAACAACCATGCGACCTGTCACACGACCGAAGTAGTCGTTCAGGTCACGCTGGTTGACGGTGATTTTGCCGGTGCCCGGCTTCAGGAAGACGCGCGCGGTAGAAGTCTTGCGGCGCCCGGTACCGTAGTGCTGCTGTGTCATGGCGATGCTTCCCTCAGATGTTCAGTTCTTGCGGCTGCTGCGCAGCGTGCGGATGCTCGGCGCCAGCATAGACTTTCAGCTTGGACTGCATGGCACGACCCAGCGGGCCCTTCGGCAGCATGCCCTTCACCGCCAGCTCGATCACGCGCTCAGGCTTGTGCTCGATCATCTGGTTGAAGTTCATGGAGCGCAGGCCGCCCGGGTAACCGGTGTGACGGTAGTAGGTCTTGGCTTCTGCCTTGCGACCAGTCACAGCGACTTTCTCGGCGTTGATGACGACGATGTAGTCGCCAGTGTCAACGTGCGGAGTGTACTCGGCTTTATGCTTGCCGCGCAGGCGACGAGCAATTTCGGTAGCCATACGGCCCAGCGTCTTGCCGGCTGCGTCGACGACGAACCAGTCACGCTGGACGGACTGCGGCTTGGCAGTAAACGTCTTCATGGATGAATCACCTATAGTCGGGTCTTGCACTTGAGTGCGCGACCAATCCCTATTTTTCTTGGTTGTCCGACGCTTGGCAGTCAGTGGCAGGCCGCTTGCGCGGTCACCGCCGACTCGACCCCAGACTGCCCACGCCCATCAAGGGTGATTGACCCAGGACGACTCGTGGACCGGACAACAATTCGAGCGAGCGCGCATTGTACATGCCAGACGCCCGCACCACAAAGGCTATTTCGTCTTCCGACATCGCCTCATGGCTTGTGAGGCAGCGCCAGGTATTCACGCGACTGCATTTCCTGCAGGCGTGACAGGGTGCGCTCGAATTCGAAGTCGAGGTTGCCGCCGGTGTAGAGCTGCTCGACCGGTGTCTCGGCACTCATCAGCAGCTTGACGCCACGGTCATAGAACTCATCGACCATGTTGATGAAGCGGCGCACCTGATCATCGCTATCACGCCCCATCTGCGGCACCTCCGACACCAGCACGGTGTGGAACTCGCGCGCAAGCTCGATGTAGTCATTCTGGCTGCGCGGGCCATCGCACAGCTCATCGAAATGGAACCACACCACATCCTCGTGGCGACGCAAGGCATGCAGCACGCGGTGATTGATGCTCAAGCCTTCATCGGCATGACCTTCGGCTCCGGCAATGGAGCGGAACTCACGCGCTAGTCTGGCACCGCTCTCGTCACCCAGCGGACTGTGGAACAGCTCGGCATGCTCCAGAGCGCGCAGGCGATAATCGATCCCCGAATCCACATTGACTACGGTGCAATGGCGCTTGACCAGGTCGATAGCCGGCAGGAAGCGCGCACGCTGCAGGCCATCCTTGTAGAGATCATCCGGCACGATGTTGGAGGTCGCGACCAGTACCACGCCCTGCTTGAACAACTCCTCGAACAGGGTGGCGAGAATCATGGCATCGGTGATGTCCTTGACGAAGAATTCGTCAAAGCAGATCACGCGCGCTTCCACGGCAAACTTGGCCGCCACCAGCGTCAGCGGGTTCTTCTCGCCCTTGTAATGGCCAAGCTCGTTGTGGACGCGCTGCATGAAGCGGTGGAAGTGCGTCCGCATCTTGTCCGCGAAGGGCAGACTCTCGTAGAAGGTATCGACGAGATAGGTCTTGCCGCGCCCCACGCCACCCCAGAAATACAGCCCCATGATGTCCGGGGTCCTGTCGACGGCGGCCGGCCGCGACGGCTTGCCGAACAATCGACGCACCTTGGAGCCAAGCCCGCCATTGCCCGTGACATCTTCGACCTTGTCAGGCGTCTGGCGCGGAGTACGCACCAGATCGTCATAAAGGCGCTGCAGGTGACGAACGGCATCTTCCTGGGCGGCATCGTAGGCAAAGTCATCACGCTTGAGGTCTGCCTGGTACTTCTCGAGGGGCGTAGGTGCTGGCATGGAGAAACCCGGTGCAGGCCAGATTCAGCACTGGGCTGCATCTGGCGCGAAGTGAAACGAGGTCACGCCTGCGCCAGCATGGCTGACAATCAGGCAAGAACGAAATTGCGCGGCATTATACGCCCTGAGTGCAACTTTACCCACCACACCCGACGGGAAGTCCTGCTTCCCAGGCCCTTCAGTGCCATGACGCGCCTCGATGGCGAATGGCGCCCTTGCTTCGGGGCGACCAAGGTCTCTCTCATGACGAATTGACGTGACGCGCCAACCCATCGATATAATGGAGTGCGTACGCTTTTGAAATACAGGCACTCTTTGCCTCATGGCCAGCGTCGCTGGACACACTGCAAGAGTCTGGACATTGGCAGCACATCATCGTGATGGCCTGCCCCGGCGGTGAAGATCACCGCAGTCGTGACACAAGGAGAGCGACGTGAACGAGAGCAATATTGACTGGATCCTGGCCATCGCCTGTTTTCTGGCTGGCATCGGTATCGGCGCCTTGTGCTACCACCTCCTGAATGCCAACGTGGCCCGCAATCAGAAGACCCGCCAGAAGCTGGCGGAGCGTGAGCTGGAACTGACCCAGTTCCGTGACGCCCTGAATGATCATTTCTCCAAGGCCAGTGATCTGACGGATCAGATCCAACGTGCCGGCAACGAGCTGCGCCAGCACCTGGCCAGCGGTGCCTCTTCACTGTGCGATGACAGCCAGCTCAAGCGCCGCCTGCTGGATACTGACACCACGCTTGAAGAAGACATGGGCGAGAAGGTCGACCTGCCACGTGACTATGCCGACAATCGCGGCACGCTGTCAGAGGATTTCGGTCTCAAGCCACAACCCGCGGAAGGCGAAGCGCAGAGCGCCAACCCGCCGCGCATCTGAGCAACCTCCGCCTGCCGTGAGTTCCCTCACGGCCATTGGACACGACAACGGCCACCTTCCAGGGGTGGCCGTTGTCGTTGGCAAGGATCACTCAGGCCGTCACAGGGCGACCATGAGCTGACTCAAGCAGGGTTGTCGATATCCACGAAGCGATGCTCGACGCCATGCTCGGCCGCCAGCCACTCGCCCAGCGCCCGAACCCCATCGCGCTCGGTCGCATGATGCCCTGCCGCCAGGTAGGTCACCCCCTCTTCGCGCGCACTGTGCGTGGTCCGCTCCGAGATCTCACCGGAGAGGAAGGCATCGACTCCCGCCTCGATGGCCAGACCGATATAGTCCTGCGCCCCTCCCGTGCACCAGGCAATGCGCTTGATCGGCCGATCATGCCCGGCGATCACGAGCACCTCTCGCCCCAGACGGCGACTGAACTCGGCCCCCAACGCGGCACTGTCCAGCTCACCGCCTGCCGCAAGCTCATCTGCGAGACGCCCGACATGCACCAGTCCACGCCCGGGGACGCCATCCAGGCATCCTTCACTGACCAACCCCAGGCGCTCGGCCAGCTGGACATTGTTGCCCAGCGTCGGATGGGCATCCAGCGGCAGGTGATACGCCGCCAGATTGATGTCGTTCGCCAGCAGTGTCTTGAGACGACGGCGCTTCATGCCCGTGATCCGAGCGGGTTCGTTCTTCCAGAAATAGCCGTGATGCACCAGCACCATATCCGCCTGCCATGCCACGGCTTCATCCAGCAGCGCCTGATTGGCGGTAACGCCCGTCAGCACTCTGCGGACCTCGCGCCGCCCCTCGACCTGAAGTCCATTGACGGTGTAATCCTTGAAGGCCTGCGCCTCCAGACAGCCATCCAGCGCCTCGACCAGCACGTCACGATCAGCCATTGAGCCTCCAGCAGTCAGATTCATCGAGTGTTACACTGGCTGCCATTGTAACGGCGAAGCCTCACCATGTAAGCGCATGGCAGCTTCGCCGGGTACCGAGACATGGGTGACACGTCTTGAGCACGTCATCAATCTTCCTCTTCACCCTCCGCCTGCCAGCAGCAACCCTGCGGATGGCGACCGCCCCACGGCGGTTGCCCTCAGGAAAGCTGACGGCCCGGCAGGACCATGGATCATTCACCAGGACTCCTGATGCCTCAGACGCGACGCCCCCTTCGCAGTTCATTGCTCCCCCTTCTCTGGCCAGTGGTCACCGGGGTATTGCTTGCCATCGTGGTGCTGGATCGCTTCCCTGAACTTGGACATTCCGAGCCGGCGCCCGAGGTTGGCCAACAGGGCGGCCAACAGGGCGGCGCGATCGTCTCTCGAGATCAGCAGGTGTTGCCATCTCCCGCCTTGACCCTCTCCGCCGAACAGCGCGAGGAATCCGCCAATCCGGTACTGCGCGAAGCGCCGCCACTGCAGCGCAACAGCGGGCCGGCCAGCTACCAGACCGCCGTGGACGCCGCCGCCCCCGCCGTCGTCAACATCTACTCCTCGCGCAAGATCGAGGACGACAGCAAGCACCCGCTGATGTCCGACCCCTTCTTCAACCAGTTCTACGGGGAAAATGCCTTGCGCAGCCAGCGCATGCTGTCGAGCCTGGGCTCCGGCGTCATTCTCTCGAGCGACGGCTATATCCTGACCAACAACCATGTCATTCAGGGCGCGGACCAGATACAGGTCGCCCTGCGTGATGGCCGCGAGACACTGGCCAAGGTGGTCGGGGTCGACCCCGAATCCGATCTCGCGGCGCTGAAGATCGATCTTGAAGATCTGCCGACGGTGGCGATCGCCGACTCGACCCAGGTCCACGTCGGGGATGTCTCGCTGGCCATCGGCAACCCCTTCGGAGTCGGTCAGACCGTCACCATGGGCATCATCTCGGCCACCGGACGCAACCATCTTGGCCTGAATGCCTACGAGGACTTCATACAGACCGATGCCGCGATCAATCCCGGCAACTCCGGTGGAGCGTTGATCAATACCGATGGCTCACTGGTCGGCATCAATACTGCCATCTACTCCCGCTCCGGTGGCTCGCAGGGCATCGGTTTCGCCATCCCCGCCAACCTGGCACGTGACATCCTCGAATCACTGGTCGATCACGGCCGGGTGATTCGCGGCTGGCTGGGCCTGGAAGTCCAGGAGCTGACGCCGTCGCTGGCGCACTCCTTCGGCTTGAGCGCTCCGCAAGGCGTGGTGGTCGCCGCCGTGCTGCGGGATGGCCCCGCGGCGCAGGCCGGCCTGCGTCCCGGTGACATCCTGACGGCAGTCGCCGGCAAGCGCCTGATCGATGCACGCCTTGCCATGGCCGACATCGCCGCGGTCAAGCCGGGCGACACCCTGCAACTCAATCTGTTGCGGGATGGCAAGCCCATGGAGGTCAGCGTCAAGGTCGGTGAGCGGCCGATTCCCGATAGCACGCCCTCTCCTGCCGCCGCAGCTCCGGGCGTCTCATCCCCCGGCTGACAATGGCCGCCGGACTGGCCAACGGCTTTCACGCAAGAACCAGAGTCAGAACCAGAACCAGAACCAGAACCAGAACCAGAAAAGCCCGCCACGGAAACCGTGGCGGGCTTTTTCATGCTCATGAACTACACCATGCTCATGAACTACACCATGCTCATGAACTTCACCATGCTCACTCGATGATGCGATTCTCGGCACTACGGGCGTGAGCGGTCAGCGACTCACCCCGCGCCAGCACCGATGCGGTACGCCCGAGGATGGAGGCACCTTCGGCCGAGCACTGGATCAACGAGGAGCGCTTCTGGAAGTCATAGACTCCCAGCGGCGAGGAGAAGCGCGCGGTACCGGACGTCGGCAGCACGTGATTCGGGCCGGCACAGTAATCGCCCAGTGCCTCGGAGGTGTGGGAGCCCATGAAGATGGCGCCCGCATGGCGGACACCTTCGACCCACGCTTCCGGATCCGCCACCGACAGCTCCAGGTGCTCCGGCGCGATACGGTTGGTCAGTTCCAGCGCCTGCTCCGGCCCGCTGACGCGAATCAGGGCGCCACGCTCGCGCAGCGAGGTCTTGATGATCTCGGCACGCTCCATGGTCGGCGCGAGACGTTCGATTGATGCCTCGACCGCAGCGAGGTGCTCATCATCCCAACTGATCAGGATCGCCTGGGCATCCTCGTCATGCTCGGCCTGCGAGAACAGGTCCATCGCCAGCCAGTCCGGATCGGTCACGCCATCGCTGACCACCAGAATCTCGGACGGTCCGGCGATCATGTCGATGCCGACCTGACCGAACACCGCCCGCTTGGCAGTGGCCACATAGATGTTGCCGGGACCGACGATCTTGTCGACGCGCGGCACCGTCTCGGTGCCATAGGCCAGTGCCGCGACGGCCTGGGCGCCGCCGATGGTGAAGACCCGATCGATACCCGCCAGGTGAGCCGCGGCCAGCACCAGTTCATTGACCACGCCATCGGGGGTCGGCACGACCATGATGATCTCGCGCACACCGGCGACATGCGCGGGGATCGCGTTCATCAGCACGGAAGAGGGATAGGCGGCCTTGCCTCCCGGGACATAGATGCCAGCGCGATCCAGCGGCGTGACCTTCTGCCCCAGCAAGCTGCCATGCTCGTCCTTGAAGGACCAGCTTTCCGGCTTCTGATGCTCGTGATAGACGCGCACACGCTCCGCCGCGACCGCCAGTGCCTCGCGCTGATCCGCCGGCAGATCGGCGTAGGCCTTTGCCAGACGTTCGGCGTCGATCACCAGCTCCGACATGCTGGAGACACTCAGACGGTCGAAGCGATTGGAAAACTCCACCAGCGCGGCATCGCCTTCCTGCTTGACGCGCGAAAGGATGTCGGTGACACGATGCTGTACCTCGGCATCGGACACCCCCTCCCAGGCCAGCAATGCATCCAGGCGGGCAGTGAAATCGGTATCGCGGCTATCGAGCCGGTTGATCAGGGTATCCATGCGAACCTCTTGTCATGTCATTGGCAGTGAGGGCTGAGCCGGACGGGCGCTGCTGCCAGATCGTCTCTGCGATCTTGAGTGATGTCGTTGCTGACGAGTCCCGCCGCGTGACACGAGGCCGGGACCTGGTCATTCATGCGTCGCGACGTGCTTCCACCGCCTGACGCAGGCGGTCGATCAACGGCTTGAGGCGATCATGCTTCATGGTCATGGCGGCCTTGTTGACCACCAGACGCGTGCTGATGTCGGTGATCAGCTCACGCGGCTCCATGCCATTGGCACGCAGGGTATTGCCGGTATCGACGATATCGACGATCTCATCGGCCAGATTCATCAACGGGGCCAGCTCCATCGCGCCATACAGCTTGATGACTTCGGCCTGGATGCCCTGCTCCGCGTAGTAGCGACGCGCGACATCGACGAACTTGGTGGCGACGCGACGACGCGCGCCCTGCTGCTGCTGACCGACAACCCCGGCCGTCATCAGACGACAGGCCGCGATCTCCAGATCCAGAGGCTCATAGAGACCTTCGGCGCCATGCTCGAGCAGCACGTCCTTGCCGGCGATGCCCAGATCAGCCGCTCCCAGCTGCACATAGGTCGGCACATCGGTGGCGCGAATGATGACCAGCTTGACGTCAGGCAGATTGGTATCGAAGAGCAGCTTGCGGCTCTTGT
The DNA here is from genome assembly GCF_013374075.1 of Cobetia sp. 5-25-4-2. Taxonomy (NCBI): domain Bacteria; kingdom Pseudomonadati; phylum Pseudomonadota; class Gammaproteobacteria; order Oceanospirillales; family Halomonadaceae; genus Cobetia; species Cobetia sp. 5-25-4-2. The sequence continues at coordinate 137,640 of NZ_BLWK01000001.1, read as the reverse complement.
CCAGATCTTCCAGCGGTTCGATGCCGGCATCCGCCAGCAGCGGCAGGGTTTCCTTGAGGATACGCCCCTTGGAAAGGGCGACGACCAGTTGCTTGCTCATGGGGTATTCGCCCGTGCTTGTGCGTAAGAATTCAGCAGACGCTGCCGACCTGCGATGGCCGGCAGCGCATGGAGGCAGGACTCGGCTCAACCGGCGGAGCGGCGGATGATCACGCCCAGCCCGGAGAGCTTCTCCTCGATGCATTCATAACCACGATCGATGTGGTAGATGCGATCCACCATGGTTTCGCCATCGGCGACGATGGCCGCGATCACCAGCGAGGCCGAGGCACGCAGGTCCGTGGCCATCACCGGGGCGCCCGACAGGCGCTCGGTACCGGTCACCACCGCCGTGTTGCCTTCCAGGGCGATGTGCGCGCCCATGCGGTTGAGCTCCTGCACGTGCATGAAGCGGTTCTCGAAGATGGTCTCGATCACGGTACCGGTGCCTTCGGCCACGGCATTCAGCGCCACGAACTGGGCCTGCATGTCCGTAGGGAATGCCGGATACGGCGCCGTGCGGATATTGACCGCCTTCGGACGCTTGCCCTGCATGTCCAGCTCGATCCAGTCATCCCCCGTGGTGATGGTGGCACCGGCTTCTTCCAGCTTGGCAAGCACCGCATCGAGGGTATCGGCGCGCGTACGGGTGACGCGCACCTTGCCACGCGAGGCCGCTGCCGCGACCAGGAAGGTACCGGTCTCGATGCGATCAGGCATCACGGAGTATTCGCAACCGTGCAGTCTCTCGACCCCTTCGATGACGATGGTATCGGTGCCGTGGCCGGTGATCCTGGCGCCCATGGCGATCAGGCATTCGGCCAGATCGACGACTTCCGGCTCGCGTGCCGCGTTCTCCAGCACGGTGCGCCCATCGGCCAACGTCGCGGCCATCAGCAGATTCTCGGTACCCGTGACGGTCACCACGTCAAAGACGATGCGAGCGCCCTTGAGGCGGCCACCCGGCGCCTTGGCACGGATGTAGCCGTTCTCGACCGAGATCTCCGCGCCCATGGCTTCCAGGCCGCGGATGTGCAGATCCACCGGGCGCGAGCCGATGGCGCAACCGCCCGGCAACGAGACTTCGGCACTGCCGAAGTGAGCCAGTAGCGGGCCCAGCACCAGGATCGAGGCGCGCATCTTCTTGACCAGCTCGTAGGGCGCATGACAGTGCTCGACCTTGGAGCCGTCCAGCTGCACGGTCATGTTGTCGCCCATCACCGGCTCGACTCCCATGCGCCCGAGCAATTCCAGGCTGGTGGTGATGTCTTGCAGGTGCGGCAGATTGCTGATGGTCACGGGACCTTCGGACAGCAGTGTCGCTGCCAGGATGGGCAGGGCCGAATTCTTGGCACCACTGGCCCAGACTTCCCCGTTGACCGGCCCGTTGCCGGTGATAATCAGCTTGTCCATGAAATGTTCCGATCAGCTCTGGGCGTTGCCGACGGCAGCATCGTACTGCGCCGGGGTATAGGTACGAATGCTGATGGCGTGAAGCGCGCCAGAGCGAATCTCGTCATTGAGTGCGGCGTAGACCAACTGCTGGGCCTTGACGCGACTGAGGTCAGCGAAGACCTCGCCCACGGCGACGACCTGGAAGTTGCATCCTTCACCCTGGATATGAAAATCGACGTTCTCGATTCGAGCCTCGAGCAGGGCCTTGACATCATTCGGTTGCATGACGGGCGATGACTCCTTCGCGGTACATGTCCGGGCCAGGCACATTACGCTGCGCTTCGACCTGGGAGATATGACCGCACATGGTAATCAAAAGCGCGCGGGAACGCGATTGGCGGCAGCCTCCTGCCTCCCACGTTCCCGCGCGCAGTGGTGGTGATCGAGCGGCTGGGCAGCCTGGCCGGAGCACGATCAGACAGCATCGACCTCAGGGCGAGGCGCCGAATCCGACGCCTGATCCGTGACCTCCAGTCCCGGCAACAGGACATCGAGGCCAGAGACGGAGGCCAGACGCTTGAGCGCAGGCGATAGACGCAGATGCGTGACATGACCCGAATGGCGCGCCAGATGACGCTGCCACTCCAGCAGGACACTCAACGTGGCGGTGCTTGCGCCACCGACGCCACAGAGATCGATCTCGATACCCTCTGCATGCTGCCCGAGCCACTTGCAGCCCACTTCAGCGAGCTCGGAGGCGTGATCGAAATCCGGCTGACCACTCAGCGTCAGGCAGCCATCGCCGGCGCTCAGGGTCACGTCATCATCATCGAAGAGTGTTTTCATGGTCATATCGCCAGTGGTCAGGCTCAGCTGTCGCTGTCGCCCGCGCTCTCCCCGCTGTCCTTTTCCAGGTCGACATCCGGCTGCCAGCCCTTGATGACGGCATCGATATCACGGCCATTGTCACGCATGGCCTGGTCGAACTGATTGCGGAAGGTCAGGCCCAGATTGACGCCATTGACGATCACGTTGACCACTTTCCACTCGTCATTGCGCAGACGCATGGAATAGGCCACCGGGTACACCTTGCCCTTGGTGTCGATCACGTCCATGTAGACGGTGTCCTGATCTTCATAACGACGCTCGCCTTCACTGTCCTTCACTTCGAGCTTGGCGTAGTCAAAGCTCACCAGGCCCTTCGCGTAGGTACCGATCAGGGTGTCATGGAAGACCTTGGAGAATTCGGTACGCTGCTCAGGAGAGGCACCCTTGAAGTACTTGCCCATCACGCTTGCCGCGATGTAGCGGTAATCCACGACCGGCTCGAGGGAGTTGTCGACCAGCGCTTCCAGCTCGTCGACGTGATCCTTGTAATAGCTTTCGCGGCTGTCGATCTTGGTGGTCAGGCCTTCGACGGTATCACGCAGCAGCACGTCCGGTTCCTGGGAAGCGGCAGAGGCCAGCGGGCTCATCGCCATCATGGCAGACAGGCTCAATACGCTCAGTGGACGAATCAGCTGCTTGAGGATATGGGTCATCGGATTTGCTCCTTGAAAATGTGCATCGCGCCAACGGCGAGTCAGGCCTGCGTCAGCTCTTCGAGAAATTGGAGACGAACTGCTGAATCAACTCTTCCAGTACCAGTGCCGACTGGGTATCCCGGATGGTGTCGCCATCCTCCAGCGTTTCCGGATCCCCCCCGGTGGTCAGGCCGACATATTGCTCGCCCAGCAGACCGGAGGTCAGGATGGCAGCCGTGGTGTCCTTGCTCAACTTGCCCTTGAGGCTGCTGTCCAGCTTCATCGTGACACGGGCGTCAAACCACTTGGGATCCAGCTCGATCTTCTCGACACTGCCGATCGCCACGCCCGCCATGGTCACCTTGGACCGCGGCTTGAGGCTTCCTATCCCTGAAAAGTTGGCATTGAGCACGAAGGTGTCATCCGCCTGCTGGAAGGTGACGCCACTGACGCGCAGCCCGAGAAACACCATGCCCAGAAAACCGGCAAGTACGAACAGGCCCACGCCGAACTCGACCATACGGGTACGTTTCATCCAATATCTCCAAACATGACGGCTGTGAGGACGAAATCGAGTCCCAGCACCGCCAGCGATGAATAAACCACAGTACGTGTGGTCGCGCGTGAAATGCCTTCCGAGGTCGGGATCAGGTCATAGCCCTGGAAGACAGCGATCCAGCTCACCACCAGCCCGAAGACCAGTGACTTGACGACGCCGTTCATGACATCCCCGACGAAGTCGACATTCGATTGCATGCTGCTCCAGTAGGCCCCTTCGTAGATGCCGAGCCAATCGACACCCACGAGCTTGCCACCCAGAATCCCCACGACGCTGAAGCCGATGGTCAACAGCGGCAGGGACACGAAACCGGCCCACAGCCGCGGAGCGACGATCCGCTTGAGGGGATCCACGCCGATCATTTCCATGCTGGTGAGCTGCTCGGTCGCCTTCATCAGGCCGATCTCGGCCGTCAGGGCAGAGCCGGCGCGCCCGGCGAACAGCAGCGCCGCCACGACCGGGGCCAGCTCGCGCAGCAGCGACAGCGACACCATCTGGCCAAGCGCCTCCTCAGCACCGAACCCGACCAGAATGGTATAGCCCTGCAGGGCCAGCACCATGCCGATGAACAACCCCGACACCAGCACGATCGCCAGTGACAGTACGCCGACGAAGTGCATCTGACGCACCCAGAGGGAGAACCCCTCACGGGATGGCAGGCCGACGCCCGCCTGCGCCAGCAGCATGCCGGCGCGGCCGATGGCAGAGATCACCTCGATGGTGCTGCGCCCCAGCGAGGTGATGGCCCCCAGCGGGCCACGATTCAGACCGCTCATGCTGATTGCCCTCTCTGTGAAGTGCCACTGGCCGCTTCTCTGCCATCGAGAATGTCGCCGGCGAAATCCGGCGCGGGATAGTGGAACGGCACCGGTCCATCCGGCTTGCCGTGGATGAACTGGGCCACGCGCGGGTCCGCCTCGGCGTTCAGGGCTTGTGGCGTGCCCTGCGCCATGACCTTGCCATCGGCGATCACATAGACGTAATCGGCGATGGTCAGCGTCTCCTTGATATCGTGAGAGACCACCACCGCCGTCATGCCCAGCGCATCGTTGAGGCGACGGATCAGATTGACCAGCACGCCCATCGAGATGGGGTCCTGACCGGCGAAGGGCTCGTCGTACATGATCAGGTCCGGATCCAGTGCGATGGCGCGTGCCAGCGCGACACGCCGCGTCATGCCACCGGAGAGCTCGGCGGGCATCAGTTCACGCGCCCCACGCAGCCCGACGGACTCGAGCTTGATCAGCACGATGTCGCGGATCATCGCCTCGGGGAGATTGGTATGGACCCGCAACGGGAAGGCCACGTTCTCGAACACGCTGAGATCCGAGAACAGCGCACCACTCTGGAACAGCATGCCCATGCGACGACGCATGCGGAACAGTTCGCGCCGCGACAGGGCATGCACATGGTGACCGGCGATATCCACACGCCCGGCGGACGGGGTCAACTGCCCCCCGATCAGCTTGAGCAGCGTCGTCTTGCCGGTACCGGAGGGCCCCATGATGGCGGTGATCTTGCCACGCGGAATCTTCAGGTCTATCCCGGAGAAGATCTCGCGCTCTCCACGGGTGAAGCGCAGGCCTTCGACACGAATCAATGCGTCGTCGAGGTCGATGTCAGCGGAGCCACGGCGAGAGGATGGCGATGCATCAGCGCCGGCCGTAGCGGTCGCTGTAGCAGCCTGACCGGGTAATTCAGTCATAGAAGCATCCGCTGTGAGGGAGTCACGACACTGGCCATGGGCAATCCGTCGCCTGGCACTGTGCCGCGAGTCCGAATCTTGGAGTTCATGGATCACGTCATTCGGGAATCAAGTTAGTTAGCGAACATCGTATCCGAACCCGCCCCCTCACTACCAGTCCGTTGCAGGGTCCATCGCATCCCGCAGATGCGATCCCTTGCCTTGCAATGCCTTGGGGGGATGCGTTTAATGGCGCGGTCACTGGCGACAAGCCGCTGCCCTGCCTCCTGCCCCGAGAGTTCCGATGCTATATCCCATCCTCGCTGTCATCCTTGGCCTGATAGGTCTTGTCTGGAGCGCCGATCGCTTCGTCGAAGGCGCCGCCGCTACCGCATGGCGAGCTGGCATGAGCAAGCTGCTCATCGGGATGACCATCGTCTCCATCGGCACTTCGGCGCCGGAGATCGTGGTCTCGATCATGGCCTCGCTTGACGGCACCCCCGACATCGCCACCGGCAATGCTCTGGGGTCCAACATCGCCAACATCGGTCTGGTGCTGGGCGTCACGGCGCTCATCGCTCCCATCCCGGTGCATTTCGGCCTGGTGCGCCGTGAACTGCCGCTGCTGCTGGCCGCGACGGCACTGGGGGGCTATGCCCTCTCCAACAGCGGGCTCGAGCGTCTGGATGGCCTCCTGCTGCTGGCACTGCTGGTGTTCACGCTTGTCTGGCTGTTCAAGGTCGACTCGCCGAGTGACGCCGAGAGTCAGGATGACGTCCCCGAGATGAGCGCCGGACGCGCCATCTTCTGGCTGCTCTTCGGTCTGGCGGTGTTGATCGCCAGCTCACGCGCGCTGGTCTGGGGCGCCACCGATATCGCCCAGGCACTCGGCGTCCCCGAACTGATCATCGGCCTGACCGTCATCGCCATCGGCACCAGCCTGCCAGAGCTCGCGGCCAGCGTGGCCAGCGCACTCAAGCGCCATCACGACATCGCCATCGGCAACGTCATCGGCTCCAACCTCTTCAACATCCTGGCTGTCCTGCCGGTACCGGGCCTGCTGGCACCGGGGCCGGTGGATGGCAGCGCCATCAGTCGCGACTACCCGGTGATGCTCGGCCTGACCCTGATGCTGGCTGCCCTGCTCATCTGGCAGCGTCGCGGCCGCATCGGCCGTGGTCCGGGGCTGGTGCTGCTGGCCTGCTACCTCGGCTACACGGCCTGGCTTGCCATCAGCCTGACTCGCTGACGCCTGTGGGCGGACAGGCCGGAACGATCAGGCCATCCGCCCCGTGTCAGCATCACGCCCGAGCCGTTGCAGCGCGTGAGTGACGCCTCTCTCACGTACCTTGAGTCCTGGCCACACACAGGCAACAATCTGAACATGACCAAGTCCTCCAGAATCCAGCCCGCCACCTCCGACATGTCTTCCACTGCCGATGATTCGCCCTCCAGCGGCCGCGATCACGCCGCCATGCAGGCGGATTTCCGCGCCAGCGCCCGACGCACCTTCGCGATCGAGGGCGCCGCCATCGCGGCACTGGAGCACCAGCTGGATGCAGAGTTCGATCGTGCCTGCCAGCTGATGATGGCGACCAAGGGCCGGGTGATCGTCACCGGCATGGGGAAATCCGGCCATATCGCCAGCAAGATCGCGGCGACTCTGGCCAGCACCGGCACGCCGGCGTTCTTCGTGCATCCCGGCGAAGCCAGCCATGGGGATCTCGGCATGATCACCTCGTCGGACACGGTGCTGGCACTGTCCAATTCCGGTGAAACCGCCGAAGTCACCGCCCTGCTGCCACTGCTCAAGCGCATGGGGACGCCGCTGGTCTCGATGACCGGCAAGCCCGGCTCGACGCTCGCGCGTGATGCAGACGCACACCTGGACACCAGCGTCGCCCAGGAGGCCTGTCCGCTGAACCTGGCACCGACGGCCTCCACGACCGCCGCACTGGTGATGGGGGATGCGCTGGCCGTGGCACTGCTGGAAGCCCGCGGCTTCACCGCCGAGGAGTTCGCACTCTCTCATCCCGGTGGCAGTCTGGGGCGGCGACTGCTGCTGCGCGTGCAGGACGTCATGCATCAAGGCGATGCCCTGCCACGCGTGGCGCTGGGCAGCCCGCTGCGCGATGCGCTGCTCGAGATCACCCGCCAGGGCATGGGTTTCACCTGCGTGATCGACGAGGACGAGCATCTGGTCGGCGTCTATACCGATGGGGATCTGCGCCGCACCCTGGATCAGCACGGCGATCTGCGTGCGCTCAAGGTCGATGACGTCATGACGCGCGGTGGCAAGACCATCCGCTCAAGCATGCTGGCCGCCGAGGCGGTGCGCATCATGGAAGAAAACCGCATCAGCGTTCTGGTAGTCTGTGACGAGGATGAGCACCCGATCGGCGCCATCCACATGCACGGCCTGCTGGCCAGCGGCGTGATCTGAACTCCCCCGCGGGATTGCTGTCTCTGCACGACAGTCCCGTGAGTCTGGCGAGGGCAGCACGCAGCCGTTGGCGGTCGTCGCCTACAGGAATGCGTCACGCATGCACGGAATGCGAGGAGAAAGACCATGAATGACATCACTTCCCTGGCGGAGGACTACCCCCAGGACATCATCGACCGCTCACGTCGCGTGCGCCTGCTGGCGCTGGATGTGGACGGCGTGCTGACGGACAACCGGCTGCAGTACGATGCCAATGGCGTGGAAACCAAGAGCTTCCATGTCCAGGATGGCCACGGCCTCAAGCTGATCCTGCGCAGCGGTATCCGGGTCGCCTTGATCACGGGTCGCAGCTCGCCGATGGTGGAACGTCGCGCCAAGGAGCTGGGTATCCAGGACGTCATTCAGGGCCGCGAGGACAAGCTGGTCGCGCTGACCAACCTGTGTCGCGAGCACGATATCGCGCTGGATGAGGTGGCCTACTGCGGAGATGACCTGCCGGATCGCGAAGCCATCCGTCGCGTCGGCCTGGGGGTCAGCGTTCCCAACGCCATGCCCTATGTGATGAGCGAAGCCAACTGGGTGACCACGCGTCAGGGCGGTGATGGTGCCGTGCGCGAGATCTGTGATCTGCTGCTCAAGGCACAGGGCCACTGGGCCTCGGTGCTGGATACCTACCTGCAGGAGTCGCGCGCCTGATGCCACGTCTGCCCCGTCCCTCTCCGCGCCTGTGGCTGATGCTGCTGCTCCTGCTGGTCGGCGGCGTCATGGCCCTGATCGAGCAGCGCAACAGTCTGGAGTCGACAGTGAATGTCGACGCCAGCAGTGATGAGCCGGATTACTATCTCGACGGGGCTGACATGACACGCTTCGATGCGCGGGGAGTGTCGATCCAGTCGATGACCTCCCCGCACATCGAACACACGCCAGGCGATGACGTGACGCGTGCGCAGGCACCGAAGATCCGGACCAACGACAGCGAAGACCGTCGCTGGTACGCCACGGGTGACAGTGGCGTGTTGAGCGCCGGCGGCGACACCTTCACCCTCGAGGGCAATGCCAGACTGCGCCAGCCTTCGGATGCCTGGACACTGGACACCGACGTGCTGCATTACAGTCGTGAGCAGAACCGTGCCTGGAGTGACGTGCCGGTGGTGATCACCCAGAATGGTCAACGCGTCGAGAGTGACCGCTTCAGCGCTGACCTCTCTCAGGATTCCGCCCAGCTGGAAGGCCGCGTCCGCAGTACCCTGCAACCCGGCAAGGGCAAGAGCGATGCCGCCCGGGAAGCCGAGACTCTCGACACCGGCAATGACACCACCCGTGACGATGATGGCCGCGTCTCCAGCACCTTCGATGCCGCGCCGGCCAAGGATCAGTGAGCGCACCCCTGCATGCGCCGAATCCTCTCTCCCCGATTTCCGCTTCACGATGGCCTGAGTGATCGTGAAGCCTTACCAGTTCTGCCAAGGAGCACTCCATGACTTCAACGACTCTCACGCCCTTGACGGTCTGGCGCCAGACACTCAGACCCGGTGTCATGGCCCTTGGCCTGGCACTTGGCATGACGACGCTTTCCCCGACCGCACTGGCGCTGGACAGCGATGCCAACCAGCCGATCAACATTGCCGCCGACTCACTGTCACTGGATGACAAGGCCGGCACGGCCACCTATACCGGTCGCGTGGAAATGCGCCAGGGCAGCATGAAGCTGGATGCCGCGCGCGTTGACATCAGTCGCGCCGACAGCGGCGAGATTTCCCTGGTCAAGGCCACCGGCCAGCGCGCCTACATGGAGCAGAAACCCGATACCGACGAGCGACTGGTCAAGGGCTGGGCGAATACCATTCGCTACCACGCGCTGGAGCGCCGGGTGGAACTGGTCGGCGATGCCCGTCTGGAGAAAGGCGACGACACCTTCGAAGGCGGCTACGTGGAATACTTCCTGGACAAGCGCCAGGTCAATGCCAGCAATGGCACCGATGCCTCATCCTCCGAGGGGTCACGCGTCCACATGACCCTGACGCCACGTGGCGCCAATGCCAGCAAGGACCAATGAGCATGACTGCTGCCAGCCCACGTACCCTCAGCGCTCGTCATCTGGCCAAGGCCTACAAGGGTCGCAAGGTCGTCAAGGACATCTCGCTGGAAATCCGCCAGGGTGACATCGTAGGCCTGCTGGGCCCCAACGGGGCCGGCAAGACGACCTCGTTCTACATGATCGTCGGCCTCGTGCGCTCGGATGCCGGTAGCGTGACCATCGATGACCACGACTTGTCCGGCGCCGCCATGCATCAGCGGGCTCGCGCCGGCATCGGCTATCTGCCCCAGGAAGCCTCGATCTTCCGCAAGCTCTCGGTGTCCGACAACATCATGGCGATCCTCGAGACGCGCAAGGACCTGGATCGCAACGGACGCAAGGCACGCCTGGAGGAGCTGCTCAACGAGTTCAGCATCACGCATATTCGTGACAGTGCCGGCATGAGCCTTTCCGGCGGGGAGCGCCGCCGCGTGGAGATCGCTCGCGCACTGGCCACCGAGCCGGACTTCGTGCTGCTCGATGAGCCGTTTGCCGGCGTGGACCCCATCTCGGTGGGCGAGATCAAGAGCATCGTGCGCCAGCTGCGTGACCGCGGCATCGGGGTGCTGATCACCGATCACAACGTGCGCGAGACACTCGACATCTGCGATACCGCCTACATCGTGGGCGATGGCCAGATCATCGCGCATGGCGACGCCGACACCATCCTCGCCAACCAGCAGGTGCGTGATGTCTACCTGGGCCATGAGTTCAAGCTCTAGCCCGAGAGTGCCGTCAGCCTGGTAAGAGCCGTCAGCCTGACGAGAGCTGTCCGACCTCCCCTGCTCTCACCAGCAACCGCCACTTCCTGCTTCACTGTCGGGGTCTCATTCCCCGCCCCCCTCACGCAAGCGCCTCGACATGCGCTTGCGTGATCTCCCCGTGAACCCTCCTGCTCTGCCACACCTCACTCGAATGCATGACGTCCATACCACCTTGGTGGCAACATGGCATGCAAGTTGCTTGAATATTCTCGACTGCCCCTTGTCAGTGCCCCGACCCACGGTATAGCGTAGATGCACGTTCCTTTGCCGTGAATGACAGACCCCATGAAACCCACCTTGCAGCTTCGACTCGGCACTTCCCTGACCATGACCCCGCAACTTCAGCAAGCGATCCAGCTGCTGCAGTTGTCGACGCTGGACCTGCGTCAGGAGATACAGCAGGCGCTTGAGTCAAACCCCATGCTGGAGCTTGACGAGGAATACGAGTCGCTGGATGTCGCGGAGACACAGGACAAGAGCGAGATCTCCACCTCCGAGACCAACAGCGAGATTCCTGAAGAATACCCTCTCGACAGTGACTGGTCGGACCTCTACCAGGATCACGCAGGCAGCCTGACCAGTTCCGGCAGCGGAAGCTCGAGCGAGGACGGACCGGACTTCGATCGCAACACCAGTGTCGAAAGCCTGCAGGACCATCTGCGCTGGCAGCTGGCGATGACGGACCTCGATGCGCGTGAACGGCAGATGGCGGAGAGTCTGATCGATGCGGTGGATGGGGCCGGCTACCTGAGCATGAGCCTGGACGAACTGGTCGATGGCCTGCGAGGTCAGGGACTGCCCGGCCTCAAGGCGTCGGAACTCGAGCAGGTCCTGCTGCGCCTTCAGCAGTTCGATCCCACCGGTGTGTTCGCTCGAGACCTGCGCGAATGCCTGCTGCTGCAGCTGGCCCTGCTGCCGGACGATCTGCCGCTGCTGGCCCAGGCCCGCCGTCTGGTGCGGCAGTTCCTCGAGGCACTGGGCAATGACGATCGCAAGCTGCTCAAGCGTCGCCTGAGCCTGGATGATGATGAGCTGGATCACGTCATTCGTCTGGTACGGGCGCTCGACCCGCGCCCGGCGTCCGCCTGGGGCGAGCCTGCCAGTGATTACGTCATCCCGGACCTGCTGGTCCGTCATACGCGTCACGGCTGGCAGGTCGAGCTCAACCCGGAAGCGCTGCCCAAGCTGCGTATCCAGCCGGAATATGCCGCCCTCATCAAGCGGGCCGACAAGTCCGCGGACAACACCTTCCTCAAGGACAATCTTCAGGAAGCCCGCTGGCTGATGAAGAGCCTGTCCTCACGCAATGACACCCTGCTCAAGGTGGGCCGCGAGATCATGGCGCGCCAGATCGACTTCCTCGAGCAGGGGGAAGAAGGCATGAAGCCGCTGATCCTCGCCAACATCGCGGAAGTGGTCGAGATGCACGAATCCACCATCTCGCGGGTGACCACCCAGAAATATATCCACACCCCGAGAGGCGTGTTCGAACTCAAGTTCTTCTTCTCGAGTCAGGTGGGTGGCAGCGGCAACGGTGACGCGCACTCCAGTACCGCGATCCGTGCGCGCATTCGCAAGCTGATCTCGGAAGAACCGGCGCGCAAGCCATTGTCCGACTCACGCCTGGTGGATCTGCTGGCCAGTGATGGCATCGAGGTAGCGCGCCGGACGGTCGCCAAGTATCGCGAGGCCATGGGCATCCCCTCCTCCAGCGAGCGCAAGCGCTTGGCGTGAGTCTCGACAACGGATACCCGCAAGCCAGTGGGCTCCACACGTCGGAGCGCTGATGCTCGCCCCCTTGCACCTGCCATCCTGGCATCATCTGCCAATCGGTCGTCTGAATACCGGTTGGCAATGCCTGTCCTTGCGACTGCGTGAGTGACTTCACGCCCCCAATTGCCTATTTTTCCAGCCACTTTTCTCCAGAGTGCTTTCTTTTTCCCTCACATCCCACGGACAGATAGCCAGAGGTCGCCACCGACTCCTGCCACACGAACGTCGACGTAAATGCTGACATTGGCCACAAACGGCCGGTTTCTCGAGCCCCATTCCGTCCGTGATGCGAGGCGATGCTCATGAAGAACCTGCTGATATCCCTCGCTGGGTTGAAGACAAGCCTTGCCCCACGATGCAGCGCAGCGTTGATCTTTGTTCAAAGCTTGGGCATTGTCGGGGTAGACGCTCGGTACACCGGCACCGCCGCTCTCGCCAGCAGATGATCGCCACGAGACCATGGCCGGAGTCAGAAAGTGGCCGCGCGTTCAATCAGGGTTTGCTCGCAGTCAAAAAGGGTTACAATTCAAAGGCAACCCGCTGGATAAAGGAGCGTGTCCATGCAAGTGAATATCACCGGGCATCATGTGGAACTCACCGATCCTCTCCGCGATTATGTCAACGAGAAGCTCGCTCGCCTCGAACGGCATTACGACAACATCACCAATGTTCAGGTGACACTGTCGATCGAGAAGGAACGCCAACAGGCTGCCTGCACCCTGCACGCCGCTGGCGCCGACCTCCATGCCCTGGCAGAAGACCCCAACATGTACGCTGCCATCGACGCGCTCGCCGACAAGCTGGACCGCCAGCTGGTCAAACACAAGGAAAAGTCCCAGGCTCGCTCTCAGGGCACCGGGACCCGTTGACCTTCTGCCATGACACTTGATCAGATCCTTCCCCCCGAGCGCACGCTCTACGGCGTCCCCGGGGGGAGCAAGAAGCGGGTGCTGGAATTCTTCAGCACCTTCATTGCTCAGAACATTCCCAGCCTGGACAGCCAGGAAGTCTTCTCGCGCCTGATCGGGCGCGAGAGACTGGGTTCGACGGGCATCGGCCACGGCGTGGCCGTGCCACATGCACGCAGTCCACACTGCAAGACCCCCATCGCGGCGTTCATGAAGCTCGGTGATCCCATCGACTTTGATGCCATCGATGGCGAACCCATCGATCTGCTGTTCGTGCTGCTGGTCCCCGAGGAGGCAGATGACACCCATCTCACTCTGCTCGGCCAGGTGGCGGAACTGCTCAACTCGCCCACCAACCGGGCAGCATTGCGCCAGGCAGACAGTCAGCGAGCATTGTTCGATGCCCTGACCTCGGCCATCGCCGAATTGCCGGCGCGCTGAACCTGCAAGCCCGGACTCGCTCCGGGCTTGTCGCTGACTGGCCTCAGGCACCCTCCGCTTTCACCTCATGCTGACCTCGCCCTGGGAGAGCACTCCATGAAGATCGTGATCATCAGTGGTCGCTCCGGTTCCGGCAAATCGATTGCCCTCCAGGCGCTGGAAGACATTGGCTACTATGCCATCGACAATTTGCCCGGCATGCTGCTGGCACCATTGGTCGAGCAGCTGGAAAAGGACAGCCCCACCCGCCGGCGCATCGCGGTCTCCATTGACGCGCGCAACCTCCCCGATGCCCTGAGTCGCTTCCCCGAACTGCTCGACAGCGTTCGTCAGAGCGGCATGGATGTGCAGGTCGTCTACCTGACCACGGACTCCCGTGTCCTGCTCGAACGCTATTCCGCGACCCGCCGCCGTCATCCTCTGACCCGTGACAATGACCGCACGCTGGCCGAGGCCATCGAGATCGAGCAGCAGACACTGGCCCCGATTCGTCAGAAGGCGGATCTGGTCATCGACTCGACCAACCTCAGCGTGCATGACCTGCGCTCGCGCATCACCGAACAGGTCGCGCAGCACAGCTCTCGTCATCTGACACTCACCTTCGAGTCCTTCGGCTTCAAGCATGGCGTGCCGACCGATGCCGACATGGTGTTCGATGCCCGCTGCCTGCCCAACCCCTACTGGGACATCAATCTGCGCAGCGATACCGGTCGTGATGACAGCGTGGCGGAATTCCTGCAGCGCTACCCGGACGTCAAGGCAATGCAGGATGACATCGCCGGCTGGCTGGAACGCTGGCTGCCCGCCTATCAGGCCAGCAATCGCAGCTACCTGACCGTTTCGGTGGGCTGTACCGGTGGCCAGCATCGCAGCGTCTATCTCTGCGAGCAGCTGGCCGAACATTTCGCCAAGCAGCTTCCGGAAGTGCGTCTACGCCACCGGGAACTGGGGATACATACGGCCCTGGCGATCAGCGATACCCGTCAGGAGTCACACGATGCCCAGTCGTGAACTGGTTCTGACCAACAAGCGCGGGCTGCATGCTCGCGCTGCCACCAAGCTGGTCAACTGCTGTGCGCCCTTCGAGGCCACGGTCATGGTCAGTCACGGTGAGCGACGCGCCAACGCGGCCAACGTCATGGCGCTGCTGATGCTGGCAGCCCCGTGTGGCACGGCGCTGATCATCGATGTCGAGGGCGAACAGGCAGATGAGGCCCTGTCTGCGATCGAGTCCCTGTTCGAGGCGCGCTTCGAAGAGGAAGAATGACGCCGCCGCACGCCGTCTGACATCCCCCGCCCGCCGGCTTTCTGCCACTTTTTCCGCGCTGATTGCCCTATCGATAAGAAACAGTGTTTTCTTTTGTCGACGCGCCCCCCTGCGCCAATGGTAGAATCAACGCTGTCCTTCATGTCGACAGGGGAAGCCGACAGATGAGCAAGACGTCACGCAAACTCAAGCCAAGACTTGATCGCCTGTCACAGGCACTGGAAAGTGGCGAGCTGGATCAGGCAAGGCGCATGCTGAATCGCGGCCTGGCACCGGTGGACGTGGCCCACTTGCTAGAATCCTCCCCCCCAAGGAGCGCAACCTGCTCTGGGAGCTGGTCGACGCCGAACTTCAGGGCGATGTGCTCCAATACCTTGGCGAGGATATCCAGAGCGACTTCCTCAAGGACATGGATGCCGAGGACGTCCTGGCCGCCACCGAGAATCTGGAACCGGATGATGTCGCCGACATCCTCCAGCGGCTTCCGAATGCCGTGATTCTCGAAGTCCTCGACTCCATGGAGGCGCAGGAACGCCAGCGGGTCGAGACGGTGCTGTCCTATCCCGAGGACACTGCCGGCGGCTTGATGAACACGGACACCATCACCATCCGTCCGGACATCACCCTGGATGTCGTGTTGCGTTACATCCGCCGTCACGAGCGACTTCCCGATTCCACCGACACCCTGCTGGTCGTCTCGCGCCGCGATGAATTCATCGGCGCCCTGCCCATCAACCGCCTGCTGGTCTCTGACCCCGGTGTCACGGTGCGCGAGGTGATGGATACCGACAGCGTGGTGATTCCGGCATTGATGCCGGAGAGCGAGGTCGCCTCGCTGTTCGAGAAGCATGACCTGATCTCGGCGCCTGTCGTCGGCGGTGATGGCAATCTGCTCGGGCGCATCACCATCGATGACGTGGTCGACGTCATCCGCGGCGATGCCGAGCACCAGGTCATGTCGATGGCGGGGATGGACGAGGATGAAGATACCTTCTCCCCGGTGATGCGCACCTCCTGGCGTCGCGCCATCTGGCTTGGCATCAACCTGCTGACCGCCTTCATGGCGTCCGCCGTGATCGGGATGTTCGAGGGCACCATCCAGAAGATCACCGCGCTGGCGGTACTGATGCCCATCGTCGCCAGCATGGGCGGCATTGCCGGCTCACAGGCACTGACGGTACTGATTCGCGGCATCGCACTGGGACACGTCAAGAGTGGCAACGTGCGCTGGCTTCTCAAGCGCGAAATCATCGTCGCGGGGCTCAATGGCCTGCTGTGGGCGGTGGTGGTCGCCGGGATCGCCATCGTCTGGTTCGGTGATGTCCAGCTGGGGGCCATCATCGGTGCCGCCATCATGATCAATCTGTTGATCGCGGCCGTGACCGGGACATTGCTGCCGATACTGCTCAAGAAGCTCAATATCGACCCGGCCCTCTCCGGCAGCGTGATCCTGACCACCGTGACCGACGTGATCGGCTTCATGGCCTTCCTGGGCCTGGCGACCTGGCTCTATCTGTAATACGCCCGATGGATTCCAGTGACTGCTCCAGAAAACAACACGGCCGCTCCCAAGGGAGCGGCCGTGTTGTTTTCTGGACTCTCGCGCAGAGACAGAAGCGTCAGCGATCAGCCTTCCACCTCATCGTCTTCACCTTCGGACATGCCGGCAACGGTCATGCCATCGATCAGCCAGCTGCCAGAGTGGATGCTGCCCCGGGTATCGACATCATCACCGACCGCCAGCAGATTGGCGGCCATGTCACGCAGATTGCCGGCGATCGTGAACTCCTCGACCGCGTGCTGGATCTCGCCATTCTCGACCCAGAAGCCCGAAGCGCCACGTGAGTAGTCACCGGTCACGCCGTTGACGCCCTGCCCCATCAGCTCGGTCACCAGCACGCCGGTGCCCATCTGCTTGAGCATCTCGTCACGTGAGGTCAGCGGCGCGGTGATGCGCACGTTGCGCGCACCGCCCGCGTTGCCGGTGGTCTGCATGCCCAGACGACGAGCACTGTAGGCGCTCAGCATGTAACTCTGCACCTTGCCGTCGGCAAAGTAGACATTGTCACGCGTGGCGACACCGTCGTTGTCGAAGGCGGCACTCGACATGCCACCCACCTCACGCGGCTTCTCGCCGAGGGTGAACCAGTCAGGGAACAGCGGCTGACCCAGGCTGTCGCACAGGAAGCTGGACTCACGATACAGCGAGCCACCCGCGATGGCGGACAGATAGTGCCCTACCAGGCCTGCCGACATCTGCGGGTCGAACATGACCGGCATGCGCCCCGTCGCCACCTTGCGCGCGTTGAGGCGTGCCAGCGTGCGGCGCGCAGCCTCACGCCCCACATCCTCCGGGGAGCGCAGGTCGGCCGGGTTGCGCACGCTGGTGTAGTCATAGTCACGCTGCATGCCCTGTTCATCCCTGGCGATCAACATGCAGGACATCGAGTGTCGGCTGCCGCACTGACTGGCCAGGAAACCGTGGCTGTTGCCGTAGACCTGCACACCTTCCCCACTGGAGAAGCTGGCACCTTCGGATTGCGCGATGCCTTCCACTTCCAGTCCGGCACGCTCACACGCCAGCGCCAGATCCGTCGCGTCATCGACGCTGATCGCCCAGGGGTGATGCGCCTGAAGGTCCGGGAAATCGGTGGCCATCAGTTCGGCCGGCGCCAATCCGGCAAAGCTGTCCTCGCCGGTGTAATGAGCGATGGAGACCGCTTTCTCGACCGCGGCACGAATCGAGTCGCTACCGGCGTCGGAAGAGGTCGCGCTGCCCTTGCGATTGCCCAGATACACGGTCACGCCGATCCCCTGGTCACGCGACAGCTCGACGGTTTCGACTTCTCCGTCACGCACCGAGATGCTGACGCCCTGATCGACGCTGGCGCCCACCTCACAGGCATCGGCTCCCAGACTGCGGGCCAGCTCGAGCGCTTCGCTGACGCGGCGCTCCAGCAGTTGTTGCTGAGCAACGGCATCAAAGGCCTGGCTCATGTTGTTCTCCTTCTGAGGAGACGGGGCGCTGGCAGTGCTATACTGCCGCAAATTTCCCCGACTCGTTGGAATTGGCATGCGTAAAGAAAGACCTGAGGAGCTCGTCGAGCGTCCCAGCAAATCCCAGATGAAGCGTGAAATGATCGAGCTTCAGGCCCTCGGCAAGAAGATCATCGACATGCCGGCCGGTCAGCGCGCCAAGTTCCCGCTCTCCGATGACATGCTGGCCGCCATCGATGAGTGCGGACGCATTCGCAGTCATGAAGGCCTGCGCCGTCACATGCAGTACGTCGGCAAGCTGATGCGCAAGGAAGACCTCGAGGCCATCAACGCCGTCTTCCAGAGCATGGAGCAGCAGAGCATCCGTCGGGATGCCTCCTTCCAGCGCCTGGAGCGCTGGCGCGATCGCCTGATCGAGGACGACGAAGCCTTCGTGATCTTCGTCGAGGACTACCCGGAGGTGGACCGCCAGGCACTGCGTCAGCTGATCCGCAATTCACGCGCCGAGCGTGATGCCGGCAAGCAGCCCAACAGCGCCAAGAAGCTCTTCAGGCTGCTGCGTGCCGAGCTCGATCTGTAATTCTGACACCTCACGCTTCATCGACGCCGCCGCGGCCCTGCCACGGCGGCGTCGTCATATCGCTTCTCTGCTGATCAAGCGCACCGGTTCATGACTGGGTGCCACCGACCGTCAGCTCATCGAGCTTCAGCGTCGGCTGGCCGACTCCGACCGGCACCGACTGACCGTCCTTGCCACAGACCCCGACCCCGGTATCCAGCTCGAGATCATTGCCGATCATCGAGACGCGACCCATGGCTTCCGGGCCGTTGCCGATCAGGGTCGCGCCCTTGACCGGTGTGGTCACCTTGCCGTCCTCGATCAGATAGGCTTCGCTTGCGGAGAACACGAAGCGCCCGGAGGTGATGTCCACCTGGCCACCGCCGAAGCTGACCGCATAGAGGCCGCGCTTGACGCTCTTGATGATCTCCTGCGGGTCACGATCGCCACCCAGCATGTAGGTGTTGGTCATGCGGGGCATCGGCAGGTGCGCAAAGGACTCGCGACGCGCATTGCCCGTCGGCGCCATGCCCATCAGGCGGGCATTCAGCTTGTCCTGCATGTAACCGGTGAGGATGCCATCCTCGATCAGCGGCGTGTACTGACCCGGCGTGCCTTCATCGTCCACTGACAGCGAGCCACGGCGGTCCGCCAGCGTCGCATCGTCGACCACGGTGACGCCGCGCGCCGCGACCTGTTCGCCCATGCGCCCCGCGAAGGCGGAGCTGCCCTTGCGGTTGAAATCCCCTTCCAGACCATGCCCGACCGCTTCGTGCAGCAGCACGCCCGGCCAGCCATTGCCCAGCACCACCGGCATCTGCCCGGCGGGCGCATCGACGGCCTCGAGATTGACCAGTGCCTGACGCACGGCTTCCCGCGCGTAGCGCTCGGCGACGTTGTCGTCACGCAGACGGGTCAGCGGGAAGCGTCCGCCGCCACCGGCACTGCCACGCTCACGACGGCCATTGCGCACCGCGATCACGCTGATGTTGAAGCGCACCAGCGGACGCAGGTCCGCGGCCAGGGTGCCATCACTGGCACGCACCATCACCACCTCGTAAAGCGCCGACAGCGAGGCCGAGACCTGACTGATGGAAGGGTCAAGGCCGCGGGCGATGCGGTCCGCTTCCTTGAGCAACGCGACCTTGTCCTCGGCACTCAGGCCATTGAGCGGGTCGATGCCGGAATAGAAGGACGGTGCCTCGGTGATGATCGAACGGACGACCGTGCCATTGCTGCCACTGCGTGAGATGCCGGCGGCAGTGCGACCGGTGTCGGCAAGCGCGGCGGCATCGATCTGATTGGAATAGGCGAAGCCTGTCTTCTCTCCCGCCAGTGAGCGCACGCCGACGCCACCATCGATGTTGTAGCTGGCGTCCTTGACGACACCATCTTCCAGCACCCAGCTCTCCTGCCAGATACGCTGGAAGTAGAGGTCGGCATAGTCGGTACCCGGACCCATGGCATGTGCCAGGCCGGCATCCAGATCATCCAGGCTGAGTCCGCCCGGGGTCAGCAACAGGGCCGCGGCATCGTCGAGCACGCGACCGGAACTCGCATTTTGCGTCATTCGGCACTTTCCAGAGTAATGTTCGGGTCGCCCCAGGGGCCTGATACCCGATAGTGAATTTGCGTCACCTTGTCGATGAAGCGACCGAAGATCTTGTCGGCCACGAACAGCGCACCGCCCACGGCGGGGGCGCCTGCCAGCACGGCGGCCAACGGCAGGTTCTGACTGACCGGCACCGTGATGGCCATGTGTTGATCAAGGGTACCGCGAAGCAGGTCAACCTGCCCGTTGAGCGTCACGGTGGTGGACGGCGCCTCGATACGCAAGGGGCCATCGCTTTCCAGACGCCCCGCAAAGAGAGTCGCGGCGCCCCGCACCTTGTCGAAGGCCGTGCCCTTGTCGGTCACATCCGAGAAATCCAGCGACAGACGACGCAGCAGATTGTCGACGTTGACCAATCCCAATAGCCGCGCGGACGCCGAGCCGAGATTCAGGAAACGTCCGTCGTCCAGCTTGACCTCGAGCCGCCCGTTGGAGCGCGACAGCGCAAAGTCCTGCGGCGCCCCCGGCCAGGCCAGCTTGGCCTCGGCGCGTGCGCGCTCGGCCTCGATGCCGCGTGGCTGGGACAACCGCTCCAGCAGCCCGCCCAGATCGCTGCCATCCGCGGAAAGACGAGCGCGCGTCAGACTGTTGGCACCGGCATCCTCCCAGGTGATGTTGCCCTGGGCCGTCATGTCGCCCACGGTAATGGCGAGGGGGGACACCACCAGCCGCTGTTGATCCGACTGCCACTCTGCACTGATGGGCCCCAGCTGCTGCTCGCGCCAGATGAGACGTGCCAGGCGCAGGCTGCCTGCCGGCAGCTCGGCCAGCGCCGCTGGGTAGGGAGTCGGCTCGACCCCGGTGGCCACGGCCTCGGTGAAGTTGCTTGGCGCAGGCTCGGGGGTTTCCCGGGTCTGTGGCGGCCACAGCGCGTCGAGATCAAGATGATCGAGATCCAGAATCAACGGCCGCGCGGCCCCGGACTGCCAGACGAGCTCCCCACTGGCGAGCCTGCCCTCCAGAGTGGCCGCCAGTCCCAGCGCTTGCTGTTGAGAGCTCTGACGAGGCGCTGCCTCAAGCGTCATCGGGCCGGTACACCGATCCTGGATCATCAGACAATCGGTGGCAACGCGCAGCCGCGACAGCTCGCTGAGTGCATCGCCACCGCTGCCACTGGCTCCATCATCGCCACTCGCGCCGGATAGCGCCCCGCCCCATGATGACCAGAGCTCAGGTGCCAGCGTCGGCGTCCGCCAGGCGATATCCCACCCCGTACGGGACGGCCATTGCGGGTCGCTCGGCCAACGTTCCAGCCACAGCTGGCCGGTCATCGGCACCTTGCTGCCATCATCACGCGTATTGCCGCCTTGCCAGCGAGCGCGGGCACGATTGGCGAGCACGACATCGCCACCGCCCTCGGCGAGCCCGACCTCCACCGACAATGCCGCGGTTTCATCACGCGCCTTGCCGAAGGGGGCCGGCAGATTGATGGCCGCGCCCTTGAGATCACTCGACAGCTGCAGGCTGGCTCCCTCCTCGGGCAGCATCAGACGCGCCTGATAATCGAACGTGCCGCCCAGCGCACGCGGGCTATCTCCCTGATTCAGTGCGGCACGGCTATCCTGCGCCGCATCACCGAGCAGCGTCTCGGGAGCCCCCAGCCAGCTCAGCACCGGTGCCAGCGGCGCCTGGCCACTGAAGGTCACCGCCCCCTTGCTGGCCGAATCCGCCTGACCGATAGTGAGTGCCGCCTTGACCGCGCCACCGAACAGCTGCCCTGACAGGTCGCCGGTCAATTGCTCGCGCTGTCCTTCAGGACGCGTGGGGTCATGCACGAATGCCAGCGGGCCGCGAATGCCGGCGATCTCGATGCCCGGCCCGGGGAAGGCCAGGCTTGCCGCCTGCTTCTCACCGACCTTACCCGTCACCTCCACCCGCGCCTGCTCGGCATCTTCAAGCGGTACGCGAATCTTCATGGCCGCCGCCACGGAGCCCTTGCCCTGCCACTCGGCCAAAAGCTCCGCGGTGTCCTCGAGCGGTGCATGCGAGAGCAGATCGAACAGCGCCTCGACACTGCCCGTGACATCCCCCTGGATATCCAGGGTGTCATCGTGCATGTCGACTTTGGCCTGATCCACCGACAGACGCTGCGCGCGACCCAGCGCGACCGGCCGTGAGTACGCCGACTCGACGCTGGCCGTGAGATCATTGTCATGCAGCTCGAGATTGCCCTTCACGCCGTCAAGCGCGGGCCAGCCCTCGACATAGCCGAGCCGCCCGTTCTCGATGGCAAGCTCGAGATCCATCGCGTCCCCGGGGCCGTAGCCATTCTCGCCATTGTCCTTATCCCAGACCTGCTCCAGATGCAGAGAACCCTCTGGCACGACACCTGCCACATCACGCGTCAGCCATTCACGCAGGGAGGGGTCCAGTACCTTGAGCGGCAACCAGTCCGCCAGCGGGATGCTGCGAGCATCCACATCCTGCATGTCCAGATCCAGCTGGAAGCGGTCCGCATCATCCGTGGGAATCTGCAACCCGAAGCGTCCCGTCACCCTGGCGCCATGACGCGAGATATCCAGATCACGCCCGCTGATCTGGCTGCCGGCATCATCCACCTGCCAGTCCACCACCCCCTGCGCGGACTCCAGTGACCAGCTGTCACCGAAGACTTCCGGGAAATGGAATCGCATGCCGGGGGCTCCCTGGAAGGTGACACTGCCCTGCATGCCCCCTTCATCACGACTCCGCGCCGTGACCCACGCCGCCAGCGGCCCGAGCCCCGGAGCGCCCTCCCAGGGTTCCACCTCGGTATCCGTCAGGCCAAGCGCCAGCGTCATGCTCAGCGGGGCTTCAAGGCCGATATTGGCCAGTGACAGGGACAGTCCGGTGGCGGTGCCACGCGGATCGAGTGACTCAAGTATCTCGCCCAGCTCGCCCAGCTCCAGCACGTTGCGCCAGCGCGCCACCCGCGCCAGATCGAAGCGGCCGGTCACAAGCGAGACACTGCCATCGGCGAGATCCCCCGACAGGGAGATACGCTCAGGGAGGCTGGCAAGCGCGGCCTGCAATCGAGCAGGCGGCTCCTGTGAAGCGGAATCCGAATCCGATGGAGCATCTGAGCGCTGGGCCGCCTGTGCCTCACCGTCACTCACGACGGCGTCATCGAGCTGCGAGGCTCCCACCGAGAGCTGATTGAGCCACGCCTGCCAGCGATCCCCGCCCGACAGATCCCGCAGCCACTGCCCCCGCGCATGGATGTCCTTGAGGGCCAGCATGGCGCCATCGTGATCCAGCGTCAGACGATTGAGATCGAGACGCAGGCGAGCGTCTTCCAGCCGTGCCTCTCGCCAGCGCGCCCACAGCGTGGCGTTGCCATCAGCGTCACGCAGCATCAGGCTGTCGCGCTCACCGATCAGGCGCCCGACACTGGCCAGTGCACCGGCATCCAGCTCCACCTGCAGCTGCGCGGAATAATCGGCGAGCCCCGCGTCGCCGGGCAGCACCTCCAGCACGGCACTCACGCCGGCCTGGGGCGACTCCCCTACGCGCAGCTGCCCCTCCAGATGAGCACGTTCACCATCACCGGCCAGCAACAACTCGGCCGCGTTCAGATTGAGCGTATCGTTGCGTCCATGCAGCACGAGACGTACATCCTCGAGCCTCACGCGCTGGCGCGCCAGCAGTGCCAGGCCCTGCTCGAGCTGTTCCAGGCTCATCTGCCCCTTGGGCTCGAGGGCTTCAGGCGGGCGCGGCGGCCCCGGCCAGCCCCAGCTGCCATCGTCATGCTGATAGAGGTGAACGATGACGCCAGTGGCGGTCGCACGGTCAAACACGGGCGCCAGATGGCGCAGGGAGGACAGCACATCAAGCCGCGACTCGAGACGCTCCACGCTCAACAGCGGGGCCGCCTCCATCTCGTCGGGCCGAAAGAGGTTCAGGCCGGAGAGCTTGATGGCCGGGTCGAGATAGTCCATTCGCCCGTCAAGCGATGACATCCCGACATTGGAGTGGGTCTGGGTGGCGATGAAGTCGCTGATCGCGTCACGGCGAGATTCCAGCGTCGTCAGCCACCAGCGCAGGCCACCGATCACGATCGCCAGCACCGCCAGCAGCGCCGCCAGCGCCATCAAGAGCCTTCGCCCCCAGCGCCGCCGCCGTGAAGGCGAAGGGACGGGAGACGAGGCTTGATGAGATGACGGAGCATCACCGGCCGTGGCGGCCGACTCCGTCGGTCCATCCGCCGCTCTCAGCTTGTCTGACTCAGCGGGTGGCACTTGCGGCTCATCCGAGGAAGAGGTCACACGCGGATCTCCGAGCAAACATGATGACACGCTACCTCACGCCTACGCAGGAGGGAGGCACCCGACCTCGAGGGCCATGCATCGCCCTGCTGTGTCAGCAGGGGGAACGAGTGTATCAATGCACCGATGGCGAGACTCCATCGGCGGGAACACAGATGGCGGGCACCTTACATGAGAACGATGTCATATTGCTCCTGAGTATAATGCGCCTCGACCTGGAAACGGATGGTCTTGCCGATGAAACTCTCGAGGTCCGCCACCGAGGCCGACTCTTCATCCAGCAGACGGTCCACCACGTTCTGGGAGGCCAGCACCATGTAGGTATCCGGACTGTAGGCACGCTCTTCGCGCATGATCTCACGGAAGATCTCGTAGCAGACCGTCTCCGGCGTCTTGAGGGTGCCGCGCCCCTGGCAGGTCGGACAGGCTTCGCACAGCACCTGCTCCAGACTCTCGCGGGTACGCTTGCGGGTCAGCTGCACCAGCCCCAGTTCGGTCACGCCGGTCATCTTGTTCTTGGCGTGGTCCCGCTCCAGCGACTTCTCGAGCACTCTGAGCACCTGACGCTGATGCTCGGCCTCTTCCATGTCGATGAAGTCGATGATGATGATGCCACCCAGATTGCGCAGACGCAGCTGGCGGGCTATCGCCGTGGCCGCCTCGAGATTGGTCTTGAAGATGGTCTCTTCAAGATTGCGATGCCCGACGAAGCCACCGGTATTGACGTCGATGGTGGTCATCGCCTCGGTCTGGTCGATCACCAGATAGCCGCCGCTCTTGAGCTGGACCTTGCGCCCCATCGCCTTGTGAAGCTCATCCTCGACGCTGAACAGATCGAAGATCGGCCGCTCGCCGGGGTAATATTCGATGCGCCCTTCCATGTCCGGCATGAATTCGCTGGAGAACTCCTTCAAGCGCAGATAGTTCTCGCGGGAATCGATGCGCACACGCTCGATCTCGTCTCGCATCACGTCACGCAGGGTACGCATGAACAGTGGCAGATCGTCATAGATCACGCTGGGCACGGCGGCAGTCAGACGCCGCTCGCTGACCTTGCGCCACAGCCGCAGCAGGAAATGCATGTCCTGCTTGAGCTCCGCCTCGCTGATGCCCTCGGCGGCCGTGCGCAGGATGAAGCCCCCCGGAGCGTCCGGGTCAAGCTCGGTCAGGCAGCGCTCGGTCATCTCCTTGAGACGATCACGCTCGACATCACTCTCGATACGCTGGGAGACCCCGGTGTGCGGCGAGTCCGGCATGTAGACCAGGTAGCGCGAGGGCACCGACAGATGCGTCGTCAGTCGGGCTCCCTTGGTGCCGATGGGGTCCTTGGTGACCTGCACCACCAGCGGCTGACCTTCGCTGAGCAGCTCGCGGATCGACAGCTGCTCATCATGCGGGGTATGCGCGGGCATCACCTCCTGCGCATGGATGAAAGCGGCACGTTCAAGACCGATGTCCACGAATGCCGCCTGCATGCCGGGCAACACGCGCACCACCTTGCCGCGATAGATATTGCCGACGATACCGCGCCGACCGCTGCGTTCGATGAACGCTTCCTGCAGAACACCGTTCTCGACGACCGCAACGCGGGTCTCCATCGGTGTCAGGTTGATCAATACCTCGCCACTCATAGCGCAAGTCCTTGTAAAGTCGTTGCTTGCGATTATGACATAGCAAGGCAGCCCCCGGCTGTGGTCTATCGACTAACGATGTCACCGGCGGCTGATTTTCCACAATCCCCTCGGCGGCCCCCTGCCCGCCCACCCACCGTCACGACTGCCAGCAGGCAATGCCCCTGGCCATGAGCAAGCGGGACGTCTCGTGCAATGGCAGCCCGACCACCGCGCTGTAACTGCCTTCAAGATGGCTGACGAAGATGGCGCCCAGCCCCTGGATCGCGTAGCCGCCGGCCTTGTCCGCGGGTTCTCCCGTGGCCCAGTACCGCGCGGCCTCCTCACGATGGATGGCGCGAAATGTCACGCGGCTCTCGACCAGCTCGCTCTCGCAGCACAGGGATGGTGACGGCTCGTTCGAGGCGGACGCCTGCTGACGATGGCAGAGCGTCACCGCGCTCAGGACCTGATGACGACGACCGGAAAGCGCCATCAGCATCTCGCGGGCATCCGCTTCATCGCGAGGCTTGCCCAGAATCCGGCCATCCAGCGCCAGGGCGGTATCGGCTCCGAGCACCACCGCCTCAGCCTCCCCCTTGTCCAATCGCCTGAATCCGGCCTGTGCCTTCTCACGCGCCATGCGCATGACGTAGTGCTCCGGCGACTCATCGGGACGAGGTGTTTCATCGATGTCGACCGGGGCCACCTCACACTTGACACCGATACTGGCCAGCAGCTCACGCCGACGCGGCGAGCCGGACGCCAGGACAAGACGTGGCGAACGTCCGGGAATCTCGGGCGCTGCGGGGGTTGCGACAATGGACGACGACGCTGACATGTCTCCCTCCTGGGCGGGTTTCTTGATCATGAGACAGCAGAAAGCCGCCCGAAGGGGCGGCTCTCATGCGTACGACATGCCGCAGGCTCACGCCGTCAGTCGACGACGCAGCATCTGCAGCAGGGTGTAGAGCCAGGGCCACAGTGCACCCCCGATCACCGCCGACAGCAGGAAGGACAGACTCACTGGCCCGGCACCGAAGATGCTGCGCAACCACTGGTCCACCAGCTGCGCGATGCCCAGCACCACGATCACCAGCAAGGCCTGCTGCAGCAGTGAGTAGGCGCGGATGCGCTGGTAGAGCAACACGCCCATGAAGGCGGTCAGCGAGAGCACCAGCGCATTGTGCCCCAGCGGTGCCCCCTGCAGGACATCCAGCGCCAGGCCGAACAGGAAGCCATGGAAGACACCGACACTCTGCGGCGAGACGATGCACCAGTAGACCAGCATCAGACCGAGCCACTGTGGACGCCAGATCAACCACACATCCGGCAAGGGCATGACCTGAAGACACAGGGCCAGCAGCAACGAGAACCAGCACAGCAAGGTGGTCTGGGGACGAAAGGCCATCAGTTGTTCTCCCCTGGCGCATTGGCGCTCTGCTGCGCCTCGGCATCCGCCGCGTCCTCGTCACCCGCGTCCGAAGCGGGCGCGGCGAGGTTGTCCTTGGGCAGCTCGTCAAGACTGTCATCTACGTAGAGGCTCTCCACGTCGACGGCGGGTGGCATCTGGATCAGGAAGTTGCGCGAACGCTCAAGCTGGGCAATGGGTTCGGCACTGACGCGAGCGAAGGGCTTGCCGGGGTCATGATAGACCTCGGTGACACGTGCCACCGGCAGGCCGCGCGGAAAGCGCAGCGCGAGCCCGGAGGTCACCAGCAGGTCCCCGACACGGATATCCGCGGTATCCGGCACGTGCAGCACATCCACCTGATCGATCTTGCCGCTGCCCTGGGCAATGAAGCGCAGGCCATTGCGATTGACCTCCACCGGCACGGCATGACTGGCATCACTGATCATCAGCACACGACTGTTGTAGGCCGACGTGGAGATGACCTGACCGACCAGCCCGTAGGCATCCAGAACCGGCAGGCCGATGCGCACGCCGTCCTGCTCACCGCGATCCACCACCATGCGATGGGAGAACGGATCAGCATCAAGCGTCAGCAACTGGGACGTGATGTAGGGGATATCACTGCGCTGACCGGCATTGAGCAATTCGCGCAGACGGGAATTCTCGGCAGACAGGCTCGCCATGCGTTGCACACGGCTGGACAGATTGAGCAGCTGCTCACGCAGTGCCCGGTTTTCATCGGCGAGCTTCTGCTGGTCGGCAAACACCAGTGCGCCCCAGCTGAGGCCCTCTGTAGGCAGACTGACCACCCATTGCACAGGGGAAACCAGTGTCGCCATGCTGGCACGCACGTCGACCATCCAGCTGAAGCGATCTTCGGCAAACATCAGCGCGAAGGACAGCACCGCACACAACAGCATGCGATAGCCGGGCACGGGGCCACGCGTGAACAGGGGTTTGATAGCACTTCCTCCGACAGGCCGGGACCAGCCGTACAGCACACAGCATGCCCGGCCCCGGACGAGGTCAATCGCTCGACAGCAGCTCGAAGGTGTGCTGATCGATCATTTCCAGCGCCTTGCCACCGCCACGCGCCACGCAGGTCAGCGGGTCTTCGGCGATGATCACCGGCAGGCCCGTCTCTTCCGCGATCAACTTGTCGATGTCACGCAGCAGCGCACCACCGCCGGTCAGCACCAGACCGCGCTCGGCGATGTCGGATGCCAGCTCCGGTGGAGACTGCTCGAGCGCGCTCTTGACCACCGAGACGATGGCCGCCAGCGGCTCCTGCAGCGCATCGAGAATCTCGTGGGAGTTGAGCGTGAAGGAGCGTGGAATGCCTTCGGCCAGATTGCGACCGCGCACGTCGATCTCGCGCAGCTCGCCGCCCGGGTAGGCACAACCGATCTCTTCCTTGATGCGCTCGGCCGTCGCTTCACCGATCAGGCTGCCATAATGGCGACGCACGTAGGAGGTGATGGCTTCGTCGAAGCGGTCGCCGCCGATGCGTACCGACTCGGAGTAGACCACGCCGTTGAGCGAGATGATGGCGATCTCGGTAGTACCACCACCGATGTCGACCACCATGGAGCCCATGGCTTCCTCGACGGGAAGACCAGCACCGATCGCGGCCGCCATGGGCTCCTCGATCAGGTAGACCTCACGCGCACCGGCCCCTTCGGCCGATTCCTTGATGGCGCGGCGTTCGACCTGGGTCGACATGCACGGCACGCACACCAGAACGCGAGGACTGGGCGTCAGGAAGGTGCTCTGATGCACCTTGCGGATGAAATGCTGGAGCATCTGTTCGGTGACGGTGAAGTCGGCGATGACGCCGTCCTTCATCGGGCGGATGGCCGTGATATTGCCGGGGGTACGCCCCAGCATGCGCTTGGCATCGGCACCGACAGCCGCGACGCTGCGGGCATTCCCGGATTGGCGAATGGCAACGACGGAGGGCTCGTCGAGCACGATACCGCGACCGCGCACATAAATGAGCGTGTTGGCGGTACCCAGATCGATCGACAGATCGCTCGAGAACAGCCCACGTAAACGTTTAAACATGGAAGTTGATCACCTAGTCCAGACCGGAACCCTGTGCAGACGCGAACGGTACCATTGCCACCCCATGGCGGCAAGCTGACACGCCTGCCAGCGCGCTGCAGATGTGGTACATTTCACGCCGAATCACACTGTGACAGCGCAACGGGCGAGCAGTTGCCTCATTGCTGGCCAACGCCAGGTCACCGAGCAGACTGCACTCGCCGTTACCTCAAGCCTCACGAAGCCAAGACAGGGAAACTTCCATGGCCCTTGAACATTCAGATGTGCTGCGTGCCGCTCACCTCGCACGCCTGGGTCTTGCCTCGCAGGATGCCGAAGCCTATGTCGCGGATCTTGATCGGATTCTCGCCATGGTCGACCAGCTGCAACAGGTCGACACCGACGGCGTCGCTCCCCTGGCGCACCCGCTGGAAGCCACGCAACGCCTGCGTGCCGACGAAGTCACCGAGTCAAATCAGCGCGAGCGTTTTCAGCAGGTGGCTCCGGCCACAGAACAGGGGCTGTATCTAGTACCGCGCGTCGTCGAGTGATCACGCCTGGCCGATCCCTCACGTGAGGTGAGAGACCGCCAGACCTGATACCACGCCACGCGGCACGCCCCGTCCGCCCCCGGAATTTCCGCGTGCGATGCCCTTTGCATCGTGTGCACAGATGGAATCGAACATGTCATCGTCCATTGCACTACATGACAAGACGCTCAGTGAGCTGGCGCAAGGCCTCGAGGCCGGCGAGTACACCAGTCGCGAGCTGACGGAAGCCTTCCTGGCCCGTATCGAACGCCTCGACGGCGAGCTCAACAGCTACATCACCCTGTGCCGTGAAGAGGCGCTGCGCGAGGCCGATGCCGCGGACGCCAGGCGTGCCGCCGGCAATGCCGCGCCGCTGACCGGCGTGCCGATGGCCATCAAGGACATCTTCTGCACCGAGGGTGTGCGCACCAGCTGCGGCTCGAAGATGCTCGACAACTTCATCTCCCCCTACGACGCCACCGTGATCGAGAAGCTCAAGGCGGAAGGCGTGGTGATGCTGGGCAAGACCAACCTCGATGAGTTCGCGATGGGCTCCTCGAACGAGAACAGTTACTATGGTCCGGTCAAGAACCCGTGGGACCTGTCCGCCGTCCCGGGTGGCAGCTCCGGCGGCAGCGCCGCTGCCGTCGCCGCAGGCCTCGCCCCGGCGGCACTGGGCACCGATACCGGTGGCTCCATCCGCCAGCCGGCCGCCTTCTGTGGCATCACCGGCCTCAAGCCGACCTACGGCCGCGTCTCCCGCTACGGCATGATCGCCTACGCCTCCAGTCTCGATCAGGGTGGCCCGATGGCACGCTCCGCCGAGGACTGCGCGCGCCTGATGAACGTGATCGCCGGCGCCGACCCGCGTGACTCCACCAGCGTGGTACGTGGCGTGCCGGACTACGTCGAAGGCCTGGACTATGACCTCAAGGGCCTGAAGATCGGCCTGCCGAAGGAATACTTCGGCGACGGCCTGTCAGCGGAGGTCGAAGCCTCCGTGCGTGCCGCGATCAAGGTCTTCGAGGATGCCGGTGCCAGCGTGCAGGAAATCTCCCTGCCGCATACCCACCTGGCCATCCCGACCTACTACGTGATCGCACCGGCCGAGGCCTCCTCCAACCTGTCGCGTTACGACGGCGTGCGTTTCGGCCACCGCTGCGCGGACCCGCAGGACCTGGAAGACCTCTACAAGCGCACTCGCGAGGAAGGCTTCGGCGACGAGGTGAAGCGCCGCATCCTGATCGGCACGCACACCCTGTCCGAAGGCTTCTTCGATGCCTACTACATCAAGGCCCAGAAGGTGCGTCGCCTGATCCGTCAGGACTTCCTCGATGCCTTCGACCAGGTCGATGTGCTGATGGGGCCGGCGGCACCGACCCCGGCGTTCGATCTCGGCGCGCACAAGGACCCGCTGTCCATGTACCTGCAGGATCTCTACACCATCGCCATCAACCTGGCGGGCATTCCGGGCATCAGCGTGCCGGCCGGTCTGGCTGGCAAGCGCCCGGTGGGCCTGCAGATTCTCGGCCCGCACTTCGGTGAGCAGACCCTGCTGGGCGTCGCGCACCAGTTCCAGCAAATCACCGACTGGCACCGCCAGCGCCCGGAATTCGGACAGGAGCAAGCCTGATGCAATGGGAAGTCGTAATCGGGCTTGAGGTTCACGCTCAGCTCGCCACCCAGTCAAAGATCTTCTCCGGCTCGTCCACCACCTACGGTGCCGAGCCCAACACCCAGGCCAGCGCCGTCGATCTCGGCCTGCCGGGCACCCTGCCGGTGCTCAACGAGCAGGCCGTGGCCATGGCCGTGCGCTTCGGCCTCGCCGTCAATGCCGCCGTGGCCGGCCGTTCGGTGTTCGAGCGCAAGAACTACTTCTACCCGGATCTGCCCAAGGGCTACCAGACCAGCCAGATGGATCAGCCCATCGTCGGGCCGGGTGAACTCGAGATCCTGCTCGAGGATGGCACGCGCAAGTCGATCCGCATCCACCATGCCCATCTCGAGGAAGACGCCGGCAAGTCACTGCACGAAGACTTCCAGGGCATGACCGGCATCGACCTGAACCGTGCCGGCACACCGCTGCTGGAAATCGTCTCCGAGCCGGACATGCGCTCCGCCAAGGAAGCGGTGGCCTACGTCAAGGCGATCCACGCCATCGTGACGTATCTCGGCATCTCCGACGGCAACATGGCCGAAGGTTCCCTGCGTTGCGACGTCAACGTCTCGGTGCGCCCCAAGGGGCAGGAAGCCTTCGGCACCCGCGCGGAGATCAAGAACGTCAACTCCTTCCGCTTCATCGAGCGCGCCATTCACTTCGAGGTGGAGCGTCAGATCGAGCTGATCGAGGACGGCGGCAAGGTCGTGCAGGAAACCCGCCTGTATGATCCGGATGCCGACGAGACGCGCAGCATGCGCACCAAGGAAGAAGCCAACGACTACCGCTACTTCCCGTGCCCGGACCTGCTGCCGGTGGAAGTCGACGACGCCTACATCGAACACCTGCGCCAGACTCTGCCGGAGCTGTCGGCCGAGAAGCGCGCACGCTTCGAAGGCGAACTGGGGCTGTCCGCCTATGATGCCAGCGTGCTGTCCGCCAGCCGTGAGATGGCCGACTTCTTCGAGGAAGTGAAGGATGTCTGCGGCGACGCCAAGCAAGCCGCCAACTGGGTGCAGGGCGAACTGGCCGGGCGTCTCAACAAGGAAAATCTCGACATCACCGTGAGCCCGGTCTCGGCAGCCCAGCTGGGGGGCCTGATCAAGCGTATCGTCGATGAGACCATCAACGGCAAGGCCGCCAAGCAGGTGTTCGCCGCGCTGTGGGATGGCGAAGGCGAGAGCGCCGACGAGATCATCGAGTCACGTGGCCTCAAGCAGGTCACGGACACCGGTGCCATCGAGGCAGTGGTCGACCAGGTGATCGCCGACAATCCGGCTCAGGTGACCCAGTATCAGGAAGCCGAACCGGACAAGCGTGGCAAGATGATCGGCTTCTTCGTCGGTCAGGTGATGAAGGCCTCACGCGGCACCGCCAACCCGCAACAGGTCAACAAGGTGCTCAAGGAAAAGCTGGACAGCCTCAGCTGATCCTGCGCCTCTGAGTCATCCTGTCGCTGCATGCAACGGCCAGTCACGGACATCCCGAGGCTGGCCGTTGTCGCTCAAGGACTCAAGGCATTTCCAGTCAATCGTCGCTTCGCGAAGGAAGTTCTGATGGCAGATGATGTCGGTGCGCGCCTGCGGGCGCTGCGTACGCTGCGGGGCATCTCGCAACGCGAGCTGGCCAAGCGCTGTGGGGTGACCCATTCGAGCCTGTCACTGATCGAACAGGGCAAGGTCAGCCCCTCGGTCAGCTCACTGTCCAAGATTCTCGCCGCCATTCCCATGAGCATCGGTGATTTCTTCACCATGGAACTCGAGAACACCGCCAAGGTGTTCTATGGCGAAGAGGAGCTGACGAACGTGGGCAGCGGAGAGGTGGTCTTCAAACTGGTCGGGGCCAAGCGTCAGGATCGCAATCTGTCGTTCATGATCGAGACCTACCCGCCTGTCAGTGACACCGGCCGCGAGATGATCACCCATCAGGGAGAGGAAGCCGGGGTGGTCATCGAAGGCGAGATCGAGATCACCATCGGCAGCGACACCCGGGTATTGAAAGCCGGTGAAGCCTACTACTTCGATACCAATGTGCCGCATCGCTTTCGCAACATCGGCGAAGTCGAGTGCCGTCTGGTCAGCTGTGCGACGCCGGCACGCATGTTCTAGACCTTGCGGCAAACACTTGCGGCAGATGACAACAGAAAAGAGGCCACGCGATCGCGTGGCCTCTTTTCGTGCTGCACGGTGTTTCCGCCAACGCGTGACAGCCCGGTTCGGCCCGGTTTCAGTTCAGCTCAGCGCGATCCAGACACTCTTGAGCTGGGTGTATTCCGCCAGCGAGTGATGGGACTTGTCGCGCCCGTTGCCGGACTGTTTCACGCCGCCGAAGGGCATGCTCTGATCGCCCCCCGCCCAGTTGTTGACGAAGACCTGGCCGGATTCGAGACGATGGGTCATGCGCATGATGCGGCCGATGTCCTGGCTCCAGAGCCCCGCCGCCAGTCCGAAATCACTGTCATTGGCCAGCGCCAGCGCCTCCTCTTCGGTCTCGAAACCGAAGACCGACAGCACCGGCCCGAAGATTTCCTCACGGCCGATCACCATCTCGGGCGTGACGCCATCGAAGACCACCGGACGGATGAACAGCCCCGGCCCGGCAACGTCTTCGCCGCCGGCACGCAGCACCGCCCCCTCCTCGATCCCCTTGCGGATGTAGCCCATCACGCGCTCATGCTGGGTGCTGTCGACCATCGCCCCCATGAAGCTTGTCGGGTCCAGCGGGTCGCCCGGCTGCATGCGCTCGGCAGCCGCCACCACCTTGGCGACGAAGGCGTCGCGGATCGAGTTTTCCACCAGCAGGCGAGAACCGGCGATGCAGACCTCCCCCTGGTTGTAGAAGATGGCGGCAGCGGCACTCTCCGCCACGCGATCCAGATCCGCGCAATCGGCGAACACGATGTTGGGGCTCTTGCCACCGCACTCCAGGAAGACACGCTTCAGGTTCGACTGTCCGGCATACTGCATCAGCTGCTTGCCGACGGTGGTGGAACCGGTGAAGGCCAGACACTCGACGTCCATCGACAGGGCCAGCGCACGCCCGACGGTATGCCCGAAGCCCGGCAACACCTGGAAGACGCCACTCGGGAGACCTGCCTCACGTGCGAGTGCCGCCAGACGCAGCGCTGACAGTGGTGACTTCTCCGACGGCTTGAGGATGACACTGTTGCCCGCGGCCAGCGCCGGCGCGACCTTCCAGGCCGTCATCATCAGCGGGAAGTTCCACGGCACGATGGAGGCCACCACCCCCAGCGGCTCGCGCAGCACCAGCCCCAGCACCTGCTCGCCGGTCGGCGCGACCTCGCCGTACAGCTTGTCGATGGACTCGGCCTGATGGCGCATCGAACCGATCGCTCCCGCCACATCATCCAGCGCGCTGGTGATCGGCTTGCCCATGTCGAGGGTATCCAGCAGCGCCAGCTCATCCTGGTGTGCCTCCATCAGGTCCGCCAGCCTGAGCAGCACGCCCTTGCGCTCGACAGGCGCCATGCGCGACCAGACACCTCTCTTGAAGGCGGCGCGGGCATGTCGGACGGCGATCTCGGCATCGGCGCCGTCACAGCTGGCCACCTTCGCCAATCGTTTCCCAGTGGCCGGATTGAGGCACTCGAAGGTCTCGCCGCTGACCGCCGGCACGAAGTCATCGTTGATGAAGGCATTGCCTTGCAGTTGCGGCGTCAGACGGGCGGCGAGCGCCTGCCAATCGGTCAATGTCCGGGGACGGCTCATGATCAGGATTCCGAAGTCAGGTAAGAGGGGGGGCAGGTCACACGAGAACGCAGGAGAGGCAGCCAGCGCCGTGTCATCCTGCAGCGTCTGCAGGCGCGCGGGACGCGGCTTCGTCGTCATCTTCACGACGGCTGACGAGGTGTCTCCTGAACGGATGATGCTTGCCCGGACCTGTCCCGACAGGCCGCGGCAAATCCTTCCAGAATCGCCTGATACAGCGGGTGCTGACGTGGCTTCCATTCGGGATGCCATTGCACCGCCAGCGCGAAGGCTCCCGCTGCGATGATCGAGATCGCCTCCACCAGACCATCCGGAGCGACCGCTTCGACACGCAGCCCCTCGCCCAGCCGCGCGATTCCCTGCTGATGCACGGAATTGACCCGCGCCTCAGACGCGGCGTACAACTCGGCCAGACGCCCGCCCGGCAGGATGCTGATGCCATGGGAGGGGGCGAACTGCACGTCGAGATCGCCCTCGGGCTCACGATGATCCCTCAAGCCGGGCACGTTCTGCACCGCCTGATGCAAGCTGCCACCAAAGGCGACGTTCAGCTCCTGAAAGCCGCGACAGATACCCAGCAACGGCAGTTGCAACTCGAGCGCCAGCGGTACCCAGGCCATGGCTGACGCATCTCGTGCCGTGTCTTCATAGGTATTCTCCGGCGCGATGGCCTCGCCATACCGCGCCGGATGCACGTTGGAATAGCTGCCCGTCAGCAGCAACCCATCCAGTCGCGCCAGCAGCGCTCTGGCCGAGTCAGCCATGACGTCTTCCCATACCGGGATCACCAGTGGCTCCAGCCCGAATTCGCGCAGGGCACTGACGTACTTGTCAGTCACCATGTGCGCCGGATGGCCTTCAATCGTGCGACGGCAGGCGATCACACCCACCAGAGGGCGAGACGTCATGGGTTCTCCTTCAGGGGCCGCTCATGCACCCCGGTCATTTGGTATATTTTATTCAACATCGATTGAACTGACATCCTTGCCACTCAGGCACGAAGGCAATCTCAAGCAAGGGGAAACCACGGGACAGAGATCGAAAGAAAGCGCCTCAGCCGATGATACTGCCTCGAGGGTGCAACGGGTAAGCGCTGTGAATTATTTGACAACACGGGATGGCGTGGCGATATATGATGTGCCACCACCCACTCACAGGCCCCCCCATGAACAGCCTTCACGTCGATGAGGCCAGAGAGTTTCTGGACCGCCATCCGGAAATCGAGAGCATCGACCTGCTGATCAGTGATATCAGCGGCATCCAGCGCGGCAAGCGTATCCCGCGCGAGAATCTGGAAAAGGCCTACGAGCAGGGCATCAACCTGCCAGGCTCCGTCTTCGCGATCGATATCGCCGGCAACACCATCGAAGAGACCGGTCTGGGCCTGGAGACCGGGGATGGGGATCAGGTCTGCCGCCCGATCCCCGGCACCTTGATGCCAGCCCCCTGGCTGCGCGGCGGCAAGCAAGGCCAGCTGTTGATGAACATGCGCGATGACAGGGACGGCCCCTTCTTCGCAGACCCCCGCAATCAGCTGCAGAAACAAGTCGATATTCTGGCCGGGATGGGGCTGACCGCCGTCGTCGCGCTGGAACTGGAGTTCTATCTCGTGGATCGTGAGCGCGATGACCTGGGCATGGTGCAGCCGCCCTGCTCTCCGCTCACGGGTGAGCGCGCCACGGAAAGCCAGCTCTACTCCATCGGAGAGCTGGATGAATATGCCGACTTTCTGGAAGAGATCCAGGATGCCGCACGCATCCAACAGCTGCCGCTGGATACCGCGCTCAAGGAGTGCGCCCCGGGTCAGTTCGAGATCAACCTGATTCATCTCGACGACGTCATGAAGGCCTGTGACAGCGCCGTCCTGCTCAAACGCCTGATCAAGGGTGTCGCCCTGCGTCATGGCTTCGACGCGACCTTCATGGCCAAGCCGTACGGTGATGAAGCCGGCAATGGCATGCATGCGCACCTGAGCCTGGTGGACCGCGATGGACACAATGTCTTCGCAGACCCCGGCGAGAATCCTCTGGGCACCGAGACCCTGCGTCACGCCATCGGCGGCCTGCTGGAACTCATGCCCGCCTCCATGGCGCTGTTTGCCCCCAACCTGAATTCCTATCGCCGTTTCCAGCAGGGCCTGTACGTACCGATGGCGCCCACCTGGGGATTCGACAACCGCTCGGTCGCCATCCGCATTCCCTCCGGCCCCAATGAGGCGCGTCGGCTGGAGCATCGGGTCGCCGGGGCTGACGTCAATCCCTACCTGCTGCTGGCGACGCTGCTGGCCTCCATCATCCATGGCATCACCCATCGGATCTCCCCGGGTGAGCCGGTGACCGGCAATGCCTATGATCAGTTCGAGCCCAGCCTGACCAACAGCTGGCCCGAGGCCCTGACGCTGCTGGAGGAAAGCGCTCCCCTCACGGCCGCTTTCAGCGAGCGCTTCCTGAATGTCTTCATTGCCGGTCGCCGGGCGGAGCGCGAGGCCGCGATGCAGATCATCAGCCGTCTGGAATACGACTGGTACCTGCGCAGCATCTGAGGCGCCTCACCCCGGACACGCTTGCGCAGTGGCCATTCCGGCCGGAGCGCGCCCACTGGCCCTGACCTCCCGCTTCGGGTGCGTCAGAGGCCGAGCCTGTCGCGTGTCTGGTAGTACCAGGCTCCCACGGCTGACAACGGCACTCGCAACAGTCGTCCCCCGGGAAACGGCAGATGCGGCAGGTTCGCGAAGGCATCGAAGCGACCCTCACGCCCCCTCATCACCTCGCTGATCAGTCGCCCGGCGAGGTGACTGCAGGTCACGCCATGCCCGGAATACCCCTGGGCGTAATAGACATTGTCATTGAGCACGCCGAACTGCGGCAGTCGATTGAGCGTCATCAGGAAGGTTCCGCTCCAGGCGTAGTCGATCCTGACACTGGCCAGCTGCGGGAAGACCTTGAGCAGCTTGGGCCGAATCAGGGCCTCGATATCGGCGGGGTCTTCACCGCCGTAGTTGACACCGCCCCCGAAGAGAAGACGGTTGTCGCGAGTCAGGCGGTAGTAATCCAGCAGATAGTTGCAGTCCTCCACCGCCATGCCATTGGGCAGCAGCCCGCGCGCCACGTCATCCGCCAACGGCTCGGTGGCGATGATCTGCGTGCCGCAGGGCATCGACTTGCCCTCGAGCTCCGGCAGCACGCCGTGAAGATAGGCATTGCCCGCCATCACCACACGCTCGGCCCGGATGGCGCCAGCGGCCGTCCTGAGCACGACCGGACTGCCATGCTCGAGACTCACCAACGGGCTATGTTCGAAGATCACCCCGCCGAGGGACTCGAAGGCCGCGGCCTCGCCCAGCACCAGATTGAGCGGGTGGAGATGGCCGCCGGAGTGGTCGACCAGGGCGCCCGTATACCCTTCGGCGCTCACTTCACGCTGGTAGGCATCCCCTTCCAGCAATTCGAGACTGGTATTGCCATAGCGCTCCCAGAGGGCCTTGTGCTCCTTGAGTCCCTTGAGCTGACGAGCGTTGCAGGCGGCAAAGAGGTTGCCGTCGCGCAGATCGCAGTCGATGGCATAGTCAGCGATGCGATCCCGAATGATGCGATTGCCCTCAAAGGCCATGTCGCCCAATGCCTGCGCCGTCCGTGCGCCGAAGCGCGCCTCGATCACGTCCATGTCGCGACTGTAACTGTTGACGATCTGCCCGCCATTGCGACCCGAGGCCCCATACCCCACGCAGGCGGCCTCCAGCACCATCACCTTGAGCCCCTGCTCGGCCAGGTGCAGTGCCGCCGAGATTCCCGTGAAGCCAGCGCCGACCACGCAGACATCGCAGCTGACCTCACCGGACAACGGCGGGCGCTCGGGGGCGGCATTGGCGGAAGCGGCATACCAGGAGGCGGCAGGCTCCAGGGGGGTAGTGGCACTCATGACAGCATCCTTGTGGTAGACCAGATCAACCTGCGAACAAGACATCTTGCAGATACACACCATGAGCGCCGGACTGACGCGTCATGCCTCTCACTGACGACAACCCTTCTTCCGCCCGCCTCTTCCCCTGAACCTCGGGAGGCCACGACGGATGTCGTGGCCTCCCGGTATCCATTGGCGTACCGCAGGGGTCTAGACACGCAGCAGCAGGTGCTCACGCTCCCAGGAGCTGATGACCTGGAAGTATTCCCCATGCTCGGCACGCTTGACGGCCAGATAACTCTTCACGAAGCGCTCGCCGAGGATGTTGGCCAACGGCGTACAGGCATGCAGAGCATCGAGTGCCGGGCCGATATCGTCCGGCAGGGTATTGCCGCCCTCCCAGGCCGAGCCGACCACCGGAGGGCGCGGCTCGATCCGCTCCATCATTCCCAGATAACCACACGCCAGCGAAGCCGCCATCACCAGATAGGGATTGGCATCGGCGCCCGCCAGACGATTCTCGACCCGCGTACCTGCCGCGTCCGACACCGGCACCCGCAGGCCCACGGTGCGGTTGTCCAGGCCCCACTCGACATTGATGGGTGCGGAGCCGCTGGTGTCATTGCGCATCAGACGCCGATAGGAATTGACGTTGGGGGCGAAGAACGGCATCGCGGCGGGCAGATAGGTCTGCAGGCCCCCGATGAAGTGACGGAACAGCGTGCTCGGCTGACCCGACGCATCGGCAAACAGGTTATTGCCTGACTCGACATCCACCAGGCTCTGGTGGATATGCATCGAACTACCCGGCTGATAGGCCATCGGCTTGGCCATGAAGGTCCCGTACATGCCATGTCGCAGCGCCGTCTCCCGCAGGGTGCGCTTGAACATCACCACCTGGTCGGCGAGAGAAAGAGCATCCCCATGCTCGAAATTGACCTCCATCTGCCCCGCTCCCTCTTCATGGATCAGGGTGTCGAGATCCAGCCCCATCGCCTCGCAGTAGTCATACATCTCCTCGAACAGCGGATCGAATTCATTGACCGCATCGATGGAGAAGGACTGACGGCTGCTCTCCTGCCGACCGCTGCGGCCGATGGGCGGTTCCAGCGGATAATCGGAGTCGGTATTGGTCTTGACCAGATAGAACTCGGCCTCCGGCGCCACCACCGGCTGCCAGCCCTGTTCGGCATACAATGCCAGTATCCGTTTGAGCACATAGCGTGGCGACAGCTCGACCGGCTCACCATTCAGGTAATAGCAATCGTGGATGACCTGTGCGGTGGGGTCTTCCGCCCACGGCACCAGATAGAGCGCGTTCACGTCCGGAATCAGCTGCATGTCCTGTTCGGCCGGGTTCCAGAATCGGCTGTCTTCATCATCCGGATAGCCTCCCGTGACGGTCTGGATAAACAGCGAATCCGGCAGGCGTGGCCGCCCGCCATTGAGGTACTTGCGCGCAGGCATGATCTTGCCCTTGAGAATGCCGGTCAGATCCGTGACCAGACATTCCACCTCGGTGATACCGTGAGCGGCGAACCATTCCTGCAGGATCGCGTCATCATCTTCATGACCCGGCTGCTCGTGACCCACGTGATTGACACTCATAACACCTTCCTTGAACACCGCAGGCAGCGCCTGCGGTCAATGACGAGATGCCCGCGATCGACGAGACGCCGACTCAACGAGCCTGCACTTCCGACCATAACTGCTGGAAGATCTGCAACTGCTCACCGGAGAGACTCGGCGAGAAATGCAGACGCGCCATGTCATCCTCAGAGGGCTGGATCGGTGGCTGGGTCAGCACCTCATCCAGATACGGCCTGGCGGCGGCATTGGGGCTGGCGTAGTAGTTGTAGTTGGACAACTGCGCGCCGACCTTGGCGTCCAGAAGGAAGTTGATGAAGGCGTGTGCCAGCTCAGGGTGCGGCGCCTTGGCGGGAATCATCATCGAATCGACCCACTTCTCGGCACCTTCATCCGGAATCATGTACTTGATATCGGCGAAGGACTCCGGATTCTCGTCCAGATAGAACAGATAGTCGCCGTTGTAGGACAGCGCACCATGCGTGACCTTGCGTGCCAGCTGTTGCAGGGCCGGCGTGCCATCGGAGAAGCCGCTGAAGTTGTCGCGATGCTTGGTCTCGATCAGCAATCTGGCCGCCTCACGCCAGGCATCCATGCCGGTACAGTCATAGCCATGACCGAGATAGGCACAGGCCGCCCCCATGCTGACCTGGCCATCGCCCATCAGGCTGAACGGATATGAGGCATTGACGGCGGGATCAAACAGCAGTGACCAGCTCTTGGGGGCATCCTTGAACGTGCTGGCGTTGTAGACCAGCCCGGTGACTCCCCACTGATACGGGACGGTGTAGTTGGCTCCCGGGTCAAAGCTCGGGTCCTTGAACTGCGCATCGACATTGGCCAGGTTGGGCACTTTCGCCTTGTCGATCTTCTGGACCAGGCCGGTGTTGATCAGGCGCGGCACGTAGTAATTGGACGGCACGATGATGTCGTATTGGGACACCCCGCCGGCATTCAGCTTGGCCAGCATTTCCGGCAGGGAGTTGTAATAATTCTCGACCACCTCGACATCGAAGGCCTCTTCAAAGGCGGTGATGATCTCCGGGTCCATGTACTGGGTCCAGTTGAAGAGATACAGCTTCCGGTCTTCAGCCTGGGCGGCGCCTGCCAGCAGCAGACTGCCGATGGCGACCGCGAGACGCAGCGTGTGAGTTGTCATTGTGATGCTCCGTTCAGTCGATGAGAAAGGTGGTGAATGCCCGCCCCCAATACCGGCATGCCTGCCTGGTCAGGGGCGGGGTACGACGAGTGACCCTCCAGCGAAATCATGAAGCGCTGCGCCGGCGTGACAGCGCAAGACTCACGATCGCCGCCAGGGCGACCACCGCCATCATCAGGGTGGCGATGGCATTGATCTCCGGTGTCACGCCCTTGCGTATCGCGCTCCAGATGTAGATCGGCAAGGTGGCGCTCTCCGGACCTGACGTGAAGAAGCTGATCACGAAGTCATCCAGCGACAGCGTGAAGGACAGCAGGAAGCCCGAGATCAACGCCGGCTTCAGGGTCGGCAACATGAAGAACTGCACGCGCTGGCGCGGCGTGGCATAGAGGTCCTTGGCCGCCTCGAACAATGTCGGATCCAGACCGACGAAGCGTGAATAGACGATCAGCGCCACGAAGGGAATCTGGAAGGTGACATGCGCGATGATCATGGTGCCCAGCCCCGGTGACAGCAGCCCGGTCAACTCATTGATCTTGACGAAGAAGGTCATTTCCGAGATCCCGAACACGATGTCCGGCAACACGATGGGCAGATAGATCAACACGATCAGCCACCCCAGCTTGCGGTGACGATGGCGATACATTCCATAGCCGATCAGCGTCCCGATCATCAGCGCCAGCAGTGACGAGACCACCGCCAGCCACAGCGAATTGCCCAGCGCCGACAGAATCGCGTCATTGCCCAGCAGGCGCCGATACCAGCGCAGTGACACGCCGGTGAAGCTGGCGGCACTGTTGGAGGCATTGAAGGAGAACAGCATCACCACGATCAGCGGCAGATACAGAAAACCGAGCGTCAGCCACCAGAAGCCCCGCAATCCCTTGTGAAGTCCGCCGCGCGTCATATCACCACCTCTTCACCGCCACCCAGGCGCCTGCCGATGCGACGCATGGCATAGAGTCCGATGAAGGTCGCGATCAACATCAGGATCGCCCCCGCCGCCCCCAGTGGCCAGTTGGCACTGCCGGAGAACTGATTGGCGACCAGATTGCCCAGCATCATGCCCTTGCCACCGCCGAGCAGTTCCGGAATCACGTACATGCCGAACGCCGGGATCGCCACCAGCACCACCCCCGCCAGCAGCCCCGGCAACGTCTGGGGGAATACCGCATGCCAGAAAGCCTTGAGCGGCGAGGCGTAGAGATCCTGCGCCGCTTCCACCAGCGAGAGATTGAGCTTCTCGAAAGCGGCATACAGCGGCAGCACCATGAAGGGCAGGAAGTTGTAGACCAGCCCCAGCGTGACCGCGAAATTGGACGGATAGAGCCCCATGTTGGGCGCGATCATGCCCATGGCCTCGGCCAGCTCCGCCATCGGCGTGCCCGGCGCCAGCAGGTTCATCCAGCCAAAGGTGCGGATGACCTGATTGGTCCAGGACGGCACGACTACCGCCAGCAGCATGATCGGCCGCCAGCGCTGGTCTGCCTGCGAGATGTGATAGGCGATCGGATACGCCACCAGCACCACCAGCACGGTGGAAAGCACGGTCTGCCACAGCGAGCGCCCCAGCGTCATGAGGTTGCCCGGGCTCCAGCCGAGAAAGCCCTGACCCGCCAGCTGCGTAAACGAGGTCAGCGACAAGGGCATCTCCGGCAAGCCATAGGGGCCATTGCTCATGAAGGCCACGCTCATCAGATAGAGACTGGGCAGCACCAGGAAGATGATGATCCACAGCGCGCCGGGGGCGACCGTCAACAGCAGGTGGCGTGACTCGGCCACCACCGCGCGACTGCGTGCCGTGGGCAAGCTCCCGTGATAGGCCATCGTCATGCCTCCAGCGTGATCAGGTCTTGCGCGGCCACCACCACATCGACGTGGTCTCCCACGTCCGGCAACTGGCCGCCCCGATTGTTGACCACCACCTGCAAGGTGACACCCGCCACCTCCACGCGATATTCGGCATGGCTACCGCGGTACAGTCGCTCCTGTACTCGGCCCGGCAGATGATTTTCCAGCACGTCGTAGTGTTCGAATTCGCTGGCGGGACGCCGCCGCAGATCCAGCGTCTCGGGGCGCAGCAGCAGCAACCCGCCGCTGCCCGGTGCCTGCGCCGTCAGCATGCCCAGCGGCGTGGTCAGCCGGACGGCGTCATCGCGGCTGTCATCGCGAGCCGTGATCTCGAACAGATTGGCATGCCCCATGAAACGCGCCACGAAGGCATTGACCGGGCATTCATAGATCTCGCGCGGCGTCCCCACCTGCTGGATGCTGCCGCTGTCGAGCACCGCGATGCGGTCCGACATCACCATCGCTTCCTGCTGATCATGGGTGACGAACACGAAGGTCAT
Source organism: Cobetia sp. 5-25-4-2 (assembly GCF_013374075.1). NCBI lineage: Bacteria > Pseudomonadati > Pseudomonadota > Gammaproteobacteria > Oceanospirillales > Halomonadaceae > Cobetia > Cobetia sp. 5-25-4-2. The sequence continues at coordinate 93,376 of NZ_BLWK01000001.1, read as the reverse complement.
GCCAAGGCGCTTCTGCAGACGCAGCAGCTCGATCTGGATCTGACTGCGCAGCCCGGCATCCAGCGCCGACAGCGGTTCATCCAGCAGCAGCACATCCGGCTCGCAGACCAGCGCCCGCGCCAGCGCGATACGTTGGCGCTGACCACCTGAGAGCTGGTCGACCCGGCGATCGACCAGACTCCCCAGCTTGATGAACTCGGCCATCTCGGCGACCTTTGCCTCGCGCTCGCCACTCGGCATGCCCTGCATGCGCAGACCGAAGGCGAGGTTGTCACGCACGCTGAGATGCGGGAACAACGCATAGGACTGGAAGACCGTATTGATGCTGCGCTGATGCGGCGGCACATCGGTGACATCGCGCCCGCCGATCACCACCTGCCCCTCATCCAATGCCTCCAGCCCCGCCAGAATGCGCAGAAGCGTCGTCTTGCCACACCCGGAAGGCCCCAATAGCGTGAAGAACTCGCCGGGCTGAATGGCGAGATCCACACCATCAAGCGCCGCCACCTCGTTGCCGAAGCGCTTGTGCAGCCCCTTGAGCTGAATGGATGACGCGGCACGGCACTGGAACCGGGGCTGGCCAGCCTCCGACGACTCTCTCGTGTCTCGCTCAGGCGCCATACCCTCGTTGCTGTCCACTGCGCTCATCGCGCCTCCCTTGCGATTACTCACCAGTCGTGTCCCGCTCATGGGCTGTCGGGATGATCAACGATGTCAAATGTGCAGCACCTTCATCATGGCTTCGGCCTAGAGCCGATCACGCAGCGTGTAGAAGCTGGTCGCCAGGACCAGCAGAGGAGTTCGCAACCAGTGTCCACCCGGGAAGGCGCGGTGGGGCATGGCGGCAAAGACATCGAAACGTTCCGCCTGGCCGGCAATCGTCTCGGCGATCAATTTGCCCGCCAGCCCTGCAAGCGACATGCCATGTCCCGAGTACCCCTGGGCGTAATAGACATTCGGGGCAAGACGCCCGAAGTCCGGTGCCCGATTCATGGTGATGGCCACGTCACCGCCCCAGCGGTAATCGATCCCCACCCCGTCAAGCGCCGGAAACAGACGGCGAATCTTGCCGTCCATGCGCGTCTTGAGGTGGCGCGGCTCTCGTCCGGTATAGCTCACCTCCCCCCCGTAGAGCAGGCGCCTGTCAGCAGAGAGACGGTAGTAGTCGAGCACGAAGTTGGCATCGGAAAGGGCATCATTGCCCGGCAACACCTGCGCGACCTGTGCTTCGCTGAGCGGTTCGGTGGCCACGATATAATTGGCGACGCGCATGATGCGCTCATCCAGCCGCGGGACCAGGCCATCGAGATAGGCGTTGGTCGCCACCACCACGAACTCGGCACTCACGCTGCCCTGCGCGGTATGCACACGCGCACGCCCTGCCTGCCCACCGGAGCCATTGGCGACGATGCCACTGCCACTTCGGCCATGCTCGAGCTTGAGCACAGGACTCTGTTCACAGATCGTGACCCCTGCCCGCTGGGCAGCACGCGCAAGCCCGAGGGTGTAATTCAGCGGATGCAGATGGCCACCCTCTCCATCATGCAGCGCCCCGGGATAGGCATCGGTAACGACTCGCGCTCGCAGGGCATCCCCCTGCAACCACTGCAATGCATGGTAGTCATGATCGCGTGCCATGCGCGCCTGAAATTCCTGCAATTCGCGCACATGTCGCGGCTTGACGGCAGCATGCAGATAGCCGCGGGTATAATCACAGGGGATCCGGTGCTTCTCGATCACTGCGGTGGTGAGACGAACCGACTCGCGACTCATCTCCCAGATGGCATGCGCCTGCTCACGGCCGAGAGCCTTCTCGACCGTGGCGATATCGGTGCCAAGTCCCGGCAGGATCTGGCCGCCACTGCGTCCCGAAGCCCCGAAGCCGATGCCGCGCGCCTCCAGCAGGATGACCGAATAGCCACGCTCAGCGAGATGCAGAGCCGCTGAGCAGCCAGTGATACCGCCGCCGATCACGCAGACATCAGCGCGCCGTTCCCCGGCCAACGGTGGACAGGGTGCAAGCGTCACACGCTGACTGGCCCGGTAGTAGGAGCGGATGTCATCACGCCCACGCTGCGCTTCCTGGCGGTCTCGCCGCGGCTCGTCTGTCGCGCCTGATCTGCAGCCGACCATGCCCCTCCTTACCCGCCACTGTTGAGTTTATTCACCGACCCGGGGAATATTTGCGTTATTTACCACACGTCAACGGCAAATACTGCATATTGATTGCCTCGCGAGGTATAAATTTTCAACACGCACCGCCTTGCCCCCCCCCCTTTTACGCCCCACAATGGCGCACGCCCCTGAGGTCATCAGCGTCAGGCTTTTGAGATCAGAAAAGCAAAAGCCCCGCAGCCTGAGAGGCTGCGGGGCTTGGTGACAGACTCTCCACGCATTGGCGTGAAGGGTGCTCGGGGAGTGCTCCACTCATGTCATGTCGAGCGACGACATACCGGACAGGCGGGGTCACGCTTGAGCCCCATGCGTCGCCACTCACCGGTCAGGCCATCGAAGGTGGCGAGCCCTCGATGCACATGCCCGGCACCACTGATCAGCTTGAGCGCTTCCAGCGCCTGGAAGGCCCCGATGATGCCGACCAACGGCGCGATGACCCCGCTCTCGGCACAGGTCAGCTCTTCATCGCCCTGCTCTTCCGGCGAATACAGGCAGCCGTAACACGGCGCATCTGCCTCACGGCGATCAAACACCGCCAGCTGACCGGAGAAACGAATCGCGGCACCTGACACCAGCGGCGTGCCTGCCGCCACGCAGGCGGCGTTGATCGGGAAGCGCGAACTGAAACGGTCAGTACAATCGAGCACCACGTCCGCGGCGGCAACCTGCTCGGCCAGCGCCTCGCCCTGAAGGCGTTCGGACAGGGCGATCACCTCGGTGTCGGGATTGATCGCCGACACCGAGCTGGCGAGCGAGCGCGCCTTGGGCTGGTCGATGTCCGCCTCTCCGTGGGCGATCTGACGTTGCAGATTGGAGAGCTCGACATGGTCATCATCGGCCAGCACCAGCGTGCCGACACCGGCTGCCGCCAGATAGAGCGCCGCCGGGCACCCCAGGCCGCCAGCTCCGATCACCAGCACCCGCGCGGCCAGCAATCGTTGCTGACCCGCGATATCGACCTGAGGGAGCAATATCTGACGCGAATAGCGCAGCAGTTGCGAATCTTGCATGGAAGGTGAGCCGTCTGTCTGTGAATGAAGTGAGTGCTTTGGCCGGCCGCCGGGCCTGGGCCTGAGTTCTGAGCTCTAAACCCTGAGCCCTGCCGCTGGCATCAGGGGCTCGTCACTTGGCGTCGAGATCCTCGATGTCCGGCACATGCAGCGAGAACTGCTCCTTGACCTCTTCCATCACCACATAGCTCTTGGATTCCTTGACCCCGGGCAGTGTCAGCACCACATCCCCGAGCAACTGCCGATAGGCGGACATTTCCGGAATCCGGCACTTGAGGATGTAATCGAACTGCCCCGAAACCAGATGACACTCTTGGATCTGCGGCAGCTTGGAGACGGCACGGCGGAATTCATCGAAGACGGAGGGTGACTGGGTCTCGAGGCTGATCTCGACGAAGACCAGCAGATTGGCCTTGAGCGCCTTGGGGTCCAGCACGGCCTTGTAGCCACGGATGATGCCGGCACGCTCGAGGCGTTTGACTCGCTCCAGACAGGGAGTGGTGGAGAGTCCCACCTCGGAGGCGAGGTCGACATAGGAAATGCGCGCATTTTCTTGCAGGCAGCGCAGGATCTTGAGGTCAATGCGGTCCAGAGAACGTGATTTCGCTTTCATTATAATAGTTTTCCCAGCAGGGTGACTTGCAGCAGGATCATCCTTACTCCTGTCTTTCGTGCAGTCAGGCAACCCGAGAACGCGGGGGTAATCAGGCGACCTTTCCAGTCATGCATCGCTTATTACTACCATACCCGCCCGACAGGAGATACGCCCGCACAGGCAGGCCTGCGACGAGGATTCCACGCAGGCTCCACTGAAAGCAGGGGTTTCCTCTGGCAAGTCCGGGCCGGCCTGCATTCCCGCCCGCCGGGGAGGCGTCAGCCAATGCGCCCCAGCGTGATGCGCTCTCGCCCACCGAGGTCTTCCAGCGTTTCCACTTCCAGAAAACCACCGGCGCGCAGCGCCTCGCGCACTTCCTTGCCCTGGGCCAGGCCATGCTCGAGCATGAGATGACCGCCCGCGGCCAGGTGGCGGGGCGCGGCCTCGATCAGATGCAGGAAGTCTGCCAGCCCCTGCTGGCGCGCCACCAGTGCCGAGCGCGGCTCGAAACGCACGTCACCCAGTGCCAGGTGCGGGTCATCATCGGCCAGGTAAGGCGGATTGGCGGTCACCAGCGCAAAGCCGGTCTCGGGAACGGCGGAGAACCAGTCACTGCGCCGGAATTCGACGTTGGGAATCGCGAGATGCTCGGCATTGTCACGCGCAAGCTGCACGGCCTCCTCGATGAGATCGACCCCCAGCACCTGCCACTGCGGACGATGACGAGCGAAGGCCAGCGCGATGGCGCCGGTGCCGGTGCCGAGATCCAGCAGCGTGCCTTCGGACGCCTCGGCCAGCTCCAGCGCGCACTCCACCATCACTTCGGTATCCGGGCGCGGAATCAAGGTGGCAGGAGAGCAGCGCAGCATCAGGCCATAGAACTCACGGCGGCCCAGCAGGTGGGCGACGGGGTGTCCTTCGGCTCGGCGTGCCAGCAGCGCCTCGAAGCGAGCCACGCCCTCGGCGCCCGCTTCCGTCTCGAGATCGCGATCCCCCCAGGTATAGAACCAGGTGCGATCGCGCCCCATCACCTCTCCCAGCAGCAGCTCGGCATCCAGACGCGGAGACTCGCTGCCCGACTCACTCAGACGGGCAGCCGCGGCTGCCAACGTGACATCGATTCTCACCTCATTGCTCCTGCAGTGCCGTCAGCTGGTCTGCCTGATATTCGACGACCAGCGGCTCGATCACCTCGTCCAGCTGACCGGCGATCACTTCATTGAGCTTGTAGAGCGTCAGATTGATGCGGTGATCGGTCAGACGTCCCTGGGGGAAGTTGTAGGTGCGGATGCGCTCGGAGCGATCACCGGAGCCCACCAGCTTGCGACGGGCATCGGAAGTCGCCTGTGCCTGGCTGTCCACCGCGGCCTGCTTGAGTCGCGCTGCCAGCAACGACATGGCGCGCGCACGGTTCTTGTGCTGACTGCGCTCGTCCTGGCACTCCACGACCACACCGGTGGGCAGGTGGGTGATGCGAATCGCCGAATCGGTGGTGTTGACGTGCTGCCCCCCGGCCCCGGAACTGCGGTAGGTATCCACTCGCAGGTCGGCCGGATTGATGTCGATGTCCCCGACCTCATCGGCCTCAGGCATCACCGCCACGGTACAGGCGGACGTATGGATGCGGCCCTGGGATTCCGTGGCAGGCACGCGCTGCACGCGGTGCGCACCGGATTCGAACTTGAGGCGCGAGTAGACCCCCTCGCCCTTGACGCGGGCGATGACTTCCTTGAAGCCACCATGCTCACCGTGGCTTGCGCTGACGGTCTCGACCTTCCAGCCCTTGAGCTCGGCGTAGCGGGAATACATCTTGAACAGGTCCCCCGCGAACAGCGCCGCCTCATCACCGCCGGTGCCGGCACGCACTTCGAGGAAGACGTTGGCCCCATCATCCGGGTCCCGCGGGATCAACAGCTGGGTGATCTCTGCCTCCAGCACGTCAAGCGCCGCATCGCTCTCGCGGACTTCCTCACGTGCCATCTCGCGCATCTCGGCGTCGCTGTCATCGCACATGCCGAGGGCGGCCTCGCGATCTTCCTTCAAGGCGCGATGGCGCTGCCATGCCTCGATCAATGGCTCAAGCTCGGCATACTCCCGCGACAGGTCACGGAAGCGGGCCTGATCCCCGATCACTTCAGGCTCCGACAGCAAGGCGGAGATCTCCTCGAAGCGGTCATGGAAGGTGTCGAGCTTGGTGATGAGGCTGTCTTTCATGAAGGGTCCTGTGATGAATCAACCGGCGCGAGCAGCAGCTCCTGCGCCGTCTGAAGAATATCCTGTCGATCGTCGCCTGACGCCTGACGCAGCGCCAGGGTCGGGTGATGCATGAAGCGGTTGGCCAACTGACGGGCCAGTTGCGCCACGACTTCCTGCGGGTCACGGCCCTGATCAAGCTCGGCCAGCGCCTGTGCCTCGCACTCTGCACGCAGTTGCTCGCCGTGGCTACGATAACGCTTGATGACTTCTCCGCCACTGCGCACACGCTTGCGGTGCTGCCAGGCACTGACACCCTGCCGGATCAGCTCTTCGGCCTGGGCAGCCGCCAGCTGGCGATGACGACGGTTCTCCTCGATGACTTCCTGCAGATCATCCACGGTATAAAGGAAGACATCATCGAGATCCCCGACCTGCGGTTCGATATCGCGCGGCACGGCGATATCGACCATGAAGACCGGCTTGTAACGGCGTTTCTTGAGCGCACGCTCCACCATGCCCTTGCCGAGGATCGGCAGCTGAGCGGCGGTGGAGGCTATCACGATATCGGCATTCTCGAGGGCATGCGGAATGCCTTCCAAGCCGATGGCGGTCCCGCCCAGCTCATCAGCCAGCGACTGGGCGCGCGACACGGTACGGTTGGCGATGCACAGGTTGGCGATGCCCGCTTCCTTGAGGTGGCGCGCCACCAGCTCGATGGTGTCTCCCGCCCCGATGAGCAGTGCATTGGCTCGCGAGAAGTCATCGAAGATATGGCTCGCCATACTGACCGCGGCATAGGCCACCGAGACGGGGTTCTCACCGATTCCCGTCTCGGTACGCACCTGCTTGGCGACCTGGAAGATATGCTGGAAGAGCTGCTCCAGTTCCCCCCCGAGACCGACGGTACCGCGGGCGAACTGATAGGCATCCTTGAGCTGACCGAGAATCTGCGGCTCGCCCAGCACCATGGAGTCCAGGCCGACCGCCACGCGAATCAGGTGGCGGACCGCCTCCTCACCGAGATGTTGATAGCTGCAGCGCTCAAGCTCTTCAGCCGGCAGGCCATGGTATCGGCTCAACCATGCGAGAACCGAGCGCGCACCGTCCTCGGTCACACAGTAGAGTTCCGTGCGATTGCAGGTCGAGAGCACCGCCGCCTCGGAAACTTCCGGCAGACGCTTCAGCTCGGCCAGCGCAGCCTCGAGCTGTGTCGGCGTGAAGGCAACGCGCTCGCGGACATCGACGGCGGCGGTGCGATGATTGATGCCAAGGGCAAGAAGGGTCATGGAGTCAGTCAGTCGTCAGGGTCTGGCCGGCAGGGCTCGCATCGAGGACAGGCGGCTGTCGCTTGGAAAACCTCCGCAATGAAGGGGCCGGCACCTGGCCACCTGCTTGCAGATCTCGTTTGTCAAAGCGGCTGAAATCGTAAAATTAGCGTGCTCATTCTATCACAGCGCCTACATCACGCGAGCCTGCAGGGCGCGGCCAGCGATGAGGAATTTCCATGGGCTTGGCAGTCTGATGCTATCACCTCCCGTCCGCCATGTTGATTCAGGAAAACGCCGAGCGGACAGGCGCTGCCCTTGCCTCCATGACAGGCACCGTCGATGCTATCCCCGTCCGCCTTCAGCCGTTATGCTGGAGCGATCAATATCCCCAGGGTGTGCTGCTGAGGCCGAGCGCAGGTCGGGCCGGAATTTCCAGCAGGCACACGCTGCCAGGCCACCTTTTACGGGTTTCATGACGGCGTGGGCGCGACTCCGGCCGGAACGTGCCGACTGGCCGAGATCCTTCCACCGCTGACTGCGAGGTTGCATGCACGTATCGACTGCCGCTGAACACTCCCCTCGCGGGGCAGCCCACGCGAGTCCTTCCGAGCGCCTGACGGGCACGGCACGGCTGGCCGACAGCCGCTGGACACGCTGCCTGCTGGCCAGTGTGCTGCTGGGTCTGGCCGGCTGCCAGTCGCCGGCCACGCAGGCTCCCTTCGCCTCTCAGCCGGACCCGCTGGATACCGCCCCACCCATCACCAGTGGCCTGGATGCCAACAGCCTCAATCAGCTGCTGGGCGCGGAGCTTGCCGGCCAGCGTGGCGACTACCCCAGCGCCGCCGATGGGTATCTGGCCGCCAGCCGCCGCTTCGATGATCCGGAACTGGCCCGGCGCGCCGTGCTGGCCGCTCGCTACGCCGACAATCCTGCCCTGCTGGAGCGTGCCGCCCAGCGCTGGCAACAACTGGATGATTCCGCGACCGAGCCGGGCATCATCCGCGCCCGCCTAGCCGTGGAGCGCGGCGACTGGATGACGGCGCTCGAGCAGCGTCTCGCGGTAGAGACCGCCGGCGGTACCGGCAACGTGACCACCTTGGCGGAGCAGTCCATCGATGCCGGCGCGGATCTGGAATCACTGCTGTCACGGCTGCTGGAGCATGTCGCGCAATATCCCGCGCAACCGGGCCCGCGAATTGCCGCCGCGCTCTATGAAGCGGCGCTTGGAAATGAGTCCGACGCTCGCAGGCGCCTGATGGCGATGGAAGGCGAGTTCCCCGAACTGGCCGAAGTGTGGCTGGCTCGCAGCGAGATAGAGCGCGACGCAGGCCGCCTGAGCGCCTCACGTCAGGCGGCCGAGCGTGGCCTGGCCATCGCCCCGAATGACAGTCGCTTGATCCTGAGCGCCGCCCAGACCGAACTTGCCGGTGGTGACATCGAGGCCGCGCGCCTGCGCATTGATGACCTTGTCAGCCGCCATGCCAACGCACCGCGCCTGCGTCTGGCACTGGCCAGCCTCTATCTGGACGCCGACTCTCCCGAGGATGCTCGTCGTCTGTTGCTGCCGTTGCTTGATGACACGCCGGTCCCGGATGCCGCCTATGCCCTGCTCGGGCTGGCGGCAGAGGCCAGCGGTGAGATCGACAACGCCATCCTCTATTACCGACAGGTACCGGATGGGGAGCGCTACGTCTCAAGTCGCGCGCGCGCCGCACAGCTGCTGGTGGAGCATGATCGCAGCGAGGAGGCACGCCAGTTCCTTGCCGTCGAGCGCCTGCGTCATCCGCGTCACGCCATGACATTGCTCAGCTTCGAGATCGACCTGCTGGATGCCCAGGAACACTACGCCGCCGCCGACGAGCTGCTCGACGGCAGCATCAAGGCTCGCCAGAAGACACTCACCAGGGCACGCAGCGAAGGTGACGGCGAAAGCGCTGCCGTGACGGAGAACGAACTGGCCAGCCTGCTGTTCCTGCGCGGCATTCGTCGTCTCGATGACGGGCGTCTCGAGGAGATGGAGCAGGACCTGCGTCAGGTCATTGCACTGGAGCCCGAGAATGCCAGCGCCTACAACGCTCTGGGCTACACCCTGCTGGTAGAGGATGCCGACCGCCGCGCCGAAGCGCTCGAACTGGTTCAGCGCGCCCATGCACTGAAGCCGAACGACCCTGCCATCCTCGACAGCCTCGGCTGGGGGTATTTCCTCACCGGGGATGCCGCCCAGGCATTGCCCCCGCTGGAAGCGGCCTGGGCACAGCAACAGGATGCCGAGATAGGCGCACACCTCATCGAGGTGCTGTGGTCACTCAAGCAGCAGGATGAAGCACGCAGCCTGGCCATCGAGCTCAGTGAGCGTTTCGAGGAGGCCAGCGAGCTGGAAGCCCTGTTCCAGCGCATCCCGGCTCTGCGACCGGTCGTGGATGCGCCCTGACAGGACAGCCCGGCACTTTCTGTCCATCGGCGAGTCCATTATCCTGACTCGCCGGTGGCGCCATCGGTTGCCCATCGACTCTCATTCCGCCATCCGGAAGGCTTTCGCGTCATGACCTCCTCTTCTTTCCCCCTATCATCATTCTCCTCTCCCCGGACACGCCACCTTTCCCTCGCCATGTTGCGCCGTCTGGTGGGGCCAGTCCTGCTGGCCATGACATTGGGCCTGAGCGGCTGTGCCAGTCAGATGGCCAGCGACAACGCCGGTGACCTGACCCGCAATGAAGGTGACTGGCAGCAGCAGAGCGACAGGATCGATTCGCTCACGCACTGGCAACTGGCAGGCAAGGTCGGCATTCGCACGCCGGAGGAAGGTCACAGCGCCAATCTTGACTGGCAGCAGGAGGGCGATGACTACCACATGCTGATCACCGGCCCACTGGGTGCTGGCCGCACGACCCTGGTGCGTGATGCCGAGGGCGTGCGCCTCTCCTCGTCCGACGGCGACTTCCAGGCACCGGACGCCGAAAGCCTGATGCTCTCGCAGCTGGGCTGGTCCTTGCCGCTGGGGGCCCTGGATGACTGGGTCCGCGGAGTGGCAGCCAAGGGCGAGCACGACCTGAAGAGTGACGCCCTCGGCTTCCCCGATACCCTTTATCAGGATGGCTGGGAGGTGGACTATCAGGATTGGACCCGCGCCGAAGGACTGTGGCTGCCGCGCAAGATGAAACTCTACTACGGCGATCTGACCGCCACCCTGATCGTCAATCAGTGGCAGGCACTCTAAGCGTGCCCCCGACGCTCTCTTCTTTCTCCACGGCCAGCATTCCGGCCAGCTCATCCATGACGGACACGATGACCGCGACACTTTCTCTGCCGGCACCGGCCAAGCTCAACCGCATGCTGCATATCACCGGTCAGCGCGCCGATGGCTATCATGAACTGCAGACACTGTTCCAGTTTCTGGATCACGGTGACCGACTGGACTTCACGCTGCGTGATGACGCTGCCATTCACCTCGCCCCGGCCATCGAAGGCGTGCCCGCGGAGTCCAACCTGATCATGCGTGCCGCTCGCCTGCTGAGAGAAGCGGCCGTCGCACGCGGCCAGGTCGCGAGCTCGAATGACTTGCCCGGTGTCGATATCCGACTGAAGAAGGTGCTGCCGATGGGCGGTGGCCTGGGCGGTGGCAGCAGTGATGCGGCCACCACGCTGCTGGCGCTGGATCACCTCTGGAAACTTGAGTTCGACCTGGACACCCTGGCCGAGCTCGGACTGGCTCTGGGGGCCGATGTACCGGTCTTCGTTCGCGGCTTTTCGGCCTGGGCCGAAGGCATCGGTGAGCGACTGGAACCTGCCCCGCTGGACACCCCGTGGTTCGTGGTGATCCACCCGGGCATCGAGGTCGCGACCCCCGCCGTGTTTGGCCACCCGCAATTGACACGTTCCAGTCCCGCGATTAGTATGGCGCGCGCACTGCAGGGGGGCCGCAACGACTGCGAAGTCGTGGTGCGCACTTTGTACCCGGCAGTCGCCGACGCCCTGGACTGGCTGGACCAGTTCGGCACCGCCAGACTGACGGGCACCGGCGCCTGTGTGTTCTGTGCGTTCGATGACGCACGACAGGCCAGCAAGGTGCTGGGCCGACTCGACTCCGAGCGCCCGACGTGGCACGCCTTCATGGCACGTGGTTGCAATCTCTCCCCTCTTCATGCCGCTCTGGCTTCGGCCTGAGCACAGCAACTGGTTGAAGTGAACGTTGCTGGGGTATCGCCAAGTGGTAAGGCACCGGTTTCTGGTACCGACATTCCCAGGTTCGAATCCTGGTACCCCAGCCAATCCTGGCCGTTCCCGGTCAACCCGGAATTCTCCACTCCCGAGATCCCACAAGACTCCAAAGGTGGCTGCGCGTGTCAAAACTGATGGTATTCGCGGGGAATGCCAATCCCGCTCTCGCCCGCAAGGTAGCTGAAGCCCTCGATACCCGCCTGGGCCACGCAACCGTCGGTCAGTTCAGCGATGGCGAGATTGCGGTAGAAATCAACGAAAACGTCCGCGGCAAGGACGTCTTCATCATGCAGTCCACCTGCGCACCGACCAACGACAACCTGATGGAGCTGATCCTGATGGTGGATGCGTTGCGTCGTGCGTCAGCGGCGCGCATCACGGCGGTCGTGCCGTACTTCGGCTATGCCCGTCAGGATCGCCGCGTGCGCTCCGCTCGCGTGCCGATCTCGGCAAAGGTGGTCGCGGACATGATGGTCAAGGCTGGCGTGAATCGCGTCATGACCATGGACCTGCATGCCGACCAGATCCAGGGCTTCTTCGATGTGCCGGTGGACAACGTCTACGGCTCACCGATCCTGCTCGATGACATCGAACGTCAGAACTATGACAACCTGATCGTCGTCTCCCCGGATGTGGGCGGCGTGGTACGTGCCCGTGCCATCGCCAAGCAGCTCAACTGCGAGCTGGCCATCATCGACAAGCGTCGTCCCCAGGCCAACCAGGCCCAGGTGATGAACATCATCGGTGATATCAAGGACCGCACCTGCGTGCTGGTCGATGACATGATCGACACCGCCGGCACCCTGTGCAAGGCGGGCGAGGCACTCAAGGATCATGGCGCCAACCGCGTCGTGGCCTATGCGTCCCACGCGATCCTGTCCGGCCCGGCGGTCGACAACATCACCAACTCCGTCCTCGACGAAGTGGTGGTGGCCGACACCATCCCGCTGTCCGACACCGCACGTCGTTCCGGCAAGATCCGCCAGCTGACAGTCGCTGGCCTGATCGCCGAGGCGATCCGTCGCGTCAGCAATGAAGAATCCGTCAGCGCCATGTTCCACTGAGTCCTGTCGGCGGGCCCTGCTCGCCGCTGCTCGGGGAAGAGGCACTGACACCGGCAGATGATCCGTCATCTGCCGACAAGCGGCCGGCCCGGAAATCTCCGGGCCGGCCTCATGGATCCGGTAGCGCTCTGGTCGCGGGGGCTGCCGGATTCTCATTAGACCCTTGAGGTATCTGCAAAATGAAACTGTTCAAACTGAATGCTGAAGTTCGTGAAGACCTGGGGAAAGGTGCGAGCCGCCGCCTGCGTCGTACGAACGACTTCGTGCCGGGAATCGTCTACGGCGCCGACAAGGCCCCGACTCCGGTCATGGTCGACAAGCCGAGCCTGTACAAGGCGGTTGACGATGAGGCGTTCTACTCCTCCATCATCACCCTGAATGTTGCTGGCAAGGCCGAGAAAGTCGTCATCCGTGACCTGCAGCGTCACCCGTTCAAGCCGCTGCTGACTCACATCGACTTCCTGCGCATCGACCCGACCCACAAACTGACCATGAACGTGCCGCTGCACATCACTGGTCAGGAAGCCTGTGTCGGCGTCAAGGATCAGGACGGCGTCCTGCACATCCTGGCAACTGACGTCGAAATCAGCTGCCTGCCGGAAGCCCTGCCGGAATACCTGGAGCTGGACGTGTCCAAGCTGGAAGTTGGCCACACCCTGCACCTGTCCGACATCGCTCTGCCGGAAGGCGCCGAGTCCGTTGCCCTGTCTCACGGTGCCGATCACGACACCGCTGTGGTCAACGTCACTCGTCCGAACATCTCTGCTGACGCAGAAGATACTGCTGAAGGCGAAGAAGCCGCTGCAGAATAACGCAGCCTTCTGATCAGGGAGCCAGACACGCATGTCACGAGTGAAAGCGATCATCGGCCTCGGTAATCCGGGGAGCGAATACGAAGACACCCGTCACAACGCCGGCGTCTGGCTCCTTGACGCTCTTGCGCGCCACGGTCACACCACGTTGCGTCCGGAACGCAAGTTCCATGGCCAGTACGCGAAGATCATCTTCGCCGGTCAGGATCTGCATCTGCTGTTCCCATCGACGTTCATGAATCGCAGCGGTCAGGCCGTGGCCGCATTGTGCAACTTCTACAAGCTCGCCCCGGATGAACTGCTCGTCGCCCACGACGAACTGGACATCGACCCCGGCACCGCCCGCTACAAGCAGGGTGGCGGCCACGGGGGGCACAACGGGCTTCGCGACATCATCAGCGCACTGGGCAACGACAAGTCGTTCCATCGTGCCCGCATCGGCATCGGCCACCCCGGCAATGCCAAGCTGGTGACCAACTTCGTGCTCGGGCGTCCCGGCAAGGCTGAACGCCTGGCCATCGATGACGCCATCGACGAAGTGGTCATGACCCTCCCGGATGCCCTCAGCGGCGAATGGGCACGGGCCATGAATCGCCTGCACTCCTTCAAGCACTGAACCTCTGCATCACCCGGCATCACTCCTCTCCGAATTTCGGTGATTCGCTCAGCGCATCACCTCGCTTGCGTGTGCGCGTCTCGCCACGCGATCAGCAGCAAAAGGCATCATTTGTCGCGCGACATGCGCCCAATGGATGACCTCGGCGGCATGAGGCCTTACACTTCCCGCCTGACTTCACACCGTGCCTGTCCCCTCGTCTCCTCGCATGGCCCGTGCCCTCGCACTCCGGGCCTGCCGGTCGAGACGGTCATCAGTGCCACGCCCCATTCGACACGTCACACCAGGATCTAGCGCCATGGGTTTCAATTGCGGCATCGTCGGCCTGCCGAACGTCGGCAAGTCCACTCTCTTCAATGCACTGACCAAGTCGGGCATTGACGCCGAGAACTTCCCCTTCTGCACCATCGAGCCGAACACCGGTATCGTGCCGATGCCTGACCCTCGCCTGAATGCGCTGGCCGAGATCGTCAAGCCGGAGAAGGTGATTCCGACCACCATGGAATTCGTCGACATCGCAGGTCTGGTCGCCGGCGCCTCCAAGGGCGAAGGCCTGGGCAACAAGTTCCTGGCCAACATCCGCGAGACCGATGCCATTGCCCACGTGGTGCGCTGCTTCGAGGATGACAACGTCATCCACGTCGCCAATCACGTTGACCCGGCCGCCGATATCGAGACCATCAACATCGAGCTGGCCCTGGCCGACCTCGACAGCGTCGAGCGCAGCATCCAGCGCCTGGCCCGTGTCGCCAAGGGCGGCGACAAGGAAGCCATCGCCACCAAGGCGGTGCTGGAGCGTATCCAGCCGCACCTGGCCGAAGGCCAGCCGCTGCGCAGCTTCGGTCTCAGCGATGACGACCTCAAGATCCTGCGTGGCTTCGGCTTCCTGACCCTCAAGCCGACCATGTACATCGCCAACGTCAGCGAGGAAGGCTTCGAGAACAACCCCTACCTCGACATCGTGCGTGGCATCGCCGCCAATGAAGGTGCCAGCGTGGTGCCGGTGTGCAACAAGATCGAAGCCGAGATCGCCGAGCTGGAGGAAGAGGAACGCGAGATGTTCCTCGACGAGCTGGGCATGGAAGAGCCAGGCCTGGATCGCGTGATCCGCGCCGGTTATGAACTGCTGGGCCTGCAGACCTACTTCACCGCTGGCGTGAAGGAAGTGCGTGCCTGGACCGTCAAGATCGGCGCTACCGCTCCGGAAGGCGCTGGCGTCATCCACACCGACTTCCAGAAAGGCTTCATCCGCGCCGAAGTCATCTCCTATGACGACTTCATCGCCTACAAGGGCGAGCAAGGCGCCAAGGATGCCGGCAAGTGGCGCCTGGAAGGCAAGGACTACATCCTCAAGGATGGCGACGTGGTGCACTACCGCTTCAATGTCTGAGGCCTCGGGCGCAGTCAGTACCTGGTGAGCCAGCCTGAAAGCGCCTGATGCTGCAGGGAACGCCCCTGATCTCCCACGAGGTCAGGGGCGTTCTGCATCATGGGTCATGCCCCATCATCAAGAGCACAGCCCTGCAGCCATTGCGTCGCCAGCGTCGCCAACTGGTCCGCCAGTGACTGCGCCAGACGCCCCCTCCCCGCCTCTCGACGCCACACGGCACTCAGCATCAGCTCGCCGGCCTGGGGCAATGTCCGCGTGTCCAGGCCACGCTCCCGACAGGCGGTATGCGCCGTCAAGGCATCGACCACGGCCAGCCCCTCCCCTGCCTGCACCAGTGCCGCTGCCAGCGGATAGGTCTGTACGCGCGTCACGATGCGAGGGGATGACGGTGCTTGCGAGATGCCTGATTCAGACGGTGACGGCATCTCGCTCGCCAGCAGGCCATCGAGACGTCGCGCCAGCGGATCATGCGCCCCCAGCGCGATCAGACGCTGACCGGCAAGCTCCGCCACCGTCATCGGTGCCTGCTGACACTCCTGTGCCCAGTACCCTGCTGGCGCCAATACCTTCAGGGGCATGCGGGCCAGTGCGCGAGTCATCAGTGCCGGATGCGTCGGCGCACTCAAGGTGAAGGCGATATCGACTTCATGCAGCAGCAGGGCATCGATGATCTCGCGGGTGTGCTGGGTGGCCAGCTCGCAATTGACTCGAGCATGTCGCCGGCGCCATTGCCCCAGCGCCTGCGGCAACAGCTGCTGGGCGATCGCCGGCGTCGCCACCACCTTGAGAGACTGCGCCTCACCTGAACGCAAGCCTTCGACCAGCCGCTTGACGTCATCCAGCTGCCCCAGCATCCCCTGGCTTGCCGCCTCCAGCTTGCGCGCCTCCTCCGTGGGCACCAGCTGTCCGGCGCTACGGGTGAACAGCGCGATCCCCCACTGCCGCTCCACCTGCTGCAACGCCTTGCTCGCGGCCGGCTGGGAAACATGCAACAGCCGAGCGGCACCGGTCACGCTGCCGGCCTGCAACACCGCATGAAAGACCTCCAGATCCCTGAGCCGCATGCAAGATCTCCACATTCTGTCGTGTTGTCTCAACGTCCAGCCGACAGCCTACCCCATAACCGAGGGTTATGACGTAGCGGGGATCTTTCATTCGCCGCTCGGCCCCGGGACAGGCATGCTCATCTGCCTCCCCCATACCGTCAGGAGCCTGCCATGCAACGTCATGTGACCATCATCGGAGGCGGCGTGATCGGCCTGAGCAGCGCTCATGCACTGGTCCGAGCGGGACACTGCGTGACCCTGATCGATGCCCATGTCGAGGTCGCCCGCGAGACCAGCCACGCCAATGGCGGCCAGTTGAGCTACCGCTATGTGGCGCCACTGGCCGATAGCGGCGTGCCCCTCCAGGCCATCAAGTGGTTGCTGGCAGGCAATGAGGCACCGCTGCGGCTGCGCCCGCGGCTTGCCCCCTCGCAATGGCGCTGGATGACGCAGTTTCTGGCCGCCTGCAATCAGCGCACGCATCGAGCAAGCGCAGCGCAGATGCTCGCCCTGGCACTGCACAGCCAACAGATCATGACTCAGTGGCGAGTTCAGGATGCACTCGAGGAGTTCGCCTGGCAGCAACGCGGCAAGCTGGTGATCCATCGCGACTCCGCAGCGCTCGACAAGGCCGCCGCCGCACGCGTCGCACCTCAGGACCAACAGGTGCTCGATGCACGTCAATGCATCGCACTGGAGCCCTCGCTTATCCACCAGCAGCCTCATCTGTCGGGCGGAATCTTCAGCGCCTCGGACGAGACGGCGGATTGCCATGCCTTCTGTCAGGCGCTGGAGCGCAAGCTGCAGGCCTCTGGTCGCTATACACGCCTCGCCAGCACCCGCGTCGCTCCATTGAGCGCGCACGACGGGCGCATCGCGCACCTCGAACTCACCCGCGCCGATGGCCGCCGCGAACGCCACGCCGTCGATACGCTGATCATCGCGGCCGGCAATCACGCCACCGAACTGGTCCGCCCGCTGGGCATCCGCCTGCCTCTGCAACCGCTCAAGGGCTACAGCCTCACGCTGCCACTGCCAGCTGACACCCCAAAGACAGCGGCCCCGCGCATCAGCGTGACGGATGCCGCGCGCAAGGTGGTCTACGCCGATCTGGATAGACGCAAGTCCCGACAGCTGCGCGTCGCGGCCATGGTGGATATCGGCCACCGCGAATCTGACAGCTTCCATCCTGCGCTGGACGAGAAGCGCATTGCCGCCCTGCGTCAGCTGGCCAGTGAGACCTTCCCCGACGCCGGCGATTTCTCGCAAGCCACTCCGTGGGCCGGGCTGCGCCCCAGCACGCCGAAGGGCCCTCCGATCCTGGGCCGCCCCCAGCAAGCGGGCAGACCGGACAACCTGTGGCTGAACGTCGGACATGGCAGCCTGGGCTTCACGCTGGCCTGCGCCAGTGGCGACCTCATCGCACGCGCCATCTCGCACGAGACCCGTCCCGGCACGCTCCTCGATACCCTCCCCGACCACCTCGCAGAGCAGCTCGGCTGCTAGCCTGATGAATTCCCTGCCACTTTTTCAGGCTGATGCGTTGACAACATCACGGATAATCCGTAATATTCGCCTCCGTTGGACGGCTACATAGCTCAGCTGGTTAGAGCACATCACTCATAATGATGGGGTCCCCTGTTCAAATCAGGGTGTAGCCACCAACCAAGATTCGAAAGGCCTGACTGCTTGCAGTCAGGCCTTTTTTGTTGCGTCGGATTCACATTCCCTCGCATCGCCTGCGCTCATGCTCGTGACTCCCGCCGACAATCGACACCGGAACCGGAACCGGAACCGGAACCGGAACCGGAGCCGGAACCGGAGCCGAAACCGAAAGAGGCAGCCCGCAGGCCGCCTCTTTCAATGTTTCAATTTTTCAATGTTTCACCGTGCTTGTCAGTTCAACTCTGCTCAGTCCAGACGCTCGCGATTGCAGAATGCCACCAGCACCTTGATCAGCATCGCCACATCGGCACTGCCGGACGTCTCACGAATCGAGTGCATGCCCCACTGCGGCAGCCCGACATCCAAGGTCGGTACCCCCACTTCACTGGCGGTGATCGGCCCGATGGTGCTGCCGCAACCCATGTCGGCACGGCTGACGAACGTCTGAACCGGCACCTCCTGCTCCCGGCACAGCTCACGGAACAGACCCGCCGTGGTGCTGTTGGTGGCATAACGCTGATTGGCGTTGACCTTGATCACCGGCCCCGCATTCAGTTTCGGGCCATGACCCGCATCATGCTTGTCCGGGAAGTTGGGGTGGACGGCATGCGCATTGTCACAGGAGATCATCAAGGAGCGCTGCACGAGGCACTGATAACCTTCTTCGTTGTCCAAGCCCACATAGTGATTGATGCGCTTGAGCACATCCGCCAGGAAAGGCCCCTGGGCACCGCAGGCGCTGGCACTGCCGACTTCCTCGTGATCCGTGGCGACGAACAGCGCGCCCTGGCTGCCATCGGCCCCCAGCAACGCTTCCAGGCCGACGAAGCAGGACAGCAGATTGTCCAGGCGTGCACTGGCGACCAGCTCGCCCTTGAGCCCGGCCTGGGCCGCCGGCTGCAGATCATGCAGCCCGAGTTCGAAGTCGATGACCTCCGCGACACGCACGCCGTGCTGCTCTTCCAGAAGCTCGATCAACAGCGCATGGAAGGCCTCAGCCGGAGTGCCAGCCTCCTCGCCCAGCTGCATGACCACGGCGGACATCTGCGTCTGGGCATTGATGGCGCGCCCATTGTTGACGTCACGATCCAGGTGAATCGCCAGGCTCGGAACACAGGCCACCGGCCGCATCACCGTCAGCAGCAGACTCTCGCGACGGCCATCCTGGTGACGCACCTGAACACGGCCTGCAAGCCCGAGATCGCGATCGAACCAGGTATTCAGCAGCACGCCACCGTAGGTTTCGATTCCCAGGGTCAGCCAGCCCTGACTGAGCTGGGCTGGATTGGGCTTCAGGCGCAGGCAAGGAGAATCCGTGTGCGCGCCGATCATCCGTATTGCCTCGAGCTGCGTATTACCCCGAGGAAGCTGAAAGGCGATCAGCGAGGAATCATTGCGCGTCACGAAAGCCCGTTCACCGGGCGACAACTTCCAGCTTTCGGTCTCCTCGAGTCGGCGATAGCCTTCGCGCTCCAGGCGAGCCGCCATGGTCGCCGTGGCATGCCAGGGCGTCGGAGAGACATTCAGGAATTCAAGCAGTGCTGGAACGCGGGAATCCGCAATCGCGTAAGTCATGATAGCGTCAAGTCCTCGAAGATGAATGCAAGGCACTGTATAAGAAGAAACATGATGGATAGAGCGAAACGACTCCTCCCTTGCGGTGGTGATCGACCCGCCAGCTCTCGTCAGCCGCGCAGGTCCCGCAGGACCGATCACGCCAGGCAGCGCTGACACGCCATACCGCAAGCCCCGCCGATCAACGACAGGCAACTGTCGCGGACGCGGGAGGCTGCTACAATGCCCGCTCGACCTCTCCGCGGAGAGGTCGCTCAGGGAGCAGAGTGTACATGAATCGGGAGTGCTTCATTGATGAGCCTGTTTGCAAACGTCCGGCGCACGGCATGCCTTGCCTTGTGTCTCGCCATGGCCGGCCCCGCCAGCGCCGCGGTCACCCCTACTGACGCCGATGCACAGGCTGCTCGCGAAGTTGCCGAATCATTGCGTTACGGGCATTACGAAGATGTCACGCTGGATGACCAATGGGCTACCCAGGCATTCACGCAATATCTCAAGACACTCGACCCCCAGAAAGCCTATCTGCTGGACTCGGATATCACCGAGTTCAGTGATCTTCGCCACGACTTCGATGACGCCATGCTCGACGGTGATCTCGAGCGCCTCTACGCCCTGCATGCCCGCTACCAGCAGCGCCTCACCTCACGCCTCGAATGGCTGGTGAAGACGCTGGACGGCAAGCCGAGCTTCGATTTCACCCGCGATGATCGACTCGCACTCGATCGTGCGGAAAGCCCCTGGGCCGACAGCGAGCAGGAGCTTGATGAGCTGTGGCGCAAGCGACTCAAGAACGCCTGGCTGTCGATGTCGCTGTCCGACAAGAGCGACAAGGACATCGCCAAGACGCTCAGCGAGCGCTATGCCAACCAGCTCAAGCGCATCGAGCAGACCAACGACGAAGACATCCTGACCCTGATCATGCACGCCGTCACCGGCAGCATCGATCCGCACAGCGAATACTTCTCCCCACGCCAGGGCGAATCCTTCGACATCCAGATGAAGCTGTCACTCGATGGCATCGGCGCCCTGCTTCAATCCGAAGGCGAGTACGTCAAGGTCTCAAGCCTGGTACCGGGCGGCCCGGCCGAGAAGGACGGGGAGCTCAAGCCGGCGGACCGCATCGTGGCCGTTGGTCAGGGGGATGGCGAATGGACCAACGTGGTCGGCATGCGCCTTGACGATGTCGTGGACCTGATCCGTGGCCCCAAAGGCTCCGTCGTGCGCCTTGAAGTCATCCCGGCCCAGTCCCTGGATGTCACCAAGACACGGGAAGTGGACATCACCCGCGACACCGTCAAGCTGGAAGACCAGGCTGCCAATGCCAAGGTCGTCGACGTCAAGCGCAATGATGGCGTGCACAGGATCGGCGTGATTCACGTCCCTGCCTTCTATGTCGACTTCGATGCCTGGCAGGCCGGCGAAGATGACTATCGCAGCACCACACGTGACGTGGCGCGCCTCATCGATGAGCTGAAGGCCAAGCAGGTGGAAGGCATCATCCTGGATCTGCGCAACAATGGCGGCGGCGCCCTGCAGGAGGCCAATTCGATGATCGGCCTGTTCATCGACCGCGGCCCCACCGTGCAGGTACGTGATGCCCGCGGACGCATCAGCCTGTATGGCGATACCGATGCCGGCACCCACTACGATGGTCCGCTGGCCGTACTGGTCAATCGCCTTTCGGCCTCGGCCTCCGAGATCTTTGCCGGCGCCATCCAGGATTATGGCCGCGGCCCGGTCATCGGCAGCCAGACCTTCGGCAAGGGCACCGTGCAGACGATCTCCTCGCTGACACAAGGTGAAATCAAGCTGACCCGCGCCAAGTTCTATCGCATCTCAGGTGACTCCACCCAGAACAAGGGCGTCAAGCCGGACATCGCCTTCCCCAGCATCATCGACCCGAAGGAAATCGGCGAATCGAGCCTCGACTACGCCCTGCCATGGGACCAGGTTCGCCCGGTGAAGTATCGTCGCTATGGGGAACCGGCTCGCTACTTGGCAGCCCTGCGTGCCCGCCACGAGAGCCGTGTCGAACAGGAGCCCAACTTCGTCTACCTGCAGAGCGAAGTCGCGCTGTCAAAGGCACTGCGCGCCCAGCAGACCAGCATCAGCCTCAATCGTGAGCAGCGCAAGCGCGAGATGGATGCCCAGGAAGCCGAGCAACTGGCACTGGAAAACAAGCGCCGCCGAGCACTGGGCATGGAGCCGCTGTCGAGCTTCGCCGAACTTGATGCCGCCAGCGATCACATCGCATCGGCAGAAAGTGACCTGCAGCAGGAGATCGAGACGCAGGACAGCACCGACGAGCCAGCCGAGGATCCCATCGATCAGGCTCAGCTCCAGGAAAGCGCCGAGATCCTGCTCGATTACGCCCATCTCAATGGCGATCGCTGAACTCTCTCGTCGTCGCTGACGCGCCGGCACATCGCGGTTGCAAGGCCCCTGCCCTCGTGTCAGATCCGAGTGCAGGGGCTTTTTCATGCCTGATGCAGGCGTCATCGACACGCACGGGCGAGTCGACGCACCGGCGCTCGGCACGCGGGGGCAAGCTGAAACGAATAGCAGAAAGAGATCGACCAGCAAGGAAGCGGGCGGACACAGGAAAGCAGGCAGACACAGAAAAGCGGCAGCGAAGGCTGCAGGAGTAAGACACCATCAGCGCAGAATCACGTCATTCTGACGAGAGGCAGGTAGGATCTCGAACGATCGACTGGCAAGAGGGGGAGATACGGGATGTGATATTGGCTCCTCGAACAGGACTCGAACCTGTGACCCAATGATTAACAGTCATTTGCTCTACCAACTGAGCTATCGAGGAACAACGAAATATCGATCGATATCAGGGCGATATCAGGGCGATATCAGGGCGATATCAGGGCGATATCGAAGCTGACGATGAGATGCTCATCTACCAGCGTCATTTCCGGCATTGGCAGGAAGCCTGGGATTGGCTCCTCGAACAGGACTCGAACCTGTGACCCAATGATTAACAGTCATTTGCTCTACCAACTGAGCTATCGAGGAACGACCGGAAATCCATCTGCCAGCGACATCATCATGGATGCTGTCAGACTGACATTTCAAGCATGCTGCGTGTGCTATTGGCTCCTCGAACAGGACTCGAACCTGTGACCCAATGATTAACAGTCATTTGCTCTACCAACTGAGCTATCGAGGAACAACCTTGAACACGCGACGAATTATACGGAAATACTCAATGGCGTCAACCACCTTCGGGCATTCAACCTACCGCAGAACTCGCTCGATTCCTTCTGCCGAATCCACCTCCGAAAGCGCACATGGCGACATCCAGATGTGACAAGGCCCGCACGGATGCAGGCCTTGGAATCACTGGTGGCTACACCCTGATTTGAACAGGGGACCCCATCATTATGAGTGATGTGCTCTAACCAGCTGAGCTATGTAGCCACACGACGAGGCGTATATTGCAGGTCAGGCTGCTGAATTGCAAGCACTTTTTTGCAATTGCCCGTCAAAGTGAGTCAGCGGGATGCTCAGATGCCCAGCGAGGCCTTGACGGCAGGCAGGCCAGGTTCTCCCTGGGTGGTCTCGACACCTTCAAGCCATGCCTCCAGCACGCTGGGGTTCTGCTTGAGCCAGTCTGCTGCTGCCTCATCCGGATCGGCACCCTCATCCATGATCTCGCCCATGATCTGATTTTCCATCTCCAGGCTGAACTCGAGATTGGCCAGCAGCGCACCGACATTGGAACACGCTTCACTATATCCCGCGCGGGTATTGGTGTAGACCGTCGCTCCGCCCAGGTTCGGCCCGAAGTAGTCATCCGCGCCTTCCAGATATCCCATCTCGAAGCGAGTGTTCATGGGGTGCGGCTCCCAGCCGAGGAAGACGACCCACTCCTTGGCCGCGATCTTCGACTTCACTTCCGCCAGCATGCCGGCTTCGGAAGAATCGATCATCTCGAAGGCGCCCAGACCGAAGGCATCGTCATCGATCATGTCGGCGATGATCATGTTGCCATCATTGCCTGCCTCGATGCCGTAGATGCGCCCATCGAACTTCTCGAGGTTGTCGGCAAGATCCGCCACCGAGGTCACGCCGGCATCCAGCACGTACTGGGGCACCGCCAGGGTGTACTTGGCCCCTTGCAGATTCGCACGCGGTCGCTCTACCTGCCCCTTGTCGATATAGGGGTCACTGATGGAAGCCATCGACGGCATCCAGTTCCCCAGGAAGACATCGAAGTCATCGTTCTTCATGCCGGCATAGGCGATCGGCACGGAGATCGTGTCGGAGGTCGTCTCGTACCCCAAACCTTCCAGGACACTGCGCGTCAGCGCCGTGGTGGCAGTGATGTCCGTCCATCCCACCTCAGCGAAGCGCACCGTACTGCACTCCTCTGATACCTCGGCGTGCGCCTGGGGTGCCAGCAGCATCCCCATGGCCAGTCCCAGCGGCAATGCGGCAAAACCTGATGATGATTTCATGCTTGTCCCTTCTCTTTGTTATATGAGCAGTACATGTCCGTCAGTCACACGTGTCATTGATCCCCACCCGGCCCGGCGACAAGTGACAGCCCGCGGGAGGCGCCACTCATGACACGCTCTCATCACGACAAGCTCCCATGCTGTCGTTGAGAAGCTGCCAGTCTCTGACGAGCTGCCGGGCCAGACGTACGAGGCACCTCGTAAGCACCTTCACAGCCCTTGCAAGGACGCCTTGTGCCCTCTGGCGTTCTCTATAGTTCTACCAAGCCTGGCTTTCAATAACCACGAATTATGCAACTTGACGCATCACCTTTCTGTCTCTACACTTTTTATTAATTGAACGTTCAATAAAACTCGAGTCACGACAAGATCGAGCCGAATCCCGATTGAACGCCGGATTCAGCAATGCGGTGACAACCGCGTATCCTTGGCGTCTACCAGTACCAAGATTACGCAAGTTTCACCGATACGCCACCTGACGGGAGAGCAAGCTGATGCCGAAAGTGGGAATGGAGCCCATTCGTCGCCGCCAATTGATTCTGGCCACCATGCAAGCCATCGATGAGGCAGGACTGGCCGACGCCACCGTTGCACGGATCGCACGGCATGCGGGCGTCTCCGCCGGCATCATCAGTCACTACTTCGGCGGCAAGGATGGCCTGATGGAGGCCACGATGCGCCAGATCCTCACCGACCTGCGCAGAGCCGTCAGTGAGCGACGCGCCGAAATCGCCTCGAACGACGTCC
This sequence comes from Cobetia sp. 5-25-4-2, assembly GCF_013374075.1. NCBI lineage: Bacteria > Pseudomonadati > Pseudomonadota > Gammaproteobacteria > Oceanospirillales > Halomonadaceae > Cobetia > Cobetia sp. 5-25-4-2. The sequence goes on along the minus strand of NZ_BLWK01000001.1, from coordinate 68,530 downwards.
GCAGTCACCTGCACGCCGTGATCGATGGCAACTTCGATCGCAGCCAGGTCAGTCAGAGCGTCTCCAAGACCTGGTTGGCCTTCTGGGCCTCCAGCATGCATCGCACACCGCTGGAGCGCCTGCAGAAGGTCAATGACCGTCGTCTGGTCTCCAATCTGTCGGCCATCTTCCGTCGCGTGATGCCGCTGGTGGAGGCACGCGATGCGGCGGCAGGACTCGCCGCCTTGATCGACGGCCTGTGGTTGCGTGGCGCGCTGGACCCCGAGGGACTGGACGTCGAGCGAGCCCGGCGTCTGGCCTATGAATATGTGGAATACCAGCTGGCGCAACACGCCGCTGACGTCTCCACGCCAGCAGCAGATGCACAAGCGTCTGACATGACGCACCCGGTGCCTGCCGAGCATGCCTGAGCGCAACAGCCTCCCCCGCTCGGACGCTTGAACCCACCGGTACTCTACGACTCTCCCCCTTTTCTGATCCCTGACAGGAGCGCAAGCATGGCCAACAGCAACGCAAGCTTCCCGACCCAGACCCTGTACATCAATGGTCGTCGCGTTGACGCGACCTCTGGCGAAACCTTCGAGACCGTCAACCCGGCCACCGGCGACGTCATCGCCCAGGTACAGCAGGCCAGCGGCGCGGACGTGGATGCCGCCGTCGAAAGCGCCCTGCAGGGCCAGAAGGTGTGGGCCGCGATGAGCGGCATGGAGCGTTCGCGCATCCTGCGTCGCGCCGTCGACCTGCTGCGCGAGCGCAATGACGAGCTGGCACTGCTCGAGACATTGGACACCGGCAAGCCGCTGTCCGAGACCGAAGTGGTCGACATCGTCACCGGTGCCGATGCACTGGAATACTATGCAGGCCTCGCGCCGGCCATCGAAGGCACCCAGGTGCCGCTGCGCCAGGAAGCCTTCGTCTACACCCGCAAGGAACCGCTGGGTGTCATCGGTGCCATCGGTGCCTGGAACTACCCGATCCAGATCGCCTGCTGGAAGTCTGCCCCGGCACTCGCCGCCGGCAACGCCATGGTCTTCAAGCCCAGCGAAGTCACGCCACTGAGCGCACTGAAGCTTGCCGAGATCTTCACCGAAGCCGGCCTGCCGGACGGCGTGTTCAACGTCGTGCAGGGCGATGCCCGCGTCGGCGTGATGCTCACCGAGCACCCGGATATCGCCAAGATTTCCTTCACCGGCGAAGCCGGCACCGGCAAGAAGGTCATGTCCGCGTCCGCCTCTTCCAGCCTCAAGGAAGTCACCATGGAGCTAGGCGGCAAGTCCCCGCTGCTGGTGTTCGCGGATTCCGACCTCGACCGTGCTGCCGACGGCGCCATGATGGCCAACTTCTACAGCTCCGGTCAGGTGTGCACCAACGGCACCCGCGTCTTCGTCGAAGCCAGCGTCAAGGACGCCTTCGAGGCCAAGATCGTCGAGCGCGTCGCACGCATCAAGGCCGGTGACCCGCAGGATCACGCCACCACCTTCGGCCCGCTGGTCAGCTTCGAGCACCTGGAAAAGGTCGTCTCCTACCTGGAGATCGCCAAGCAGGACGGCGCACGTCTGCTGGTCGGCGGCGAGCGCATGAGCGAAGGCGACTTCGCCAAGGGCGCCTGGGTCGCGCCGACCGTCTACACCGACTGCAGCGATGACATGCGCATCGTGCAGGAAGAGATCTTCGGTCCGGTGATGTCCATCCTGTCCTTCGACAGCGAAGAGGAAGTCATCCGCCGCGCCAACGACACCACCTATGGCCTGGCGGCTGGCCTGTTCACCGAGAGCCTGAACCGCGCGCACCGCGTGATCCACCAGCTCGAAGCCGGCATCTGCTGGGTCAACACCTGGGGCGAGTCCCCGTCCGAGATGCCGGTCGGCGGCTACAAGCAGTCAGGCATCGGTCGCGAGAATGGTGTCGAGACGCTGTCCCACTACACTCAGACCAAGTCCGTGCTGATCGAGATGGGGCCGTTCGAGTCCGCCTTCTGAGCCACCTGAGGCCATGAGGCCTGAATCGACGACAGCAGCATCGTCTGGCGCAGGATGCGGGATCAGGACACTTGATCCACTGATCCGCTGCAGTGAGTTGATGCACGGAAGATAGCGCCAGATGCCCCACCCGCCGGCATGACGACCCCTCGTCGTGCCGGCCAGCACGCCACGCCACTCATGACTTCGGCGCTGGCAGTGCACGAATCCCGACGAGTCGCTGACAGTGATGGCATACCACTTGCCATGCGCTGCCCCGACGGCTCCTCACAGACACATCACCGTATCCATCCGCCCGGCAGTGGCCACCCCTCGTCGTCGACGGGGCGTCCTGCGCCCGCATGTGGCATCTGATACGAAAGGAGATTTCATGAGCCAATTCGAGCGTGAATACGACTACGTCATCATCGGTGCCGGCAGCGCCGGCAACGTGCTGGCCACTCGCCTCAGTGAAGACGCTGACGTCAGTGTCCTGCTGCTGGAAGCGGGCGGCCGTGACCACCGCTTCGATTTCCGTACCCAGATGCCTGCCGCACTGGCGTATCCCCTGCAGGGCCAGCGCTACAACTGGGACTTCAAGACCGATCCCGAGCCGCACATGAACAATCGCCGCATGGAATGTGGCCGCGGCAAGGGGCTGGGAGGCTCCTCGTTGATCAATGGCATGTGCTACATCCGTGGCAATGCGCTGGATTACGACAACTGGGCCAAGGATCCCATCCTGGCTGACTGGAACTATCGTGAGTGCCTGCCCTACTTCCGCAAGTGCGAGACGCGCGATATCGGCCCGAACGACTACCACGGCGGCGATGGGCCGGTCTCGGTCACGACTCCCAAGGAAGGCAACAACGAGCTCTATCACGCCTTCATCGCGGCAGGCATCGAGGCGGGCTATCCGGCCACCGAAGACGTCAACGGCTATCAGCAGGAAGGCTTCGGCCCGATGGATCGCTTCGTGACCAAGGAAGGCCGTCGCGCCTCCACCGCCCGCGGCTATCTGGATACCGCCAAGAAGCGCGCCAACGTGACCATCGAGACGCGTGCCACCACCGATGTCATCCTGTTCGAGGGCAAGACAGCGGTCGGCGTGAAATACGAGCGCAAGGGGCAGGACCACCGCGTACGTGCACGCAAGGAAGTGCTGCTGTGTGCTGGCGCCATCGCCTCGCCGCAGATCCTTCAGCGCTCCGGCGTCGGCAATCGTGAGCACCTCGAGCCGCTGGGCGTGAAGATGGTGCACCACCTGCCGGGTGTGGGGGAGAACCTGCAGGATCACCTCGAGCTCTACATCCAGTACGAGTGCACCAAGCCGATCTCGCTCTACCCGTCCCTCAAGTGGTACAACCAGCCGCCCATCGGCCTGGAGTGGATGCTCAAGGGGACCGGTGTGGGTGCCAGCAACCAGTTCGAGGCTGCCGGCTTCATTCGCAGCGATGCCAACGAGGCCTGGCCGAACCTGCAGTATCACTTCCTGCCGATCGCGATCAGCTACAACGGCAAGAGTGCGGTGCAGGGTCACGGCTTCCAGGCACACGTCGGTTCCATGCGCTCCCAGAGCAAGGGCCGTGTCCGACTGACCTCACTGGACCCCAAGGCCGCGCCCTCGATCTTCTTCAACTACATGGCCGAGGAGCGTGACTGGGAAGAGTTCCGCGCCGCCATTCGCCTGACTCGCGAGATCATCGCTCAGCCGGCACTGGACGATTACCGTGGCCGCGAACTGGCGCCGGGCGCTGACGTCCAGACGGACGAGCAGCTCGACGAGTACGTACGCAATCATGCCGAGACGGCCTACCACCCGTGCGGCAGCTGTCGCATGGGCAGTGACGAGACCTCCGTGGTCGATGGCGCCGGTCGCGTGCATGGTCTCGACAACCTGCGCGTCGTGGACGCCTCGCTGTTCCCGGTCATCCCCACCGGCAACCTGAACGCACCGACGATCATGCTGGCGGAGAAGATGGCCGACAAGATTCGGGGCCGTGCTCCGCTGCCACCGTCCGACGCCGACTACTTCGTGGTCGAGCCGGGCACACCGGCCAAGCAGCCCGCCAAGCGCCAGATCGATTCCGCGCCGATCAACGGCTGATCCCGCGCGATCAACGTAAGCCTCCGTTATGCTGACGGCAGGCATGGAAGCACCATCGATCGTTCGAGGCCCCGCACTGCGGGGCCTTTTTTATGTCTGGCATGTCTCGATTCCAGACCATCACTTCCGTCGTGGCAGCCCACCTCCCCGTTTCTCCCCGCCCGCATCGCATCATCCCCCCCGCATCGCTTCATCCCCCCCGCATCGCTTCATCCCGCCCGCACCGCCTCATCCCGTCTCATGGCATCAGCAGCTCCGATGACGTCCCGACCGGGGCCAGTGCCTCTCCCTGTATCCAAGGCCCCTTTCGCTGCCCATACACCTTGCACAGCCACCATTGCTTTCCCCGCGACGCCTCTTCCATCGCTTCACCTTTCATACCTTCGACCTTGGGTGGACTGGCGGAGTGAGTCGAGTTGGGATAGGCTGACAATAATTCAAACAACTGTTCTAAACGCATGGCTGCTATGCTGAAGAGGAAGGCCATTCGCTAGAGCTCCCGCAACGCAACCTGGAGATCCTGCCATGACGCAGCTCATCCTCATCCTCGTCGCCCTTGCCGGTCTGCTGACCGTCATGGCACGTGAATCCGGTGCACTGGCCGCCATCGGCGTGCTGGCGGTCACCGGCCTCATCGGCCTGGGCATCGACACCCCGGTGCTTGGTGTCCTGCTGTTGATCAGCGCGGCACTGGTCGCCGTCTGCGGCCTGCCGGCGCTGCGCACCAAGTGGCTCAGCCCGCGGCTGTTCGCGATGTTCAAGAAGGTGTCGCCCAAGGTCTCGGCGACCGAGAAGGTAGCCCTGGAAGCCGGTACCGTGTTCTGGGACGCCGAATTGTTCTCCGGCAAGCCGCAATGGGACACTCTGACCGCACAGCGCAATGAGGGCATCTCCAGTGAGGAGCAGGCCTTCATCGATACGCAGTGCTCCATCGCCTGTGGCATGACCAACAGCTGGGAAATCGCCCGCGAGCGTGCGGATCTTCCCGAGGAACTGTGGGAATTTCTCAAGCGCGAGAAGTTCTTCGGCATGATCATTCCCAAGCAGTACGGCGGCCTCGGCTTCTCGGCCAAGGCGCAGTCACTGGTACTGCAGAAGCTGGCGGTCAACGAGACGCTGATGGTCACCGTCGGCGTGCCCAACTCCCTCGGCCCGGGTGAGCTGCTGCTCAAGTACGGCAGCGAGGAACAGAAGGATTATTACCTGCCGCGCCTGGCGGATGGCCGCGAGATCCCCTGCTTCGGCCTGACCGGCCCGCGTGCCGGCAGTGACGCGACCTCCATTCCGGACACCGGTATCGTGTGTCGCGGCATGCATGACGGCGAGGAAGTCGTCGGTATCCGCCTCAACTTCGAGAAGCGCTGGATCACCCTGGCCCCGGTCGCCACCGTGGTCGGCCTGGCCTTCCGCATGTTCGACCCTGAGCACCTGCTGGGGGACGTGGAAGACATCGGCATCACCTGCGCCCTGATTCCGCGTGATACCGACGGCATGGACATCGGCCGTCGCCATCACCCGATCGGCGCGCCGTTCATGAATGGCCCGATCTTCGGCAAGGACGTCTTCATCCCGCTCAGCTATCTGATCGGTGGCGAGCAGATGGCCGGCCAGGGCTGGAAGATGCTGGTCGAGTGTCTGTCGGTGGGTCGCTGCATCACCCTGCCGTCCGGCTCCGCGGGCATCTCTCGCTACGCACTGGGCTGGAGCGCCGGTTTCGCGCGCATTCGCCGCCAGTTCAACCTGCCGGTGGCCGAGATGGAAGGCGTGCAGGAGCCGCTGGCTCGCATGGCCGCGATGAACTACATCAGCCAGGCCGCCGTACTGCATACCGCCAACATGATCGACAACGGCCACAAGCCGGCCGTGCCCTCCGCCATCCTCAAGAGTCAGCTGACCGAGATGGCCCGCACGCTGCTGACCGATGGCATGGATATCCACGGCGGACGCGGCGTGACGCTCGGCCCGCGCAACTACATCGGCGTGGCATATGCCGGCACCCCGGTCTCGATCACGGTGGAAGGCGCCAACATCATGACCCGCAACCTGATGATCTTCGGTCAGGGGGCCATCCGCTGCCATCCGTACGTGCTGGAAGAGCTGGCCGCCAAGGATGCCGATGACCTGAACGCCTTCGACAAGGCCTTCTTCCGCCATGCAGGCCTCATCTTCGGCAACGCGGCCCGCGCCTTCAGCCAGAGCTTCGGCATCGGCGGCAAGACCACCGGCTTCGACGCCGTCGCCACGCCTTATGCCAACCACATCAACCGCTTCAGCGCCGCCTTCTCGCTGTCCGCCGATGCGGCCATGGCCAGCCTCGGCTCCAGCCTCAAGGCACGCGAGATGCTGTCGGCTCGTCTGGGTGACGTGCTCTCCAACCTCTACCTGGCGTCCCTGACGCTCAAGCAGTGGCACGAATCGGACGCCTGTGAGCACGAGGAAGCGCTGTTCCACTACAGCATGCAATGGTTGCTGCATCGCACCGAGAAGGCACTCGACGAACTGCTCGCCAACCTGCCCAACCGTGCCCTGGCCACGACATTGCGCGTCGTCACGCTGCCGCGTGGTCGTCAGTTCGCCATGCCCAGGGACAGCCTGACCCGCGAGATCGCACGTGCCGTCTCCACCGACAGTGCATTGCGTAACAAGCTGACCGACAACACCTGGGACGCTCAGGACGAAGGCCAGAAGGACAATGCCCTCGCCCGCTACAACGCGCTGCTCAAGGATTACCCGCGTGCGGAGCCGATCTACAAGACGCTGGCCAAGGCCTACCACAAGGGCGAGATCCCGGCCGACGCACTGTCACCGGAAGCGCGCATCGAAGCGGCGGTCGAGGCCGGTATCCTGTCCGCTGAGGATGGCGACTTCATGCGCGTCTTCGAAGCCGAGGTACTCGACATGCTGACCGTCGACCACTTCGATTTCGACGCCTTCGTGCGCAAGCCGATGGCGAGTGACGGCACAGCCTCCAACCCACAGCAGGACGCCGCCTGATCACCGGCCGACGCCCGCGTGAGCGATGCAAGACCTGATCGCTGATCGCAGAACCAAAAAGGCCCCGCTCAGTGAGCGGGGCCTTTTTATTGGCAGGAGGCGCCATGCTTCGCGTCATCTCGATCTCAGATATGACGCGCGAAGTGCTCGAGATCACGCACGAAGGCGTTCTTGTAGGTCTCGAAGTCCTTCGGGCGCGCCTTGAAGGTGCGCTTGATACGCTCGCGATCCAGACGCAGCGGCTCGTCCAGCGCCGCGAGAGTGCCGACACGCGCCGCCGGATTCATGCCGACCAGCTCACGCGGGCGATCGCCTTCGGCCTCGGCCTCCAGCCAGTCGTTGATCCCGGCGCGACGCAGCACGCTGACCAGCGAGCCGTCGGTGAGACGCACCTGCAGACGACCGTGATCCGCCAGCTGTGACACCAGCGCGATGCCGTGGTCATGGCCACGATGGACCGGCGGCGTCGCCCACAGGGCAAGATTCAGCCCGCGCGCATTCTCGTCGAGCACCAACAGGGCGGCGGAGTGGATGCGCTCGGCATCGTCCACCAGCGCGAACAGGCGAGCGGTCTCGTTCTCGAACCAGACACCTCGGACACCGGCATAGCTCACCAGCGCATCCAGTCCCCCCTCGCGGCCATGCACTTCGGCACACAGCATCGCCAGACACGCATCGCGCCGGGCACCGGCACTCACTTCCACCACTTTCATCGCATTCTCCGCCACAGGCATTTTCAGCGCGCAAGACTAGCACACTCGCCGGATGATCGCCTGATCCACCGCGCCCCGTGCAGGGCCGACGGTAGTTACCCGCACATGAACATCCAACCGTCATAAAGTTGTAAGGAAAGCCTTCTAGAGTCGTCTACGCTTTTCGGACGATCATCATAAGAACAAAAAAATGTTCGCTTGATCGTTCGCCATCGATCGACAGCAGTCAGCCTGCGCGACTCCCACAAGGCTGACCAGGGACCCTCTCAGGAGCTCGACCATGCGCCGCCCTACCCATCACGCAATGCTCAACACCCGTGGCACCCGTCATCTTGCCAGCCTCGCGCTGGCAGTCGGTTTCGCGACCGCTTCCGCCAGTGCCCTGGCCGCCACCGAAGTCGAGTGGTGGCACGCCATGGGGGGCGGACTTGGCAAGAAGGTCGACGAGATCGCGGCCGACTTCAATGCAAGTCAGGATGAATTCGTCGTCAAGCCGGTCTTCAAGGGCAACTACTCCGAGACCATGACGTCCGCCATTGCCGCCTTCCGGGCCGGCAAGGGCCCGGACATCGTGCAGATCTTCGAGGTCGGCACCGCCACCATGATGAGCGCCAAGGGTGCCATCATGCCGGTCCATCAGCTGATGGCGGACTATGCACCGTCAGAAGGCGCGAGTTTCGATCCGAAGGCCTACCTGTCTTCCGTCACTGGCTACTACACCGACACCGAAGGCAAGATGCTGTCGATGCCGTTCAACTCCTCCACCCCGGTCACCTATTACAACAAGGACATGCTGGCCAAGGCCGGTGTCGAATCCGTGCCGGCCACCTGGCAGGAGCTGGGTGATGCCCTCAAGAAGGTCGTCGATTCCGGCGCGGGCAGCTGTGGCCTGACGACCACCTGGCCGTCCTGGGTGATGCTGGAGAACTTCTCGGCACGCAATGACGTGCCCTTCGCCAGCCAGGCCAATGGCTTCGCCGGCACCGATACCCGCCTTGAATTCAACAAGACCGCCGTGGTCGACCACATCCAGCGCCTCGACGACTGGCAGGCCGACAAGCGCTTCGTGTTCGGCGGTCGCTTCGATGACGCGGCGCCGAAGTTCTACTCCGGTGAGTGCGCGATGATGATGGGCTCCTCCGCCAGCTATGCCGGCGTCAAGGAAAGCGCCAAGGGCTTCGAGTTCGGCGTGGCACCGCTGCCCTACGACAGCGACGCGATCGAGACGCCGCAGAACTCCATCATCGGCGGCGCGTCACTGTGGGTGCTGTCCGGCCACAGCGATGAGGAATACCAGGGCGTCGCCAAGTTCTTCCAGTACCTTTCCAGGCCCGAAGTCCAGGCCGACTGGCACCAGTTCACCGGCTACCTGCCGATCACCACCGCCGCGGCGGAGCTGACACGTGAGCAGGGCTTCTACGCCGAGAATCCGGGCACTGACGTCGCCATCACCCAGATGACCTCCGTGACCCCGACCGAGAACTCCAAGGGCCTGCGTCTGGGCAACATGGTGCAGATACGTGACGTGATCAACGAAGAGCTCGAGAAGATCTTCGCTGGCAAGGAAAGCGTGCAGGACGGTCTCGATCAGGCTGTCGAGCGCGGCAACAAGCTGCTGGAGAAGTTCGAGCGCGCCAACGGCTGAACACCGCCACACCATGGTGGGCCGCCTGGGCGGCCCACCATGCCTGGATGCCAGAGAGCGGAAAGCGCACCCGATACCGGTGCCCTTTCCCTTCTCTCCCGGCTTGATGGCGCATGGTCGGCCGAATCCGCGCCGACCATGCGCACACGACTGACGTGATCAGTCCCTCTTCCTTGCGAGACCTCTGCTGCATGGCCCATTTCAATCGACATCCCTTCACGCCGTGGATCCTGCTGGCCCCCCAGCTGATCATCGTCGGCGTGTTCTTCTTCTGGCCGGCCCTGCAGGCCATCGAACAGGCTTTCTATATCGAGGATGCCTTCGGGCTTTCACGTGAATTTGCCGGACTTGCCAACTTCCTCGCGGTCCTCGGCGAAGCGGAATATCTGGAAACCCTGTGGACGACGGTCTACTTCTCCTTTGCCGTCGCCTTCGGCGCCATGGCACTCGCCCTTGGGCTGGCCGTGCTGGCAGACCGCGTGCTGCGTGGCGCCAGCACCTACAAGACCTTCCTCATCTGGCCCTATGCCGTCGCACCTGCCGTGGCCGGCGTCCTGTGGCTGTTCCTGTTCGACCCGACGCTCGGCATCCTGCCGGAACTGCTGTCCGCCATCGGCATCGACTGGAATCACAACCTCAACGGCAACCAGGCCATGCTGCTGGTGGTACTGGCCTCGATCTGGAAACAGATGAGCTACAACTTCGTGTTCTTCCTCGCAGGTCTCCAGGCGATCCCCAAGAGCCTGCTGGAAGCGGCCGCCATGGATCGCGCCGGCCCCTGGCGACGTTTCTGGACCATCACCTTCCCGCTGCTCTCCCCGACCAGTTTCTTTCTGCTGGTGATGAACGTGGTCTACGCCTTCTTCGAGACCTTCGGCACCATCGATGCCACCACCTCGGGTGGTCCGGGCGGCTCGACGCGCACCCTGGTCTACAAGGTGTATGAAGACGGTTTCGTCGGTCAGGATCTGGGGTCGAGTGCCGCCCAGTCGGTGTTGTTGATGGTCATCGTCGGCGTGCTGACGCTGATCCAGTTCAAGTATGTCGAGAAGAAGGTGCAGTACTGATGCGCTACAACCGTCCCGGGCTTGATATCGCAAGCCATGCGCTCTTGATCGTCGGCTGCGCGCTGTTCTTCCTGCCGGTGTGGATCGCCTTCAGCGCCAGCACCCACGAGATGGGCGATCTTTACTCCAACGTCGCCCCCGTCTGGATAGGCGAGGCAGGATTCGACAACTACCGCCACCTGCTGGAAGACCCCGTCAGCAGTCTCGGCGCCGACGTGATGACCTTGCTGTTCAATTCGATGCTGATGGCACTGGGCATCGCCATCGGCAAGATCATCATCTCGGTACTGGCGGCCTATGCGATCGTGTTCTTCGAGTTCCGCTTCCGCAAGCTGTGCTTCTGGCTGATCTTCATCACCCTGATGTTGCCGGTGGAGGTGCGCATTCTGCCGACCTTCAAGGTGGTGGCCGACCTCAACATGCTGGACAGCTATGCAGGCCTGATCCTGCCGCTGATCGCCAGCGCTACCGCGACCTTCCTGCTGCGCCAGTTCTATCTGACCATCCCGGCCGAACTGGTCGAGGCGGCACGCATCGATGGCGCCGGGCCGTGGCGCTTCCTCAAGGACATCCTGCTGCCGCTGTCGAAGACCAACATCGCGGCACTGTTCGTGATCATGTTCATCTACGGCTGGAATCAGTACCTGTGGCCGCTGCTGATCACCACGGATGCCGACTACCTGACCATCGTCGTCAGCCTCAAGCGCATGCTGACCACCGGCGACGGCCTGGTGCCGTGGCAGGACGTCACCGCCACCACGCTGCTGGCCATGGGGCCGCCGGTGCTGGTGATCCTGTTCATGCAGCGCTACTTCATCAAGGGGCTGGTGGACAGCGAGAAGTGACCTTCTCTCGCCCCGGCACCTCGTGATTCGCGCTCCTTTTACCTGACGCCTTGCGCCCGGCCACCTGATTCCGTTCCGCCGTGATGGACCGCTCTCACGCCTGTCACGGCACCGCTTTGGATATTCATCTCATGGCAACACTGACACTCAAGCAGCTCAAGAAGCAGTACCCCAATGGCTACCAGGCCCTGCACGGCATCGACCTGGAGTTCGGTGAGGGCGAGCTGATCGTCATCGTCGGCCCTTCCGGGTGCGGCAAGTCCACCCTGCTGCGCACCCTGGCGGGGCTCGAGGATATCTCCGAAGGCGATCTGGAGATCAACGGCAAGCGCGTCAATGACCTGGAGCCCGCCGAGCGCGATATCGCGATGGTGTTCCAGAACTATGCGCTCTACCCGCACATGAGCGTGTTCGACAACATGGCCTACGGCCTCAGGAACCGTCGCACGCCCAAGGACGAGATCCAGCATCGCGTCAGCGAGGCCGCCGAACTGCTGGGCCTGACCGAGCTGCTCGATCGTCGTCCCAAGCAGCTCTCCGGCGGCCAGCGTCAGCGCGTCGCCATGGGGCGCGCCATCGTGCGCAAGCCGCAGGTATTCCTGTTCGATGAGCCGCTCTCGAATCTCGATGCCAAGCTGCGCGTGCAGATGCGCCTCGAGATCCGCCGCCTGCAAAAACGCCTCAAGGTCACCTCCGTCTATGTCACCCATGACCAGACCGAGGCCATGACCCTGGCAGACCGCCTGGTGGTGATGAATGGCGGCCACGTCGAACAGTTCGGCACGCCGATGGCGCTCTATGACCGACCCGCCAGCCAGTTCGTCGCCGGCTTCATCGGCTCGCCTGCCATGAACTTCCTGAGCGCCACCCGTACGGAGGCAGGCCTCTCGCTGCCCTGCGGCGCGCGCCTGGCATTGCGACCGGCGGCCAGAGAACACGAGGCGACTCCCATGGACGCCGCACTGACGTTGGGCATCCGCCCGGAACATCTCGAGGTTCTGCAGCCGGACAGCCCGCTGCCACCGGGTGCCGCGGAGCTTGTGGCCCGCATCGAGCTGGTCGAGCCACTGGGCGCGGACACCCTGGCGTACTGCCGACTGGACGGCCAGGCGGAGCCGCTGGTGGTGAGACTGGACGGCGAGCACGCCGTCGCCGAGGAGCAATGCCTGCGCCTGGCCATTCCGCCCGCACGCGCGCATCTGTTCGGTGCGGATGGCAAGCGCCTGGCAACTCACGAGTGATGGAGCACCTGGCCTGCGCACGAGTCGCCACAGCGAAACCTGCAGCAGGACCTGGAGCGGAACCTGTCGCGAAAGGCACATGCACACAAAAGTGATTGCCCCCGTAGCGTCATCATCGGATGGTAACAAGGACACGCCGGGTGCTCGTCCTGACGCGTCGAGCCTGACACCATCCACCAACGAGGTTCATCGATGTCATCATCTTTCTCCCACGGCACATCACTTGCCTTGCCAATGGCCATCGCTCACCGCGGGTTGTCCGCCTACGCGCCGGAAAACACGCTCAGCGCCATCCGCGCCGCCCATGAGGCCGGCCACCAATGGGTGGAGCTGGATGTCCAGCTGCTCAAGGATGGCACTCCTGTCATCTGGCACGATGCCAGCGTCAATCGTTGCTCCGATGGGCGTGGGCGGCTGAGAAACCTGGATCTGGCAGCGGCTCGGGCGCTGGATGTGGGCAGCTGGTTCAGTGCCCGCTTTGCCGGGGAACGCATGGCGACACTCGAGGAAGCCTTGGCATTGATCGCCTCGCTGGGCATGGGGCTCAATCTCGAGCTCAAGCTGAGTCCGGGGCACGACACTCGAGCACTGGTCGAGAAAGTCGTGCCCATGGCGGTCGAGGCGCTGCCCGTCGGGCGGCTGATTCTCTCGTCATTCGACCCGCAAGCCCTGCGCATGAGCCGGGAACGTGACGGCAAGGTGCTGATCGGGCTGCTCTACGACGCCATTCCCGACGACTGGGAGGCATTGGCCGAGGACGTGAAGGCAGTCACCGTACATGCGGACTGGCGTGCACTGACACGTGTCGCGGCAAATCGCGTCACGGCCACCCAGCGCAAGCTGCTCTGCTACACGCCCAACGATGCCGCGGCCTTCTCCCCTCGCTGGACCTGGGGGGTCAGTGCCGTCATCAGCGATGACCCCGGTATCTTCTCCGAGCAGGACCTTGCGCAGTCTCCCTGTACCGAACGCACCTTGTCGTGAGATCGCCATGAGCCAGTCACTGGAGACATTGAGCCCTCGCCAGCTACGCATTCTCGAGCGCCTGGCGCGGGACGGCCAGTTGAGCGTCGAGCCGCTGGCCGTGGACTTCGAGGTCACACCGCAGACCATACGCCGCGATCTCGGCGTGCTGTGTGATCTCGGACTGGCGCGACGGCGTCATGGCGGCATCGAACGTCCGCTGGGTGGACACAATCTGGGCCACACCCAGCGCAGCATGCTGGCGAGACCGGCCAAGCAGGCCATGGCGGCCCAGGTCGTCGCCGAGATACCCGATGGCGCCTCGCTGGCACTGGGAATCGGCACCAGCGTGGTGGCTGTCGCCGAGGCACTGATCGCCCGGCGCGGCCTGCGCGTGATCACCAACAACCTGCAGGTGGCACAAGCGCTTTCCAGCCACCCGGATGTCAGCGTGCAGCTTGCCGAGGGCCAGCTTCGCCCTCGGGATCTCGATGTGGTCGGCAGCGCCACCGTGGCCTTCTTCACCCGACATCAGGTGGACATCGCTGTGCTGGGATGTGGCGGGCTGGATGCCGAGGGGCTGCTGGATTTCGACCCTGAAGAGGCCGCCGTCAGTCGCGCCCTGCTCAGGCATGCCAGACGCCGCATCCTGGTCACCGATGCCAGCAAGTGGGGGCGTGCCGCCATGTGCCGGATCGGCCCGCTCACCGATATCGATCTGCTGATCACCGACAGCCCCCCACACGCCAGCGAGCACCAGATGGCGTTGACCGAGGCGGAGGCTCACTCACTGCAGGTGATGTACCGCCAATGAATCACTCAGCCCCCGCCCCTGTGGCCCACCGCTCACGAGGATGATCGGAATCACCATGCAAGCCTTCGCTCACTGCCCAGCCACCACCCTGTCCGGCATTCGCTACCTGCTGACCGACATCGATGACACCCTCACCCGGGAAGGGCGACTCGATGCCTCGACATTGGCGGCACTCGAGCGCCTGGAGGCAGCCGGCATCAAGGTCATTCCGGTCACGGGCGGCTGTGCCGGCTGGTGCGATCATATCGCCAGGGCCTGGCCAGTGGCCGCCGTGATCGGGGAGAACGGCGCCTTCGCCTTTCAGCGCCAGGGGCAGCGGATACTCACGACCTGGTGGGAGGACGAAGCACGTCTTCGCGCGCGTCAACGCCATGTGATGACGGTGGCGCGCCAGCTGCTGCTCAACCATCCCCAGGCCGCACTGGCCCAGGACCAGCCCTTCCGCTACGCGGATGTCGCGGTGGACCACTGTCAGGCCGTCAGCCCGCTGTCGCAGGCACAGATCCACGCCATCATCGCCGGCTTCACGGCCGCCGGCATTCAGGCGCGTGCCAGCTCCATCCATATCAATGCCTGGCAGGGTGACTTCGACAAGGCACGCATGGCCGTGCGTGTCCTGACCGAGACCTTCGGACTGGACCGCATGCAACTGGAACAGGAGGTGATGTACGTCGGCGATGCCCCCAATGACGCGCCGATGTTCGCTACCTTCCGGCATACCGTGGGCGTCGCCAATATCCTCAAGCATCGTGCAGCGCTGGGCTGGGAGCCCGCCTGGCTGACCCGCCACGGTCATGGCGCCGGGGTCGAGGAAATCGCCGATGCCCTGCTCGGGTCACATGCAGCCATCGACAGCGGACACTGAGACTGCCGAGCGGCTGCACTTGTCGTACTGAGCCTGCCAGACCGAGTCCTTCGAGCTGAGCCCGTCGAACTGAGCTCACCAAGCTTGACCTGACGAGATGAAAAAGCCCGCCTCGGCATCCCGAGACGGGCTCTTGTTATCTTAAAGATAACAATATTACCAAAGTACAGACTACCTACTGTGGGAAGAACAGCCCACGCAAGCCTTCACCCGGGTCTTCGAAGCGCATGAAGGCCTCGCCCACCAGGAAGCCGTGGACACCACGGTCACGCATCTTCGCCACATCCTCACGGGTATGGATACCTGATTCGGTCACGACGTGCACTCCCGATGGCATGTCGGTCAACAGGTCCAGCGTCGTCTCCAGTGAGGTCTCGAAGCTACGCAGATCACGGTTGTTGATTCCGACCAGCTCGATCCCCAGCGCCAGCGCACGCTTGAGCTCCTCGCCATCATGCACCTCGACCAGCACATCCATGCCCAGCTCTCGCGCCTGATCATGCAGAGCACTCAGGCGTGCATCGTCCAGTGCCGCGACGATCAGCAGAATGCAGTCGGCACCGATGGCACGCGCCTCGAGCACCTGATAGGGATGAATGATGAAGTCCTTGCGGATCACCGGGATCGAGACGGCGTCGCGCGCCTCGATCATGAAGTCCTCATGCCCCTGGAAGAAGTCGGCATCGGTCAGCACCGACAGGCAGGCAGCGCCGGCCTGCTCATATGCCACGGCGATCTCGGCCGGCGCGAAGTCTTCACGGATCACGCCCTTGGAGGGAGAGGCCTTCTTCACCTCGGCGATGATGGCCGGCTCACCGCGATCGATACGAGATGTCAGCGCCTTGATGAAACCACGCGGCGCGCTCTGCTTCTCGATCAGCGTCTGAAGATCCGCCTCGCCCACCGCCGCACTGCGCTCGGCGATCTCCTCTTCCTTGCGCGCCAGAATTCTGGCCAGGATGGTCGGCAGCGCCTTGTCAGTCGTCTGTTGCTCGGTACTCATCAGCGGGTCGCTCCTTCATCATTGACCTGGGCGTAGACACGGGTGAAATCGGCAAGCTCCTTCATCTTCTCGAAGGGCAGCTTGCTGGCCTGCACGTCCTCGGCAATATTGACGCCTTCCTTGAGACTGTCCGCGATACCGGCCACGTACAGGGCCGCACCGGCATTGAGCGCCACGATATCGCTGGCCGGCCCCTCGTCTCCGCGCAGCGCCTGCTGCACCAGCTTCAAGCTGTCGGCAGACGTCGCGACTGCCAGCGAATCCAGCGACTGGCGCGCGATACCAAAGTCTTCCGGCGCGATGCGGTATTCGCGGATCTCGCCATCCTTGAGCTCATTGACCAGGGTCGGCGCCGCCAGCGAGATCTCGTCCAGACCGTCATCGCTGTGCACCACCAGCACATGCTCGGCCCCGAGACGCTTGAGCACCTCGGCCATCAGCGGCACCAGCGCGGGGTCATACACGCCGAGCACCTGACGGGTAGCGCCAGCCGGATTGGTCAGCGGACCCAGGATGTTGAACATGGTGCGCACCCCCATCTCGCGACGCGGACCGATCACATGCTTCATGGCAGCATGATGATTGGGCGCGAACATGAAGCCGACCCCGATATCATCGATGCAGCGCGCGACCTGTTCGGCATTCAGCGCCAGATGGATGCCAGCCGATTCGAGCAGATCCGCACTGCCGGACGACGAGGAGACACTGCGGTTGCCATGCTTGGCCACATGCCCACCGGCCGCGGCCACGACGAAACTTGCGGCAGTGGAGACATTGAACAGATTGGCCCCATCTCCGCCGGTACCCACGATGTCCACCGCATCGGTGGCGCGCACCGTGACTCGCGTCATCAATTCACGCATCACCTGCGCGGCAGCGGCCAGCTCATCGACAGTCTCGCCTTTCATCGACAGGGCCATCAACAGTGCCCCTATCTGCGCCTGGGTTGCCTCGCCGGTCATGATGGCCGTCATGACCGCATGAGTGTCGTCGTAGCTCAGGTGCTGGCGGCGCATCACGGCGCCAATCGCCTCACGCATCTGCATGTTGTGTCTCCGCAGACGCCAGCCTCGGCGGCTGACGCATGAAAATGAAATATGACTCTTGCGATCTGCATCCGCTCAAGCGGCTTTCTCGACCTCGCCGCGTCGCAGGAAGTTAGCCAGAAGCTCATGACCCTGCAATGTGAGGATCGACTCGGGGTGGAACTGCACACCCTCGACATCCAGCTCGCGGTGGCGCAGCCCCATGATCAGCTGCGGGGTGACATCGTCGTCACCCGTCCAGCTGGTGACGACAAGACACTCAGGCAGGCTGTCGCGCTCGACGACCAGCGAGTGATAACGCGTGACTTCCAGCGGCTCGGCCAACGCGGCGAAGACGCCACTGTTGTCGTGATGGACGGCGGAGGTCTTGCCATGCATCACCTGAGGGGCACGCACCACCTTGCCACCGTAGACCTGACCGATGGCCTGATGGCCGAGACAGACCCCCAGGATCGGCAGCTTGCCGGCAAAGTGACGGATGACGTCCAGGGTAATCCCGGCCTCATTGGGCGTGCACGGCCCCGGCCCAAGCACCAGATGCGTGGCACCGAGCGCCTCGATCTGCTCGAGCGTGATGGCGTCATTGCGCACGGTCAGCACTTCGGCCCCAAGCTCGCTCAGATACTGGACGATGTTGTAGGTGAAGCTGTCAAAGTTGTCGATCATCAGCACGCGTGGCGCGCTGGCGTCCTGCGAAGTGAATGCCTGCATGGTCAGTGTCCATTCTCGGGAGCGGATCCGTGCCGTGATTCACCGGCCTGCCCGCCCTCCTTTGGTGTCGTTCCCGCCGTCCAGCAACAAAAATGCCGCCCTGGTCGGCGGCATTCTTCTGGTCGTACGTCCTCGAACTTCAGACATGCGAAAGCCGCCCCGTTTTCAGGAGCGCCACCACTGCTGGCTGAGGTCGTGCGGGTTACGTAGCGTCATAGGTCAATAGTGCGTTGAGCCGTTGGGAGTGTCAATCACATGCGACATTGCAGGGAGCGGCCCCGCAAGGCCGCCGGGCCACTCCCTGTCGTGCATGGCGCGGCATTCAGTCCAGGTTGTCCAGGCCACGCTCCGCCATCGCCACGGCACGGAACAGCGCACGCCCCTTGTTGAGGGTCTCGTCCCACTCGGACTGCGGGACGGAATCCGCGACCACCCCGGCACCGGCCTGGACGTGAAGCACCTGATCCTTGAGCACGGCGGTACGGATCGCGATCGCGGTATCCATGTTGCCGTGCCAGGAGAGATAGCCCACCGCACCCGAGTAGATGCCACGCTTGACCGGCTCCAGCTCGTCGATGATCTCCATGGCGCGAATCTTCGGCGCGCCGGACAGCGTGCCCGCCGGGAAGGTGGCACGCAGCACGTCCATCGGCCCCAGCCCTTCCTTCAGCTTGCCGGTGACGTTGGAGACGATGTGCATGACGTGGGAGTAGCGCTCCACCACCATCTGGTCCGTCACCTTGACGCTACCGGTCTGACTGATGCGCCCGGCATCGTTGCGGCCCAGGTCGATCAGCATCAGGTGCTCGGCGATTTCCTTGGGGTCCGAGAGCAGATCCTTCTCGAGCGCCAGATCCTCCTCTTCGGTGGCACCGCGTACGCGCGTTCCGGCAATGGGACGCACCGCGACTTCACCATCCTCGAGACGCGAGAGAATCTCGGGCGACGAGCCGATGACGTGATGATCATCCAGATTGAAGAAGAACATGTACGGCGAGGGATTCAGACTGCGCAGCGCACGATAGAGATCCAACGGCGCGGCACGGTAGGGAATCGACATGCGCTGGGACGGCACGCACTGCATGACATCACCGGCCAGCACGTATTCCTTGATCTTCTCGACCGCGCCCTTGAAGCCTTCCTCAGTGAAGCCGGAAGTGAAATCGGTCTCCTGGACAGGATCACCGCCGGTACCGGGGCTGACGGTATTCAGCGTGGCGCTGCGAAGCTGGATCTCGAGGCGCTCGAGACGCTCGCAGGCTGCCTCGAAGGCATTGGGTGTCTCGGGGTCGGCATGGGTCAGCAACGTCAGGCGGCCAGAGAGATTGTCGAAGATCACCAGCTCGTCGGCCACCATCAACAGGATATCCGGCACGCCCAGCGGGTCCGGCTTCTCGACGCCCCGCAGGCGCGGTTCGATGTAGCGCACGGTGTCATAGCCGAAGTAGCCGACCAGCCCGCCATTGAAGCGCGGTGCGCCCTCGATGACCGGCACCCGGAAGCGCGTCTGGAACTGCTCGATCCACTCGAGCGGATCTTCCACCTCGGTCATGCCGGTCTGCTCGCCATTGACCAGATGCGCCACGACCTGACCACGCACCTCGATGCGCTCACGGCACGGCAAGCCGATGATCGAATAGCGCCCCCACTTCTCGCCGCCCTGCACGGACTCCAGCAGGAAGGTCCACGGCATGTCAGCCAGCTTGAGATAGGTGGACAGCGGTGTGTCGAGGTCCGCCAGCACGTCACGAGTAACGGGAATGCGGTTGTAGCCTGCCTCGGCCAGTTCAGCGAAGTGTTGTGGGGTCATCATGACCTGCAGTTCCTTCCACGGAGGGGGCGTTGCCGGTACGCGACCGGCTTGTCTGGCGTCAGTCTATCATCGCGTGCCGGTGGCGGCAGCGCTGTCTGGCAGGCTCAGTCTGCGACGACCAGCTCGGCCAGGGACTCGACGATGTGATCCGGATGACTGCGCGCGATCGGCTCACCGTGGTTGTAGCCGTAGGGCACCGCCAGCGTCCGGAAACCGGCGGCGCGACCTGCCGCGATATCGTGACGTGAATCCCCGACCATCAACGCCTCCCGCGGCGCGACCCCCAGGCGCTCGGCCGCGAACAGCAACGGCGCGGGGTCCGGCTTGCGCGTCGGCAGACTGTCGCCGCCCAACGCCAGCGCGAAGTGTTCCGCCAGCGAGAAATGCGAGAGCAGCGGTTCGATGAAGGTTTCCGGCTTGTTGGTGATAAGCACCACGACCACACCGGCCTGATGCAACCCCTCCAGACAGTCACGCGCACCGGGATATAGCCGTGTACGCGAGCTGGGGTCCGCGGCGTAATGCGCCAGGAAGCACTGATGCGCACGCTCGACCCGCGTCAGATCATCCGTCGCCAGACCATGCGCCTCAAGCGCTCGCTCCACCAGCACCCGCGCGCCATTGCCGACGAAGTCGCGCACGCGGTCTTCCCCGAGTGCCGACAAGCCTTCATCGACCAGCATCCTGTCGATCGCGTTGGCAAGGTCCGGCACCGAGTCGATCAGGGTGCCATCCAGATCGAAGGCCACCATCTTGATGCCCCGCAATGCCGGATGCGCCAGCCCGTGATCGAGGCTCTGTACCTGCTCGGGTCGGGGCCCGATAGCGTCCCCGCCACGCGCGGTATCGCAGGGCGTGGAAGTGGAATGAGACGCGGTCTGGACAGACGCCTCGTCGGAAGTCTGCATTACCGTCTTTTCGCTCACCTGGCCTCCTGAGATCACTCGCTGAATCCGGCTGTCACGGGACGAGAATCGTCCGCCATTCATCCACGCAACGCATGGTTTCATCTGTTTTGTTGGAAAAATCCGTAAAAAAATTACATTCCTTCACCCTGCCACTATTAGCACGCCAGCGGTCACGTTACCATAGCGCCATTCAGTCGACCGTCCCTCCGGGTGTGGCGCCAGTGACAACGAAAAAACGCGCAACCCGACGCTCCGGCGACAGCCAGTTTCTGCTTGTCCTTTTCGATCTTGTCACTCTCAGGAGCTCTCCATGGCTATTCCCCGCATCGTGGTTGTCGGCGGTGGCGCCGGCGGTCTGGAACTTGTCACCAAGCTTGGCCACAAGCTGGGTCGCAAGAAGAAAGCCGAAATCATCCTCATCGATCGCAATTCCACGCATATCTGGAAGCCTCTGCTGCACGAAGTGGCCACCGGCGTGCTGGATTCCGGTCTTGATGAGGTGTCCTACCAGGGCCATTCCAAGGCCCACGGCTACAAGTTCCAACGCGGGACTCTCGAAAGCCTGGAGCGCGAAGAGAAGCAGCTGACACTGGCGGCCATCCACGATGCCAACGGCACCGTACTGCTGCCCTCGCGCACCCTGAGCTATGACTATCTGGTGCTGTCGCTGGGCAGCGTGTCCAACGACTTCGGTACCCAGGGCGTCGCCGAGCACTGTCACTTCCTGGACAGCCCGCAGCAGGCCGAGAAGTTCCGTCGCGACATGCTCGACACCTTCCTGCGCTTCAGCGCCAATGGCGACAAGTGTGAGCGCCAGCAGCTCAACGTCGCCATCATCGGCGCCGGCGCGACCGGGGTCGAACTGTCCGCCGAGCTGTTCGATGCCTCAAAGATGCTGCACAGCTATGGCTTCTCCTCGCTGGAGGATCGTCAGGTCAAGGTGCATCTGATCGAGGCCGCTCCCCGCATCCTGCCGGCCCTGCCGGAGCGCATCGGCAAGCCGGTCGCCAAGGAGCTGACCCGGCTCGGTGTGGACATCCACACTGACACCCGCGTGACCTGTGCCGACGAACGCGGCATCACCACGGCCGATGGCACCCTGATCGAGGCGGATCTGAGCGTATGGGCCGCTGGTATCCGAGCGCCGTCCTTCCTGTCGGAGCTGGGCCTGTCCACCGAGCGCAACCACCAGGTCAAGGTCCACCAGACCATGCAGAGCATCGACGATGACGCCATCTTCGCGCTCGGCGATTGCGCCAGCTGCCCGCAGCCGGATGACAAGCGCGTGCCGCCACGCGCCCAGGCCGCTCACCAGCAGGCCAGTCTGATGGTCAAGAATCTGCGTGCGGCAATGGACAACAAGCCGCTGAAGGAATTCGTGTTCAAGGACCATGGCTCGCTGATCTCGCTGGCGCACTTCGATGCCGTCGGCTCGCTGATGCGCGGCGCCTCCGCGCGCTCGTTATTCATCGAAGGCCGCCTGGCCAAGTTCTTCTACGCCTCGCTGTATCGCATGCACCAGATGGCGATCCACGGCGTGATCAAGACCGGCATGACCGTCATCGTGGATGGCCTGAATCGCTACCTGCGTCCGAAGATGAAGCTGCACTGATCACCCGCTCAGAACGAAAAACGCCCCCGACGGTCTCCGTCGGGGGCGTTTTTCGTTCAGGCACTTGTGCGTTCAGGCACTTACCCGAGCAGGCTCTCCAGCGTCAGTTCGCCGGCAATCAGGCGCCGCTTGGCGGAGACACTCAGCTGCTTGACGCGGTACTCGAGCTTGAGTGCCCGCGAGCGATCCCCGACCGCCTGTTGATAACACAACGTCAAGGGCCCCTTGCCACGCAGGGCACGCGCGCCCCGCTTGCCGCCGGCATGCTCGCTCAGGCGACGCGTCACATCGGTACTGATGCCGGTATAGAGGCGCCCCTGGGCCGTCTCGAGGACATACAGCCACCACTCGGATGACGTCTCGCCCGTCTGCGCCGCCGCGTCCGCGACACGCGGTTCTCCCGGCACAGTCGCTTCCGGCATGGCCGGATCAGCCACGCACGCTGGCAAGCTCGGCACGCAGTTTCGCCAGCACGCTGTCATAGCGGTTGGCATCGCTGTCGCTGCGCGCATTGAAGATGGCGGAACCCGCGACGAAGGTGTCAGCACCGGCACGCGCGATCTCGGCGATGTTGTCGACCTTCACGCCACCATCGATCTCGAGACGGATGTTGTAGCCGGAGGCATCGATGCGCCGGCGCGCTTCACGCAGCTTGTCCAGCGTTCCGGGGATGAAGGACTGCCCGCCGAAGCCCGGATTGACGCTCATCAGAAGGATCATGTCGACCTTGTCCATCACGTAATCGAGATAGGACAGCGGCGTGGCCGGATTGAAGACCAGGCCGGACTTGCAGCCCGCGTCACGGATCAGTTGCAGCGAGCGATCGACGTGATCGGAGGCTTCCGGATGGAAGGTGATGAAGCTGGCGCCTGCCTCGGCGAAGTCGCCGATCATGCGATCCACCGGGGTGACCATCAGGTGCGCATCGATCTCTGCCGTGATGCCATAGTCACGCAGCGCCTTGCACACCATCGGACCGATGGTGAGGTTGGGCACGTAATGATTGTCCATCACGTCGAAGTGCACGATATCCGCACCGGACGCCAGCACATCCTCGACTTCCTGCCCCAGGCGGGCGAAGTCGGCAGACAGGATCGACGGGGCAATCTTGAAATCATTCGGCAGTAGATCAGACATGTCATCAGGCGCCATCAGCAAGTGGAAGGGGCATTTTACGTCACCCTCTCACAAAAGACAGGCACTGTGTGAAGCGTCATGCCGTTCCGGCACCAGCGCTTGCGTTCCCCTCTGCGCGACGGACGCCGTCGTCATCGAGGTTGAAATTGGTGCATTAGCATCTGATAGTAAAACGGTTCGTCTGGGTAGCCACTCCCGATGCGACTCACGACAGCACGTGGCGCGCGCGTCACCGACGCCATGCAGCGACTCCAATAACGATAAAGGGACTACCACTCATGTTCGACACCCCTTGTGCAGCACGCAAGCGTCTGAAGACCTTCGCCGCGGCGGCACTACTGCCTCTGGCAGGTCTACTGCCCACCGCGATGCCGGCCGCCTTCGCGGACAGCAGCGCGATTCTGGAAGGCGAGCGTTTCCATCCGGTGGAAGGCAAGCATGGCATGGTCGCCACCAGCCATTACCTGGCCTCACAGGTCGCACGTGATGTCCTGGCGGAAGGCAGCAATGCCGTCGATGCCGCCGTGGTGGCCGGCTTCGCGCTGGCCGTGACCCAACCCCGCTCCGGCAACATCGGGGGCGGCGGTTTCATGCTGGTGTCCGATGAGAAGACCGGCAAGGTGGTCGCCATCGATTACCGTGAGAAAGCTCCGGCTGCGGCCAGCGAGACGATGTTCCAGGACGAGAATGGCGAAGCCGTGGCCGAGTGGTCTCGCTTCACGCATCGCGCTGCGGGCGTGCCCGGCACCGTGGCCGGTCTTGCCAAGGCACTGGAGGACTACGGCACCCTGACGCTCGAGCAGGCACTGGCTCCGGCCATCAAGCTGGCGGAAGACGGTTTCGTCATCCCGACCCGCTTCGCCAAGGGGCTGAGCGATGCCAAGGACCGCCTCGCCAAGTGGGACAGCACCGCCAAGGTGTTCTACAAGGCAGACGGCAGCAATTACGAGGCGGGTGAGCTGTTCAAGCAGCCGGAGCTGGCCGCGACGCTCAAGCGTATCGCCGCCAATGGGGCACGGGAGTTCTATGAAGGTGAGACGGCCAGGCTGATCGTCGCCGAGATGGATCGCCATGACGGCATCATGACGATGGATGACCTGAAGGCCTACGAGCCGGAAATCCGTGAGCCGGTCCATGGCACCTATCGTGGCTACGACATCTTCTCGATGAGCCCGCCCTCCTCCGGCGGGGCGCACATCGTCCAGATTCTCAACATGCTCGAGGGTGACGACATCCAGGCGATGGGCTTCAATTCCGCCGCCACCATCCACGTGATGGCCGAGGCGATGCGCCGTGCCTACGCCGATCGCTCCGAGTATCTGGGCGACACCGACTTCGTCGATGTGCCGCTGGCCGGCATCACCTCCAAGGACTACGCCAAGGAGCTGCGCGGCCAGTTCGACATGAACCAGGCCACGCCGTCCAGCGAGATCAAGCCCGGCAAGCCGCAGCCCTATGAATCCAACCAGACCACCCACTTCTCGATCGCCGATGGCAATGGCCTGGCCGTCTCCAATACCTACACCATCAACTTCAGCTATGGCTCCGGCATCGTGGTGGATGGCGCAGGTTTCCTGCTCAACAACGAGATGGATGACTTCTCCGCCAAGCCGGGCGTGCCCAATGCCTATGGCCTGATCGGTGGCGTCGCCAACAAGATCGAGCCGGGCAAGCGCATGCTGTCCTCCATGAGCCCGACCATCGTGATGAAGGATGGCAAGAACTTCCTCGTCACCGGCAGCCCCGGCGGCTCGCGCATCATCACCACCACGCTTCAGGTGCTGATGAACGTGATCGACCACGGCATGAACATCCAGTCGGCGGTCAGCGCTCCGCGCATCCACCACCAGTGGCTGCCGGATGAGATCCGCATCGAGGCGGGCATCAGTCAGGACACCATCCGCCTGCTCGAGGCGATGGGCCACAAGGTCGTCACCAAGGACGCCATGGGGGCCATCCAGTCCGTGATGATCCAGGACGGCACCTTCTATGGCGGTGCCGACCCGCGCCGCTCCACCTCCTCGGCCATGGGGCTTTGAGCGAGGCCACTCGCGCTGCGCCTGACGCTCTGAGCGATGCGTCATCTGCCTGACTGGTCAGGACCTGCGATACGGGCGACACTCCACGGTGTCGCCCGTTTTCATGTCGCTCGCGCTCAACCAGGTGCTCTCTTGTCCTCCTCAAAGTCTCTTTCCTCGGCCGATGCCCGTTGGCGGCAACTGGCCAGCCGTTACCCCGTCGCCCTCATCGCGCTGGCTCAGCTGTTCGGCACCAGCCTGTGGTTCACGCCCAATGCCGTGCTGACGCCAATGCTGGCGAGCTGGAACTTTGCCGGCGAGAGCGCTGGCGCCCTGGGGCAACTGACCTCCTCGGTACAGGGCGGCTTCATCGTCGGCACCCTGACCCTGGGGCTGGCGGGACTGGCAGACCGCTTCGCGGCACGCCACCTGTTCATGGCTTCGTGCCTGCTGGGGGCGCTGACCAACCTGGCGCTCATCCTCGCGCCGGGGCTGTTGAGTGCCTCGGCGCTGCGCGTGCTGACCGGCCTGGCGCTGGCCGGCATCTATCCCATCGGACTCAAGCTGATGGTACAGACGGCCCCGGACCGCGCCGGAGCTGCACTGGCCTGGCTGGTCGGCATGCTGGTGCTGGGCACCTCGCTGCCACATGGCCTGGCTGCCCTGCAACTCAGTGGCAGTTTCTCGCTCCCCTGGGGGGCGGCGATCGGCATGGCCTCGCTGCTGGCCGTGGCCGGGGCCGGACTGGTGGCCTTGCTGCCCGCTGTCGCCCCGCCCGCACCAGCGCCTGCCTCGTCGCAGACGTCCTTGCTTGCCCGCGCGACACGAGGGCTGGCCGCCTGGCGTCATCCCGGTTTCGTGCGCGGCGCGCTGGGCTACTTCGGCCACATGTGGGAGCTCTATACGCTGTGGGCATTGGTGCCGCTATTGCTGACGACCATGGCCAGACTCAACGGCCTCTCGCTCTCGGCCACGCAACTGGCGCTGCACAGCTTCATGGTGATCGCGGTGGGCGGACCCGGTTGCGTGGTCGGAGGCTGGCTGTCGCGCACCCGCGGGAGTCTGTGGGTCGCGCGCCTGGGATTGGCGGGCTCGGTGATCCTCACCCTGCTGTTCGTCGGTGCCATGCAACTCGAGGCCGGCTATGGCCTGCTGCTGGGCCTGCTGGCGCTCTGGAGTCTGATGGCCGTGATCGATTCCCCGCAATTCTCCGCGCTGGCGGCCGGCGGCACGCCCGTCGAGCTGCAGGCCAGTGCGCTGGCCTTGATGAATGCCATCGGTTTCAGCCTGTCACTGGTCTCGATCGCCCTGCTGACCCCGCTGATCGCCGCACAGGGCAGCCTGTTGCTGCTGAGCATTCTGCCCGGCCCCTTGCTGGGGCTGCTGGCATTGACGCGCCGGGTGCCGCCCGGCCAGTGAGCGTCGCCGAACGGGAACAGCCATGAGCCAGAATTTCCACTACTCACCCGGCGCGATCTGACCCTATACTCGCGCCCATCAATCCGGGAGCCTGCCATTCAGCCGGCTCTCGTGATCCTTCCACTGTTGACCGGCCACCGGCCCGGGAGCCCGAACGATGATGCGACACCTGCGTATTACCTGCATGAGCGTGGCCTTGATGGCCACGACCGCGCTACTCAGCGCCTGCGGCACCAGCCCGCAACGCCTGTACGTCAACCCGCAGGTTGGCGAGATGGGGGTGGTCGGCCATGGCCAGCAGGTGGTGGTGGAAGTGCGCGACGAGCGACCCTCTGAGCGCATCGGCACCCGTGATGGTGCCACCAACGCCTCCAGCTATCTGGTGGTCCCGACCGGCGATCTGACGCCCAAGCTGGAGGCACAGGCCATCAGCGCCCTGCGCCGTATGGGCTTCGTGCCGGTGACCGCCGAGCAGGCCAATGCCGGTGCCACCGAACTGACCCTCTCGCTGACCGAGCTGGCCTATGGCGTGAAGCGCGGCGGTCTGCTCACCGACACCGCGGCACTCAACGGAGTGATCCAGGCGGTCGCGGTCTCCGGCAAGCAGCGCTACACCGGCAGCTATACCGCCACGCGTGATCAGGGCTACGCCCTCAAGCCCAGCCAGGAGAAGAATACCGAACTGGTCTCTCTGGTGATCGGGGATGCCCTGACACGCGCCTTCCAGGACACCACCCTGATCCGCCAGCTGGACCAGTAAGTCCACTCGGGAGACGCGTCAAGCAGCCCCGCACCACCTGCTCGTCCAACGAAAACGCCACCGCCGCCCAATGGGCGGCGGTGGCGTTTCACGAGATGAGGCAGACCCGCCAGGCATCGCGGCGGGGTGGATCAGTCAATCACTCTCTGGGCCCCTTGCGCACCAGCGCCCAGACCGTCTCGTGCAGACCACGATCATCCGGCGCACGGCGCTCCAGCACCTCCAGCGTGAAATTGGCGCCCAACAGCCGCCGGATTTCCGCCTCCGAGACATGAAACGGCGGCCCTTGTTCACGCTCCGTGTCACGCTCGAGGCTGATCAACAGGCCGCGAGCGCCGGGCGGCAACAGCTGAGCCAGATGGAAGGCATAACGCTGGCGAGTCGCCTCGGGCAGTGCAATCAGCGCCGCACGGTCATAGAAGGCATCGAGATGATCGACATGATCGATGTGGAAGTGGAAGAAGTCTCCGCACCACAGCTCGACCGGCCCCTGACGGAAGCATTCGAAGTGATCCAGTCGATAGCGCGAGACATCCCCGACTCCCTCGGCCACGAAGGCCTCACAGGCCTGACGCGCAAGCTCGATCCCCAGCACCGGATGCCCCTGAGCCGCCAGCCAGCGCATGTCCAGACTCTTGCCACACAGCGGCACCAGCACCTTGGCCTGGGGCGCGACGTCGAGACGCGGCCACCAGCGCTCCAGCGCCGGATGGGGCGCCGGCAGATGAAACCCGATCCGGCCTTCGGCCCAACGCGCAAGCCAGGGGTCACTGGCCGGGGCATTGCCTGACATCAACGCTGACACGGGGTCATCTGCTGACATGGGAGAGCCCTCCTGGAATCTGGAGATGCCCGAGTGCGGCGACACTCGGGCGAGTGGAGACCTTCACGAATTACAGGAAACCGTGACGCTTCTTCTTGCGGCGCGGCAGGTGCGGCACGATCAGGCCGACCAGCAGTCCGGCACCGGCCACACCACCGCCATACATGAAGTAACGCATCAGCAGGTCCTGCTTCTGGGTGTCCAGCAGCGCCTGCATCTTGCGCATCTTGCTGCGGGCCTGCTCAAGCTCCGCGGACTGACTGTTGCTGGAGGCTTCCAGCTCCTCGATGCGCGCCTGACGCGTCTCGAGGCCAGCCTTCATGTCCGAGACCCGGGTTTCCCACTCGTCATTGATGCCATCGAGCCTGGCCGTAAGCTCCTTGACCTTGCTGCTGAGGGCCGGCACACGCGCATTGACGCTGCGCGTGTCCTGAAGGTCGGCGGAAGGCAGCCAGACCACGTCACCGCTGGCGGTGCGGATCTTGCTGTAGTCATTCTGGACGTCGAGCAGCTCGACCGGCTGCCCGGCCTCCACCGTGCCCACGATACGGTAACCATCGGTGGGGCCGCTGCGCACGAAGGTGGTGAGATTGTCAGAGACCCAACGCTCGCTCGCGGCATTGGCCAGCGGTGCAGACAGTCCCAGCATCAGGCTGCCGGTGACGCCAAGCCCAAGCAAGGCACGGCGCAATGAGCGCAGGCTCACGCTGCCGAGTGAACGAAGGGAAAAGGTGCTGAGAGTGAGTGATCGCATCATGTCGCGTTCTTCATGGGTGTCTGAGGGCGGTGGTCGCCGCTGACGAGCAGGCATCGGAATCGAGGCTTCCGAACGCATCTGCCGAACACCGTCGACCGCTTGTCGGCATGCCGTGGCATGCCTTGATCTGCCCATGCGCTGTCTGACAGGTTGCGTGACGCGAGGCTTCCTGCCTGACATCACTATACCGCTGGGACGTAGTAGATATTTCGCTGTCATCAGACATCCACACTTTCTGTGGATAAGTCTTGGGACAACGTGACGATGGAAGGTCCGCGCACGGCGAAATGCCTGCCTCGCCAACAAATCGTTTATTTTTTGACCAGCACCAGTGCCGCCACTGTCGGCATGAAAACCTCAATAAATCAAGCTATTGACAGCTGCCTGTTTGCCCTGCAACACGGGCTTGAGACGGATATCACACGCGGACGTCGCCAATCTGCCCGTGAGGATACCACAGCCACTCTCAGCCTGAAGCCATGCGTGCAAGCCTCTCGCCACTCCCGTCCCGCCCCCGACATTTCCATGAGAAACCCCAGAGCTTGCAGGGGCCGCCACGGTCTGAGGGCTGGCCGCATGCCCGTCAGACTCCTATACTATGCCGTCCTGATTTCGGCTCAGGCACGCAGTGAGCATCACGTCTCAAGGCTGCCACGCCCTCGATTCCCGCCAGGCTCAGGCCTCGGGGCTCATTCATCACAAGTCGCGCCCCTTCTCCTGACCACTTCTCAAGCCCTCCGCCACCCAAGGTGTCGAGAGCCGGGAGTGAACGAAGGTTCGGCGCGCAGCTCAGAGCGTTCACACAAGGCAATGGCGAAGAAACTCTTCATCAAGACCCACGGCTGCCAGATGAACGAGTATGACTCCGCGCGCATGGCGGATCTGCTCGGCGAATCGCACCAGATGGAAGTCACCAGCGACGAATCCGAGGCAGACGTCATCCTGCTCAACACCTGCTCCATCCGCGAGAAGGCGCAGGAGAAGGTGTTCCATCAGCTGGGACGCTGGAAGAAGCTCAAGGAGAAGAATCCGGACCTGGTGATCGGTGTCGGCGGCTGCGTGGCCAGTCAGGAAGGCGACAACCTGCGCAAGCGCGCGCCACATGTGGACATGGTCTTCGGCCCGCAGACCCTGCACCGCGTGCCGAAGATGCTCAATACGCGTCGCGAGAGCCTCAAGCAGATCTCCGTGGTCGACGTGACCTTCCCGGAGATCGAGAAGTTCGACAACCTGCCCGCGCCCAAGAGCGACGGCGCCAGCGCCTTCGTCTCGGTGATGGAAGGCTGCTCCAAGTACTGCACCTTCTGCGTGGTGCCCTACACCCGTGGTGAGGAAGTCTCCCGCCCCTTCGAGAAGGTGATGGATGAAGTCATCCATCTGGCCGACCAGGGTGTGCGCGAGATCAATCTGCTGGGCCAGAACGTCAATGCCTACGCCGGCCTCAACCTGCTGGGCGAGGAGATCGACCTGGCCGAGCTGATCAGCTGCGTGGCGCAGGTCGAGGGGATCGACCGCATCCGCTTCACCACCTCGCATCCGCTGGAGTTCAAGGACTCGCTGATCGAGGCCTTCGGCGAGATCCCCGAGCTGGTCAGCCACCTGCACCTGCCGGTGCAGTCAGGCTCCAACCGCATTCTGGCGGCGATGAAGCGTGGCCACGAGCGTGATCTCTACATCGACAAGCTCGAGCGCATCCGTGCGCTGCGTCCGGACATCAGCTTCTCTTCCGACTTCATCGTCGGCTTCCCGGGCGAGACGGATCAGGACTTCATGGACACCATGGACCTGATCGGCCAGATCGGCTTCGATCACTCCTTCAGCTTCATCTACTCGGCGCGCCCCGGCACCCCGGCGGCCAGCCTCGAGGATGATACGCCCGAGGAGGTGAAGAAGGAGCGCCTGATGATCCTGCAGGAGCGCATCAATCAGCAGGCGATGCAGATCGGGCGCAAGATGGTCGGCACCACCCAGCGCATTCTGGTCTCCGGGTTCTCGCCGCGCGATCCGGGCCTGCTGTCCGGGCGTACCGAGAACAATCGCGTGGTCAACTTCCGCGCCGCCAACCCGACCGAGCTGATCGGCTACCTGGTGGATGTCGAGATCACCGAGGCCTATCCCAATTCGCTGCGTGGCGAGCTCGCCTCTCCCTATCGCTATTGATCACTCGTCGCCCCAGGGATTGACGAGGCGCCATCAGCCCCCACTATCAAGCGGATAGCCACGTTGGCCGTACAGGACAATTGCCCTGTACGGCCATCGCGCATTAAGCTCTTCTCAACGACGTGGCAGCCGGGTTTCACTCAGGTGAATTCCTTGCCCACCGCGACTCACGCATTCACCTGCATCAGGACATTCGACGCCTTGAGCCACCAGCCCCAGCAAGCCAATCGCATTCTCAACATGACGCTCGAGCCGGCAGACCCACAGCGTCTGGCCAGCCTGACCGGTCAGCGCGACGAGCACCTCAAGCTGATCGAATCCCGACTCGGTGTCACCCTGCGCAACCGCGGCAACGACTTCCAGATCGCCGGTCCCTCGACTGCCGTCAAGGCCGCAGCCAACGTGCTGGAGCACCTCTATCGCGAGACCGGTGCCGGGGAAGTCGATGCCGAGACCGTCCATCTCTTCCTGCAGGAATCCGGTGTCGAGGCACTGGTGGAAGCCGCGGAAGACCAGGACGTCAGCTACGGCGACGTGGTGATTCGTACTCCCAAGGTGCTGGTCCGCCCGCGCGGCTTCAACCAGCAGGGTTACGTCACCGAGATGCGCAACCACGACATCAACTTCGGCATCGGCCCGGCCGGTACCGGCAAGACCTATCTGGCCGTCGCCGCTGCGGTGGAAGCGCTCAACAATCAGGAAGTGCGCCGTATCCTGCTGGTGCGCCCGGCGGTCGAGGCCGGCGAGAAGCTCGGCTTCCTGCCCGGCGATCTGGCCCAGAAGATCGACCCCTACCTGCGCCCGCTCTATGACGCCCTCTACGAGATGCTCGGCTTCGAGCACGTCAACAAGATGATCGAGCGCCAGATCATCGAGATCGCCCCGCTGGCCTACATGCGTGGCCGGACGCTCAACAATGCCTACATCATTCTCGATGAGTCCCAGAACACCACGCGCGAACAGATGAAGATGTTCCTGACGCGCATCGGTTTCGGCTCCACCGCCGTCATCACAGGGGATGTCTCGCAGGTCGACCTGCCGCGTGGTACCCAGTCGGGCCTTGCGCACGTGCTGGAAGTGCTCAAGGACACCCCGGGGATCAGCATTACCCGCTTCCTCGCCAAGGACGTGGTGCGTCACCCGCTGGTACAGCGCATCGTCGAGGCCTACGACAGCTTCGAGGCCGAGGAAGAGAAGCAGGAAGGCGAGCGTCGCGAGAAGCGCCAGGCCGAGCGCGAAGCGCGCATGGCGGCACTCAATGCCCAGGGCAGCACGCCGCCCTTCGAGAACAGCTCGTCCAGTGACAGGCCCTCCGGCAATGGGGGTGCTCAGTGAGCCAGGCACCTGCCGTGGTCGTGGACCTGCAACTCGCTGTCACCGAGAGCGAGATCGATGGCCAGCCGTTGCCGGCGAGCCATCAGCTCGAGGCCTGGGTGGCCGCGGCGCTGGCAGGGGCCATGGCCGATGACGCCCTGCAGAGTGACGGCGAGGCGGATGACACCCCCTACGAGCTGACCGTGCGCCTGGTGGAAGAGGAAGAAAGCCGCGGGCTCAACCGCGACTATCGCGGCAAGGACTCCTCCACCAATGTGCTGTCCTTCCCGCATGAGCCACTGGATCTCGACGACTTCGCCCTGCCAGCCGAACTGGCGGAGCGTTTCGCCGAGGAAGCTCCGGGATTCGATGACGGTGAAGACGCCGGCCTCGACGGCCAGCCTCAGGGCGACGCCGCTGACGACGATGTCATGCTGGAGTCAGGTGGCGTGGGGGATGCTGAGGCGCCGCAGACCCCGGAACTGATGACGGCTGAGGATGAGGCCGCGGATGAGGCGGACGACGCCTCGCGCTTTCTCGGCGACCTCGTCATCAGCGTACACGTCGTGGCGCGGGAAGCGGCCGCTCAGGGCAAGTCCCTCGAGGACCATTTTGCCCATATGCTCGTGCATGGCACCTTGCACTTGCTAGGTTATGACCATATCGAGGACGATGACGCCGAGCATATGGAAGCCCTCGAGCGTGACGTGCTGGCAGGGCTGGGCATTGCCGACCCCTACCGGGAAGAGAATCAATGATGCCGATGCCCTTTCGCATCGGCAGCACCCGCCGTCGGGTGATGCCTGGTTCGTCCAGGCGTCACCCGGCAGCCCCGATACCCCCACGACGATGGGGTATCGCCACCGAGGAAAAGAGAAACTAACGCATGAGCGAAGACCGATCGGGAAGCCATTCGAAATCCTGGCTCGATAAGCTGTTCGGCGCCTTCTCAAGCGACACCGACGAACCCAGCTCCCGCAGTGAGCTGCTTCAGTTCCTGACCGAGGTAGGCCCACGCCTCAATCTCGATCAGGACGCGATTGCCATCATCGAGGGCGCGCTGGAAATCAGTGACCAGCAAGTCCGCGAGGTGATGATCCCCCGCTCCCAGATGCAGGCCATCCAGGTCGATCAGCGTCCTGAGGAGTACCTGCCGCTGATCC
Source organism: Cobetia sp. 5-25-4-2 (assembly GCF_013374075.1). Classification (NCBI taxonomy): domain Bacteria; kingdom Pseudomonadati; phylum Pseudomonadota; class Gammaproteobacteria; order Oceanospirillales; family Halomonadaceae; genus Cobetia; species Cobetia sp. 5-25-4-2. Next base: position 34,674 of record NZ_BLWK01000001.1, on the reverse strand, counting down.
TCGAATCGGCGCATTCCCGCTATCCCGTCATCGACGAGAACCTCGACGAGGTGCTCGGCATCCTGCTGGCCAAGGACCTGCTGCCGCTGATCCTGCAGAACGACAGCGAGCGCAAGCGCTTCGATCTACGCGAAGCCATCCGTCCGGCCATGTTCATCCCGGAGTCCAAGCGCCTCAACAGCCTGCTCAAGGAATTCCGCGAGACCCGCAATCACATGGCGGTGGTCATCGATGAATACGGCGGCACCGCGGGCCTGATCACCATCGAGGACATTCTCGAGCAGATCGTCGGCGACATCGAGGATGAGCACGACACCGATGAGGATGAGGATATCCGTGAGCTGGGCGACGGCCAGTTCGCCGTCAGCGCGCTGACCACCATCGAGGACTTCAACGAGCACTTCGCCACCGACTTCCCGGATGAAGAGTTCGATACCATCGGCGGTCTGATGATCCAGCGCTTCGGCCACATGCCACGTCGCCAGGAGTCGACCGACTTCGCCGGCTGGCGCTTTACCGTGCTCAATGCCGACAACCGTCGCATTCGCCAGGTGCAGGTCTGCCGCCTGGAAGATGCCACCGGTGATGCCCCGCCCTCCGCTGAGCATCGCGCGCACATCAGCGGTGAGTGACCCATGGCGCTGATGCCAGGCTGAATCGATAGAGGACAATGCCAGACATGCCCGACGGTGTGTCTGGCATTTTACAAGGAGAGCGGCATGTCCGAATCACCTCACCCGGCGGCCTTCAGGGGCACGTCGTCGTTGAGCAATGCGCTGGGCCACCTGCTGGCTCTGATCGCCGGTGTCTTGATCACCCTGAGTTTCGCCCCCTTCGAGCAATGGTGGCTGGGCCCGGTGGGTGCGGGGCTGCTCTACGGCGCCCTGCGCATGCCGAGCGGTGGCTTCCTGCGCGCCTGGTGGTATGGCGTCGGTCTGTTCGGCAGTGGCGCCAGCTGGGTCTATGTCTCGATCCATGACTACGGCTATACCGGCATGCCGCTGGCCGTGCTGCTGACGATGCTGTTCGTCGCCACCATGGCGCTGTTCCCGATGCTGTGGATGGGGCTGTGGCAACGCTTCTGCTCACGCCAGCTGGACGTGCTGTCGTTCGCTGCCGTCTTCGTCATCAGTGAGCTGTTTCGCACCTGGGCCTTCACCGGCTTCCCGTGGCTGCTGCTGGGCAACAGTGCGGTGGGGTCGCCGCTGGCCAATTGGGTGCCGATACTCGGGGTCTACGGCGTCTCGCTGATCATCGCGCTGTCCGGTGCGTTGCTGTGGAACCTGGCGCTCAGGCGGCGCTGGCTGACCCTCGTGCCATTGGTGGTGCTGTGGGGGACGGGTCTGCTGCTGCCGACCAGCTGGACGCATCCCGGCGGAGAGCCGGCACGCGTCGCGCTGCTGCAGGGCAACCTGCCGCAGCTGATCAAGTGGAGCGCCGAGGGCCAGCGACGCGCGGCCAATACCTATGCCGCGATGACCCGGGCCGTGCAGGACGATGCCGACCTGATCGTGTGGCCGGAAACCGCACTGCCGATGCTGCGCGATCAGGCCGAACCCTTCCTGGAACGCATCCAGGCGACGCTGCCTCCCAAGACCGGGCTGATCACCGGCATCGTCGAGCGCGACGCCGACAACCGCTTCTACAACAGCGTGATCCCCATCGATGACCCTTCGGCCCAGTACCGCAAGGAACATCTGGTGCCCTTCGGAGAATATGTGCCGCTGGAGAGCTGGTTGCGTGGCATCATCGGCTTCCTGGACCTGCCGATGTCGAGCATGCAATCAGGCGACAGTCAGCAGGAACCGCTGTTCGTGAGCGGGCTGCGTATCGGGGTCGCCATCTGCTACGAGATCGTCTATCCGGAGCTGGTTCGCCAGCGGGCGCTGAGCTCGACCGTGCTGCTGACCGTGTCCAATGACACCTGGTTCGGTCACTCCATCGGGCCACTCCAGCACCTGCAGATGGCACAGATTCGCGCACTGGAAAACGGACGTTTCCTGCTGCGCGCGACCAGCAACGGGGTGACGGCGATCATCTCGCCACAGGGGGAGATCATTGCCCGCGCCCCGCAGTTCGAGGAGGCGACCGTCACCGGCGACATCCGCCTGCAGCTGGGCATGACGCCCTGGATGCGCTTCGGACTGCTGCCGATATGGATTCTGGTGGGCCTGCTGCTGGCACCGAGCCTGATGCTAGGCATCGGTGAACGTCTGGCGGCACGCCGTGGCATGAAGGCGTCCAGCTGATACGCTGCTCCCCCTATCCGCTGCCGGGAGATGCCCGGCAGCGCCTCTGAACAAGCGAGACCATCATGGGCTTCACCGAGTTTCTCGGCATCATCAAGGACCTGATACTGCCACCCGGCGGCCCGCTGCTGCTGCTGATCCTGACCATGCTGATCCTCAAGCGCTGGCCGACTCTGGCGCGGGCGTTGATGGCACTGGCCATTCTTGGCATGTGGCTCCTGGCGTCACCGGTCGTCTCCACACGCCTGATGGCCGGGCTTGAGCGCATTCAGCCCAGTGCACCGGCGGAATGGATTCAGGCTCAGGCGGTGGTCGTGCTGTCCGGTGGCCGTTACTACAATGCGCCGGAGCTGCAGGGACGGGACCGGATCAACGGCGAGACGCTCAGCCGGCTGGACGAAGGCGTGCGGGTCGCGCGCAATGCCGAGCTGCCGATCCTGCTGACCGGCGGCAAGGTCTCCTCATCGGACGATGGCACCCTGGCGGAACTGATGCAGCGCTCGCTGATCGATGAATTCGATTACCCGGCGCGCTGGCTTGAGAACCGCAGCGAGAATACCCAGCAGAATGCGCGCTACACTCGCGAGATGCTCAAGGAAGACGACATCAACAAGATCGTGCTGGTCACCAGTGCCTGGCACATGCCGCGCGCGATGCGCAACTTCCAGAATCAGGGCTTCCGCACCATCATTCCGGCCCCGGTGGGATACACCACCGTCTCCGGGCTGGGAATCGATGCCTGGATTCCCAACAGCTCCGCGCTGACCCAGTCACGCTGGGCACTGCACGAGTGGATCGGCTGGCTGGTGGGTCGCTAGACGCATCGAGGCCACCGACCAGAGACACGACAGGCTGCCCATGGGCAGCCTGTCGTGTCTCTGGTCATCAATGCCACCCTGCCGCGCTCACGCTCTCAGGTGACCTCCTGCATCCAGCTGGCCTGCCTGAGCCAGGGCCCCAGCTGGCGACGCTGGAAAGCCGGGTCCCGCGTCCATTCATCGCATCCGACATGGGCATTGCCCGCGGGAAGCTCACCCAGCACATCATCGGGAAACGCCAGGCTGGCGCGCGAGTTCACCTTCAGCGAATAACAGCGGTCATGGCTCATGAGGCTGGTACGCAGATAGCGCCAGACGCGCTCCTTGAGAAACCATTGATCGATGTTCGGGGTTTCCACCTGCCGGGGACTCCAGTCCGCCAGCATCCCCTCCATCGAGGGCAGCACCCCGGCGACACCTCCCCAGAGTCCCGCCAGCACGAGATCGGTATGCGTCCACCAATCGCGCATCACATGGAAGAAGCGCCCGGAAGTCAGCCACATCTGCACGGCTCGTACCTCGCGAAGACTGATGACACTGTCGCAGTCCCGCACCAGGAAATAGCCAACGCCGGGATCATCCGCGACCGCAAATCGCCAGCACAGCCGCTGTCTGAGTGAGTCGGTCTTCGGACGTTCCACCAGCTCGGCGTCCAGCTGCCGGGCGATGTCCAGAAAATCCTCTGGCACACTGTCGTCGTGATACAGCCGCACCTGCCAGCCCGGGTAGAGCACCGGTGCCAGCAACAGGTTATGCAACATGCCATTCAGATAACGCGGCCCCTGGCCCCAGAGACCATAGGACAGCACTCGCCGCTTGCCGGCTGCCACCGCCGATGGGGCTCTGGAGGGCAATGCCCAGTCCTTGGCAAGCGGCTGGTCTCCGTACGCGACATCCTTGAGCTCCAATGCGCGACTGCCGAAGCCACGTGCCTGAGCATGGCGCCCCAGGCGTGCACAGCAGGAGGCCAACGCATCGAACAGTACCGGATTGCGGCTTCCTCCATCGACCAGCCTCTGCCCAGCGGCGATGGCCCCTGACGCATCACCCGCCCGCGACAGGCATACCACCCGATTGAGGGCGATTTCTTCATCCTCGGGGCATTCATCACAACCCTGGCCGAGTATCTGACCGGCAGCGCGATAATCCCCCAGCAGGAACAGGTAGTAGGACACCTGCTTGAAGAGGCCCGCGGCACGCGGGCGAGCCTGTTGATTGAAATGCGCGATCATGCACTGGACGGCTCGGGCGCGATGCCCTGCCGTCCACTCCTGATGCGCTGGCAGGAACCAGTCGTGCGGTGTCGCCATCAGTCCCGGGGGTCCGCATCGGTTGATGGCGCGGGTTGCGGCGCCCCGCGTGCGAAGAAACGGTGCCCACAGGCATGGCAGGGCTCCAGTACGCTGGGGCGCGTCAAGGTCGTGATGGCCTCGCAATGCACGCAGTGCAGCAGCCCCGGCGCGATGACTTCTCCACTGGTGTAGTCGGCGCGAGCGGCCTCGAGGTCTTCCTCGAAGTGCGCGCGGTCCACCACGGTGCGATCCGCGATGGACATCAGCGCGGAACTGACGCTGCGCGACAGCACGTCGAGATCAATCCCCAGCCAGCTGGCGACCCCTTCGCCACCGGCCGCCAGGTGGCGACGGAATTCCTGCATGTCCCGCTCGACCCAGGCACGCAGCAGCGCCAGCTCGTCACGGGTGAACTCCTCGACCTCGGCCTCGAACTTCACCGCTTCATCCAGCTCGGCCTTGAGCCCTTCCCAGGACAACTCGCCGCTGCTGTCTTCCAGACGCGTCAGGATTCGCCCATAGGCATCGCCGAGACGTCCTTCCCCTTCGCCCTGCGGCTGGCGGGAGGGCATCGGGGTATCTTCAAAGCCGCTGTCATGCGAGGACGTGGTGGCACTGGCGGGATCGTGCGGATCACGGGGTTCACGTGGTTGGCTCATGGACTCTCCTTGTATCATCAGCGTCTCCCGGTCTGCGGGAGGCATGGGGCGCTCTCTCAAGCATGGTGGTGTTGGCGTTGCTTCACAAGCCACACCCACTCGTGGCCGCCTGCAGGACGTGACGCAGGTCAGGATATCGCGTCACCCTGTCAAGACCGGTCTCACGGCGGACCATGGCAGTCGCCTCCCCTACCTGAGGCCTGGCGTCTGGGGTAGACTTGACCCCATCGCTGACAGTGGCGGCCTTGCCAAGCGGACCGCCCATCTCTTCACGCCCTGCCTGCCCGCTTGGACAGGTACAGGCCAACGCCAAGGTAGCAACGGACCCGATGGACTCACAGGATACGTCTCAACAGTACGCTCCCGACCAGATCGAACAGGCTGCCCAGCAGTACTGGGAGAAAAATCAGTGCTTCAAGGCGGTGGAAGATGCCAACCGCGAGAAGTTCTACTGCCTGTCGATGTTCCCCTACCCCAGCGGCAAGCTGCACATGGGGCACGTGCGTAACTACACCATCGGTGACGTGATCTCGCGCTTCCAGCGCATGCAGGGCAAGAACGTGATGCAGCCGATGGGCTGGGATGCCTTCGGCCTGCCGGCGGAAAATGCCGCGATGAAGAACAACGTCGCGCCGGGCAAGTGGACCCACGAGAACATCGCCTACATGCGCGATCAGCTCAAGGCGCTGGGCTTCGCCTACGACTGGAGCCGTGAGTTCGCGACCTGTGACCTGGAATACTACCGCTGGGAACAATGGTTCTTCGCCAAGCTGGTCGAGAAGGGAGTCGTCTACAAGAAGAGCTCCATCGTCAACTGGGACCCGGCGGACCAGACCGTGCTCGCCAATGAGCAGGTCATCGACGGCCGTGGCTGGCGCTCCGGCGCGCTGATCGAGCGCAAGGAAATCCCGCAGTGGTTCCTGCGCATCACCGACTATGCCGAAGAGCTGCTGGCCGACCTCGACAAGGTCGAGTGGCCGGAACAGGTCAAGACCATGCAGCGCAACTGGATCGGCAAGTCGCGCGGTGTCGAGCTGAGCTTCGGCCTCGATGCCGAGGCAAGCCAGGTGCAGGAATCCCTGACCGTCTTCACCACGCGTCCGGACACCCTGATGGGCGTGACCTACGTCGGTGTCGCCGCCGCTCACCCGCTGGCCAAGGCCGCGGCGGAGCACAATGCCAAGCTTGCCGAGTTCAACGCCGAATGCGCGCGTGGCGGCACCAGCGAAGCCGACATGGCGACCATGGAAAAACGCGGCATGGATACGGGCTTCAAGGCCATCCATCCGCTGACGGGCCGTGAAGTGCCGGTCTACGTCGCCAACTTCGTGCTGATGGAATACGGCACCGGTGCCGTGATGGCCGTGCCGGCCCACGACGAGCGCGACCACGAATTCGCCACCAAGTACGGCCTGCCCATCGAAGCCGTGATCGCCGATGCCGACGGCAACGCGCCTGACGTCAGCGAGGCTGCCTTCACCGAGCACGGCGTGCTGATCAACTCCGGCGACTTCAATGGGCTCGACTTCGAGAGCGCCTTCGATGCCATCGCCGCACGTCTGGTCGAGCAGGGCCGTGGTGAGGTCAAGACCAACTTCCGCCTGCGCGACTGGGGCGTCTCGCGTCAGCGCTACTGGGGCGCGCCGATTCCGGTCAAGAATGGTCCGAATGGCGAATCCATCCCGCTGACCGACGACGAGCTGCCGGTCGAGCTGCCACTGGAAGTCGAATTCGACGCCTCCGGCGGTTCGCCGATCAAGAAGATGCCGTCCTTCAGTGACCTGGGCGATGGCTGGCAGCGCGAGACCGACACCTTCGACACCTTCATGGAGTCCTCCTGGTACTACGCGCGCTTCTGCTGCGCGGACAATGCCGAGGCCATGCTGGACGAGCGCGCCAACTACTGGCTGCCGGTCGACTACTACATCGGCGGCATCGAGCACGCCATCCTGCACCTGCTCTACTCGCGCTTCTTCCACAAGCTGATGCGGGACTTCGGCCTGGTCGACAGCGATGAGCCGTTCAAGCAGCTGCTGACCCAGGGCATGGTGGTCGCGGATACCTACTACCGCATCAACGAGAAAGGCGGCCGCGACTGGTTCAACCCGCTGGACGTGGACGTCGAGACCGACGACAAGGGCCGTGCCATCAAGGCCGTGCTGAAGTCCGATGGCCTGCCGGTGGAGATCGGTGGCACCGAGAAGATGTCCAAGTCCAAGAACAACGGCGTGGACCCGCAGTCGATGATCGACCGCTTCGGCGCCGACACCGTGCGTCTGTTCATGATGTTTGCCGCACCGCCCGAGCAGTCGCTGGAGTGGTCCGATTCCGGTGTCGAGGGCGCGCATCGCTTCGTCAAGCGCGTCTGGCGTCTGGTTCACGAGCACGTCGCTGCCGGCACCCCGGCCGCGTTGGACGTGGCAGGCCTGAACGATGACCAGAAGGCACTGCGTCGCAAGACGCACGAGACCATCGCCAAGTGCAGCGATGACATCGGTCGCCGTACCACCTTCAACACCGCCATCGCGGCCGTGATGGAGCTGGTCAACGCCATCAGCCGCTTCGAGGACGCCTCCGAGCAGGGCCTGGCCGTCAGCCGTGAAGCCGTCGAGGCCTGCGTGCTGTTGCTGTCACCGATCATCCCGCATGCCAGCCACTCGCTGTGGGCGACACTGGGCCACGAGGAAGCCGTGATCGACGCCAGCTGGCCGGTCGCGGACAGGGATGCGATGAAGAAGGACAGCATCGAGCTGGTCGTGCAGGTCAACGGCAAGCTGCGGGCGCGTCTGTCCTTCGCCGCCGATGCCGACCGTGATGCCATCGAGGCTGCTGCCCTGGCAGATGCCAACGTCACCAAGCACACCGATGGCAAGACGGTGCGCAAGGTCATCGTGGTACCGGGCAAGCTGGTCAACATCGTCGCCAACTGAGGCGATACCGGGGCACGCCCCGCACCCGGCGCCTGAGCGCGTCGGGCTCCTGCCAGCCATCCGCATCCTCTTGCGGATGGCTGGCAGCCAAATTTCGTGCGCGGCATGGCTTGCGGGAATCTCCGGAGCATGCAGCGCTCTCGCAGGACATTCATGACACTCGTTCATGACAGGAGGTCACGGTGACGCAGGCGAATTCCAACAGTGCATCAGTGGACGCATCACGCAGCCCCGGCGAGACCGCAGCGTCAGCTGCCCCGCGCCGGTCGGCTCCTCGCCGCCTGATGGCGGCCATTGGCGTTGGCGTCGCGCTGACGTTGAGCGGCTGTGGCTTCCAGCTGCGCGATTACGACGCCACGCCGATGGCCATCACCGAACTCGATGTCCAGGCACCGAACACCGATACCCACGACGCGCTGCGCGAAGCGCTCAAGCAGGCCGACATCCGCCTGAGCGATGATGCACCACTGCGCCTGAATCTGGGCAAGCTGAATGAAGATGTCCATCAGATCACCTTTGGTGATGCAGGCAGCATCAAGCGCGAGCTGACCTATCGTGTCGTCTACTCGCTGCAACGCAAGTCGGACGGTGCCTACCTGGCCAACCAGCAGGAGCTGGAAGCCAGCAGCGACTACTACACCAACGACGACAACCTGCTCAACACCGATGACGTGCGTGAACGTGCCGGTGAGCAGAATGATCGTGAGCTGAGTCGTCAGCTGATGGACCGCCTGCGCGCCATCACCCCCTGAACTCTCTGAACTGGCGAGACGCTCACCAGTAGACCGCACCACCATCACGGCTCCGCGCTATCGGGCAACCGACCACCGCGGAGCCGTGTGCGTCTGCCGCCATCCAGCGTCACCGCCCTCTCCCGTGCAGGATCGAAGGACATTCATGAAGGTCTATCCCGACAAGCTGGAAGAGCAACTCAACAAGCGCCTGTCTCCGGTCTATATCGTGGCGGGCGACGAGCCTCTGATCCATCAGGAAAGCTGCGACGCCATCCGGCGCGCGGCGCGTGCGGCCGGCGTCGAGGAGCGGGAAGTCCTTCACGTCGAGAACGGTTTCCAGTGGGGCCGTCTGACCGAATCTGCCGCCAGCATGTCACTGTTCGCCTCGCGCAAGCTGATCGAGCTGCGCCTGGGCACCCAGAGCGCCGGCCAGGAAGGCAGCAAGGTGCTCAAGGCCTATGCCGAGCGCATCGAGAAGGATGGCGACATCCTGCTGATCACCGCCGCACGCCTCGACCGCAAGGTGCAGCAGACGGCGTGGTTCAAGGCGCTCGAGAAGGTGGGAGTGTTCATCGCGGTCTGGCCGGTGGATCATTCCCGCCTCGGCTTCTGGATTCGTGATCGCGCCCGCCTGCATGGCCTGGAACTGAATCAGGACGCCGCCCGGCTGCTGGCCGAGCGCATCGAAGGCAATCTGCTGGCCGCGGACCAGGAGCTGCAGAAGCTGGCGCTGCTGCACCCGCCGGGCGCACGCCTGGATGGCAATGCCATCGCCCAGGGGGTCGAGGACAATGCCCGCTATGATGTCTTCACGCTGGCAGATGCCTGCCTGAAGGGCGAGATCGAGCGCAGCGGGCGTATCGTGCTGGGCCTGCGGGGAGAAGGGGTCGAGCCGCCGGTGATCCTGTGGGCCTTGACGCGCGAGCTGCGCACCCTGCTCTCGCTGCGTCAGCACCTCGATCAAGGCCAGAGTTTCGAGCATGCCTGCAAGGCGCAGAAACCGATGATCTTCGACAAGCGGCGTCCCTTCTATCAGCAGGCGCTCAATCGTCTGCCCCACAAGCGTCTGCACAAGCTGCTGCTGTTCTCGCAGCGACTCGACATGGCAATCAAGGGCGGAATGACGCTGCCTATCTGGGACGGGATGGTGGATCTCGCCCTGACGCTCGCCGGTGGACGCGGCCCGCTGGCCGAACTGCCTCACGCTTACAAGGTGGGGTGATCCTGGCACGGTCCGACGTGCCTCTGACACGAGGGAGATCCCATGCAGATGACACCCCCGTTGCTTGGCGAAGGCGTCAGTGTCGAGACCCTGCGTCGATGGCTCGCCGAAGGCAACACGCTGACCGTGGAAATCCAGACGCTGGATCAGGGGCTGTATCTGGTGCGCCTGCATCATGCCGACGGCATCAGTCGTCTGGTCGATGAAGATGGCCAGTCCCTGCGCTTCACCGGCACGCAGTGGGTCAGTCGCCTGTTGCTGCCACTGGGGCTGACGCATGGCGTGCAGACCTGGGCGGAAGTGCAGGATGAGATGATCGGCCTCCCCACGACTCCGGTCGACAATGCCAGCCTGCTGGCCCATGGCACGCGTGTGGCGTTCAAGACGCTGTAGCCATATCAGGAAGCCCCCGTCAGTTCACTGACGGGGGCTTCTGTCATTGCGGCACGCCCCTGAGGCTCACCTGGGCGCTCGATCCGCGCTCAGTGCGCCTCCTCGACCTTCGACTTCACGAAGGCGGGATACCCATAGAGCTTGCGTGGATTGTCGCGGAAGATCTTCTCGCGCATCTCGCGCTCCGGCAGCCAGCGCTGCATCAATTCCGCCAGCGTGTCCTCCTCCGGCATCTCGACCCCGATATGCGGATGCGGCCAGTCACTGCCCCACACCACGCGTTCGGGATTGGCGGCGACCAGTGCCCGCGCCAGTGCCGTGACATCGGAATACGGCAGGCGTCCCCGGGTGGTGAGTCGATATGGCGCCGACAGCTTGGCCCAGGTACGTCCCTGCTTGAGCATCCGACACAGCGCGGTGAAACCGGGACATTCCGGCCCCCGTGAAGCCGCGAGGTGGCCCATGTGGTCGATCACCACCGGCACCGGCAGACTGCCGAGCCGTGCCTCCATGTCACGGAAGGTCGAGACATCGATCAGGCATTCCAGATGCCAGTCGAAGCGGACCAGACGGTCCGCCAGCAGCACGACATCACGCCAGCGCAGCCCGCCGGAGAAGATCAGATTGAGGCGCACCCCGCAGACGCCTAGCCTGGAGAGCCGCTCAAGCTCTGCATCACTGATCTCGGGCGAGACCACGGCGATGCCGCGATAATCCAGCCCTCGCTCACGACAGTTCTCGAGGCTGTCGCACAGCAGGCGATTGTCATAGCCATAGACACTTGGCTGGATCAGGACGCCATGACGGGCGCCAAGCGCGTGGTGCATTTCCAGCGCGTCCTTGAGCCCGAATTCGGCAGGGTTGTAGGTCCTGTCTTCCGCCAGCGGATAACGCACCGGATCGCCGAACACATGAAGGTGGCAATCAATGCTGCCCGGAGGCAGCCGGAACGTCAGGGGATGCGGCAGGGGACGTGGCGGTGCCGCACACGGCAGATCCTGCTCGACATGGTTCCAATCCATCGATGCGACTCCCTCGCGTAACCTCGATCATCAAGCTCTGGGCGACTTCGCGTTTCAGTGCCCTCTGTCACGATACTGCGCCCCCTCTCTCGTTTCCAGACAAAAGCACGCATACGAAAAAGCGGCATGTCCGAAGACATGCCGCTTGAAGATACTCTGCCGGTGCGTGATCGCCATCTCAGGCGAAGCGCAGTCAGTCGAGACGCTCGAAGACCGTCGCGACCCCCTGCCCCATGCCGATGCACATGGTCGCCAGACCCAGGCGCGTGTTCTGCTGCTTCATGACGTTGAGCAAGGTGGTGCAGATACGCGAACCGGAACAGCCCAGCGGATGCCCCAGCGCGATGGCGCCGCCGTTGAGGTTGACCGCCGTGTCGGCGCGTTCCAGCAGGCCGAGGTCCTTGAGCACGGGAATCGATTGCGCCGCGAAGGCCTCATTGAGCTCGACGGTCTGGATATCGTCGATGGTCAGCCCCGCTGCCTTGAGTGCCTGCTTGGAGGCCGGTACCGGGCCGTAGCCCATGATGGAGGCATCGCACCCGGCCACACCGGTGGACAGTACGCGGGCGATGGGCTTGAGACCCAGCGCTTCAGCGCGCTCGGCGCTCATCACCGCCATGCCCGAGGCACCCACGGAAAGTGCGGAGGAGGTGCCCGCCGTCACGGTGCCGCCCTTGGGATCGAACACCGGCTTGAGGTTGCCCATGGATTCCATGCTGGCATCGCCACGGATGACCTCATCACGGGTCACCATCACGCGGCGCCCCTCGGCATCATGGCCCTCGACGCCGATGATCTCGTCATCGAAACGACCTTCATCGGCGGCCGCCTGGGCACGCTGGTGAGAGCGCACGCCGAACTCATCCTGCTGCTCACGACTCACGCCGTGCATCTTGCCGAGCAGTTCTGCGGTCAGGCCCATCATCATCGCGGCCTTGGCCGCGTGCTTGCTGGCCGCCGGGTTGACATCGACCCCATGCGCCATCGGCACGTGCTCCATGTGCTCGACACCCCCGATGATGTAGAAGTCGCCCATGCCGGCCTTGATGTTGGCGGTGGCGATATGCAGCGCGCTCATCGAGGAGCCACACAGGCGGTTGACCGTCTGCGCCGGCACGCTGCGCGGGATGCCGGTCATGATGGCGGCATTGCGCGCGATGTTCATGGCCTGTTCCAGGGTCTGGTTGACGCAGCCCCAGATGACGTCATCGACCTCTGCCGGCACCAGGCCGGGGTTGCGGTCGAACAGCGCCTGCATCACCGCGGCGGACAGGTTCTCGGCGCGCACGTGGCGGAAGGCCCCATTCTTGGCCTTGGCCATGGCAGTGCGCACGCCATCGACGATTACCACATCTCTCGGATTCAGATTCATTGTCTGGCTCCCTCATGGCCCTCGCTGTCGCGAGAGCCGAAAATTCTGGTCGGATAGTGCTGGCCCCACTTGGGTGTGCTCAGCAATCAAAGGCTCAGGCGTAGAAGGCGTCGCCGCGCTTGGCGCGCTCACGCAGTGCCTCGGTCGGGCGATACAGCGGCCCCAGCTCATCGGCCAGGTTGTCGGCCAGCGCGACGAACTCGGCCACGCCCATGGCATCGACGTAGCGCAGTGCGCCACCACGGAACGGCGGGAAACCGATGCCGTAGATCAAGGCCATGTCCGCCTCGGCCGGCGTACCGACAATGTCATCTTCCAGACACCGGATGGTTTCCATGCACAGCGGCACCATCATGCGCGCGATGATGTCATCATCGGAGAATTCGCGCGTCTCGCTGACCACTTCACTGACCAGTGCCTGCGCCGCTTCATCAGGCAGCTTCTTCGGCTTGCCCTTGCGGTCTTCCTCATAGCGATAGAAGCCCAAGTCGTTCTTCTGACCCAGTCGCTTGTTGTCGTACATCACCTGAATGGCGGTCTTGCCCTCACGCGCCATGCGATCCGGGAAGCCTTCGGCCATCACCGCATTGGCGTGGACCGCAGTGTCCATGCCGACCACATCCAGCAGGTAGGCCGGGCCCATCGGCCAGCCGAACTTCTCCATCACCTTGTCGACGCGCTGATAGTCGGCGCCCTTCTCGACCAGCAGGCTGAAGCCACCGAAGTAGGGGAACAGCACGCGGTTGACCAGGAACCCCGGGCAGTCGTTGACGACGATCGGTGTCTTGCCCATCTGACGGGCGTAGGCGACGGTCGCGGCGATCGCCGCGTCGCTGGATTTCTCGCCACGGATGACTTCCACCAGCGGCATGCGATGCACCGGGTTGAAGAAGTGCATGCCGCAGAAGTTCTCGGGACGCTTGAGTGATTCCGCCAGACGCGTGATGGAAATGGTCGAGGTGTTGGATGTCAGGATGGTGGTATCCGCCACGTTGTCCTCGAGCTCGGCCAGCACCGACGCCTTGACCTTGGGGTTCTCGACCACCGCCTCGACGACCAGATCCACGTTGCCGAAATCGCCATAGGACAGCGTCGGGCGAATGTTGGACAGCCCCTGCGCCATCTTCTCGGTGGTCAGCTTGCCCCGCTCGACGCCCTTGCCGAACAGCTTGCGCGCTTCCTTCAGGCCAAGCTCGATGGCCTCGCCATTGATGTCCTTCATCAGGATCGGCGTGCCCTTGCTGGCGCTCTGATAGGCGATGCCACCGCCCATGATGCCGGCACCCAGTACGGCAGCCTGCTGGATCTTGCTCGCCTGCTTCTCGTATCCCTTGGCTTTCTTCTTGACCACCTGATCGTTCATGAACAGGCCGACCAGATTGAAGGCCACGTCGGTCAGCGCCATCCGGGCGAAGGTCTTGGCCTCGATGGCCTGGGCACGCTCACGCGATTCGCCCGCGCCCTTCTGGATGACCTTGATGGCCTCCACCGGCGCCGGATAGTGCGGGCCGGCCTTGCCTGCCACGAAGCCCTTGGCGGTCTCGAAGGCCATCATCTGCTCGATGGCATTGAGCTTGAGCGGCGAGGTCTTCTCGAGACGCCGTGCCATGTAGTCCAGCTCACCCGCATTGGCGCGCGCCAGAATGTCGAGTGCCGCCGCGTCCAGCTCGGCCACCGGCAGCACGGCATCGACGGCGCCGACTGCCAGGGCCTTGTCGGCGCGATTCTCGGTGCCCCCACAGATCCATTCGATGGCATTGTCCGCCCCGATCAGGCGCGGCAGACGTACGCAGCCCGCCCAGCCCGGAATGATGCCGAGCTTGGTCTCCGGCAGGCCGATCTTCGCGCTGTCCGCCATGACGCGGAAGTCGGTGGTCAGGGTGATCTCGCAGCCGCCGCCCAGCGCCAGCCCATTGATGGCGGTGACGGTGGGGAACGGCAGGTCCTCGATGGCATTGAAGATGCCATGGACGGTCATGTTCATGTCGATGAGGAAGGCTTCATCCTTCTCGAACATCTGATGGAACTCGGTGATATCGGCACCGACCACGAACGCTTCCTTGGCGGAGCGGATGACCAGCCCCTTCAGGTCGGCCGTCGCCTTGATGGCCTCCACCGCCTCCCCCAGCTCCTTGAGTACGTAGCTGGCCAGCTTGTTGACCGATTCGCCTTCAAGGTCGAGCGTCAACAGGGCGATGGCGTCCTGATTGGCCTCGACGGATAGCGTTTTGCCTGAATAGATCATCCACGGATCTCCACAAGAGAAAGGGGTGAAGGGGCTGTCAGGCGCAGGATGGTCTCTGCCATGGGTGCGCTGGCAACCGGCCTCGCCGGACTCGAAGCTTCCAGAGGCGCCGCAGGAGAGTCATCTCTCGCCACAGCGCTTCATACAAGCGTTTGAATACAGCCAGCTTGGGCCACAGACGGGCAAAGATCAAGCCTGCGGACATTAGCGAAAGGTCGGGGGTCCGGGGCAGTCTCCATGCCGGTTCCTGTCTCTGGTGCCTGACATCGACAGCGGGTGTGGGCAAAGATCGACGCTACACCCGGAAAGGCAGTCGCGTTACTCTTGGCGCTTTCCCGACACGCAGGCTGGCAGCGGCATATCCTTGCCCTCCAGCAGGCTCTCAAAGGCCACACCGATACCATGCTTTCATGAGCAGCACTCTCACCGCCCTGTATCTGCGCCTGACTGGCATCGTCGAACGCACCAAGCGCTGGCACTGGCTATGGCCTCCCATCGGCTTCGCTGCGGGCATCTGCAGTTTCTTCCTCGTCAATCGTCAGCAATGGCTGGGTGGCATGCTGGCGCTGGGCATGATGCTGGCCTGGTTGATCCTGATCGCCGAAGGCCTGTGGAGCCGTCTGCGCCGTCATCGCGGCCAGAATGCCCTGCCCCGCAAGCTGGCCACCTTCGTGGCGCAGCTGATCCAGCAGGAGACCCTGTGCTTCACGTTGCCGTTCTTTCTGGCGACGACCGACTGGGCCAGTGGCCAGGCAGGCTTCACCTTGCTGCTGTGCGGCGCGACTCTGCTGTCGATACTCGACCCCTTCTACTACCGACTGGCCGAGCGCCATCGCTGGCTGTACTTCGGCTTCCACGCCCTGTGCGTATTCGTCGTGGTACTGGTCACCCTGCCCCTGCTGCTGGAACTGACCACCGGCGAGAGTCTGTTGGCTGCCTGTGCCGCGATGAGCCTATTCGCGCTGCCCAGTGTCGCCAACCTGCGGATTGCCCGCGGGCTGGTCGGTGGCCTGGCGATGATCGGCATCAGCGTGATGCTGGGGGTGGGCGCATGGGGGGCACGCGCCTGGATTCCGCCTGCCACGCTCTGGATCAACGCCAGCAGCCTCTCGCCGGACTTCGACACCGCGGCGCGGACACCGCGAGGCGAGATGCATCTGACCCCAGCACAACTCTCCGCTAGAGGCCTCTACGCCTACACGGCCATTCGCGCCCCGCGCGGGTTGTCGGAGAAGGTCTATCACGTCTGGCGACATGACGGGGAAGTGGTGGATCGCATCGCCTTGAACATCAACGGCGGTCGCAAGGAAGGTTATCGGGCATGGACACACAAGACGGCCTTCCCCAAGGGCAGCGAGGGGGAATGGGAAATCGATGTCGAGACCATGAACGGGCAGCGCATCGGCAGTCTGCGCTTCCTCGTCAGTGATGATCCGCAGGTGGCCACCTTCGCGGACAGCAGCCTGGCACGGCCGGCGGGCATCCCCGGCTGGCGGATCACCAACCTGATTCCGGGCCTGTGACGCTTCGCGACGTGAGTGACCCTGAAGCGTGAACCCTCGGTTACTCGACCTTGGGCGTAAAATTCGTTCGCAGGCTTGTAATTATCCAGGCTGCCTAGCATGCTGAAGACAAGGGCGGCACCGAGGGGTGCCAGGATAAAAGCCCACTCATCCTTTGCACTCTGTGGACGACATACCCATGCATGAAGATATCGGGCTAAAGCTTTCCCGCCTGCCGCGCCTATGGCGCGCCATCCTGGACCAGCGACTGTCCCCGCTTGGGCTGACACAAACCCGCTGGATGACGCTGGTACACCTGTGGCGACTCGGAGACGGCCAGCCACAATGTGATCTGGCACGCTCCATCGGCATCGAGGCACCGTCTCTGGTACGCACGCTGGATCAGCTCAGCGAGCAGGGGCTGGTGGAACGCCGCGCCTGTGAGGAAGACCGCCGCACCAAGCGCATCTTCCTGACACACAAGGCACTGCCGCTGATCGAGAAGATCGATGCCATCGCCGAGCAGACCCGCATCGAGATGCTCGAGGGGCTCACGCCGGAGCAGGTCGACCAATTCTGCGAATGCCTGCGCGTCATGGAACGCAATGGCCTGGAAATCTCCGAGAAGGTGCCGGAAAGCGCCTGAGCGAGCGTGTCCGGATACGCCAGCGGGAAAGGAAAAAGCCCCCATCGAGTGACTCGACGGGGGCTTTTTTGCAAGACGTTCAAGGCAAGCTCAGGTCACGCGCCGGCCCTGTTCGCGGCCGAGGGCAGCCCGAGATATCACGCTCACCCGCCCGGCATTCTGGGCTCTGTCCCCACCAACGGACGGCGGCGATGGGCAATGGGGGCCTTGGCGATCAACAGGGCATGCAGTGCCTCGAACTCCCGGCGCCACGCCTCGCAGTCTTCCAGTGCCAGGCTCTCCCCCCACCACAGCGTCAAGCCGGACAGTGAGGACTCCAGCATCAGGGCATCCTCCGGCAATGCCCGCGTGAGATGTTCCAGAGCGGCCGCGAAGTCGGGGTCCTCCGCCAGGCGACTCTCTTCACGCCAACGATATCCGGGCACGGTCTCACGCAGTGCATCGCTGGCCCACTCGTCGTGGACGAGGATGAAGGGAGTGACATCGCGCTCGGTGGGCCAGGGACGACGATAGCCGACGATCCCCTTGGGGGCATCCGAAAGCGGTGCTGCCTTCAGGTCAACCCGCATGCCGTCCGCGATCACGGCCTTGCGCACCAGTGACGTGCGTGTCTCACGCTTGCTGGGGCGTAACCATGTCAGCGGCGACAACATCGCCAGCACCACGAAAATGATGATCAGAGCTGTCGTCATGAAATGTCCTGCCAGGAAGTGTCAGTAAGAAATTCGCGTCATCATCGAACGACTGCGGAAAACGCCGCCGTGCGGACAACCAGAAACGTGCCCAAAGCCCGAGCCATCCAACCGCGTACGGGGGTTGCGCCTGGCGCACTGGCAATACGTTGATGCAAGTCATTGTCTTCCGGGGGGCGGCAAGCCTAGCATGGAAGCAGGTGCACGACGCCACTCGAATGGCCCACCTCTACGGGAGGAATTCAGGATGAGCAACGAATACAAGCATGTACTGGTCGCTGTCGATCTGACCAAGGATTCCCACCTGGTACTGGAACGCGCACTGCCCATCGCCAAGCGCAATGGTGCCAAGGTGTCCATCATGCATACCCTCGAGCCACTGGGCTTTGCCTATGGCGGGGACATCCCGATGGATCTGACCAGCATTCAGGATCAGCTGGATTCCCATGCCCGTGAGCGACTGGGGGACATCGCCACGCCACACGGTATCGCGCCTGAAGATCAGCATGTCGTGGTCGGCATGCCGGACAGCGAGATTCATCGCTTTGCCGCAGAACATGACGTGGATCTGATCGTGGTCGGCTCACATGGTCGCCATGGCTTCGCCCTGCTGCTGGGCTCCACCTCCACTGGTGTCCTGCATGGTGCCCAGTGTGATGTGCTGGCCGTCCGGGTGGGGGCAGATGACAGCGAAGAATGACGCCGGCGGTCAGTGAGCCGAGATGACACGAGGGCAGCCAATGGCTGCCCTCGTGTCATTACGCACTCGGGGAGACGAGAGAAGAGACTCAGCCTTCCTGCATGGCCTCAAGCTCCATCCAGCGCTCCATCGTCTCTTCCAGCACCTGCTGCTTGTGGCTGAGCTTCTCCAGCGTCGTCTTCACGGCCTTGGCATCCCCCGTGTAGAACTCGGGCGCCGCGATCTCGGCTTCCAGCGTCGCGATCTCCGCTTCCAGCGTCTCGATGGTCGCCGGAATCAGATCCAGCTCGCGCTGGAACTTGTAGGGCAGCTTGACCTTCTTGGGGGCCTGCTGCGCCTGGGCGGCTTCACGCTTGCGACGCTCATCCTCGGCCTGCGCCTCACGACGGTGCTTTTCCTCGCGCTCACGCTCGACTTCCCACGGTGCCGGCGGCAGATGCCCGCCCTGACGTATCCAATCGCTGTAGCCCCCGACATACGGCTTGACGATCCCGTCGCCCTCAAAGGCCAGGATATTGGTGACCACGTTGTCCATGAAGGCACGGTCGTGGGAGACCAGCAGCACGGTACCGTCGAAGTCGAGCAGCAGCTCCTCGAGCAGCTCCAGCGTCTCGACATCCAGGTCGTTGGTCGGCTCATCGAGCACCAGCACGTTGGCCGGCATGGTGAACAGACGCGCCAGCAGCAGGCGATTGGACTCGCCCCCTGACAGCGAACGCACCGGCTGACGCGCGCGGTCCGGCGTGAACAGGAAGTTCTGCAGGTAGCTCATCACGTGCATGTCACGCCCGCCGACCGTGACACGGTCGCTGCCGCGCGCCACGTTGTCGTAGACGGTGGCTTCCATGTCCAGGCCCTTGCGCAGCTGATCGAAGTAGGCGATCTGAAGCTTGGTGCCTTCGATGCGCTTGCCTTCACTGGCCTCGAGCTGACCCAGCAGGATATGCAGCAGCGTCGTCTTGCCCGCGCCGTTGCGCCCCAGCAGGCCGACCTTGTCGCCGCGCTGGATCTCGACGCTCAGGTCACGGATGACCCACTTGTCCTGCGCCTCGTCGTAGCGATAGCTGACATTTTCCAGCTCCACGACGCGCTTGCCGCTGCGCTCGGCAGAATCGACGGCGATACGCGCACGGCCCTGCACCTCACGACGCTGTCCACGCTCATCACGCATCTTCTCCAGCGCGCGCACGCGACCTTCGTTACGGGTGCGGCGCGCCTTGATGCCCTGGCGGATCCAGGTCTCTTCCTGGGCCAGTTTCTTGTCGAATTCGGCGTTTTCCTTGGCCTCGACATCCATCTCGTGCTGCTTCTGGGCCTGATAGGCCGCGTAATCGCCCGGATAACGGCCGAGGCGGCCACGGTCAAGCTCCAGAATCTGGGTCGCCAGGCGCTTGAGGAAGGCCCTGTCGTGGGTGATGAACAGCACGGCGCCGGAGAAGGCCGCGACCTGCTCTTCCAGCCAGGCGATGGTATCGAGATCCAGATGGTTGGTCGGCTCATCGAGCAGCAGCAGGTCCGGGTCGGATACCAGCGCACGCGCCAGCGCGACACGCCGACGCCAGCCACCGGAGAGATCTTCCATCATGGTGTCTTCCGGCAGGCCCAGGCGGGTCAGCACGGTATCGATACGCTGCTGGAACTGCCAGCCATCGACGCTTTCCAGCGCGACCTGCACGTGCTCGAGACGCTTGAGGTCCGGTTCCGGATCACTGATCAGGTGATGGTATTCCGCCAGCAGCGCACCTGCCTGCGGCAGGCCTTCGGCAACGATATCGAAGATCGTGCGACCTTCCGCCGCCGGCAGATCCTGGGAGAGCACGCCGATCTTGAGGCCCGGCGCCTTCCACAGCTCACCGGCATCGGCCTGGAACTCGCCGGTGATCAGCTTGAGCAGGGTCGACTTGCCGGTACCATTGCGGCCGACGAGCGCCAGGCGCTCGCCGCGCTCGACGACAAGATCCGCCCCATTGAGCAGAACGTGATGGCCATAGGCCAGCTGAAGATTTTCCAGTCGTAACAATGCCATGTGCAGCAGCAACTCGTGACGGGTCCGGGGCCGGGAAGGCCGCGGAGGAAGTGGGAGTCAGGCGGACAGGCCGCCGCCAGCGACGCGCGCCGGAGAATGACGCCATTCTACCCGAGGCGCAGCGTACAGGCGATGGAAGACACCGCAAGGGCTGAAAGACATCGGCGGCTTGGGTAGAATGGCCGACCACTTGAAAGCACGTCGTGCGCCTGGCATTGCCAACGAGCCGATCGCCCGGTGCCGGACTCTCGAGTGCCAGGCCAGCAGACGACCTGGTACGCCTTTCACTGCCGTGTTCCTTCTCCCTCCCCCGTGACTCAAGGGTGTTCGATGTCCGCGCTTCCTCCCCATGCTGATCCCTCAGCGCTGCCCTGCTATGACCCGGAGCAACTGAGCGAGACCTCGCTTGCCGACCTGTGCGCCGACCTGTCCCTCGATGACAGCGATCGCCAGACGGCCCTGACTCGGCTGGCGCCGGCGCTGCGCTTCGCAAGCCCGACGCCGCTGATCGACATCGGCGTCAACCTGACCCATGAAAGCTATGCTCAGGACATCGAGGGCACCTTGCTGCGAGCTCGCGCGGCGGGCGTCAGCCAGCAGATCCTGACCGGCACCAGCCTGGACGGCTCGCGTGAGGCTCAGGCGCTGGCGGCGCGCTATCGTGGCCTTTCTGCCACCGCCGGTGTGCATCCGCATGATGCCAGCCAGTGGAACGATGAGGTCGAGCGCGGTATCCGGGAGCTGCTGGCCCAGCAGGAAGTGGTCGCGGTGGGCGAATGCGGCCTGGATTTCAATCGCAACTTTTCCACGCCCGCCGAGCAGGCTCGCGCCTTCGAGGCCCAGCTGACCCTTGCCGCCGAGACAGGATTGCCACTGTTTCTGCATGAACGTGACGCCGGCCGACAGATGCTCGAGATGCTCAAGCATTGGCGGGACGACATCAGCCACGCGGTCGTGCACTGCTTCACCGGCGAGCGTGAGACACTATATGGCTATCTGGATCTCGACCTGCATATCGGGCTGACCGGCTGGCTGTGCGATGAACGCCGCGGCGAGCACCTGCGCAGCCTGTGTCGCGAGATTCCGCTGGAACGCCTGATGCTGGAAACCGACTGCCCCTATCTGGTGCCACGCAATCTGCCCGCCAAGCTCAAGGGACGCCGCCACGAACCCTCGCTGCTGGTCTGGATTCTGGCCGAGGTCGCTGCCCTGCGCGGCATGGAGATGGAAGCGCTGGCGCAGGCCACCACGGCGACTGCCACCCGCTTCTTCCGCCTGCCCGCGGCCTGACACGGCACGCCTTCCCTTGCACGCCCTTCTTTGCACGCTTCCCTGCTCTGGACACGACAATGCACGAATACGAACCTGAAACAGGCGACTTCCCCGCCTTCATCGCCGTCGAGACAGGCGAGGACTCAAGCCTGCCCCTGGCCATCGCCTGGGCCCTGCCCGATGGGCAGATGAAGCATGTCCTGATTCAGCCTGACGATGAATGGCTGGATGGGGAAATGCTGGAACTGGGCGACTACAGCCTGGATGACCTGAGAAGTTTCGGCGTCAGCCCTCTCGACGTGCTCAAGGAGCTGGAGCAGGACTACTACCAGACCACGCTCTATACCACCGGCGTCATGGATGACGAACAGGCGCTGGCGCGTCTGTTCGATGCCTACAACATGGATCCCTTCATCGAGTTTGCTCCTGCCGAGGGCCTCTACCCGGAACTATCCCCCGGCGACTGGGCACGCGAGCGCAACAACATGCTGTTCGAGCAGGGGCTGCAGCCCTTCCGACCGGACAACGAGGTGATGGTGATGCTGGCCATCCACACCCGCCTGCGCGGTGACGGTGTGCGTGGCGATGAAGACATCCAGGGCACAGGCCCGGACTATGAGATCGACTGGGAAGAAGACGTCTGATTTCATTCCGCCATCTCTGAAACGCAGAACGCCCCGACAACCGGTAGTTGTCGGGGCGTTCTGGTTCACGACTTCAGTCTGTCCCGCAAGGCTCAGCCGTTGGAGCGGCCACCACCGCCATTGCCACCGCTGGAGCGATTGCGGCCACCACGTGAACGACGACGCGGACGCTCTTCACTGGACGGTGCATCCGGCGCGCGATTGCCGTTCACTTCCGGGCGCGGCGCGACGCGGTTGCCATCCACCTCACGCGGAGCGGGAGCACGATTGCCGCGATTGTCGTCGTCGTGATTGGCACCGCCACCTTGCTGGCGCTGGCCGCCCGAGCGCGCGCCGCCAGTGCGCTGACCGCCAGTGCCACGGCCCTCACCGGCAGGCTTGCCGCCAGTACGCTGACCATCCGAACGAGCGCCGCCAGTGCGCTGGCCGCCAGTGCGCTGGCCGCCAGTGCGCTGGCCGTCAGAGCGCTGACCGCCATTGCCACGGCCTTCACCGGCAGGCTTGCCACCAGTGCGCTGGCCGTCAGAACGAGCGCCGCCAGTGCGCTGGCCACCATTGCCACGACCTTCACCGGCAGGCTTGCCGCCAGGGCGCTGGCCGCCAGAGCGCTGGCCGCCACGCGGCTGACGCGGCTCACGTTCCGGCTCGACGTCGACTTCCGGCACGAAACCTTCCACTTCGACACGCTTGAGCTTGCCCTTGAGCAGACGTTCGATACCGCCGAGCTCCTTGCGCTCATCGCTGGAAACCAGCGAGATGGCACGCCCGCTGGCACCGGCGCGACCGGTACGTCCGATCCGGTGAACGTAGTCTTCCGGGACATTGGGCAGTTCGTAGTTCACGACCTGCGGCAGCTGCTCGATATCCAGGCCACGTGCCGCGATATCGGTGGCAACCAACACGCGCACTTCGCCGTTCTTGAAACCGGCCAATGCCTTGGTACGGGCATTCTGGCTCTTGTTGCCATGAATCGCCGCGGCGCTGATGCCGGACTTCTCGAGCTTGGTCGCCAGACGGTTGGCCCCATGCTTGGTACGCGTGAAGACCAGCACCTGATGCCAGTTTTCCTTGAGGATCAGATGCTTGAGCAGCGAAGGCTTGTGGCTCTTCTCCACGGTATGGATATGCTGCTCGACCTTCTCGGCCGTGGTGTTGCGCGGGCTGGCTTCCACGGCGACCGGATCATTGAGCAGCTTGTTGGCCATGCCGCGAATCTCGTCCGAGAAGGTCGCGGAGAACAGCAGCGTCTGCCGCTTGGTCGGCAGCAGCTGGAGCAGGCGGCGGATGTCGTGGATGAAGCCCATGTCCAGCATGCGGTCCGCTTCGTCCAGCACCAGCGTCTCGAGATCCGAGAAATCGATGGCCTTCTGGGAGTGCAGGTCCAGCAGGCGACCCGGTGTGGCGGTCAGGATCTCGACGCCGGAAGACAGGCGGCTGATCTGCGGATTGATCTTCACGCCACCGAACACCACGGCATTGCGCAGCTTCAGGTGACGGGAGTAGGCAGTGACGTTCTCGTCGATCTGCGCGGCCAGTTCACGCGTCGGCGTGACGATCAGGGCCTTGATCTTGCGGGCGCCTGCAGGGGCGCCGTTTGAGAGGCGCTCGACCAGCGGCAAGGCGAAACCGGCAGTCTTGCCGGTACCGGTGCGCGCGGCAGCCATCACGTCACGACCTTCCAGCACGGCAGGAATCGCACCCGCCTGCACCGGGGACGGCGTGGAATAGCCCATCTCGGCAATCGCTTTCAGAACAGGAGCGGACAGCCCCAGGGCGGCAAAAGCCGGGATGGAGTTGGCAGTAGTCTCAGTCATCAATATCTCTTCGGCTGACCGGCCACGTGCTGGTCGATCATTAAGGAATGGCGCCTGGCCGGGCACGTGCCGGGAGAGAGAGCGAGGCGTATCAGGCACAGTGAAGAAGGCGTTGGTCTGGGTGACCTCGGCGGACTGCTGCCAGTCGCTCGCGTCAGGCGATGACCCAGTCTATCACCTTCCGCCGGCGACTGCAGAAGCACGCGCCCGGTGGTGGCACTTGATGACTCAATGCCAGTGCAGCGGATAGCGACGATGACGCGCCAGGTTGTTGATCAATACCGCCAGCACCAGCATGGCCAGGCACCCCAGACCGACGGGAAGCAAGGCATACCAGTAGCCGAGCGCATGCAGGGGCTCACCGCCGATCACCGCGATCAAGGCCGTGGCACCGCCCGGCGGGTGCAGGGTATGCGTCAGCTGCATCACCAGCAGTGCCACCGAGACTGCCATGGCGGCTGCCAGCCAGCCGTCGCCCAGCCAGTGATAGCAGGCCACGCCGACCAGCGCCGACAACAGGTTGCCGCCCAGTACGTTGCGCGGCTGCGCCAGCGGACTATGCGGCGCACCGTAGAGCAGTACCGAGGTCGCCCCGAAGGAGCCGACCAGCAGCAAGGTGCTGACCGCCAGATAATGTGATGACATCCAGCCGATCAACGCCATGCCGAGAAAGGCCCCCAGCCAGGACCACAGGGCATCGGCAACATGCGGCTTGCCACGCTTGAGCGGGCCTCCGCGCATCTTGGTCAGATAAGGCTTGATCATCGTGCGAGTCGTCTCCGGGAGTGTCCTTGCGTCATCAAGCGCTGCACCCTAGGCGATCTCAAGGGCAGGGACAACTACCGTATGGCAATAAGCTGATGCCCGCTCGGCACCGGTCACTCCCGTCACGCACGCCGGCTCTCGTCTCTCTTACTCCTACTCTTACTCTTACTCTTGCTCGTTCACGCTTCGCTGCGTGAGGCGACGATGGTGCGCGAGATCACGATCACCGGCAGGATACCGACCAGCACGATCACCAGTGCCGGCAGCGCCGCCTGCTCGAGCATTTCATCGGAGGCGTACTGATAGACATGAGTGGCGAGCGTATCGAAGTTGAAGGGGCGCAGCAGCAAGGTGGCCGGCAGCTCCTTCATGGCATCCACGAACACCACCAGCGCCGCGGTCAGAAGCCCCGGACGAATCAGCGGCAGATGCACACGACGCAGGGTCGAGAAGGTGTTCTCGCCCAGCGAGCGTGCCGCCATGTCCATCGAGGGCGTGACCTTGTCGAGGCTCGACTCGATGGAGCCCGCGGCAATCGCCAAGAAGCGCACCACATAGGCGATGATGATCGCGCCCATCGTTCCCGTCAGCAGCAATCCGCTGGAGATGCCGAAATTGGCCCGCAGGAAGCTGTCCAGGGCATTGTCGAAGCCGGATAGCGGTACCAGAACGCCCAACCCCAGCACGGCCCCCGGCATGGCGTAGCCCAGACTCGAAAGCTTGAGTGCCTGCTGTACGCTGGCGGTGCGATCCAGCCGCTTGGCATAGGCCAGCAGCACCCCGATGATCAGGGTCAGTACCGCAGCGCTCACCGCCAGTATCAGGCTGTTCACGGCATAGCCTGCGAAGTCCGGTGTCCAGGATTCCTCGAAATACAGGATGGCGTGCCGCGTGAGCAAGCCCACCGGCAGCAGGAAACCGAAGAACAGCGGCAGGAAACAGGCCAGTGACGCCACTGATGCCCGCCATCCCGTCAGGGTCGGACGTTGATAGCGACGGTAGCGATCGCCCTTGCCGAACTGGCGCTGACGACGCCGAGCATGCCGCTCGAGCCAGATCAGCGTGACCACGAAGATCATCAGGCACAGCGCGATCTGCGCCGCACCGCGCAGGCTGCCCATGTTGAGCCAGACATTGAAGATGCCGGCGGTCAGCGAGCGTACCGCGAAGTAGTCCACAGTTCCGAAGTCGTTGAGCGCCTCCATCATCGCCAGTGCAAGGCCGACGGCAATCGCCGGTCGGGCGCTGGGCAGTGCCACGCGCCAGAAGCTTTGCCACCCGTTGCAGCCCAGCGTTCTGCTGGCATCGCGCAGTGAGGGCGACTGATCGAGAAATGCCGAGCGTGCCAGCATGAAGACATAGGGAAACAGCACCAGGGACAGCATCAGGATGGCGCCCCCCAGGCTGCGGATCTCCGGGAAGTAGTAATCCTGGGGCGAATCCCAGCCAAACAGGGCACGCAGCGCGCCCTGGAAGGGGCCGGCATACTCAAAGACGTCGGTATAGATATAGGCGATGACGTTGGCGGGAATCGCGAACGGCAACAGCAGCGACCACTCGAAGGTGCGTCGCAGCGGAAACTGATACATGGTGGTCAACCAGGCCGAGACGACCCCCATGCTGCCACTGAGGACCGCCACTCCCGCCACCAGCGCCAGACTGGTCATGACGTAATCGGGGAGCACGGTGGAGACGAGATGCGGCCAGATGCCCTCCCCGGCCTGATCACTGCCATCGTCACCGAAGACAGCCAGCCAGACGACGGCCAGCACCGGCATGACCACCAGTGCGGCCACGCCCCAGGCGCTGACGAACCAGCCCATGTGGGTTCCGAGACGCCGCTGACGACGCCGGATGGCCGCTGCATCGTAGTGCGCCATTTCCTGGGCGGCCGGCGAACGCCCGGTGCCGCTCATGGCGGCCACCGCCTCTCCTTCAAAGCTCGCACCTTGCTCAGCCAACAGCCGCTTGCCCTGGGTCATCTGACGTCCTCGTTATCCCGCAACTGCAATTGCGTCTATTTTACATGCTTTGCGCAAACGAAGAGGGGCTGTCGCATCGCGACAGCCCCTCTTCGTTCATGACAGCTCGCTCGGTAGCCTCTGGCTCCGGCGAGTGCCCTTACTGGTTGAAGCCGACTTCATTGACCATCTGCGCGGCGCGCTTGCGAAGCTTGGCGACTTCGGTCAGCGGCAGGTCATCCTGCTTGAACTCGCCCCATGAGGTCAGCAGCTCGGAGCTCTCGGCTTCCGGGTTGGCCGGATACTCGAAGTTGACCTCGGCATACATGTGCTGGGCGGTCTTCTCGGTGAGGAAGCGCATCAGCTTGAGGGCATTCTCTTCGTGCGGCGCGTACTTGGTCATCGCCATGCCGGAGATGTTCATGTGCGTGCCGACGCCGTTCTGATCCGGGAACTCGATACGTGCCTTCTCGGCCCACGGGCGCTGCTCGTCATTGTCGAGCATCTTGCCGTAGTAATAGCTGTTGCCGATGGCCACATCACAGACGTTGTCGCGGATCGCCTTGATCTGATCACGATCGCCACCCTGAGGCTTGCGCGCCAGATTGGCCTTGAAGCCTTCCAGCCACTCACGCGTGGCCTCTTCACCGTTGTGCGCGATGCGTGAGGCGATCAGTGCGACGTTGTAGGGGTGATCACCGGCGCGTGAGCAGACGCGCCCCTTCAGGCTCGGATCCGCCAGGTCGTCATAGCTTGCCACCTGACCGGCCTCGAGACGCTCGACACTGGTGTAGAGCACCCGTGCGCGCGTGGTGATGCCGAACCACTGATTGTCGGGGCCGTGGTACTGATCGGGCAGATTGGCCTCGATGACCTCATCATTGACGCTCTTGACCAGCTCCTCGTCGACCAGCTCCTGCAGACGTCCCACATCCACGGTCAGCAGAACGTCAGCCGGAGTGTTGCGCCCTTCCCGCTTGAGACGCTCGGCCAGGCCCTGCTTGGCGAAGACCACATTGACCTTGACGCCGGTCTCCTCGGTGAACTCCTTGAGGAACTGCTCGATCAGATAGGCCTGACGATAGGAATAGACGTTGACCTCTTCCTGGGCTTGAGCCGGCAGCGCCGTGGCGGCGGTAACGCCAGCCAGTGCGCCCAGCAGCAGCTTGCGGACGGAGGATGCAGAAATCGTGGTGGAAGCTGTCATCGAATACCCCTGTTCGAAGGTCCCCGCTTCTGGCCTGCTGGTGCAGGGGAAGCAGAATGATCGTAGCAATGCGAATCATTCTAATCACAAAGGGTTTCCGATCGCAACGCTCGTGCAACGCTGACTTGCAGTTTTCGCAATCCGTGCTAGCAGTTCATGCCTGAAAACCCGGCGATTCCACAGCGGGATATCTCGAGGCGCGCGGAACAGACAATGTCCTGCGCCGGCATGGCGGGCGCATCAGGCCACGCGGCCATCCTCCCCGACGGCAGGCAATAGCGTCATCGCCTCCTGGATGGCTTGCGTGTGTGAAAGCTTGCGCTGCCAGACAGCGTGCAGCGCATGTCGGAAGGCATTGGCGCGTGCTGGCAGGCCGCACCTTTCGTATTCAGCGGCCCGCTCGTCGACACGCTGTGCGAAGGCATCGCGATCCACCTCAAGCTCCAGATTATCGACGCTGACATGAAACGGCTTGGCGACTGCACGGTGGAACAATTGCTCCAGCGCCTGCGGGGCTACCTCGACACTTTCAAAGGCCTTCTGCTGGTGTGCATCACGTCCGTCCGGTGCATACCAGTAACCGTAATCCTCCTTGAGGCGTCGCTCAGGGCCCGCGATGCACCAGTGACTGACTTCGTGCAGAGCGCTGGAGAAGAAGCCGCGCGCCAGATAGAGACGATGAAAGCCGAGCTCATCGCCTGGAGAGTCGCCGCTGGCGACCCCATCCTGCACCTCATCCGTCGTCATGCCGGCGGGCAGATAGAGAGGTTCGTGGGGGGCGCGCCGCAACAAGGTGTTGTAGGACGTGGCAAACAGTCCATCGAAGAGGGAAGTCAACGCCGTCAGCTCAGGGTCCATCGACTCTTGATCCGTCAGGGCCTGCCCCCCCGCCAGGGCATGATCAGGCATGGCATCGCCGTCTGCGCTGCACGCCTCATGACGTGATGACAGGGTGCGAGGCACGCGGGAAAGTTCTGAAGAAAGCAACACAGGCAAGTCTCGACGATCGTGTGAATCAGCAGCGATATCAGTACCCGGAGATAGGGACGGTACTGCATGACGATGTCGAGCATTGTACGTGGCTCGTTCGTATCACGTCATTCCACCTGACAGGTGAGTACCAAGCGCTGATAATTCACTCTCTTGCGCCCCGCAGGCAGGCCTTATCTGCTAGGATGGCGCGCCAAGCAAGAATGATTCTCGATTACCAGCAGGAGCCTGCCGTGCCCCCCGCCGAACCCTCCCATTCATCCGCCTCCACGCCTGCAGCCTCTTCTCAGGCGCCATTCGCCAGCCGGGTACGCGCCGAGACCTCACGTCTGGTCACGCTGGCACTGCCAATCTGCGGTGCTCAGCTGGCTCAGGCAGGCATGAGCGCCGTGGATGTCCTGATGACCGGTCGCTCCAGCGCGACGGACCTGGCAGCCGTCTCGGTGGGGTCCAGCCTCTGGGTGCCTCTGCTGCTGTTGATGGCTGGCACCTTGATGGGGCTGACACCCGTCGTGGCACAGCTGATGGGGGGTAACCGCAGCGGTGAGGTACGTGACAACGTTCACCAGTCACTGTGGATCTCATTGGTGCTCGGCAGTCTGTCAGGATTGGCACTGTGGTTCCTGGCGGCGCCAATCTTCACGCTGATGGAGGTGCCCGGCGCGGTGGCAGAACAGGCCACGCTTTATCTGATGGCCATTGCCTGGGGCATGCCGGGCGCCGCCTTCTATCAAGTGCTACGCGCGTATTCCGATGGCATGAATCATACTCGTCCGGCGCTGATCATCAGCTTGATCGGCCTGTTGTCGAACATTCCGCTCAACTACCTGCTGATCTATGGCTCTGCAGGCGTGGATGACTTGCTGGGGATCACGTTGCCGGGACTGCTGGGCGATATCCCGGCCATGGGCGCTGCAGGCTGCGGTATCGCGACAGGGCTTGCCATGTGGATCATGTGTCTGAGCATGTTTCTCTACACCCGTCGCAGCAGCGCCTACCAGGCAGTCGCTCTCTGGTGCCAACCCAGCGCGCCTCAGCTCAAGAAGATCTCGGAACTGCTCAAGGTCGGTCTGCCGATCGGCATCGCCATCTTCTTCGAGGTCACGCTGTTCACCGTCATCGCGCTGTTCGTGGCAAGCTTCGGTGAGATCAAGGTGGCAGCCCACCAGGTCGCGCTCAACTTCACCTCATTGCTGTTCATGCTCCCCCTGTCACTGGCCATGGCACTCACCGTACGAGTGGGGCATACCATCGGCCGTGGTGACATGAACGAGGCGCGCTTCGTGGCGTGGAATGGCGTGGCCTTCTCACTGGTGGTCGCTCTGATCAATGACCTGGTGATCTGGGTACTGGCAGAGCCTGCCGTGGCGCTCTACACCAGCAACCTCAAGGTGCAGGCGCTGGCGCTTTCCCTGATCACGCTGGCGATGCTCTATCAGGTCTCCGACTCCTTGCAGGTTGCCATGGCGGGGGCTCTGCGCGGCTTCAAGGACACTCGCATCATCATGTTGATCACCATGTTCGCCTACTGGATCATCGGTCTTGGTGGCGGACATCTGCTGGGGGTGGGCAGTGAGCAGTTCCCCGTCTGGCCCTGGGCTGTCGAGAGCATGGGTGTCTATGGCTACTGGATTGGCATGGTGGCCGGCCTGACCGTGGCGGCTCTGCTGCTTGGCTGGCGTCTGTGGGTCATCGCGCGCCGCGCCATTCAGGAGGGCAGCCTGCCCGGCTGAGCGAAGCCCCCTGCCAACGCTGGCCGCGAGCTCGTGATACCGACGGCGGCCAGTGTTCCATCCCTTTTCCCACCCGCTCAAGCACTCGCCTCAGACGCCCCGCCACCGGCCTTTTCCCCGGTCGCGGGGCGTTTGCGTTTAATCCTTCATCTGCGCATGGACGGTCATTTCGTCCAAGGAGGGGTTACCGTCAGGGCTCAGGCTGTGCTAATGGTTATTCAAGGCAGTGCATTCATATGCAGTGCGCCATCTTGCAAGCGGCGGCTGTTTGCACACCCGCACACGCCGAGGACGATCGACAAGCTGCTGAGGAGGGTTCGTCATGGGCGTACCAGTTTCTTCCCCCCGCTCCGCCAAGGTCATCGACCTGAATGTCATGCGTGACAGGATGCGTGCACGACGTCGTATTCTCCGGCTTGCGCCGGAACACGATGGGTTGGAAATGCTCTATCAGCTCGAAAGCGACCCGGAGAGCTACTACAGCCTTCCCGTGTTGGCCTGGGGTCTGCGCGAGGATGGTGAGGTGGTCGGCCTGGTGCCATGGATGGAGGGGCTGATGCCCTGCCATGAGCTGGAAGATCCGCAGCAGGGCCACTTCGTCGGCTACCGAGACCCGGAAACCGACGAGGTCTTCATGCTGGCTCCGGACCACAAGGTCTATGAGCTCGAGCATGCCGCGGCCTATTACGACTATGAGGTGTCGGAGAAGACCACCTTGCTGCAGCAGCTACCGGATACGCTCGGGACTCATGCCCTGTGCATGACCAATGGCGAGTCTGCGTGGCAGCTCAAGCAGGTGTTCGGCTGGCGTCTATACAGCGATGGCAACATCGAGGCACTGCTGGTCGATGAGACACGCGTCACCCAGACACCGGTGCTGGCTGGAGATGACTGCCTCTACCCCGGTCGCAGTCGTCATGACGTGGTCTATTTCTTCCAGCGCGCCGTCGCCAACCAGATTCGTGAGCAGGACCCGGCCACCCTGGAAGCTCTCGCGCTGATGATGACCGGCGAAAGTGATCAGGTCAGTGTGGAAGTGCACGACCGCGAAGCCTGAGACGACTGACGTCAACTGATGCGAATGTCATAAAGGAAGTGATCCGGCGTTTCGTCACTGCGCTCCAGTGTGTGCCCAAGAAATGCACAGAACTTGGGCACATCACGTGTCGTCGCCGGATCGGTCGCCACGACACGCAGCAGGTCTCCGCTCGCGAGCTCACGCACCTTGTTGTGCAGCATCATGATGGGTTCGGGGCAATACAGACCGCTGGTATCCAGCTCTGCATCGGCAACGGGCAAGGGGGTATCGGTCATCAATGACTCCTGAGGTCCTGCCACTGACAAGGCAGAATGTATGAAGACGGGAGACGGGCATGATCAAGGTAATGATCGAGCGGCATATCATGCCGGGACTCGAACAGGATTACGAGCAGGCCTCACGCGAGGTCGTGCGTGAAGCCATGCATGCACAGGGCTTCATCTCGGGCGAGAATCTGGTGGAAAGCGGACGTCCCGGCCACCGAATATTGATCACTTCATGGCGAGACGCAAGAGCCTGGCAGGAGTGGTCGAGCAGTCACGCGCGCGAACGCATGATGGCGCGTCTGGGGCCGATGCTTTCTCAACCGGAACGCATCGTGTTGCTTGAGCACACCTGACCTGCGAGAGATTCAAGCCTCGCGAATGCAGCATCCCTCAGCGAGGCTCTGTCCATCGACCTGACAGTACCGCACAGACAAGCCCCCACGGACCGCTCGGTCCGTGGGGGCTTGTGGTTGCACCAGAGAACCCGGTGGCTCAGTGCGTGATACGCACATGCACGGTGACTTCTTCGCGGTCATGGTACAGGTGACGACACCGGATCTCGGCACCGACATTGGAACGCTCAAGGCTGGCCGCCAGATAATCGAGACAGCGGGAGACTTCCTTCCAGCGTTGCTTCATCGGCAGCTTGAGATTGAAGACCGCCTCATTGCACCAGCGCTTCTTCAGCCAGCGCTCGACCATCTCCGTCACGCGGATGGGCTTGTCGACGATGTCACAGACCAGCCAGTCCAGTCGCAGCGGTGGCTCCCAGGTAAAACCATCTTCCTTGAGATGCTCTACCTGTCCTGTCGCCATCAGATCCTTGTTCATGGGGCCATTGTCGATGGCAAACACGAACATGCCCTTCTCGACCAGCTGGAAGGTCCAGCCACCCGGCGCTGCCCCAAGATCCGCTGCCTGCATGCCAACCGCGATGCGACGCTCCCACTGGTCGCGCGGCACGAACTCATGCCAGGCCTCTTCCAGCTTGAGTGTGGAGCGACTGGGGGCACGGCTCGGCGAACGCAGATGACGGATGCCGTTGGCATATTCGCTGCGGTTGCCCGGGAAGCTCATGCCCAGCTGCACTTCGTCACCATCCGTCCAGAAGACGTGCAGCGCCCGCCCACCGGCCTTGCGACGCAGTGCACCACGCTTCTTGAGCGCAGACTCCAACGGGCGGCCGACGGCCTTGCCAAGGCCCGACAGTGCCTTGCCATCATTGGTGTCCGGCATCTCGTGGCGGATCTCCTCGAAGCTCCAGCCAGCGTCGACCACCTGCTGCAGAATCGGCGAGACTCGATTCTCCCGCGACATGCCGACCAATGGCTCCAATGCCACCAGTGTCTGGCGAGCGAAGACCAACGCCTGAAGCGGCATGTCACGATGCAGGCTATTGGCGGGCTCATCACCTGTCACCACATAACGCACGAAGCCACTGTCGCGTGCCGCAATCGGATAACCCGGGGCGCCCAGATAAGCGGCCTTTTCACAGACTTCTGCGGCCAGGTCGGCCTCGAAGCCCGGGCGGCAATACAGCAACAGTTCTTGAGGTTGCATCATCATCTCCATAACGGAAGGCTGGGGAGTCTACCGCCTCGCTCCTGTCCACGACAAGCATGGCGACAATGACTGACTCAGCGAGGAAGCCGCTACTCAGGCCCACCGGGCCTGCCAGCTGACGGGTACCGGCTTTCCGGTTTTTGACCCGCAAAGAGAACCGCCCCTGCAGCAAGGCTGCAGGGGCGGTTCGGTATAAGTGCCTGACGATGACCTACTCTCACATGGAGAAACTCCACACTACCATCGGCGCTAAGCGGTTTCACTTCCGAGTTCGGCATGGGATCGGGTGGTTCACGCTCGCTATGGTCGTCAGGCGAAACGGTGGCATCTTGCGATGCCTGAGTCCCGAAGCTTGTGGCCTCGCGACTCGCAATATGAATCATGCTGACCGATATGTCGTCGATCCTGTCGCAATCCCGGCGTTTGCCGAAGCAAACCCCTTGGGTGTTATATGGTCAAGCCTCACGGGCAATTAGTACTGGTTAGCTCAACACATTGCTGTGCTTCCACACCCAGCCTATCAACCTTGTAGTCTTCAAGGGCCCTTCAGGAGGCGCAAGGCCTCAGGGAAGTCTCATCTTGAAGGGGGCTNACACTACCATCGGCGCTAAGCGGTTTCACTTCCGAGTTCGGCATGGGATCGGGTGGTTCACGCTCGCTATGGTCGTCAGGCGAAACGGTGGCATCTTGCGATGCCTGAGTCCCGAGGCTTGTGGCCTCGCGACTCGCAATATGAATCATGCTGACCGATATATCGTCGATCCTGTCGCAATCCCGGCGTTTACCGCAGCAAACCCCTTGGGTGTTATATGGTCAAGCCTCACGGGCAATTAGTACTGGTTAGCTCAACACATTGCTGTGCTTCCACACCCAGCCTATCAACCTTGTAGTCTTCAAGGGCCCTTCAGGAGGCGCAAG